>NZ_LT629701.1:5621839-7093679 GCF_900103775.1 Allokutzneria albata | reverse complement strand
TGTGCGCCGATCGTTGCAAACAGATTTGCAAGACCCTTGTTTCCTGCACTCAGAGTTGTAGCCTCGTCCCATGCTCAGCTACCAGAGCGCGCCGGTCCGCACGGGCCTGCCGCAGTCGGCGACACTCGCCGCGAACGAACGCATCCGCGCCATCCAGGCCACCGGCGAGTCGGTGGTGCACCTCGCGTTCGGCGAGGCGGGGCTGCCGGTGCTTCCCGAGGTCGCCGCCGCGCTCTCCGCCGCCGCCACCGAGAACTCCTACGGCCCCACCGCGGGCACCGAGGCCGTGCGCGCCGCGGCCGCCGGCTACCTCAGCCGCAGGGGCGTGCCGACCGAACCGGACCAGATCATCGCCGGGCCCGGCAGCAAGCCGCTGCTGTACGCGCTGCTCACGGTGCTGCCGGGGGACATCGTGCTGCCGCGGCCGAGCTGGGTCAGCTACGCCGCGCAGGCCGCGCTCGCGGGCAAGGAGGTCATCTGGGTCGACGTCCCGGAGCACACCGGCGGCGTGCCCGATCCGGAGGCGCTGGAGAACGCGCTGCTGGAGGCGCGGTGGAAGGGCCAGCGGCCCGGCGTCCTGGTGGTCACCTCGCCGGACAACCCGACCGGCACCACGCCGGACGCGGAGCTGGTGCGCCAGGTGTGCGCGGTCGCCGAGCGCTACGGGCTGGTGGTGATCTCCGACGAGATCTACCGCGACCTGGCGCACGACCCGGACGCGCTGCTGAGCCCGGCGACGGTGTTCCCGGAGCGCACGATCGTCACCACCGGGCTGAGCAAGGCCACCGCGCTGGGCGGCTGGCGGCTGGGCTTCTGCCGGATTCCGGCGACCAGGGAGGGCGCGCAGCTGCGGGAGCGGCTGGTCGGCGTGGCCAGCGAGGTGTGGTCGAACCCGGCGATGCCGGTGCAGACCGCGGCCGGGTACCTGCTCGACGAGCCGACCGAGGTGCGCGAGTACGTCCGGATGGGCCGTGACCTGCACCGCAGGGTGGTCACCGAGGCGCACCGGCTGCTCGTCGCCGCGGGCGCCTCGTGCCGGTCCCCCGGCGGCGGCTTCTACCTCTACCCGGACCTGGAGCCCGCGAGGCGGCGGGTCCGCCTGCGCTCCGGGATGGACCTGGCGGAGGTGCTGCTGACGAAGTACCGGGTCGGTGTGCTCTGCGGTGAGGCCTTCGGCGATGATCCGAGGGCACTGCGCTTCCGGATGGCGACGAGCCTGCTCTACGGGGCCAACGACGTGCAGCGGTGGGAAGCCCTGCACAGCGCCGATCCGGTGGCGCTGCCCTGGATCGCCGACGCGCTCAACCGCCTCGCCGAAGCCGTCGACGACCTCACCGGAGGGAGCACTGGGTGATCTTCAGCTTGAGGCGGCGAGCCCGGTGAGCGACGCGCCGACGTCGTTCGCCGAGCTGAGCGAGCTGCTGCGGAGCGATTCCGCGGGCTTCACGCCCTCGCAGCGGACGCTGGCCGAACGCGTGCTGTCCGATCCGGAGGGCATCGCCTTCAAGACGGTCAGCGAGCTGGCCCGCGACGTCGGGGTGAACGAGGCGACGGTGGTCCGCTTCGCCCAACGGTGCGGCCTGTCGGGTTATCCCGCGCTCGTGAAGCTCTGCCGCGAGCACCTGTCCGGTCAGGCGCAGCTGGTGCGCAGGCTCGGATCGCTCGCGGACGCGCCGGACGAGCTGCTCAGCAAGGCCGTCGAGCTGGACAAGCAGAACCTCACCCGCACCCTGGCCAGGGTCGACCCGGACGCGTGGCACCGGGCCGTCGGGGCCCTGGCCGGAGCGCGCCGGGTGCACGTGATGGGGCTGCGCAAGTCGCACTCCGTCGCCTACCTGCTGGCCTACCTGCTGGACCTGGTGCTCGACGACGTCTCCCTGGTGATCCCCGGCCCCGGCACCCTCACGGACCGGTTGCGCCGCCTGGAGTCCAGCGACGTGCTCGTGGCCGTGTCGCTGCACCGCTACGCCGCCGACACCGTCCGCGCCGTGCGCCAGGCGAAGTCCGCGGGAGCCACCACGATCGCCCTCACCGACACCGCGGCGTCCCCCTTGGCCGACCTGGCCGACTCCGTCTTCTTCGCCGACACCGCCGGCGCCGGCCTGCTCCGCTCGGTGACCGCCCTCGTCGGCCTGGCGCAGGCGATGGCCGCCGGAGTCGCCGCACGGCGCGCCGACCAAGCGCCAGAAGCCTTGCGCCGTCAGGAAGAGCTCCTGGTCGCGTTCAACACCTACCACCCCTGACGAGGCCTAGCCGTCCTGCTCCGGCGACTCGGCGAGGCGGCGGTGGCGGAAGTCCCGGGGAGCCTCGCCGTAGCGCGCCTTGAAGGCGGTGGAGAACCACGTCGGCGTGAGGCCGGTGCGCAGCGCGATCTCGCTGATCGCGATCTCCTTCGCGGCGGGGTCGGCGAGCATGTCCCTGGCGGCGCGGAACGCCTCCTCCTGGCGCAGCTCGCGGAAGGTTGTCCCGGCCTGCTGGAGGATGGACCGCACCTGGCGCGGTGACCAGCCGAGGGCCTGCGCCACGGCGGGCAGCCGCACATCGCCGTAGCCGACGTTCTCCCGGACGTAGCGCCGGACGGCCTCGGCGGTCTCGGCGAGGTGGCTGGGCTGCGCGGGCGTGTCGCCGGTGGCCAGCATGCACAGCAGCTCGCAGATCCGGTCGCAGACGGCGTTGAACTCCTGCTCGGAGACGCGCCCGCGCTCCGCGTGCAGGCTGCGGATCATGTCCTGGGTGATCCGGCCGAGGCCGGTGCGCACGTCGAGCAGCAGCCGCACCCGTCCCGGCGGCTTCACGCGGAGGTCGATCTCGCTCTTCGGCACCCGGAGCGCGTACGCCTGCGACACCGGCACGTGCATGTGGAACGGCTCGTCGAGCCCGTTGACGGACGCGAACCCGGGCGGCACGCGAGTCGGATTGTCGTCGTGCCACATGGAGTACACGCCCTGCTGCGGCACGACGACCCAGTAGTGGTCCTCGTCGGGGACGCGGCGGACGTGTGCGGGCGTGCGGTACGCCATCCGCTCGTTGCCCTGGTCCCAGTGCAGCACGCTGTAGGAGTCGGTCTCCTGCGCGGTGAGCGTCGCGTACCAGTCCCCGTGCGTGCGGAAGCGGTGGTCCATCGGAGCGATGCTGTTGCTCAGCTCCGTCCAGTCCTCGGCGTCGTCGACGATCCAGTCGTGGAACCGCATGCTCCCAGACTGCACCCATCTGAGCAGCGAATTGCGGTTTTGTACCCCCATAGTTACGGGTTGCGGCGGGGAATCAGGCAAACCCTGGCAGCGGGACCGCTCCGGCACGAGGCTCCTCACCTGTCGTACTCAGGCTTCGGAGCCCGAAACCCGATCGCTGCCCCGCCGGAGGCCCCCCGTGATGCCCCACCCGGTCCCCTTCCCCACCGCCGACGAGACCGTGCCCGGCGCCTTGGCGCGGCTGCGCGGGATCGCCCCCGTGGTGCCGGTGGAGCTGCCGGGGGGAGTGGTGGTCTGGGCGGTGCTGACCCACGAGGCGGTCAAGGAGGTCCTCGGCAACGAGAACAAGACCTTCGGCAAGGACAAGAAGCACTGGCCGGCGCTGCACGACGGGACGATCGCCGAGGACTGGCCGATGCGCGCGCTCATCCAGGGCAACCACATCAACAACGTCGACGGCGCCGACCACCGCAGGCTCCGGGACTACTTCGGCAGCGCGTTCTCCCCGCGCATGATCGCCGAGCTGGAGCCTCGGGTCCGCGGCATCGTCAAGGAACTGCTGGACTGCGTCGCCGAGGGCGACAACGAGGTCGACCTCGTTGCGCTGTTCACCGACCAGGTGCCGATGCAGGTGATCTGCGAGCTGTACGGCGTTGCCGAGGACGAGCGCCCCGCCCTGAGCAGGCACGCCATGACGGTGCTCTCCTACGCCAGCGCCCCGGAAGCCGTCCGCAGCGCGCACCTGCGCCTGCTGGCGTTGCTCGACCGGCTGGTCGACCAGAAGCGGAAGGAGCCGGGCGACGACCTCACCAGCGCCCTCGTCCACGCACGCAGGGGCGACGACCGGCTGTCCCAGACCGAACTGGTCGACCTGCTCCGGCTGACCCTGCTGGCGGGCCACGAGACCACCGCGCACCTGCTCGCCAACTCGATCATCAGCTTGTGCACCCACCGGGACCAGCTGGAGCTGGCCGTGAAGGACGACCTGTGGCCGAGGGTGGTCGAGGAGAGCCTGCGGGTGGACTCCCCGGTGCAGGCGAGCCCGTTCCGCTTCTCGCTCAAGGACACCACCGTCTGCGGCGTCGAGATCCCCGCGGGCGAGGCTCTGCTGATCTGCTTCGGCAGCGCGGGAACCGACCCGAACCAGTACGGGCCCACCGCGGACCAGTTCGACATCACCAGGCCGCAGCGCCCGCACCTCTCCTTCGCCTACGGCCCGCACTTCTGCGCCGGTGCGCCACTGGCCCGGCTCGAAGGCCGGATCGCGTTGGCGGAGTTGTTCGGCCGGTTCCCGGAAATGGAGCTCGCCGTTGCCGTCGAGGACATCCCGTACCGGCCGAACTTCGTCACCTATGGCCCCGCCGCGGTGCAGGTCCGGCTGAACCGGGACTAGGCGCGCTTGGGCCAGATCGCCGCGAAGTTGTCGGAGTAGGCCTTCGAGACCTCCGGGCGCTCCACGCGGATCAGGGTCTCGTCGTGCGTGCGCAACGCGGGACCGGTCAGGTTGTGCGACCCGGTGAACACCAACTGCCGCTTGGCGGCGTCGTTGTAGTGCGACTTCACCACGATGTACTTCGAGTGCAGGTTCGGCAGCTGGCGGACCGTGATGTTCGTCTGGCCCTTGAGGGCGTCGCTCACGTACTGGCTCAGGTTCTCCCCGATCAGCACGCGAACCTTGCAGCCGAGTTTGCCGACGCGGATCAGTTCGTCGATCACCGGCTTGCGCGGCCCGGTGAACTGCGCGTGCGCGACGTCCACGGTGCAGCCCGACTCGAACTTCACGTACTTCAGCACCTGGGCGACGGTGTCGGTGGCGTGCTCGGCGGAGGTCCCGCCCGAGGAGTCCGCCCGCGGTGACAGGTAGGCGCGAACCTGCGCGGTGTCGGAGCGGAAGTACTTGTTGTAGTCCGCCGTGCGCTTCTGGTTCAGCATCGTGTCGAGGTGCTGGTCGAAGAAGTCGTAGAGGGGCTTGTCGCCGTGCACGACGACCGCGTTGTTGAACTGGCTGTTCTGCGAGTTGGTCAGGTTGAAGGAGGCCACCCACACCGCGTTCGTCATGTTCTTCGTCTTGGAGAACATGAACACCTTGTTGTGGTTGATCGCGCCGGTCCGGTTGCTGATGCACGAGGAGTAGCTCGCGTTCCCGCAGAACACCAGCCGGGTCAGCCCGGCACCCTTGAGGATCTTGATGGCCTCGTTGTCCGGCTTCAGGTTGGCGCCACCGGAGCCCTCCCGGTCGACCGCCAGGTAGACCTTCACCCCGCGCGCCTGCGCGTTCTTCAGCGCCGTCGCGACCGGGGTCCTGGTCCAGGTGAACATCTCACCGTGGATCTCCGAGCCCGCGGGCGCACCGTCGACGAGGCTGACCAGGTCGCTCTCGATGCGGTAGTCGGGCGTGCTCGCGGTCGGGTTGTTGAAGACGGTGTACGCGCCCGGGGCGGCTGCCACCGCCGCCTGCGCCGGAACGGCCCCCAGGCCGACTGTCGCGGCGAAGAGCAGGGTGACGACTCGGCGCCACCCCACTCCACCTGCGGAAATTTGTGCACCCATGAAGCGAAAGTAGGTGTGGCAGAGATGTGAGCCACACTCACTTCAGGTCCTTGGATGCGAATTGCTCTCAGTGGCCGATTCGCTCGCGCAGCGCCTCGTCCTTGTCCAGGACGAGGCGCTCCAGGTCCGCCTGGAACCGGGCCATTCGGCCCCGCAGACCGACCGCCAGCTCGTCCGTCCCGGCCGCGAGCGTGCGCACCGCGAGCAGCCCCGCGTTGCGCGCACCGCCGACCGAGACCGTGGCGACCGGGACCCCTGCGGGCATCTGCACGATCGACAGCAGCGAGTCCATGCCGTCCAGGTACTTCAGCGGCACCGGCACACCGATCACCGGCAGCACCGTCGCGGAGGCGACCATCCCCGGCAGGTGCGCCGCGCCGCCCGCGCCCGCGATGATCACCCGCAGGCCCCGGTCCGCCGCGGTCGCGGCGTAATCGAGCATCCGCTGCGGCGTGCGGTGGGCGGAGACGACGCTCACCTCGTGCGGCACGTCGAACTCGGCCAGCGCGTCGGCGGCGGCCTGCATCACCGGCCAGTCCGAGTCGCTGCCCATGATCACGCCGACGAGCGGGGTGCCTGCCATCTATCTGCCTCCGTGGATGTCTGCGCCGTGGATGTCGTAGCCGTCCGGCCACTCGGCGTGCGAGAGCCAGTGCGCGGCCAGTCCAGCCCTGCGCCGGACCTCCGCGAGATCGGTGCCGAGCACGGTCACGTGCCCGACCTTGCGCCCCGGGCGCTCGGCCTTGCCGTAGAGGTGCACGTGCGCGTCGGGGAAGCGGGCGTACAGGTGGTGCAGCCGCTCGTCCACGGTCATGCCCGGAAGGTCGGGCGCCCCAAGGACATTGGCCATCACCACGACCGGAGCGACGGTGTCGGTCACGCCGAGCGGGTAGTCCAGCACCGCGCGCACGTGCTGCTCGAACTGCGAGGTCCGCGAGCCCTCGATGGTCCAGTGGCCGGAGTTGTGCGGACGCATCGCCAGCTCGTTGACCACGACACCGTCCGCGGTCTCGAACAGCTCGACCGCGAGCACGCCGACGACGCCGAGTTCGTCGGCCACGCGCAGCGCCAGCTCCTGTGCGGCGTGCGCGGACTCCTCGGACAGGTCGGGCGCGGGCGCCAGCACCTCGACGCAGATGCCTTCGCGCTGCACGGTCTCCACGACCGGCCACGCGCCGCCCTGGCCGAACGGCGAGCGGGCGACGAGCGCGGCCAGCTCCCGGCGCATCGGCACGCACTGTTCGACCATGAGCGGAGTGCCGGCGGCGAGCAGCTCGGGAATCACTCGTTCGGCGCTGCTGGGCGTGTTCAGCATCCACACGCCCTTGCCGTCGTAGCCGCCGCGGATCGCCTTCAGCACGCACGGCCAGCCGTGTTCGCCGCCGAACCGCAGCGCGTCGGCGACCTCGGCGACCGGGGCGAACGGCGGCACCGGCAGGCCCAGCTCGGCGAGCTTGGTCCGCATGACGAGCTTGTCCTGCGCGTGCAGCAGCGCCCCCGGCCCGGGGTGCACCTTGACCCCCTCGTCGGCCAGCACGCGGAGGTGTTCGCCGGGAACGTGCTCGTGGTCGAAGGTGAGCACGTCGCAGGACTTGGCGAAGGCGCGCAGTGCGTCCAGGTCGGTGTGCTTGCCGAGGGTGACCGACGGCGCGACCAGCGCGGCCGGGTCATCCGGTGAGACGGCGAGCACGTGCAGTGACTGGCCGAGGGCGATGGCGGCCTGGTGGGTCATTCTGGCCAGTTGGCCGCCGCCAACCATGCCGACGACGGGGGTGCCGGTGCGGGAGTCCACGGTGCGATGACATTACTGGATAGCCACTGGTCAGCCCGCATCACAGGGGCGCGGTCAGCAGCGCGCGAGGTGGGTGATCAGGTCACCGGCGGCCTCCGGGGTCGCGGGCAGCCGCTCCAGCCAGACCCGCACGGGCCCGGCGTCGTCGAGGTCAGGGTCCACCGCCAGGCGCCGCTTGACCAGCCACGCCGTCGCGGCGATGCGCTTGCGCAACCGCTCGTCGCGGCGGACCAGCACGGCCGCGACCGAGGGGCCGACCGCGGCCAGGGTCTCCCCGGAGTCGAAGACCAGGCGGACCACCTCGGCGATGAGCACCATCACCACCAGCCGGGACCAGCCCGTCGCCTTCGAGAGGTCGGGCGCGACGAGGACCAGGCAGAACTCGTCCCCGCAGCGCTGTTCGCGCGAGCGCGTCTCGCGGTAGACCTCGCGCAGCCGGGTCCGCAGGTAGGCGGTGGTGGCGAGGCCGGTCAGCCCGTCCTCGGCCTCCCGCTCGCCGACCTGGTGGGAGAGCACGTCCGCCCACGCCAGCGCGAAGTCGCGGAGCATGTCCACCGGCACGGCGTCCGGGTCGACCGCGGTGGGCACTCCGTCCTGCGCCGGTGGGGTGGTGAACACGGCGTGCAACGCGGCGAGGTCCTGCAGGCTCTCGGCGAGGCCTGCCCCGGTCTGCGCGCGGGCCCTGGCGAGCCGGTTCAGCGCGGGCGCGGTGTCGCCGTGGACCACTAACGCCCGGCACACCTCCTCGACCTCGGCCAGCGCCCAGTCGCTCGGGAAGGGCCAGCCGGACGCGAGACTCGCCTCCCGCCAGCGTGTACGGAGCGTGCGTATCGCGCCGTCATCACGCTCACGGCCCACCCGTGGCGTGAATTCGCGCGTACCCACCGTCGCATCCCTTTCCGACCTCGATCGCTGTCGACCTCTACGACGCAGCTCTGGAGAACACGTGACGCCGTTCGGCGTGACGTTTCCCGTGTCGCTCCGTCACACTGAGCGAGCACAACGGACGACCGGGGGCCATCAGACCGGTCGCCCCAACGAGAGGGCAAGAGTGGCGAGCGCGCAGGGGGACACACCGGGCCGCGGTGACGCTGAGCTGATCACCGACGTCCGCAACGGGTCGACCGAGGCATACGGGCAGCTCTACGAGCGACATGTGGCGGCTGCTTACAACCTCGCGCGCCAGCTCGCGCGCTCGAACGCGGAAGCGGACGACCTGGTCTCCGAGGCATTTGCCAAGGTCCTCGACACGCTTCGGGCAGGTCGCGGACCCGACGCGGCGTTCCGCGCTTACTTGCTGACCGCCCTCAGGCACACCGCCTACGACAAGACCCGCAGGGACCGGAAGGTCGAGTTCTCCGACGACATCTCCGGTGTCGCCGACGCCGCCGCCGCGGTCGTGCCGTTCACCGACACCGCGGTCGCCGGGCTGGACCGCTCGCTGGCGGCCAAGGCATTCGCCAGGCTGCCGGAGCGGTGGCAGGCCGTGCTCTGGCATACCGAGATCGAGGGACAGTCCCCCGCCGAGGTCGCCCCCATCCTGGGGCTCACCCCGAACGGCGTCTCGGCGCTGGCCTACCGCGCCCGCGAGGGCCTGCGCCAGGCGTACCTCCAGGTGCACGTCGGCGCCGGGACCGAGGAGCACTGCCGCGCCACGATCGAACGGCTGGGCGCCTGGACCAGGGACGGACTGTCCCGCAGGGAGACCGCCCAGGTCGAGGCGCACCTCGACAGCTGCGACCGCTGCCGCGTCCTCGCCGCCGAACTCGGCGAGGTCAACGGCGCGCTGCGGCTGGTCATCGCCCCGCTCGTGCTCGGCGGCGCGGTCACCGCGTACCTCGCCGCCGCGGGCGCGGGCTCGGCCAAGGCCGCCGCGGCCGGGCTGGCCGCGGCCGGTGCCGCCGCCGGGGCCGGAGCGGGCAGCGGTGGCGGTGTGGGCGGCGCCGCGAGCGCGCTGCCCCGGCAGGTCGTCGGCAGCGCGGTCTCCGCGGTCGCGCTCGGCGCCGCCATCGCGGTCGGGATGACCGCGGACCAGGGTCAGGAGCCGCCGAAGATCGCCGCGCAGCAGACCACGCGACAGGTGGTGCCACCGCCGCCCGAGCCCGAACCGCCGCAACCCCCGTCGCCCCCGCCCGCGCAGCCGACCCCGCCTCCGCCACCCCCGCCGACAACCCCGCCGCCGACGACCCCGCCGCCCGTGCCGCCTCCGCCGCCGGAGCCGCAGCCCGCCCGGCTGGTGCCCTCGGTGTCCGCGCCGCAGGGACCGCTGGTGCCCGGTGGGCCGCCGCAGGAGATGGGCATCACCGTGGCCAACAACGGGGAGAAGCCCTCCGACCCGGTCACGGTGAAGCTGAACCTGCCGCCCGGCGTCACGGTCGGCAAACCCGCGCCGCGGTTCGCGCCGATGGGATCGCGCGCGATCATCGAGTGCGCCAGTGCGACGTGCACCAGCCCCGGCGGCATCGCGCCGGGTGACTCCGCGACGTTCCGGTTCAAGCTCTACGCGGCGCCGGACGCCAAACCCGGCACGATCACCGGGACGATCAACGCCGGCGCGCTGCCGAACGTCAGCATCCCGACCGTGCCGGTCGAGGTGAAGCCCGTCGACGCGATCGACCTGTCGGCCCGGGTGCGCTACATCGGCCGCTGGCCCGCGCGGCTGGACATCGTCGCGACCAACCGCGGCTCGCAGCGCGGGAAGATGCACGTCGAGATCGTCGTCCCGAAGGGCTTCGTCGGCATCGGCTGGCCCGCCCCGTGCACCGGTCAGGGCACCACGCTGCACTGCGAGAAGGTGGTGAACCCGGGCAGCCAGTACACGGTGCAGCTGTGGCTGCTCTCGGTCGGCGCGGACAAGGGCACGGTGCAGCTGCGCGCCAGGCTCGGCTCCGCGACCAAGTCGCTGGCGGTCCCCGTCGACCTGCCCGAGCACGAGGTCGGCATCCCCGGGCTGAGCCCGAACATCAACAGCGTGCCCCCGGTCCCCGGTGGTCTCCGCGTCCCCGGCGACCCGGCCCCGTCCCCCGCGCCTCACCCCACCACGACGCCGTCCTCGACCAGCCCGCCCCGCACCACCCCGACCACGCCCACCACCACCTCCGGCGGCTGAGCCCCGGCCTTACTCACCGAATGGGTCATTCGGTGCGTTCACCGTCCCGAACGACTCATTCAGTGCGTGAACGACAGCGGGTCAGCGGACGCCGAGTTCGCGGGCGATGACCATGCGCTGCACCTCACTGGTGCCCTCGCCGATCTCGAGGATCTTGGCGTCGCGCCAGTGCCGGGCCACCGGGTACTCGTCCATGAACCCGTAGCCGCCGAAGATCTGCGTGGCGTCGCGGGCGTTGTCCACGGCGATGGTCGACGCGTAGAGCTTGGCGATGGCCGCCTGCTTCTTGAACGGCTGACCGGCCACGAGCCGCGCCGCCGCGTCGTACCAGGCGAGCCTGGCGACGTGGGTGCGCATCTCCATGTCGGCGATCTTGAACTGGATCGCCTGGTAGTGGCCGATGTTGTGGCCGAAGGCGGTGCGCTCGGCGGCGTAGCGGACGCACTCGTCGAGGCAGCCCTGGGCCAGGCCGACGCTGAGCGCGGCGATGGCCACCCGCCCTTCGTCCAAAGTGGACAGGAACTGGGCGAAGCCCCTGCCGCGCCGGCCGAGCAGGTTCGCCGACGGCACCCGCAGGTCGTCGAAGGACAGCTCACGGGTGTCGGAGGCGCGCCAGCCGACCTTCTGGTACTTCGGCGCCACGGTCAGCCCCGGCGTCCCGGCGGGCACGATGATCGAGGAGATCTCGTCCTCCCCGGTCCGCGCGGCCACGGTGATCATCGAGGTGATGTCGGTGCCCGAGTTGGTGATGAAGCACTTCGAGCCGTTGATCACCCACTCGTCGCCGTCCAGCCGCGCGGTGCTGCGCAGCGCGGCAGCGTCCGAACCGCTGCCGGGCTCGGTGAGGCCGAACGCGGCGAGCCTGCGCCCGGCGACCAGGTCCGGCAGCCACTGCTGCTTCTGCTCCTCGGTGCCGAAGCGGTAGACCGGCATCGCGCCCAGCGACACCCCGGCCTCCAGCGTGATGGCCACCGACGAGTCGGCGCGGGCCAGCTCCTCCAGCGCCAGGCAGAGCGCGAAGTAGTCGCCGCCCATGCCCCCGTACTCCTCCGGGAAGGGCAGGCCGAACAGGCCCATCTCGCCCATCTGGCGGACGACGTCGTAAGGGAAGGTCCCAGCGACATCGCTGGCGTGCGCTTGTGGCGCCACCACGGTGCTGGCGAAATCCGCGACGGTCTTGCGGAAGTCCTCCTGCTCGGCATCGAGCCGGTAGTCAGGCATGTGACACCCCTTGCTGAATAGTTGGCTCAAGTGTCACATCCACGCCTCGACGGCGCCAGATCCCCCTCGGACGAGGGGCGCGTCCGGATGGGTGAACGCCGCTCCGTAGACTGCGCCGGTGGCCGCACTGGATGCCGTACTCGTCCGCCTGCCCCAGCCGTACCGCGACCTGGTCGTCAGGCACCAGGAACTGCTGAAGTTCGCGGTCGTCGGCTCGATCACCTTCATCGTGAACACCGTCGTGTTCTACGGGCTGAAGTGGACGATCCTGGAGCCCAAGCCGGTCAGCGCCCTCGCCGTCGCGGTGATCGTGGCCACGATCGTGGGCTACGTGCTCAACCGCGAGTGGTCCTTCCGCACCCGGGGCGGCCGCGAGCGGCACCACGAAGCCGCGCTGTACTTCCTGATCAGCGGCGTCGGCGTGCTGATCAACTCGGCCCCGCTCTACGCCTCCCGGTACTGGCTGATGCTGGAGGAACCGCACGTCAGCGCCCTGACCCAGGAGGTGGCCGACTTCGCCAGCGGCATGCTTCTGGGCACCGTGCTCGCCATGGTCTTCCGCTGGTGGGCGTTCCGGAAGTACGTTTTCCCGGACGAGGGCGCCAGGGTGGTCGAGGACGCCGAGCAGCTGCTCAAGGAGACGGCGCGGTCCCGCTCGGCATCCGAGTGAATTCCGCGTACGTAGACTCGCGCGGGTGTCCCTGATCCACACGGTCGTAGGCAAGTTCCCCAAGCCCGTGCGCGAGCTGATGCTCAAGCACCGTGAGCTGCTCAAGTTCGGGTTCGTCGGCGGAACGACCTTCGTCATCGACACGGCCATCTTCTACGGCCTGAAGCTGACGATCCTGCACGACCGCCCGGTCACCTCGAAGGTGATCGCGGTGCTGGTCGCGACGATCGTGTCCTACGTGCTCAACCGCGAGTGGTCCTTCCGCCAGCGCGGCGGCCGGGAGCGGCGGCACGAGGCCGCGCTGTACTTCCTGGTCAGCGGGATCGGCGTGGGCATCTACGCGTTCCCTCTGTTCTTCTCCCGCTACGTGCTGGACCTGCGCTTCCCCGACGTCTCGGTCACCTACCAGGAGCTGGGCGACTTCTTCATCGGCCAGATCGGCGGCGTGCTGGTCGGCATGGTGTTCCGCTGGTGGGCGTTCCGGAAGTTCGTCTTCCCGGAGGAGAACGCGCGCCCGCGCACCCAGTCCGGCTCGATCGGCCGCAGCGGCGACTCCGAGAACGACCTCGAAGAGGAGTTCGGCCACTCCTAGCGCGGCGTCTCCGCGGGCCAGGGCAGTCCGACGAGGTCGTCCGCGCGCGGAACCGGCAGGAAGATCACGAAGGTGGCGCGCCGGGTCGAGGACAGCTCCAGCCGCCCGCCGTCGGCCTCCACCAGGGCGCGGGCCAGCGCCAGGCCGACGCCGGTCGAGCCGGAGCCGGAGACCCCGCGCTCGAAGACGTGCGCGACCAGCTCGTCCGGTACGCCCGCCCCGCCGTCGCTGATCTCCACGGTGACCATGCCGTCCCCGTGCCTGGCCGAGATCGTCACCGTGCCGTCGCCGTGCCTGCTCGCGTTGTCCAGCAGCACGCCGACCGCCTCGCGCAGGCGGGACGGGGTGGCCCTGGCCAGCAGCCCGGAGGTGACCCGGATGCGCAGCGCCCTGCCGTCCTTGCGCAGCGGTTCGCGCCACTCCGCGGCGATCGCGGGCAGCTCGACGGCGAGGTCCACCGGTTCCGCGCCCACCGAACGGGCCCGGTGCGCCGCGGCGAGCAGCTCCTCCAGGACCGTGACCAGGTGGTCGACCTGCTCCAGCGCCGCGGCGGCCTCGCTGGCGGTGGCCTCCTCGGGGTGCATGGCCAGGCCCTCCAGTCGCAGCCGCATCGCGGTGAGGCGGCTGCGCAACTGGTGGGAGACGTCGCCGATCAGCTCGCGCTCCCGCTGCATCAGCTCGGCGAGCGCGGTGGCCGAGGTGTCCAGCGCCTCGGCGAGCCGGTCCAGTTCGGGCACCTCGTAGCGGCGGCGGTCCGGCCGGAAGTCGCCCGCGCCCAGCCGGGCCGCGCGGTTGGCCACGTGCCGCAGCGGATCGGCGAGGCGCCGCGCGGTCACCGTGGCCACCGCGGTCCCGATGCCCATGGACACCACGACCAGCAGCATCACCAGCCCGGCCATCTCCAGCTGGTCGCGGCGCAGGTTCGCGTCGGGGATGGTGAGGTAGACCTCGCCCTGGCGCACGATCGGCTGCCGCTCGGTGAGCGTGTCCGTCTCGCCGAGGTCCGGGCCGAGCCGCCGGTCGGCCTCCCCCGGCATCCGCACCAGCAGCTCACCGCCGGGCGGCACCAGCTGCACCTCGTTGAGGTCGATCTTGGTGCCCCTGGCCAGCTGCTCGTCCAGGATCGTGGCGATCTGCCTCGCTCTGGTGGACAGCTCCTTGCGCGTGACGTCCTCGACGACCTGGAGGGCGCTGTAGCCCAGCGGGATGCCCAGCGCGAACCCCGTCACCAGGACGGCGAGCAGGATGGCGCGGAGGATGCGGCGGCGCATGCGCGGTGTCTATCAGGAGCGGCCCAGTGCCCGCGTGAAGACCGCCTCGTCGTACCGGATGAGGTTCTCGACGACCAGGCCGTCGCGCAGGGTCAACCGGTCCATGCCCTGGGTCTCGAAGGGGCCGTCGACGCCGGTGCCGCGGGCGACGTAGTGCAGGAAGACCGCGTCACCGCTGGTCGCGTGCGACAGCAGTTCGAGGCGGAGCGTGGGCATCTCGGTGAGCAGCCGCTGGATGCGCGCCGTGTAGTCGCGCAGCCCGCGGACCGGTTCCGGATCGCCCGGCCAGTGCCCGACGATGTCGTCGGCGAGGACCGTCTCGCCGCCCGTCGCGGCGAGCGGGTCCTTCCAGAAGTCGGCCCAGACCTCGACGGTGAAGTTCTTCTTCTCAGCAGCCATGCCCCGAGCGTCGTGCACGCCGGGAACCGTCGCAATTACCCCGCAGGTAAGGGGAATCAGTCCGCGTTGAAGCGGAAGCCGACCCCGCGCACGGTCGCGATGCGGCGCTCGGCGGTGCCCGCGTGGGCGTCACCGATCTTCCTGCGCAGCCACGAGATGTGCATGTCCAGCGTCTTGCTGCCACGCAGCTCCGGGTCGTTCCACACCTCTTCGAGGATGTCGTCGCGGCTGACCACCTGCCCCGCGCGCTCCATGAGCACCCGCAGCAGCTCGAACTCCTTGTTGGCCAGCTGCACCTCGCGCCCGTCGACCTGAACGCGGCGGGCGGCGAAGTCGATGC
Organism: Allokutzneria albata; assembly: GCF_900103775.1. Taxonomy (GTDB): domain Bacteria; phylum Actinomycetota; class Actinomycetes; order Mycobacteriales; family Pseudonocardiaceae; genus Allokutzneria; species Allokutzneria albata. The sequence continues at coordinate 7,078,544 of NZ_LT629701.1, read as the reverse complement.
GCACGCCGTTGGCCTCCAGGCTGCTGTGCGCGCGGCGGCGCAGCAGCGCCCGGATGCGGGCCATCAGCTCCGCGAGCCGGAACGGCTTGGCCACGTAGTCGTCGGCGCCCGCGTCGAGGCCGACGACGAAGTCCACCTCGTCGACCCGCGCGGTGAGCATCAGCACCGGGATGCCCCGCCCGGCCGCGCGCAGGCGACGGCAGACCTCGAGGCCGTCCAGCCCGGGCAGGCCCAGATCGAGGACCAGCAGGTCGACCCCGCCGTTGACCGCGGCGGCCAGGGCGGCCGGGCCCTCGGAGACCACCTGGACCGAATAGCCCTCCCGGCCGAGCGCGCGGGAGAGGGGTTCAGCGATGGCCGGATCGTCCTCGGCCAGCAGCACGACGCTCACGGTGCCAGCCTAGGCTGCTCCGCGTGGACCTCACGGCTGATCTCGATCTTGCACACCGCCTCGCCGACGCGGCCGACTCGATCACCACGGAACGCTTCCTGGCCAGGGACCTGAGAGTGGACCGCAAGCCCGACCGGACGCCGGTCACCGACGCCGACCTGGCCGTCGAGGACGCGGTCCGCGCCCTGCTCGCCGAGGCGAGGCCCACCGACACCGTCGCGGGCGAGGAGCGCGGCGGCACCGCGGGCGCCGGGCGCGCGTGGGTGCTCGACCCGATCGACGGCACGAAGAACTTCCTCCGCGGTGTACCCGCATGGGCGACGCTGATCGCGCTGGTCGTCGACGGCACGCCGGAGCTGGGCCTGGTCAGCGCGCCCGCGCTGGGCCGCCGGTGGTGGGCGGCGCGGGGCACGGGCGCCTGGACCTCCGACCCGGACGGCTCGCAGCGCCGGATCTCGGTGTCCGGGGTGGACGAGATGGCCGACGCCTACCTGTCCACCACCCACCTCGGCTCGTGGGTGGAACACCACTCGCGCGAGGCGTACCTGCGCCTGGCCGACGCGTGCTGGGAGACCCGCGCCTTCGGCGACTTCTGGCAGCACTGCCTGGTCGCCGAGGGCGCGATCGACCTGGCCGCCGAGGCGATCGTCAACCCCTGGGACGTCGCCTCGGTCCAGGTCCTGGTCGAGGAGGCCGGTGGCCGGTTCTCCGCGCTGGACGGCTCCGCCGACTACACCAGGGGCAGCGTCCTGACCTCGAACGCGCGCCTGCACGACCAGGCCCTGGAGCTGCTCACACGGGAGTGACGCCGTGGCGGCGGCGGGAGAAGTGCCGTTCCTTGCCCGCTGCCGCCCGGTACCGCCGGATCAGCTCGGCGCGCAGGTCCTCCGGCTGGGTGATGGTGTCGATCACCAGCTCGCTGGCCAGCCGCAGGATGTCGATGTCCTGCTCGTACTCGTCGCGCTTGGCCTGGACGAAGGCCGCCCGCTCCGCCTCGTCCTCGATGGCGGCGATCTTGTTGGCGTAGACCGCGTTCACCGCGGCCTCCGCGCCCATCACCGCGATCTTGGCGGTGGGCAGCGCGATCGTGGCGTCCGGCTCGAAGCCCGGCCCGGCCATCGCGTACAGGCCGGCGCCGTAGGCCTTGCGCACCACGACGCACATCTTCGGCACGGTGGCCTCGGAGACGGCGGTGATCATCTTCGCGCCGTGCCGGATGATGCCCTGCTTCTCCACGGCCGTGCCGACCATGAAGCCCGGCACGTCGGAGAGGAACAGCAGCGGCACGTTGAACGCGTCGCAGAGCTGGATGAACCGGCTGGCCTTGTCCGCGGAGTCGACGAAGAGCACGCCGCCCTTGAACATCGAGTTGTTCGCGACGACGCCGACGACGCGGCCGTCCAGCCTGCCGAAGCCGACCGTCAGCTCCCTGGCCCACAGCGCGTGGATCTCGAAGAACGAGCCGTCGTCGAGCAGCGCCTTGATGTAGCGGCGCATGTCGAAGGCCTGCCGCTCGCTCTCCGGGACCAGCTTGCGCAGGTTGCCCTTGCCCGGCCCCACCGGCTCGGCGACCGGGGGTTCGCCCTGCCAGTTCGACGGCAGGTAGGACAGGTAGCCGCGCACCGTCTCCAGTGCCTCGTCCTCGGTCTTGGCCAGGAAGTGGCCGACGCCGGAGGTGGTGCAGTGCACGGCGGCGCCACCCATCTCCTCCAGGGTGGTCTTCTCGCCGGTGACCATCTCGACCATCCGGTCCGAGCCCAGGTACATCGAGGCGTTGCCCTCGACCATGACCACCACGTCGCAGAACGCGGGGATGTAGGCGCCACCGGCCGCGCTCGGCCCGAACAGCGCGCAGACCTGCGGGATCGAGCCGGAGGCGCGGACCTGGTTGTGGAAGATCTTGCCAGCGCCGCGGCGGCCGGGGAACAGCTCGACCTGGTCGGTGATCCGCGCGCCCGCGGAGTCGACGAGGTAGACCATGGGCACGCCGGTGGCGTAGGCGGTCTCGATGATCCGGATGATCTTCTCGACCGTGCGGGCGCCCCAGGAGCCCGCCTTGACCGTGGAGTCGTTGGCCATCAGGCACACCGGGCGACCGTCGATGGTCGCGGTCCCGGTGATCACGCCGTCCGCGGGCAGGCCCTCGGCCAGCGCGTTCGCGTACAGCCCGTCCTCGACGAAGCTGCCCTCGTCGACCAGGCGCTGGACCCGCTCACGGGCGAACAGCTTGCCCTTGGCCGCGTTCGCCTTGTGGTACTTCTCGGCTCCGCCAGCGGTGACGCGGTCGTGCACCTCGCCGAGGTGGTCGGCAGGCAGATCGACAGCTTCGACGGTGTCCATGCTCGACCCCGCAAGCGGGCCTTCGGTGGTCTGACTCACACCTCGCAGATTAACGGCCCGCCCCGACCGGCTGCGTATGACACCCCTCACGATCTGACGCGAAAAGGTGTAACACTGGCGGCCATGGCATCGTTTGCGTACGAGGACCTGACTCCCGGCACGGTCATCGACCTCGGCGAGGTCGTCGTGGACAAGACGGAGATGCTCGAGTTCAACGAGCGCTTCGACCCGCAGCCGTTCCACCTCGACGAGGAGGCGGGCCGCGACTCCGTGCTCGGCGGGCTCTGCGCGTCCGGCTGGTTCACCGCGTCGCTGTGGATGCGCCAGTACGTCGACCGCGTGCTGGCCGGCTCCACCTCGCAGGGCTCGCCCGGCGGCAGGGACCTCTCGTGGCGCGCCCCGGTCTACCCCGGTGACGTCCTGCGGTGCCGGATCGAAGTGGTCTCCGCGCGCCTGTCCAGGACCCGCCCGAACCTCGGACTGGTGGAGATCACCGGCACCGCGAACCGGGGCGAGGAATGCGTCATGAGCTTCACGTTCACCGGCATGTTCGGCACCCGCGACTGAGCTACGCACGGGTACGACCGAAAGGGCGGAGCGGACGATTGTCGTTGGGCCGCACCGGGTCCAGCATCACGATCATGGCGAACCGGATCAGCTCAACCCTTGTCGCGCTGTGCATGGCGGCGGGTGGCGCCCTCGCGCTCACCACGCCCGCGGAGGCCGCACCGAAGTGGAACTGCTCGTGGCGGACCCCGTACGGCGACGAGGTCAAGGACGGCAACAAGGCGTGCATCCGCGTCAACGGCGGGAACTTCGAGGCCTACGCCGACATCAAGAACGTGCCCAAGCACTGCTCGAACAGCATCTTCTCGCTGAACGAGTACAGCGCGGGTTCTCGTGACGAGGTGACCCTCCACTGCAAGAAGGGCAAGACCAAGACCCTCAAGGCAGCCGTCAAGGGCCACACCAAGAACCACCACAGCGCCTGGATGACCTTCTACTTCGAGAACTACCCCGCGAAGCAGTACGGCAGCCCCTCGAAGAAGGGGTAGTCAGGACCCGGTCCACGGTTCGTAGCGCGGGGACTCCACGCGGAGACCTTCGACGATCGAGGCGTGGACCGCGCGCGCCATCGCCGAGCCGATCCGCGAGCGGGGCCCGCCATAGGCTTCGGCGGGCCCGTTCGCGGGGCACAGCAACACGACCGCGTCGGTGACGGTCCCGGTGCCGGGGATCTCGGCCTCCCGCAACGCCTGCGCCTTGGCCTCGGCCACCGTTGCGACAGCGTTCACCAAGGCCGCCTCGGACATCCGCACCGGTGACCAGCACACGACATTGATCGTGCCCGGCGCCGCGTCCAGCGAAGACCCGCTTGCGGGGTCGAGCACCGGCGCCGCGGAGGATCGCGCCGCTGCCCACGTGGGGTGCAGGCCGATCCCGGTCGTCGCGGACGCCACGACGCCGTTGTCCGCGTTGGTCACCGCCAGCCGGACGTCGACGGCTGTCAGCAATCCCGTGCCCGCACCGGAAAGCCCTGACGCAGCAGCGAGTTCGGCCACGTGCTCCCCGGGGTCGGCGCGGTCGTAGTTCGTTCCGACCGTCGCGTTGACGACCCAGGAACGCTCGCCGATGCCGCCGCCGTGCACCCCGGAGGAGATCGCCAGCCACGGCCGATCAGCCTGCCAGGCCAGGACCGGATAGGACTCCACCCAGTGCAGCACCGGTGCCGGCGCGGTCCACTCGCTCATCGGAGCACCCTACGAACCAGCGCACGCCGCGTTCCACGCCGCTGCACAACTTCGAAACCGTTGGCCCGGAACAGGTTCAGCGTCCCGTGGTAGAGCGAGCCGGAGTTCCGCTTGGCGCCTTCGGTGTCGACGGGATAGCCCTCGACGATCCGCGCGCCGCCGTCCCTGGCGTGCTCGACAGCGGCGTCCAACAGAGCGGCCGTCACCCCCTGCCGGCGCGCGGAGCGGTGGACGAAGAAGCACGTCACCGACCACACACCGGCCAAGTCCTCTTGTAGGTCGACGGGTTTCGCGACCTGGGAGCGTTCGAGCCGCGAGTGGTCGAGCCGCGGCGCCACCGCGACCCAACCGACCGCGCGTTCTTCTTGTACCGCAAGCAATCCGACCGGCGCGCCGGAACGGACGAGGTCCCGCAAGGCTTTCCGGTTGCCCTCGCCCGCGTTGGCGCGCTGCTCGGCGTTGCTCTGCCGGAACCACATGCACCAGCAGCCCTCGACCGCGCCCCGTGGCCCGAACAGCTCCTCCAGCAGCGGCCACGTGCTCTCGTCGAGCGGGCGGACGTTCATCCCGTGAGCGCCTGGACCACCCGCGACGGGCTCGGGCGGCCGAGCTGCTCGGCCATCCACGCGCTGGTCCTGGCGAGCGCGTCCAGGTCGACGCCGTGCTCGATGCCCATCCCCTCCAGCGCCCACACCAGGTCCTCGGTGGCGAGGTTGCCGGTGGCCGACTCCGCGTAGGGGCAGCCACCGAGCCCGCCCGCCGACGAGTCCACAGTGGACACTCCACAGCGCAGCGCGGTCAGCGTGTTGGCCAGCGCCTGGCCGTAGGTGTCGTGGAAGTGCACGGCGAGCCGGTCGATCTCGTCGAAGCCCGCGATGACGTCCTCGACCAGCCCCGGCGTCGCGACGCCGATGGTGTCGCCGAGGGAGATCTGCCAGCAGCCCATGTCCAGCAGCCGCTCGCCGACCCGGTGCACCTGCTCCGGCTCGACGTCGCCCTCCCACTGGTCGCCGAAGCACATCGAGATGTAGCCGCGCACCCGCAGCCCCTCGGCCAGCGCCCTGGTGACGACCGGCTCGAACATCTCGAACTGCTCGTCCAGGGTGCGGTTGAGGTTGCGCTTGGCGAAGCTCTCGGTGGCACTGGCGAAGATCGCGATGTGGCCGACCCCCGCCGCGAGCGCGCGGTCCAGTCCGCGCTCGTTGGGCACCAGCACCGGGTAGTCGACACCAGGACGGCGCTCCAGCCCGGCGAGCAGCTCCTCGGCGTCGGCCAGCTGCGGCACCCACTTCGGGTGCACGAAACTGGTCGCCTCCAACGTGGTCAGCCCCGCGTCGGCGAGGCGGCCGAGGAACTCCAGCTTGGTCGCGACCGGGACGATCGACTTCTCGTTCTGCAACCCGTCGCGGGCGCCGACCTCCCAGATCGTCACCCGCTGGGGGTAGAAGGACTCCAGCGGCACCGACCGGGTCGGCAGGCCCACCTCGCGAGCCCCCATCAGCGAGCCTGCTTCGGCGCGAAGTCGTCGTTCGGGTCGTCGTTGGTCTCGCGGTAGAGCACCGTGCGGACGTGCTCGACCTTGGGGATGTCGTCGAACTCCAGCGGTTCGTCCGAGGCCGACTCGACGACCAGGGTGCCGCAGCCGAAGAGCCGGTCGGACAGCGACTGGTTCGAGCGAACACTGTTGATCTTGGACATCGGCAGGTCGATGCCGGTCCGCTTGAGCACACCCTCGCGCACCATCAGCCGGTGCGTGGTCACCACGAAATGCGTCGTGCGCCAGCGCACGAACGGCGCGAAGGTGAACCAGATGAGCAGGATGCCGCCCACGACGGCGATCGCGATCTGGCCGACCGTCCGCCACTCGGTCTCCTGCACCAGGGTGGCGAGATAGATGCCGCCGCCGACAACGACGAGCAGCACGATCACGGGGAAGAACAGCATCTTCCAGTGCGGGTGCTTGTGCACCACGACCTGCTCGTCGTCGGAAAGCAGATCGTCCGGGTAGGCCACGGGACTCCTCCTGGTGTGCGGGACGCGGCGATCACCGTACTCGCGTCGCTCCCGCGGACCCTAGCGACTCACTCGGCCTGACTAGCCGGGCGCAGGTGGACGACGTCACCAGCGGAGATCGGCTGCGCCGAACCGTTCGCGGTCCGCACGACCAGCCTGCCGTCGTCGTCGACGTCCTCGGCGACACCGTTCAGGAAGCGGTTGGCGCCCCCTGCCGCGGGCAGCTCCACCCGGACCCGCTGCCCCAACGTGCCGCAGACCTGCCGGTACCGCTCGACCAGCCCGCTGAGCACGGGGTCGCCCGCGTGCTCGCGCCACTGCCGCTCGGCGAAGTCCAGCTCCCGCAACAACTCCACCAGGATGCGGTCGCGGTCCAGGCACTCCGCCCCCTGCAGGGCCAGCGAGGTCGGCGGGAGCCCGCCCGGGCCCACCGGAAGTTCATCCGCTCGCTGGTGCACGTTCACCCCGATGCCCAGCACGACCGCCGGGTTCGCCCCGCCGACCGCCTCGGCGAGCACCCCGCAGCACTTCGCCCGATCGGGGCCGACCAGGAGGTCGTTCGGCCACTTCAGCACCGCGTCGACCCCGCAGAGCCCGCCGAGCACGCGCTGCACCACGACGCCGCCGAGCATCATCAGCCACCCGAACCGGGCAACCGGCACCCCGGCCGGGCGCAACAGCACGGACACGTGGATGCCCGCCCGCGCGGGTGAAACCCACGAGCGGGTGTTCCGGCCGCGCCCCGCCGTCTGCTCCTCGGCGATGAGCACCGTCCGGTCCGGCGCGCCCTCCCGGGCCGCGGCGGCGAGGTCGGTGTTGGTCGAGCCGGTGCGCTCCAGCACGTCGAGCGCGGTGTACGGCCCGGCGGGCGCCAGCAGCTCGGCGCGTAGCGCGTCCGCGTGAAGGGCAGCGAGATCGGCGATCACGCCTGGTCAGGGTAGTCGCCGGGGTACGGGGGCCGCCCGTTGGGCATTGAGTCCACTGTGGACACACTTTCGGGTCGTCTTCCGGCGAGCGGGTTTGACCGCGTTGGGAGACATTCTCCGCCGAGGCCCTCGCCGAGGAGAGGAATCCGATGAGCGTCGACCAGCTCACGGGCGCGGACGTGCACGCCGACCGCGCATACGTCGTGGGAATGCTGTTCGCCTTCTGTCCCGCACAGGTCGTGCACACCGTCGCGAGGCTCGGCGTCGCCGACGCGCTCGCGGGCGGCGCTCGCACCACGTCCCAGCTCGCCGTCGCGCTCGACGTGCACGAGCCATCGCTGAAGCGGCTGCTGCGCGGGGCGACGCAGATCGGCTTGGTGAAGGAGACCGAACCGGACGTCTACGTGCTCACCAACGCCGGAGAGGTGCTGCGCGAGGGCGTGCCCGGCTCCGTGCGCAACCTCGCCCTCACCTTCGGCGGCGAGCCGACGTGGAAGTCCTGGGGCCGCATGGCGGACAGCGTTCGGACCGGTCGTTCCGGGATCGAGCTGGAGTACGACCGCAAGCCGTTCGAGTGGCTGGCCGAGCACCCCGAGGCCGAGGCCCACTTCAACGGCGCCATGGCGGAGACGACGGAAACGCAGAACCCGGCCGTTGTCGCCGCGTGCGACCTGTCTGCCACCACAACGCTCGTCGACGTCGGTGGCGGCAACGGCACCCTGATCGCGAGTCTGCTGGCGGCGAATCCGCACGTGACAGGCATCCTCTACGATCTGCCCATGGGGCTCGCCGAGTCGGCTCCGGTGCTCGCCCCGGTCGTGGACCGCTGCCGCGCGGTGCCCGGCGACTTCTTCGAGTCCGTACCCGCGGGTCACGACACGTACGTGCTCAAGAGCGTCCTGCACGACTGGGACGACGAGAGCGCCGTCCGGATACTGCGCAGCTGCGCGCGGGCGATGCGGCCCGACAGCGAGCTTCTGATCATCGAGCAGGTCATGCCGTCGGGCGTCACCGACTTCGCCGACGAGCCGTTCGTGGTGATGAGCGACCTGAACATGATGGTGTGCACCACCGGCAAGGAACGCACGCGGGAGGAGTTCGCCGCGCTGCTGGCCGAGGCCGGCATGCACCTGGACTCGATCACCCGGTGCGAGTTCCCGATCTCCGTTTCCGTCCTCAGGGCCACCCCCGTCTGACGGCGTTTCCGGGATGACCGGCGGTGCACGGCGGGAAGGAGGAGCCATGAACCCAGCGTCGAGGCCACCGACGCCCCGCACCGCCGTGTCACCCTCGAAGAGGTGCGGGAACACCGTGACGAGATCTACGGCGGCTACTTCGCGCTGACCGGCTTCGCGCTCGGGGGCGAGGACCTGCTCACCGTGTTCCCCCAGGTCACGACCCCCAACGGGCTCAAGCACCGGATGCGCGAGCGCATTCTGTCCGAGGCAGTGGCGATGTGAGGCGAGACACCGACGAGCGGCTGCGCGACTTCCTCGACGCGGCCGCCGCGATCAGGCGGCATCGGCCGAGGTCACGTGCCGCACTGGAACCGCGCCGTGCACGCCTGCTTCGAGATCGACCTCGACCTCCGGTGGCGGCCGCCACCGGAGAGTGATGTGGGATACGCATCAGTAACCACCGCTGGCCGGGGTGGATACGCTCACCGGTCATGAGCAGCGCCACCGAACCGATCGGCGTGGCACCGAGCGCGGAGCCGGACACGCACACCACCGCCGGCAAGCTCGCCGACCTGTACCGCCGCAACGACGAGGCCGTGCACGCCGGCTCCGCCCGCGCGGTGGAGAAGCAGCACGCGAAGGGCAAGATGACCGCCCGGGAGCGGATCGAGAAGCTGCTCGATCCGGGGTCGTTCGTCGAGCTGGACGAGCTGGCCCGGCACCGCTCGATCAACTTCGGCCAGGAGCGCAACCGGCCCTACGGCGACGGCGTCGTCACCGGCTACGGCACCGTGGACGGGCGCCCGGTGTGCGTGTTCAGCCAGGACGTGACGATCTTCGGCGGCTCGCTCGGCGAGGTCTACGGCGAGAAGATCGTCAAGGTGATGGACCTGGCGCTCAAGACCGGTCGGCCGATCGTCGGCATCAACGAGGGCGGCGGGGCGCGCATCCAGGAGGGCGTGGTCTCGCTCGGCCTCTACGGGGAGATCTTCCGGCGCAACACCCAGGCCTCCGGCGTGATCCCGCAGATCTCGCTGATCATGGGGCCGTGCGCGGGCGGGCACGTGTACTCCCCCGCGCTGACCGACTTCACCGTGATGGTCGACCAGACCTCGCACATGTTCATCACCGGCCCCGACGTGATCAAGACGGTCACCGGTGAGGACGTCGGCTTCGAGGACCTGGGCGGCGCGCGGACGCACAACACCAAGTCCGGCAACGCGCACTACATGGGCACCGACGAGGACGACGCGATCTCCTACGTCAAGGCTCTGCTGAGCTACCTGCCCTCGAACAACCTCTCCGAGCCGCCGGTCTACGACTCCCCCGCGCTCACCGAGACCTCGATCGCCGAGGCGCTGACCGACGACGACCGCGAGCTGGACACGCTCATCCCGGACTCGGCGAACCAGCCCTACGACATGCACGAGGTCATCACCCGCGTGCTCGACGACGGCGAGTTCCTCGAGGTGCAGCCGCTGTTCGCGCCGAACATCCTGATCGGCTTCGGCCGGGTGGACGGGCAGAGCGTCGGCGTGGTGGCCAACCAGCCCACCCAGTTCGCCGGCTGCCTGGACATCGACGCCAGCGAGAAGGCCGCGCGCTTCGTGCGCACCTGCGACGCCTTCAACATCCCGGTGCTCACCTTCGTGGACGTCCCGGGCTTCCTCCCCGGCACCGACCAGGAGTGGAACGGCATCATCCGGCGCGGCGCGAAGCTGATCTACGCCTACGCCGAGGCCACCGTCCCACTGGTCACGGTGATCACCCGCAAGGCCTACGGCGGCGCCTACGACGTGATGGGCTCCAAGCACCTCGGCGCGGACGTGAACCTCGCCTGGCCGACCGCCCAGATCGCGGTCATGGGTGCTTCGGGCGCGGCGAACATCGTGCACCGCAAGACGTTGGCGCAGGCGGCGGAGCGCGGCGAGGACGTGGACGCCCTGCGCGCCAAGCTCCAGCAGGAGTACGAGGACGCCCTGTGCAACCCCTACGTGGCCGCCGAGCGCGGTTACGTGGACTCGGTGATCCCGCCGTCCTACACCCGCGGCTACGTGGCCCGCGCGCTGAACCTGTTGAAGGAGAAGCGGGAGACGCTGCCGCCCAAGAAGCACGGGAACATCCCGCTGTGAGCGCCCAGGAACCGCTGCTGAGCGTCGTCCGGGGCGAGCCGACGGACGCGGAACTCGCCGCGCTCGCCGCGGTGATCACGGCGATGGCGAGCCGGGAGGCGCCCGAACCCCCGCCGCGGCCGCGCTCGCTGTGGGCCGACCGGGCTTCGCTGCTGCGGCGCCCGCACCATCCCGGTCCGGGGGCGTGGCGGGCGTCGGCGCACCGTTTCTGAGCGCTCGTCAGGGGAAGAGCACGGGGTCGGCGAGCATCAGCAAGCCGGCGAGGCCGCCCGCGATGGCTGCTCCGAGTACCGACAGCGGCCACGCGTGGCGGCGCACCCTGGTGATCACACGCATCGGGCCATCGTGGGCCCGCGCCGACACGGCCCGCATCCGCACGACTACTCAGTACGGCCGACGCCGATCGGCTCTGCCCGGCGCCTGGACAGGGTGCATAGCGTTGTGCCAGTTCCTGAGGCGGAGGTGCGCTTTGCTCAGACGGATCGGCGTCCTGGCCGGGCTGTTGGCCCTCATCAGTTCGACGGTGGCAGTGCCCGCCTCGGCGCGGGTCCTCCCAGGTGGGCTCAGCCAACCGGTGCACGCGCTCGCCGACGCGGTGCGCGAGACGGTGTGGGTGGACATCGGTCTCGACGGCGATCGGGACGGCGTGCGCGACCGGGTGGCCGCGGACATCGTGCGGCCTCAGACCACCGCCAAGGTGCCGGTGATCATGGACGCGAGCCCGTACTACTCGTGCTGCGGTCGCGGCAACGAGTCCGAGCGCAAGACCTATGACGCGAGTGGGCGTCCAGTCGGTTTCCCGCTCTTCTACGACAACTACTTCGTGCCGCGCGGCTATTCGGTCGTGCTGGTCGATCTCGCGGGCACCAACCGTTCCGAGGGCTGTGTGGACGTCGGCGGCCGGTCAGATGTCACGTCGGCCAAGGCGGTCGTCGACTGGCTCAACGGCCGCAGCGCGGGCTACGACAGCAAAGCGGGCGGCAAGCCGGTGCAGGCGACGTGGTCCACCGGCGCGGTCGGCATGATCGGCAAGTCCTACGACGGCACGATCGCCAACGGCGTCGCGGCCACGGGTGTCGACGGCCTGCGCACCATCGTGCCGATCGGCGCGATCAGCTCCTGGTACGACTACTACCGCGGCGACGGAGTCCCGTTCCGCCGCAACGGTCCCTCCGGCCTGGCCCGCACGGTGGAGAGCGGCGGACGGGCGGACTGCGGTCACGCCAAGACCGCGCTCGACCAGGGCGCCAAGGCCAACGGTGACTTCACCCCGATGTGGGCCGAGCGCAACCACGTCCCGGACGCGAGCAAGGTGAAGGCGAGCGTCTTCGTCGTGCACGGGCTCGGCGACCTCAACGTCATGACCCTCCACTTCGGACAGTGGTGGGACGCGCTGGCCAAGGCGGGGGTGAAGCGCAAGATCTGGCTCAGCCAGGCCGGGCACGTCGACCCCTTCGACTTCCGCAGGGCGGAGTGGGTGCGCACGCTGCACCGCTGGTTCGACCACACGTTGCTCGGCGTCGCCAACGGCATCGACACCGAGCCGATGGCCGATGTGGAGCGCGCGCCGGACACCTGGGTCACCGACAAGGTCTGGCCACCCACGGCGAAGCTGACCTCCGTGCGCCCGCAACCGGGCACCGCCGCGGGTCTCGGCAAGCTCGCCACGGCCCCGGCGGCGGTGGGCAAGACCGAGCAGCTGACCGACGACGGCCGGACCAACGAGTTCTCGTGGGCGTTGCAGCCCAACACTTCCTCCCCGTCCCGAGTGCTCTTCACGACCGGCTCGCTGAGCGAGGAAGTGCGGCTCTCCGGCACCGGCTCGGTCACCGTCACGGCCAGCTCGTCGACGCCGACCGCGCACCTGACCGTCGCGCTGGTCCACTACGGCCCCACCACGATTCGCGACTACCGGGGCAGCGGTGAAGGCATCAGGACCCTCGGCACCGAGTCGTGCTGGGGAGAGAACCGCGACGGTGACAACGCCTGCTACAAGGACACCGCGACCACCACGAAGCAGGTCGACCACGAGGTGCTGGCGCGCGGCTGGGCGGACCTGAGCAACCACGCTTCGCTGAACAGCAGCACACCGTTGCGGCCGGGGCAGAGCTACCCGATGACGTTCCGGCTCTCCGCGCTCGACCACGTGATCCCGGCGGGCCACCAGCTCGCGGTGATCATCGGTGGAACGGACGACACGTTCATCACCGCACCGGCCCAGTTGCCCCGGATCACCGTCGACCTGAGCCGCACCTCCTTCGACCTCCCACTGGTGGGCGGGCTGCCCGCCGCGAGCGGAGAGCAGGCTCCGGAAGCGCGCTCCGGGATGCCCGCGCCCTCGGCACTGCCCAACGGCGAACGCTGATCGGCTCATCCATTCGAGTGCCCTCGGCAGCGGTGCGAACCCGCGCCGGGGGCACTCCCCCTATGTTCTCCCCGGGACAACACGCGGGTGTGGGGGCACCGGCGATCGCGCAACGGGGGAACACATGAACACGCGGCTGACAGCCGCCGTGCTGGCGCTCGCGCTCCTCGCGACGGGGTGCACCACGGCGGTCATCGGCGATTCTCTGTCCAAAGTAGACAAACCGGTGGTCCTCATCCCGGAAGAGCCCGCGAAGTGGGCGGCCGGCCGGATCGACCCGTGCACACTGCTCACGGCCGCGGTGCCGCTGACGATCACGCCGGGCAGTGCGTACCTGGTCAGGCCGCACCGCTGCGAGATGGAGGTGACCAAGGACAGCTGGGACAAGTTCACCGTCGAACTGGAGGTCGGTGCGCGCTTCCATCACGGGGACCGCGCCGACTCGGCGCCGGTCACCGCGCGCGGATTGCTTGCCTACCAACGACTCTCCATCTCCGAGATGACCAGCAACACCTGCGAGGTGTTCCTGCCGCTCTCGTCGACCGCGGCGATCCTGGTCACCAGCCGGGCGGAAGGGCGCGAACGAGATCCGGGAATCGCCTGCGCGACACCGCGCGGGTTCGTCGACCGCGTCGCAGGGGAACTGGAACGTCCGGAAGCGCACTTGCACAGGCCAGGACCGATGCTGGCCAAGTGGGACATGTGCGAAGTCCTGGGCGGTGCGCTGGACAGGCCCGCGCCCGAGCCGGGGCGGAACCGCGACGAGTGCTCAGCGAGGCTCGACAGCGGCAAGTACATCAGCTTGGCAGCGCAACACGGTGACGATCCGGCGGTGCGTGTCGAGGCACCGGAGACGATCGTCCAGCTGAACGGTGTGGCGGCGAAACGGCACCGGTTCGACTCGTCCGAGCCGCTCGCCTGCACGCTGTCCTGGGCCCAGGAAGCCGTCCCGATCTCCAGGTACGGCAACAGCTTCCACGTGCTGCAGCTCTCCGGGGCGGCCTGCGAGGAGTTCCCCGCCCTGGCGAACAAGGTCCGCGCGGTCCTGTCCGCCGAACCTCCGGGGGCACCCGCACCGGGCAGGCTGGGCCTCCCCGATGGCGCTCAGGACGAGGAGACCGACCCCGCCTGCCGCATCTTCACCAACGCCTGGCCCGACACCTGCCGCGCGGCCAAGCCCGCGATCCCGAGGCAGGGCGTCAACGCGATCATGGCCGCGGTGGGCGAGAGTTCGGGCGGGGACGAGCTGTGCGCGATGCTCGCGGACGCGATGCGCACGGTCACCCTGCGGGAGCCGGTGGTCGCGGTGGTCGACGACATCCACAAGTGGGGGTGCGCGGCACGAACCCCGGACTACAGCCTGGCCGTGAACCTCGGCGTGGGCCCGGACGAGTCGCTCACCGGCCTGGCGGACTGGCTCTGCCTCACCGGCTCCCGGTGGGGCGACGGCACCGTCGACGGGCGGCAGGCCAGGAACTGCACGCACCACGGCGGAGTCAGGACGGTCGCCGGAGTGACCGGCAAGGACGTCTACGTCGCCGTCCGGGGCTCGGCGGAGGCCGAGGGAATCCTGAAGATCACCGGCAGCCTGCACCACCCCGTCGGGATCTCGGACATCCTGCGCCCGGCCCAGGACGCGGAGAAGGCCGCACTCGTCGACCGGGTCGCCGAACATGTGGCGCGGCGGTACTTCACGTCCTGACCGCCGAAGTGGCGCGCTGGGTCGGAGCGAGACGCGGCGCGGCGGACTGGCTACCCTCGCGGCTCGTGCGATTCGTGCTTGCCTCAGCCTCCCCCGCCCGCCGCGCCGTGCTCCGCGCCGCCGGGATCGATCCGATCGTCCGCGTCTCCGGTGTCGACGAGGACGCCGTCACCGCGGCGCTCGGTGACGCCTCCCCGACCGACCTGGTCGTGGCGCTCGCCGAGGCCAAGGCGGCGGCCGTCTGCCGGGACGTGGCCGCCGATTTCCCGGACTGCGTGGTCGTCGCCTGCGACTCGATGCTGCTGATGGACTTCGGCGACGGGCCGGAGGTGGTCGGCAAGCCGGGCACCGCGGACGTGGCCCGCGAGCGGTGGAAGCACATGGCCGGCGGCACCGGCGACCTGCTCACCGGGCACGCGGTCGCGCTGTTCCGCGACGGCGAGGCCGTCGCGCGCGCCAGGGGCTCGGCCTCGACCACGGTCCGCTTCGCCGACATCACCGACGAGGAGCTGGAGGCCTACCTGGCCACCGACGAGCCGCTGGCGGTCGCGGGCGGCTTCACCCTGGACGGCCTAGGCGGCTGGTTCGTCGAGGGCGTCGACGGTGACCCGTCCAGCGTCATCGGCATCAGCCTTCCCCTCACCCGGAAGCTCCTTGCGCAGGTGGGGGTGGGTGTCGTCACACTTTGGCGGGACCAGGAAGCCTCCTCGCCCTCGGATGGTTAGTTGAGAGCGCAATGAAGATTCCTCGGCTTCTGCTGACCAGGCGCCTGCACGTCGATCTGCGACGGCAGGCGAGTTCGCTCTGTCCCGGCTGACCCGCCCCGACACCGAACCCTTCCCCCTCACACGCCAAGGAATCCTCCCGTGCTCAAGAAGATCCCGTTCTGGGTCCAGATCGTGGTGGGCCTCGTGCTCGGCATCGTGCTGGGCGTGATCGCCAGGGTCGGCAACCTGGCCTGGCTGAGCACCGCGCTGAGCACGATCGGCGGCACGTTCGTGCAGCTGCTCATGCTCGCCGTGGTGCCGCTGGTGTTCATTGCGATCGTGGTGAGCATCGCCAACCTCCGGCAGATCAGCGGCGGGCCGGGCACGGTCGCCAGGCTGACCGGCAAGACCCTGCTGTGGTTCGGCATCACCTCGCTGATCGCGGTGCTCGTCGGCATCGCGACCGGGCTGATCAGCAACCCCGGCCAGGGCGTCGGACTGGCCCCCGACCCCAACTACAAGCCGAAGACGCAGGGCAGCTGGCTCGACTTCCTCAAGGGGATCATCCCGACCAACCCGGCCGACGCCTTCACCTCCAACGGCAAGGTGCTGCAGATCGTCTTCCTGGCCGTGGTGATCGGCATCGCCGCGTACAAGGTCGGCGAGAAGGCCGAGCCGTTCGTCGCCTTCAACCGCTCGCTGCTGGAGGTCGTGCAGAAGGCGCTGTGGTGGGTCATCCGGCTCGCCCCGCTCGGCACGCTCGGCCTGATCGGCAAGGCCGCCTCGCAGTACGGCTTCGACCTGCTGCGCCCGCTCGCGACGTTCGTGATCGGGGTCTACGTCGCGTGCGCCGTGGTGCTGTTCGTGGTCTACCCGGTCCTGCTGCGGGTGGTCGGCAAGGTCAGCCCGGCGAAGTTCTTCGCCAACGCCTGGCCCGCGATCCAGCTGGCGTTCGTGTCCCGGTCCTCGATCGGCACGCTCCCGCTGACGCAGCGCACCACGATCGACAACCTCGGGGTGCCGAGGGAGTACGCGAGCTTCGCGGTGCCGTTCGGCGCGAGCACCAAGATGGACGGCTGCGCCGCGGTCTACCCGGCCATCGCCGCGATCTTCGTGTCGCAGGTCTTCAACGTCCCGCTGTCGCTGTGGGACTACGTGCTGATCGCGTTCGTGTCCGTGGTCGGCTCCGCGGCCACCGCGGGGCTCACCGGCGCCACCGTGATGCTCACGCTGACCCTGTCCACCGTGGGCCTGCCGCTGGCCGGTGTCGGCCTCCTGCTGGCGATCGACCCGATCCTGGACATGATGCGCACCGCGACGAACGTGGCGGGCCAGATGGTCGTCCCGGTCCTCGTCGCGCGCAGCGAGGGCACTCTGGACGACGAGGTCTACAACGCGCCGAGGACCGACGTCCTGGCCGACGAGCCCGCTCCCACCCCCGCGTGACCCCAGCTCCTCAGCACTTGCGCAGCGCGGACTTCGCGGGCGCGAGTGCTGAGGGGTAACCGGGCAGCCGGTCGAGCCTGCTCACCGGGGCGGTGCAGCCCATCTGCTCCGTCTCGGTGGACCACACCTCGATGAAGTAGGACTCGCAGAGCGTGGCCCCGCTGCCGCAGCCGCTCTGCGCGGTCACCAGCTCGGCGACGCCGTTGCCGTCCACGTCGTGCAGGTTCATCAGGCCCGCCGTGGCGACGTAGGCCGACTGCGCCCGCTCCCACGCGTCCGGGCCGCGCACGAACAGCTCCCCGGTCACGGTGTCCCCGGCCTCGCCGGAGACCAGGCAGACCGCGATGCGCCCGGGCGCGCAGCTCAGCGACTGCGGGGTCAGCCGCGCCGAGTACTGGCCGATGGTGACCTCGAAGATGCTGTGCGCGTTGTCCCGGCCCACCCGGATGCGCCCGTTGCCGCCGTTCTTGTCGGTCAGCAGCTCGATCTGGTCGCCCTCGATCCGCTGCGTGGCCAGCACCTTGCACGGCCCGGTGTTGCAGTAGAGCTGGCCCTGGGCCGGAGGCGGCGTCGTGGACGAGGCGCCGGGGTTGCCCGACGCGTCGTCGGCCCCGCGCAGCGCGGCGACGGCGACCAGGGCCGCGACGGTCACCACCGCGCTGGCCCACATGGTCACGACGACCGACTTCGGCGCGGACGACACCTCGCACACCCCCTTCGCCTGAATGGTTACCGGCCGGAAACAGCAACTGCAACGACGCGCGCCCGACACGTGAGGTTGCTCTCCAGTAGCACCCCTCACCTGGACCCTAGACTCGCCGACGCGCCAGTCTGTTGACCGACGCGTCGTCACGAGGAGGTGCGGTGTCAGTGCGCAGCGACACGCAGGGGCGGGCCATCACGAAGGTGCTCGTCGCCAACCGCGGCGAGATCGCGGTCCGGGTGATCAGGGCCTGCCGGGACGCGGGACTGGCCAGCGTGGCCGTCTACGCCGACCCCGACCGCGACGCGCCCTTCGCCCGGCTCGCCGACGAGGCGTTCGCGCTCGGCGGCAGCACCGCGGCGGAGTCCTACCTCAACGTCGACAAGCTGCTCGACGTCGCCAAGCGCGCGGGCGCCGACGCGGTGCACCCCGGCTACGGCTTCCTCTCCGAGAACGCCGACTTCGCCCAGGCCGTCATCGACGCGGACCTGACCTGGATCGGACCGACCCCGCAGGCCATCCGCGACCTCGGGGACAAGGTCACCGCGCGGCACATCGCGATGCGGGCGGGCGCCCCGCTGGTGCCCGGGACCAAGGAGCCGGTCAGCGGTCCGGACGAGATCATCGCCTTCGCCTCCGAGCACGGCCTGCCGATCGCGATCAAGGCGGCGTTCGGCGGTGGCGGCCGCGGCCTCAAGGTCGCCCGCACCGTGGAGGAGATCCCGGAGCTGTTCGACAGCGCGGTGCGCGAGGCCGTCGCCGCCTTCGGCCGGGGCGAGTGCTTCGTGGAGCGCTACCTGGACAAGCCCCGCCACGTCGAGGCCCAGGTGCTCGCCGACCAGCACGGCACCGTGATCGTGGTCGGCACCCGCGACTGCTCGCTGCAGCGCAGGCACCAGAAGCTGGTGGAGGAGGCCCCCGCGCCGTTCCTCAGCGAGGACCAGCACCGCCGCATCCACGAGGCGGCCCGCGCCATCTGCGCCGAGGCGGGCTACCACGGCGCGGGCACGGTGGAGTTCCTGGTCGGCCTCGACGGCACGATCTCGTTCCTGGAGGTCAACACCCGGCTCCAGGTCGAGCACCCGGTCAGCGAGGAGACCACCGGCATCGACCTGGTGCGCGAGCAGTTCCGCATCGCCGCCGGGGAGAAGCTGCGCTTCACCGAGGACCCGACGCCGCGCGGGCACTCCATCGAGTTCCGGATCAACGGCGAGGACGCGGGCCGCAACTTCCTGCCCGCGCCCGGCACGGTGACCACCTTCATCGCGCCGTCCGGTCCCGGCGTCCGGGTGGACGCGGGCGTGGAGTCGGGCAGCGTGATCGGCGGCCAGTTCGACTCGTTGCTGGCCAAGCTGATCGTCACCGGCGAGACCAGGGAGCAGGCCATCGAGCGGGCCCGCCGCGCGCTGGACGAGATGGTCGTCGAGGGCATGGCGACCGTGCTGCCCTTCCACCGCGCGATCTTGCGCGACCCCGCCTTCACCGAGCACTTCACCGTTCACACCAGGTGGATCGAGACGGAGTTCGACAACACCATCGAGCCCTTCGCCGGCGCCGCGGGCACCGAGGACGTCGAGATCCCCCGGCAGAGCGTGGTCGTCGAGGTCGGCGGGCGCCGCCTCGAAGTCACCCTTCCCGGTGACCTGGCGATCGGCGGCAACGGCGGCGGTACGGCCGTGAAGGCCAAGCCCCGCAAGCGTTCCGGCGGCAAGGCGGCCGCGGCCGCCTCCGGTGACGCGGTCGCCGCGCCGATGCAGGGCACCATCGTCAAGGTCGCCGTCGAGGACGGCCAGCACGTCGAGGCGGGCGACCTGCTCGTGGTGCTGGAGGCGATGAAGATGGAGAACCCGGTCACCGCGCACAAGGCGGGCACCGTCACCGGACTCACCGCCGCCCCGGGCGACGCGGTCGGGCAGGGTGTCGTGCTGTGCGAGGTGAAGGACTGAGCGGGCGACCCAGCCTGCTCCTGCTCGATCTGGACGGGGTGCTGCGGCGCTTCGGCTCCGCGGCCCCCGTCGAGGACCGTTACGACCTGCCGAGGGACAGCCTGGCCGCCGCGGCCTTCGCCGCCGACGTGCTCGGTCCGGCGCTCGTCGGCGACATCGACGCCGAGCAGTGGTGGGCTGCCGCGCGGGACCGCCTGGTCGCCGATCACTCCACTGTGGACACTGAGGCGGCCGGTGCGGCGATGCGCGCGTTCATGCGCCCCGGCGAGGTGGTCCCCGAGGCGCTGGAGCTGGTCCGCGCGGTCCGCGGGACGGGCTGCCGGGTGGCGCTGCTGACCAACGCGACGAGCCGCCTTGAGGACGACCTGCGGCTGCTCGGGCTGGACCGCGAGGTCGACGCCGTGGTCTCGTCGGAGCGCATCGGCCGGGCGAAGCCGGATCCCGAGGCGTACCGCCGCGCTCTTCGCGTCCTGCAGCACTCCCCCGCGACGACGCTGTTCTGCGACGACACCGCGGAGAACGTCGTGGCGGCGGCCGGACTCGGCATCGACGCCGCGCACGTCCCCACCACCGGCTCGCTGCGGGAGGCGCTGCGCGCCCGCGGCCTGCTCGACGCCGATCCCGCTCCAGGAGGGTCCACTGTGGACACGCAGTTGCAGGCGCTGGTCGTGTTGCACGACAAGGACGAAGCGGAGGAACTGGCCGGGGAGCTGCTCGCCGAGGGCTGGGCGCCGTGCACGGTCCACCGCGAACTGCTCGCCGGGGAGGACGACGCCGAGGACGCCGACTG
Organism: Allokutzneria albata; assembly: GCF_900103775.1. Taxonomy (GTDB): domain Bacteria; phylum Actinomycetota; class Actinomycetes; order Mycobacteriales; family Pseudonocardiaceae; genus Allokutzneria; species Allokutzneria albata. The sequence continues at coordinate 7,058,154 of NZ_LT629701.1, read as the reverse complement.
GGTGGTCCTGGTGGAGACCACGCCGGACGGCCTGCCCGCGATCCACTCCCAGGACCAGCTGGAGCTGCTGGCCGACCGCTACGACGGCTTCGTCACCGACACGGGGTGACCACCCGGATGAGGCGGTACTGGCCGATCGGCCGAGGAGCGGCGCGGCCGTGCTGGCTAGCGTCGTGCGCATGACGCAGCCGCTGGATCCGCAGACCCGCATCGGTGACACCGAGAGAGCCGAAGCGCAACGGATGCTCGCCGAACACCTGGAAGCCGGCCGCCTCACCTCGGAGGAGTACGGGGAGCGCGCCGCGCTCGCCGGCACCGCGAGGTTCGCCGCCGACCTGCTGCCACTGTTCGCCGACCTGCCCGGCCACCACCGCCCCGCCGCGCCCATGTCGTTCACCCCGCAAGCGCCGCCGCAGCGGATGGTGCGCGCCGAGGTCAGCGGGCCGATCCAGGCGCTCGGGATCGCCGCGGCCGTGTTCATGGTGGGCTGCGTCGGCGTGTTCGGGCTGACGGTGCTCTACGGGATGTCGATGCGCGGGATGGTGCAGCTCGTCGCGGTGGTCGGGGTGCTGTCCTCGATGCTGTTCGTGGCGCTCGGCCTGGTCCGCATGCTGCGGCCGGGTCCCTCCCGCCCCTACGATCGACAGGGTGGGTGACTCCTCCTTCCCGGACATCAGGATCGGCGATGTCGAGCGCGCTGACGCGCAACGCCTGCTGAACGAGCACCTGACCGCGGGCAGGCTGACACCGGAGGAGTACGGCGACCGCGCGACCCAGGCCGCGGGCGCCCGCACCCAGGGCGACCTCCTCCGGCTGTTCACCGACCTGCCCGCGCCGCACCCGGCCTTCGGGACCCCGCGACCGGCGGACGCCTACACCCCACCGCCGCCTCCGGTGGCCTACGAGCCGCGGATCGAGCACCCGCCCGCCAAACGCGGCCCCAGCACGTGGATGGTCGCCGCGATCACCGTGCCGATCATCGTGCTCGGCGTCGTGGTCACCATTCTCGGCACCTTCGGCTCCACCTCGTTCCTCATCGGGCTCGTGGTGGTCGGTGTGGTGTTGCTCCTGCTGTTCGGCGGAGGCTGACCGCTCCTCGTCCGCGCGCCTACCATTCATTCTTGTGAGCGAACCCGACCCCTCCCTGCTCCGCGTCGGCGACACCGAACGGGAAGCCGCCGTCCAGGCCCTCGGCAAGCACTTCACCGCCGGGCGGCTGGACGTCGACGAGTACGGCGAACGGACGGCGAAGGTCACCACCGCGCGCACCCAGGGCGAGCTGCTGGCCGTCTTCTCCGACCTCCCCGAGCCGCACCCCGACCTGAGCGGGCTGGTGCCCCGCTCGGCCGTGCCCGCGGTGGCCGAGGACACCGAGCTCGACGCGCCGGGCATGACCAAGGCGCAGCGGGTCACCGCGGGAGTCATGGCCGTGTCCTGGGTCGCGATGGTGCCGCTGTTCTTCCTCCTCGGCACGTGGATGGTCTTCCTCGCCCCGCTGGCGCTGTCGATCTTCCTCGGCGCGGTGTGGGGCCCGAACTGGAACGACCCCGAGGAGCGGGCGAAGCAGGCGCGCAAGCGGGCCAAGAGGCGGCTCAAGCACATGGAGATGCACGACGAGCTGCGGCGCGAGGTGCGCGAACACCACAAGGAGATCCGCGACCGGCACCGCGAGATGCGGGACCGGCACCGGGAGCTGCGGCGCTCCGACGACGATGATGCTCGATCCCGCAAGCGGATCGTCGACGAGGACTGACCCGCGTGGAGCCGATCGAGATCAACGCGGGCCACCACTACCTGCGGGCGCTGCGCGCGGACGACCGGCTGGACGACCGCCCCGCACTGGTGAGCGCGTTCGCCGACGAGGAGATGCGGCGCTGGGTCTACCACTACAGCGTGCCGGACCTGGAGGCCGCCGGGCGCTACGTCGCACTGCGCACCAGGGAGTGGGCCGACGACGAACGCTGCTCGTGGGCGGTCGCGGAGCCGACGACGGGTGAGCTGCTCGGCGAGGTCGGCCTGAAGAACCTCGACCTGGACGCGGGCACCGCAGAGGTCGCGTGCTGGACGCACCCGCCGGCCAGGTGCCGGGGCATCATGACCGAGGCGGTCGGCGCCGCGGTGCGCTTCGGCTTCGGGGCACTGGACCTCAAGGAGGTCCGCTACACCCACGCCGAACCGAACACCGCCTCGGCCAGGCTCGCGGAGAAGTGCGGGTTCACCCTGCGGGGAGGGCTCCCCGGGGAGACCGAGGTCGACGGCGAGCCCGCGACGCTGATGGTCTGGACGCTGCGGCTGTAGGGCGTCGCTACGGTACGTCGCATGCGCGCGCTCGGAGCCCTCATCGCCGTCCTGCTCCTCGCGGGGTGCACGGCGACGCCCGACGCGAAGCCGAAGCGGACCCGGGCGGACGAGCCGCTGCCGACGACGACGGCCATCACGCTGCCGCCCCGCCCGCGCGAGGTGAAGCTGGACCGCGCCGACCCGTGCACGCTGCTGACCTCCGCGCAGCGCAAGGAGCTGGGCATGGACCGGCCACCGCTGCCGGGCCGCAACCCGAACATGGGCGATGCCAAGGTCTGCGACTTCCGGGACAGCACGCGGGCGCTCTCGGTGCGGATCGGCCTGGTGCTGGTCCAGGGCGTGGAGGTGTGGCTGGACGAGACCGCGCAGGCCGACGTCACGCAGACGCAGATCGCCGGGTTTCCGGCCGTGGTGGTGCGCACCGCCGCCCAGACCGCCTTCTGCAACGTCGACGTCGACGTCGCCGCCGGGCAGTTCCTCGACGTCCAGTTCGGCAACGCGGGCAGCGGTCACCCGCCGTCGCTCGAGCAAATGTGCTCTCGCGCTCAGGAGGTTGCCCAAGCCGCCGTGCGTACCCTGATCAGCGCAAAGTGAGTGACCCTGCGCGGTGAGTTACTAGCCTGGTCCAGCGTTCGTCACGGGAAGCGTTCCAAGTGATCACTCACAGTCGCTACAGTGGCCCCGGCAAGACGTCCGCGCGCAGGGATCGGGAGTGCACCGTGCCGTTCTCCAACGCCCCGAATGGCGACCTGTCCCGCCGGTTGGCCGATTCGGAGGCGCTCTCCGGCGGGTCCGGGCAGCAGCGGATGAAGGTCGAGAAGGCCGCCATCCCGACGATGCGCAAGGCGTTCCAGCGCGCGCTGGACCGGCTCACCCCCGAGGTCGGCCAGGCCCGGTCCGACCTGCGCATCCGGCCGTGGGCGGGCGACCCGGTCAGCGCGGAGGCCGCCGCCAGGTTCAACGACCGCTCCATGGACAGCGGCGAGGCCGCGCTGGGCGCCCTCGAGGGCTACCAGCAGCAGCTGAACAACGCCGTGCAGGCCCTCGACCAGATCGAACGCGGCTACCGGCGCATCGAAGGCGGTAACCGGGACCTGATGAACGACAGGCAGTCCGGCTGCTGACCCCGACTTCCCCGGTTGCAGGAGGCGAAGAGATGAACGCCGACCACCGCTGGCAGGGCTACTCGCACGAGGAGCTGTACCGGCAGTTGCACAGCGGGCCCGGCCCGGCCGCGTCGGCGGCCTCGATCCGGCGCTGGTCGGAGATGTCCAAGGCGCTCGACGAGATCGACAAGGACATCAAGGAGGCGCTCGCCAGGGGCGGAGCGGCCTGGGAGGGCAGGGCCTCCGACGCGGCCCAGGGCAAGCTCAGCCCTCTCGTGCAGTGGGCGCGGGACGCCAAGACCGGCGCCGAGGTGATGCGCCTGTCCGCCGAGCAGCAGGCCGAGCACATCGGCAAGGCGCGCGCGGACATGCCGCGCCCGGTCAAGGTCAGCGCCGAGCAGCCGAACGCGCTGGTGGCCGGCTTGGTGCACCTCTTCGGCGGGCAGACCGACTACGAGGTCCAGGAGGCCGCCCGCTCCACGGCGGAGCGCCAGGCCGTCGAGGTCATGTCGGCCTACCAGGCCAAGACGACCAGCAACACCAGCACGCTCGGGCAGTTCACCCAGCCGCCGCAGCTGTCCGTCGAGCCGCTGAACCCGCGCGTGGACGGTGCCCCCGTCCCCGGGCACGGCAGGCCGGTCACGCGCCCTCGAGGCGGCTCACTGCCCACCCAGCGCACGCCCGTCAACCGCGGCACCACGAGCCAGCCCACCCGGCCGTCCACCAGCGCACCGGCCGCGAAGCAGATCACGCCCGGTCCGCGCGCGGTGACGCCGACCGCCACGCACGTCAGCCCGCCGCCCGCGGTGCGCCCCGCCGCCGCCCTGCCCGGCGTGCCGTCGCTGTCCCCGGCCCCGCCGTCTGCACCGTCTGGCATGGTCACCCAGGCTTCCGCGGTCTCCCTGCCCGCCCCGCAGACCTCGCCGCCGAGCAGCTACAGCGTGATCGGCGTCGAGCAGGTGCAGTCCGGAACCGCGCTGGCCGGGGTCTCGGCCCGGCGCGAGGAGGACCGCGAGCACCGCGGCGCCGACTACCTGGTCGAGACCGACGACATCTTCGGGGACTCCTTCCTCGTCGCCCCGCCGGTGATCGGCGAGTCGTGACCCTGTTCGGCGAAGCCCCTGCCAGGGAGGTCGTGCTCTCCGCGCTGGAGTTCGACGTCCTCTGGAGCCACCTGGGCCTGCCGGACATGCCGCTGGTGATCAAGGTCCCGTCGCCGGGCAAGACCTATCAGGAGCGCGCGGAGCTGGAGCGCGCGGCGTGGGACGGCATCGGCGAACGCGGCCTCGGCAGGCCGATCCGGCTGGACGCCGAGCTGGAGCGGATGCTCGAAGTGCTCGCGCTGCCGGACCGCGAGGTCGACGGCCGGATCTGGCTCGGGCACAGCGTCCGGGTTCTCTGCGCGGCCCGCGGGAGTGACGGAGTGCTTGCGGTGCTTGAAGGTTCGCAGCTCAAGCTGCGCCAGACCACCGACTTCGGGCTCCCCCGCATCGCGCTGTCGGTGCTGCCCGCGCTGCCCGCGGGGACGGGGCGGTCGATCACCTTGCCCAGCTCCGACCTCGACGCGGCGGCCGCGCAGGCCGGGAACTCCGTCGAAGCGCTCGAAGCCGCGCTGCGCCAGTACGGGGTGCGCGCCGAGGACGCGCACGCACTGTCCACTGTGGTCAGTGAAGTCGGCGATCGTGGCCAGTTCGGCGTCGCGGCAAGGGACGAGCACGGCAGGCGGCGGCGCGCGGACCGGGTGATCGCCTTCTTCGACACCCCGGCGGGCCGCTACCTGCAGACGCGGAGCGCCTCGCCGAGCGGTGTCCCGTGGAGCACGATCTCCCCAGCCGACAACCGCAGGCTCACCCAGCACCTGGACGAACTGCTCGCCGAACTCACCGATCCCGATCTGTAGCAACGAAAAGGGCGCCCCACGAGGAGGGCGCCCTTCACCGTCGCCTCAGTTCGCGGCGGACTCCAGCATCTGCTGCCGCGCCTCCGGGGCTGCGGTCCGCTTGGCGTCGGCCGCCTGGTCGTCGGGCTGCGTCTGGGAATCCCGCTCGGCCTCGACCCGCGCGGTGTAGACCTCCACCTCGCGCTTGATCGTCTTGTCGTCCCAGCCGAGCACGCCCGCCATCAGCTCGGCCACCTTCTCCGCGCAGTCCACACCGCGGTGCGGGTACTCGATGGAGATCCGGGTGCGCCTGGTGAGCACGTCCTCCAGGTGCAGCGCGCCCTCGTGGCTGGCCGCGTAGACCACCTCGATCTGCAAGTAGTCCGGTGCGCTGGGCACGGGCCGCAGCAGCTCCGGCCTGCCATCGGCCTCGGCGAGCACCTCGTGCACCAGCGAGCCGTAGCGGTTGAGCAGGTGCCGGACCCGGTACGGGTGCAGGCCGTGCTTGGCGGCGAGCTGGTCGGCCTGGTTCACCAGCGCGTGGTAGCCGTCCGCACCGAGCAACGGCACCTTGTCTGTGATCGACGGGGCGATCCGGCCGGGCAGGTCCACCGCCGCGGCGTTGATCGCGTCGGCGGCCATCACCCGGTAGGTCGTGTACTTGCCGCCCGCGATGGCCACCAGGCCCGGCGAGACGCGCGCGACGGCGTGCTCGCGGGAGAGCTTGGAGGTGTCGTCGCTCTCACCGGAGAGCAGCGGCCGCAGGCCCGCGTACACGCCCTCGATGTCGTCCTTGGTCAGCGGCGTGGCGAGCACCGTGTTGACCTGGTCGAGGATGTAGTCGATGTCCTGCTTGGTCGCCGACGGGTGCGCCAGGTCCAGGTTCCAGTCGGTGTCGGTGGTGCCGACGATCCAGTGGTTGCGCCACGGGATCACGAACAGCACGGACTTCGCGGTGCGCAGGATCAGCCCGCTCTCGGAGACGATCCGGTCGCGCGGGACCACGATGTGCACGCCCTTGCTCGCCCGCACCCGGAATCGGCCGCGGCTGCCGGAGAGCTTCTGGATCGCGTCGGTCCACACGCCGGTGCAGTTGATCACCGCGTGCGCCTGGACCTCGGTCTCCTCCCCGGTCTCCACGTCGCGCACGCGCACGCCGCAGACCCGGTCGGACTCGCGCAGCATCCCGATCACCTGGGTTGACGTCCGCACGACCGCGCCGTAGTGCGCCGCGGTGCGGGCCACCGTCATGGTGTGCCGGGCGTCGTCGGCCTGCGCGTCGAAGTAGCGGATCCCGCCGATCAGCGCGTCCCGCTTCAGCGCGGGCACCATGCGCAGCGCGCCCGCCCTGGTGAGGTGCTTCTGGCCGGGCACGGACCGCGCCCCGCCCATCGTGTCGTAGAGCATCAGACCGGCGGCGGTGTAGGGCCGCTCCCAGATCCGGTGCGTCAGCGGGTAGAGGAAGCTCACCGGCTTCACCAGGTGCGGCGCCAGCCGGGTGAGCATCAGCTCGCGCTCGCGCAGCGCCTCTCGGACCAGACCGAATTCCAGTTGCTCCAGATAGCGCAATCCGCCATGGAAAAGCTTGCTGGAACGGCTCGACGTCCCGGACGCGAGGTCGCGCGCCTCCACCAGGGCGACCCGCAGGCCACGGGTGGCGGCGTCCAGCGCGGCGCCCGCGCCGGTGACCCCGCCGCCGATCACCACGACGTCGAACTGCTCCGAACCGAGCTGTTGCCAGCTCCGCTCCCGGTCGGCCGGGCCGAGCTCGGCCGCGCCCACCGAGGGTGTCGTCCTGCCGGTCGAACCTCGTGCTTCCCGCTTCGCCACGCGGCATCGCCTCCCTGCGCCCGGCGCGTATTGGACCAGCAATCACGCTACTCGGCAGTCCGATCAGACGAACACCCATGTCATCGGGGTAACGGAATCACTCGGTTCAGAAACAAGCCGTGGACATCCACTCGCTCGCGGAAGTACGGTCCGCCGAGTTCGAGGATGCGCCGCCGCAGCCCTGACGTGGGTCGCGCTGTCGCATGTGGACCAAGCACCGACAGCAGAGGGGCTGCGATGACTGGCGGAGAGATCTTCGTCTGGGAACTGATCGGAACGGCGATCCTGATCCTGATGGGTGCCGGAGTAGTGGCCAACGTCACCCTGAAGGACTCCCTCGGCCACAACGGCGGCTGGCTTCTGATCAACTTCGGCTGGGGCTTCGCGGTCTTCGCGGGCGCGAGCGTCGCGGCGCCCAGTGGCGCGCACCTCAACCCCGCGGTGACCCTCGGCCTCGCCGTCGCGGACAAGATCGAGTGGGCCCAGGTGCCGATCTACATCGCGGCGCAGATGATCGGCGCGTTCCTCGGCGCCACGCTCTGCTGGCTGACCTACAAGCTCCAGTTCGACAACCACGACGCCCCGGAGAACACCCTCGGCATCTTCTCCACCGGCCCCACCGTCGACAACAAGCCGTGGAACGTCCTCTCCGAGGTCATCGGCACCTTCGTGCTGGTGTTCTGGGTGCTGGCCAGCCCGACGGTGAAGGTCGCCGAGACGGGCGTGCCGCAGTTCGGCAACTCCGCGCTCGGCTACGCCGCGGTGGCGTTCCTGGTCGTCGGTATCGGCAACTCCCTCGGCGGGCCCACCGGTTACGCGATCAACCCGGCCCGCGACCTCGGCCCGCGCATCGCCTACGCGGTGCTGCCGATCAAGGGCAAGGGCGGGGCGAACTGGGGCTACTCCTGGGTTCCCGTCGTCGGCCCGCTGATCGGCGGCGCGCTGGCCGGTCTGCTCGCACTGGCCCTGATCTGACCCCCGTCCGCGCAGAAAGGCGACAGCTCACATGACGCAGTACGTGGCAGCGATCGACCAGGGGACAACCTCCACCCGCTGCATGATCTTCAACCACTCCGGCCGGGTCGTCTCCTCCGACCAGGTCGAGCACGAGCAGATCTTCCCGAAGGCCGGTTGGGTCGAGCACAACGCCGAGGAGATCTGGGAGAACACCCGGCGGGTCGCGGCGGGCGCGCTGGCCAAGGCGGACTTGACCACCGCCGACATCGCGGCCGTCGGCATCACCAACCAGCGCGAGACCGCGGTGGTTTGGGACCGCACCACCGGCAAGCCGGTCTACAACGCGATCGTCTGGCAGGACACCAGGACCGACAAGATCTGCGACCGCCTCGGCGCGCTCGGCGGCGGCCAGGAGCGCTACCGCGGCAAGACCGGTCTGCCGCTGGCCACCTACTTCTCCGGCCCCAAGATCGCCTGGATCCTGGAGAACGTCGAGGGCGCGCGGGCCAAGGCAGAGGCGGGCGACCTGCTCTTCGGCAACATGGACACCTGGGTGCTGTGGAACATGACCGGCGGGGTCGACGGCGGCGTGCACGTCACCGACCCGACCAACGCCTCGCGCACCCTGCTGATGGACCTGGACACGCTGTCCTGGGACGCCGAGATCGCCAAGGACATGGACATCCCGCTGTCCATGCTGCCGGAGATCCGCTCCTCCTCCGAGGAGTACGGCAAGGTCCGCGAACGCGGCGCGCTGGCCGGGGTGCCGATCGCGGGCATCCTCGGCGACCAGCAGGCCGCGACCTTCGGCCAGGCGTGCCTGTCCCCCGGCGAGGCCAAGAACACCTACGGCACCGGCAACTTCGTGCTGCTCAACACCGGCACGGAGAAGGTGCTCAGCGAGAACGGCCTGCTCACCACCGTCTGCTACAAGATCGGGAACAACGCCCCGGTGTACGCGCTGGAGGGCTCGATCGCGGTCACCGGTTCGCTGGTGCAGTGGCTGCGCGACAACCTCGGCCTGATCAGCACCGCCGCCGAGGTGGAGGAGTTCGCCAAGACCGTCGAGGACAACGGCGGCGCCTACATCGTGCCCGCGTTCTCCGGGCTGTTCGCACCGTACTGGCGCTCCGACGCCCGCGGTGCCCTCGTCGGCCTCACCCGCTACGTCAACAAGGGCCACATCGCCCGCGCGGTGCTGGAGGCGACGGCCTTCCAGTCGCGCGAGGTGATCGAGGCGATGAACGCCGACTCCGGTGTTCCGCTGACCTCGCTGAAGGTCGACGGCGGCATGGTGGTCAACGAGACGCTGATGCAGTTCCAGGCCGACATCCTCGGCGTCCCGGTGATCCGCCCGGTGGTCAACGAGACCACGGCGCTCGGCGCGGCCTACGCGGCGGGCCTGGCGACCGGGTTCTGGGCCTCCGAGGACGACATCCGGGAGAACTGGGCCCAGGACAAGCAGTGGGAGCCGGCCATGGACGACAAGGTCCGCGACCGGGAGTACCGCAACTGGAAGAAGGCGGTCACCAAGACCTTCGACTGGACCTCCGACGAGGACTGACGACGGGGAAGCGACAGGGGCGCCCCGGCATCGGGGCGCCCCTTTTCCTTGCCCTGCTTCAGTTGTCGCCCTGCGAGCGGCTGCGGTAGGTGGCCACGACGACACCACCGCAGACCCCGAGCGCGATCACGCCGAACAACGCGGCGGTGATCAGCTCGCCCACGACCGAGGCCGAGGGAACGAGAAGGAAGACGGCGAACGCGGCCACCACGAGGCCCGCGAACGCGGTACGAGCGCGCACGAAATCACCCCCGGAATTGATCACGAAGCGGATCCGGCCCCCTGCCGAACCCTGCGCTCTCACAGACGCAGATACGTCGCGGCGCGTTGCGCGGTGTGACCCGTTCCAAGCCGCGGCAACCGAATGCGGCCCCGCGACGTTGTCACTGCTTGGGGTGCACCGTGAACTCGCTGGCGAACCCGCGGAGATCGTCGCGCGCCCGCGCAACTCCGGAGCCACCGGTGCCTCGGCCGACGCCAGGGCCGCCGAGCAGGTGCGGGCCGAACCTGATCTTTTCGGGCCGACTCAGTCCAGGTCGTCGTGCCGCATCAGGCGGCGCCCCGCCTCGGTGATCGTCCCGGACAGCGACGGGTACACCGAGAACGTGAACGCCAGGTGCTCGACCGTGAGCTGGTTCTGCACCGCGAGCGCGATCGGCAGGATCAGTTCGCTGGCCGTCGGGGCCACCACGACGCCGCCGATGACCACACCGGTCTGCGGACGGCAGAACAGCTTCACGAAACCGCGGCGCAGCCCCTCCATCTTCGCCCTGGCGTTGGTGGCCAGCGGCAGCATGATCGTGCGCGCGGGCACCTTGCCGGAGTCGATCGCCTCCTGGCTGATGCCCACCGTGGCGATCTCGGGGTGGGTGAACACGTTGGCGGCGACGGTCTTGAGCTTGATCGGCTGCACGCCCTCGCCGAGCGCGTGCCACATCGCGATGCGCCCCTGCATCGCCGCGACCGAGGCGAGCATCATCAGCCCGGTGCAGTCACCGGCCGCGTAGACACCGGAGACGTTGGTCCGCGAGACGCGGTCGACCGGGATGAACCCGCCCTTGCCCAGCTCGACACCGACGCTGTCCAGGCCGATGTCGGAGGTGTTGGGCACCGAACCGACCGTCATCAGCGCGTGGCTGCCCTCGACCATCCGCCCGTCGGCCAGGTAGACCTGCACGCCGTCCTTGGTCCGCTCGACCCGGTCGGCGCGCGCGTACTTGATCATCGTGGTGCCGCGCTCGGCGAACACGTCCTCCAGCACGGCCGCGGCGTCGGCGTCCTCGTGCGGCAGCACCCGGTCCCGGCTGGAGACCACGGTGACCTTGACGCCCATCTCGGTGTAGGCGGAAGCGAACTCCGCGCCGGTGACACCGGAGCCGATCACGATCAGGTGCTCGGGCAGCTCCGGCAGGTCGTAGATCTGGCGCCAGGTGAGAATCCGCTCACCGTCGGGCTGCGCCCCGGGCAGGATGCGCGGGCTGGCACCGGTGGCGATCAGCACCACGTCGGCGAGCAGCACCTCGGAGTTGCCGTTGAGCATCTCCACCGCGATCCGGTGCTGCGCGAGCCCCGGCGCGTCGTCGCAGAAGCGGGCCCGGCCGGACAGGATGCGCACGCCCTCGCGCTGCAGCCGCGCCCGGACGTCGGCGGACTGCGCCAGCGCCAGGCCGCGCACCCGGCCGTTGACCACCGGCAGCTCCACGCCGACCTCGGCGTCGTCATTGCGAATGCCCAGCTCGTCGGCCGCCCGGAAGGCCGCGCGGGCCCCGGAGGAGGCGATGAAGGTCTTCGAGGGCACGCAGTCGTAGAGCACGCACGAACCGCCGACACCCTCGTCCTCGACGACGGTCACGTCGGCCCCGTGCGGCGCGGCGACCAGCGCCGCCTCGTACCCGGCAGGTCCGCCGCCCATGATCACAATGCGGGTCACGGAAGAATCCTCCTAGAGCACTGGCCGTCTACGCCGAGCGCGTCAACCGTACGCGCTACCCGAACGGTGCGAGCCGGGTGTCCGCGATGCCCGACGGGTCCCATCCGTTGATCGAGGTCGCTACTCTGTCTCTCGTGCCGCTCTACGCCGCGTACGGCTCCAACATGGAACCGGACCAGATGAAACAGCGAGCCCCGTACTCGCCGATGTCGGGGACCGGCTGGCTCGTCGGCTGGCGACTGACCTTCGGCGGTGAGGACCTGGGCTGGGAGGGCGCGCTCTCCACCATCGTCGAGGAACCCGACTCGCAGGTCTTCGTCGTGCTCTACGACGTCAGCCCGGAGGACGAGGCCCGCCTCGACCGCTGGGAGGGCAAGGAGCTGGGCCTCTACAAGAAGATCCGGCTCCGGGTGCAGACCCTGGAGGGGTCGGTGCTGGCCTGGCTCTACGTGCTCGACGCGTACGAGGGCGGTCTGCCGTCGGCCCGCTACCTCGGTGTGGTCGCGGACGCGGCCGAGGCCGCGGGCGCTCCCGCCGACTACGTCAACGACCTGCGCACCCGCCCCTGTGCGGGCCTCGGCCCCACCTGAGCCCAGCCGCGCCGCCGGAACGCGGCCCGGAGCCGGGCCACCAGGGCGGTGGGCGTCTGCAGGTCCGCTGGCCCGGCCCAGACGCCGACCCAGCCCAGGTCGGTGAGCGCCCGGTCCCGCGACAGCTCCCGCGCCGCCTCCGGCGGATGCCGTCCCGGTTCGCGATAGCCGAGGGCGATCCGCAGCTCCGGCCAGGCCAGTGGCACGCACCCGTCCAGGTCCGGGATCTCGTACTGCACTTCGGGCAGCGGGAAGCCGTTGTCGACCACGAGCAACCGCAGTGCGCTCTCCTCGGCCGTCCGGGCTCGTTCGGTGATCAGGTCGACCATCGCCAGCGCGCCGGTGACGCCGCGCCGATCCCCGCGTTTGCCCAGTCTGCCCCGCAGCTGTTCCCGGAAGGCCGGTCGCAGGTCCTCCGGTAGCGAGCGCATCAGCTGGTCGGCACAGGCGAGCGCGGTGTGCCTCGGGCCAGTGCACAGCAACTCGGTGAAGACGAGTTCCGGGGCGAGCACCGGCAACTCGTCCAGCTCAACCACGTCCTCCGGCCCGAACGCGGCGTGCCTGACCAGCAACCCCGGCCTGCTCCGTGGCAGGCGCGCGTGCGGCACCGTGACGCACACCCGCCGCGTGTCCGCTGCCATGCAGCCGTACATCGCGGCCGCGGTGAAACCGGAGAGCACGGCCCCGGATCCGATGGCGATCAGCGCGGCGGCGGCCATCGTCTTCGGGTCACCCATCCGTTCTCGCGGGACGATCACACCGCGCCAAGGCTGGACGAGCCTGCCGTAGCGCAGGGCGTTGCGCAGTCTGTTCTCTCCCAGGGCGTTCAGGACGGAGCGGTGGCTGTACGCCCAGTGCCAGGGGTCCGGTCGGTTCGGCATGTCTCGACGATGCGCCCTCTCCGGACCGGGCGGCGCCGAGATCAGCCGGTCTGTGGACAACTGCCGTCGTTGTGGACAACTAGCCGGACGTGCTCACGGAAAAGGGGCGACCGGTTCGCACCGACCGCCCCTTTTCCCTGCTTGATCAGGCCAATGCGGTGAGCGCCGTGTGCACCATGACCCGGACCCCGGCGAGCAACGCGCGTTCGTCCAGGTCGAAGGTGGGCTGGTGCAGGTCGCGCTGCGGACCGTGGCCCGGCCAGACGCCCAGGCGCGCGAAGGACCCCTCCACGTGCTCCAGGTACCAGCCGAAGTCCTCACCACCGGAGGACTGCTCGGTCCCGGCCAGCGCGTCCTCGCCGAGCGCGGCGAGCACACCGGAGCGCAGCAGCCTGGTGCTCTCCCGCTCGTTGACCACGGGCGGCACGCCGCGGCGGTGCTGCAGGTCGAAGCCGACGCCCATCGGGGCGAGCAGCGCGGTGATCAGCTCGCGGATCAGCGGCTCCAGCTCGGCCCAGGTGTCCCGGTTGCCGGTGCGCAGGGTTCCGCGCAGCACGCCCTCCTGCGGAATGGCGTTGGCCGCCTCACCCGCCTGGACCGCGCCCCAGACCAGGACGGTGCCCGAGCGCGGGTCCACCCGCCGGGACAGCAGCGTGGGCAGGCCGGTGATCACCGTGCCCAGCGCGTGCACCAGGTCCGCGGTCAGGTGCGGGCGCGAGGTGTGCCCGCCCGGCGAGGTCAGCCGCAGTTCGATCAGGTCGCTGGCCGAGGTGATCGCGCCGACCCTGGTGCCGACCCTGCCGACCTCCAGGCGCGGGTCGCAGTGCAGGCCGAAGATCCGCTCCACGCCGTCGAGCCCGCCCGCGGCGAGCACGTCCAGCGCGCCACCGGGCATGACCTCCTCGGCGGGCTGGAAGATCAGCCGGATCCGGCCGGGCAGGCCGGGCGCGTGCGCCAGCGCCAGCGCGGTCCCCAGCAGGACCGTGGTGTGCGCGTCGTGCCCGCACGCGTGCATAACCCCGTCCACAGTGGATGAGAACGGGTTTCCGGTGCGCTCGGTCAGCGGCAGCGCGTCGATGTCGGCGCGCAGCGCCACACAACGCGGCCCGGAGCCGATGTCGCAGATCAGCCCGGTGCCGACGGGGAGGACACGGGGTTTGAGCCCGACGGACTCCAGCTTGTCTGCGAGGAACTCCGTGGTGGCGTGTTCCCGACGGGAGAGCTCCGGGTGGGCGTGGATGTGTCTGCGCCAGCTGACCACGTCCTGGGCGTGGCGCTGCATCCAGGCGTCCAACCAGGACGGCCCACGTCCGGCGCCGAGATCCTCCACAGCGGACATGGTCGCGCCGGTGGGGGTGATCAGCACGTCGGACTGGGGGTAGTCGGGACGGGAGTCGAGGACGGTCACGCGAAACCTCCTGCTGCCGCCGCGCCTGCGGCGACCCGACCGGGGAGACGGTCCGCGACCCCGGCGAGCAGGCGGTCACGCTGCTCGTCGTCGGTCGCGGCGGCGACGGCGGTCCACGCGAGCGCGAGCGCCCCGTCGAGCACCGCGCGATCGGCTGACGCCGACACGCAGGCCGCGGCGAACTCGGGCTGGTGGTTGACCGCGTCTCCACAGTCGATGGCGATGGTGGGGTGAATGCCGGGCAACGCACGGGTGATGTTGCCCATGTCAGTGCTCCAGAGCTGTCGCTTCCGTTCGGCGTCCGGGTCCATGGGTACCCGGCCCAGTTCGGAAATCGACTCTCGATATGCCGAGGCCAACCACCGGTCGGGGTTCAGCTCGGCGTAGATGGCTGAGATGTGGGTGACCTCATGAGTGCAGCCCGTGGCGACGGAACCCGCCTGGAAGCAGTCCCTGATCCGCTTTTCCAGCCTGCTCAGGGAGTCCAGGTCCGTCGCACGGAGGTAGAAGACCGCAGTGGTGTCCGCCGGGACGATGTTGGGCGCCGCGCCGCCGTGGGTGACGATGCCGTGCACCATCTGGCCGGGCTCCAGGTGCTGGCGCAGCAGGCCGATGGCCACCTGCGCGACGGTGATCGCGTCGGCGGCGTTCAGCCCGAGGTGCGGGGCCGCGGCGGCGTGGGAGGTCCGGCCGGTGTAGCGCACCTCGATGTCGGCGATGGCCAGCGACGTGCAGGCGACCGACTCCTCGGGCGAGGGGTGCACCATCATCGCCAGCGCCACGTCGTCGAAGACCCCGGCGTCCAGCAGCGCGACCTTGCCGCCCCCGACCTCCTCCGCGGGCGTGCCCACGAGCTTGACGGTGATGCCGATCCGGTCGGCGACCTCGGCGAGGGCGAGCGCGGCTCCGGTGGACGAGGCGGCGATGATGTTGTGGCCGCAGGCGTGCCCGATCTCGGGCAGCGCGTCGTACTCCGCGCACAGGCCGACGACCAGCTCGCCGGAGCCGAAGGTGGCGGTGAACGCCGTCTCCAGCCCGCCGACACCGTGTTCGACGGCGAAGCCCTCGCGCTGCAGCACGTCAGCGACCCGGGCGGCCGCGCGGCGCTCCTGGTAGGCGAGTTCGGGGTCGGCGTGGATGGCATGGGAGAGCTCGACAAGCGCGTCCGCGTGCCGCTCCACGGCGGAGCGGCACTGGGCCTTGGTGTCGGTGCTCATGTGCATCCATCCTGCACCATGCACTCTTCATAGGTGATCAAGAAGTGGCATGGCGCGGTTGCCGGTCGCCACGCTGCGCCGAGTGGAGCAGCCGACTTCGGTCTGGCTGTATCCGGATAACCGGTCACGGCATAGCGCTTCCACGAAGTGGAGCGCTATGTCCCGTCTATCGTCAACGAAGTCGGAACTATTTCAAAGCCGGTTTACATCCCGGAAAAACAGTACTCCCGTACTGAGATGAACAGTTACCGGCCAGTTACTGCCCGAGGTGACCGCGCACAAATGCGCAATTGGCGTGCCCGCAGTTGCACGATTGTGTGATGGGCGGCCTTGATCAGGCGCTCTGCGCGCGCTTGCGAATGCGACGGCCGATCACCACGGTGCCCAGCAGCACCACGACGATGATGCCGATGGTCACCCGGTTGCCGTCCTCCGGCGTCGCGGGCGGCTGTCCGGCCGGCGGCGCCGACGTTGTCGGCTGCTGCGCCAGATCCTGCCCCGGGAGCGCCGAGGAGACCGGCGCCACGGCGAGCAACCCCAGCACCCCGAACAGGGTGATCACGACGGCTCGGCTCGCTGCACGCATGACTGCCTCCTCCGGCACCCTGATGACGTTTCGAGTCTGCCCTCCTCCCCCGCCCGAGGTCATCCGAGTCAGCGATCTTTATGGCCTTTGTTACTTCTCGTCACCGCGGTCGGCGTACGCCGAACAGGTGCTCCAATGCGAGCTGGTCCAGCCGTTCGTATCCCATGCCACGGGTACCCGCGGCCGCCGCGTCGAACTCCTCCGCGCGCAGGTCGTCGAGGGTCTCCCCGGGGAGCAGCGTCGGCACGGCCAGCTGACCGACGCGTGCGGCGGACATCGCCTCGGCGACCTCGGGATCGGCGCGGAACGCCCGCGCCCGCTCGGCGAAGATCAGGTAGTTGCGCATGCAGGCTGCGGCCGAGGCCCACACGCCGTCCTCGTCCTCGGTGCGCGCCGGCTTGAAGTCGAAGTGCCGCGGCCCGTCGTAGCCGGCGTGCTCCAGCAGGTCGACCAGGAAGAAGGCGGTCTTCACATCGCCGTTGCCGAAGCGCAGGTCCTGGTCGAAGCGCGGCCCGTTCTGGCCGTTGAGGTCGATGTGGAACAGCTTGCCCTGCCACAGCGCCTGGGCCACCCCGTGCACCATCGACAGCCCGGCCATCTGCTCGTGCCCGACCTCCGGGTTCACGCCGACCATCTCGGGATGCGCGAGCTGGTTGATGAAGGCGAGCGCGTGGCCGATGGTCGGCAGCAGGATGTCGCCGCGCGGCTCGTTCGGCTTGGGCTCCAGGGCGAACCGGATGGCGTAGCCCTTCTCGTCGACGTACGCGCAGAGCAGGTCCAGCGCCTCGGCGTAGCGCTGCAACGCGTCGCGGACGTCCTTGGCCGCGGGCGACTCGGCGCCTTCCCTGCCGCCCCACAGCACGTACGTGGTCGCACCGAGTTCGGCCGCGAGGTCGATGTTGCGCAGCACCTTGCGCAGCGCGAACCTCCGGACGTCGCGGTCGTTCGCGGTGAAGGCGCCGTCCTTGAAGACGGGGTGCGTGAACAGGTTGGTGGTGACCATCGGCGCCACGAGGCCCGTGGTGTCCAATGCCTTGCGGAAGGCCTGGATGCGCTGGTCCCGCTCACGGTCGTCCGCGCCGAACGGCACCAGGTCGTCATCGTGGAAGGTGACGCCCCACGCGCCCAGCTCCGCGAGTTTCTCCACCGCGTGCACCGCGTCCATCGCAGGTCGCGTGGCGATGCCGAACGGGTCGTTGCCGGGCCAGCCGACCGTCCACAGGCCGAAGCTGAACTTGTGCTCGGGACGCGGGGTGTAGTCGGTCACGCGATGCCTCCAAGGTGTGGGACTTCGGTCGGGGCGATCGAGGGGTCGGCGACGACGCGGTCCAGGGCGGCGTGCGCTCCACCGCGCACGGCGGCGGTGAACCCGAGGTCGGAGAGCACCAGGCGGCACGAGCCGGAAGCCATGACCCGCCCGGTGAGTTCCCGTCGCGCCGGTTCGGCAAGCCACTCCCCGAGGAGCGCGAAGTAGCCACCCAGCACGACAGCGGTGGGGTTGAGGACGTTGACGAGGATCGAGGCGCCGACACCGAGGGCGGAACCGATCTCCGCCAGCGCGGTCCGCGTCCTCGGCTCGCCGTCGGCGGCTCGCGAAGCGATGACGCGCAGCCGCTGTTCGAGATCGCGCGCGGAGTCGTGGACCTCATCGCCGGGATCTGCCACCGCCCGCAGCAGCGCGGCCAGTCCGACCTGGGTCTCCCAGCACCCCTTGCGGCCGCAGCCGCAGTCGGCAGGGCTGGGGTTGAGCGGCATGTGCCCCACCTCGCCGGTGAAGCCCGTGGCACCGCGGACCAGGCGGCCATCGGCGATCACTCCGCCGCCCACGCCGACTTCGCCGGTCAGGTAGAGCAGGTCGCTCGCCCCGGCCGCCACGCCGAACGCGTGCTCGGCGAGGGCGGAGAGGTTGGCGTCGTTGTCGACGGAGATCGACTCCCGGGCGAGGTCGAGGCGTCCGGCGAGCCGTTCCGCCACCGAGGCCTCGCGCCAGCGCAGGTTGGGCGCGTGGCGCACGATGCCGTTCTCCGCGTCGACGAGCCCGGGCACCGCCGCGGTGACGCCCGCGACCCAGCTGCCTTCGTCCCGCATCGCGCCGATGGCCTCGGTCGCCAGGTCCGCCAGGAGGTCGATCGCCGCGACCTGGCCGAGCGCCACGACGTCCAGGGACACCCGCTTCGAGAACAGGATCTGGTCGGTGAGGTCGAGCACGGCGACCGCGGCGTAGTTGACGTTGATCTCCAACCCGATCCCGCACACCGCCCGTCCGCGAAGCTCGACGGGCTGACTCGGCCTTCCCACCGCTCCCGCCACGACCGCCCCGAGCTGGACGAGCCGGCGCTGTTCGAGCTCCGCGACGAGGCTGGACGTCGTGGCCTTGTTCAGCCCCGTCCGGCGCGCCAGCAGGGCTCGCGACTGCGGCCCGTCGGAGCGCAGCGTCCGCAGGACCCGGGACAGGTTGAGCCGACGCAGACCGGTCTGGTCCACGGGGCGGTCGACCTGGCCAGGCATGACGTCTCCACTTCGTTTGTTGGATCGACAAACTAAAACGCCCGCCCACCCGGGTCAAGACCTGGTCCGGGGGTGGATCCGCGGGCTGTGAACCGCCGCCTCGCTTGTTCACTGCTGCGGGGCGGCCGTTCACTGCAGGTCAGATGTCGTAGACCTGCTCGCGGGCCGCGCTGTAGGCGGCGCGCAGCTCGGCGCCGATGTCGGATGCACCCGGCTCACAGGTCGTCGAGCCCACGGCCCACATTGGCGGCTCCGCGCTGCCGCTCAGCGCCCACGCGGCTTGGCGGGCCGCGCCCAACGCCACGTACTCGGCGGGCTCCGGCACCTCGACCGGCAGTCCGAACAGCAACGGTGCCACCGCCCGCACCGCGGCCGACCGTGCCGCGCCACCCACCAAGAGCACCCGGCGTGCCTCGACACCCTGCTGCCGAAGCGCGTCCAAGCCGTCCACGAGACCGCTGAGCATGCCCTCGACCGCTGCCCTCGCGAGGTTCTCCGGCGTCATGTTCGACCGCCGCAGCCCGATGAGGGTGCCGCTGGCGTCGGGCAGCTGCGGAGTGCGCTCCCCGTCCAGGTAGGGCAGCAGCACCAGGCCACCCGCGCCCGGCTCGGCCCGGAGTGCCAGCTCGTCCAGCCCTGCCAGGTCGACCCCCAACATCGCGGCGGTCGCGGTGAGCACCCGCGCGGCGTTGAGCGTGCACACCAGCGGCAGGAAGCGGCCCGTGGCATCGCAGAACCCGGCCACCGCCCCGGTCGGCTCCGCGGTCGGGTTCTCCGCCACCGCGAACACGGTGCCGGAGGTGCCCAGGGACACGACGACGTCGCCGGGTCCGGCCCCCAGCCCCAGGGCCGCGCCCATGTTGTCGCCGGTCCCCGCGCCGAGCAGGGCACCGTCCGGGGTCCGCCCTGCCGCCTCCGCCGGTCCGAGCACCCGGGGCAGCTCGGGTGCCCGGCCGTCGAGGGCGGCGGTGAGCAGGTCGGGCAGCCACTCGCCGGTCGCGGGCGAGAAGTACCCGGTGCCCGAGGCGTCACCGCGATCGGTCACCGTCTCCGTTCCCGGTGCGGCCAGCCGCCACGTGATCCAGTCGTGCGGCAGCAGGACCCTGCTCGTGCGGTCGGCGTTGGCCGGCTCGTGCTCGGCCAGCCAGGCCAGCTTGCTGATCGTGAAGCTCGCGACCGGGACCGAGCCGGTGCGCTCCGCCCAGCGCGTCGGCCCGCCGAACTCGTCCGTCAGCCGACGGGCCTGCGGCGCTGAGCGGTTGTCGTTCCACAGCAACGCGGGACGGACGACCTCACCCGACGCGTCCAGGGTGACCATCCCGTGCTGCTGGCCGGCGACCGCGATCGCCCGGACCGGTTCGGACAGGCCGGCCGTGGCTTCGGCGATCGCCTGCCGGGTGGCCCGCCACCACGCGTCGGGATGGACTTCCGTGCCGTCGGGGTGCGCGGCGCGGCCTTCGGCGAGCACCTGGCCGGAGGCGGCGTCGACGGCGATGGCCTTCGACGACTGGGTCGAGGAGTCGATCCCGATAACCACGGTCATGACGTCGGATCATGCGTCACCGCGGTGGGCTGGTGGAAGGGGCGGGTCCCCGGCTCGGACATGGCTCGTATGGGCGTCACCTCCTCTTTCGCTGCCCTGGTCGTGGTGCTCGGTCGGTGCTCCTCACCCAGATTGCGCCGGGGCGGGCGGGGTGGCCGGCGAGAAATCGCGATCTGTGGACAGGGGGTGGAGATGTGGACAAGTCAGGCGGTGAAAGGGGTTTCCGCGGCCGGAATGTCAGTACCCTCCGGGATAATTCGCAGTGGGGGGGTCCCTCTCATTCGGCCATGGGCACCTATCCGCGACGATCACGATGTGTGATCAGCCGAACCGGAGTTGTCGCACAAGGCGGTGACGGCGGCCGAGTTGTGGAGAATGGGAACGTGCCACCGGCCGACGAGGACAAGATCGCCGACACCACGGAGCCGAGCGAGCGGTTGATCGCCGAGCGCTACCGGCTCAAGCGGGTGCTCGGCCGTGGCGCCATGGGCACGGTGTGGGCCGCCTACGACGAGATGCTGCGCAGGCAGGTCGCCGTCAAGGAGGTCCGCCTCCCGCCGGGGATGCCCCCCGAGGAGGCCGACGCCATGCGCGAGCGGACCCTCCGGGAGGCACGGGCCATCGCCGTGCTCTCTCACCCGAACGTGGTCACCCTGTTCGATGTCGTCCGGCACGAGGGCGAGCCGTTCGTGGTGATGGAGCTGCTGCCCTCGCGGAGCCTGGCCCAGCTGGTCCGCAAGCACGGCCCGTTGAACGTGACGCAGACGGCCGAGGTGGGCAACGCTGTCGCCGCGGCCCTGGCCGCCGCGCACCAGGCCGGTGTCACCCACCGCGACGTCAAGCCGGGGAACGTGCTGGTCGGCGCGGACGGCAGGGTGAAGCTGACCGACTTCGGCATCGCGCGCAGCGTGACCGACTCGACCCTCACCAGCGCGGGCCTGCTGATGGGCACTCCCGCCTACATCGCACCCGAGGTGGCCTCCGGCGACCCGGCGTCGCCGAGCGCGGACCTGTGGGGACTGGGCGCCACCCTGTTCGCCGCCATGGAGGGCACTCCGCCCTACGACGTCGAGGACGACCCGCTGGAAACCGTCACGCAGGTCGTGCACGGCGAGGTCCCGACGCCGAGCGACGAGGGCGTGCTCGGCGAGGTGATCCGCGGGTTGATGGTCAAGAACCCCGAGGACCGGATGCCCCTCGCGGAGGTGCGCAGGCGGCTGCACCCCCTGCTTCCCGAGCCCGGCAGCAGCCTCTTCCCGCACGACGAGACCGAACCGTCCGTCGCCCCGAACCCCGTGGTCGAGCAGGTGAAGCAGCGCGGGTCGGAGCGCAGGCGCGCGGTCGAGGCGTCGATGGCCAAGGAGCTCGCCGCCGATCCGGGCCCGCTGCCGTTCATGCTGTCCAGCCCGCCGCCACCGCCGCCGAGGCGGCGGAGCACCCGGCTGCTGACGGTGGCGTGCGCGGTCGTGCTCTTCGTGGTGTCGGCGGGCGGCGGGTTCGCGCTGGCCAGGACGGTCGCCGGACAGGATGTCGTTCCGGACTTCCGCACTCAGGAACCCCCGAAGACCACGCCCGTCCAGTCGGCCCCGCTCGCCCCGCTGGAGCAGCGCAACGACGTGGCGCTGCTCGCCAAGGGCGACCCCGGCGGCGCCTTCAGCCTCAACGTCCCCAAGAACTGGACGGACTTCCAGGAGCAGCGGCCGAGCTCGCCGATGCCGAGCACCCTGATCAGGTTCATCTCGCCGGACGGGCACAACGAGGTGGCCGTGGAGCGCTTCGCCGGCTTCTACCCGCACAACAAGATCTCGCGCTACCTCGACCAGCTCAACTCGATCGCCACGAGCGACGGGGGCGACTTCAACCTCCTCACCCAGAACCCGGCCGCGGGGCAGAACTCCTACGAGAGCGCCAGGGACCTCATCTACCGCACGAGCTCGCCGAAGAGCGGGAAGGCCAACAGCAGGGGCCGGGCGGCCGCGACCGAGGTGCACCGCACGACCTACGCCCTGCTGCTGCCCAACGGCAAGGACCTGTGGGTGCTCAGGGTGACCGTGCCCACCGACTCCGAGGAGTGGGGCAAGATCGATCTCTACGACCGGATCCTGCCCACCTTCGCCATCGCCAGCTGACTCGGCCCGCACCGGGTCGTTAAGCTCCCCGAACGTGAGCATCGAGACCCGCGCGACCGCCGCCACCAGCGACGCGGACGCCCTCAACCCGGCCGTCGACCCGGAAGCCGCCGCCACCGCGGCCGCAGCGGCGCTGGCCCAGCGCACCGGGACCGACCGGCACGACATCGCCGTCATCCTCGGTTCCGGCTGGCGACCGGCCGCCGACATGATCGGCGACCTCGTCTCCGAGATCCCCATGGGCGAGCTGCCCGGTTTCGCGGCGCCCAGCGTCGCGGGGCACGGCGGCACCGTCCGGTCCGTGCGGATCGGCGAGAAGCGCGTGCTGGTGATGCTCGGCCGCACGCACTACTACGAGGGCAAGGGCATCCCGCAGACCGTGCACGGGGTGCGCACCGCGACCGCGGCGGGCTGCACCACCGTCGTGCTGACCAACGCCGCGGGCGGCCTGCGCCAGGGCATGCAGGTCGGCCAGCCCGTGCTGATCAGCGACCACCTGAACCTGACCGCGGCGTCCCCGCTGGTCGGCGCCCGGTTCGTGGACCTGACCGACCTCTACTCCAGCCGGCTGCGCGGGGTGGCCAGGGAGATCGACGCGACGCTGGAGGAAGGCGTCTACGCCGGCCTGCCCGGACCGCACTTCGAGACCCCGGCCGAGATCCGCATGCTGCGCACGCTGGGCGCCGACCTGGTCGGCATGTCCACCGTGCTGGAGGCCATCGCCGCGCGCGCCGCGGGCGCGGAGGTCTTCGGCCTGTCCCTGGTCACGAACCTGGCGGCGGGCATCACCGGGGAGCCGCTGAACCACGAAGAGGTGCTGGAGGCCGGTCGGGACGCCGCGAGCCGGATGGGCACGCTGCTGCGCGAGCTGGTGAGCCGGGCGTGAGCCTGTCCCCCGAGCTGCGCGACCGCGCGTTCCGTTGGATCGCCGACGACCTCGACCCGGCCGACCGCGAGGAGATGCAGCGGCTGCTCGGCAAGGCCATGGTCGGCGAACAGGAGGCGATCGACGAGCTGGCGGACCGGATGCGCGCGCCGCTGAGCTTCGGCACCGCCGGGCTGCGCGGACCGGTGCGCCCGGGGCCGAACGGCATGAACCGCGCCGTCGTGGTGCGCACCACGGCCGGGCTCGGCGACTGGCTCGCCGCATCGGGGAAGTCCCGTGGCGTTGTCGTCGTCGGACGCGACGCGCGGCACGGATCGGAGCAGTTCCACCGCGATGTCGCCGGGGTGCTCACCGCGGCCGGGTTCGACGTGCGCGTCCTGCCCCGCCCGCTGCCCACCCCGGTGCTGGCCTTCGCCGTGCGGAAGCTGAACGCGGTGGCCGGTGTCCAGGTCACCGCGTCGCACAACCCCCCTGCCGACAACGGGTACAAGGTCTACCTCGACGCGGGTTCGCAGATCGTGCCGCCCGCCGACCGCGAGATCGAGGCCGCCATCGCCAAGGTCGGCGCGGCCGTCGTCGTTCCCACCGCGGAAGGCTGGACGACGCTCGGCGAGGACCTTGTTCAGTCCTATGTGGACCGAGCGGCGAGCCTGCCCAGGAGCCCGGAGCGGGCGTTGCGGATCGCGGCGACCACGCTGCACGGCGTCGGTGCGGCGACCCTGCGGGAAGTGTTGGCGAGCGCGGGTTTCACCGACGTGCACCTGGTCGCGGAACAAGAACAGCCTGATCCGGACTTCCCCACCGTGAGCTTCCCGAACCCGGAGGAACCGGGCGCCGCCGATCTGCTGCTGCAGCTAGCGTCCACTGTGGACGCTGACGTGGCCGTGGCGCTCGACCCGGACGCGGACCGGTGCGCGCTCGGCGTGCGGGAGCGCGACGGTTCCTGGCGGATGCTGCGCGGCGACGAGACCGGGGCGCTGCTCGGCGAGCGCGTTCTGTCTACTTTGGACAGGTCTGTGCACCCGGACCCGTTGGTGGCGGCCACGATCGTCTCCTCGGAGCTGCTGCGCTCGGTGGCGGCGAAGCACAACGCCCGCTACGACGAGACGCTGACCGGCTTCAAGTGGCTGGTGCGCGCCGGTGACGGGAACGGCACCGGGCTGGTCTACGCCTACGAAGAGGCGATCGGCCACTGCGTCGACCCGGATGTGGTGCGGGACAAGGACGGCATCAGCGCCGCCGTGCTCGCGTGCGACCTGGCGGCGTCGCTGAAGGTGTCCGGGCGGTCGCTGCTCGACGCGTTGGACGACCTCGCCGTCGCGCACGGCCTGCACCTGACCGACCAGGTGTCACTGCGGGTGCAGGACCTCGGGGTGATCGGCCGGACCATGGCTCGCCTGCGTGCCGAGCCACCGGCCGAGCTGGCCGGGACGGCCGTCACGGTCTCGGATCTGCGCCCGAAGGCGGACGTGCTGACGATGCGCGGCCCCGGGCTGCGCGTCCTGGTCAGGCCCTCCGGCACCGAGCCGAAGGTCAAGGCGTACTTGGAGATCGTCGAGCCGGTGGCCGGCGCGGCGGAACTCGACGATGCGCGCAAGCGCGGCCGGGAAAGGCTTTCGGCGCTGCGCGAGGAGATCTCCGCACTGCTCGGCTGATGCGAGGTCGCGCAGGTCCCCGTACCTGCGCGACCTCGGTGGTTCAACCGTTGAGCAGGCCCATCATCTGCTCGCCGTAGCGCGTGCCCGCGACCTGGTCGGCCGGGACGGCGGAGGCGATCCGGGCGAGCTCGTCCTGGCTCAACTCGATCTCCACGGCCGCGACGTTCTCCTCAAGGTACTTGCGGCGCTTGGTGCCCGGGATCGGCACCACGTCCTCGCCCTGGTTCTGCACCCACGCCAGCGCGAGCTGCCCGGGGGTGACGCCGCGGGCGTCCGCGAGCTCCCGCACCGCCTCGACGATGGCGATGTTCTTCGCCAGGTTCTCCTCGCTGAACCGCGGCTGGCCGACGACGCGGAAGTCCTCGCGGTCGAAGTCGCTCGGCTTGGTGAAGCGGCCGGTGAGGAAGCCGCGGCCGAGCGGGGAGTACGGCACGATGCCGATCCCCAGCTCGCGGCAGGTGGGCACGACCTCGTCCTCGATCTCGCGCGTCCACAGCGACCACTCGGTCTGCACCGCGGTGATCGGGTGCACCGCGTGCGCGCGGCGGATGGTGGCCGCGCTCGCCTCGGAGAGGCCGAGGTAGCGGACCTTGCCCTCGGCGACCAGTTCCGCCATGGCGCCGACGGTCTCCTCGATGGGCGTCTTCGGGTCGACCCGGTGCTGGTAGTACAGGTCGATGTGGTCGAGGCCGAGCCGCTTCAGCGACGCCTCCGCCGCCTGCCGCACGTAGGCGGCATCACCTCGGACACCGCGCGTGTGCGGGTCGGCGGTGCGCACGATGCCGAACTTGGTGGCCAGCACGACCTGGTCGCGGCGGTCGGCGATGGCGCGGCCGACCAGCTCCTCGTTGCGGTGCGGGCCGTAGATGTCGGCGGTGTCCAGGAACCGCACCCCGAGCTCGATGGCCCGGTGGATCGTGGCGATCGACTCCTGGTCGTCCGTCTCGCCGTAGAACTCGCTCATCCCCATGCACCCGAGGCCCTGCGCTGAGACCTCGAGCATGCCGAGTCGGCGGGTGGGCAGCTTGCTCATGCTGTCGCCTCCTGGGCGAGCGGGGTCAGCTCGGCGACCCGCCGCTCGACCATCTCATAGTTGTCGATCTTGTAGTCCAGTGTGCTCAGGCACATCTGCAGCTCCGCGATGCGCTCGCGCACGGCGGCACGCTGTTCCAGCAGGATCTGCTTGCGCGAGCCCGCGCTGGCCGCGCCGAAGTGCCGCAGCCTGGCGTACTCGCACATCAGGCGGATCGGCATCCCGGTCATCCGCAGGCAGGACAGGAACCCCAGCCAGCCGAGGTCGTCCTCGGAGTAGCTGCGCCTGCCGCCCGAGTCGCGGGCCGGTGGGTCGATCAGCCCGATGCGTTCGTAGTACCGGAGGGTGTCCATGGACAGCCCAGTGTGTTCGGCGGCTTCGGCGATCGAGTAGCTCACGGGGACGACGGTAGAAGTTGGAGTGCGCTCCAGGTCAAGCTCACCCTGCGGAAATCAGCCCGCTAGCGCTTGGCGGTTGCCCACTTCTCGAACCGGACCGCGACGTCGGCCACGTCCAGTTCGCCCCGCCCGACCTCGCGGACGACCTCGAGGGCGTCGTCCTCGTCGGCGTCGATCCACCAGCCGTTGATGTCGCAGAGGGTCACCGCGGCCACCCAGGCCAGCCGCCAGTTGCCCTCGACGAGCGGACGGGTGCAGACGATGGAGTCCAGCATCGCCGCGGCCTTGAGCCAGAGCGTTCCGTACGCCTCGACCCCGAGCACCGCGGCGCGGGGACGGTGCGCGGCGGCGTCGAGCAGGCCGACGTCGCGCACGACAAGGTCACCGCCGGTCACGGCGGTTGCCAGCACCAGCAGGTCGCTGGCGTCCAGGTAGGAGATCACTCGGCCTTTTTCCCGGGGTCGACGTAGCTGGCGGCACCGGTGCGAACCACGGTCACCGCGCTGTCTGACGATATCGGGGGTCACTGACAGTGGACGCCCGATCGGCCATTCGGGCTGCCGTGCATAGAGGACTTGAATCTCACGGGAATCCGCGCGTTTTCTCAGGCGCGGCAACGTAAATTGGCCTGTTCGCCAGGTGTGCTGATCGCTGGTTCAGGTGGGGCCGAGACGGTCGAGCAGGGTGCCGTACCGGGGCATCACCCGCGCCAGCACCTCGGTCAGCTGACGCTCCTTGTGCAGCCGCGACCACCGGTCGGCGAGCGCGAGGCGCACGATGTCCTGCTTGGACCGGCCCTCGGCGGCGGCGAGCTCGTCGAGTTGCCGATTCTCGTCCTCGGTCAACCGCAGCGTCATAGCCATGCGCGGGATGGTACCGCCGTGGTATCACAGATCACCAGGGTCACGTGCGGCGCCGACGTTTTAAAACAGTGTTCCGTTATCCTGGCCGGGTGCCACGACCCAAGGTTCACGACGAGGCGCTGCGCGCCCGCCTGCTCGACCGCGCCGCGGAAACGCTGTCCACGGACGGTCCGGACGGGCTGAGCCTGCGCAAGCTCGCCGCCGACGCGGGGACCTCCACCACCGCGGTGTACTCGCTCTTCGGCGGCAAGCCGGCCCTGCTGCGGGAGCTGTACCTGGAGGCGTTCCGCCGGTTCGGCGAGCGGCTGTCCACCGTGGAGAACTCGGGGAACCCGGTCGAGGACCTGGTCCGGCTCGGCCTCGCCTACCGGGAGAGCGCGCGGGCCGATCCGCACCTGTACGCGATCATGTTCTCCACCGTCGTGCCCGGGTTCGAACCGGACCAGGAAGCCATCCGGCAGGCCGTCGCCACCCTGCGACCGCTGATGGACATGGTGGCCGCGGGCATCGCCTCCGGTCACTTCGCCGGCTACCGGGCCGAGGAGATCGCGGTCGGATCGTGGGGACTGGTGCA
Source organism: Allokutzneria albata (assembly GCF_900103775.1). GTDB lineage: Bacteria > Actinomycetota > Actinomycetes > Mycobacteriales > Pseudonocardiaceae > Allokutzneria > Allokutzneria albata. Next base: position 7,030,313 of record NZ_LT629701.1, on the reverse strand, counting down.
CGGCTTGGTCTCCCTGGAAGTGCGGGGCCACCTGCCGCCGGGGATCGACGTCACGGCCAACTTCGAGACCGTGCTCCGGGCGCAGGCGCGCGGCTGGTGCACCGCGCCGGAATAGCGGTGGGGCCCGGGATACCCCGCCGCCAACGGTTCCCCGAGCCCCACCAGGACTGTCCGACTCAGGACAGCCCGTCCTTGCGCACCCTCACCGGAGTCCGTTGTCGAGTGCGGTCATCAGCGTTCCGTCGTCGCCGTCCAGTGACCAGATCATGGCTCCGCCAAGCCCTTTCGCCTTGACGTACTCCATCTTCTTGCCGATCACCCACGCGTCGTCGAACGACCACCACTGACCGTTGGCGAACGCGTAGGCGGCCACGGCCTGCTCGTCGTGGTGGACGGTCGGGAACTGCGCCTTCAGGTTCTTGTAGGCGCGCGTCCCCGCTTCGACGGGGAAGTCGCCGGGAGCGGCGCCGTTGGCGGCCTGCCACTCCCCCTTCTTGCCGCCGTCGGTCACCTGCTGCCAGCCGCGGCCGTAGAACGGCACGCCCAGCACGAGCTTCTTCGGGTCGACACCGGCGTCGGTGTAGATCTTCAACGCCACGTCGACGCTGAACTTGGTGGTGTACGGGTCGTCGACGTCGGTGTGCAGGTTCGCGTGGTGGCCCGTGCGGTTGGGCTCCCACGAGTTGTCGCTGCCCGCCCCGTGGAAGTCGTAGCCCTGGAAGTTGAACAGGTCCAGGCTGTTGGCCACTCTGGCCATCTCCCAGCCCGCCGAGGCCAGCGCGGGCGCGGCCGGGGTGAAGGCGGTCAGCAGGTACTTCTTGCCGGCCGAGGCGCCGAGCGCGTCGAGCTGACGGCGGAACTCCTCGATCAGCAGCGAGTTGTTGACCTTGTCCTCGGGACCGAAGTGGTTGCCCGGGTGGCCGTCCGCGCCCGGCCACTCCCAGTCGAGGTCGAAACCGTCGAAGATGTTCGCGCCGCTGCCCGGTCCGCCCATGTCGTAGTGCCTGGGCAGGTTCCCCTTGATGTACATGTCGATGCAGGAGGAGACGAGCTTCTTGCGCGAGGCGTCGGTCCTGGCCGCGTCGGAGAAGAACTTCGAGTACGTCCAGCCGCCGAGGGACAGCAGCACCTTCAGGTGGGGGTGCTTGGCCTTGAGCTTGCGCAGCTGGTTGAAGTTGCCCTTCAGCGGTCCCGCCCCGGCCCAGCCGCCGTCCCCGGCGCCGTCCACGCTCTGCGCGGCGTCGAAGGGCCAGACGTAGTCGGCCGTGGAGTCACCCGCGCCGGTTCCCTGGTCGGGGTCGGCCGGGTTGGAGCTGGTCGGTTTGGTGACCGCGAAGCACGTCAGCTCCGTCGGGTGGATGTTGGCGAAGGAGTAGTTCAGGTGGGTGAGCTTCGCCGCGGCCCCCGAGGTGTCGAGGTTCTTGATGAAGAACTTCCGCTCGTAGATGCCCCACTGCGGGAAGTAGCCGACCCGGACGCGCCCGCCGGGCGGTTCGGTTCCGGGCTTCCCGGTCCGCCCCGACACGGAAGTGCTTTGCGCAGAGGCGTTTCCGGCTCCGTCCTTGGCGCGGACGGTGAACGTGTAGTCGGTCTCGGGGGTCAGTCCGCTCGCGGTGAAGGTGGTGTCGGGGGTGCTTCCCACCGAGGTCCCGCCACGGAAGACCTCGTAGCCCGTCACTCCCACGTTGTCCGTGGAAGCGTTCCACCGCAACGAGATCGTGTTGGCGCTCGTACCGGAGACGGTGAGGCCGGACGGCACGCTGGGCGCCTCGGTGTCCGGCGCGCCGCCTTCGCAGGGTTGGCCGCCGAGGCGGCAGTTCAGCGGGCTGCCGTTGCCGATCCCGTTGAACCCGAAGGAAACCGAGGCTCCGACGCCGACGGCGCCGTTGTAGTCGCGGTTGGTGAAGGAGTAGCGGTCGCCGGTGCGGGTGAGCAGGGAGTCCCAGTACGCGCCGACGCTCGTTCCGGCCGGCAGGTCGAACTCGACCTTCCACCCGTTCAGCGCGGTCGCGCCGCCGTTGGTGATCGTGACCAGGCCGGTGAAACCACCGTCCCAGCTGGAGCTCTTGGTGAACGTCGCCGTAGGGGTCGTCGCGGCGTGCGCAGGGGTGGTCGCGAGCCCGAGCACGACGGTGAGGCTCGCGCAGAGCGCGAGCGCAGGCTGCCATCGCTTGCGGTACATGATCGATCGCTCCAAAGGTGCAGGGCGGCGGAGCGGAATCGTTGTTCGCGGATGTGTACAGCAGACGATGTGGTCCAGACCACAGCGCCGTCAAGGTCTAGACCACTGACCTCACTCGAACGGCCCAGCCTTGACCGGAGGGGACGCGCACGCCAAGATCGACCTCGCTATATGTTTTTAAAGTATCCGGGGGGCGGACGATGACCGGGACCGACCGCGGGGCGGGATCAGACCGCGCCGTACTGGCGGTCCCCCGCGTCGCCGAGCCCGGGAACGATGAAGCCGGAGTCGTTCAGCCGCTCGTCCACGCTCGCCGTGACCACGCGCACCGGCAGGTTCGCCGCCTCCAGGGTGCGCAGCCCTTCCGGCGCGGCCAGCGTGCACACCGCGGTGACGTCGGTGGCGCCGCGATCGGTGAGCAGCGTGATCGTGTGCACCATCGAGCCACCGGTGGCGAGCATCGGGTCGAGCACCAGCACCGGACGGCCCGCCAGGTCCTCCGGCAGGGAGACCATGTACGGCGTCGGCTGCAGGGTCTCCTCGTCGCGGGCCAGGCCCACGAAACCCATCTGCGCGTCCGGGATCAGCTTGTGCGCCTGGTCGGCCATGCCGAGGCCCGCGCGCAGCACCGGGACCAGCAGCGGCGGGTTCGCCAGCCGGAAACCCGTCGTCCTGGCCACCGGGGTGTGGATGCGCTCCTCCGCGAGGGGCGCCTCCCGCATGGCCTCGTAGATCAGCATGACGGTCAGCTCGTGCAGGGCGGCGCGGAAGGCCGCGCTGTCGGTGCGGGCGTCACGCATGGTGGTGAGCCGGGCCTTGGCCAGCGGGTGTTCGACGACGAGCACGTCCATGACCACAGACGTTAGCCGGAGAAGGGGTACCGATGTACGACGTGATCTACCGCGAGGCGCGGCACCGGATCATCGGGATCGCGCGCACGCTGGACGACGAGCAGCTGGAGCGCCCGGTTGCCGCCTGTCCGGAATGGACCGTCCGGGCGCTGCTGGCGCACCTGGCCGGAGTCGCCCACGACGCCGCGACCGGGCGGCTCGACGGGGCGCCGGGCAGGAAGTGGACGGAGCGGCACGTCGATGAGCGGGTGGGCAGGCCGGTCGCGGACAACCTCGCGGAGTGGGAGGGCTTCGGCGCGCGGCTGGACAAGCACCTGCGCTCGGAGAACGCCCAGCTCCAACTGGTGCACGACATCACCCAGCACGAGGCGGACCTGCGCACGGCGCTCGGACTGGAGCGGCTGCCGGACACGGCGTGGCGGCCGATGCTGGAGCACATCGGCAGCGTCGTCGGCGGCTACCACGAGCAGCCCTGGGCGCTGGTCGTGCGCGCGGGCGGTTCGGAGTGGCGCATCGGCGAGGGCGAGCCCGCCGCGACGGTGGAGGCGGAGCCGTTCGAACTGTGGCGCGGGTTCTTCGGCCGCCGCAGTCCCGAGCAGATGCGCGCGTGGACCTGGGACCGCGCCCCGGAGCCGGAGCACCTGCACGCCATCCCGGTCTTCCCGGCGCGCGCGGATGCGTTGGTGGAGAACTAAATCGAGGGTCCACCGGTGGCGCGTCCGGTGGACCCTCGGGTCTAGCCCGGCCTGCCTGAGCACACCGGCTACTCCACAGTAACCGGCGGCGACGTGAGCCACCAACGACTTGATGAACACTTAAGAAAAGGAATCACCGAATGGCCTATTGGCGAGCCCGCGACCTGCGGTGGCCGCGCTCTCATCCCGCTCACCCGGATGTGACCAGTGCCATCACCGCGCACCCCCGCTGACCGGCGCCTCCCCGGCACGCGGGCGCTGAGCTGCGCCGATGAGCTGTCCACAGGTCCAGCTCGACCGGCTGGACGCGCGGTGACCTGGCCCTAGACTCCTGGCCATGGCCGCACCGTCACCGCCGACGGCTGCCGAGTCCGCGGACACCCCCGCGACCCGCCAGTCGCCGCACATCCCGGGACTTCCCCCAGAGCTGGCAGACGCCACCAGGGACGACGCCGCGCTGCGTCGGTTCCTGCACGGACTGCCCGGCGTCGACCAGGTCGGACTGGAGCAACGCGCCGCGACGCTCGCCACGCGCAGCATCAAGAAGGCGTCCAAGCTCTGGGCGATCGACACCGCCATCAGGATGGTCGACCTGACCACCCTGGAAGGCGCGGACACCACGGGCAAGGTCAGCTCGCTGTGCGCCAAGGCGCGCCGCCCCGACCCCGAGCGCCCCGACGTGCCGCAGGTCGCCGCCATCTGCGTCTACCCGGACATGGTGGAGACGGCGGTGCGCGAGCTGAAGGGCGCCGACATCGGCGTGGCCAGCGTGGCGACCGCGTTCCCCTCCGGCCGCTCCTCCCTGGCGATCAAGCTGGAGGACACCAGGATCGCGGTGGACGCGGGCGCGACCGAGATCGACATGGTGATCGACCGGGGCGCGTTCCTCTCCGGCCGCTACGGCCAGGTCTACGAGGAGATCGTCGCCGTCAAGCAGGCGTGCGGGGACGCGCACCTCAAGGTCATCCTGGAGACCGGCGAGCTGTCGACCTACGACAACGTGCGCCGCGCGTCCTGGCTGGCGCTGCTCGCGGGCGGTGACTTCATCAAGACCTCGACCGGCAAGGTCTCCCCCGCGGCGACGCTCCCGGTGACGCACCTGATGCTGCAGGCCGTCCGCGACTGGCGGACGCAGACCGGGCAGCTGCGCGGGGTCAAGCCCGCGGGCGGCATCCGCGCCACCAAGGACGCCATGCGCTACCTCGTCGCCGTGCACGAGGTGGCGGGCGAGGAGTGGCTCGACCCGAAGCTGTTCCGCTTCGGCGCGTCCAGCCTGCTCAACGACCTGCTGATGCAGCGGCGGACCCAGCTTGAGGGCCACTACAGCGGCCCGGACTATGTGACGGTGGACTGAGATGACACAGCTCTGGGAGTACTCCCCGGCACCGGAGTCGCGGGATATCGCCAACCTCAAGCCGAACTACCGGATGTTCGTCGACGGCCAGTTCGTCGAGGGCGAGGGCGAGCCGCTGAAGACGGTCAACCCGTCGACCGAGGAGGTGCTGGCCGAGGTCAGCACGGCCTCCAGCGCGGACGTGGACCGCGCCGTCAAGGCCGCGCGCCGCGCCTACGACAAGGTGTGGGGCCGGATGCCCGGCAGCGAGCGGGCCAAGTACCTGTTCCGCATCGCGCGGCTGATCCAGGAGCGCGGCCGCGAGCTCGCGGTGCTGGAGAGCCTGGACAACGGCAAGCCGATCAAGGAGTCGCGCGACGTCGACGTGCCGACCGCGGCCGCGCACTTCTTCTACCACGCGGGCTGGGCGGACAAGCTCGACTTCGCGGGCTACGGGCCCGACCCGAAGCCGCTCGGCGTGGCCGGTCAGGTCATCCCGTGGAACTTCCCGCTGCTGATGCTGGCGTGGAAGATCGCGCCCGCGCTGGCGTGCGGCAACACCGTGGTGCTCAAGCCGGCCGAGACCACCCCGCTCACCGCGCTGGTCTTCGCCGAGATCTGCCAGCAGGCCGGACTGCCCGCGGGCGTGGTGAACATCCTGCCCGGCGCCGGTGACGTCGGCGCGGAGATCGTCAACCACGCGGGCATCAACAAGATCGCCTTCACCGGCTCCACCGAGGTGGGCAAGCTGATCCAGCGTTCGCTGGCCGGGACGGGCAAGAAGCTCACCCTGGAGCTGGGCGGCAAGGCCGCGAACATCGTCTTCGACGACGCCCCGGTGGACCAGGCCGTCGAGGGCATCGTCAACGGCATCTTCTTCAACCAGGGCCACGTCTGCTGCGCCGGTTCCCGGCTGCTGGTCCAGGAGTCCATTGTGGACGAAGTGATGGAGAAGCTGCGCTACCGCGTCTCCACGCTGCGCATCGGCGACGCGCTGGACAAGAACACCGACATCGGCGCGATCAACTCCAAGGAGCAGCTCGCCAGGATCCGCGAGCTGACCGAGTCCGGCGAGGCCGAGGGCGCCGACCGCTGGTCCAGCTCGTGCCCGTTGCCGGACAAGGGTTTCTTCTTCGCCCCCACCGTGTTCTCCAACGTGCACCAGGCCATGCGGATCGCCCGCGAGGAGATCTTCGGCCCGGTGCTGTCGGTGCTGACCTTCCGCACCCCGGACGAGGCGGTCGCCAAGGCGAACAACACCCCGTACGGCCTGTCCGCGGGGATCTGGACCGAGAAGGGGTCGCGGATCCTGTGGATGTCCCAGAAGCTGCGGGCCGGTGTGGTGTGGGCGAACACCTTCAACCGGTTCGACCCCACCGCCCCGTTCGGCGGCTACCAGGAGTCCGGTTTCGGTCGCGAGGGCGGCCGCGCGGGACTGGAGGCGTATCTCGATGTCTGACGGGCGTATCGGCGTGACCAAGACCTACAAGCTGTACGTGGGCGGGAAGTTCCCGCGCTCGGAGTCCGGGCGGGTCTACCCGGTCAACGACGCCAAGGGCACCTTCCTGGCCAACGCCGCGCACGCGTCGCGCAAGGACGTCAGGGACGCGGTCGCCGCGGCCCGCAAGGCGTTCCCCGGCTGGTCCGGCGCGACCGCGTACAACCGCGGCCAGGTGCTCTACCGGGTCGCGGAGATGCTGGAGGGCAGGCGGGAGCAGTTCATCGCGGAGGTCTGCGCCGCGGAGAACGTGAACGCGAAGAAGGCCGAGTCCATTGTGGACGCGGCAGTGGACCGGTGGGTCTGGTACGCGGGGTGGACCGACAAGGTCGCCTCGGTGCTCGGCGCGTCCAACCCCGTCGCCGGGCCGTACTTCTCCTTCTCGGTGCCCGAGCCCACCGGCGTCGTCGGCGTGCTCGCGCCGCAGACGTCCTCGCTGCTCGGCCTGGTGAGCGTGGTCGCGCCGGTGATCGCCACCGGCAACACCTGCGTCGTGGTGTCCAGCCACCACCGCCCGCTGCCCGCCGTCACGCTGTCGGAGGTCATGGCGACCTCGGACCTGCCCGGCGGCGTGGTGAACCTGCTGACCGGCAACGCCGCGGAGCTGGGCCCGTGGCTGGCCTCGCACGCCGACGTCAACGCGCTCGACCTGTGCGGCGCGCCCGAGGTGATCCGCGCCGAGCTGGAGCGCACCGCCGCGGGCACGGTCAAGCGGGTGCTGCGCGCGTCGGCCAAGGAGCCGGACTGGACGCGGCGGCCCGACATCACCAGGCTGCGCGCGTACCTGGAGCACAAGACGGTCTGGCACCCGATGGGAGTCTGATCCGTCGCCTCGGCCACGATGTGCCCTGCGGTCCTCGGATCGCGGGGCACATCGTTTTCGAAGGGGTTGTCCAAGGTGGAAGAGCTCGACGCCGGCGGCATCGCCGAAGTGATCGCGGCCATGCTCCGTGAGTCGCACAACCTGCGCACCGAGCGCACCGGCACCGTCGTGGCGCTGACCGACCTCGACCTGGAGATCGCCGTCGAGGAGCCGGAGCACGATCCGGCGGGCGCCTACGTACGGCTGCCCTTAGGGGTGCGCTGCACCGCCTGGGAGGAGGGCTACGCCTGGGACCAGGCCGTCGGCGTGCGCTCCGCCGAGGCCCACCCGCTCGCCGACGCGCTGATGTCCTGGGTGGACAACGTGCTGCCGGTCTTCATCGCCATCCAGCAGCCCGACCACCCGCTCGCCGACGCCGTGTTCCACCAGCTCGGCGCGGACGGCGAGGGCCGCCCCACCGAGCTGTTCGCCGGTCCGGTGGGCTGGCGCGACTTCGGCGGGATCGACGAGGGCTTCGTCGACGTCGCCCGCCGGCGTCCGCCGACCCTCGTGGTGGCCGAGCGCCTGATGCGCGAGGGCCAGCTGCCCAACCGGCCGGTGTGGTTCTACAGCCTGTGCGGCCGCACGTCCGGCGAGGCCGACGACACCGTCGAGGTCGTCCTGAACAACAACGACGTCAGCGGGCACTTCGTGGACGTCGGGGAGCACCTGCCCTGGGGCTCCGGCCAGGGCACCGTGAAGTCCTGGGCCCTGCTCGTCCCGGCCGCCTGAGCCCCGCCCACACCCTGCCCGGATCGGCGCCCTTCCGCTGAAGGTCGTCCGCCATGACCTCGTGCGGTACCTCCACATCCCGTGTCACAGCTTCCAGATCAGCATGCCTCCTCTCGTGGTCGCCGGGTGGTAGCGGCCGATCCGTCCACCCGTCTCCAACGCGTCGGCGACGCCGCCGAGCAACGCGGCGAGGCCTTCCCATTCGGGCGGGTGGGCGACGCCCCATGTGTGGCTGAAGGCGAACAGGCAGCCGTGCAGCGGCCCGGGACGCAGGTCGACGACGAGGTCGTGGTCGCCGCCGTCGGTGGCGATCGGGACGAACCACGGGTGCCAGCCCGCGCCCGGACTGCCCGCGGGCACGTCGGCCTGCGGACCGGTCGCGTGCCTCCTGGACCACTCCCGCCAGGCGCTCACCGAGCCGACCGGCCGGTACGGGATGTAGCCGTGCGGCAGGACCGGGTGCAGACCGCCGCCGCAGCTGGCCCACCAGTCGTGCAGTTCCTTCGGCAGACGTCGGCCCAGCGCCCGTTCGGCGGCGCGCACGTCCGCCTCGGTCGCGGGTGGCAGCAACTCTCTCGCGGTGGCTGGAGCCCGCACCGTGAGGATGCGGGTGATCCGGTTCCAGCTCCGGGAAACAGTGCTCGATGAACCTGCGGTGCTCGACCCCACGAGCCGGATGCTGGCATGCACCCCTGACAGTCCCGGCCCGTCGCTCCCTCGCTCGCGTGAATCCTGCGTATTCCAGGACAGGGCGGACCACCGTGCGGCAGCCTGGAGCGCATGGTGGAGCAGGGCTTCAAGGTCGATCCGGCCGCGCTGACGAGCTATTCGAGGGCGACACCGCGGCTGGCCGAGGACCTCGGCAAGGTCGGCAGCGCGACGCTGGGGCCGATCACCGCCCTGCCCGCGGACGCGTTCGGCAAGATCGGCGCGGAGGTGGGCATCGGCCAGGCTTTCCAGCAGGCGGCGAAGGCGACCGTCGACGGGCTGGCCGCCGCGTCGGCCGGGCTCAGCGGGCTCGCCACCTCGGTCGCGGGCGCGCTGACGGCGTACCAGCGGCAGGACGCCGACCACGCCGCCATGATGCGCCGAACCCAGGCTCAGGGGTGATGGCGTGGCAGACGCCGCGGGGCTGATCGAACCGCTCGTCCGGCCGATGCGCGAGCACCTGGCGAAGCTCGCCGGTGACACCGGCAGCGCCAGCAAGGCGGCCGAATCGCTCGGGGCCGCCAAGACGGCGATCACCGACGTCAAGACCAGGCACGGGGCGCAGGTCCGAACGGCGCTCGGTGGTTGGTACGGCGAGCGGGCGAACGCCTTTCAGGGCCGGGTCGCGACGCTGGACGGCGGGCTCGACCGGCTGTCCGGGAACTGCGCGAGCGCTCAGGGCACCGTTGCCGGAGCGGTCGGCGCCGTGACCACGGGCCGCAAGGCGATCCAGGGGCTGATCGACGAGTTCATCGCCTCGGTGAAGCCGGCTCTCGAAGCGGCGCTGGCGGCCCAGAAAGCGGGCGACACCAACGCCGTGCGCGAGGCGACCGCCAGGGCGTTCGGGCGATCGGCGCTCTACGTCGAGAAGTCGGCGACGGAGCTGAAGAAGGTCTCCGACCACCTGACCGAGGCAGCGGCGCGGCTGCGGGCGTTGCGACCGGCGGATCTCGGTGCCTTCAAAGGACTTGGCTCGCAGCTCGGCGGCAACGGCGCCGTCGAAGTGCAGGGCGGTGGCACCTCGCCGCCCGCTCCACCGGCACCTCCTGAAGAACGTGGCGGAGGCTCCGGCGGTGGTGGCGGTGGCAGCGGTGGCGGTGGCAGCGGTGGCGGTGGCGGCGGCGGCGGAGGGCGGCCGAACCTCCCGGTCGCGATCCCGCCGCAACCCGGCTCCGGCGTGGACATCAACCTGCCCGGCGGGCACACCGTGCAGGCACCGAACCCGGTGGCGGCGGCCGCGGTGCGCAACGCGCTGTCGGTCCTCGGCACTCCCTATGTGTGGGCGGCTTCGGATCCGCCGCGCGCCACGGACTGCAGCGGGCTGACGAAGTGGGCTTACGGCAACGCCGGGCTCGACCTGCCGCGGCACTCCGCGGCGCAGGCGGTGGGTGCCTCGGTACCGCCCGGACAGCTGCTGCCGGGCGATCTCGTGGTCTGGCGCGGCCACGTGGCGATGTACATCGGCGACGGGCAGATGGTCGAAGCCGGTGACCCGGTGCAGATCCGGCCGCTGCGCACGACCAACTCCGGCATGCCGTTCGTCGGTTTCTACCGGCCGACGGGTTGAGAGCGAGCTGATCATGGACGACGTCACCCGCGCGGCGGCGAGCATCAGAGCGACCGAGGACCGCGTTGCCGAACGCCTCGCCCGCACCGGACCGGTGGTCGGCAGGGCCACGTCCGGCGACGGCGAGGTCGTCGTGGAGGTCGTGCCCGGTGGCGGGCTGCGCGATGTCCAACTCGGCCCCGCCGCCCTGCGGATGAACACTGACGCCCTGGCAAGGGAGATCCTCGCTCTGGCGGGGCGCGCGGAACGCCTGGCGGGCGCGCGGCTGCACCACGCAGTCGGCGCTGCGCTGGACGCTTCGGCGCAGAAGGAACTGGTCTCGCTGGGCATCGAGCGCGCGGACGACGAGGACGAGGACGAAGCCGGTCCACTGCTGAGGAGGCCGTTGTGAGCACCCCCGAACTGATCGCTTCGGCCGAGCGGCAACGGGTCCAGGCGGCCGAACTGGAACGTGTCCTGGCAACGGTCACGGGAATGGCGACGAGCGCTGGCGGTCTGGTCGAGGCGACCGTGACCGCGAGGGGCCGACTGGTCGGCCTGCGCTTGCACCCGAACGCCGTGCACCTCGGACCGCGGCTCGGCGAGGAGGTCGTGCGCGCCTCCCGCGCCGCGGCGGAACAGGCGAATCAGCGGGCGTACAACGTGATGGCGCCCGTGCTCGGCGATGAGCTGACCGCAGCGATCGAAGCCGTGGCCGGGCCCGCGCCGGAGCGGGAGCGAGCCGCCGAAGAGGTGCCGTCGAGCACCGCTTTCCCTGACGCCGCACCGCACTCCACGAATGCGGACGACGAGGACGACGTGTTCGCCTTCGACGCCTCCACCCTGCGGTCGGACCGGTGAACGGCATGATCTTGGCCACCCCGTAGGCTGCGCCCCGGAAGAAGTCCGCTTACCCGGAGGCATGGATGGCGCAGGACATCGTCCCGATCGAACTCGTCCTGCCCAAGGGCGACCTGCTCACCCTGTGGGCACCGCGCTGGCGCGAGGACGGCGAGGAGTGGGAGGCGTTCCTCGGGCACGAGGAGGACCTCTACGCCTTCCCGGACGCGGCCCAGCTCGCGGCGTACACGCGCACGGCGACCGAGCACGACCTCATCGACCACCCGGCCTGGCACGTGGTGCCCGCGCTGACGGTCGGCGAGCTGGTGCCCGAGGACGACAACCGCTACGACCTGGTCGGCGTGCCCGAGCTGGTCGCGGAGGAGCCGGACACCTGGACGATCGGCGACCTGGCTGACGTCGTCGCGATCCTGCGCTCGCTCGCGGACGTGTGCGACCTGGAGGTCGTGCACGAGGTGCTGGACCAGGCCGCGGGCTTCTCCGTGCTGCAGCAGGGCACCTTCCCGTTCACCGGCCGCGAGGGCGAGGCGCGCTGGAACGAGATCGCCAAGGTCGTCGACGAGCGCTGGGACGAGGTCCTCGACGCGATCGACGGCCTGATCAGCACGCCCGAGGTCGACGCGGCCGCGCTCGCCACCGCCCAGGAGGAGCTGGCCGCTCACGAGGAGAGCACTGCGGCCGCGGCGGAGGCGGAGCCCGAGGAGATCGACGGCGAGGAAGCCGACGACGAGGACTCCGACGAGCCGGTCGGGTTCTGGGGCGAGGTCGGCATCGACCCGATCAAGATCATCACGAGCCAGGCGGAGTACTACACGCTGCGCTGCTACCTGCCGGTCGACGACAACTCCGAGCGCCCGGTCTTCCTCGGTTCCGACGGGCAGATCGACGTGTTCACCTCGGCCCGCGCCCTGGCCCGCCACCTGGCCGACAACGCGGCGGCCGACCCGACGCGCAACCAGCTCGCCGAGGTCTCGACCTGGGAGGACGTCCTCGCCAAGGCCACCGGCGGTGAGCTGGAGGTCGAGGTCCACCAGGACAACGTCTACGTGCTCAACGGCATCGCGGACGACCTGGCCGAGGGCCCGGAGTCGATGGACCCGACGCAGCTGGAGCTCGCCGTCGAGCTGCTGACCGACGCGGCCGAGTGGGCCGACGACGACCGCGTGGCCAACGCGCTGTCCTCGTCCGAGCCGCTGGGCTGGATGGTCTCCTTCGTGCTGCGGCCCGACCCCACGCGGCTCGCGCCGAGCGCGCCGTTCACCGCGGAGGTCGGCGTCTGGCAGGAGCTGGTCGGCAACCTCGAGGACCGGCTGCGCAAGCACTGATCCCGGATCGCAAAAGGGCCCCCGCCGCGTGGCGGGGGCCCTTTTCCGTCTCACGGGTCAGCCGATCAGCTCGGCGTATCCCGGCTTGATCACGTCGTTGATGAGGGCGAGCCGTTCGTCGAATCCGAGGAAAGACGACTTCATCGCGTTCACCGTGAACCACTGCATGTCGGCCCAGTCGTATCCGAATGCCTCGTGCAACGCGGCGAACTCGCCGGAAACGGTGCAGTTGCTCATCAGCCGGTTGTCGGTGTTCACCGTGACCCGGAAACGCAGTTTCGCCAGCAGGCCGATCGGGTGTTCGGCGATCGAGGTCGCCGCACCGGTCTGCACGTTGGAACTCGGGCACATTTCCAGCGGGATGCGGCGGTCCCGGACGTAGCCGGCGAGCCTGCCGAGGTGGACGGTGCCGTCCTCGTCCACCTTGATGTCGTCCATGATCCGCACGCCGTGGCCGAGCCGCTCGGCACCGCAGTGCTGGATGGCCTCCCAGATCGACGGCAGCCCGAACGCCTCGCCCGCGTGGATGGTGAAGTGGGCGTTCTGCTGCCGCAGGTACTCGAAGGCGTCCAGGTTGCGGGTGGGCGGGAAGCCCGCCTCGGGGCCGGCGATGTCGAAGCCGACGACACCGGCGTCGCGGTAGCGCACGGTCAGCTCGGCGATCTCCAGCGACCGCGCGTTCTGCCGCATGGCGCACAGCAGCGTGCCGATGCGGATCTTCCTGCCCGCCTCCGCGCAGCGGCGCTCGCCGAGGCGGTAGCCCTCCTCGACGGCCTGCACGATCTGGTCCAGGGTCAGGCCGCCCTCGGTGAACAGCTCGGGGGCGTAGCGGACCTCGGCGTAGACGACGCCGTCCGCGGCCAGGTCCTCGACGGCCTCGGCGGCGACGCGCACGAGGGCCTCGCGGGTCTGCATCACGCCGACGGTGTGGGCGAACGTCTCGAGGTAGCGCTCGAGCGAACCGGAGTCGGCGGCGTCCCGGAACCAGACACCGAGCTCTTCGGCGTCATGGGTGGGCAGCGCGTCGTAGCCGCTCTCGCGGGCCAGGTCGATCACGGTCTGCGGGCGCAGGCCGCCGTCGAGGTGGTCGTGCAGGAGCACCTTGGGTGCGGTGCGAATGCTCTCCAGGGTCACCGGGGTTGACATGGCGACACGGTACCCCTCACCTGCGAAACCTCGGTTCGCACGGCGAAATCGCTCACGCTATGATCATGGCGGCCCGTTTGCGGCGTGCGAAACTCCACACTGTCGGTTGGCTCTTCGCGCCCCCTCACGGGCTTCTTCACGACGGAACGCGATCAAAGCCGGGGTTTTTGTAGCTCGAATGGGGTGCTCGCGCTCGAACGAAGCCTCGGCCCCTCTCTTCACCTCACCTTCACATCGGCCGCGACGTCACCCGATCGGGCTAACTCGTCCTGGGACTTCTGATCCCTCGGCGGGGTCTCTTGGACCACTAATCGGGGGACTGGCTACGCTCGCCCTCGTCCTCTTCCCCTCCCCATCGGACGAAGGTCACCTGCCGTGAGCGAGAACAACCACTCGACGATGTCCTTCGATCGGATGCGGAACATGCTCGTTCGCGCCGCAGAGATCCGCGAGAGCGAGCAGCAGCAGATCTTTGACGCGCTGGACGAGATCCACGCCAGGATGTCCCCGCTGGAGTCCCTTGGCGCCGTTCGCAAGCGCATCTCGGAGCTGCCGGACCGCACCGAGGTCAGCGTGCTGGCCGAGCGCCTCGACGAGGCGCTCGCGAAGCTTGAGGCCCAGGACGGCGCGATCGCCGGCCTCGGCAGGGCCGTCGACGGGCTCGTCGACAAGCTCGCCGTTCCCTTCACCCAGCTCGACGGGCGCCTCGACGGTGTGTCCGGTCGCATGGAGGGCGTGCACGTCCGGATGGACGGGCTCGAGGACAAGCTGGCGCACATCCACAAGCGGCTCGACGACCTCGACCTGCACCTGGACAAGCAGGACGGCAAGACCGAGGCGGTGCCGGGCCTGGTGACGGGTCCGATGCGCGAGCGCCTCGAAGCGCTGGAGACCGTGCTGCGCGGCCGCATCGACGAGGTGGACGAGGGCGTGCACGAGCACCTCGACGGCACCCGCGAGGCCCTGCAGCGCTCGCTCACCGAGAGCACCGACGGCCTGCGCGCCGAGGTCGGCCAGGCCCGCACCTCCCTGGAGGACGCGGTCACCGCGGCCCGCACGTCGCTGGAGGGCTCGGTCGCCGACGCCCGCACCTCGCTGGAGAACTCGGTCGGCGAGACCCACGACGCGCTCCAGGGCCGCTTCGAGGAGGTGCTGGCCCGCCCGGCGGTGGACCACACCGACCAGCTCGACGCGCTGGCCGAGCGGCTGGACGGCGTCAACTCCCGCCTGGAGGGCGTGGACAACCGGATCGACGGCGTCGAGGGCGACCTCAGCTCCAAGCTGGACGACCTGGGCAAGGCCACCGGGCAGTACCTGGACAAGCTGGCGGGCGTCGTCGGTGACCGGCCGACCAACGAGACCGTGCTCTCGCTGGTCCGCAAGGCCAACGAGGAGACCGAGCGCCGCAACGCCGCGCAGCTGGACGAGGCCATGGCCACCTTCGCCGAGCTGATCCTCGGCGGCGGCGCGCCGACCCCGCCCCCGCCGCCGGCGCAACTGCCCCGGCCGCAGCGCCGCGCCCGGCAGCAGAAGGTGAACGGCAAGCCGCGGGGCGAGGACAAGGACGCCGAGATCCCCGAGGAGATCGACGCCTGATCTAGGACCAACCGTCGAAAAAGGGGCGCATCCGGACCTTCTGCCGGATGCGCCCCTTTGCTATCCCCTGATGACGTCGAGCACCAGGGAGTCGCGGACCGGCGCGGAGCCGGCCACGGTGTAGCCGCCCTCCAGGTCCCGGAGCGCGGCCGGGATGGCGTCCGGGGTGTCGGTGTGCAGCTCCAGCAGCGGCTCGCCCTTGCGGACCTCCTCGCCGGGCTTGGCGAGGCAGAGCACGCCCGCGCCCGCCTGCACCGGGTCCTCCTTGCGCGCCCGGCCCGCGCCGAGCCTCCAGCCCGCGACGCCGACCGCGTAGGCGTCCAGCGTGGCCAGGACGCCGTCCTCGGGCGCTTCGACGACGTGCACGTGCTCGGCGCGCGGCAGCTCCGCTTCCGGGTCGCCGCCCTGCGCGGAGATCATCTGCGCCCAGGTGTCGTACGCGCCGCCGGAGGACAGGACCGCGGCCGGGTCGGTGGAGATCCCGGCCAGCGACAGCATCTCCCTGGCCAGCGCCACGGTCAGCTCGACAACGTCGGCCGGGCCGCCGCCGCGCAGCACGTCGACGGACTCGGCGACCTCCAGCGCGTTGCCGACGGCGCGGCCGAGCGGGACGGACATGTCGGTGAGCAGCGCGCTGACCTTGAGCCCGTGGTCCACGCCGATGCCGACCAGCGCCTCGGCCAGGCGGCGGGCGTCGTCGGCGGACTTCATGAACGCGCCGGAGCCGAACTTCACGTCGAGCACCAGTGCGTCGGCGCCCTCGGCGATCTTCTTGCTCATGATCGAGCTGGCGATCAGCGGGATGGCCTCGACCGTGCCGGTGACATCGCGCAGCGCGTAGAGCTTGCGGTCGGCGGGTGCCAGCCCCTCGGTGGCCGCGCAGACCACCGCGCCGACCTTGTTCAGCTGCTCGGCGATCTCCTCGGTGGTCAGCTGCGCGCGCCAGCCCGGGATCGACTCCAGCTTGTCCAGCGTGCCGCCGGTGTGGCCGAGGCCGCGGCCGGACAGCTGCGGGACGGCGGCACCGCAGGCGGCGACGAGCGGGGCCAGCGGCAGCGTGATCTTGTCGCCGACGCCGCCGGTGGAGTGCTTGTCCACGGTCGGCTTGTCCACCGACAGCGACAGGCGCTCGCCGGAGGCCACCATGGCGCGGGTCCAGCGCGCGGTCTCGGCGGACTCCATGCCGTTGAGGAAGATCGCCATGGCGAGCGCGCTCATCTGCTCGTCCGCGACGACGCCCCTGGTGTAGGCGTCGATCACCCAGTCGATCTGGGAGTCCGTGAGCCGCTTGCCGTCGCGCTTCGCGCGGATCACGTCCACCGCGGCGAACTGCTCAGCCATTGCTTCTCCCGGGAAGGTGGTCGGGCCCGAACGCGTCGGGCAGCACGTCCCGCATCGGCAGCACGCCGCGCGGGGTCTCCAGCAGGCAGTCCGGCCCGCCCATCTCGAACAGCAGCTGGCGGCAGCGACCGCACGGCATCAGCAGGTTCCCGCCCCCGTCGCGCACGGCGACGGCGACGAAGTTCCCGCCACCGGTGAGCCGGAGCTGGCCGACCATCGCGCACTCGGCGCACAGCCCGACCCCGTAAGAGGCGTTCTCCACATTGCAGCCCTGGACCAGCCTGCCGTCGTCACAGATCGCGGCGGAGCCAACCTGCAGCCCGGAGTACGGGCAGTAGGCGGACTTCGCCGCGGTGACGGCGGCGGCGCGCAGGTGTTCCCAATCGACGGCGACCACTACGGCATCCTCGCAAACGAAAGCCCGAAAGTGGTACGCACGACCCACTTTCGGGCTTTCCCACGAAACCGGAGCTAGTGCCCGCGGCCTCGCCTGTACTCCTCGCCATTGGCAGCCGGGGGCCGCAGGCGCTGGGCTGCGACCGCGAGGACCACCAGGGTGACCATGTGCGGCAGGTACGTGGAGAGCTGGCTGGGCATCTCGTCCACCGACCAGTACACGAGGTAGAGCACCGCCGCCCCGACCAGGGTGAGGCCCGCGGCGAAGTACTTGCGGGTGAACACCAGCGCGACCGCGGCGGCGAAGAGCACCAGCACCGCCGCGTAGAACAGCGCCATCACCGTGGAGCCACCGCTGCGCAGCTGGAGGCCGTCGGCGTAGCCGAACAGCGCCGACCCGCCGAGCAGGCCGGTGGGCCGCCAGTTGCCGAAGATCATCGCGGCG
Source organism: Allokutzneria albata (assembly GCF_900103775.1). Taxonomy (GTDB): domain Bacteria; phylum Actinomycetota; class Actinomycetes; order Mycobacteriales; family Pseudonocardiaceae; genus Allokutzneria; species Allokutzneria albata. Next base: position 7,012,796 of record NZ_LT629701.1, on the reverse strand, counting down.
AGGCCGATGTAGCCGCGCCCGCCGGTCTGGCCCTCCAGGTAGCCGGGGTGGCCGCCCGGGGTGAGCACCAGCGCCGCGCCACCGACACCCGCGAAGGCACCGGAGATGATCACAGCGGCGTACTTGTGCAGGTACACGTTGACGCCGAGCGACTCGGCCGCGACCGGGTTCTCACCGCAGGAACGCAGGCGCAGCCCGAACCGGCTGCGCCAGAGCACCAGGTAGCTGACCGGGACCAGCAGCAGCGCCAGCATGGTCAGCGGCGAGACACCGGTGACCAGACCGCGCAGCACGCCCGCGACGTCGGACAGGCCGACCCGCTGCATGTCCTCCAGATCGCCGAGCCAGTCGGACAGCGGCTGGGCGGAGTAGGTGTCGAACTTGGGCACCGGCGGCGACTCCCGCGGGTTGTTCGACACCGGCTGGAACAGCAGCGTGGACAGGTACTTGGTCAGGCCGGCGCCGAGCAGGTTGATCGCCACACCGGAGACGATGTGGTTGACGCCGAAGGTGACCGTGGCGATCGCGTGCACCAGGCCGCCGAGCGCGCCGAAGATCGCGGCGGCGACCAGCGCGGCCCACGGGCCCCACTGGTAGCCGGCCCAGGCCGCGCCCCAGGTGCCCATGATCATCATGCCTTCGAGGCCGATGTTGATCACACCGGCGCGCTCCGCCCACAGGCCGCCGAGCGCGGCCAGCAGGATCGGGATCGCCAGGACCAGGGCGGTCTGGATGGTGCCGGTGGCGGTCAGCTGCGCCACGCCGGTCATGTAGGAGGCCGCCGAGAGCGCCGCGATCACCGCGGCCACCCAGATCAGGCCCTTCGACCAGCCGGGCAGCTTCTTCGTCCGCCGCGGCGCGGGCGGGACGGCACCGCCGTCGGCGGGCTTGGAGATCACCGTGGTCACGCCGCACCTCCACCGGCACTCGTCGCGGCCGGTTTCTCGTTCCCGCCCGCTGCTGCGTCATCAGGAGGGTTCGCACCCAGCTGCTGGCCGACCCGGCGCTGCTCGGCGGCCAGCTGCATCCTGCGCACGACCTCGTAGGCCACGACCACGGAGAGCACGATCGCGCCCTGCATGATCGTGACGATCTCCTTGGGCACGCCGATGTTGTCCAGCGCGAGCGCGGAGCGGTCCAGGAAAGCCCACAGCAGCGCGCCGAAGGCGATGCCACCCGCGTGGTTGCGGCCGAGCAGCGCGATCGCGATCCCGCTGAAGCCGTAGCCCTGCGGGAAGTTCTGCGTGAACGTGTAGTCGCGGCCGAGCAGCTCCGGCAGCGCGGTGAGCCCGGCGACGGCGCCGGACAGCAGCATGGCCGCGATGATCATGCGCTTGGCGTTGACGCCGCCCGCGGTCGCCGCGGTGGTGGACTCGCCGGAGGCGCGCAGCTCGAAGCCGAACCGGGTGCGGTTCATCAGCACCCAGTAGCCGATGCCCGCCACCACCGACAGCAGGCCGAGGCCGAAGACCGTGCCCGCCGCGCCGAAGGAGATGCCGGGCACGTGCGCCGACTCGGGCAGCTCGCCCGTGGTCAGGCTGTTGGCCCGCAGCACGCCGAAGACCTCTGGCTTGATCAGGAACGCCACGATGCCCAGCGAGATCGCGTTGAGCATGATCGTGGAGATGACCTCGCTGACCCCGCGGTAGGCCTTGAGCAGCGCGGGGATCGCGGCGTAGAGCGCACCGGCGACGACGGCCACCAGCATGATCACCAGGGCGTGCAGGCCGGGCGGCAGCGTGATCGCGCCGCCGACGATCATCGCGACCACGGCGGCGATCCGGTACTGGCCCTCGACGCCGATGTTGAACAGCTTCATCTGGAAGCCGATCGCCACGGCCAGGGCGATCAGGTAGTAGGTCGCGCCGCCGTTGATGATGTCGACCGCCGCCGTGCCCTGGCCGACCTCGGCCACCATGGCGCCGAAGGCGGTGAACGGGTTCGCGCCGGACAGCAGCAGCGCCAGACCGCACAGCAGCGCGGCGAAGGCGATGGCCAGCAGCGGCGGCAGTACGACGGAACGCAGGTTGAGCTTCACTCCTCGTCCCCTTCCCCGGCGGCGCCGGTCATGGCGGAGCCCAGCTGCTCCGGCGTGACGGTTGCCGGGTCGGCGTCGGCCACCAGGCGGCCGCGCAACATCACCTTGATCGTGTCGGACAGGCCGATCAGCTCGTCCAGGTCGGCGGAGATCAGCAGCACCGCGAGGCCGGCGGCGCGCGCCGCGCGGATCTGGTCCCAGATCACCGCCTGGGCACCGACGTCGACGCCGCGGGTCGGGTGCGAGGCGATCAGCAGCTTCGGGTTGCCGGACAGCTCGCGGCCGACCACCAGCTTCTGCTGGTTGCCGCCGGACAGCGCCGCCGCGGCGACCTCGATGCCCGGGGTGCGCACGTCGAACTCCTCGACGATGCGGCGGGTGTCGGCCTTGGCGCCCTCGATGTCCAGCCACGCGCCCTTGGCCGTCGGCCTGCGGGTCTGGTAGCCCAGGATGCGGTTGGCCCACAGCGGCTGGGTGAGCAGCAGCCCGTGCCGGTGCCGGTCCTCGGGCACGTAGCCGATCCCGGCCTCGCGGCGGGCCAGCGTGCCCAGGCCGGTCAGGTCGGCGTCGCCGAGGCGGATGTGCCCGGCGTCGGCCTTGCGCATGCCCATGATCGTCTCGACCAGCTCGGTCTGGCCGTTGCCCTCGACGCCCGCGATGCCCAGCACCTCACCGGCGCGGACGGTCAGCGAGATGTCGTCGAGCACCGGGCGGTCGGCGCCCAGGCTGCACAGCCGCACGCCCTCGACCACCAGCACCTCGCGGTCGGTGACCGTGGAGTCGCGGGTCTCCGGGCTGGGCAGCTCGCTGCCGACCATCATCTCGGCCAGCTGCCGGGAGCTGATCTTCTTCGGGTCCGCGCTGCCGACCGTGGTGCCCCTGCGGATCACGGTCACGCTGTCGGCGATGTCGCGGACCTCGTCGAGCTTGTGCGAGATGAACAGGAACGTGTAGCCCTGCGCCTTCATCCCGCGCAGGGTCTCGAACAGCTCGTCGACCTCCTGGGGCACCAGCACGGCGGTGGGCTCGTCCAGGATGATGATCTTCGCACCGCGGTAGAGGACCTTCAGGATCTCCACCCGCTGCCGGTCGGCGACGCCGAGGTCCTCGACCGGCTGGTCCGGGCTCACGTTGAGGCCGGTGCGCCCCGCCAGCTCGGCGATCCGCGCGCGGGCCTTGCCGCCGATGCCGTGCAGCGACTCCGCGCCGAGCACGACGTTCTCCAGCACGGTCAGGTTGTCGGCGAGCATGAAGTGCTGGTGCACCATGCCGATCCCGGCGCGGATGGCGTCCGAGGGCGACTTGAAGTGCACCTGTTCGCCGTTGACCTCGATGGTGCCCTCGTCCGGGTTCTGCATCCCGTAGAGGATCTTCATCAGGGTCGACTTGCCCGCTCCGTTCTCCCCGCAGAGCGCGTGCACCTCGCCGGAGGCGACGCTGAGGTGGACGTCGGAGTTGGCGACGACGCCGGGGAAGCGTTTGGTGATCCCGGAGAGGCGGACGGCGCAGGCCCCGCCGGTGGGCTGGCCGACACCACCCTCGGCGGCGGCGGTCGGAGTTGTCATCGTGTCAGCTCCGTAGCAGTGGTGAAGGCCCGACGTCGTTGTCGGCTGCCGGTTGTTCGGCGGGGGGCGAGCATAGGGCCCGGAGGGCGAACACCCCTCCGGGCCCGTAGCTCATATCAGAATCTCGCCAGGATCAGCTGGTCGGCTTGTCCGAAACCTTGATCTGGCCGGAGACGATCTGGGCCTTGTAGCCCTCGAGCACGGCCTGCAGGTCGGCGTCGATCTTGCCGCCCGAGGTCGCGTAGCCCACGCCGCCGACGCTGAAGTCGAAGACCTTCGGCAGCTTCGACAGGTCGTTCTTGGCGACCGCCAGCAGGTAGTCGAAGACCGCGACGTCGACGCGCTTGAGCATGGACGAGATGATCACGTCCTTCTCCTGCTCGACGGTCTTCTGGTTGTACTGGTCGGAGTCGACGCCGATGGCCGAGACACCCGCGGCCTTGGCGGCGGTGAACACGCCCTTACCGGAGGCGCCCGCCGCGTGGTAGAGCACGTCCGAACCGCCGGAGATCATGCCCTGGGCGGCGGCGTTGCCCTTGGCCGGGTCCTGGAACCCGGTGAAGTCGCCCGCCGGGGTCAGGTACTTCTTGGAGATCTTGATGTCCGGGGCCGCCGCCTTGGCGCCCTGGTAGTAGCCCGCCTCGAACTTCTGGATCAGCGGGGTCTCCACGCCGCCGACGAAGCCGACGTTGCACTTCTTCGACTTGTACGCGGCGATGACGCCGGACAGGAACGAACCCTGCTCCTCGGCGAAGACCAGCGGGGTCACGTTGGTCGCGCCCTCGACCGTGGCGTCGACGATGGCGAACTTGGTGTTCGGGAAGCTCGGCGCGACCGCCTTGAGCGCGTCGGCGTAGGCGAAGCCGACCGCGATGATCGGGTTCACGCCGTCCTGGGCGAGCTGGCGCAGACGGGTCTGCTTGGCGCTCTCGGCCTCGTTCGGGCCCGCGGAGAGCTCCTTGACGTTCTCCTTCTTCACCCCGAGCTCGGCGACCGCCTTGTCGACCCCAGCGGCGGCGGAGTCGTTGAAGGACGCGTCACCACGCCCGCCGATGTCGAAGGCCAGGCCCACCTTCAGGGCGCTGCCGTCGGCCTTCTCCTGGGCCTTCGAGGTGGTGGTGCTTGCTGCGGCGGCCGGGGGCTTCGGCGCGAGCTTGCACCCGTCGCCGGAAGCGTTGCCACCGCCGGACGGGGCACCCGAGTCCTTCGCACAACCGGCCAGCACGAGTGCGGTACTGACCGCGACGGCCGCCAGAACGGTGCCACGCATACGACGCACGGCGTGTGTCTCCCTCCCTGCTCAGCTGAGCAGCGCGACCCCGGGCGGCGGATGCGGCCGACACTTCGGCCGACGGCGACGTTGCCGGGGAATATCGGACGCGCAACCGTACCCGCCGGTACGGGGAATGCCCTCCCCCAAAGTGGGCGACGTGACCTAATCGTTTGACGCCGGGTGCGCCGAACACGCGCGGTCATCACCCGGACACGATTGCGATCAATTGCCGAACGCGATTCACGTGGGTGCCAAGATCTTCGAATTCGAAAACGCTCCTCCGGCCCAGCGACCGGCCGGTAAGGTCGCACTAACTTCCCGAGCGGCCTGGCGGCGCCCGCTTGTCTGGTCGATCACACAGCCCTGTGCCAAGTGGGTGCCCGCGCCCGCCCGGGGCTAGCATTCCCCGAATCGAAGGCTCCGTGACGAACGCCGGAGCCGGGGTCCGTGATTCGGGTATCCCCCTCGGGCTGCGGGCCTTCATCCACCAGCGATGTTGGAGGCCAGTCCACCATGGCCAGCACCACCGCCGCGGCGGGGGCGCCCAGCTCCGGGACCAGGTCCCGGGGCGGCGGCAAGCTCTATCGCGGAGACCTGGGAATGTGGTCGTGGGTCGCGCACCGGATCACCGGCGTGCTCACGTTCTTCTTCCTCTTCGTCCACGTGATCGACACCGCGCTGGTACGGGTCTCCCCCGACGCCTACGACGAGGTCATCTCCCTCTACAAGGCCCCGTTCTTCGTCCTGTTCGAGCTGGGCCTGGTCGCGGCGATCCTGTTCCACGCGCTCAACGGCGTGCGGATCATGCTGGTCGACTTCTGGTCCAAGGGCCCCCGGCTGCAGCGCCCGATGCTCTGGACGATCATCGTCCTGTGGCTGGTCGTGATGATCCCGGGCACCTACTACCTGGTCAGCAAGGCGCTCTCGATGCTGTTCGGAGGTAGCTGACGATGGCTGTGACCTCAGCGACCGATCTGGCCGCCCCGCGCTCCCCGCACCACCAGCAGCGCAAGCCCGCCCGGCGCAGCAACTTCGAGCTGCAGAGCTGGCTGTTCATGCGGATCTCCGGCATGGTGCTGGTCTTCCTGGTGCTCGGCCACCTGTTCATCATGCTGTTCCTCGACGGCGGCGTTCACAAGATCAACTTCGCCTTCGTCGCCGGCCGCTGGGCCTCCCCGTTCTGGCAGGTCTGGGACCTGACGATGCTCTGGCTGGCCGCGATCCACGGCGGCAACGGCCTGCGCACGATCATCAACGACTACGCCCGCAGGGACGGCACCCGCTTCTGGCTGAAGGTCCTGCTGACCGTCTCGATGGTGCTCACCGTCGTGCTCGGGACCTACACGCTGTTCACCTTCAACCCGAACATCGGGCACTGAGCGGGCACGGGGAGAAGAGAAGATGCAGTTCCACAAGTACGACGTCGTGATCGTCGGCGCGGGCGGCGCCGGCATGCGCGCGGCGATCGAGTCCGGCCAGCGGGCCCGCACCGCGGTGCTGACCAAGCTCTACCCCACCAGGTCCCACACGGGCGCGGCGCAGGGCGGCATGTGCGCCGCGCTGGCCAACGTGGAGGAGGACAACTGGGAGTGGCACACCTTCGACACGGTCAAGGGCGGTGACTACCTGGTCGACCAGGACGCCGCGGAGATCATGGCGAAGGAGGCCATCGACGCGGTCCTGGACCTGGAGAAGATGGGCCTGCCGTTCAACCGCACGCCCGAGGGCCGGATCGACCAGCGGCGCTTCGGCGGGCACACCCGCAACCACGGCGAGGCCGCCGTGCGCAGGGCCTGCTACGCGGCCGACCGCACCGGGCACATGATCCTCCAGACGCTGTACCAGAACTGCGTCAAGCACGGCATCGAGTTCTTCAACGAGTACTACGTGCTCGACATCTGCATGACCGAGACCGACAACGGCCCGGTATGCACCGGCGCGGTCGCGCTCGAACTGGCCACCGGCGAGATCCACGTCTTCCAGGCGAAGGCCGTCGTGTTCGCCACCGGTGGCTTCGGCAAGGTCTTCAAGACCACCTCGAACGCGCACACCCTCACCGGCGACGGCATGGGCATCATCTTCCGCAAGGGCCTGCCGCTGGAGGACATGGAGTTCTACCAGTTCCACCCGACCGGCCTCGCCGGCCTGGGCATCCTGCTCACCGAGGGCGCGCGCGGCGAGGGCGGCATCCTGCGCAACTCCGACGGCGAGCGCTTCATGGAGCGCTACGCCCCGACGATCAAGGACCTCGCCCCGCGCGACATGGTCGCCCGTGCCATGGCCACAGAGGTGCGCGAGGGCCGCGGCGCCGGCCCGCACAAGGACTACGTCTACCTCGACCTGACCCACCTGGGCGCCGAGGTGCTGGACGCGAAGCTGCCGGACATCACCGAGTTCTCCCGCACCTACCTCGGCATCGACCCGGTGACCGAGCAGGTGCCGGTGTACCCGACCGCGCACTACGCCATGGGCGGCATCCCCACCAAGATCAGCGGTGAGGTGCTGCGGGACAACGACAACATCGTCCCCGGCCTCTACGCCGCCGGTGAGTGCGCGTGCGTCTCGGTGCACGGCGCCAACCGCCTCGGCACCAACTCGCTGCTGGACATCAACGTCTTCGGCCGCCGCGCGGGCATCGCAGCCGCGGAGTACGCGCTCGGCCGGGAGCACGTCGAGCTGCCGGAGAACCCGGCCGCGGTGGTGGAGACCATGGTGGAGTCGCTGCGCTCGGCGCACGGCGGCGAGCGCGTCGCGGACATCCGCGGCGAGCTGCAGACCACGATGGACCTCAACGCCTCGGTCTACCGCACGGAGGAGACGCTCAAGCAGGCGCTCACCGACGTGCAGGCGCTCAAGGAGCGCTACGCCGGGATCTCCATCCAGGACAAGGGCAAGCGGTTCAACACCGACCTGCTGGAGGCCGTCGAGCTCGGCTTCCTGCTGGAGCTGGCCGAGATCCTGGTGCAGGGCGCGCTCGCCCGCAAGGAGTCCCGCGGCGGCCACGCCCGCGAGGACTACCAGGCCCGGGACGACGTGAACTTCCTGCGTCACACCATGGCCTACAAGCACGGCGAGGGTCTGACGGCGGACATCCGCCTGGACTACAAGCCGGTGACCATCACCCGGTACCAGCCGATGGAGCGCAAGTACTGATGACTGCGACTGTTGAAGAAGCCGGCATCCGCGGTTCGCGTCCGCCCGCTCCCGAGGGCTCGACGGTCGTCACCGTGAAGCTCTACCGGCTCAACCCGGAGCAGAACAACGGCGAGGCGTACTGGGAGACCTTCGACGTCCCCGCACTGCCGACCGACCGCGTGCTGAACCTGCTGCACTACGTGAAGTGGTACCTGGACGGCACGCTGACGTTCCGCCGCTCCTGCGCCCACGGCATCTGCGGCTCCGACGCCATGCGCATCAACGGCGTCAACCGGCTCGCCTGCAAGGTCCTGGTCAAGGACCTGATGAAGAAGGGCAAGCACACCACTATCACCATCGAGCCCATCAAGGGCCTGCCGGTCCACAAGGACCTGCTGGTGGACATGGAGCCCTTCTTCGAGGCCTTCCGCGCCGTGAAGCCGTTCCTCATCAACTACGGCAACGAGCCCACCAAGGAGCGCGTGCAGTCGATCGCCGACCGCGAGCGCTTCGACGACACCACCAAGTGCATCCTGTGCGCCTGCTGCACGACCTCCTGCCCGGTGTTCTGGAGCGAGGGCTCGTACTTCGGCCCGGCGGCGATCGTCAACGCGCACCGGTTCATCTTCGACAGCCGCGACGAGGCCGCCGAGGAGCGACTGGACATCCTCAACGACGTCGACGGCGTGTGGCGCTGCCGCACGACCTTCAACTGCACGGACGCCTGCCCTCGCGGTATCGAGGTGACCAAGGCGATCCAGGAGGTCAAGCGCGCGCTGCTGTTCCGCCGCTGACGAGGAAAACGGAAACGGGCCGTGACCGCAATTGCGCGGTGACGGCCCGTTTTTCTGTACGTGGATACCGAATTCTTCCGCTGCGGTTGACCGAGGATGGACTCCCCACTATCGGTGGGAGCATGGCCAGCACAGGGGGACTCGTCGTCCGCAGCGCCACCAGAGCGGACCTGCCGAGGATCACCGCCGTTCTCGGCAGGGCTTTTCAGGACGACCCGTTCATGGCGTGGCTGGTTCCCGGTGCCGGGCGCAGGCGCAGGCAGCTGCCGAGGTTCTTCGCGCTGAACGCGCGCGACGAGCACTTCCGGCTCGGCAGCATCGAGGTGGCCGAGCGCGACAGCGTGCTCCAGGGCGCGGGCCTGCACGCGGGCGAGGGCCCGTCGCTGGGTGCCGCGCTGCCCGACGACCTGATCCTCCGCCTCCGGCTGGCCATGGTGGCGGGCAGCCGCACCTCGGAAGTGCTCAAGGGATTCGAACTGCTGGAGGCCGCCAGGCCCGCCGACCCGCACTGGTACGGCAGGTTCGTCGGCGCCGACCCCGACCGCACCGGCAGGGGGGTCGGCGCCCGGTTGCTCCGTTCGGTGGTCAACCATTGCGACGCAAAGGGACTACCGCTCTATTTCGAAATCTCGAACCACGATCCGGTCGGCCGTTACGAGCGGATCGGCTGCGAGGTGCACGGGAAGGTCGTCCTCCCGAACGGCCCCGAGCTGATCACGTTCTGGCGCGAGCCGCGTTAGACCCAGAACACCGCGACACCGGTGTTGAGCACCACCAGCGCGGCGAGGGTCGGGACGAGCCAGCCCGCGAACTTCTCCTTGCGCACGTTCACCGCGACGAGTCCGAGGATCACCAGCAGCACCACCAGCTTCACGCCGACCTTGGCGTGGTTGACCGGCGGCTCGCCCATCTCGGCGATGCCGACCAGGGCCAGGCCGGTGACCAGCTGGAGCAGGCTGCCGTGCAGCCAGCCCTTGTTCAGCGGGCCGCCCGGGGCCGTCCTGCGCTGGAGCAGCAGCATCGCGACGAGCACGGCCATGCCGAGCAGGTGCAGGAACACGAGGACGAGCCGGAGGAACTCCACAGCTGGTCTCCTCTTTCGGTGGTGGTGGGAGTCAGTCGGTCTTGCGCGCCGCCCGGTCAGCGCGGAAGCCCCGCCAGCCGATGACGCCGATCACAGTTCCCAGCGCCAAAGACGTGAGAACGAGCACCAGATGCACGGTGAAGAACGTGGTGGGTGCGCCACTGTCGGTGAATGCCCGAACGTCCTTCGCGATGTTCACCATGAAGTTCGGCCAGATCAGCCACGTCCACACCGCGAAGGCGAGCAAGAACAGCGAGGCACGGCGGGTGAGCTTCACCAATGAAGTATCCGATGCTTCGCCTACCGCGGGCGGCGCGGGGTGGCTAGCCTGCCTTCCGTGCGTCTCACCGCCCACCGCCTCGCTGCGGCGCTGGTGGTCTCCGTCTGCATGGTCTCGACAGCGGCCGTGCTGAGTCCGGCATGGGCGTCACCCGCCCACGTCCAGCGGCAGCAGCCCTCGTGCGGCAACCAGAACGTGCCCCCGCCCCCGGTCGACTCCTCGGAGCAGCCCCAGGCGGGCAAGCCCGCACCGGCCCCGCTGCCGGTCCCGGAGCGCCCCGTCGGCGGCCCGCGGCTCGGCGAGTGCGACAACGTGCTGCCGGAGAAGGCGCCCACGGTCCCCAGCCAGGTCAACGCGGCCTCGTGGATCGTCGCCGACCTGGACACCGGTGCCGTGCTCGCGGCCAACGACCCGCACGCCCGGCACCGCCCCGCCTCCGCCATCACCGTGCTGACCGCCATGGTCGCCGTCCAGGAACTGGACATGGACGCCCCGGTCACGGTGACCAAAGAAGACGCTGTGGACACCGAGGGCGACAAGATCGGTCTTGCCGTGGGCGGCAAGTACACGGTGAAGCAGCTGCTGCGCGGCATGCTGCTGGTGGACTCGGCCGTCGACGCGGTGAGCGCGCTGACCCGCCAGCTGGGCGGCACCGAGGCCACGCTGGCCAAGATGAACGCGCTGGCCGCGCAGATCGGCGCGCTGGACACCAGGGTGGCGACGGCCTCCGGCCGGGACGGCCCCGGCATGAGCAGCTCGGTCTACGACATCGCGCTGATGGTGCGCGCGGCCATGCGCAACGAGAACTTCAGCGAGATCACCAGGGCGCGCTCGGCGAACTTCCCGATGACCGGGTCGAAGTCGGCGTTCACGGTCACCAACGACAACAAGCTGCTGGCCAACTACAGCGGGGCGATCGGCGGCAAGACCGGCTTCACCGCCAACGCGGGCAACGCGGTCATCGGCATGGCGTCGAAGTCCGGCCGCCGCCTGGTGACGGTGCTGCTGCGCGCGGAGGCCCGGCCGGTCGCCACCTGGCAGCAGGCGGCGAAGCTGCTCGACTACGGCTTCGCGATGAAGTCCGACGTGAAGCCGGTGGGCCAGCTCGTCGAGCGCGCTCCGGGGACCAGCTCCACCCCGGAGACCCCGGCTCAGGCGGTGCGCGACCCCAACGGCGAGACGGTGATGGACCCGAGCGCGGCCCCGACCGCCTTCGGCAACGTCGGCGGTCCGCTGACGATCGCCGCGGGTGTGCTGCTCATCGCCGCTCTGCTGATTTACCTGCAGAAGAAGGTGTCCAGGCGGTCCAGGGCCTGACACGCACCGCGACCGGACGACTGCGTACAGCCAACCCGATTATCGCCGCCGCGACGGGGTGACTAGCCTGCCTGCGTGCGTCTCACCGCTCATCGCCCCGTTGCGGCGCTGGTGGTTTCGGTCTGCGCGCTGCTGACCGCAGCCCCTGCGGCGCTCGCCGAGCCGAACCCGTCCACCGCGTGTTCCTACCGCAGCGTGCCCGCGCCGCCGGTGGACACCTCGGAGCGCCCCCCGCCGGGCAAGGCCGCCCCCGCCCCGCTGCCCGTGCCCGAGCGCCCGGTCGGCGGCACGCGCCTGGCCGAGTGCGGTGACGTGCTCCCCGACAAGGCGCCCGCGCTGCCCAAGCAGCTGGCCGCGGCCGCGTGGCTGGTCGCCGACCTGGACACCGGCGCGGTGCTCGCGGCGCACGACCCGCACGGCAGGCACCGCCCGGCCTCGACGATCAAGGTGCTGACCGCGCTGACCGCGCTCCAGGAGCTCAGCCCGGAGACCTCGATCACCGCGACCAAGGACGACACCAGCCGGGAGTGCACCTGCGTTCCCCTGGTGACCGGCGGCAAGTACACCGTCCGCCAGCTCGTCCGCGCGATGCTGATGAAGTCCGGCAACGACGCGGCCTACGCCCTCGCCCGCACCGTCGGTGGCCACGGCGGTGTCGAGGAGGGGCTGAGGAAGATGAACGCCCTCGCCCGCAGCCTCGGCGCGCTGGACACCAGGGCGGCCACGCCGAACGGCCTCGACGCGCCCGGGATGAGCACCTCCGCCTACGACATGGCCCTGATCTTTCGCGCGGCCATGCGCAACGCCGAGTTCGCCGAGGCCGTGAAGACCCGCCAGATGGTCTTCCCCGGCCAGAACGGCAAGCCCGACGTCGACGTCTTCAACGACAACAAGCTGCTGGCCAACTACGCCGGCGCGCTCGGCGGCAAGACCGGCTTCACCGACGACGCCAAGCACACCTACGTCGGCGCCGCCAGCAAGAACGGCCGCCGCCTGGTCACCGTCGTGCTGTTCACGCCGAAGCAGCCCGTCGAGGCGTGGCAGCAGGGCGCGCGCCTGCTCGACTACGGCTTCGCCATGAAGCCCGACGTGAAGCCCGTCGGCCAGCTCGTCGAGCGCGCCCCCGGCGACGACAACGCCGGCACCAACCGCCAGGCCAAGCCCGACGGCACCGCTGACGGCATCGACCCCAGTGCGGCCCCGACCGCCTTCGGCAACGTCGGCGGCCCGCTCACCGCCGTCGCCGGGGTGCTCGGCCTGATGGGCCTGTTGCTGTACCTCCGCAAGAAAAAGGCAAAGCGCGCCCGCGCATTGGCGGCTCGCTGATCCTGCACTTGGCGCCCGGCCGATCTTTGATCGGCCGGGCGCTTTCATGTCTTCACCCAATTTTGCGCCCCTGGCAAACCGTCGCCCGATAGCCTGGATGTGCTGTGGTCCGATCCGGGGGGAGCCGACGATGGTCGCAGTACACGACGGCGGTGGTTCCGGCCGCCGCCCACCGGCGCCCGCACCACCGCCGGACGGAGCGCAGGCCCACACGATCGACGTCGAGCCGCACATGATCCCCGAGCTGGCGGCGACATTCGCGGAGCAGGCCGAGATCCTCAGCAAGGAAATCGATCGCGCCCGGCGCGACCTGAAGATCCACAAGCCGTGGCTCGGCGACCCGGTCAGCGTGGAGGCCGCGCGCCTCTTCAACAAACATTTCACGGACGACGCACTGTCGCTGGTCAACGTTCTCACGCAGTTGGTCGGGGAGTACAAGGCGCACCGTGAGGCCCTCATGGCCGCTGCGAAGCGCTACAACATGACCGAGCACACCAATGCCGCTCTGTTGGAACGAGGTCTCAGTCTGTGACTCGGCGTCCACTGCTGTTGATGATCTGCCTTGCCCTGCTCGTTTCGGTGTCAGCCTGTGACAGCGGTACCCCACAGGACACACCGCCCACGACGGCGATCTCGGCTCCAACCACCACGGGCACATCTCGGCCGCTCCCGCCCCGCCCACGTGACATCTCCCTCAAGGGCGTCGACCCCTGCCGGGTGCTCACAGACCAGCAACTGGAACAGCTCAGGTACAGCAAGACCCGGCTGCCCGACACGGGCAACCGCCTCGGCGAAGCGCAGTGCAGTGTGGGCAACACCTTCGGGTCGCCGCCCAACTACGGCTCGTTGATCTCCCTGATCGTCAACGAGGACATCACTGAGTGGTTCACCCCGGATCGACAGGCCGGACTCAGCGCCACCAACAAGATCGACATCGCCGGTTTCCCTGCTCTGGAAGTGACCGGGAAACAGCTCAAGGACGACTGTCAGGTGCTTGTCGACGTCGCCAACGGCGAGTACCTCGACATCCTCTCAAGTCCTCGTGGTGAACGAGGCACCAGTCCTGAGCCGTTCTGCGCTGAAGCGAGACGCGTTGCCGAGCTGGCGATGCAAACGCTGCTTTCCAGGAAATAGTTGCCATGGGGGGACGATGAACTTCGACGTTCGCTGGAAAGGCATTGAACATCAACAGATCTGGGACTGGGTACACCTCGGCAACGGCGCCAAGAGCAGCGTCGCGGCAGAGCGAACCCTGGAGTCGATGAACAAGTCCCTGATCGCGTCGGTTGACGCCGTCGCCAAGGCACTCGGGAGAACTGAGCCCGTATGGAAGGGGGAGGCGGCGTCGAAGGCAACGGCGGGAATGCAGTCGTTGCGGCAGTACACCGACGGGCTTCGGCTGACGAGCTTCAACACACGGAACAGCACGATGGGACAGGCGGGGACTTCGGACTGGGCACGGAAGAACGTGCCGCCCGTTCCGAACGCGGGGCCGAAACCGGTGCGGCCGACGGGAAATCCGGTCGGGGATGTGCTCAAGCAGACCCAGGACTGGCAGAAGCGAGAAGCCGAAGCGCGGAATGCGGAGCGGCGGGCACAAGAGATCATGGAACAGCACACGAGCTACACGCGGCAGCGGGTCGCGAGCATGCCCGCGCTGCAACCGGTGCCGAAGATCGTGCTCAACACCGAGATCGCTCCGCCCCCGGCACCGCCGGCGCCTCCTGGGCCGCCGCCCACGCCGCCGCGGGTGCGTGGCGGCGGTTCAGGAGGCTCAGGTGGAGGGGAACTGGGTGGAGGAGGCCAGCCAGCGCCCACTCCACGTCCCGATGACCGTGCCGAGCCTGGACCACGGCCGACGCCGATCCCTACCCCGATTCCCGGGCCGAATCCGATCATCCCGCCCGATCACAACGAGCTGGTCTGGAACGACCGGACTCCAGGAGGGACCGGAAGTGGCGGCGGGTTCACCGGCGAAGTCGGAGGCGGGGGCTACAGCGGCGGGGGCTACAGCGGTGGCGGCCTGGTCGGCGGAGGTATAGGAAGCGTCGGAGGAGTTCCGGGGCCACCCAGCCCGCACACCTCGCCGGGCAAGGGCACGGCCGGAGGATCGTCCGCAAGTGCCGCTCCCCCTCGTCCGGCGGGAACGCCCGGCCAGCAAGGGTTTCTGCAACCGGCGAGCGGGGCTCAGCGGGAGGAGGACTCGGAGCACCAGCGGAAGTACTGGGTGCCGGGCAGCGATCTCTTTGAAGACGACAGGCTCGTCGCGCCGCCTGTCATCGGTGAGGACTGACCGTGGATGTCCGGCTCTCGGAGGTGGAGCTCGACGTGCTGTGGGAGTCGGCCTGCCTGGGCGAACTGCCGCTGGTCCTCGACGTCCCCTCGCCGGGGGCGACGCACGCGGAACGAGCGGAGGTCGTGCGGCGGGCCTGGGCGGGGCTTGCCGAACGGGGCGTTCCCACTGCGACGGTGCAGGGGTGGTTGCGAACGCTCGCGATGGGACGCCACGCCCTTGAGCTGCGAGCGTGGTTGGACGGCGAGGTCCGCGCGCTGCTCAGTTCCGAAGGGGACACCGACGTCCTCGCAGTGTTGTCGCACGGCGGCTGCACTCTGCGGGCGTTTCCGTCGGCCGATCCGGCTGGGCGAATGGTGGCGGTGCTCCCGGAGGCACCGGCAGGGCGCGGCGTCTCGGTGAGCGTGCCGATCGCGAGCTTCGAGGCGGCGGGCCGCAGTGACCGCGGGACGGACATCGCGGAGGCGTTGATCCGCAATGGACTGCCGAGCACCGATGCGCGCGTGCTCGTGTCGATGTGCGAAGGCATCACCCGAAGGGGGCAGTTCTGCGCGACGTGGCGGACTTCACACGGAGGCCGCGAGCGGGCAACGCGCGTGGTGGGCTTCCACGACAACGACTCCGGTCGGTATCTCACCCTGCAACGAGGCGACTACCTCACCGTGGCTCCCGCTGACCCGGTGGTGCTGGCGCGCGAGCTCAGCGACCTGGTCGCCGGAACCTGAGCAGCCTGCCGAGCAACAGGCCCACGCCGAGCAGACCGACGGCGGTCTTCGGGCTCGGGCCGTTGTGGACCTCGACGACCGGCCGGATGGCCGTCGGAGCCGGAGTCGTCTCGGCCGGAGCGGGCGCGTTGTCGCGGGAGGTCGCCGTCCAAGCCGCCGAGAACACCAGCAGACGCGCCACCAGGTTCACGAAGATGAACAGACCCAGAATCGAACCGAACACCGCGCCTGTCGGGGACTTGGTGACCTGACCGAGGTAGAGCGCACCGGCCTGTTTGAGGAGCTCGAAGCCGACCGTGCCGAAGATCGCGCCACGCATGGCGCTGCGCCACGTCACCGGTTTACGGGGCAGCTTCGCCAACACCCAGAGGAACACCAGCCAGTTCGCGGCGAGGGACAGCAGGATGCTCAGCACCCGGATCGACGCCTGAGCCCAGCCCTGGTCCGCGAGGCCGATCCAGCCGAGGATCGTCTCCGCCATACCGCTGCCCGCGACGGTGATGCCGAAGGAGATGACCAGCGCGAGGCCGAGGCTGATCAGCGCCAGCAGGTCCTTCAGGATCGTGCGCAGGAACGGAAGCTCCGGCCGGGCGAGCCCCCACTGCGCGGTCAACGCGTCACGAAGGCTGACCATCCAGCTGTAGCCGGAGTAGAGGGCAACGACGAAACCGACGTATCCGACCGTCTGCCGCTCTTTCAGCACGGTGTCCAGGATCTTCTTCACCTCGCTGCTGGCTCCGCCGGGCATGATCGAGGCAATCTGGTCGGTCAGCCGCGCCAGCAGCACGGCATCGCCCGCGAGGATCACACCGGCGATGGAGAAGGCGACCATGAGCAGCGGCACGAGCGCGAGGATCGAGAAGTACGTGATCGCCGCCGCGTAGTGGTCGCCGTAGTTGTCCACGTAGCGACCGCCGGAGCGGATGAGGTGGTCGAACCAGCGGCGTTGTTTCCGCTGGCGCTCGAACCACGACGGCTTCGCCTGTTCCGCAACCTCGTTCACGATCGGAAATTACCCCGCTCGCCCGGCGCCCGCAGATCAGCCCGCCGGCGGGAGGAAGCCGATCCGCTTGTACACGGCCTCCAGCGTCCTGGACGCCACCTCACGGGCGCGTTCTGCCCCGACCAACAGGATCTTGTCCAACTCGGCCGGATCGTCGAGGTAGGCGCGGACCTTCTCGCGCACCGGGGTGACGAAGTCGGTGACCACCTCTGCGAGGTCCTTCTTCAGGTCGCCGTAGCCCTTGCCCTCGTAGGCCTGCTCCAGCTCGGAGATGGCGCGCCCGGACAGCGCCGAGTAGATCACCAGGAGGTTGCTGATCCCCGGCTTCTTCTCGGTGTCGTAGCGGATCTCGCGCTCCAGGTCGGTCACGGCCGACCGGATCTTCTTCGCGCTGGCCTTGGGCTCGTCCAGCAGCTCGACCACGCCCGCGGGCACCGACTTGCTCATCTTCGACGTCGGGTCCTGCAGGTCGTAGATCTTGGCGGTGTCCTTGACGATGTAGGCCTCGGGCAGCACGAAGGTCTTGCCGTAGCGGGAGTTGAACCGCTGCGCCAGGTCCCGGGTCAGCTCCAGGTGCTGCCGCTGGTCCTCGCCCACCGGCACCTCGTTCGCCCGGTACACCAGGATGTCCGCGGCCTGCAGGATCGGGTAGGTGAACAGGCCGACGCTGACCCGGTCCGCGGCCTGACGGGCGGACTTGTCCTTGAACTGGGTCATCCGGCTGGCCTCGCCGAACCCGGCGAGGCACTGCATCACCCAGCCCAGCTGCGCGTGCTCGGGCACGTGGCTCTGCACGAACAGCGTGGAGCGGGCCGGGTCGATGCCCAGGGCGAGCAGCTGGGCGGCGGAGACCCTGGTGCGCCGGCGCAGCTGCTTCGGGTCCTGCTCGACGGTGATCGCGTGCAGGTCGACCACGCAGTAGAACGCCTCGTGGGTGTCCTGCATGGCCACCCACTGCCGCAACGCGCCCAGGTAGTTGCCGAGGTGGAACGAGTCGGCGGTCGGCTGGATGCCGGAGAGCACCCTCGGCCGACGGGCGGCCTGGTCCTGGGTCTGCGTCGGGCTTGCCACGACGAGGATTCTCGCAGAACCCGTCAGCGGGGAGCGGCCGATCCCACCATCTCGGGCTCGCGGCGCTCGTTGGCCGGGTCGATGACCGCCATGTTCTTCTTGCGGCGGACGATGCCCAGCAGCAGACCCCCGATGCCGAGGGAAACGGCGGTGATCGGCACCAGGCTCGCGGAGAGACCGGGTGCGGCCAGGCTCATCTGCGCCCCGTGCGCGGACGCTTCGCCCGCCGTGAGGACGCCGACCAGCGCGGCGGCGGGCACGGTGGACAAACGCGCTGCACGTCGAGCGATCCGGCTGCGCAACTCAAGTGCCTCCTTGACGGAGGTTCCCCGCCCTTGTGGGGGAAACCACGGACACGGCCGAGAAACTACCCAACGCGCCGTCCCGGGTGGAGAGGTGTCAGGCAACGCGTTGGTAACGGCGGCTGAGCGTAGCGGTCACGGTTTGAGGGCGCGCCACCCCCATTTGGATCATGAATGCAGATAGGTGGTGGTACGCTCCCGCGCCCTCCGCCCGACCGAGGCCGCGATCCGCCGCAGCTGCTCGACCGTACGCGCCGAACCGTGTTCGGAGCCGGCCATCCGGCTGATCGTCTCCTCCATCAGCGTGCCGCCGAGGTCGTTGGCGCCGCCGCGGAGCATGTGCGCGGTGCCCTCGTCGCCGAGCTTGACCCACGAGCACTGGATGTTGGGGATGCGACCGTGCAGTGCGAGCCGGGCCATCGCGTGCACGGCCCGGTTGTCCCGCAGCGTCGGCCCTGGACGGGCCAGGCCCGCGAGGTAGATCGGCGCGCTGCGGTGCACGAACGGCAGCGGCACGAACTCGGTGAACCCGCCCGTCTCGTCCTGGATGCGGGCCAGCGTGCGCAGGTGTCCCAGCCAGTGGCCGGGGTGGTCGACGTGGCCGTACATCATCGTGGAGCTGGACCGGATGCCCAGCCGGTGCGCGGTGCTGACCACCTCGATCCAGGTCTTCGCGGGCAGCTTGCCCTTGGTCAGCACCCAGCGGACCTCGTCGTCGAGGATCTCCGCGGCAGTGCCGGGAATCGTGTCCAGCCCCGCGTCGCGCAGCTCGGTCAGCCACTCCTCGACGCTGACCCCGGCCTTGGTCGCGCCGCTGACGATCTCCATGGGGCTGAAGGCGTGCACGTGCATGCCGGGCACCCTGGCCTTGATGGCGCGCACCAGGTCCGCGTAGCCGGTCACGGGCAGCCTGGGGTCGATGCCGCCCTGGATGCAGACCTCGGTGGCACCGGCCTCGTGCGCCTCCTGGGCGCGGTCGGCGACCTCCTCCGCGGAGAGCCGGTAGGCGTCGGCGTCGCGCTCGCGCTGGGCGAAGGCGCAGAACCGGCAGCCGACGTAGCAGACGTTGGAGAAGTTGATGTTCCGGTTCACCACGTAGGTGATGTCGTCGCCGACGACGCTCGCGCGGAGCTGGTCGGCGAGCTTGGCCAGTTCCTCCAGCGCGGTGCCTTCCGCGGTGAACAAGGCAAGCGCCGCAACGGAGTTCGCTTCGTCGAGCAGGGCTGCGGGGTCCGACTCTGCGATCTTGAGCCCGGCGCGCACGTCGCCGTCCAGCCGCTCGGGCGCGGCGATGACGGGCAGCTCGTTCCAGTCTCCGTAGACGTTGTCGAAGTCCGTTCGCCGGTCCCCCGTGCGGCCTTCGGTGTCGATGCTGGCGTGCAGATCGGTGCGGCCACTGGACTCCAGGCCGCCGTCCGGCTCCTGCCAGTCGCTGCCGACCGGGATCGCCCCGGCTCGCGCCAGCCCGTCCGGTTCCGCGAGCGCGCCGACGTGTCCGGCCACGCGCAGGTCGATCCACGGCGCGCCCGCCCTGACGTAGCGCGGGTAGACGGTGAGCCTTTCCCGGAGTTCGAACCCGGCGGCCGAGGTGCGTGCGGCGAGCGCGTCGATGTGCGGCCACGGGCGCTCCGGGTTGACGTGGTCCGGGGTGATCGGCGAAACCCCGCCCCAGTCGTCGATTCCCGCGCGCAGCAACAGTTCGTGCTCCTCACCGATCAGGTTCGGCGGAGCCTGAACGCTGACGCCCGGGCTGAGCAGCAACCGCGCGACGGCCACGGTCGCGGCCAGCTCGTGCAGGTCCGCGTCCGGCATCCCGCGCATCGCGGTGTCGGGCTTGGCGCGGAAGTTCTGCACGATGACTTCCTGGATGTGGCCGTACTGGCGCGCGCTCTGCCGGATCGCCAGCAGCGACTCGGCGCGTTCGGTCAGGTTCTCCCCGATGCCGATGAGAATGCCCGTGGTGAAGGGAACACCGACGCGTCCGGCATCGGTGAGCACCTGGAGGCGGACCGCCGGTTCCTTGTCCGGACTGCCGTAGTGCGGGCCGCCCGGCTCGCTCCACAACCGCGTCGCCGTGGTCTCCAGCATCATGCCCATGCTGGGCGAGACCGGCTTGAGCCGCTGGAACTCCTCCCAGCTCAGCACGCCCGGGTTGAGGTGCGGCAGCAGCCCGGTCTCCTCCAGCACCGCGATGGCCACCGACCGCAGGTAGTCCACGGTGGACGAGTAACCGCGCGCGTCGAGCCACTCCCGCGCCTGCGGCCACCGCTCCTCCGGCCGGTCCCCCAGGGTGAACAGCGCCTCCTTGCAGCCCGCCGCGGCACCCTCGCGGGCGATCGCGAGCACTTCGTCGCGCTCCAGGAACGCCGCGGGCACGCGGTGCGGAACGGTGGCGAAGGTGCAGTAGTGGCAGCGGTCCCGGCAGAGCCGGGTGAGCGGGATGAACACCTTGCGGCTGTAGGTCACCACGCCGGGCCGCCCCTCGGCGGCGAGGTGCGCGTCGCGGACCGTGCCCGCGGCCGCCAGCAGCTCGTCCAGGTGCTCGCCGCGCGCCGAGAGCAGCACGGCGGCTTCGGTGACATCGAGGGTGGCGCCGTCCCGGGCCCTGCGGAGGGCTCGGCGCACGGCCGCGTCAGTGGGCACCGGCTCGGGCCGCTGAGTTTCGCTCACGTTGGACACCCTAGGTGGGCGTTACGCCGATTTTCCCTGCGATGATCACCACTTCAGCTCATTCCGGTGCGTCGTCCTCGCCCGGCGGGCATCCCTGGGGCAGAGTCGCGAAGTGTGACCGAGACCGCACTGTTCCGCAGGCTGGCCAGGGAGACCCCCCGTGGCTGGTCGCGGCTGCGCTTCGAGCTCGACGTGTTCCGGGACGACGTCAGGGACCGCCGCCAGCGGATCGAGCTGACCCGCGAGGGCTGGGTGCGGGTGGCGGACTGGACCGACGGCGACTGGGTGGACCGGGAGCCGGGTGAGGACCTGCTCGAACCCCGGCTGGGCGTGCCGATGTGGGACAGCTACCACGGGCCCTCGCTGCTGGCGCCGCGTGAGCTCGCGGACGGCTTCGGCTGGTCCTGGCCGGGCGAGGACCCGGAGACGCTGCCGGGGCCGTTACGGTTCAAGCACCTCGCGGTGATCAGCTCCGGTGGTCGGAAGATGCTGGACGCGGTGGTCCAGCCGACCGACGACTACGACCCGCTCTGCCCGTGCTGCCCGCTGCTGGACGGCGCGCGCGGGCACGTGCAGGCGCCACCGCACAAGGCCGCCAAGCGTTTCACCGTGCGGCTGGACGTGGAGACCGGCGTGTGCGTGATCGCCCGTCCGCTGGACCGGCACGTCGGCTACGGCCACGTCCTGCGCAGGTTCGAGGTCGACCCGTGAACGCGGGACACTTCAGCGGATTCCCTGTTGTCGCAGCAGTTTCCGGACGCGAGCGCCGTCGGCGTTCGCCCCGTCTCCGCCCGCAAAGTTCTATGACCAACGGGGAATTCGCGTTGCCCGGCACGGCGTCGGCCACCGCGTCCGGGTGCGACGGCGATGTGTGCACGGCGAGGTCTGCGGGGCCTCCGGTCGCGTGCGGCTTCCCCTCAGCGGTCAGGGGAAGTCGTACGTGATCGTCACCGGTGAGTGGTCGGACCAGCGCGCCGCATAGGTCTCCGCGCGTTCGATCCGCGCTTCCTTCACCCGTTCCGCCAGGCCGGGCGTGGCGATCTGGTAGTCGATGCGCCAGCCGGAGTCGTTGTCGAAAGCCTTGCCGCGGTAGGACCACCACGAGTACGGGCCGGGCCCTTCCGGGTGCACCTTCCGGAACACGTCGACGTAGCCCGCCTCGTCGAAGACGCGGTCCATCCACGCGCGTTCCTCCGGCAGGAACCCGGACTCCTTCTGGTTGCCCTTCCAGTTCTTCAGGTCGATCTCGCGGTGGGCGATGTTCCAGTCACCGCACACCAGGACCTCGCGCCCCTGCCGCTTCGCCGCGCGCTTGCGCTTCACCAGGTAGGGCAGGAACGCCTCCATGAAGCGCTCCTTCTCCTCCTGGCGCGGGGTGCCGACGTCACCGCTGGGCAGGTAGAGGCTGGCCGCGGTGAGGCCGGGCAGGTCCACCTCGACGTAGCGACCGCTGTGCTCGAACTCCTTGCTGCCGAAGCCGATCCGCACCGCCTCCGGCTGCTCCCTGGTGAGGATCGAGACGCCCGCGCGACCCTTCTGGTCGCTGTGGGCGTGCACGACGTGCCAGCCCTCCGGCTCGCGCACCTCGGCGGGCATCTGCCCCGGCTCGGCCCGGACCTCCTGGAGGCAGACCACGTCCGCCGACGTGGCCGCCAGCCACTCGACGAGTCCGTTCTCCTTCTTCGCGGCGGCGCGGATGCCGTTGACGTTCACGCTCGACACAGTCAGCACGGGGCGAGCGTAACCCCGCGCCCCGACACCACTTTCAGGTCAGGACTGCTCTGTCAGGGCCAAGCGGACGCCGAGGGCGAGGAAGACGGTCGCGGTCACCCGCTGGCGCCACTGGTGGAATCGGCGGTTCCGGTTGAGCCGGGTGGTCAGCGCGCCCGCCGCGACCGCGAGCACGCAGTCGGTCAGCACGCCGACCACGGCCAGGACCAGACCGAGCACCAGGAACTGGAGCACCACCCACCCGCGTTCCGGGTGCACGAACTGCGGGAGGAACGCCAGGAAGAACAGCGCGGTCTTCGGATTGAGCACGCCGGTCAGCACGGCGCTGGTGAACACCTTGCGGCCGGGCAGCCCGGCCGCGGTGAACTCCACCGGCCGGGCGCCGTCCCGCCACGCGCGGTAGGCGAGGTAGGCCAAGTACGCCGCACCGAGGTACTTGAGGACCGAGAACGCCACGGCCGAGCTCGCGAGCAGCGCGGAGAGCCCGACCGCGGCGGCCGCCGTGTGCACGAGCGTGCCGATGCTGAGGCCGAGCGTGGTCAGCACGCCCGCGCGGCGCCCGCCGTTCGCGGTGCGCACGAGCACCAGGGCCTGCGCGGGACCGGGCACGAGGACGAGCGCGAAACACGCGGCCACGTAGGTGGCCAGCGTCGTGCCGTCGAACAGGGACATGCCCTCACCATGTCATGCCCGCCCTGGTCAGCGGCAGGTGTTGAGCTTGTCCGGGCTCAGGTACTGGTCGGCGACCCAGCGCTCGTTGCCGATCTTGCGGAAGCCGTTGTCCAGCTCGACCGTGCCCGGGGTGAGCGCGTCGCGGCGCAGCTTGGCCGCGACCGGGTGCTGGGTGCTCGGCCCGGTCCGGACGTTGAGCAGGTCCGCGGTGACCTTGAAGTCGCAGCGCTGGGCGCCGCCGGTGAGTTCGGGTGGTTTGGGCGCCGCGCCCATGTTGGAGAGCACGATGAAGCCCGCGACGGCCGCGCCGATGAGCAGGAGTGGACGTAGGAACAGGAACACGGTTCCTCCAAGATCGGGTCCCTGGAAGATCAGAAACCAGAGCCTCTTCCTGGTATAGCCCCTGCCCGCCTGAGCTGCGAAGATCAGCGCGCCAAGTGCACCCGGGCAACCGGCCGACTCCACCCGTTGGGGGCAGCCGGGACACAACGCGTGAGGGCCGCCCCCGGGATCGGGGACGGCCCTGGAGGCACGCGGAAGACGATCAGGCCATCTTCTTCTGCAGGTTCTCGTCCAGCGAGGCCAGGAACTCCTCGGTGGTCTGCCACGGCTGGTCCTTGCTGATCAGCAGGGCCAGGTCCTTGGTCATCCTGCCGCTCTCCACGGTCTCGATGACGACCTGCTCCAGCGAGTTGGCGAAGCCGATCACCTCGGGGGTGTTGTCCAGCTTGCCGCGGTGCGCGAGGCCCCTGGTCCAGGCGTAGATGGACGCGATCGGGTTGGTGGAGGTCGGCTTGCCCGCCTGGTGCTGGCGGTAGTGCCGGGTCACCGTGCCGTGCGCGGCCTCGGCCTCGACGGTCTTGCCGTCCGGGGTCATCAGCACCGAGGTCATCAGGCCGAGCGAGCCGAAGCCCTGGGCCACGGTGTCGGACTGCACGTCACCGTCGTAGTTCTTGCACGCCCAGACGTAGCCGCCCTCCCACTTCATGGCCGCGGCGACCATGTCGTCGATGAGGCGGTGCTCGTAGGTCAGGCCCTTGGCGTCGAAGTCGGCCTTGAACTCGGCGTCGAAGATCTCCTGGAACACGTCCTTGAACATGCCGTCGTAGGCCTTGAGGATCGTGTTCTTGGTCGACATGTAGACCGGGTAGTTGCGCTGCAGGCCGTAGCTGAACGACGCGCGCGCGAAGTCCTCGATGGACTTGCGGAAGTTGTACATCGACAGGGCGACACCGCCGCCCTCCGGGTACCGGGCGACCTCGAACTCCATCGGCTCGGAGCCGTCCTCGGGCGTGAAGGTCACGGTCAGCGTGCCCGGGCCCGGGACCTTGAAGTCGGTCGCCTTGTACTGGTCGCCGTGGGCGTGGCGGCCGATGATGATCGGCTGCGTCCAGCCCGGCACCAGCCGGGGGATGTTGGAGATGATGATCGGCTCGCGGAAGACGACCCCACCGAGGATGTTGCGGATGGTGCCGTTCGGGCTGCGCCACATCTTCTTCAGGCCGAACTCCTCGACCCGCGCCTCGTCCGGCGTGATGGTGGCGCACTTGACGCCGACGCCGTGCCGCTTGATGGCGTTCGCCGAGTCGATGGTGACCTGGTCGTCGGTGGCGTCCCGGTGCTCCATGCCCAGGTCGTAGTACTCGAGGTTCACGTCGAGGTACGGGTGGATCAGCTTGTCCTTGATGAACTGCCAGATGATCCGGGTCATCTCGTCGCCGTCGAGCTCGACGACAGTGCCTTGAACCTTGATCTTGCTCATACGGCGAAGGGCTCCTCTCGCGACGGTGCAAGCGGGACAAGCGTACTGCTATGCGCGCCCACCGCCTGACCCGGCCAGTGTGATGCTGGCCGCTCCGGACGTGCCACCCGACTTCAAGGGCCTTCAGCCCGGTACCGGCGGACGATCTCGGTCACCCCGTCGGTGATGCCCCGGAGGAAGTCGCGGATCAGCCGCAGCTCGTCCTCGCTGTAGCCCTCCAGCCCGCGCAGCATCAGCTCGCGCAGCGGCGCGAACGCCCGCGCGGTCTCCGCCTCCCGCCTGCCGGTCGAGACGACGAACACCCGCCTGCGGTCGCTCGGGTCGCGGCGGCGCCGGATGAAGTCGGCCTTCTCCAGCCGGTCCAGCAGCGCGGTCACCGCGGAGGTGCTCAGCCCGGTGATCTCGGCGAGCCTGCCCGCGGTCAGGTTCTCCTCCTCGCGGGCCAGGTCGAGGCACTTGATGTCGGTCGGGCCGAGCCCGAAGCGGTCGGCTATCGCCTGGTGCATGAGCAACCCCCTGGAGGCGTTGTCCCGCATGACCGACTCCATCTCGGCCAGCAGCTCCGCACGCGACGACGACGCACCGCTTGACATCGACCCCTCCCGACCCAATACTTCGATCCATCGAGATATCCGACAGATTGAGATATCCGACTGACGGGACCATCGTACGACAGGAGGGTCGGAATGGAGCGGGAACACGCGCCGGTGTTGATCATCGGAGCCGGTCTCGCGGGGCTGTCCGCCGCCATGTTCCTCGGCCTGCACGGGGTGCGGGCGCTGGTCGTGGAGAAGCACGCGGGCACGGCACGACACCCGAAGGCGCGGGGCCAGTTCCCCCACACGATGCAGGCACTGCGGATCGCGGGCGTCGAGGACGCCTTCCTCGCCGCGCAGCCCGCGGACCCCGGCTTCACGATCAAGATCGCGGCCACCACGTCCGGGCCGGTGTTCCACACGATCCTCGCGGGCGAGACGCCGGACTTCAGCGCGTTCAGCCGCAACGCGTGGGCCAACGTCAGCCAGGAGAAGGCCGAGGTCATCCTGCTGGAGCGGGCCCGGGAACTCGGCGCGGACGTGCGGTTCTCGACGAAGGCCGAGTCACTGGAGCAGGACGCCGACGGAGTCACGGTGGTCATCCGCGACCTGATCACCGGCACCGCCCGCGAGGTGCGCGCCGACCACGTCGTGGCCGCCGACGGCCACCGCAGCCCGGTCCGCGAGTGGCTGGGCATCGGCAGGCACGGGCGCGGCGTGCTCGGCGAGGGCGTCAACGCGGTGTTCGAGGCCGACCTCGGTGCGGACTTCGACGGCCGGAACCTGTTGTTCTACCTCCGGAACCCCGAACTGCCGGGCGGCGGTGGCGCGTTCACGAGCACCGACGACCGCAACCGCTTCACCTTCGGCGTCGGCGAGGTCGACGACATCGACGAGCAGCGGTGGACCGAGCTGATCCGCATCGCCACCGGGCGGCCGGACCTGGAGCCGAAACTGCTGGCGTGCAACAGCAAGACCACGACGTCGGCGCTGGTCGCCGACCGGTTCGGAGCCGGGCGCGTGCAGCTGATCGGCGATGCCGTCCGGACCATGCCGCCGCACGGCGCGATGGGCGGCAACAGCGCGATCATGGACGGCTTCTCCCTCGCGTGGAAGCTGGCGATGGTGGTGAAAGGCCAAGCGGGGCAAGGGTTGCTGGACAGCCACGACGCCGAACGACGGCCCTACTCCGAAGTCCTGGTCGAGCAGCAGTACGCGAACATGGTGCGGCGCAACAGCCCGCACCTCGCGGACGGGACCGAGGCCGAGCCGATCGACCCCGCGGAGTTGATCCTCGGCTACCGCTATCCCGACGGCGCCATCGTGCGCGAGGCCGACGAGGACGGGGCCTTGTTCGAGAACCCGGCGGAACCGACCGGGCGCCCGGGCTCGCACGTCCCCCACGACAAGTCCACTGTGGACATTTTCGGTCGCGGTTTCGTCCTGCTGGCCGACGAGTCCACTTGGGACACGAAGGCGACCGAAGCCGCGAAGGCACTGGGAGTCGAGCTGCCGGTGCACCGGGTGGAAGACCCGGCCCGGTACGGCGTGAGCACCCGCGGAGCCGTGCTGGTGCGGCCGGACGGGTTCGTCGCCTGGCGCGGAGAAGGCGATCTCGAAGCGGCGCTGCGCACGGTCCTGGGCCGCTGAACATCAACCGAACGGTGGATCCGCCCTCCACCACCGCCCCGCCGATCCGGGGCCGCGCGGTCGATTCGCGCAGCTCAGCCAGGCCGCAGGCTGGTCACATGTCCATCATCGAAGTGAGCGGCCTCGGGAAGCGCTACGGCGACCACGTGGCACTGCGCGATGTCTCCTTCTCCGTCGAGGAGGGAGAGATCTTCGGCATCCTCGGCCCGAACGGGGCGGGCAAGACGACGGCGGTCGAATGCGTCGAAGGCTTGCGGCGCCCCGACTCCGGCACGATCAGGGTGCTCGGGCTCGACCCGGCCAAGGACGATCGCGAGCTGCGCGAGGTCGTCGGGGTCCAGCTCCAGCAGTCCCAACTGCCCGAGCTGATCAAGGTGTGGGAGGCGCTGGACCTCTACTCCTCCTTCTACCGCGACCCGCGCGACTGGCGGGAGCTGCTGGAGCAGTGGGGTCTGGCGGACAAGCGCAACGCCAGGTTCTCCGCGCTCTCCGGGGGCCAGAAGCAGCGGTTGTTCATCGCGCTGGCCCTGGTCGGCAACCCGAAGGTCGCGTTCCTGGACGAGCTCACCACCGGGCTCGACCCGCAGGCGCGCCGGGCCACCTGGAACCTGATCTCCGAGATGCGCGCGACGGGGGTGACGGTCGTGCTGGTCAGCCACTTCATGGACGAGGTGGAGTGGCTGTGCGACCGCGTCGCGATCTTCGACAAGGGGCGGGTCGTCGCGCTGGACACGCCCGCGGGCCTGGTCGAGAGCACGTTCGCCGAGCGGCGCCTGCGGTTCCGCCCGGTCGCCGGGTTCGACGAGAGCGCCCTCGCGCCGCTGCCGGGGGTGCGCGAGGTCGTCCGGGCCGGGTCGCAGGTCGTGGTCACCGGGACCGGCCGGTTCGCCGACGAGGTGACCGCGCTGCTCGCCAGGGAGCACGTGCTCGTGGCGGACCTGCGGCTGGACCAGCCGACGCTCGACGAGGCCTACGTGACGCTGACCGGAGGAAACCAGTGAACGGCTTGGGCAAGCTCACCCTGACCGAGGCGAAGTTGTTCCTGCGGGACAAGGTCTCGCCGCTGTTCGCGCTCGTGCTGCCGGTGTTCCTGTTGCTGGCGATCGGGCTGCAGTTCCGCGACGGCGGGGCGCCCGGGCCCGACCCCGACGGGTTGAAGGCCGCGTACTTCGTCGCCTCCATCGCGCTGGCGCTGGCGCTGGCCACGCTGTCCTTCAACTCCCTGCCGACCTACCTGGCGACGTACCGGGAGAAGGGCGTCCTGCGCAGGCTCCAGGCGACACCCGCGCACCCGGCGATGGTGCTCGTCGCGCAGATCGCGGTGGGTGCGGGCACCGCGCTGGTGTCGACATCGGTGATCGTCGTCGCCGGCCACCTCGCCCTCGACATCCCCTTGCCCGCGAGCGTTCTGCAGTTCGCGGCGGCGCTGGCCCTGAGCATCGCGGCGCTGTTCTCGCTGGGCCTGGTGGTGGCCGCGCTCGCCCCGACAGCGCGGGCGTCGACCGCGGCGGGGATGGTGCTGTTCTTCCCCAGCATGTTCCTGGCCGGGGTGTGGACGCCGAAGGAGACGATGCCGTCCTGGCTCGCCGCGATCAGCGACTACACGCCGTTGGGGGCGGCGTTGCAGACGCTGCGCGACACTTGGTCCGGCGCCGGCCTGCAGCCGCACTTCGTGCTGGTGCTGGCCGTGACCGCGGCAGTGCTGGGTTCGGTCGCGGCGGCGCTGTTCCGCTGGGAGTGAGGAGCGTGGTGGACAAGGCGCGGTTCTGGGCGAGGTACGGCCAGTTCGTGCTGGTCGTGATCGGGTACACCGTGCTCGCCTTGGCCACCCTGTTCTGGGTGCTGATCGACGACGGGAAGGACCGGGCGCCCCTGGTGTTCGCCCTGGTCGGAGTGGCCGCGCTGTGGTTGTCGGTCGGTACGCTGCTGCGCACCCGGCCGGACTTCTCGCCCCGGCGCAACACGACCGGCTGGCTGGCCGGGCGGCCCGGGCTCGGCCTGGTGTTCTACTGCGGGCTGCTCGTGACGATCTTCGCGCTGGTCTCGGTCTCGCCGATCTTCGCGATCTTCGGCGCTCTCGGCTACCCCTACGCGTACGCGCTGTTCCCGGCGCACTGGGCGGTCTTCGCGGTCGGGGTGGCCTCGATCGTCGGGCTCACGGCGCAGACCGGCCTGACCGCGTTCCAGCAGACCTCGCCGTTCATCGTGCTGGTCAACGTCGCGGTCCCGCTGGCCTTCGCCGGCTGGGCCGCGGGCGGGGAGAGCCAGAAGCGGCAGGCGGCCATCCGCGAGCTGACCGAGGTCAACGAACGCCTCGAAGCCGCGATGCGGGTCAACGCCGGACTCCAGGCGCAGCTGCTGGAGCAGGCGCGCGAGGCCGGGGTCACCGAGGAACGGCAGCGGATGGCGCGCGAGATCCACGACACCATCGCGCAGGGGCTCACCGGGATCATCACGCAGCTCCAGGCCGCGGACGGCGATCCGGCGCAGCGGCGACGGCACCTCGACAACGCCGCGACGCTGGCCCGGGAGAGCCTGCGGGAGGCGCGGCGCTCCGTGCACGCCGTGCGGCCGGAAGCGCTGGAGTCGGCCCGGCTGCCCGACGCGCTCGCCGACGTCGTGCGGCAGTGGTCGAAGATCAACGGCGTGCCCGCCGAGTTCACCTCGACCGGCTCCGCGCGGCCGCTGCACGCCGACGTCGAGGTGGCGCTCCTGCGCACGGCCCAGGAGGCGCTGGCCAACGTGGCCAAGCACGCGAACGCGGGGCGGGTGGGGTTGACGTTGTCGTACATGGAGGACGTGGTGACGCTGGACGTCCGGGACGACGGCGTCGGCTTCTCGTCCACAGTAGACAGTTCCGGGTTCGGGCTGACCTCCATGCGGCAGCGGGTCGGCGGGGTGTCCGGCACCCTGGCCGTGGAGTCCGAACCCGGTTCCGGAACGGCGATCTCCGCGACCGTCCCGGCGATTCCCGTTGGAGGGCAGCGTTGATCACAGTGCTGATCGTCGACGACCACCCGGTGGTGCGCGACGGGCTGCGCGGCATGTTGACCGGCGACCCCCGCTTCGACGTCGTCGGCGAGGCCGCGGACGGCGCCGAGGCGGTGACGCTGGCCGTCGCCCTTGAGCCGGACGTGGCGCTGATGGACCTGCGGATGCCCGGAACCGACGGGGTGAGCGCGATCCGCGCCATCGCGGAGAAGCGGTTGCGGACGCGCGTGCTGGTGCTGACGACCTACGACACCGACGCGGACGTGCTGCCCGCGATCGAGGCGGGCGCGACGGGCTACCTGCTCAAGGACGCGCCGAAGACCGAGCTGTTCCGCGCCGTCGAGGCGGCCGCGCGGGGCGAGGCCGTGCTGGCGCCCGCGATCGCGACCAAGCTGCTGAGCCAGGTCCGCTCCCCCGCCAAGGAGCCGCTGAGCCAGCGCGAGCTGGAGGTGCTCGGCCTGATCGCCCGCGGCATGACCAACCGGGACGCCGCGGCGAAGCTGTTCATCAGCGAGGCCACGGTGAAGACCCACCTGCTGCACGTCTACGCCAAGCTCGGTGTGAACGACCGCGCCGCCGCCGTCGCCACCGCGTACGAGCTGGGCCTCATCACCCCCGGCCGCCGCTGACGCACTGAATGAGTCATTCGGTGCGTTCAACGGACCGATCGCGGCATTGGCGTTTCGCGGCGGGACGCGATGCGCCGGGTGGGTCTCCCCCGCGTGACGAAGATCCCCTAACCTCTCGCGCAGCGGACGATCTTCAGGGGGCGCGGGATGTCGATGGGGCCGACGCACGCCATCAGTGGACTTGCGGCGTGGAGCGGGGTGGCGGTGCTGGGCGCCGCGTACGACTTCGGCAGCTTCACCGCCCCGGCCATCGTGGTCGGCGGGGCGCTGGCCACCGGCGCGGCGCTGCTGCCGGACCTGGACCACCCCAGCTCGACCGTGGCGCGCACCTTCGGGGCGATCAGCAAGAGCATGTCCGCCGGGATCAACTGGCTCAGCCACAAGATCTACCGGAGCACCAGGACGAAGAAGGACTCCAACCGGCACGGCGGGCACCGCGGGTTCACCCACACCATCGTCTTCGCGATCCTCGCCGGGCTGGCCACCACCGCGTTGATCCAGCTCAGCCACACCTACGCGCTGCCGTTCGTGATGTTCTTCTTCTGCGGCCTCGCGGTGCGCGGGCTGCTGCACGAGTGGTGCCCGAAGCGGGACGCGCTGACGATCACGCTGACCTCGGCCGGGTTGTCGCTGCTGTGCTGGCAGTGGGTCAACGGCGCGCCGGAGCTGGCCGGGGCCTGCGGGCTCGCGGTGACCATCGGCTGCGTCGCGCACTTCATCGGCGACGCGATCACCGAGATGGGCTGCCCGATGATGTGGCCGGTGCCGATCGCGGGCAAGACCTGGTACCCGATCGCCCCGCCGAAGATCATGCGGATGAAGACCGGCGGCAAGGTCGAGAACATGGTGGTCCTGCCCGCGTTCAGCCTGCTGGCGCTGTGGTTCTCGGTGGCGGCGCTGCAGGCCACCGGCGTGATGCCGTGGCTCGGCGTCGACCTGCTGCCCTGGGACACCACGCCGGTGGAGGGCATCGCCAAGCAGTAGTCAGGCGGTGCCGAACGGGTTGTCGATCACGTAGCGCCAGACCCCGTCCGGGCCGCGGCGGGCTACGTCGGTCGCCGTGCCGTGCACCTCACCGATGCTCCAGTCGACGATCAGCAGGGCGATGTCGCCCGCCACGTAGGTGTGCCGGGGCCGGACCTCGATCGGCTCCCCGAGCGCGAGCATCTTCTCGTTGGCGCGCTTGCGGTCCGGGCCGGTCACGGGATTGCCCGGACCGTCGACGAACACCCCGTCCGGCTCGTAGACGGCTTCGACGGCGGCACTGGAACCGGTGTTGAACGCCTCCCGGAACTGCTCGGGAAGGCGCACACTGGGCATGTGGTCGGTACTCATGGCACCAGCGAAGCGAAGCGTCTCGTCGGTCACCAAGCGGAAACCGACGTCGAACTCGTCCCCGACGCGCGCGGCCGCACGAACAGGCCTGAGCCCGGTTGCCCGGTCGAGGTCGCGCTCGCGGCGATCTCCGGCCGGTGGGCGACGCTCGTGCTGCGCGAGCTGATGCACGGTCCCTGCTCGTTCGGCGAGCTGCGGGCGCGACTGCCGTCCTTGACGGCGAAGGTGCTGACCGATCGGCTCGGCGAGCTGGTCGCGCAAGGGCTCGTCGTGAAGGACCGGCTGCCGGGCTTCCCCGTGCGCACGAGCTACCGGCTGACCGCGGCGGGCATGGAGCTGCGACCGCTGCTGATCGCCTTGTACGACGCGGGTTCGCGGGTGCTAGCCGCGCTCCCCCCACACGACTAGCGCCTCCACCTCGGCCTTGAAGACCAGCTCGGGATCGATGCCGGTCATCTCGAACTGGTTGGTGATCTCCAGGCTGATCACGCCGTGCAGGCGGGTCCAGACCGTGATCCCCCAGTGCAGCTGCTTGGGCGTCAGGTCCCCGGTCTGCATCTTGTCGCCCCACGCCCCGATCTGGCGGTGCAGCGCGGAGCGCCGGCTCGCGGGCTCCGGGTCCTCGCCGACGGTGGCCAGCACCGCCGTCATCGAGCGATGCGCGGCGGTGAGCGTTTCCATCGGCGCCCGGTAGCCCGGCACGGGCGTGCCGAAGAGCAGCAGGTAGCGGTGCGGCTGCGCGATCGCCCATTCGCGCATCGCCGTGGCCAGCGCGCGCATCTGCGTGGCGTGCCCCGAGCGCTGGGTGGCCGCGACCGCGCCTTCCACCGTGTCGGCGAGGTCGTTGTAGGCGTCCTCGATCAGATCCGTGAGCAGCGCGTCCCGGTTGGCGAAGTACCGGTAGAGCGCGGGACCGGTGACGCCCATGCGCTTGGCGATCGCGTTGACGGAGATCCCGCTCGGCCCCGACTCGGCCAGTTGCTCCAGCGCGATGCGCTTCGCCTCGTCCCGCGTCTGTTCGCGGTAGCGCTGCCTGCGGTC
Organism: Allokutzneria albata; assembly: GCF_900103775.1. Classification (GTDB taxonomy): domain Bacteria; phylum Actinomycetota; class Actinomycetes; order Mycobacteriales; family Pseudonocardiaceae; genus Allokutzneria; species Allokutzneria albata. The sequence goes on along the minus strand of NZ_LT629701.1, from coordinate 6,979,573 downwards.
CACCTCGACCACCTCCCTTGACAACGCGACCCTAACAGGCTCAAGCTCTTGTTAGAAGTTCTAACGCAAGTAATAACCAGTCACTGGAGGCGGACCATGGAGATCGTGCTCACCGGCAAGGGCGGCCCGGAGATGCTGCGCATCACGGAGGGGGCGAAGCCGCGGCCGGGCAAGGGACAGCTCCTGGTGCGCACCGAGGCCAGCGGCGTGAGCTTCGCCGAGGTGCAGATGCTGCGCGGCCGCTACCCGCTGCAGCCGAAGTTCCCGTTCGTCCCCGGCTACGACCTGGTGGGCCGCGTGGTCGACGGCGAGGGCCTGCCGGCAGGCCAGCGAGTGGTGGCCCTGACGAGAACCGGTGCCTGGCGGGACGAGGTGGTGATCCCGGCCAAGATCGCTGTCCCGATCTCCGAGGACGTCGACCCCGGCGTGGCCGCCGCCGTCGCGATGAACGGTGTGACCGCGTGGGAGATGCTGCACGTGACCGCCAAGGTCCGCGCGGGCCAGACGGTGCTCGTACACGGAGCCGCGGGCGGCGTCGGCAGCCTCCTCGTCCAACTGGCCCGCCTCGCGGGTGCTCGCGTCATCGGCACGGCTTCGGCGGGCAAGCACGACCTGCTGCGCTCGCTCGGCGCCGAGCCCGTCGACTACCGCAAGGGCGATGTCGTCGCCCAGGTGCGCGCCCTCGCTCCGAACGGCGTGGACGCGGTCTTCGACCACGTGGGCGGCAAGAGCCTCGACGACTCGTGGAGTCTGCTCGCCCCAGGCGGTGTGCTGGCCAACTACGGCTCCGCGGGGACTTTGCGCGACACCGGGCACCCGCTGCGGCCCTACGTGGGGACTCTGCGCCGCATGGCGTGGTGGCAGCTCCGCAGGCTGGTCGGATTGACCGGCCGCCGCCGCGCGTCGATGTACTACGTGAAGCCCGGCGCGGGCTTCACGAAGGCGCTGACGGAGGTGCTGCGCCTCGTCGCCGCGGGCTCGCTGACCCCGCACATCGACCGCCGCATGCCCTTGACGGATGCCGTCAAGGCGCTGACGCTGCTCAGCACCGGCCAGGCCACCGGCAAGATCGTCCTCGAAGCCTGAACAGCCTGAATGAGTCATTGGGGACGCTCAACGCACCGAATGAGTCATTCAGTGCGTTCAAGTACCTCACTGACTCATTCAGTGCGCAACCCACGCCCCGACTGTCCAAAAAGGAGTTGCAACGGAGGCTAGCGTGGAATTTCGTGCGTGCGTTGATCGGGTGTTATCCACACCTCGCCGTCGCCGGATTCCACCGCTACTCCACCTACCGCTCGGCCGCCGTCGCGGCCCTGACCACCAACACCGCCTTCGGCCTCATGCGCATCGCGGTCCTGCTCAGCGTGCTCGGATCGCGCCGGCAGGTCGCGGGCTACGACGTCGGGAGCATCGCCAGCTACGTGTGGCTCGGGCAGGGCCTGCTCGGCGTCGTCATCCTCTGGGGCGGGCACGAACTGGCCGACCGCGTGCGCAGCGGCGACGTCGCCATCGACCTCGCCCGCCCCTGGAACCTGCAGTTCGCCCTGCTCGCCGAGGACTACGGGCGGGCCGGCTTCGCGATGCTGATCAGGTTCGCCCCGCCGATGCTGATCGGCTCGCTGCTGTTCGACCTCCGCTGGCCACAACACGATCACACGTGGGCGTTGTTCGCGCTGAGCGTCGTCCTCGCCGTCGCGATGAGCTTCGCGATCCGGTTCCTCCTCAGCCTCAGCGCGTTCTGGCTGCTCGACGCCCGCGGCGTGACCGCGATGTACGGGCTGCTCGGCGGTATCCTCTCGGGGCTGGCCGTGCCGCTGGCGTTCTTCCCCGACTGGGCCGTCGATGTCCTGTGGTGGACGCCGTTCCCCTCACTGCTGCAGAACACGATCGACGTGTTCGTGGAACGGGGCAGCCCGCTGCCGCCGCTCACCCACCAGGCGCTGTGGACGGTCGGACTGCTCGTCATCGGCCAGCTCGCGCTGCGCGCCGCCGAGCGGAAGCTGGTGGTGCAGGGTGGCTGACCGGGTCTACCTCGGCATCCTGGGTTCGCGGTTCCGCGCCCAGCTCTCCTACCGCGCGTCGTTCGTGCTCGACTTCGTCGCGCAGATGGTCGGGCAGGCGAGCGAGCTCGTCGTCATCCTCGTGCTCTTCGGGCGCGCCGAGGAGATGGGCGGCTTCGCCGTGCACGAGGTGCTGATCATGTACGGCATCGCGGGTGTCGGTTTCGGCCTGGCCGACCTGGTCGTCGGTCAGCTCGACGAGCTGCCGCGGATGATCAGGACCGGCCAGCTGGACGTGATGCTGATGCGGCCGCTGAGCACCCTCGCGCAGGTCGCCACCGGCGACATCCAGCTGCGCCGGGTGGGCCGGATCGTCGCGGCGCTGGCCGTCCTCGTCACCGTTCTGTCCACTTCGGACATCCAGTGGACCGCGCCCAAACTGCTGCTCGCCTGCACCGCCCCGCTGGTCGGCGCGGTGCTCTTCGGGTCGATCTGGGTGGTCGCGTGCTCGGTCTGCTTCTGGATCGTCGACGGACGCGAGCTGGCCAACACGGTCACCTACGGCAGCAACATGTTCACCTCCTACCCGATCACCGTCTACCCGCCGTGGCTGCGGCGGGTGCTGGCCTTCGTCATCCCGGGCGCGTTCGTCGCCTACTACCCCGCCCTCGCCCTGCTGGACCGGCCCGATCCCCTTGGCGCACCGGCATTCCTCGGCTGGTGCTCACCACTGGTCGCGGTCGCGGCCGTCGCCGTGGCCGGGCTCGCCTGGCGCTTCGCCGTCCGCCACTACCAAGGAACAGGATCATGAGCGCGCTCATCGTGGCGGACCGGCTCCGCCGCAGCTTCACCGTCTCCCACCGCGCCGGTTTCCTGCGCAGGCGCCGCACCGAAGTGGTCGCGGTCGACGCGGTGAGCTTCACCGTGGACCGGGGCGAGGCGGTCGGCTACGTCGGCCCCAACGGCGCGGGCAAGTCCACGACGATCAAGATGCTGACCGGGATCCTGACACCGTCCGCCGGCGGCGCCACGGTCTGCGGGCTCGACCCGGCGAAACAGCGGCGAGCACTGGCCGCGCGCATCGGCGTGGTGTTCGGCCAGCGCAGCCAGCTGTGGTGGGACCTGCCGCTCTCCGAGAGCTTCGAGCTGCTGCGCTCCATCTACCGCGTGCCGAAGGACGACTACCGCGAGCGGCTGGAGGAGTGCGTCGAACTGCTGGAGCTGACGCCGTTCCTGGCAACGCCGGTGCGACAGCTCTCCCTCGGTCAGCGCATGCGCGGCGAGGTCACCGCGGCGCTGCTGCACGATCCCGAACTGCTGGTGCTGGACGAGCCGACGATCGGGCTGGACCTGGAGTCCAAGGAACGGCTGCGCGCATTCCTCGCCGACCTCAACCAGCGCGGGACCACGCTGCTGCTGACCACGCACGACCTCGACGACATCGAGCGGCTGTGCGGGCGGCTGATGGTGATCGACCACGGGCGCGTGCTCGCCGACGGCCCGCTCGGCGAACTGCGCGCCGAGGTCGTCACCGAGCGGACGCTGGTCGTGGACCTCACCGAACCGCATCCGCCGCTGACCGGGCTCCCGGGCGTCCGCGAGGTGCGCACCGAACTCGACGGGCTCCGTCAACACCTGGTCTTCGGCCGTTCGGACACCACCGCCGCGGCGCTGATCTCGGCGCTCGTCGATCGGGTCGCCGTGCACGACGTCACGGTCGCCGAGCCGGAGATCGAGGAGTTGATCAGACGCCTGTACAAACGTTCAAGCAGTCCTGACGCTATGACCGATTTGTGAATAACCTCGGGGTGGAGAACCCCCGCTTCGAGGAGGAGTCCATGTCCACGACGCGCCGCTTGGCGATCGCCGTGCTGCCCCTGCTGATCACACTGGGCGGGTGCTCGCAGATCCAGGAAGCGGGCTCCAAGGCGAAGGTGTGCACCGAGGCACTGGCGCTCGCCGCGTTCACCCCGGACCCGAAGGACGGCGAGAAGGCCCAGAAGGAGACCCAGGAGACCGGCAACAAGCTGCACGAGCTGGCCAAGAACGTCAACGACGGCGACGTCAGCGGGGCCATCACCACGCTGGGCAACTCCTACGTCGACATGGCGAAGCAGCGGGTGGAGGACGCGGCCAACCTGCCGAAGTGGGTCGAGACCAAGGTCAAGCAGCTTGACGCGCTCCGTCAAGCCTGCCTCTAGGCACGACCTAGGACCGCTCGGCGAGAACGGCGTCGTAGAGCGCCTTCCGGCTGACCCCGGAGGAGGCGGCCACAGCCGCGGTCGCCTCCTTCAGCCGTTCTCCCCCGGCGACGCGCTCCTCGACGGCGGGCACGAGCGCGCGCACGTCGGTCACCGCTGACTCGTCCGCGGCGGCACCGGCGAGCACGACGGTGATCTCCCCGCGGACGCCTTCGTCGGCCCATTCGGCCAGCTCGCCGAGCCCGCCCCGGCGAACCTCCTCGTACTGCTTGGTCAGCTCGCGGCACACCGCGGCTTTCCGTTCCGCGCCAAGCACTTCCGCCGCGTCGGCAAGGGTCGCGGCGAGCCGGTGCGGCGCCTCGAAGAACACCACCGCCCGCTGTTCGGTGCGCAGCGCGGTCAGCCAGCGCCGCCGATCGCCGGTCTTGCGCGGCGGGAACCCCTCGAAGCAGAAGCGCTCGCACGGCAGCCCGGAGACGGCCAGCGCGGTGGTCACCGCGGAGGGGCCGGGCAGGCAGGTCACCGTGATGCCCTCGGCGGCGCAGGCGGCGACGAGCCGGTAGCCGGGGTCGGACACGCTGGGCATGCCCGCGTCGGTCACCAGCAACACCGTCGAACCGGAGCGGAGCGCGTCGAGCAGCATCGGCAGCCGGGTGTTCTCCACGGCGTCGTAGAAGCTCACGACCTTGCCCGCGGGCTGCACGTCCAGGGCGGCCGCGAGCGATCTGGTGCGCCTGGTGTCCTCGGCCGCGATCACCTCGGATTCCGCGAGCGCGGCGACCAGCCTCGGCGAGGCGTCCCTGGAGTCGCCCAGCGGCGTAGCGGCCAGCACCAAGCGCCCTGATCCCGATTCGACCTGCATGGACGTAGAGCCTTTCACGGCGTGGGCGCGCCGCCACCCGGCCCCTGTCTACGATCGTCCGGGTGAACCAGCGGAGAGAGGTGCGCTCCTGATGAGTATCGCGACGGCACCGGCGGCCGCGGAAGCCGGCGCTGGCGTCGAGGTGCAGCAGGAAAAGCCGTGGCAGCCGTTCGGCCCGCCACCACCGGCCGACCGGCTGCGCGGCTGGACGGTCGCGCTGACCCTGGCGCTGATCGGCGGCATCGTCCGGTTCTGGAACCTGGGCCATCCCGCGGACAAGGGCACACCGGTCTTCGACGAGAAGCACTACGTGCCGCAGGCGTGGCAGGTGCTGCGCAACGGCGGCTACGAGGACAACCCCGGCTACGAGCTGGTGGTGCACCCCCCGCTGGGCAAGCAGCTGATCGCCATCGGCGAGTGGATCTTCGGGTACAACGGCTGGGGCTGGCGGTTCAGCTCGGCCGTGTTCGGCACCGTCTGCGTGCTGCTGATCGTGCGGATCGCCCGCAGGCTGACCCGTTCCACGCTGCTCGGCGCGGTCGCCGGGGTCCTGCTGATCGCGGACGGCGTGAGCCACGTGTCCTCGCGCGTGGGGATGCTCGACATCTTCCTGGCCGTGTTCGTGGTCGGCGCCTTCGGCTGCCTGCTGGTCGACCGCGACCAGGTCCGCGCCCGGCTGACGGCGGCGATGACCGAGGGGTGGGTGGGCAACAGCCCGCTCGGCCCGCGGCTCGGCTTCCGCTGGTGGCGCTTCGGCGCGGGCGTGCTGCTCGGCCTCGGGTGCGCGGTGAAGTGGTCCGGCGTGTGGTTCATCGTCGCGTTCGGCCTGCTCAACGTGTTCTGGGATGTCACGGCGCGGCGCTCGGCCGGGGTGCGCAGGCCGTGGCTGGGCACCATCGCCAGGGACCTCGCCCCCGCGCTGTGGGCGCTGGCGGTCATCCCGCCGACGGTCTACTTCGGCACCTGGTGGGCGTGGTTCGCCAGCGAGACCGGCACCGACCGCTGGGCCGCCTCGATCAAGCTCACCGTGGACTCGTTCCTGCCGTTCCTGCCCGACTACCTGCGCGGGCTGCTCTACTTCCACAACAACGTGCTCGGGTTCCACACGAACCTGCACACCCCCGCGACCCCGCACCCGTGGGAGTCCAAGCCGTGGACCTGGCCGATGGGCCTGCGGCCGATGCTCTACTACTACGAGTCCGGCGCGGCGGCGCCCGGGTGCGGCCGCCAGGACTGCGTCGGCGCGGTCATGCTCATCGGGACGCCCGCGATGTGGTGGCTGGCGTTCCCGATGCTCGGCTGGGCCGTCTGGCGCACGCTGAGCAGGCTGGACTGGCGCTACTCCGCCGTGCTCGTCGGCTACGGGGCCGCCTGGGTGCCGTGGTTCTTCGACATCGACCGGCAGATGTACTTCTTCTACGCCACCGCGATGGCGCCGTTCCTGGTGCTCGGCCTGACCATGGCGCTCGGCGAGATCCTGGGCAAGGCCCGGGCGGGCTACGAACGACGGCGGACCGGGCTGCTCGTGCTCGCCCTCTACGTCGGCCTGGTGGTGGCGAACTTCGCCTGGCTGTGGCCGGTGCTGGTGGGCGACTCGATCACGCCGTGGCGGTGGAACGCGGAGCTGTGGCTGCCCTCCTGGCGGTGACCGCGCAGGAGGACAGCGGAGGGGCTCAGCCGCAGCGGTAGACCAGCGGGGTGTCCTTGTTGTCCGTGCGCGTGTAGACGGGCACGCCGCCGTCGTCGCCGACCTTTCCGGCGAACAGCTGCGGGCTGCTCGGCAGCGTCGCTTCAAGCTTGCCGTTGCGCCAGATCACCGTGCCCGAACCGGTACCGACGACGAGCCCGTCCCGGTTCACGCTCTGCGCCGAGCGGCCCTCCGGCAGGAAGCTGGCCTTGCCCGCCGCGTCCCACTGCACCGCGCGCAGGCCCGACCCGTCCGCCGGGCTGATCCAGCCGACCACCCGGCCCGCCGAGATCGCCTCGCCGGAGACGTCCTTCGACGCGACCGGCGGGACCAGCTTCGTCGCGACACCGCCGCGCCAGCGGTAGCCGGTCGGCGACCCGTTGGCCGTGACGACGTCGACCAGGACCGTCCCGTCCTCGTCGATGTCGTTGGCCACCGTGGTGTCCGTGCCCGGCAGGCCGGTCAGCTCGACCATTTGCCCCGGGCGGTCGGCGGGCCACATCACCGCGCGGCCCTTCTCACCCAGCTTCCGCACGTACTGGCCGACGATGTCCCCGCGGTCGTTCACCGCCTTGGCCGTGGCGGAGTACGTGCCTTCGGGAACCGGCAGCGCCTCGATGCGCGTCCCCACGGACCGCCACGCGCCGTAGGTGTACATGGTGCGCAGGCCGTGACCGACCACCGTGCCGGAGCGGTTCACGTCGGCGACAGTGACCAGGTACGGCGCGAACGGGACCTGGCCGTAGTCGACGACGGTGCCGGGCTTCCAGAGTGCGACCCGCTCCGGTCCGCTGCCCATCATGATCCCCGCGTAGCCACCCGCGTTGTCCGCGGCGACCGCGCGCCCCTGCGTCATACCGGTGGGCAGCGGCAGAGCCGCGGCCTTCCAGGTGCACGCCGCTTCGGCCGCCGCTGTCGTCCCGGGCCCGACGACGACGGCGGCCACCGCGGTCACGACCGCGGGCAGTGCCAGTCGAACTGCTCTCACGATTACCCCCTCAGGTAACCTTCGCGCTCACCCGAAAAGGATGAGACGCCCCAGGAAACCCAAGCTAGTGAGCACTCCGAACGGCGCGAACCCCTATCTTTTCCTTCCCCTTACCCGAAATCGCGGGCGTGCTCGGCCGCCCACCCGGCAAATGTGCGTGCGGGCTTTCCGGTGATCTTCTCGGTGATGTCGAAGATCTCGGCGGTCTTCCCGACGGAGTCACCGAGGTAGCCCAGCAGCGAGTCGATCACTCCGCTCGGCGCCCACCGCGACATCAGCTCGCGCGCCTGCTCGGGGGTCTGCTCCTCGAAGCGCACCGGCCGCCCGATGGCCTGCGCGATGAGCTCGACCTGCCTCCGCTGCGTGATCGACTCGGGACCGGTCAGCTCGTACGCCTTGCCCGCGTGCCCGTCGTCGAGCAGGGCGCGGACCGCCACGGCGGCGATGTCCTTCTCGTGCACCGGCGCCACCTGGGCGTCCGCGTACGGAGCCCGCACGACGCCCTCGGCCCGGATGCTGTGCGCCCACTGCAGGGTGTTCGCCGCGAACGCGCCCGGCCGCACGAACGTCCAGTCCATAGTGGACGCTTCGACGGCGCGCTCGACCAGGACGTGCCGCCTGCCGATCACGTCCTGGTCGGCATCACTTTCCTTGGCGGACAACGACGACAGCACGACCACGCGCCGCACCCCCGCGGCCTCGGCGAGCTCGACGAACCCACCGACCGCGTCCGGCTCGGGGAACAGGTACACATTGTCCACTTCGGACAGTGCTTCCGCGAGGGTCTCCGGCCGCGCCAGGTCCGCCGCGCGCACGTCGACTCCCTCGGGCAGCCCCGCCCGCTCCGGGCTGCGACTGGTGGCGCGCACCGACGCGCCCTCCGCCAGCAGCATCTCCACCACGTTGCGACCGACGTTGCCAGTGGCTCCGGTAACCAGAATCGTCATGACCCCAGCCTCAACCAACCGGATGATTACGTCAACCAAATAGCTGACTGATAATCTTCCGGCACCGATACCCCCAGGAGGACCAGTGTCTGCACCCCGTCGAGCGCCGAGCCCGGACGAACGCCGTCAGGACGCGGACCGCTCGCGGCGACTGCTGCTGTCCGCCGCGTTCGACGAGTTCGCCGCCAAGGGGTTCGCCGGCGCGCGGGTGCACGAGATCGCCGCGAAGGCGGGTGTCAACAAGCAGCTGATCAACTACTACTTCGGCGGCAAGGAAGGGCTCTACCGCGAGCTGCAGCAGGCGTGGCTGGACCGCGAGGCCACCTTCAACACTCCGCAGCAGCCGCTGGCCGACCTCGCCGTCCGCTACCTGCGCGAGAGCCTGGCCGACCCGCGCGGCATCCGGCTGATGGTCTGGCGCGGCCTGGACAGCTCGCCGACGCCGCCCGACGAGTCGCCCATCGACTCCGACCTCGCCTACCTCCGCGATCGCCAGCACGACGAGGAGCTCGCCCCCGACCTCGACCCGGCCGCCGTCCTGCTGCTGATGATGGCCGCGATCAGCGCCCCCATCGTGCTGCCCGACGTGACCAAGCGCCTCTTCGGCGTCGACCCCGCCAGCCCGGAGTTCGAGCAGCGCTACGGCGCCCAGATCCGCCTCATCCTGGAGAAGCTGTCCCGCTGAGCCGCCGCCCCAGTCCGTCCAGGACGATCTCGACGCCGAGCTCGAAAACGTCCTCTTCGGACAGTCGGGAATAGGCGGGCGCCACGCGGTGCAGATGCGGGAAATCGCTCAGCGCTTCAGCCGACAGGCCCGTCGCCGACCGCGCGTCCGACCGCGTGGAAGCGAGCACGTGCGCGGCGAGCAACCGGGCGATCCCCGCGACCTCGTCCTCCGAGAACCCTGCGCTGAGCAGAATGCGGACGGTCGTGTCGATGTGCCCGAGCCGACGCGGACCGCTCGGCGGACGCTCGCGCAGCAGCTCCGCCGCGTCCCGATGGCGCAGCAACAAGGCGCGGAACTGGCGCAACCCGTCGGCGAGCTGGTCCCGCCAGGACTGCGTCTCGTCGATGTCGAAGGCGTCCGCACAGATCGCTTCGGCCACCAGGTCGAGCAGTTCGGCCTTGTTGCGCACGTGCCAGTAGAGCGTCGGCGACTGGACACCGAGCTTGGCCGCCAGCCGACGAGTGCTCAGCTCGGCCAACCCCACCTCGTCCAGCAACTCCACCGCTGCCTCGGTTATCCGTCGCCGGTCCAGCCGTCGCGATCCGCCCTCCACCGGAAGACTCTATCAGTGATAGAGTCTTCCCTATCACTGATAGAGGGGGGCTCGAACGGTGACAGCCCGGACCCGGCGGCTGCAGGTGCTGGTACTGGCGTGCTCGATCGTCTTCACCATCGGCACCGCGTTGCAGAACTTCGTCATCGTCAATGTGGACATGCTCGAACACACGATGCGATTGGCCGGTCAGACCGCGGAACAAGCGGCGACCAACGCTCCCGGTTTCCTGACTGGATTCCGCATCGTCGGCTGCGTCTACATCGTCGGCAACGCCATCGGCCTGTTCGCGCTTTCCGGCCGGAATTGGGTGTTCTGGGTGGCACTGGTGGTCAATCTGACCCAGGCCGCAGGAGTACTCATGATCCCGTTCGAGGTATTCCGCGCTTCGCTCGACCTCTACGGCGTGCCCGGCCTACTGCCCTCCGTCATCACCGATGGCGGCGCACTCCTGCTCACCCTCGTGCTCGTCGCGTCCCTGCTCCGCTACCGCGCCCCTTGGGCCCGCCTGCTCGCCGACGTCAGACCTTGAACGCAGGCGTCCTGACGACGCCCTTCCCGTCGCCGCGGTAGAAGTCCACCTGGTACTTGCCCTTCGGCACCTTCACGGAGAGGGTCTTCCCCGCGTGAGTGCCGTACTTCTTGCCCGTGGACAGGTTCACGGCCTGAATCCAGACCACCGCGCCGTTCGCCGTCTTCCTCGTCTGCCCCTTGCCGGTGATCTTTCCGTCGGAGGCGGAGGCGCACACCTTCAGGTCCGCCGGCCAGACCCCGCCCGGCCCCCAGTCGCTGCAGTGCTGCGCGGCCGCCGAGGCCGCAGGAGCGACCGCCACCAAAGCGGCCCCCACCACACCGGCCAGCACACCCCGACGAACAACCCCAAAGACCATCTTCATTCCTCCTTCAACGGATTCACCTACTCCGTATACGCGTCAGGAACCCACCCCGTTGCCCTCCCCATCCCCCTTTCGCCCCCACCCGAATCGAAAGCAGCACAACAGACCACGAAAGCCACAACGACACAACCCGCCCGCCGGTCCCCAAACCGCATCACGCCGGTTCCAGAGGAGCCCGCACCGCAGGAGATTCGGGGGTCGCTCCTCCGACGAACACGAAAAACCGGGAGAACCGCAACTGCGGAGCGAAGGGACCGAGCCCCTGACCGTCTCATGCACGAGGAAGTCCAGCTACCACGTCCGCGACGTTCAGCAGTGGCTCAATCGCATTCCGGATATCTGCCAGTGCTGCGCGCAAGGCAAGGACGCCCGGCGCTCCAAGATCAAAAGGTGCTATTGCACTGTTGGTGCTGTAAGGAAGCCCACTCGGCGCGGAGGCTCGCCGGTTCCTGGAGTCGGCTCAGCGTGACGGCGATCCGATGTACCCGGCGTACGTCCTGGTGCTGGTGCTCGGTCTGCGCCTGAGTGAAGTCTTGGGCCAGGTCTGGGCCGCCGCCGTGGACTTCGAGGACGGAGAGCTGTCCATAGGGCTCCAGTTGCAACTCGTGAGCCGGGAGCTGCTGCACCGGGCGACGAAGACGGCCGCGTCCGAGGACACGCTTCCAATGGTGGGCTTCAGCGCGGCTGTCCTCGGCCAGAGAAAGGATCAGCAGGAGGCTGACCGAAGGCGGGCTGGTGACGAGTGGCAGCACTCCGGCTTGATCTTCACGACCAAGCCCGGGACGCTGATCGAGCCCCGCAACTTCAAGCGCTCGTGGACCAACCGGCGCAAGCGGGCCGGGGTTCGGCGAATCACCGTGCACGGTGGCCGCCGGACCTGCGGAACGCTGCTCGTTGCCAATCATGCGGCGGTGCCCGGCCCGGATGGCCGGGCACCGCCGCACGGCGTCAGTTCTCCTGCGGCGGGTGGGTTGCCGTCGCAGCGCGTCGCTTCGCCCGCCGCCAACACACGAGTCCCGCGCCCGCTGCACCAGCAGCCCCAGCGCCGCCGAGTGCGGCCGGCCAGACCTGGTAAAGCACGAGAGCGACGAGCGCAGGTGGGATGACCATGATCACAGTGATCGTCACAAACAACGGGATCAACAGGCTGCGCAGCCGGGTGCTTCGCTTCTCGTCGTCCAGCACCCAGGGAAGAATGCCGGAAATCCCTTTCGGTGGCGCGATTTGCCCGTCAGGTCCATCGTGACCATGCTTTGTTCGCATGCATTTCTCCGAACGTACGAGGGCGTGTCCGCCGAGGCGGAAGCCCGATGCCGTTACTGATTAGATCGATACTGCAGAACTACAAATTCAGGCACCGAGATTCGAGGGAATCTCAGACGCCGACGGAGGCACGAGGCTGCAAAGCTTGTCCCGTGTCTCCGGGTCCGCGGAGTAGAGCACCACCCCCGATCGCCCCCTGGTGAGTAGGACGCGATAGGTGCGGCGAATATAGGCAGAGAAAGCTTCGTCCGAGATTCGCCGAAGGCTGGAGTCCCGATTCGCCAAGCGATTGGCCACCCAGTGATCGCCACGCCATACCAGGTCCGGTCCTATGATCACACCGACCCAGTCGAACTCGAAGCCCTGGACGTTGTAAATCATGCCGACTTGGCCGAATCCTTTCGGATCAACTGCCCATGTGTGCGCCGACGGCAGGCCGTTTACTCCCCGAGCACCCTTAGCGCTCCATGGCTTCCGCCAGTCACCGATAACGATGTCGTCTACCAGCGGCTGGCCGGGATGCGCGTCGCTCCAGGGCCAGCACATTCCTGCCACGATTCGCGCGGTGTGCCCGGCTTCGACCTCGGAAACGAGGCGCTCCTCGAGCTCTGTAGGCGTGTCGGCGATCTTGACGACAAATTCCGGCTCACCTGTCCACTTGACGGGGCCGTTTCCGCGCTCGTCCAGCTCCAACAGGCGACTCACCCAGTCGGGATACATGACATTTCCACCGGCGCGGAACTGCCCACCGAGCTCAAATCGACGAACCGGGATTCCTTGCTGGGCGGCTGCCGCCTCGATAAGCGCCAAGGTGCCGATCTCACCCGGTCGTACGGCCTGTTCCTCGTCAAGAAGGAAGACTGTGACCTTTGCTGCGTTGATTAGCTCGTCGATCTGGGACCTGCCGGTGCGGTGGGCTCTGGGCGTGTAGCGATTCACGGACGATTCGCGGATTCGGTGTGCCTCGTCGCAGATGAGGACGTCTACTGCGGACGGCGGCGCGCCAGTGAAGGCGTTGAAGTACGTGAATAGTCGCTGCAATTTGGATGACCTACTCCCCGCTGTCTTGCGCAGGGAGCTGGTGAACGAAGCAGAAGCAGTCGCGTGCATCACTGTGTAGTCACTTCGGCACAGCTCGGTCAGGACCGTCAAGCCGAGAGTGCTTTTCCCGCTTCCAGAAGGCCCAACACCAATGATGATCTTCTGAGCACCGGACACACGAGCCAGCTCAGCGGCGTGGCGGATCGCGAGACGCGCCGCCATCTGCTGGTCCAGCAGTACGAATTCGTCCGTTTTGTTCAGGGGAAGAGACAGCAGCGGACGCAACGGGCGGGTAGCGCTCGTCAACAGTTGATCTACGGCTGCAGTCGAAGGCCCAACTGCCAACCGCGACCGGAGAAACGTCCGCAGCTCCGCCGCATCCGAGCCGGTGAAGAGCCGGTCACTGGGCGGGACATCCTCGCGTCGTGCATCCGGCAGATACGCCATGCCGATCACAGCGTTATCGCTTCCGCGCAGACTTGCGGTTAGGTTCGCGAGGTAGGCGGCGTACTGGTCGGCTTGGACCACGGGATCCAGGAGTCTCCGCAGGTCGGATGATTTGACGAGCTCAGGCTCATCCGGGTCTGCGGCATATCGACGCCACGACTTGATCTCGACAACGACATAGGACGGCTGGGCGGTCTCAGGGTCGACGCCGGCAAGGACTACGTCCGCGTGCGACGCTGCATGGGGCAACCGATACTCGACGAGCATGCCGACCTCGCCGAGCCCAGCGGTGTCGAGTTCCCGAGCTAGGGCGAACACACCCTCGCGCACGTCACGCGGCCCGCAGACCAGCTCGCGCGGGCTCACACGCAAGGTCATCAAAACTCCATACAGTGTTGGCATGTCCGCGCACACGGAAGCCAGAAGTGTGTATGTCGCCGTCGAGGGTAGTTGAGCGGCCAGCGCCCGGTGCAGGACACCCCGTGCAGAACCTCAGCCAACAGCCGAGGCACCGATCGTGCCAGGGCCGGAAACCCACCATGGGGTGTCGGAGAAGTTCTCATTCAAGCCAAGTCCGCACAGGACGCTCTGCAATAGCTCGAGGACAGCCTCGAAGGTAAGTGAGTCGCTGCTGTACTTCGCTGCTGTACGAGCACGAAAGAGGCCGTCCACGATCTACTGTGGACGGCCTCTGACTTGCTGTGGAGCTGAGGGGAATCGAACCCCTGACCTTCTCGATGCGAACGAGACGCGCTACCAACTGCGCTACAGCCCCGTGTTCTGTTGTGGGGGAAGCATAACAGTAGGTGGGGGGTGCTTCGCGCACCCCCCACCTTCACTCGCCTGATGCCCGCCGGTACGTCATTTGCGCAGGTGGATCCAGGTGCTCGAAGGTCGGGTCCTCGTCGTCGAGGTCGATCATCTCGGCGCTGGGGCGGGAGGAGCAGCGGGTGCCCGCCGGCTTGGTGACCGCCTTGGGGGCGGGCACCTCGTAGGTCTCGGCGTCGTCGTCCTCGTCGACCTGGTCGTGCTCGGTGACGATCTCGTCCTCGTCGGTGCCGCGCATGCGGGCCAGCCTGCGGTTTCGGATCTCCTCCTCGATGCGGACCTGGCGGCGGAGGTAGGTCAGGTAGGCGACGAGGATCACATCGGTGGCGCCGTGCGCCCACCACAGCATCGGCATCGCGAAGCCCGCGAGGAGGCCGGTGGCGAGGGCGAGCAGCAGCATGCCCAGGACGACGCGCTGCCGGAACTGGTACTTGGCGCGCGCGACCATGGCGGCGAGCTCGGGGTCGAAGCCGCCTCGGCCCGGCCGGTAGCGGCGGCGGGCGCGGCGGTTGACCGACTCGTCGCCGTAGTCCTCGGCGTAGTGATCGGAGTAGCTGTCGTAGTCCTCGGAGTCCTCGGCGGGCTCCGGTGCCCGTCGTGCGGGCATGGCGAACACCTCCTGCGCGTTCTCCTCCGGAAGCTGTGCCCCGCGCACGGTGCGTTCACCGCCGCGCCGGACGACTCTGCCCGTGAGCGCAGAGTCGGCTGTTCTGGCGACCGGCTTTCGGCGCCGCGCCACCATGGGTACGAGAACGACGAGCCAGGCTGCCGCGAGAGCGGCGAAGATCAACGAGCTCGGCACGCCTGTCCACCTCCCCCACACCACACCCGACATTCATACGTGAACGCCACGTTAGTCACACCAGTCACACCTGTGTCGGAGCCACGCCGCCGGTCAATACTCCCGGGGTATGTCGATCATTACTCGAACGGGGGAAGAATTCCGCCGGAATCAGGGAATGCGAGCCAGCCCACGCCGCACCAGCCGGGCCACCATGCCCGCACCGACCTCCTCCTCGGTGAACGCGAGGCTGAGGTGGTCGCGCCACGCGCCGCCGACGTCGAGGTAGCGCTCGTAGAGCCCTTCCCTGCGGAACCCGAGCTTGTCGAGCACGCGCAGGCTGGGCTCGTTCTCCGGCCGCACGGTCGCCTCCAGCCGGTGCAGGCCGGCGGGCCCGAAGCTGTGGTCGGCGACCAGGGCGACCGCGGCCGTAGCCACTCCGCCCCCGGTCAGCTCGCTGGCCACCCAGTAGCCGACCCAGCCTGAGCGCAGCGCGCCGCGCTGGATGTTGCCGACGGTGACCTGCCCGGCGAGCCGCCCGTCGACCACGATCATGAACGGCAGGGCGAGGCCGCGCCTGGCCAGCGACCGCAGCGCGGCCCACTGCGGCGGCCAGGCCAGCAGCGAGTTGCGCTCCTCCCAGCCCTGCCCGTACGAGCTGGGCTCCCACCGCTCCAGGTGGGCGCGGTCGCGCTGCCGGGTGGAACTCCACGCGCTCGCGTCGCGCAGGCGCGGCGGGCGCAGTTCGAGGGTGCCCCCGGCGACGACCAGCGGCCCCAGCCGGGCCGGCCAGCCGGGGTGGCGTCCCTCCGGCGGCCGGAAGTCAGCCACGCTGGGCCAGGAAGCTCACCGCCACCTGTTCCCCGACCAGGACGTCGGTGGTGTCCTCGTCCAGCAGGATCAGGCAGTTCGCCTCCGCCAGCGAGGCCAGCAGGTGTGAGCCGGAGGTGCCCAGCGGCTGCACCAGGTACTCGTTGGTCTCGGTGTCGCGCATGAGCTGTCCGCGCAGGAATCCCTTGCGCCCCTTGGTGGAGGTCACCGGGGAGACCAGGCGCGCGTTCACCCTGCGGCGCTGCGGGTTGCGCTTGCCGAGCGCGGTGCGGATCAACGGCCGGATCAGCACCTCGAAGATCACCAGCGCGCTGATCGGGTTGCTCGGCAGCAGGAAAGTGGGCACCTCGTCCGGACCGAGCCTGCCGAAGCCCTGCACCGAGCCGGGGTGCATCGCCACCCGGGTCTCGTCCAGCTCGCCGAGGTCGGACAGCGCGCTGACGATCTCCTCGCCGCCGTTGCCGCCGATCGCGCCTGCGATCACCACGATCTCGGAGATCAGCAGCCGTCCCTCGACGATCTCGGCGAACCGGGACGGCTCGGTCGTGACCACACCGACCCGGCTGACCTCGGCGCCCGCGTCCCTGGCCGCTGCGGCCAGTGCGTAGGAGTTGACGTCGTAGACCTGCCCCGGCCCCGGCGTGCGGTCGATGTCCACCAGCTCCTCGCCGATGGAGATGATCGACACCCGCGGTCTGGGGTGCACCAGCACCTTGTTGCGGCCGACCGCGGCGAGCAGGCCGACCTGGGCGGCCCCGATCGCCGAGCCCATGCGCACGGCGACGTCGCCGGTCTGCACGTCCTCGCCGGTGCGGCGGACGAACGCGGCCGAGGGCACCGGGCGCTGCACGGAAACCCTGGCCGGGTGCTCGTCGGTGTAGGCGAGCGGCACCACGGCGTCGGCCAGCGTCGGCAGCGGAGCCCCGGTTGCCACCCGCACCGCCTGACCGGGCTGCAGGCGGCTGGGCTGGCGGGATCCGGCCTGGATCTCCCCGACCACGGGCAACACGACCGGATCGGTGCCCGCCTGCTGCACGTCGACGCTGCGCACGGCGTAGCCGTCAACGGCCGCCTGGTCGAAGCCGGGCAGTGCTCGCTCCGCCACGACCTCCTCGGCGCACAGCAGGCCCTGCGCCTCGGAGATGGCCACCCGCACTGGGGACGGCTGCACCGCGGCGCGGAGGACGCGGGCCAGCTGCTCGTCTACGGACCTCATAACTTCCTAGGATGCGGCAACGCGCCCACGGAGCCACTGCAACAGGCCGGGCCCATACGCGGGATCTTTCAGCGCGAAGTCGACCGCGGCCTTGAGGAAGCCCCCCGGGTTGCCGAGATCGTGCCGCTCGCCGCGGTGCACGACGACGTGCACGGGGTGCCCCTCGGCGATCAGCAGCGCGATGGCGTCGGTGAGCTGGAGCTCGCCGCCCGCCCCCGGAGTGATCCGCTTCAACGCGTCGAAGATCGCGCGGTCGAGCAGGTAGCGGCCGGGTGCGATCAGGTTGGACGGGGCGTCCTCGACCGCGGGCTTCTCCACCATGCCCTTGAGCCGCTTCACGTCCGGCTCGTCGGTGTCGTCGACGTCGAACACGCCGTAGGCCGAGACCGCCTCGCGCGGGACCTCGATGGCCAGCAGCACGCTGCCGCCGAAGCGCTCGCGCACCGCGGACATCGCGTCCAGCGCGCCGTTCGGCAGGATCAGGTCGTCCGGCAGCAGCACCGCGACGGCCTCGTCCGCACCGGTCAGGTTCGGCTCGGCGCAGGCGACCGCGTGCCCGAGGCCGAGTGCCTGCTCCTGGATCGCGACCTCGACGTCGAGCAGGCCCGGGGCGCGGCGGACCTTCTCCAGCAGCTCGGTCTTGCCCCGCTTCTCCAGCGTCGACTCCAGGTCGGGCGCGGGCTGGAAGTGCTCGCCCACCGACGCCTTGTCCGGCGAGGTGACGATCACCAGCTTGCTCGCGCCCGCCAGCGCGGCCTCTTCGGCGACCAGTTCGATCGCGGGCCGGTCGACAACGGGCAGCAGTTCCTTGGGCACGGACTTCGTGGTCGGCAGGAATCGGGTGCCGAGTCCGGCTGCGGGCACGATTGCGGTGCGGAAGGCGCTCGACGAGCTCATGGCCGGAGCCTATCCGGCGTGCCTAAGCTCACTTTTCGTGGCTTCCGAAGATCTCATCCGGCAGACGAAGAAGGCGTGGCGCACGCGGCTGCTGCACGGCCGGGGCGCCCTGCCGGATCAGGTCCTCGCGGAGCGCGCGGAGGCACTGGCCGTCACCCTCGGCGAGTGGGCGGCCGCCTACTCCGGCGGCACCGTCTGCGCCTACGTTCCGGTCGGCGCGGAGCCGGGTTCACCTGCGTTTTTGTCCTCCCTTCTCGACGCGGGCTGTCGTGTGCTGCTGCCCGTGGTGACCGGGAAGAACCCCCTCGCGTGGGCCGAGCACACGGGGAAGCTGCTGCCGGCCGCCTACGGACTGCTCGAACCACCAGGACCGCGCCTGGCCCCCTCCTCGATCGGCGAGGCGGACGCGGTGCTGATCCCGGCCCTGGCCGTGGACCGGCGGGGCACCCGGCTCGGACGCGGGGCCGGGCACTACGACCGCTCGCTGCCGCTCGCCCGGGCCGGGGCGCCCCTGGTCGCGGTGGTGCACCCGGAGGGGTTCGTCGACGAACTGCCGGGTGAGGAGCACGACATCCGGATGACCGCGGTGCTGGTCCCGCACGCCACCGTGAGAACTCTCTGACCGCGGGTGTTTGCGCTCGAGGGCGGGCGTGGCGCATCATCGTATTAGCACTCGTCACCGTTGAGTGCCAATGACGACAGTTCGCGGAGGGACGTCGTGCCGACCTACCAGTACGCCTGCACTGAGTGCGAGCACCGCTTCGAGGCGTTCCAGTCGTTCAGCGACAACGCGCTCACCGAGTGCCCGGAGTGCTCGGGCAAGCTCCGCAAGCTGTTCGGTTCCGTGGGCATCGTCTTCAAGGGGAGCGGCTTCTACCGCACCGACAGCCGGTCCGGCAGCAGCTCCACGGTCGGCGCCTCCTCTGATTCGTCGTCGTCCTCTTCGGACAGCAAGTCCACGTCCACTTCGGACGCGTCGAAGTCGACGTCCTCATCGTCGACCACGACCACGACGACGAAGGCCGCCGCGGCGTCCTGACGCCACCTGATCCCGGTAGTTGTCCACAACGGCACCGGTTGTCCACAGCTTCGCCCGCGGACGCCGGAAGACCGCCCATCGCCGCCTAGCGTCGAAGTCGCTGATCCACAACGACTTCGGGAGGCTCGATGGGCGGAACACTGGCACCTCTGCCCCGTGACCGGATAGGACGGCTGCTGCGTGGCCGCACCGTGGTCCTGCGCAGACTGCTGACGGCGATTCTCCTTGCGCTGGCTGCGTTCCTGGCCTGCGCGCCACCGGCCGAGAGCGTCAACGTCCTTGTGGCTTCCCGGGATCTGGCTCCTGGCGCGGTCCTGAACGCCGACGACGTGCGCGCGCACGCCTTCGCCACCGACTCGGTACCCGACGGCGCTCTCGCCGCGGCCACGCCGGTCGCCGGGCGATTACTCGTGGGCGCGGCGCGACGCGGTGAACCGCTGACCGACCTGCGCCTGGCCGGTCCGGCGCTCACCGGCTTGGTCACCGGCGACGCGCAAGCCGCGGCTGTGGCCGTGCGACCCGCGGACCCCGGCGTCGCCGATCTGCTCCGGGCGGGCAGCCGGGTGGATGTGATCACCCAGGATTCGGCCGTGCTCGCCGAGGACGCCGCGGTGCTCGCGGTTCGCAGCGAGAACGAGGGACGGAGCGTCGCCCACCGCGCCGACCGTCTCGTCGTGCTCGCCCTGACCAGGGAGGACGCGACCAAGGTCGCGGCGGCCGCGCTCACCCGACCGGTGGCGATCACGCTCCGGAAGTGACTGTTTACTCTGTGCGGGCCAAGCGGCAATGGACCAAAAAGGGGCAGCAGTGCTTAAGGGCTTCAAAGACTTCATCATGCGCGGCAACGTGGTCGAGCTCGCCGTCGCCGTGGTCATCGGCAGCGCGTTCACGGCGATCGTCACGGCGTTCACCACGGGCATCATCAAGCCGCTGATCAACTCCGTCGGCGGTTCGGACCCGGCGCAGGGGCTGGGCTTCCAGATCGTCGCCGACAAGCCGTCGACGTTCATCGACCTGGGCACCGTGATCAACGCGGCGATCAACTTCCTGATCGTGGCCGCGGTGGTCTACTTCGTCCTGGTGCTGCCGATCAAGAAGATCCAGGAACGGCGCGAGCGGGGCAAGGAGGCGGGCCCGTCGAAGCCGACCGACGTGGAGCTGCTGACCGAGATCCGCGACCTGCTGCAGGCCCAGCACTCGCAGCGCTGACGGCAATTCCTGCGGCGGTGTGCCGTCCTGGGTAGCGTCGGAGTCAGGACGGCACACCGCGGCGGCGGAGGGACGAGGCAATGGGTTTGCTGGACAAGGCCAAGGAACTCGCCAACCAGGCGAAGGAGAAGGTCGGCCCGCTCGCGGAGCAGGCCAGGGAGAAGGCGGGCCCGCTCGCGGAGAAGGCGGGCGGAGCCGCGGCGCGCGGCGTGGACCTGGCCGCGTCGAAGCTGGACAAGGCCACGCGCGGGAAGTACCACGACAAGATCGAGAACGTCAGCACGAAGCTGGAGAACGTGCTCGACCCCAATCGCCCGAAGTAGCGGCCGTTCCGCACCCACAGCGGGAGACCGGGTGCGGTGCGGAACGGGTCAGGCGTCGTGGTGGGGCGGGCGGTTCTCGTAGTACCAGGCGTCCGGGGTGCGGTCGGCGCGGTCACCGGGGTCGCGCTCGTCGGAGGTGGTCTCCGGGAGCACGTCGCCGAAGAGTTCGTCGAGCTTCCTGCGCCGCTCCGCGTCCTTCTTCGGATCGCCGCCCGCCCCGGCCATCTCAGGCCTCTTCGAGGCTGGACAGCTGTTCGATCACGTGCTGCACCAACGGGGTCAGGGTGGCCATGCCGTCGCGCACCGAGGAGCGGGACGCGGCCAGGTTGACCACGAGGGTGCTGCCGGAGACGCCGACGACGCCGCGGGAGATGCCCGCGTCCACCGCTCCTGCGGCCAGGCCGGAGGCGCGGAGGGCCTCGGCGATGCCCGGCAGCGGGCGGTCCAGCACGCCGACCGTCGCGTCCGGCGTGACGTCGCGCGGGGACACGCCGGTCCCGCCGACGGTGATCACCAGGTCGACGCCGCCGATCACCGCGGTGTTGAGCGCGTTGCGGATCTCCACGATCTCGCCGGCGACCGCGACGGTGCCGTCCACGATGAAGCCTGCTTCTTCGAGCAGCTCGGTGACCAGCGGCCCGGTGGTGTCCTCGTGCTCCCCGTGGGCCAGGCGGTCGTCGACGAGCACGACGAGGGCACGGCCGAGCTTCGCGGTGCGTTCCATGCGGATCACGTTAGTCGGCTCGAGGACGGCGTGCGTGGACGGTTCGGCGATCGGGTTCGGTTGCATGTGCGCTCTCCTGGGAGGGCCGGTCGGAACGGAGCGCGGGCCCCCGGCCCGAGGGCAGGCCGGGAACCCGCGTCCCTTCGAAAGAGGTCAGCCCCCGCTGAGCACCCTGCTGCCCAGCGTCAGCTCGACCTCGCGTTCGGCGCCACCGCTGCTGACGGTGACCTTGACCTTGGAGTTCGGGTTGTGCGAGCGGACCGCCGCGATGAGCGAGTCCGCGTCGCTGATCCGCCGGTCGTCCAGCTTGGTGATCACGTCACCCTGCTTGATGCCCGCCGCCTCGGCCGCCGAGTTCGGCTCGACCGTGCCGACGACCGCGCCGTTGGTCACCGCCGAGCGCGACCCGGCCTGCTGCTGCGACAGCGTCACCCCGAGCACCGCGTGGGTGGCCTTGCCGTTGGTGCGCAGCTCGTTGGCGATGCGGATCGCCTGGTCGATCGGGATGGCGAAGCCGAGGCCGATGGAGCCGCCGGACTGCTGCTGGCCACCGCTGGCCGTCTTGATCGCGGTGTTGATGCCGATGACCTTGCCGCTCATGTCCACCAGCGGACCGCCGGAGTTGCCGGGGTTGATCGCGGCGTCGGTCTGCACCGCGTCCATCACGGTGCTGTCGCCCGCCTCGTTGCCGGTGCGCACGGGGCGCTGCAGCGCGCTGACGATGCCGCTGGTGACCGTGTTGCTCAGGCCGAACGGGGCGCCGATGGCCACGACCTGCTGGCCGACCCGGAGGTTGCCGGAGCGGCCGAGCTCCACCGGGGTGAGCCCGGAGACGCCGTCGGCCTTCACCACGGCCAGGTCGGAGGTGGGGTCGACGCCGATGATCTTGGCGGGCGCGGTCCTGCCGTCCTTGAACTGGATGCGGATCTGCCCGCCCCCGGCGGCGGCCTCCTCGACCACGTGGTTGTTGGTGAGGATCATGCCGTCCGAGCTGAGCACGACGCCGGAGCCCGACCCGCTCTGGGTCTGCAGCTGCACCACGCTCGGCAGCACCTTCTGCGCGACGGCTTCCACGGTGCCCGCGGGAGCGGGGCTGTTGACGTTGCTGGCGTCGGGCCGGGGGGCGTCGAGCGCGTTGATCGAGCTGCCGTTGAGCGCGAGGTTGTAGCCGAGCACGCCGCCGCCGACGCCGCCCGCGACACCGCCGAGCAGCGCGAAGACGAGCGCACCCGCGACGAGCTTGCCGCGGCCGGACTGCGGCCTCGGCCGGGTGGGCACCTGCTGCTGGTGCCCCTGCATCGGGATGCCGAGTGGATTCGTCATGGCACCGTTGTCCTGCTGTGGGTGGGGCTGTCCTCCGTAGCCCGGGAAGGGCTG
Source organism: Allokutzneria albata (assembly GCF_900103775.1). GTDB lineage: Bacteria > Actinomycetota > Actinomycetes > Mycobacteriales > Pseudonocardiaceae > Allokutzneria > Allokutzneria albata. Next base: position 6,956,733 of record NZ_LT629701.1, on the reverse strand, counting down.
CTGGGGAGCGTTGGCCTCCGGCACACCCTGCTGCTGCGGGGTGTTGCCCTCGGTCGGCTGCTGCGGGCGCTCAGGCTGTCCGCCCGAGGCGCCGGAGGTGTTGTCCGTCATGGGAACCACTTTGGAGTGCTCACCTGAGAACAGGCTTAGACACGCCTGGGGTTCGCTTATGGATACCCCGTCAATTCACCCGGAACCGCGCAGGCGCTCGGCGATCTGCTCCGGGGTGACGTCGTTGACCCACACCGCCATCCCGGACTCCGAGCCCGCCAGGTACTTGAGCTTGTCGGCGGTGCGCAGCACGGAGAACACCTGCAGGTGCAGCCACGAGTGCTCGCGCCCGACGCGGACCGGCGCCTGGTGCCAGGCCGCGATGTAGGGCAGCGGCTTGTCGTAGAGCCCGTCGAGCCTGCCGAGCACGTCGAGGTAGAGGCGGCCGAAGTCGTCGCGCTCGGCGTCGCTGAGCGCGGGGATGTCCGGGACCTGGCGGTGCGGCACCAGGAGCACCTCGACCGGCCACCGCGCGGCCGCGGGCACGAAGGCGGTCCAGTGCTCGGTGGAGCCGATGACGCGGACCTCCGCGGCGCGCTCGGCGGCGAGCACGTCACCGAGGACGTGCCTGCCGTGCTCGGCGTGGTACTCGCGGGCGGTCGCCAGCATGCGCTCCGTGCGCGGGGTGACGAAGGGGTAGCCGTAGATCTGACCGTGCGGGTGGTGCAGCGTCACGCCGATCTCTTCACCGCGGTTCTCGAAGCAGAACACCTGCTCCACCCCGGGCAGCGCGCCGAGCGTGCTGGTGCGGTCGGCCCACGCCTCCACGACGGTGCGCACCCGCTCGGGGCTGAGCTTGCCGAAGGAGGACTCGTGGTCGGAGGTGAAGCACACGACCTCGCACCGGCCGAGCCCGCCGGCCTGCTCCACCATGGGCATGCCGTCCACAGTGGACGGACGTGCGGGAACGCCCTGGGCGAAGGACGGGAACCGGTTCTCGAAGACCACCACGTCGTAGCTCGACTCGGGGATCTCCGTCGGGCGCCCGGGCGAGGTCGGGCAGAGCGGACAGAGATCGGCAGGCGGCTTGTAGATGCGGGTCTGCCGGTGCGCCGCCATGCCGACCCACTCGCCGGTCAGCGGGTCGCGGCGGATCTCCGAGCGCGGGGCCTGCGCGGGCAGGTCGCGCGAGTCCACCGCGGTGCGCGGAGCGGTCTCGGTGTCGTCGAAGTAGATGATCTCGCGGCCGTCCGCGAGGTGGTTGCTGCTGCGCTTCACGCGCCGACCTCCGGCTGAGTCCTGCGGGCGGGAACGGGGGCGAGCACCAGTTCGTCGACGTGCTCGGCGAGGATCTCCCGCGCGCCCTGGTCAAGGCCCTCGTCGCTGACGAGCACGTGCGCCTCGTCGAGCTGGGCGATCGTGGAGATGCCGATCGTGGCCCACTTGGTGTGGTCGGCGAGCACCACCAGGTTGCTCGCGGCGTCGACCAGCGCGCGATCGGTCTCGCTCTCGTTGAGGTTCGGCGTGGTGAACCCCGCGTTCGGCGCCATCCCGTGCACGCCGAGGAACACCAGGTCCAGGTGCAGCGAGCGCAGCGCCTGCACCGCGACGGGGCCGACGAGCGCGTCCGACGGCGTCCGCACCCCGCCGGTGAGCACCACGGTCCGGTCGGTGCGCCCGCGCTGCTGGAGCACGTCGGCCACCCGGATCGAGTTGGTGACCACGGTCAGGTCGGCCACGTCGTCGAGGTAGCGGGCCAGCGTCCAGGTGGTGGTGCCCGCGGAGAGCCCGATCGCGGTGCCCGGGCGGACCAGTTCGGCGGCCATCGCCGCGATGGCCTCCTTCTCCGGCAGCTGTCGGACGGACTTGGCCTCGAAGCCGGGTTCGTCGGTGCTGCGGCCGGTCGCCGAGGTCGCGCCGCCGTAGACCTTCTCCACCTGTCCGCGCCGGGCGAGGGCGTCGAGGTCCCTGCGCACGGTCATGTCGGAGACGCCGAGCCTGGTCACCAGGTCACTGACCCGCACCGCGCCGGTCCTGCGCACCTCTTCCAGGATCACCGCCTGTCTTTGCCGCGCCAGCACCGCGCACCTCTTCCTCTCGACGGCTCCACCCGTCCAGCGTGACCCAGCTGGAGGTCCAACGTCAACACAGTCCAACATGAAGGTGTGTCCAACTGCGGCCCGCATACAAGATCAGATGCTCGCTGAAGAGCCGGAAAGGGCAGCAAAGTCGAATAAACCACGCCTAGCATGGTGACAGGGCGGCGTGTTCGAGTTCGTTCGGTGACGATTGGACTTGTGAACAAGCAAACAGAGAGGGCCGGCATCGATGGAGACCATCGCGGAGATCCAGACCAGCGACGAGACCGTGGTGCACGAGCAGGGTTGGCAGTCGTGGTCCCCGTCGACGACCTACCGGCTCGGCGCGGCCCCGCACCGCCCGGTGGACGAGGACAAGCGGTTGATCGCCTACCGGCACACGACCGCCCCCGCCCCCGGCACCTACTGCGGCGAGGGCTTGTTCGCCGTCGCCGAGGGCGACTCCGTCACGCTGTTCGCCGCGACGGACCCGACCGCCGAGGTGCCCACCATCCTCGCGGTGCGCGCGGGCGACCGCCTAGTGATCAGCGCCAACGGTTCGGTGGAGATCCGGCAGCACACCGGTGACATCCCCGGCGCGCTGGCCGCGTGGGCCGACGAGGTGTGCGCGCGGCTCGCGGTGCCGGCGCCGCGCCCGGCACCGACCGGCTGGTGCTCCTGGTACGAGTACTTCACCGACGTCACCGCCGACGACATCGTGGACAACCTGGAAGCGATGGAAGACCTGCAGCTGCCGATCGACGTGGTCCAGGTCGACGACGGCTACCAGCGCGAGGTCGGCGACTGGCTGGTCCCGTCCGGGCGCTTCCCCGACGTGCCCGGCCTGTTCGCCCACATCCGCGACCACGGCCGCCGGGCGGGGATCTGGACCGCGCCGTTCCTGGTCGCCGAACGCTCGGAGCTGTTGGCGGAGCACCCGGATTGGTTGGTGGGCAAGGAAAACCCGGTGCGCGTCGGGCACAACTGGGGTCAGCAGCTGTACGCGCTGGACACCACGCACCCCGGGGCGAGGGACTACCTGCGCACCGTGTTCACGACCTTCGCGGAGTGGGGCATCGACTATCACAAGATCGACTTTGTGTACGCGGGCGCGGTGCCCGGGCGCAGGCACGCGGGCGTGTCCGGGATCGAGGCGTACCGCAGCGGCCTGGAGCTGATCCGCGAGGTGATCGGCCCGGACGCCTACCTCCTCGGCTGCGGCGCCCCGCAGCTGCCGTCGATCGGCATGGTGGACGCGATGCGGGTGAGCCCGGACATCGCGTTGGAGTACGCGCCGGGATCGGGTGACCTGTCGCAGCCCGCCCAGCTCGGCGCGGTGCTCAACGGCGAGTCGCGGCGCTTCCAGCACGGGCGGTTCTGGGTGAACGACCCCGACTGCATCGTCGCCCGTCCCGCCGTCGAGCACCGGATCGAATGGGCCGAGCACATCAGCACCAGCGGCGGCCTGCGCGCGTCATCGGACGGCTTGCGCGGCTTGGATTCCTGGGGCCTGGACACCACGCACCGCCTGCTCGCCGAGCCGATCCCGTCGCACTTCGTCTAGCCGGGACGCCCCGGCAGCCAGATCGACATGAGCGCGCCGCCTTCGGGTGCGTGCCCCGCGGTCGCGGTGCCGCCGTGGCGCTCGGCCACCTGCTTGACGATCGCCAGGCCCAGGCCGGAGCCGGGCAGCGTGCGCGCCTCGGAGGAACGGTAGAACCGTTCGAACACGTGCGGCAGGTCCGCGTCCGCGATGCCGTTGCCCGCGTCGGCCACTTCGAGCAACCCGACGCCCTGACCGGCCTGGCGCAGCTCGACGCGGACGCGACCGCCCGGCGGGCTCCACTTGGCCGCGTTGTCCAACAGGTTCAGCGCGGCTCGCTCCAACGCGTTCGCGTCGCCGTCGAGCACCCACGGACGCAGGCTCGCGTCGAACTCCAGGTTCGGCGCGCGGCGGCGGGCGCGTTCCAGTGCGCGCTCCACGACGTCCACCATGTCCACCGGTTCGTGCACGACACCCGGGGCGTCGTCCCTGGCCAGCTCCACCAGGTCACCGACCAAAGTGGACAGTTCGTTGACCTGGGCGCGGACGTCCTCGTAGATCTCCGCCCGGTCCTCTTCGGACAGGTTCGGGGTGTCGACGCGCTGCGAGGCGAGCAGCAGCTCCAGGTTGGTGCGCAAGGAAGTCAGCGGGGTGCGGAGCTCGTGACCGGCGTCGGCGACGAGCCTCCGTTGCCGCTCCTGCGACTCCGAGAGCGCCGCGAGCATCGAGTTGAACGCCTGCGTCAGCCGCGCCAGCTCGTCGTCACCGGTGATCGGGATCGGTCGCAGCTCCGCGGTGCGCGCGACGTGTTCGGCCGCCTCGGTCAGCCGCTTCACCGGCCGGAGGCTGCCGCGTGCGACCGCGGTGCCCGCCGCGGCGGCGAGGAGGATGCCCGCGCCGCCGACCACGACCAGCACCACGCCGAGCCGGTTCAGCGTCGCCTTGGTCGACACCAGCGACTGGCCGAGGACCAGTGCGAGCCCGGGGCGGATGTTCACCGCCGCGATCTGGGTGTCGGTCTTGGTGTCGACCCGGCTGTTCGAGTCGTTCGTGCCGAGCGCCACCTCGATCTCGGCCCGGTCCACCGCGGGCGCGGTCGCCCGGCCGCCACTGCCGACCTTGAGCGTGAGGTGCCCGGTGCGGTCGACCTCCAGCAGCGCGACCTTCAGGCCGAAGACCTGGAACACGTCGCTGGGGAATCCCCCGAAGTCGCTCTGCGCGATGGCGGTGCTGACCGCTTCCCGCGCCTGGTCCTCCAGCTTGGTCTCCAGCTGGCTGTACAGGCTGGAGCGCACCGTGATGTAGGCGGCGAGGGAGACCAGGGCCACGGCGAAGCCCACCCCGAAGGCGGCCAGCGCGGTGATCCGGGACTGGAGAGAGAAGCGCTGGCGCATCCCGTTCGGGAGGGTCACGGAGCGGTCTCCCGGAGCACGTAGCCCACGCCGCGCACGGTGTGCAGCAGTCGCGGTTCGCCCGCGGCCTCGGTCTTGCGGCGCAGGTAGCCCACGTACACCTCGAGGGCGTTGCCGGAGGTGGGGAAGTCGTAGCCCCACACCTCCTCCAGGATGCGGCCGCGGGTGAGGACCTGGCGCGGGTGCGCGAGGAACAGCTCCAGCAACGAGAACTCGGTGCGGGTCAGGCTGATCGACCGGTCGCCTCGGCGCACGTCCCTCGTGCCCGGGTCCAGTTCGAGGTCGGCGAAGCGCAGGGTGGCGGCGGCCGCGCCCGCGTCGTCCTGGCCGGGCCCGGTGCGCCGGAGCAGGGCGCGCAGCCGCGCCAGCAGCTCCTCCAGCGCGAACGGCTTGGGCAGGTAGTCGTCGGCACCGGCGTCCAGCCCGGCGACGCGGTCGGACACGGCGTCCCGGGCCGTGAGCACCAGGATCGGCAGGTCGTCCCCGGTGCTGCGGAGCCTGCGGCAGACCTCCAGGCCGTCCAGCCGCGGCATCATCACGTCGAGCACCATCGCGTCCGGTCTGCTGGCGCCGAGCTGTTCCAGTGCCTGCACACCGTCGCTGGCCATCTCGACCTGGTAGCCGTTGAACTGCAACGACCGCCGCAGCGAGTCGCGTACGGCCCGATCGTCGTCGACAACGAGGATGCGCATGGACGTAGTCTTACCCGCTGCCCTGAGAAGTGCCTGAGAAGGTGCTGAACGCTGCCAAAATAGTCATTGCCGCGCAGTCACAGCTCGCGCGGCAGCGGCGCGTTCCACTTCCGCCACAGCCCCAGCACGCGGATCGCCACGATCAGCGTCGCCCCGGCGAGCACGGTCGGGCCCTGCGGCAGCCCGACGTGCCGCCCCACCACCACGACGACGGCGCCGAGCAGTGCGGCCACGGCGTAGATCTCCCGCTGCAGCACCACGGGAATCTCCCTGATCAGCACGTCGCGCAGGGCGCCGCCACCGATGCCCGTCGTCATCCCGATCAGGCAGGCGGTGTAGGCGGGCGCGCCCAGCTCCAGCGCGGTGATCGTGCCCGCAGTGGTGAACAGCCCGAGCCCCACCGCGTCCGCGAGCAACATCGCGCGCCGCAGCTTGGCCATGTGCGGGTGGACCCAGAAGACGACGAGGCCGGTCACCGCGGTCACCAGCAGGTAGCGCCAGTCCCGCAGGCTGGCAGGCGGGCTGACGTCGAGCAGCACGTCGCGCAGGATCCCGCCGCCGAGCGCGGTGGTCATCGCGAGGATCACCACGCCGAAGACGTCCAGGCGCGCTCGAACACCGGCGAGCGCGCCGGACGCGGCGAACACGGCGATGCCGACCAGCTCCAACACGATCAACACCCGGTGATCCTCCCTCAGGAAATCGCGTGCGGCGACGTGATGCTGACCGCCAGGATCGAGCGGTGGGCAACGAGATCACGCTGCGCCCGGCGCGCGCGGACGAGGCCGGTGCGCTCAGCGCGCTCGCACAGCGGTCGAAGGCGCACTGGGGCTACGACGCGGAGTTCATGGCGGCGGTGCGCGCCGAGCTGACCTACACCGGGGAACGCCTTTCGGAGAGCCTGTTCGTCGTGGCCGAGCGCGAGGGCGAGGTGCTCGGATTCTTCAGCCTCGACGGCACCGGGCCGCGCGGCGAGCTGGGCAACCTGTGGGTCGATCCGCCGCACATCGGCACCGGTATCGGCAGGCTCTTGTGGACGGACGCGGTGCGGACGGCCCGGAATATGGGATGGACGGAGCTCGTCCTGGACGCGGAGCCCTACGCCGAAGGCTTCTATTTCGCGATGGGGGCTCGGGAAATTGGGGTGGTTACATCAGGTTCTCTACCCGGTCGGACGCTGCGACAACTGATGTTCCCGCTGATGGAGTAGAGGAAAAAAGGCACGATGGACATGTGCGGATCATCCTGCTGCGACACGCGGAAAGCCTCGGCAACGTCGATGAGCTTGCCTACTGCCGCATACCGGACCACGCCCTGCCGCTGACCCCGCGGGGCGTGCAACAGGCGCGCGGCATAGCGCCGCGCATGCGCCGCCTGCTCGAGCCCGGTCCCGTCGCCGCGTACGTGAGCCCCTACCTGCGCACGCGGCAGACCTTCGAGCTGATGGAGCTGGGCAACCTGGTCGAACGGATAGTCCCCGAGCCCCGCCTGCGGGAACAGGACTGGGGCAACCTCCAGGACCCGGTCGACCAGGAGCGGCAGAAGCAGGAGCGGCACGCCTTCGGCCACTTCTTCTTCCGGCTGGCGCACGGCGAGTCCGGCGCGGACGTCGACGACCGCGTCGCGGGTTTCCTCACCGAGCTGGAACGGCGGGTGGACAACGACCCGGCGCACCCGAAGAACGTGCTGGTGGTCTCGCACGGGCTGACGATGCGTTTGCTGTGCCGCCGGCTCTTCAACTGGAGCATCGAATTGTTCGAATCGCTGTCGAACCCGCCGACCTGTGATTTCCGGGTCCTGGAACGGGACTCGACCGGCCGCTGGCACATGGATCGGCCCTTCACCCAGTGGCGCGAGTCCCCCGATGGTGAAACCCAGATCACCCAGGTGGCCTAGCTCCTTTCACACTGAATGAGTCATTGAGGTGGTTGAGCGCACTCAATGACTCATTCAGTGCGTACGGCCTCAGGGCAGGTAGCCGCGGCGGAACGCCTGGACGAGGTGCGGCGGGACGAGCACCGGCCGACCGTCCACGGTGATCGGCACCAGCGGCACGGGCGCGGCCTTCCACTGCGCCCTGCGGCTGCGGGTGTTGCTGCGCGACATGCGCCGCTTCGGGACGGCCATCAGCGACCACCGCCGCGGCCCGCGCGCTCGCCGTAGCGGCGGCGGAACTTCTCGACCCGCCCGGCGGTGTCGACCAGTCGCTGGTTGCCCGTCCAGAACGGGTGCGAGTCGCTGGTGACGTCGACGACGATCAACGGGTAGGTGTTGCCGTCCTCCCACTCCACGGTCTTGTCCGAGGTCGCCGTCGAGCGGGTCAGGAACGCCTTGCCCGTCGAGGAGTCCTTGAAGACCACCGGGTGGTACTCGGGGTGGATCCCGGTCTTCATCCTTCTTCCCTTCCTGTTCGCAGTGCCGAGTCCCGGTCGCCCGAGTCCTCGCAAGGGTCTGTGTGCCACTCGCCGAACGGGTCCTCGTACGTCCGCCACACGTCGGCGCCCTCGGCCAGTTCGGAATCGGTGAGCAGCGCATCGTGCAGCGCGGCCGTGATCTCCTCCGGCGACGCCAGATGCGTGATCACCACCAGCTGCTGCTCACGGTCGCCGTAGTAGGGGTCCCAGCGCAGCGAGGCCATGGCCACGCGCTCGGAGTCCACTTCGGACCAGTCCTCTCTGGTCGCCAGCCACGGCCCCGCGTCCGCGACGCGGAGACCGCCGCCCGCCGACTCCACCCAGAGCGCGGCGTCGGGCTGGCTCGCCACCCAGATCCGCCCACGGGTCCGCACAACGCCGTCCAGCAACACGTCCAGCGCGTCGTGCAGCCGTGCGGGGTGGAACGGCCTGCGCTCGTCGAAGAGCACGACGGAGATCCCGCAGTCCGGCTCCAACGGCGGCTGTCCGCGCAGCAACGGCTCGTGCGCGTCGCCGACCTCTCCCCTGCGGGCTCGCGGAGGAACCGCCGCGACCAGGGCGTCGAGGTCGAGCCCGGGCAGGTCGGCGCGCGGCAGTTCCGGCGCGAGCCGGTCCAGCACCGCGTCGGTCCGAGCCGCAGTCCACGCGTCCGGCGCGGACCCGCTCACCACCACCGCGTCGGCGAACTCCACCTGCGCCACGACGACCTGCGCGATGGTGCGCTCGTCGTCGGCGCTCGCCGACAGGCCCCGTTCGAACAGCGACTCCTCACCGATCGCGTCCGCGAACCACGTCGCCGCGTCGATCGTGTTGACCACCGCCTCGACGCGAAGGCGTTCGGTGGCGACCGCGCCGTCGACCACGACGTGGTGCAGCGCCCAGCAGACCGCCTCCGGTTCCAGCGCCGGGTCCAGGTGCAGCACGATCCGGCGCACGTCGGGCGCTTCGGCCAGCCGCAGCGCGACGGGCAGGAGGTCCTGGCGGAGCGTGCACGAGACGCATCCGTGTGCCAGCTCCAGCACCTCGGTCGCGGTGTACTCGCCGTGGGTCAGCGTCCGCCGCACCACGCCCTGCACCACCTCGCGGAGGTCGTGGTGGAGCACCGCGGTCGACGGGTCGGCGGCGGCCTGGCGGGCGACCTCGGCAACCGCGTCGGCGGCGAGGCCGGACAGCAGCACCACCGGCACGCGCTGATCAGTCACGTCGGCTCCCTTGTTGACAACGATTTCCACTTTCAACGACGGTCACGCTACCCTGGCTCCCGCCCTAACGAAAATCGGTATCGTTTTCATTCCCGAGGAGGCCCCGTGTCCGCCAGGTGTCAGGTGACCGGCCGCGAACCCGGCTTCGGCAAGCAGGTCTCGCACTCCCACGTGCGCACCTCGCGCCGCTGGAACCCCAACATCCAGCGCAGGCGCTACTGGCTGGCCAGTGAGAACCGGTGGATCTCGCTGCGGGTGTCCACCAAGGGCATCAAGACGATCGACAAGCGCGGGGTCGAGGCGGTCGTCGCCGAGATCCGCGCCCGCGGAGAGAAGGTCTGATGGCGCGCAACGACGTTCGGCCGATCATCAAGCTCCGGTCGACCGCAGGCACCGGCTACACCTACGTGACCCGCAAGAACCGGCGCAACGATCCGGACCGCATGCGGCTGACCAAGTACGACCCGGTGGTGCGCAGGCACGTCGAGTTCAAGGAGGAGCGCTGAGATGGCCAAGAAGTCCAAGATCGTCAAGAACGAGCAGCGCAAGCTCGTCGTAGCCCGCTACGCCGAGCGCCGCGCCGAGCTGAAGGAGATCCTGCGCTCACCGCGTTCCTCCGACGCCGAGCGCGCGGACGCCGAGCGCGAGCTGCGCCGCCAGCCGCGCGACGCGAGCGCGACCCGGGTCCGCAACCGCGACTCGGTCGACGGCAGGCCGCGGGCGTACTTCCGGGCCTTCGGCCTGTCCCGCGTCCGGCTCCGTGAGATGGCCCACGCGGGCGAGCTGCCCGGCGTCAGCAAGTCGAGCTGGTGAGGGCATGAAGCGAGTCACCGGGAAGAAGAAGCCCAACCTGCTCAAGCGCGAGGGCGTCGAGGAGGTCGACTGGAAGGACTCCGCGCTGCTGCGGAAGTTCGTCTCCGACCGGGGCAAGATCCGCTCTCGCCGGGTCACCGGCCTGACGCCGCGGCAGCAGCGCGAGGTCGCCAGGGCGATCAAGAACGCCCGCGAGATGGCGCTGCTGCCCTACGGCAACCGGTAGTAGCGTCGGCGCGGTGTCCGCACCGACCGAAGTCGCCGAGTTCTACGACGTGCTCTTCCGGCGCCGCGACGTGCGCGCCGAGTTCACCGGGGCGCCGATCGCCCCCGAGGTCCTCGACCGCGTGCTGGGGGCGGCCCACGCCGCCCCCAGCGTCGGCCTCTCCCAGCCGTGGGACTTCGTGCTCGTCCACGACCGCGACACCCGCAGGTCCTTCCGGGACCACGTCCAGGCGGAGCGCAGCGTCTTCGCCGCATCCCTGGAGGGCGAGCGCGCGCAGACCTTCTCCCGGATCAAGGTCGAGGGCGTGCTGGAGTCCAGCGTCGGCGTCGTGGTGACCTACGACGCCGACCGCGGCTCCCCCGCGGTGCTCGGCAGGCACGCGATCGCCGACGCGGGCCTGTTCTCGGTGTGCCTGGCGATCCAGAACCTGTGGCTGGCGGCGACCGCCGAGGGCCTCGGCGTGGGCTGGGTGAGCTTCTACCGCGAGGACTTCCTGCGCAGACTTCTTGGCATCCCGCAGCGCGTCCGGCCGGTCGCGTGGTTGTGCCTGGGGCCGGTCGAACGGCTCGCCGACACCCCTGATCTGGAGCGACACGGATGGCGTAGTCGGCTACCACTTCATGACGTTGTGCACCACGAGCGGTACGGGCAGCGACGGGAAAGGTAGCCTGTCGGCAGATCGCGCCTGGTGAGGGCAAGGACGGCGCGATCGGCCGGGGTCAGGGGATGCCGAGGGCGTAGTGGATCACGACGAGCCGCTGGCGGCGGGACAGATCCCGCGGCAGGACCGCGAGGTGCGGTCGCTGCTGGACTCCGGCCGTGTCGTCGAGGCCAACACGCTCTTCGACGACGTCGTCTCGCGCGCCCCCGCCGGGGGTGGTGACCGCTGGCGCAGGGCGACCGTGCTGGTCTACCGCGCGGTGGTCGCGTGGCGCCTCGGCCGCATCCCGCTCGCGCTCGAACTCGCCGCCGAGGGCTGGACGGAGCTGGACGCGGAGCGGCCGGAGGGCTCGGCGGCGGCACAGACCATCGGCATGCTGGGCTACCTGCTCGAAGGCATCGGCCACCGGCGGGCCGCGCTGGACATGATGCGCCTGTCCGTCCAGGTGGCCAGGGACTCCGGCCACGACCAGACCCTCGCCCACTGCCTGCAGCGGCTGGGCGGCACCCTCAACTTCCGCGCGGTCGACGCGCCCCCCGAGACCGCGCCGCAGATCTTCGGCGAGGCGGCGGTGCTGCTGGAGCAGGGCCTCGAACTGATCAGCGAGGGCTACGTGCACCGCGCGCTGCTCGGCGCCTACTCGCGTTCCCTGGCGGGCATCGGCGAGCTGGACCAGGCCGAGAAGACCGCCGAGCAGGCCGGTGAACTGGCCAGACGAGCCGAGGACTGGTGGGGCCAGGCGGTCGGCCACTGGGTGCTCGCCGTGGTCCAGCGCGAGCGCGGGGACCTGGCCGAGGCGCGCACGCTGGCCGCCCGCGCGGTGGCGGAGGCCGAGAAGATCAACGACACCTCGCTGCTGTTCCGGTTCTCCCTGGACCTGGCCGACATCTGCAATTCCCTCGGCGACTCCGTCGGCGAGGCGGAGGCGCTGCGCAGGAGCCTCAAGTCCAGCCGCAAGGCCACGGAGACGCTGCAGGAAGGACTGGGCCAGGCCCTGGAGCAGCGCAGGCTCGCCGTGCAGGCGCAGCGCCTGGCGATGGCGGCCCAGGAGGCTGCGGCGCGGGACCCGCTGACCGGGCTGGCGAACCGGCTCGGCCTGGAGCGCGCGGCACCGCACCTGCTGGAGCGGACCGCGGCGCGCGGACGGCTGCCATGGCTGGTGCTGGTCGACGTGGACTGGTTCAAGGGCGTCAACGACGACGCGGGGCACGCCGCGGGCGACGCTGCGCTGCGCGAGATCGCCCAGCTGCTGCGCCGCGAGTGCCGCACTGACGATCTCGTGGCGCGCTGGGCGGGCGACGAGTTCGTGGTGCTGCTCGTGGACACCAGCGAGGACCGGCACAACGTCGGCCCGGTCGTGGCCGAGCGCATCCGCGCCGCGGTGGACGACCACGACTGGTCGATGGTGCTCGGCAACATCAAACGGCCGACCGTGAGCATCGGCGTCGCGGCCGGACCGGCCAAGCTGGACCAGCTGTTCGCCGCCGCCGACATCGCGCTCTACCGGGCGAAACGCCAGGGCCGCAACCGGGTGGAGGTGCACCCCGGGGCGGACGGCACGGTGCTGGCGTCCGAGCAGCCCGTCGGCCTGGAGTGATCCAGACCGACGGGTCACCCGGTCAAGCGATCAACCCACCGCGGTACGCGACCAACGCGGCCTGTACCCGGTTCACCGCCCCGATCTTGCCGAGCACCGAGGACACGTAGCCCTTCACCGTGGCCTCGGACAGGTGCAGGGCACCACCGATCTCGGCGTTGGACATGCCCTGCCCGATCAGGGCGAGGACCTCCCGTTCGCGCTCGGACAGGGACCCGAGCAACGTGCGGGCGGGCTCGGCGGCGCGCTCCCCGTTGGCCACCGCGGCGAGCACGCGCGCGGCGACCCCGGGATCGAGCACCGCGCCACCGCGCGCCACATCGCGCACCGCCCGGACGAGCTGGGCGGGTTCGGTGTCCTTCAACAGGAAACCGCTGGCACCGAGGCGCAGGGCCTCGCTGACGTACTCATCTATGTCGAAGGTGGTCAGCATGGCGACCCGAGGCGGGTCCGGCAGCGCACGCAGCCGTCGCAGGGCGGACAGGCCGTCCGTGGTGCGCATCCGGATGTCCAGCAGGACCACGTGCGGGCGCAGTTGCCGCACCCGGTCCACCACCAGGCAACCGTCGTCACACTCCCCGACAACCTCGATGTCACCGGCACTCGACAAGATCATTCGAAGGCCGGATCGAACAAGGTCCTCGTCATCCACCAACAGAACTTTGATCACGGACGCCTCCCCGACTGACGCGTCGTGTTCATGGGCTTGTACCGATGGGCAGTATCACCCACCGGCGTTACGGTCCGGTTATCTCACCACGTCAGGGGCTCCGGCGCGACACCCACTCGGGGAACAGCGGCAAACGGAGGGTTACCGGCGACGAACTCCCGCCAGGTCAGCCCAGCAGCTTGGACACGTCCTGCCTCAGCTTTGGCAACATGCTGTAAAGCTTGTTGCCAGGACAGTCAGTCGCGTTGTAGTCACGATGGCCCTTGATGTTCGCCACCTTGATTCCGTACTGCTGGCAGATGTAGGCGCACATCGTCACCAGCGAGGCCCACAGCTGGTCCGGTGGCGTGACGGTGTGGTAGGTCCCCTCGTTCTCGATCCCGATGTGCGTGGTGTTGTGCCCACCGACGTGCGCGCCGAGCACGTGCTGCTTGCCGCCCTTGAGCGCGGACAGGCTGCGGTGCCGCCCCTCCAGGACGTGCCCGCCGCGGCTGATCGTGAACTGCTGCCCGCTGTCGATCCACCCGTTGCTGTCCATGTGGTGGTTCTGGATGGAACGGGCCATCGAGTAGGCGTGCGCCTTGCTGTAGTCCGTGGAGTTCGGGGTCTCGGTCTGGTGCACGATCAGCACCGTCGGCTTGTGGTCGAGCAGCTGCGGCGTCGACTTCGCGGGCCGCGCGTTCCAGCCCGCGCAGTTGGTGATGGCCGGAGCCGGGACGGCCAGGGCCGGCGTCGCGGTGTACAGCCCGGCGCCCACGGCCAGGCTCGCGCCCGCGACGCCGCGGAGCAGGGTGCGGCGGGACAGTTCGATCTCCATCGGAACCTCCGCAATTCGGAAACAACCTTTCCGAACTGTGGCTCGCGTCACGCTCTCGGGTCAATGCCAGCCCATCAACACCGTCGAAGCGGCCCACCCTCCAACCGGCTTGGCGGCGGTCGTATGATCTAGCCGGACTGCCCGCCCTCGTAGCTCAGGGGATAGAGCATCGGTTTCCTAAACCGTGTGTCGCAGGTTCGATTCCTGCCGGGGGCACCATCTCAAGCAAGCCCTGACCAGCACAAACTAGTCAGGGCTTGAACTTTTTCGTCCGCTGCGGTCCGCCGGCGCCCAGCCCGCTCCGCCGCCACCTTCGAACCAGACGGTGGACGTCCCGTGAGCCAAGCAGGCTTCCAGGCTGTCCATCCTCAGGCGAGCAGGGGGGCAGGCCAACTGCCCCCTCCTGCACCGCTCACACGTCACGCCGGTCAACGGCTCCGTTGGTAGACGCCCCCAGCATGACGAACAGTCGACGTCGGAGCGATGACCCGAACAGGGACGTACTTCACCAAGTCGCCCGGTCGTGGCACAGGGACCTGAGTCACCTCACCGTGTGGATCAGTGTTCACGATCAATCAACAAGCCATCCTGGCCCACCCGGAGAGTTCCTCCTGGACCCGGCAACTCCTCACCCTTCAGCTTGATTTCAAGATCAGAAATCTTCGACTCCTGCCCTGCCGCAGGCGACCAACCGCCTTGGTTGAATGATTCATTAACCATTGAGCGCCCGAGCGAAGAGCATTGTCGTCAAGGTTTCGAGGAAGACGCCCGATCGCTACGGGACTTCCGTTCATGCTCCCTGGGTCCGCCGCGCACTTCGCTCAGATCTTGAGCAGGAACGCCCCCGAGCACCCCGCCTGAGCTGCGGCTTCGGTTGCCGGAACCCCAGGCGTTCAGCCACAGGGATACAGCCGCATGTCGAAGGTCGTACGGCCAAGCAGCCAACGGCGAAGCCAGACGGGAGGGAAGTACTGTTCGCGGCAGAGGATTCGGAGGGAAATCTCTCCGCCTGAGTACCTGTGAAGCCATGAGTGCGCCTTGCGTCGCCAGTGCCTGTCACTGTTTTGCGCGACGTCGACAGTCTGCATCCGCCCGAGCTGACAGGAGGTCAGGTCGGGGCGTTGACCAGCACCTATGGGTTCACCATTATCCCAAATTCACAGGGACACAACACCCGGCGAGATGGCGGGACTTCTACCCTGGCCGACCTGTCAGGCTCCCTGTCTTGAATGAGGTTTCCGGATGCTTTCCCGCCAGTTCACTGTTGCCATGCTTGTTTCGACGGCCGTCGCGGCCAGTTCCCTCTTGGCCTCGGTCGGCGAGGCCGAAGCCGCGACGTGCGGCAACTACACGCGGTCGGTGAGCGGCGGCGTGGAGTACATGTACAACAACTGCGCGCCCAAACCTTTTCGGCTCAACGTCATGACGGGCAACATGGCCGTGGGCTGGCGGCACGACCACTACAAGTGCGTTGCCGACCACGGCACCGTCAAGCTCGGTTTCGTCGCCAACGGCTCGACCGGTCCGGGAGGCGCGTACGAGTACACCGCCCGCACCGACGGCAACTGCTGAGCACGGATCGGCCCCTCACCGGAGAAACCCGGTGAGGGGCCGATCTTTGCACAGGGACGCGCATCGAACTCCGAGGTTGCTCGCACGAGCAGAATTCGGACAGCCACGAAAAGAACGACTTCACCCCATCAGTGTCTTCTCGCCCCGAAATGGAATCGAGGGGCCGTGCTCAATACTATTCTCAGCGCGTTGCTCCGCGAAGTGACATTTCAGGGAGAAGCCGATGAGGCGTGCACGGACCGTCCTGCTGGCGGCGATGGTGGTGTTGCCGCTGACCGGGGCCACCGCGCCGCCGCAGCAACCGGTGTTCGCCCACGGCGAGGCGCAGCCAGTGTTCGACCCGGCGGATGTCGTGCGGGAGAAGGTGTTCGTCCGGGCTCCGATCGACAGCGATCGGGACGGCAAGGACGACGAGGTGCGCACGGAGGTGTTGCGGCTCCGCGCGACGAACCAGAGCTTGAAATCGCCCGTCATCTTCCGGATCAGTCCGTACTTCGGCGGTGGGCAGCGGCCTCCGAAGCACAATGTGGACGTCGACCTGTACGTACCGGGCTGGCCGCGCAGACCGGACCGCCGGGACGTTCCGGACGCTGGGCCGGAGAAAGACCCGCGAGTGTCGGCGGCGCTGGGCAGCTCCGGCCCGAGTCCCCGTGACATTCCGGAGCACGCAGACGAGAAGTACTACCTCGCCCGCGGCTACGCCTTGGTGTACGCGGATTCCCTTGGGACTGGCGAGTCCACGGGTTGCCCGACTTCGGGCGGCCGCAACGAGACCATCGGTGCGCGTTCGGTGGTGGATTGGCTCAATGGCCGCACTACGGCGCGCGATATCAACAACAAGCCCTCGGTGGCTTCGTGGACCACGGGCAAGACGGCCATGACGGGTCTGTCTTATAACGGCACGCTGCCGAACGCTGTGGCTTCCACCGGCGTGAAGGGCCTTGAGGCGATCGTGCCGATGGCGGCCATTTCCCGTTGGTACGACTACTACCGCGCCGGTGGCGCTGTTGTCGCGCCAGGCGCTTACCAAGGCGAGGATGCGGACTGGCTCGCCACGCGGGTCAACAGCCGCGCGGACCGCGAGATCTGCAAACCCGTCATCAACGAACTCACCGAGAAGCAAGACCGCCTCACCGGTGACTACAGCCCGTTCTGGGACGAGCGCAACTACCTCAACGACGCAAACAAGGTGCGCGCGGCGACGCTGATCGCGCACGGGTTGAACGACTGGAACGTCAAGACCAAGCAGGCCGCGCAGTGGTACAGCGCTTTGAAGGCGAACAAGGTGCCGGTCAAGATCTGGTGGCATCGGCACGAGCACGGCGACCCGGTGAACGTGCGCAAGGAAGAGTGGCAGAAGGCGCTCAACCGATGGTTCACCCGCTACCTGTTCGGCCACCAGAACAACGTCGAAGCGGAGCCCCGCGTCACCATTCAGCGCGAGGACAACAGTTGGGCCACCGAAGCCGACTGGCCCGTTCCGGGCAGCAGTGACGTCTCGCTCCACCCACAGCCGGGCGGCGCGGCCACCGGAGGTCTCGGTCTCAAGCCCGCTCGTGGCGTGGAGAAGCTGGTCGACGACGCGAGCAAGAAGGTCGAGCAGCTGATCACGTTGCCGAACTCCGACACCCGGCTGGCGTACGCGACACCTGCGGCCAAGCGGGCACTGCGCGTCAGCGGCGCTATCAAGGCGGAGCTGGAGCTCTCCTTCGACCGCCCCGCCGCGAACGTGACCGCGGTCCTGGTCGACCGCGCGCCGGACGGCACCGCGAAGGTGATCACGCGTGGCTGGGCCGACCCGCAGAACCGCGGGCGGCTCGACCGCACCGAGCCGGTGAAGCCGGGAGAGCAGTACTCACTCACCGTTGAACTGCAGCCGATGGATCACGTCCTGCCCGCGGGCAACAAGCTCGAGCTGGTCGTGCTCTCCAGTGACCGCGACTACACCCTCCGTCCCAGGCCGGGCGCGGGCATCGCGGTCGCGCTCGACCACACCCGGCTCGTCGTGCCGGTTCTCGGCGGCAAGGCCGCGTTCGTGGCGGCGTTCGGTCCCTGACCTGCCCGAACTTGTGGCACCATCGCGCCTGTGACCAGCAAGCCGACCCCGGAGCAGCACCTGCGGGACCTCGCGAGGCTGCGCCGGGTCCGCGACCGGATCGACCGGGAGTACGCGCAGCCGCTCGACGTCGAGGCGCTCGCCCGCGGGGTGAACATGTCGGCGGGTCACCTCAGCCGCCAGTTCCGGATCGCCTACGGAGAGTCACCGTACGGCTACCTGATGACCCGGCGCATCGAGCGGGCCATGGCGTTGCTGCGGCGCGGCGACCTCAGCGTCACCGAGGTCTGCTTCGAGGTGGGCTGTTCGTCGCTGGGCACCTTCAGCACCCGCTTCACCGAGCTGGTGGGCATGCCGCCGAGCGCATACCGGCAGCAGCAGGCGGACGCGACGGCCGGGATCCCGTCGTGCGTGGCCAAACAGGTGACCAGACCGATCAGGAATCGAGAAGCGCGGGCATCCGGCCACACATAGCCTGACCGGCATGGATTTGAATATTCATGCCAGCTTCCTGCCCCAGGACGACCCGGAGGCCGCCCTGGCCTTCTACCGCGACACGCTCGGTTTCGAGGTCCGCAACGACGTCGGCTACAACGGCCTGCGCTGGATCACGGTCGGTCCCGTCGGCCAGCCGCGGACGTCCATCGTGCTGCACCCGCCCGCGGTCGACCCCGGCATCACCGAGGACGAGCGCCGCACCATCACCGAGATGATGGCCAAAGGCACCTACGGTGGCATCGTCCTGGCGACGCCCGACGTCGACGGCACCTTCGCGAAGCTGGTGGCCGGCAACGCCGAGGTCATCCAGGAACCCGCCGACCAGCCCTACGGCGTTCGTGACTGCGCCGTGCGCGACCCCGCGGGCAACACGATCCGCATCCAGCAAACCAGCTGACCCCGATCCCCCTCGCCGCGACGACGCAGGCGGCCACCGCGCAACAGCTACGGAGACGAACGAGCATGGCCACGAAGAAGAAGACGCAGCCGCCTGCGTCGCACCTCGCTGACAGCCACGACCTGATCCGCGTGCACGGAGCGCGCGTGAACAACCTCAAGGACGTCAGCGTCGAGATCCCGAAGCGCAGGCTGACGGTGTTCACCGGCGTCTCGGGGTCCGGCAAGAGCTCGCTGGTGTTCAGCACCATCGCCGCCGAGTCGCAGCGGCTGATCAACGAGACCTACAGCGCCTTCGTCCAGGGCTTCATGCCGTCCCTGGCGCGCCCCGAGGTCGACGTGCTCGAAGGGCTGACCACCGCGATCATCGTGGACCAGCAGCGGCTCGGCGCCGACCCGCGCTCCACGGTCGGCACCGCGACCGACGCCAACGCGATGCTGCGCATCCTGTTCAGCCGGATCGGCAAACCGCACATCGGCTCCCCGCAGGCGTTCTCCTTCAACGTCGCCTCCATCAGCGGGGCGGGCGCGGTCACCATCGAGAAGGCCGGGCAGAAGGTCAAGGAGCGCCGCGAGTTCAGCATCACCGGCGGCATGTGCCCGCGCTGCGAGGGCCGCGGTTCGGTCAACGACATCGACCTGACCCAGCTCTACGACGAGAACAAGTCGCTCAACGAGGGCGCCATCACCATCCCCGGCTACAGCATGGAGGGCTGGTACGGGCGCATCTACCGCGGCTGCGGTTTCTTCGACCCGGACAAGCCGATCCGCAAGTTCACCAAGAAGCAGCTGCACGACCTGCTCTACAGGGACGCCACCAAGATCAAGGTCGACGGCGTCAACCTGACCTACATGGGCCTGGTGCCGCAGATCCAGAAGTCGTTCCTGTCCAAGGACAAGGAGTCGATGCAGCCGCACATCCGCGCGTTCGTCGAGCGCGCGGTCACCTTCACCACCTGCCCCGAGTGCGCGGGCACCCGGCTCAGCGAGCTGGCCCGCTCCTCGAAGATCAAGAAGATCAGCATCGCCGACGCGTGCGCGATGCAGATCAGCGACCTCGCCGAGTGGGTCCGCGGCCTCACCGAGCCGTCGGTGTCGACGCTGCTGGAGAAGCTGCAGCACACCCTCGACTCGTTCGTGGAGATCGGGCTGGGCTACCTCTCGCTGGAGCGGCCCGCCGGCACGCTCTCCGGCGGTGAGGCGCAGCGGGTCAAGATGATCCGCCACCTCGGCTCGGCCCTGACCGACGTCACCTACGTCTTCGACGAGCCGACCATCGGCCTGCACCCGCACGACATCCAGCGGATGAACGAGCTGCTGGTGCAGTTGCGGGACAAGGGGAACACGGTGCTCGTCGTCGAGCACAAGCCGGAGGCCATCGCCATCGCCGACCACGTCGTCGACCTCGGGCCCGGCGCCGGGACCGCGGGCGGCACCATCTGCTTCGAGGGCACCGTCGAGGGGCTGCGGGCCAGCGACACGATCACCGGCCGCCACCTCGACGACCGGGCCAAGCTCAAGAAGACGGTGCGCAAGGCCACCGGCGCGCTGGAGATCCGCGGTGCCACGAAGCACAACCTGCAGAAGGTCGACGTGGACATCCCGCTCGGCGTGCTCTGCGTGATCACCGGTGTCGCGGGCTCCGGCAAGAGCTCACTCGTGCACGGGTCGGTGCCCGCCGGAGCCGGTGTGGTGTCGATCGACCAGGGCGCGATCCGCGGCTCGCGCCGGAGCAACCCGGCCACCTACACGGGGCTGCTGGAGCCGATCCGCAAGGCCTTCGCCAAGGCCAACGGGGTGAAGCCCGCACTGTTCAGCGCGAACTCCGAGGGGGCGTGCCCCACCTGCAACGGCGCGGGAGTCATCTACAGCGACCTGGCGCTGATGGCCGGGATCGCCAACCCGTGCGAGGAGTGCGAGGGCAAGCGGTTCCAGGCGGCAGTGTTGAAATATCGACTCGGCGGCAGTGACACCGGCAAGGACATCAGCGAGGTGCTCGCGATGTCGGTCACCGACGCCAGGGAGTTCTTCGGCGAAGGCGAGGCGCGCATCCCGGCCGCGCACGCGATCCTCGACCGGCTGGTCGACGTCGGGCTGGGCTACCTGAGCCTCGGCCAGCCGCTGACCACCCTGTCCGGCGGCGAGCGCCAGCGGCTCAAGCTGGCCACGCACATGGCCGAGAAGGGCGGCGTCTACGTGCTCGACGAGCCCACGACCGGTCTGCACCTCGCCGACGTCGAGCAGCTGCTCGGCCTGCTGGACCGGCTCGTCGACTCCGGCAAGTCCGTGATCGTCGTGGAGCACCACCAGGCGGTCATGGCGCACGCGGACTGGATCATCGACCTCGGCCCCGGCGCGGGCCACGACGGCGGAAAGATCGTTTTCGAGGGCACCCCCGCCGAGCTGGTCGCCTCCCCCACCACGCTCACCGGCAAGCACCTGGCGGCCTACGTCGGTGGCTGACCTCCTGGCCGATGTCCAGCTGTTGTGGGACTACAACCACATGGGACACGAACTCCGCCGGTGCGACGTGGCGATCGGCCTCGGCAGTCACGACCTGGGCGTGGCCACGCGCACGGCGGAGTTGTTCCACGACGGCTGGTTCCCGCTGATCGTCTTCAGCGGGTCCAACGCACCGACCACAGTGGACCGATTCCCGCGCGGGGAGGCGGTCCACTACCGCGAGCAGGCGCTTTCCCTAGGCGTGCCTGATGACGCGGTGTTGGTGGAGCATGCGGCGAAGCACACGGGCGCGAACATCGAGCTGTCGCGCGCCCTGTTGGGAACACGGGAGATCTCGTCGGTGATGCTGGTGTCGCGGCCGTACCAGCAGCGTCGCGCCTATGCCTCGTGCCGCAGGATCTGGCCGGAGGTAGAGGTGGTCTGTGCGTCGCAGGACATCGGCTTGGAGGACTACCTGGCCGGGATCGGTGACGACGACCGCGTCATCAACACCGTCGTCGCGGACACTCAGCGGATCCGCGTCTACGGCGAGCAGGGCTTGGCGCTCCCACAGGAGATGCCCGCCGACGTTTGGGTGGCATACGAGCGACTGGTCGGCGCGGGCTACGACAAGCGTGTCATCGCGAACGCTTGAACGTTGTTTCCCTTCCAGGGGATTCAGAGCAGCCTGAAGCATGCTCATACGCGGTTCACGCGCCGTTCCGGGAAGGCACAATACTGTCGGCCCCGACGCCGCAGGAAGGGCCCTTCGCGATGGGGATCGGCGAAGGGCCCTTCCTCTACGCCCTAGCGGTCGGCCAGGTAGGCCTGGGCCTGCAGCTCGAACAGCTCGGCGTAGCCCGCGCCGGCCGCCATCAGTTCCTCGTGCGTGCCGTACTCGGCGACCTTCCCCTTTTCCAGCAATAGAATGCGCTCCGCCTGCCGCACGGTGGAGAAGCGGTGGGAGATGTAGAGCGTCGTCCTCCCGGAAGCCAGTTCGCGCAGCCGCGAGAAGAGCTCGTGCTCGGCCTGCGCGTCCAACGCCGAGGTGGGCTCGTCGAGGATGAGCAGCGGAGCCTCGCGGTGGAAAGCCCGCGCCAGTGCGATCTTCTGCCATTCGCCGCCGGACAGGCTCACGCCCTTGTCGAACCACCGGCCGAGCGGGCTGTCATAACCGCGGGGCAGCCGGGAGATGCGTTCGTCGGTACCCGCGCGGCGCGCCGACTCCTCGATGTGTTCCCGGTCCTCAAGGCGGTTCAGATCGCCCAGGCCGATGTTCTCCGCTGCCGTGCCCTGATAGGTCACGTAGTCCTGGAACATCGCGCTGATCCGTTTCCGCAGCTCGACCGGGTCGTAGTCGCGGATGTCCACGCCGTCGAGCAGGATCTGGCCGCCGGTCGGGTCGTAGAGCCGGCACAGCAGTTTGAACAGCGTCGACTTGCCCGCGCCGTTGCGCCCGACCACGGCGACCGTCTCCCCCGGCCGGATCTCGAAGCTCACCCCGTCCAGCGCCGCCTCGTCCGCACCGGGATAGGTGAAGGTGACCTCGCGGAACTCGATGTGTCCTTCCACAGTGGACGGAAACGGGCGCGGTGCCGTCGGAGGACCGATCTGCGGCTTGGTGGCGAGGAACTTGTAGAGGGTGTCGAGGTACAGGTTGTTCTCGTACATCCCCGAAAAAGCCGTGAACAGCCCGGAAACGGAGGACTGCACCGCGGTCGCGGCGGCGGTGTACAGGGCGAGATCGCCCAGGGTGAGCCTGCCCGCGACGGCCTCCAGGGCGATGTAGAGCGCCATCACCGAGCCCGTCAGGGTGCTCAGCAAGCCCCACGAGGTCGAGCTGATACTGCCCTTGACGGCCAGTTTCCGTTGGCGCTCATAGGAAACTTCACCGAGCTTGCGAAACCGGTCGACGAAGTAGCCGCCGAGGCCGAAGAGCTTGGTCTCCTTGGCGTAGGTGTCGGTCGTGACGAGGGAGGACAGGTAGTCCATCCGCCGCTTGATCGGCGACATCACGAAGGTCTGCCAGAAGGTGCGCGCGCCGTACTTGGACTGCGAGATGAACGCCGGGATCGGCGCGAGCAACGCGACCAGCGCGAGCACCGGACTGACCACCACCAGCAGCGCGATCATGCTGCTGAACGTGATCGCGGAGCGGAGCAGGAGCAACGCCGAGGTCATCATCGACAGCGGGCGGCGCGGCGCCTCCTGGGCGGCCTGGCGGAGCGTGTCGTAGGACTCCGAGCCCTCGAAGTAGGCCAGGTGCAGCTCGCTCGCGTGGTCCATCACCTGGTGCCGCACGGTGAGCGTCATCCGCTCCTGCAACAGCGTCTGCGCGACGGTCGTCACCGCCCCGCTGATCGAGGTCAGCGCGAGGACCCCGAACTGCAGCACGGCCACCCACACGATGTCGGTGGTGCTGCCCCGGTGCTGGATCGCCGCGACCACGGAGTCCAGCAACAGCTTCGCCACGTAGGCGGTGACCGTGGGGAGCAGTCCGGACAGCAAGGTGATCAGGGTGATCACGATGGTCAGCACCGGGCTCGCCTGCCAGGTCAGCCTGGCCACCTTCGGCAGGCCGCTGACGGTGCCCGCGACCGAGGTGCGCATGCGGGCGAGCCGCGAGCGCAGACCCTTCGGCCGCTCCGGCGGTGCCGCCTCGGGGATGTCGGCGGAGCCGGTCAGCCCGCTGTCGGGCACCGTCGCGGCGGCCCGCCGCCCACCCCGCCGCGCGAACAGGGCTTCGAATCCTCCTCCTGGGATCACGCGGCCCCCAGCGCGCCGTGCAGGAAGACGTCGATGATCTCGCGCGTGCTCGGGCTGTCGTCGAGGCTGAGCCGCTTCCCGCTGAAGAGCAGGGCGAGGAACAGCGACGCGAGCTGGCCCGCCGGCAGGCGAAGGCGGTCCTGGTCCGGCGCGAACAGCTCGGCGACGGCCTCGCGCATCGCGTTCATCGACTCGCGGCGCCCGCCCTTCATCGGCGAGCGGCGCCCCCTGCCCAGCGGGTGCAGCGCCGCCATCAACGCGCTCATCCGCTCCAGGTGCGCGCCGAGCGCGTCGGCGGCCTCGGCGAGGCGCTGTTCGAGCGGCTGGTCGAGCGGGATCTCCGCGATCGCGTCCAGCACGCGGTCCGGGCGCAGCGCTTCGGCCGTGCACGCGTCGAACAGCTCCTCCTTGTCCTTGAAGGCGCGGAAGATGGTGCCCTCGCCGATACCGGCAGCACGGGCGATCTGGCTGGTGGTGACCGCGGGACCGTGCTCGACCAGCAGCGGCAGCACGGCGTGGACGATCATCGAGCGCCGCTCCCCGACGCTCATCCCCGGGGCCCTCCGCCGGGTGTTCTCCGTGGGTGTCATGCCCCCAGTGTGCGGAGTGAGCACTCACTCCGTCAACTGAACACCACGGCTCCGCGCAAGTTCCGCCCGGCGGCGAGGTCGGCGTAGCCCTGGTTGATCTCGTCGAGCCGGTAGGTCCGCGTGATCATCTCGCGGAGCCGCAACGAGCCGTCGCGGTAGAGCCGCAGCACCTCCGGGATGCCCGTGCGCTGGCTCGTCGAGCCGTACAGTGAGCCGATCAGCGTTTTCTGGCCGCGCAGCAGCTCGGACGGCGGGATCGGTGTGGCGGCAACGCCCTCCGGGGTCAGGCCGGTCATCACCACGGTGCCGCCCACCGCGGTCGCCCTGCTGGCGTCGAGCAGCGTGGCGGCGGGGTCGACGCAGACGAACGCGTGGTCGGCCCCCACGCCGTCGGTCAGCTCGCGCACCCGGGCAGGCAGGTCGAC
Organism: Allokutzneria albata; assembly: GCF_900103775.1. Classification (GTDB taxonomy): domain Bacteria; phylum Actinomycetota; class Actinomycetes; order Mycobacteriales; family Pseudonocardiaceae; genus Allokutzneria; species Allokutzneria albata. The sequence continues at coordinate 6,931,872 of NZ_LT629701.1, read as the reverse complement.
GCCCGCTCCCGCCTGGATCACGTGCGTGGCGCCGAAACTCTTTGCCGCGTCGAGCTTCCACGCCTGGAGGTCGACCGCGATGACCACGCGCGCGCCCGCGATGCGGGCTCCCTGCACGGCGTTCATCCCGTCACCGCCCACACCGATCACGACCACGGTTTCCCCGCGCCGGACCCGCGCCGCGTTGGTGACCGCGCCGACGCCCGCGGGCACCCCGCACGCCGACAGCGCCACGACGTCGAGGGGGAGGCTCCGATCGACGACGACCACGCTCGCCTGGTCCACCACCGTCCGCTCGGCGAAGGCGCCCACCAGGCAGAAGGACCCGACATCGCCTCCGGCGGCGTCGCGGCGGCGATAGGTGCCGTCGAGCTGCGGGCCGCGCAGGATGCGTCCGCTCTCGGCGCAGCGGTGGTGCAGCCCGGCGCGGCACCACCGGCAGACGCCGCACGCGGGCAGCCAGGTCAGCGCGACGTGGTCCCCCACGGCGACGCCGCGCACGTTGGCCCCGATCGCTTCCACGACTCCGGAACCTTCGTGCCCCAGCACCATCGGCTGCATCGCCACCTGCCGCTCACCGCGGAGCACGTGCAGATCGGTGTGGCAGAGCCCGACCGCCGCCATGCGGACCTGGACCTCGGTCGGGCCGGGCGGGTCGAGCTGGATCTCCTCGACGGAGAGCGGTTTTCCGACACCGCGGAACAGCGCCGCGCGAGTCGTGCCGGGAGAAGCAGGAGTGGGTCCGCTCAAGGCCATTGCTCCCGTCAGCGCCAACAGGGTTCGCCTGGTCAATTCCATGTCTTCACGCTGTTGGAGCGCGGGTGAAAAGCACGTGAGCCACCGGAAGGGATTCTTCAGCAGTGCGCCTTCCGATCCGCGGAAACAGCCTGGCGCGACTTGACCTCAACCGCTGTGGAGGTTGGACGCTGGGCGCCATGACGATCACCGACTACGCCCTGCCCGTCTCCGTCGACCCGACCGCCGCACAGGATGACCTGCTGTCCTTCGCCGTGATGGTGGGCGATGCCAAGGTCGTCGCCCTCGGCGCGTCAGCCCGCACAGCGCGCGAACTCTCCCTTTTCTCCCACCGGATCCTTCGATTCCTCGTCGAGCACAAGGGATTCCGATCACTGGCTTTGGAAGGCGACGACGTGGCCAGCGTCTACCTCGACGACTACGTGCGCTCCGGGCTCGGTGACCCGCGCGAAGTGCTCGCCGGAGCACGGAGTTTTTGGCGCACGGAGGAAATCCTGGAAACCGTTCGCTGGCTTCGCGCCTACAACGAGCGGCATCCCCACGACCCAGTGCGGATCGCGCACCCGCCCAGGCCGATGTCGACGTCGGGCGATCTCGAACGGCAGCTGGCCGACAACACGATCGCCTGGCAGGAGCGGACCGGGCACAAGGTCGTCTACTGGGGCGGTCTCGCCCACACCGCGATCAGCAGTCCGTCCACCACCGCGGGCGGCCATCTGCGTGAGCGATACGGCTCGGACTTCGTGTCGGTGGGGCTGACCTTCCACCACGGCGATGTGCTCTTCCCCGTGCCGGCCCCGCCCGCGGATTTCGCAGAGGCCGCGTTCGAGCAGGTGGACCTCGACGCGTTCTACCTCGTTCCGCCCTCGGACTCCCTCGCGCGCAAGACCCGCGTCATCGGCCCGCTCCCCGAGCCCGACCACCACCTGTCCGGCGGTTCGCTCCACGAGTGGTTCGACGTCGTCTTCCACGTCCGCGAGGCCACCCCCGTCCGCCTGCTCCTTCCCTAGTGGATCTCGGAGAATTCGGGGGATGAGCGGGCGAGGGCGGCGAGCGTGCGGAGTGCGGTCGCGAGGACGTCCGGCGCGGGGGCGGAGGTGGCGACGCGCACCGCGTTGGGAGCACGGCCCGAGCCGACCGCGAACGCTGCCGCCGGGCTGACCGCGATCCCCCTGCGGGCAGCGGCTGCGACGAACGTTTCCGCGCGCCAAGCCTCGGGCAGCTCCCACCAGCAGTGGTACGCCTGCATGTCCCCGACGACCACGAAATCGCTGAGTTCCTTGCGCACCAAGGCTTGTCGAGCCGCCGCGTCCTGCCGTTTGGCCGAAGCGATCAGGGCGGCGGTTCCGTCGGAGATCCAGCACGACGCCGCCGCCAGCGCGAAGCCGGGCGCTGCCCACGTCCCGGACCGCACTGCTCCGGCAATTCGATCCACGAGATCCGTTGGGGCGACGAGGAATCCCACAGTGAGGCCGGGCGAGATGCGCTTGGACAGGCTGTCCACCAACACCGTGCGCTCGGGGGCGAGTGCGGCCAGCGGCGCGATCTCGTCGCGGAGGAAGGTGTAGATCGTGTCCTCGATCGCGTAGATCCCCAGCTGCCGCACCGCGTCCGCGACGTCCTCGCGGCGACTGCGCGGCATCGACGTGCCCAGCGGGTTGTGCAAGGTCGGCTGCAGGTACACCGCGCGGACGTTGGCGGCGCGGAGCGCATCCGGGTCGATGCCTTGGGAGTCCATGGGGATCGGCACGAGCGTAATGCCCAGCCGCGCCGCGATCGCTTTCACCACCGGATAAGTCAGCGCTTCGACTCCCAGGCGTTCGCCCACCGGAACGAGCGCGGCGATGGCGGCGGCGATCGCCTGCCTGCCGTTGCCCGCGAAGATCACGTTGTCCGGTGACGGCGCCCATCCGGTCCGCCCCAGCAACGACGCAGCGATCTCCCGAGTGCCCGGATCGCTTTGCACCACAACGGGTTGCAGGGCCGTACCGAAGACGTCGGGGCGCATCAGGCGCTCCATGCTGCGTGCGAGCAGACCCGGCTGTTCCGGCAGCACGGAGAAGTTCAGTTCGAGGTCGACGCGCGCTCCACCGGGCTCGGCCAGCGCGGTCTCCAGCGGTGGCTTGCCGGCACGGACGAACGTGCCCCTGCCCACCTCGCCGACCGCGAGCCCCCGCCGCACCAGCTCGCCGTACACCCGCGCCGCGGTCGAGCCTGCGATGCGGTGCCTGCGCGCGAACTGCCGCTGCGGGATCAGCCGCTCGCCCGGCCGGAGGCGACCGGCGGCGATGTCGGCGGCGATGGCGTCCGCGATGATCCGGTAGTCGTCCACTCATTGCTCCGAGAACATTGTGCTCATTGCACTCGATTATCGGCCTGCTTAGCGTCGTTGTCATGAGCACGGTAACCCTCGGCGGCATCACGTTCGGCTACGACGACCTCGGCTCCGGCGAGCAGACGCTCGTCCTGGTGCACGGCCACCCCTTCGACCGCAGCATGTGGCGCCCGCAGACCGAGCACTTCGCGGAGCGCGGTTTCCGGGTGATCGCCGCCGATCTCCGCGGCTACGGTGAAACCACTGTGGTGCCGGGAAAGACGCTGTTGAGCACCTTCGCGAAGGACATCGCGACGCTGCTCGACCACCGCGGTGCCGACCGCTTCGTGCTCGGCGGGCTGTCGATGGGCGGACAGATCGTCATGGAGTGCCACCGCCAGTTCCCCGAGCGCATCACCGGCCTGGTGCTGGCCGACACGACGGCCGAGGCGGAGACCGGGGACGGCAGGCGCAACCGCGCCGAGATGGCCGCGCGATTGCTCCGAGAAGGCATGCGGCCGTACGCCGAGGAAGTGCTCTGGAAGATGGTCGCCGAGGACGAGGCAGCGGCCGAGCACGTGCTGCGGATGATGCTCGCCGCGCCGCCTGAGGGCGCAGCCGCGGCATTGCTCGGGCGAGCGGAGCGGCCGGACTACCTGGACATGCTCGGCCGGGTCGCCGTGCCCGCGCTCGTGGTGGTCGGCACCGAGGACGAGTACACGCCGATCAGTGACGCACGGCTCATGCACGACCGGCTGCCGGACTCCACACTGGTGGTCGTGGAAGGTGCCGCGCACATGCCGAACCTGGAACGCACCGAGGAGTTCAACGGCGCGTTGCACACTTTCCTCGACAGCATCGCAGCCCGAACAGAACGGTGATCGTTGTGACCAGGCAGAAGACCGTGTTCGTCACCGGTGCCAGCGCCGGATTCGGAGCCGCCATCGCGCGCCGGTTCGTCGCGGAGGGCGCGCGGGTCGTCGCCACCGCCCGCCGCGCCGACAAGCTCGCCGAGCTTGCGGGCGAACTCGGCCCGAACGTGCTCCCGCTCGAACTGGACGTGCAGGACCGCACGGCGGTCGAGGCGGCGATCGCCACCCTGCCCGCCGAGTTCGCCGAGATCGACGTCCTGGTCAACAACGCCGGTCTGGCCAAGGGGCTCGAACCGGCGCACAAGGCCGATCTCGACGACTGGGAACAGATGATCGACACCAACTGCAAGGGGTTGGTCTACTGCACCCGCGCGCTGCTGCCGGGCATGGTGGCGCGCGGCCGCGGCCACGTGATCAACATCGGGTCCATCGCGGGCACCTACCCCTACCCCGGCGGCAACGTCTACGGCGCCACCAAGGCCTTCGTGCACCAGTTCAGCCTCAACCTGCGCAGCGACCTGCACGGGACCGGTGTCAGGGTCACCTGCGTCGAACCGGGCATGTGCGGTGGCACCGAGTTCTCGGTGGTGCGCTTCGACGGCGACGAGGGCAAGGCGAACGACGTCTACGCCGGGATGAAGCCGTTGAGCGCGGAGGACATCGCGGAGTCGGTGCATTGGGTTTCCGCGCAGCCGCCACACTTCAACGTCAACACCATCGAGCTCATGCCGGTGGCCCAGAGCTTCGCGGCGTTCCAGGTCCACCGGGAGCGTTGATCGCCAGCACTGCCGCCTGATCGCGCCGCCGCCACAGGGTTCCCACCCCGGCGAACCCGGCGGCGCGCAGCGCGTCCACGTGCCACGACACGGGCGGATGGAAGTCGGCCGACTGCCCCTGTCGTCCCACAAGGGGTCCGAGCACCGGGTGAGCTGCGATGCCTGCCCACCAACGCACCCACGCGTCCCCGGACCCGGCTGGCTCGGCGAAGCCGGGAAGACCGTCGTCGATCATCCGGTCCGCATTGGCGAAAGCCCCGCCGGGCACCAGGATGCCGCGCACTTCCCGGTAGACCCGCCGCAACGGCTCGGCCGCGAAGCAGTGCATCGCGGTCATCGTCAGCACGAAGTCGTACCGCTTGTGCGGCAGCGCGTCCACCCAGTCCGGCGAGCCCAGGTCGGCCTGCACCAGCTCGACCCCGGGCAGCGACGCCTCGGCGATGGCGCGCAGCACCGGGTTGAAGTCGAGCAGGGTCACCTCCGCCTCCGGGAGCCGGGCGAGCAGGCGGTGCGCAAGCGTGCCCGTCCCACCCGCGAGGTCCAGCACGCGCACCGGCGAGCCCTTGTCCCGCACCAGGTCCACGAGCGCGCTCGCCGCTTCCTCGCGGTAGGGCAGGTAGACCTCCTGCTGGCGGTCCCACTCCGCCTGGATGGCGCCCGCCTCGTCCTTCGTCAGCATCACCCGAGCTTATCGAAAACGATTATCAAATCAAGAGAGATCTATCCCAGGATGGACGTGCCGGCCCCCTCCCGCCCGCGAGGCTCGACGACATGAGAGCAGCCATCACGATCACCGCCGTCGCGGGCCTGCTCGCCGGGCTCACCACGGCGGCCGGTGCCACGGAAACCTTGCGGTGGCGCGACTGCGGCGAAGGCGTGCAGTGCGCCGATGTCCGGGTACCGGTGGACTGGGCGCGGCCGCACGGGCAGCGGACCAGCATCGGCCTCGCCAAGATCCCCGCGCGGGACCAGGCGACGAAGCTCGGCCCGCTCGTGGCCAACCTCGGCGGACCGGGGCCGACCGTCGCGCACGTACCGCGGCTCAAGGACAGCTTCGCCGAGCTGACCAGGTGGTTCGACGTGATCATCTTCGATCCGCGCGGCTTCGGCGCGAGCCGGGGCGTCACGTGCCCGACCCCCTCCCCGGTCCCCGACCTCACGGCGTGGCCGCCGAACCGGGAGGCCTACCAGGCGTACGCGGAGGCCAACCGGCGCTTCGCCCACGACTGCACTCCCGCGCTGGGTTCGTTGCGGGACAAGCTGAACTCGTGGCAGAGCACGCACGACCTCGACGCGATCCGGGTGGCGCTGGGCCAGCGCGAGCTGAACTACTACGGCAACTCCTACGGAACCGTCTACGGCCAGAACTACGCGGAGCTGTTCGGCAACAAGATCAACCGCATGTACCTGGACAGCGTGTTCGACCACAGCGACCCGGACATGAGTTCCTGGGCGCTGTCCGGCCCCGAGGTGACCGAGGCGAACCTGCACCGCTTCGCGAAGTGGGCCGGGCAGGACCCCGCCTCGGCGTTGCGCGGCAAGGACGTCCTGGCCACGTGGGACCGCGTCATCGCTGCGGCACAGAGGAATCCGATCCCCGCTCCGGGAGCGGGGCGAACCGTTACCGCTTCGGAGATCGCCATGGCCGCGGCACCCGGCTTCGAGCAGATGTGGCCGGAGTTCGCCAAGGCGCTCGCCCAGGCCGACACCGGTGACGCCACGCTGATCGCGACCCGGCGACCAGGTGCGAGGGATCCCGATCTGTCCAGGATCGCGCTCTGCTCGGACTTCCCCTACGACGTGAGCTACGACAGCCTGAAGCGCTTGGAGAACGAGGCCCGGGTGCGGGCGCCGCGACTGGGGTGGCGCGATGTCTGGCTCATGGGTTACCACTGCGCGGGCCTGCCGAAGATCGGGACCTACCCGCCGAAGCCGATCAGGGCCAAGCACGCGGCACCCGCCCTGGTCACCAACGGCAGCTACGACCACGGCACGCCGCCGGAGTTCGGCAAGCGGGTCGCCGCGCAGCTCCCCGGCGCGCGCTACCTCAGCGCCGAGGGCGGTCACGCCCAGTACTGGGGCGGGCGCAACGCGTGCGTGCGCGATCGGGTGCACCGCTACCTCGTCGACGGGGAGCTGCCCGCGCCCGGCACCCACTGCCCGGCGTAGCTGGTGTACCAACGTGGCATGTCCACCACCAGGGACGCCCTCGGCTGCGCGGCGATCGCGGCTGCTGTGTTCGGCGCCGCGCTGCTCGAGGGCTCCCCTGCACGACCGACGGCGCTCGCGGTGCTCAGCATCGGCGTCGCGGCTCCGCTGATGCTGCGCGAGCGGATGCCGCTGACCGCCGCGACGGTGTCCTCGGTGGTGGCACTGCTCGGTTTCGCGGTGCCCGGCTGGTCGGGGAAGGTGGTGGCGATGGCCGCGTGCGGTGCGGCGGCCTACTACCGCCCGAACCGGCTGGCCGTGGTGCTGACCATCTCCGTGCTCGGTTTCCTGCTGGTGCCTGCCGTGGTCGCGTCCCGCCCGGTCGGCACCACGGCGGTGCTCACCGAAATGATCATCACCTCGATCGCCCCCGCCGTCCTGGGCTACGCCGTGCGACTGCGGGCGGAGCGCGCGGAGCAGCTCGCGCGGTTGCACCGGGCGGAGGCCGCGCGGACGGTCGCCGAGGAACGGGCGGGCATCGCCCGCGAGGTGCACGACGCGGTCGGCCACCACCTGACCGCGATCCGGATGCAGGCCACCGCCGCGCGCCACGTGCTCACCGACGCGTCCCCGGTCGCGACAGCCACCCTGAACACGATCAACGATCTCGCCGCACGGGCGTTGAGCGAGGTGCGTGACATGCTGGAAACGTTGCGGGACAAGCCTTCCGGGTCTCGGGTCGAGGAGATCGCGGAGCTGGTCGATCGACTGTCCACATCGGACAGAAAGATCACGTTCGAGGTGACCGGTGACATCGGCGACCTGCCGCCGCTCATCGACCACGGCGGCTATCGCCTCGCGCAGGAGGCGCTGACGAACGCGATCAGGCACTCCGGGGCCGGCGCGATCACGGTGAACGTCGCGCGCGAAGCGGACTCCGTCGTGATCACGGTGCAGGACAACGGCCCCAGCACTTATGTCAGCGCGGAGGGTTCGGGCGTCCGCGGCATGCGCGAGCGCGCGCGACTGCTCGGCGGGACGGTGACGATCTCGGTGGCGCGGCCGCACGGCTGGCGCGTCCGCGCGGTGCTCCCGGCACGGGTGGGCCGATGATCCGGGTGATCGTCGCCGACGACCAGGCCGAGGTCCGTTCCGCGCTGCGGCTCGTGCTGGACGCCGAGCCGGACATCGAGGTCGTCGCCGAGGCCGCAGACGGCGCGGAGGCGGTGCGCAGGACCGAGGAGTGCCGGCCGGACGTGCTGGTGCTCGACATCCGGATGCCCCGGCTGGACGGGATCGGCGCGATCACCAGGCTGGCCGGGGCATCCGGCGCCACCAAGATCATCGCGCTGACCACCTTCGGCATCGACGAGTACCTCTTCGGCGCGCTCCGGGCCGGGGCGACGGGGTTCCTGCTCAAGGACTCCGAACCGCGGCTGCTGCTGGACGCGATCCGCGCGGCACACCGCGGGCACGGGCTGGTCGACCCGCAGGTGACGCACCGGCTGATCGACCGCTTCGCCAGCCTCAGCCCGCGCCCGCCCACCGCGGAGCTGGACCGGCTGACGCCGAGGGAGCGGGAGGTGCTGCTGGAGATCGCGCGCGGGTTGAGCAACGCGGAGATCGCCAGGCGCCTGTGGATCGAGGAGGGCACCGTCAAGACGCACGTGGTGCGCGTCCTGGCCAAGCTCGGCCTGCGAGGCAGGGTGCACGCGGTGATCTACGCGCACGAGCACGGCCTGCTGCGGGAGCAGTGGTAATGACCGGCGCGGGCAACACAACACCGCGCCCCGACAGTGCCGCCCGCGCCGATCCGCACGTTCTGCACACCCCCAGGTGGAGCAGAACGGTGATCTTCGCCGAGATTATTACAAGCTGTAACAGTCAGCCAAGGGCATTGCCGTCGGACTAGGTTGGCGGGGTGAGCACCGAGCCGCCGCGGCGCCGTCCCGGGCCGGCACCGCGGCTGAGCCGCGAGTTGATCGCCGACGCCGCCATCGCGGTCGGCTTCACCGAGCTGACCCTGGCCTCGGTCGCCGAACGGCTCAGCGCGACGCACGCGGCGCTGTACCGGCACGTGACCGACCGGGACGACCTGGTGGTGGCCGCGGTGGAGCGGCTGGTCGGCGGGCTGCCGCAGGCGCCGGAGAGCGGGGACTGGCGCGAGGTGCTGGAGGCGGGGGCCTGGGCGCTGTGGCGGATGTACGCCGACAACCCCGGCGTCGACCAGGTGCTCTGCGCGATCCCGGCGGCCCGCGAGGTCGTCATCGGCCACACCGTCTCGCTGATCCGGCGCCTCTGCGCGATCGGCTTCGACCCGGGGTACGCGGTGCTGGCCGCCGACATCGTGGTCGACTTCGCCAAGTCCTCCGGCGGCACCGCGGGCCTGGTGCACGCCGCGTCGGCCGCCGAGATCCGCGCCGCGCTGGCCAGGGCGAGCGCCGACCAGGCGGAGAACGAGCTGCTGGGCGGGGCCAGCGGGGCGCTCAGCCGGGACCACCGGCCGTGGGCGGCGCGCAAGCTCGCCGTGGTGCTCGACGGCATCGCCGCCAACACGCCCCCGACCCAGGAGAAGACCTCCGTGAAGTGATCAACAGGGGGTCGCTCGATGGGGTGGGTAATCGATACCTTCTTTGGGGTGACGAACGATCAGGTCACCATCCAGCTGAGCCCCGACGAGGCGCTCGTGCTCTTCGACTGGCTTTCCCGCACCGACGACCAGGGCGGTCTCGACCCGCTGACCGAGGACCACGCCGAGCGGGTCGCCCTGTCCAGCCTGGCCGCCACCCTGGAGGACCAGGTCATCGACACCTTCGACCCCGCGTACACCCAGCGCGTCCGCACCGCGCGCCTGCGGCTGACCCGCGATCTGCCCTAGGGTCGGCCCGTGCCCCGGTTGCTGCTGGTCCATCACACGCCGTCGCCGAACCTCCAGGCCATGTTCGAGGCCGTCGTCTCCGGCGCCACCGCCCCGGAGATCGAGGGCGTCGAGCTGGTCCGGCGCGCCGCACTGGCCGCGACCGCCTCCGACGTGCTCGCCGCCGACGGCTTCCTGCTGGGCACTCCCGCGAACCTGGGCTACATGTCCGGCGCGCTGAAAACGTTCTTCGATTCCGTTTTCTACCCGTGCCTGGACGCCACGAAGGGCCGTCCGTACGGCCTTTACGTGCACGGCAACAACGACACCACCGGCGCGGTGCGCTCGGTCGAGGGCATCACCAAGGGCATGGGCTGGGGGAAAGCCGCCGAGCACGTCCTCGTCTCCGGGGAACCCGGCAAGGACGAGCTGCGCGCGTGCTGGGAACTCGGCGCCACACTCGCCGCCGGGCTGATGTCCTGATCATGGATTCAGCCGAGCCTGAAGCGATTCTTCGAATCCCACTCCGTTCGCGTTACTGCGCCTTTGGCCGCAAGGCATCATCAATGGCAGTGCGAGTTGTTCGAGAACTTCGCCGGCCGGGCGCTCCTCAGCGCGATCGGAGCCTGCGCCGCCCTCACCACCGCGGTGACCCCGGCGCAGGCGGGCATGAGCGGGTGCAACCGCAACGCGTGCATCACCATCGACGGCGGTGGGACGCACGTGAACTGGGTCCGGGCGTCGACAAAGGGCATCGGCTTCTTCTGGGGTCACTTCCACGTCTGGGACGGTGGCATCGACGTGAACGTCCTTCGGCAGCTGGGGACCCGAGGGCCTGAACGGCGCGTACACCGTGCAGGTCAACCGCAGCTTGCCCAACGGCGCGCAGGTCTGCGTCGAAGCGTGGGAGCACCTCGACGACGGCACGATGAGGTCGATCGGCCTGCCGTGCGGCACGATCAAGGCCTGAGAAACGGCTGAACGGGGCGCGGGACTTTCCCGCGCCCCGTTTTCATGCGCGCTCCGGCGCTGTCCGGCCAGTGCCTCAACCCACCGCGAGCCGCTAGGTCGTTCGGTCGCACGGCTTGCTCCCAAGCACTTCAAAGGTCTGGCGCGCCGGAGTTGCACGTGCCCGACGGGAGTGGATCCCCGGGTCCGGCCGAAGGGATCACCGAGTACGAATTCACAGGGTGGGATGTTTCCGGCAACGGACGACGCGGCCAGGGAAAATAACGATTCGACACCCCCTGAACCGGACACCGCCTTCGCGGTGACCGGCACCGGGCCGGCGTACCGCGCCCACCCGAACGGCGGCTTTTGCCAGCCCGTTTCAGCAATTGCACAAGTTCGTCCAGCGATAGATGGACAGAATCAGCATAAGGACCGTCTAACAAGCCAGGTAAGCGCGCTGTTGACTCGTTCATTCCAGGTCATACCCTACGAATTCGTTCATGACCTGGGGGCAGGGATGACGTCGGTACTGGAAAGGTTTCGCGAAGAACCGAACCACGTGACACCGCTGGACAAACTACCTGAACCGGACGGAGCCGACTGGGTCGCGACACTGCCGGACGCCCGGCTCGCGCCCGTCTGCCGCGGTCTGCTGGACCTGGTGCGCGGGGTGTGCGGCGCCGACTTCGACGGGCTGGGCCCGCGGCGCCTGGTGATCGATCTGCGGATGCGCCGACCGCTGTGCGCGGGCTCGCCGATCGAGCTGCGCGCCCGCCACGTCGACGGGCCCGAGTGGGAGGTGCGCGCGGTGCAGGACGGCGCGGTGGCCTGCACGGGCGCGGTCGAGGTGGAGATCTCCGGCGTGCCGGGGGAGGAACGCCTCCTCGACATCGACGAAGTACTGGACGCGGCACTGCGGTTCGCGGTGGCACCGCGCGATCTGACACCGGGCGATCTCCACTGCCCACCGGAGGTTCCGCCGCTGCTCGGGATGCGCGCCGAGCTGCACCGCGGACTGCCGGGGAGGCGCCCGCTCACCCTGACCTGCGTGCCGGAGCCCGGCCGGGTCGGGCGTGAGGTGGCCATCACCGACCAGTTCGGCACCGACGTCGGCCGCGTGCGCTTCGACTGGTTCGCGGTGAGCAGGTGCCATCGGCGGAACGCCACCAGGGTCGCCTGATGACCCGTCTGGTCACCGCCGATCTGCCCGCGCTGCTCGACCCCTCGGTGGTGGGGCACCGCTTCGCCCGGCAGGCGGCGTTGCGCAGGCAGGGATTCGGGGTGCCGGCCTTCTTCTGCGTTCCGGCCTCGGCGCTGGAGCACGTGCTCACCTCGGTGCTCGACCGGCTCGGGGTGCCACCGCCGCACGGGTACCCGGACCTGCTGACGTGGTCGGAGTCGGCAGGCAAGGAGATCAGGGCGACCGGAGTGGACGACGAACTGGCCGTCGACCTGTGCGCCGAGTTCGACCGGCTCGTCGGGACGGGCGGAGTGGCCGCGGTGCGCGCCTGCGTGTTCGGCGGGCACGGCGACTCCTTCGAGGGCATCAGCAACGGCTACCTCTTCGTGCCGCGGCACGAGCTGGCCGAACGCGTCGCCGACTGCTACGCGTCGATCTTCTCCCCCCAGGCCCTGCTGCACGCCGCGCAACAGGGCATGGACCTACGCTCCATCCGCGTCGCGGTCGGTGTTCAGCGGACCGCGGTGGGACGGGGCTGACACACCTGGGGGTTCGATGGCCTGGACCGACTACATCGACGACTACTGCGAGCGCACCGAGCCGGGCCTGCTGGCCGAACCGCTCAACGCGCTCAGCAACGTCGCGTTCCTCGTCGCGGCGCTCGCGCTGTGGCTCGCGGTGCGCAGGACAGCACCCGCCAGGCCGGGCAGCCTGTACGCGCTCGCGGTGCTGCTGGCGCTGATCGGCCTCGGCAGCGGCGCGTTCCACACGGTCGCCACCGGCTGGGCGCAGTTCCTCGACGTCTTCTTCATCGCGGTGTTCATCCACGTCTACGTCGTGTGCTTCCTGCACTGGTTCTACGGCGTGCGCTGGACGCCGGCCTGGCTCGGCGCCCCGGCCTTCGCGGCGTTCAACGCGCTCATGGGAATGATCACCGGTGGCGAGGGCTCGGCCTCCTACCTCCCGGCGCTGATCGGCCTGGCCGCGTTCACCATCGCGCTCTCGGCGAGCCGGGACCGGGCACTGGTGCGCTACCGGATCTGGTTCGGCGCGGCCACCGCGACCTTCGCCCTGTCGCTGCTGCTGCGCTCGGTCGACCTGAGCGTCTGCCCCACCTTCACCCCGGGAACGCACTTCCTCTGGCACACCCTGAACGCGTGCGTGTTGTACCTGGTCGGCAGAGCCGCCGTGGTGCGGGCGCGCGAGGTTTAGGGGTTTCTCCCGATGTTGGCCGGGGGCGGGGGCGGCAGGATTTTCCTCAGCGGGGCGCAAGGTATGCCGAGGGGTCGCACCTTCGCCCCGACTAGGGCCGGGGGGCGCGGTACAAGGGGGGAGACGCGGCACGGCACGGACCTGAGTCGGATTCGGGGGGAATCCGAAAGTCCGTGACCGTTGCCGCGTCTGTTCGTGCACGCGTTTGACCAGGTTGTGACCATCTTGTGCAGTTCATCGGAATCGACCAACCGATTGTCCGGCAGCCATCCGAGTGATCGCGTTTTCGATTCGGTGACCGACTTGAACTACCCCCTAGAGTGGCACCGGTTCGGCGCCGTCTAGGGGGTTGAGAAGTGGGCACGAAGTCAGCGGCCGACCGACCGGATGGCGATCGTGTCGCGACTCCGGCGGTGCGGCGGGGACGCCCGACGCTGCGGGAGGTCGCCGCGGCGGCGGGAGTCGACGTCTCGACGGCGTCACGGTTGTTGCGCGGTCAGGACATGCCGTACCGGGCGGAGACCCGGCAACGCGTGCTCGACGCCGCGGAGAAACTGGGCTACCGCCCCAACCAGCAGGCCCGCGCGCTGCGGCTGCAACGCCAGCAGGCGATCGGGCTGCTCGTGCCCGACCTGGACAACTTCGGCTTCACCCAGATCCTGCGCGGCGTGCAGGAGGTGGCCGCCGAGCAGGAGTACACGCTGATGCTGGTCGAGGCCGGCGCGGGCGCGGGTGAGGGCGGCGGCATCAGCTACGAGCGGCTGGGCCTCGAAGGCCGCGTCGACGGCATCCTGGTCGCCTTCGCCAGCATGGACGACCCGCACGTGCAGGAGTGGGCCGAACGCGAGCGCCTGCCGATGGTGCTGGTGCAGCGCGGCACGCCGAGCTACCCGGCCTCCGTGGTCATGGACGAGCAGCGCAACGTCGCGGTGATGGTGGAGCACCTGGTCGAGCTGGGCCACCGCCGGATCGGCCACGTGAGCGGGCCGCTGCGCACCGACACCGGCCTGCGCCGCCAGGAGGGCTTCGCGGCGGCCATGCGCGAGCACGGCCTCACCGTGCGGCCCGAGTGGATCGCCGACGGCGGCTTCCACTGGACCGGCGGCCAGGCCGCGGCCCGCCAGATCCTCGACGTGCCCGCCGCGGACCGCCCGACCGCGCTCGTGGTCGCGAACCTGATCAGCGCGCTCGGCACGCTCAGCGCCATCCACGAGCTCGGCCTCACCGTGCCCGGCGACCTCTCCGTGATCGCGATCGACGAGCACATCGTCGCCGAGCACACCAACCCGCCGCTGACCACCGTGCAGACACCACAACGCGAACTCGGGCGCCGGGCCGCGCAGATGCTGCTCAACTCGCTCTCCGGCGAGCGGCCGAGCCGGGTCATGATCACCGACCCACCGCCGGGCCTGGTCGTGCGGTCCTCCACCGCCCCTCCCCCACCCTCGCCGTGATGGTGACGGGGAGGGCGGAGATGCCGTAGACGGCCATGTCGGGGCGGAACTCCACGTCGGCCGGGTCGATCGCCAGGCGGAGGCCGGGAACCGATCGGGTCAGCGCGGTCAGCGCCGCGACGAGCTCGGCCCGCGCGAGCATCTGGCCGAGGCACTGGTGCACGCCGAAGCCGAACGCGATGTGGCGCCCGGCAGGACGGCGCAGGTCGAGGGTGTCGGGATCGGCGAACACCCGCTCGTCGCGATCGGCCGACGCCAGCGCGACGAGCACTCCTTCACCGGGCCGCATGCGTTGTCCCCCAACGGAAATCTCGGCCACGACGGCACGGGCGACGCCCTGCTGGACGACGCTGGAGAACCGGAGCAGCTCCTCGACCGCGCCGGGCACCAGGCCGGGATCGGCGCACAGCTCCTCCCAGCGCGAGCGCTGCGCCAGCAGGGTCAGCACGCTGAGCCCGATCATGTTCGCCGTGGTCTCGTGCCCCGCCACGAGGAGCAGGCGGGCGATGCCGACCAGCTCCTCGTGCGTCAGCTCCCCCGTGCGAAGCCGTTGCACCACAAGGCGGCTGAGCAGATCGTCACCGGGATCGGCGGTCTTCGAGCGCACCAACCCGTCCAGGTACACCCGCAGTTCCTCCACGGCCTGCGCGACGGCCGACGCGGACGCGGCGCGGTCGAGCTGGACCTGGCTGCGCTCGTTGAAGAACTCGCGGTCGGAGCGCGGAACCCCGAGCAGTTCGCAGATCACCAGTGACGGCACGGGCCGGGCGAAGACCTCGACCAGGTCCACCGGGCCGTCGACCGCGGTCAGCTCGGCCAGGCAGTCGGCGATCACCTCGTCGATCACCGGGCGCAGCGCGGCCATGCGCTTGACGGTGAACTCGCCGGTCAGCATGCGGCGGAAGCGGGTGTGCTCCGGCGGGTCCATCGCGAGGAAGACCCCGGGCGGCGGCGGTCCTTCCGGCAGCGGGCGGATCGCCGGGTAGCCGGGAGCGCTGGGCACCGAGCTGAACGCGGGGTCGCCGAGCACCACCTTGGCGTCGGCCTGCCTCGTCACGAACCAGACGCGCTGCCCGGTGCGCAGCCGGACGCGGGAGACCGGCAGTTCGGCGCGCAGCCGGGCGTAGTCCGGTGGAGGGTGGAAAGGATCATCGCGGCGCATCGGGTAGTCCACCCCGCCATCATGCGAGATTTCCCATGGTGGCGATGTCGGTGCGCGGTGTGAGGATCACTGTATTGAGGATCTCGGCGAGGAGGGCCGGCGTGACGACTGAGAACACCGAGATCCCGCGATTCCCGATGGCGCGCCGCCCGGGTTTCGACCCGCCCGCCGAGTACGAGCGGTTGCGCGCGGAGCTGCCGGTGGCTCCGGTGCGCTTGCGGCACGGGCAGACCGCGTGGCTGGTCACCCGCTACGCGGACGTGCGCCGCGTGCTCAGCGACCCCGCGCGCTTCAGCTCCGATCCGGCGAAGCCGGGCTACCCGCAGCTGCGCCCGGTGGTGGACGAGGCGGCGAAGCCGGGCAGCTTCCTGGTCACCGATCCGCCGCTGCACACGAAGTACCGCAGGATCCTGGCCGCGGAGTTCAGCGCGGCGCGGATGGAGGCGCTTCGCCCGGCTGTCACCGAGATCGTGGACGACTGCGTCGACGCGTTGTCCGCCGCCACCCGCCCCGCCGACCTGGTGCGGCACCTCTCGGTCCCGGTGCCCGCGCGGGTGATCAGCCTGCTGCTCGGGGTGCCGGAGACCGATCGGGAGTTCTTCATCGACCGCAGCCGCCGCCACCTCGACCGCTCGCTGCCCGCCGACCAGGTCGGCACCGCGCTCGCGGAGCTGGAGGACTACCTGGACCGGCTGATCACCAGGCGGACCGCCGACCCGGGCGCGGACCTGCTCAGCCGGCTCGCCGTGCGGCACCTGCGCACCGGAGAGCTGACGCGGGAGGAGTTCGTCGGCATGTCGGTGCTGCTGCTGGTCGGCGGCTTCGAGACGACGGCCAACGCGATCGCGCTCTCCGTGCTGGCGCTGCACGAGCAGCCCGGCCAGTGGGCGGCGCTGGTGGCCGACCCGGACCGCGCGGCGGGGGCGGCCGACGAGCTGCTGCGCTACCTGGGCCTGGCCCAGCACGGCGTGGTGCGGGCGGCGGTCGCCGACGTCGAGGTCGGCGGCCAGGTGATCAAGGCGGGCGAAGGTGTGGTCGTCGCGCTGTCCTCGGCGAACCGCGACGCCGGTCACTACGCGGACGCGGACCGGCTCGACGTGTGCCGCCCGGCGGGCGACCACATGACCTTCGGTTGGGGGATGCACAAGTGCATCGGCCAGCACCTGGCGCGGCTGGAGCTGGACGTGGTGCTGCGGACGCTGGTCCGGCGGACCCCGGGGCTGCGCGTGAGCGTGCCGCTGCGGGAGCTGGAGTTCCTCATGGACGCACCGTTCTACGGAGTCCGGGAACTGCCCGTGACCTGGTGACATGGAATCGGGGGGATTGGCCTCCGCCGCCTTGGGGCCAATCCCCCCGAGTCCTGTCGCGCTCACGTGTGAGCGCTCTCATAGAGTGGCCCGGCGACCGTCCGGAGTCAAGCGTCAGAAGCGGACAAATTTCAGGAAGGGCGCTCACCCAGGGCCGGACGGATCAGCCGGCGCTCGGTGACGATGGCGGTCACCAGATCGGCGGGCGTGACGTCGAAGGCCGGGTTCACCGCACCGGTGCCCGCCGGGGCCATCCGGCGGCCGCCCACCACCAGCACCTCGTCCGGGTCGCGTTCCTCGATCTCGATCGCGGCGCCCTCGGGGGTCGCCGGGTCCAGCGTGGACTCCGGGGCGGCGACGACGAACGGGACGCCCGCCCGTGCGGCGGCCAGCGCCAGGGGGTAGGTGCCGACCTTGTTGGCCACGTCGCCGTTCGCGGCGATCCGGTCCGCGCCCACGACCACCGCGTCCACCATGCCGCGCGCGATCAGCCCGGCCCCGGCGCCGTCGACCACCACGCGGTGCGGCAGTCCCAGCTCGGCCAGCTCGGTCGCGGTGATCCGCGAGCCCTGGAACAGCGGCCGCGTCTCGTCCGCGAAGACCATCCGGACCAGGCCGTCCTCCTGGAGCGAGCGCACGACGCCGAGCGCCGTCCCCCAGCCGACGCACGCCAGCGCCCCGGCGTTGCAGTGCGTGTGCAGCGCCAGCGGCCGGTCGCCGAGCTGTTCCCGCAGGAAGTCCGCGCCGCGCCTGCCGAGCTGCTTGTTGGCGGTGACGTCGGCCGCGGCCAGGTCGAGCGCGGCGACGAGCACCGCGTCCGCGCCCTCGTCCACGAACGGGAGCACCTGCTCGACGCCCCAGCGCAGGTTCACCGCGGTCGGCCGGGCCGAGGCGATGAGCTCGGCGTCGCGACGCACCTGTTCGGGGTCGTAGCCCACGCGGCCGGACACCGCCGCGGCCAGCGCCACGCCCAGGGCACCGGCCGCGCCGAGCAACGGCGCTCCCCGGATGACCAGGCGCTTGATCGCGTCCACAAACTCGTCCACTGTGGACAGTCGAAGCAGCCGGAGTTCCGGCAGCACGGTCTGGTCGATCGTCTCGACGTGTCCGTCGACCCAGGTGATGGTGGTTCGCTCCACGGGTTCCGTACGGTACGCGGTGATGTCGTCCTCGTTCAGCTCATTCAGCGACTCTGATTTCCCCGCCGACCCCTACCCCGGCGCGCGGCCCGACGGTTCCTACGCGCACCACGACGGCCGCGGCATCCTGCTGCGCCCGCACGCCGGATCGTGGCTGGCCGGGGACACCGACCTGGACGACTGGCTGGCGGAGCGCGGGGCCGCGACGCTGGCCCAGCGGGTCCCGCTGCTGGTCTACGGCTCGAACCAGTGCCCTTCCAAGATCACCTGGCTGCGCGAGACGCTGCGCCTGCCCGGGCCCGCGGTCGTGCTGCGCGCTCGCTGCGCCGATCTCGCGGCGGTGTGGGCGAGCGGGCTGCGCAAGCGCGACGGCGCGCGTCCGGCAACGCTGGCGTCCGCCCCGGGCGTCGTGGAGACGCACGCGGTGTGGCTGGCGACGCGGGAGCAGGTCCGGGTGCTGGACGTGTGCGAGGGCCGCGGAACGCGCTACGGGCTCGCGAAGGTCGGCAGCGGCACGATCACGCTCGATGACGGGTCCATTGTGGACGGAGCGCTGAGCTACGTCGGCCTGACCGGGATCCGCATGCCCCTGCTGCGGAACGGCGCGATGGTCCGCTGCGCCGACGTCGACCAGGCCGCCGCCCTCGCCCTGCGGGGAACCATCGGCCAGCACGGGCTCTCCGCGTCCTTTTTGGACGGTGAGCCCGACCCGGACGGGTGGCCGGACCGGTTGTTCGTCTACGGAACCCTGCAACCCGGGGCCTCGGCGTGGCGGCTGCTCGAACCGCTGGCCGACGGGCCGGGAACGCCGCACCACCTGCCGGGGCGGCTCTACGACACCGGCCTCGGCTACCCCGCGCTGCGGCCAGGCGACGGGCCGGGAGTCCCCGGAAGGGTGGTTGGCCTGCGCGAACCCGCCACAGCGCTTCGCGTGCTCGACGAGTACGAGGGCGAGGACTACCGCCGCGTCCGGGTCACCCTCGCCGGCGGCCTGGTGGCGTGGACCTACGTCTGGACCGCGGAGGTCTCGGGGATGACGGAGCTGGTCTCCGGCTGGGTGGTCTAGACATGCCGACTGCTCCGTTCCGGTGTACAACAGCAGTGCCCGGGTACTCCTGGCAGGGAGGTCCTAGACATGCGTCGAATCGGACAGGCAGTCACTGGCAGCGCGGTCGTCCTGATGGCGATCACGGCGTGTGGCACGCCCCCGCCCGCTGAGCCGGCGAACCCGAATCCGCTCGTGGCACCGCCACCCCCGGCGGCGCCGGACCCGAACGAGGCGGCCAAGGCTCCGGCAGAACCCCACCCGGCAGGGGCCAGACCGGCTGACACCCGGTGCACCGCCGCGGATCTGACCGGGGAGCTGAAGGACTCCGACGCGGGAGCGGGCCAGCGCTACGCGACGCTCGTGGTGACGAACAAGAGCGGCAAGGCGTGCACCCTCTTCGGCTACGGCGGGATGGAGTTGCGGCGCAACAACGGCGAACGCGTCCCGACGAAGGCCGAGCGCACAGCCGACCCCGGCCCGAAGACGGTCATGCTCCCGCCGGGCCAGAAGGCGGGGAAGAAGCTGCACTGGAGCCCGATCCCGGCCGGTGAGGAACCGACCGACGGGCCGTGTGCGCCGACCCCGGACGTGCTCGCGGTGACGCCGCCGGACGACACCAAGCAGTTCACGGTCCCGTGGACGAACGGATATGTCTGCAACGGCGGCAAGATTGACGGGACGGCCTACTTCCGCCTTTAGTGCGTGCATGCGTGCCAAGGCGGTTCTCATCACGGTGATGTCCCTGCTCGCCATCGGCTCGATCTCCAGTGCGAGCCCTGACGAGCGAGGCGGCGGCAGTCGGCTCGACCTCGTGGGCAAACGCGGCGAACTCCGGGTGTGCAGCACGGGCGACTACCGCCCGTTCACCTACCGCGATCCCGGGACGGGGGCGTGGAGCGGGATCGACCTCGACATGGCGGGCGATCTCGCCAAGCGGCTCGGCGTGCGGATGACGATCGTGCCGACCACGTGGAAGACCCTGGTCGACGACTTCCGCAGGCGCTGCGACATCGCGGCCGGCGGGGTTTCGATCACGTTGGAGCGCGCGCGGCACGCCTTCTATACGCAGGCGTACGTGGTGGACGGGAAGACGCCGATCACCCGCTGCGAGAACGCCTCGCGCTTCCGGACGCTGGAGCAGATCGACAAGCCGGGCGTGCGCGCGATCGTGAACCCGGGCGGTACCAACGAGCAGTTCGCCCGCGCCAACCTGAAGCAGGCGACCATCGTCGCGCACCCGGACAACAACACGATCTTCGACGAGATCGTCGCGGGCCGGGTGGACCTGATGATCACCGACGCGGTCGAGACGCGCTGGCAGGCGAAGCTGCGACCGGAGCTCTGCGCCGTGCACCCGGAGAAGCCGTTCACCTTCTCGGAGAAGGCCTACCTCGTCCCGCTCGGCGACGTGGTCTTCAAGCACTGGGTCGACCAGTGGCTCAACCTCGCCCT
Organism: Allokutzneria albata; assembly: GCF_900103775.1. Lineage (GTDB taxonomy): Bacteria > Actinomycetota > Actinomycetes > Mycobacteriales > Pseudonocardiaceae > Allokutzneria > Allokutzneria albata. The sequence continues at coordinate 6,911,244 of NZ_LT629701.1, read as the reverse complement.
GCACGACGGCACCTACGAGCGGATCAGCAAGCCCTGGCTGGGCTGAGCCGACGGACGGACCGGAGCGCCCCCGAGGCACTCCGGTCCGTCCGGCCTCCGCCGATCAGCTGACGGGAACGGTCCCGATCCCGTCCACCACGGCGGTCCTCACGGCGCTGAAACTGCGCACCGTTCCTGGCTTGAGGCCGTACTCCTCCTCGGCCATCACGTCGCGGTTGCCGATGTACTGGCCGTCGGCCGGGTCGATGATGATCTCGCGGAACTCCTTGCCCTGCCGCACGCCGAGCGCGGTCCCCTTGCGGTTGTCGAGGTTGACGACGTTCTCGGTGATCTGCAGGCTCGGCACGTACGCGAGCGCGCGGTAGATCGTCGCCCTGATTCCCGCGGGGACCCGACCGCTGTTCAGCAGCGAACCGACCGAGGGCACCACGAACCCGTCGCCGCCGGGGAACGAGGCGACGAACTTCTCGTAGAGCTGCTTCGGGTCCTTCGGCAGCGCGGCGAGGAACTCCGGGGTGGGGTTGTTCCAACTCCCCTCGCCACAGGACTTGCGGCTGCCCTGCGCGATGTAGTCGAAGTCGCCGCACGGCGCCCGCCACTCGCCGAGCAGCTCGCGCGGCGTGCTGGGAGTGGGCTCGCCCTCGCCTTCGAGACCGGGGAGCCACTTCTCCTTGCCGACGTTCGCGCGGCGCTCCATCCACACGTGCCGCTGGTCGGCCGGGATCCACGTCTCGTCGATGACCCCGCCGAAGGACGCGCCGCCGTCGCTGTAGGTCGTGACGCCCTCGGCGCGCAGGGACCGGTAGAGGAACTGGCCGGGCGCGATCTTCGGGTCGACGGTGCCCATCGCCAGGTCGGCGGCCTTGTTCAGGGTCGCGACCGCCTCCGCGTGCGCCTCACCGCCGCCACCCCAGATGACCGTCTGCGAAGCGAGGACGCCGACCGTGAGAACGCCGACCGCGGCGGCCGCGGCCAACCACCGTCCAGTGCGCCGGGGCCGCGGTTGCGGCCGGGCGACGCCGGGCGTGGGGGCTTCCTGGGTGGTGGTCAACTCTTCCTCCGCTGTGGTCGTCGCTTCCATGGCCGCGAACAGCCGCGCGCGGCCCGACTGGAACGCGCTCTCGGTCATGTCCGGCACGTCGGCGAGGTCCCCGAGACCCGCGTCGAGTGCTCGGTCCAGCTCCGCGTCACGCATGTCCGTCTCCCCGCTCTCTTTGGCTCGCCCGCACCGCGTGACGAAGGCTCTTCGCGTCCATCCGGGTCGCGAGCTGCTTGCGCAGCCGCGCCCGGACCCGGTGCAGGCACGTGCGAACCGTGACCGGGTGCATGTCCAGCGCTTCGGCGATCTCCGCAGGAGCCAGGTCCGTCCACGCCGACATCAGCAGCACGTCCCGGTCCCGCTCCGGCAGCTCGGCGAGCATCGGCGCGAGGTGTCCGGAAACCGCGCCCGCGTCGGCTAGGTCGACGGCCCGCTCCCCCACGTCCGCGACCTCCTCCCGCCGCGCGCCGTCCCGGGTCCACGCCCGCAACCGCCGCTCCTCCGACCGGGCGTGCCGGCGCACGAGGTTCGTCGCGACGCCGTACATCCAGGCCCGGGCGGAGTCACCGCCGAACTCGACGGTGTCCCGCTGCTGCCACAGCACCAGGAAGGTCTCCGCGACCAGGTCGTCGGCGACCTCGGTGCCGACCCGCCGGGCCAGGTAGCGGTGCAACCGCCGGGCGGAGCCGTCGTAGAGCTCGGCCAGCGCCGATGCCGGGTCCGGACGGCTCACGCCGGGTCCCTTCGTCCGCGCCGGGGGCGCCACTGTTCGCACATCAGGTTCCTGCCCGGGGCCCACCGGGGCGTTCCGCGCGTGTGACCACGACCACAGCAGACCGGCCGTTCGCGGCTCTTGCGCGTGCTGTCACCCTCTTGGGGTACGAACCCGGAGCTCGGTTGGGAGCGTGGATCATGGTCGGAGGGACGGTCCGCCAGTGGTGGTGGACGGCGCCGGGCTGGCAGCGACTCGGCGCGGCGATCACGGGCACAGCGCTCGGACTCGGCGCGCTCGGCGGCGCGGGCGCTCTCCTGCGCCCCAGCCCGACAGCGGTTCCGGCCGCGCTCACCGTCGTCCAGACGACCCAGCCGACGACCAGCTCCGCCGAGACCACCACCCCGGTCACGACCACCACGACGGAGACCACCACCGAGGCCCCGCCTCCGCCCCCGCCCCCCAGCCAGGCCCCACCGTCGAAGAAGCCCACCACGCCGCCGCGCACGCAGGCCCCGCCGCCCAAGCCGACCGCGACGACGAACCCGATGTTCCCGAAGGCGGGCTCCCCCTGCGCCAAGGAAGGCGACTTCGCGATCAGCGACCAGGGCAAGGGGTTGCTGTGCTTGAAGGGCCCCGGCGACCAGCGACTGCGGTGGAGGCAGCTGTGAGCACCAAGACGCGGCTGGGGCCGACTCCCCCGCGCGGCCTGCTGCCGGACGGCACCGTGCGCACGACGGGCTGGTTGATCATCGCGGGCAGGCCGGTCAGCTCGGGTGTGCTCGCGGCGATCGCGTTCGCCTTCATCCCCTTCGCGACGATGCCCTGGAGCGAGGTCGGCTTCCTCCCGCTGTTCACGGCGGCGGCGGGCTACGGGATGTGGAAGCTGCACACGACGCTGGTCTGCCCGGCGTCGCAGGCGCGCAACCTCGGTGCCTGCCCGGCCTACCGGCTCGCGCCAGGGCAGGACATCCGGCTGCACGGCGAGATCGGCCCGGTGACCCGCCTCGTCGACGTGTCCCTGCACCCCGGCGGCCGGGTCCTCGTGGTGGTCAGCGGTGGTCGCGAGCTGAACTGGGCCGCCGACCGCCCGGTCCAGCTGGTCCGGCTGGTCACCTGATGTCGCTGGAGGCGCTCAGGGCCGCGCTGCCGGGCTACGCCGACGACATCGAGCAGAACCTGGGCCTGGTGATCGACGGTTCGGCGCTGCCCGAACGGCAACTGTGGGGCACCGTGGTCGCCGTGGCGGTCGCCGCGCGCAACGCCGAGGTGCTGCGCGAGCTGACCGAGGAGGCCGTGGCGCGCGTTCCCGCCGAGGTCGTCACCGCGGCGAAGGCGGCCGCGGCGATCATGGCGATGAACAACGTCTACTTCCACGCCAAGCACGTGATCGGCGCGGACCTGCCCGCCCGGCTGCGCATGCGGGTGGTGGCGCGGCCGGGCGTCGACAAGATCGACTTCGAGCTGTGGTGCCTGGCGGTGTCGGCGATCAACGGCTGCGAGGTCTGCGTGGAAGCGCACCACCGGGCGCTGCGCGCGGCCGACGTTTCCGCGGAGGCGGTGAACGACGCGCTGCGGATCGCCGCGGTCGTGCACGCCGTCGCGGTCACGCTGGACGCGGAGGTCTGATCCGTCGAACCGCCCCGGAGCCGTCTGCGCCACAATGGGCCCACGATGGTGGACGACGAGCTGGAGCTGCTGATCACCGTGGTGGTCGGCGCCGAGGACGAACGGCAGGCCCGCGCGGCCTGCCGTGAGCTGGTCAACCGCGTCGGGGGACGGATCGTGGAGGCCGGCGACTGCTCCGACGAGGAACCGGGCTGCTGGTCGGTGACGGTCAGCAAGCCGAGCTCGGAGCGCGTTTCCGAGCACGTGACGGCCACCCTGGCCAGGGCGGTGCGCAGGTTCGTCCGCGAGCTGGGGCCGGAGTTCGGCACCCCGCAGGTGGCCTGCGAGCTGCCCACGGCGTGGACCGTGCTCGACGACCCCAACACGATCGGCCGCCTCGTGCCGAACTGCGAGCGCGTGCTGGTGGAGGCGTGGGTGGGCGGAAATCCGCTCACCCACGAGTTCGCCGCCACCGCCGAGGACCCGGACGAGGTCCAGCCCGCCGCCGAGCCCGAGGCGCCGTGGGACTTCGACGCGCCCGACGTCACGCACGTGCTGTGGCTGTCGGTGGACGTGGCGACGGACAGCCCGGCGAACGCCCAGTGGCAGGCCCGGGCCGTGGCCAGCCGCCTCGCCCGCTCCGCCCAGGTGGTCGAGTGCGCGGAGAGCGAGCCGGGGCTGCGCCGGGTGGACATCAACCTCGGCCCGGTGGTCTGCGAGAAGCCCGAGGTGTTGCAGGACGTCGTGCGCCCGCTCGGCCGCGAGGGCTGGGACATGCTCTGGGAAGGGGAGGCGGGCGCGATCACCTGGATCGCCGAGGCCGCCCCCGCCAACGGCATCGCCGCGCTCCAGCTCGCCGTCGAACCACTCCGCCGCGCGGGCGCTCCGGCCGCCTCCCCCTGACCCCTGCCGTGTTCCGCCGTCTTCAGCCGCGCCGGGTCAGCGGGCGGGGAGCCAGGTGGCGGTGAAGGGGCCCCAGTTGCCCGCGGCGTCCTTCGCGCGGATGTACGCGAGGCGCTTGGCGGTGTCCGCGGTGGGGACGACGCCGCCGATCTCCACGGTGGGACCCGTTCCCCGCACATCGAGGGGTTGCGGGGTGCCACCGGCCCACGGGGCCTTGTCGAGGTAGATCTCCGCCGCCGCGATGTTCTGCGCCGCCGGACGCCCGACACCCGCCCTGCCGTAAGCGTCGTCGTCGGCCTTCGCGGTGAAGGACGCGAACTGCCCACGGGCACGAGCGACGGTGATGCCGGAGACCGTGGGGCCCTGAGCCGCCACGTACGGCTGCGCGGCCACCTTCGCCGCGTAGAGCAGCGCGTTCTCGTTCTCCCGCCAGAAGCGGTCCTGGCACGTGTAGGCGGGGTGGAAGCCCGAGCAGTCGCCCGCGGGCGGACCGACCTCGTAGGTGAAGGACGCGATGCCCAGCTTGTCGTAGGCCCAGTCGTCCGTGGTGCCCGACGCGTCGTAGAGGACCTCACCCGGCTGACCCGCGTCGTAGCCGTTGTAGTGGTTCATCCGGAACGCCATCGAACGCAGCCCGGAATCGTTGGGCGCCTTGACGTTCCCGTCGTAGCCCCACGGGAACAGCACCAGGTTCGAGTACGTGTGCAGCGTGATCATCGCGCCGCGCGTGGTCGCGGGGGCGGGATCGGTCGGGGCCGGGCCGCGCTGGTCCTGGAAGAGCTTGGAGAACAGCGTCGCGAGCTGCGAGACCTCGGGCTCCGACGCCGCCTTCGGTCCCTTGTAGACCTGGTTGCAGGTACCGGTGGACGTGCCCGCCTTGCCCCAGTTGGAGTCCCAGTTGCGGTTGAGGTCGATGCCGAACTGCGAGCCGGAGTTGCCGCGGCAGGGCTCAGCGCCGTTGGTGTTGTTGGTGTTCTTGCGCTGCCAGGAGTTGCCGGCGGGCCCGGTATCGCCCTTCAAGCCGGACTCGACCCACTGGATGCCGTCCGGATTCACTTGCGGCACAACCCAAACCTCGGTGCCGTCGAGTACAGCGGTCACATCCGCGTCCGCCGAGTAGCCGTCCACCAGCTTGGTGATGTAGCGCCACGCCAGCTCACTCGTGGTCAGCTCGCGCGCGTGGATCTGCGCCATCAACAGGAAACGGGGCTTGGTCGAGTTCGGGTCGGTCTTGCACCCGCTCGCCGCGTTCGCGGTGATGCACAACGCTTCCAAGGTGTTGCCCGCGCCCGGGTCCTGCGTCTTCTTCCACGAGCTGCCGTACTCGACGCGCCGCACCAACGACGGGTAGGCCGCCGCGACGTCGCGGGTGAACGCCTGGAAACCGGAAACCGTGCGGTATCCGCCGTAGTGGGTCGGATAGTCCTTGTCCGCCAACAGTTTCGGCTTCGGGTAGGTCGCCGCGGCCACCACCGGGGCGGGACCGGGCGCGCTGCGCACGACGGAGGCGCCTTCCGCGGCCAGCTCACCCCTGGTCCGTTCCGTGCCGAGGACCTGGACCCGGCCGCCGGAGCGGGAGACCACGTCGAAGCCCTTCTCGACGAGCCGCCGGGCCAGCACGGCGGCGTCCTGGCCTGGCGCGGTGACGTCGAAGACCTGGGGCTGCTCGGCACCGGGGGCCGCGGTGGCGCTCGGCGCGAGAGTGGCCACCGTCAGCGCGGCCGCGGTGGCGGCGAGGGCGCTGCGGAGCCGACCTGGGCGTCGTGGCATGGAGGGGTTCCCTTCGTCGTGGACGACCGGGGAAATCCTGTTGTTCGCCGACGACGGCCGACAATCCGCCAGACGGCCCACGCCCTCCACAGAGGAACGCGGGCGGGGCCGCGGCACCAGTGGGTGAGTTAGGAATTTTCCTTGGTTTGCCTATATGCGTCATTCGGTTACCGGCTTGCCCTCATCGGCGCGCACCCGATCGGAAGACGCACAGGTGAGGACCTGCGCGGGGGCGTGAGACGCCCTATTGGCCGATCTTGTTCCCTCGTGCTTGCGCAGGTGGACCGGACCGGTATTACTTTCGAAGTGCGGCCGGTGGGGCCCACAGGAGTCGGCCGCAGCGCACGACGTGTTGAAAGGGCTGAAGCGACATGGCAAGCGTCGAGCAGGTTCGAGCGGGAATCAGCCTGGCCACCGAGAAGGCGAACGAGAGCATCGCCGCCCTCCAACAGGCCGCCTCGGCCATCGAAGAGGCGCAGACCGCGTTCGTGCAGGCGTCCGAGGGCAGCGCGCAGGACGACGCCGAGAAGATCCAGGGCATGTTCACCCAGATGCTGGAGGACCTCAACAACGTGCAGAACGGCGTCACCCAGGCGATCTCGACCGCCGAGGACTACGCGAACCGGCTGTAGGCCGTGTCCGTCGCCGAACTGCGGGCCGCGTTCGAGGTGGTGTGCCAGCACCTCGGCGCGGCCGTGCACCACGCGCGCGCCGCTGCGGACCGGCTGGCCGAGGCCGCGGAGGAGTTCGCCGACCTGTCCACCGGCCACCAGCGCTCGCTGGTGCCCCCGGAGCTGGCCAGGGCGGAGGAGCTGCTGGAGCGGTTGCTCGGCAGGCTGGCCGAGGGGACGGAGGCGGTCGGCGGTTTCGCCGCGGCCCTCTGAGGAACCCGTGCTCCGGCGTTGATAACTTGATCATGGGGAAACCGACAACGCCGTTGGGGTGAGCGTTGAACAAGCGGACCGAACGCCGCAAGAAGATCGAGCACGCGTTCGAGGAGTTCCGCGAGACCGTGGGCCTTGCCCTCGGCGCGGCCGCCCGGGACCACTCGCGGGCGGCGGTGGCCCATGCCCGCAGCATGTTCGAGCTGTGGATCCGGCAGACCGGGGTGACCACCGCGGTCGACGACCCCGCCTTCCGCCGCTGCCTGGACAACCCGCTGCTCAAGCCGGTGATCCAGCAGGCGCTGGACGAGTACCAGGGCATCTTCACCGGCTGGACCGGTCAGGGGCCGCTGGAGCTGCACCGGCTGGTCACCGAGGCCGCGCCGGGACCGGCCGGGGAGCCGTGGCAGACCTGGCTCGGGCACGCGGGCCAGCGCGACGGCAGCGGCGACGTGCCCGGGCTCTGGCGGGTCGGCTCCGCGGTGATCGACCGCGCTCCCGAGCGCGAGGAGTTCCCCGCCGCGGTCCCGCTGCTGGACGAGTCGCACCTGTCGTTCAGCTCCACCCCGGAGACGCGCGCGCAGATCGAGGGCACCGTCGAAGGGCTGCTGCTGCGGCTGATCAGCTACTTCCAGCCCGGCACCGTGCAGCTGCACGTCTGGGACGTCGCCCAGCTCACCGGCGCGCTGCCCGGGCTCTACCCGCTGGCCAGGGCCGGTCTGCTGACCGTGCACGACCCGGCGCGGCTGCACGAGCTGCTGGACGAGTTCGCCGAGCACATCCGGCGCATCCACACCAGCGTGCTCGTCGACGGCAGGCCGTCGCTGCGCGCGGTGGCCGACGCGACCGGCAAGCGCAGCGAACCGTGGCGGGTGGCCGTGCTCTTCGGCAACCGCACGGCGCTGGAGGAACAGCTCCAGCAGAAGCTGCAGCGCATCGCCCGCAACGGCCTCGCCTGCGGCATCCAGCTGATCCTGGTCGACCTGCCGATCACGGTGAACTCGCCGCTGGAGACGATCAGGGTCGGCAAGGACGGCGTCATCCGCGGCTCGATGACCGGCCCGCACGCGTCCGTCACGCTCGACCCGCAGCTGCCCCGCGAGCAGGTCACCAGGGCCTGCGGCGCGATCTCCGAGGCGCTGCTGGAGCGCAGGAGCCGGGTCTGCACCTTCGACGACCTGCTGCCCGAGGTGCGCTGGACCGGCACGTCGGCGTCCGGGCTGGAGGCGCCGATCGGCTACCACGACGGCGAGCCGGTCTCGATGATCATCGGCGACGCCTCGCCGCACGTGCTCGTCGGCGGGCCGAGCGGGTCCGGCAAGACGAACTTCCTGTACGCGATGCTCGGCGCGCTGGTGTCCCGCTACTCCCCCGACGAGCTGGAGCTGTACCTGCTCGACTTCAAGGAGGGCGTGTCCTTCGCGCAGTTCACCCCCGGCCGCAAGGACCCGAGCTGGCTGCCGCACGCGCGGCTGGTCGGCGTGAACGTCAACGCGGACCGGGAGTTCGGCCTGGCGCTGCTGAAGTTCCTCGCCGACGAGATGCGGCGGCGGGCGGACGCGGCCAAGCACCACGAGGTCACCAAGCTGGAGGAGCTGCGCGCGGAGGACCCGTCCGGTCGCTGGCCCAGGATCGTGGCGGTGATCGACGAGTTCCAGTACCTCTTCGCCGAGCGGGACGCGGTCACCAGCCGCGCGGTCGGGCTGCTGGAGGACGTGGCGCGGCGCGGCCGGTCGCAGGGCATCCACCTGGTGCTCTCCAGCCAGGACGTCTCCGGCATCGAGGCGTTCTGGGGCAAGCCCGCGATCTTCGAGCAGTTCGTGCTGCGGGTGGCGCTGCCCAAGGCGCGGCGGGTGCTCGCCGAGACCAACATGGCCGCCATGGAGGTCCCGCGCAGGCACGCGGTGATCAACCACGACTCCGGGGTGCGGCACGGCAACGAGATCGCGCGCGTTCCGGACGCGACCAGCAAGGGCACCTTCGACGCGCTCCAGCTCGAACTGTGGCAGCGGCGCACGGAGAACCTGCCGGAGCCGTTGCTCTTCGACGGCGAGAAGGTACCCCGTCTGTCCACTGTGGACGACTTTGCGGAGCTCGGCCCCGGGGCCGTCGTGCCGACCGCGCTGCTCGGTCAGGTCATCGACGTCAGCGGCAGCGCGGCCAAGGTCCGCCTGCTCCGCTCGCCGGGGCGCAACATCGCCGCGATCGGCTCGGTGGCCCGGGACGCGACCAGCGTGCTCGGCGCGGCGGCGCTGTCGCTGTCCCGGCAACACGATCCGGGCGACGCGGACTTCACCGTCGCCTACCTGACCGAGGACGCGACCGAGAGCGCCAAGGCGCTGGCCGACGAGCTGACGGCCGCGGGGCACGGCGTTGACGTGATCGACCTCGACGGCATCCGGGCGAAGCTGGACGGCCTCGCCGAGGGACTGAACACGCGACTGTCCGGCACCTGTGCCGAGACCCCGCGTCCGCACTACGTGCTGCTCTACGCGATCGACGCGGCGTACCCGTTGCTGGAGCAGAAGAACCCGGCGACCCGTCAGTCCGGTTTGGACACGATGAAGTTCGTGCTCAAGCACGGCCCGGAGTTCGGAACGCACGTCATCGGCTGGTGGCGCAGCGCCCAGCGGCTCAAGAGCTCGCTGATCGGCGGCGCGCTCGACGACATCGGCAGCTGGGTGGCGCTGGACGTGCACGGGCAGGAGCTGTCCAGCCTGGCCGCCGGGCAGATCATCAGCTGGGCGCCGCGGCCGCGCCGCGGCCTGTTCTTCGACCGGTTCGAGCACGCCAAGCCCGAGGTCGTGATCCCCTTCGACATCACCGGAGGTCAGTGATGACGGGAGAGTGGCTGTGAGCGAGGGAACCTCCGCGAGCCAGCGCTACCGCGAGATCACCGGCAGGGTGGACCAGGCGGTGCAGCGCACCCGCGAACGCGACAAGGAGCGCGCGCGGCAGCTGGAGATCGAGGTGGAGCGCAACGGCGAACGACTGGCCCGCGCCGCCGACCGGGAACGGCTCGTGCGGATGAGCGTGGAAACCCAGTGGGAGACCGCGGTCGAGGCGCTCTGGGACGAGCGGTGGCTGACCATCAAGCCGCTGCCCAAACCCGCCGAGTCCGTCCCCGCCGCCGACCAGAACCACTTCGACGGCGAGGTCGAACGCACCCGCCAGGCCCTCGAAGAGGTGCTGGCCAAACGAACCCTCCTCCGCCCCCGCAGACGCGACTAGCGGCTCCGGGCTAGCGGACAGCCGGGCGGCGTTGCCAGATGGTCCACAGTGGACGGTAGCCCTGGCGGTACCAGAACGGCGTGGAGAACTCGTTGGCCAGGATGTGTTCCATCAGGGTGACGGGAGCGCCCAGGTCGTTCAACCGCGCGTGCACCTCCGCGGCCAGGGCGCAGGCGACGCCGTTGGAGCGCGCGTCAGGGCGGACGTAGAGCCTGCTCAGGTAGGCGGTCGGCTCGGCGAGGACCATCGCCTGCGCCCAGCTCGCGCGCTCCCCCGCCTCGGCCTCGACGAACCCGATCACCTCTCCGTCGCGCTCGGCGACCAGCACGATCCCCTCAGCCACCGCCTCCCGCATCTCCTCGGCCAGCACCTCGCGCGCGTTGGCCCGCTCGGTGACCAGGCCGTAGCGCGCGTCATGGCTGTGCAGCGCCACGGAAAGCTCGACGAGCGCCGGGATGTCCGCCACCACGGCCGGACGGACCTCGTGGGGCGTGGCGAGCGACGGGATGGGGCGTCCGATCGGCCGGACGGCCACGACCGACGCGGGCGAGAAACCGTGGAAGACCAACTCGCGCACGGCGATGCTGTCGCGGCTCGGCCAGTTGATGACGGCGGCCTCGTCGCGGTCGCCGGGCGTGCACACCTCGGTCAGGTGCTTGTCCCACTCGTCCAGCAATGGGCCCAGTTCGCCGGTCGTGCCGGTGCTCAGGCGAACCCGGAGGACGTGCCGACGAGCCGCCGCCCACAGCGCGACCTCGGGACTGCTGTCCTCCGTGGTGAAGAAGCCGACAGCTCCCGGCACCTCGATGCGCCCGGCGTCATCCGGCGGCGTGATCGTGGGGAACAGCGGGTCGAGCGCCGCCAGCCGGGCGCGGTGCTGGTGGACGACGTCGCTCATCGGGACTTCATACCGCCGTCCCGCTCACGCGTCTTCCGATTTCAGGCGTAGAGCTCCCCGTTCGCGGCGACCAGTGTGCCCGCGCGGACGACGAGGGTGCGCACCTCGCGGTCCATCACCGCCGCGGCCACGGAGTCGCCGGGAACCACGACGAGGTCCGCCGAGTCGCCCTCGAGCATCCTGTGCCGGTCGACGCCGAGCGCGTGCGCGCCGCCCCTGGTGGCGATGTCCACGCACATCTCGATCTCGTCATCGGCCCGGAAACCGTTGCGGTAGGCCAACTGCCACGCGCGGTCGAGCATGTCGCCGTTGCCGTACGGGGACCAGTAGTCGCGGATGCCGTCCTGACCGAGGCCGATCCGCACTCCGGCCCGGCGCAGGCGGCGCAGCGGCAGCGGGTTGGCGCGGCCGCCGGCCACCGTGGTGACCGCGATGTCGTTGGCCGCGAGCAGGTCGATCAGCGCGACCTGCCGATCGGAGTCCACAGTGGACAATGCGAACGCGTGGCTGATCGTCACCCGGCCCGCCATTCCCAGGGCCGCCGTGCGCTCGCAGATCAGCTCGATCTCGAAGGCACCCAGCTCACCGGAGTCGTGCAGGTGGACGTCCACCCCGCGCTGGTGCCGTTCGGCGAGGCCGAAGACGATGTCGAGGTGGCGCACCGGATCGCGGTCGTAGCCGGCCGGATCGATGCCGCCGACGAGGTCCGCGCCCGCGCGCAGCGCCTGGTCGAGCAGGTCCTCCGTACCGGGGTCGCGCAGGATTCCGCACTGCGGGAAGGCGACCACCTGCACGGTGGCCCGCGCGGCGTGGGCCTCCTTCGCCGCGAGCACGCCTTCGAGGCGTTCGAGTCCGGAGTCGGTGTCGACCTGCGCGTGGCTGCGGACCAGGGTCGCGCCCGCGGCGATCGTGCGGCCGAGCGTGTAGGTGGCCCGGTCGGTGACGCCCTTCTCCGCCGAGCGCCAGTTCGCGCGGTCGTTCTCGATCAGCCCGGCGAGGCCCGGGCCCGCTGTGTGCTCGCGGAACGGCAGGCCGAGACGGGTGGAGTCGAGGTGCGCGTGCGCGTCGGCGAACGCGGGCAGCAGCACCCCTCCGCGCCCGTCCACCACGGGGACGCCGTCCGGGGCCGGGATGTCGGAGTTGATCGCGGCAATGCTGCCGCCCTGACAGAGGACATCCGTCTCGGGCCCACCGGCGGTGTGGGGCCAGGGTCGCACCGAACGGATCAGGAGATCACCGGTCACCCAGGCCACACTATCCCGCTACACCCCACGAGGCAGCATCGCGTCCGTGTACATCCTTCACGTCCGCGTTCCGATCACGTGGTGGACCGCGCTCGGGCTCCTGGCCGGGACCGCGGTGAGCCTGCTGCTCTGGCGCCCGCTCGCCGCGCGCACCGGCTGGCACCCCGGCTGGTCCCTGATGTCGTTGTTGCTGCTCAGCTCCACCTTGGCGCTGACGTTCGGGCCGGGGCTGCAACGCAGTCCGCCCACGCTGACGCAGTGCTTGCCGACTCGGGCGACCAAGCTGCTGCGCTCGCTCGCCCAGCTCGGCGGAGACCTGGAGAACGTGCTGAACCTGCTGGTGCTCGCGCCTGTGGTGATCGCGGTCGTGCTGGCCACCCGCCGCACCGCATACGGCGTGTGGCTGGCGATCGCGTTGCCGGGCTTGATCGAGATAGTGCAGAGCCAGATCCCGGGACGCGTGTGTTCAACCGCCGACTACTGCGCGAACGCGGTTGGCGGGGTGTCGGCCGCCGTGCTCACGGCAGCGGTTTTGCGTCGCCGACGAGCTTTCCCGGGTTGAGCACGCCCGTCGGGTCGAGGCGCTGCTTCACCGCGCGCAGCACTTCGAGCCCCAGGTCGCCGATCTCCGCCCCGAGCCACGGCGCGTGGTCCACGCCCACCGCGTGGTGGTGGCTGATCGTGCCGCTGTGCCGGACGATCGCCTCGCAGGCCGCGACCTTGGCGCGCTGCCACTGCCCGAGCGGGTCGTCGGCGGAGCGCGGGGTCAGCGTCGTGAAGTACAGCGAAGCGCCGGTCTCGTACGCGTGGGAGATGTGGCACATCACGACCGGGCTGCTGCCGTGCGTGCCAAGGGATTCGATCAGCGCCCCCCGCACGGCAGTGCGCAACGCGGTCAGGTCCGACCACGTCGCCGCGGTCTCCAGCGTCTCGACGCACACGCCCGCGTCGAGCAGCACGTCCCGCTGTCGAGGCCCGTTGAACCGCCCCTTGCGCCACGTCTCGCCCAGCGCGCGGCCGAGCGCGACCGGGCGGAACCGCCGCAGCCTGCGCAGCGCGGCCGTGCGGCGCGTCGCCAGCTCTCGCGGTGAGCCGGTTTCCCAGCCCAGGACCAGCATGCACGGCTCGACGACGCCACGCGCACGCAGATACGCCTTGAGCACCTTGACCTTCCACCCGCCGGACAGCTCGAAGGAGACCTCGGTCTCGTCCACATCGGACAGTCGGGTGACGTCAGCGAGCGCCCTTGCCTGAGCCAGTTCGCGGACCGCGTCCGCCCCTCGGTCCCACCCGTCGAGGATGAAGCCTTCGTAGTGCTTGACGCGCGGCGCGGACCGAACGCGCAAGGTCAGTTCGGTGACCACGCCGAACAAGCCTTCGCTGCCGATCACCAGTCGCTTGAGGTCCGGCCCCGCCGCCGAGGCGGGCACACCACCGAGTCGCATCTCGCCCTGGGGCGTGGCCATCCGCACTCCCACGACCATCTCCTCGAAGCGCCCGTACCCGGCCGATGCCTGGCCGGAGGAGCGCGTCACCGCGAACCCGCCGAGCGTCGCGCGTTCGAAGGACTGCGGGAAGTGCCCCAGCGTGAAGCCGTGCGCGGCGAGCAGGCGCTCCGCATCAGGCGCGCGCACTCCGGCACGGAACACCGCGGTGTGCGAGACGGGATCGACCGACACGAGCTGGTCGAGGTGGACGAGGTCGAGCGAGATGACGGCGTTCTTGTTGCCCCGCAACGCGTTCACGCCACCAACCACGGACGTGCCGCCTCCGAAGGGAACAACGGCGATGTCGTGCTCGACGCAGACTTCGAGCACTCGCTGCACCTGCTCGGGGTCGGCGGGCAGCACCACGGCGTCCGGAACATCCGGCTCGCCCGCACCCCTGCGCCGCATCAAGTCCACATAGGACAGTCCGCCCGCGCGGCCGAGGCGGGCGTCGCGGTCCACCAGCACGTGCGCTTCGCCGACGACCTCCGCGAGCGCCGTCCGCACGGTCGAGCCAAGCCGCGAGTCCGGGACGGCGAGCACCGAGCCGGGCGCCTCCGGGGTGATCGTGGTGCCCAGACCGGTACGGGAGCGCAACCAACGCAGCGCGTGCGGCGGCAGGTGCGCTTCGGCGGCGGGGGCCGAGGTCCAGCTCCCGCGAAGGGTGTGGTCGATGCGCTGGTTCACGGTTAGAGTGTGACACATGACCGCCGAATGTCACACCCCAGCGGAACCGCGGCCCCCGGCGAACCGGGTGCACGACGACACCGTGCTGGACGCGGCGCGCGAGTGCGTGCTCGCGCTGGGCGTGCGGCGCACGACGCTGAGCGAGGTGGCCCGGCGGGCCGGGGTCAGCCGGATGACCCTCTACCGCCGCTTCCCCGACGTGAACTCGCTGCTCGCGGCCCTCATGACCAGGGAGTTCGGCGCCCTCCTCGGCCAGGTCGCCGCCCCTGACGCACTGAATGGGTCATTGAGGTACTTGAACGCACCGAATGGGTCATTCAGTGCGCTCAACGCACCGAACGACTCGTTCGGGGTGAACGGCGGGGGGATGCGGCGGAGGCTGGTGGCGTGCGTGGTGGAGGGAGTGCGGCTGCTCAGCGCGAGTCCGCTCCTGCGCAGTGTTCTCGAAGTCGACCCGCAGCTGCTCATCCCGTACGTCTTCGAGCGGCTGGGCAGCACGCAGCGCATCGCCGAGCAGTTCCTCCACGACCAGGTGCTCGCCGGGCACGCGGACGGCTCGATCCGCCGGGGCGAGACGAGCGCGCAGGTGCGGATGTTGCTGCTGACCGCGCAGACGATGGTGCTCTCACTCCGCCCGGCGACTTCGGACGTCGACGAGGACGCCCTGTACACCGAGCTGGCGCACATGCTCGACGCCGCTCTGACACCGGAGGCGACAGCGTGACCGCGACCCCGCTCCCCGCCGGCTCACTGCGGGCGACCTCGCTCAACGCCGGGCGGCGCGCCACCGAACTCGAAGCGCTCGCGGGCGGCAAGGTCGTCGACGTGCTCGTGATCGGCGGCGGCGTGACCGGGGCCGGAGTCGCGTTGGACGCCGCGTCGCGCGGGCTCTCCGTGGCCCTCGTCGAGGCGCACGACCTCGCGTTCGGCACGTCGAGGTGGTCCAGCAAGCTCGTGCACGGCGGACTGCGGTACCTGGCACGCGGGGATGTGGGGCTGGCCCACGAGAGCGCCGTCGAGCGCGGACTACTGATGACGCGCACTGCTCCGCACCTCATCCGCGCGCTTCCCCAGCTCATTCCGCTGCACGCGAAAACCCGTGGCGGCGAAGGGATCTCCCGTCGTTCCGAGGCAGTGTTGTTCGCCGGTCTGCACGCCGGTGACGCGCTCCGCAGGGCGGCCCGCACGCCCAGCTCCGTGCTGCCCGGGCCGCGGCGCGTGCCGATCGCCGAGACGCTCGCGCTGGCGCCCGGGCTTCGGCGGGCAGGGCTGCGCGGCGGCCTGCTGTCCTTCGACGGCCAGCTGATCGACGACGCGCGCCTGGTCGTCACGCTGGCCAGGACCGCGGCGGGGTTCGGCGCGCGCATCCTCACCCGCGTCCGCGCGCTCAAGGTCGGCGGGGACGGTGCCGAGGTCCGCGACGAGCTGACCGGGGCTTCCTTCGACATCCGCGCCAAGTCGGTGATCAACGCGGCCGGGGTGTGGGCGGGCGAGGTCGTCGACGGTGTCCGGCTGCGGCCGTCGAGGGGTTCGCACCTCGTGCTCTCCGGTGCCGACCTGGGGATCACGCAGTCCGCGCTGACGGTGCCGGTGCCCGGTGAGCGCAACCGCTACGTGCTGGTGCTGCCGCAGCTGGGCGGGCGGGTCTACCTCGGACTCACCGACGAGCCGGTCGAACTGCCCGTTCCGGACGTGCCGGAAGTGCCCGAGTCCGATGTGGACTTCCTGCTCGGCGTCGCGTCATCGGTGCTGGAGCAGCGAATCGGCCGGGAACACGTGATCGGCTCGTACGCCGGGTTGCGGCCGCTGATCGACTCCGCGGACGGCAAGACCGCCGACCTCTCCCGCAAGCACGCGGTGCTGCGCTCGCGCGACGGTGTGATCACGATCGTCGGCGGCAAGCTCACCACCTACCGGAGAATGGCCGCCGATGCGGTCGACGCCATCGTGCGGCAACGAGAACTGCACTGCGGTGAGTCGCGGACCGACCGCGTTCCCCTGGTCGGCTCCGCCCCGCCGAGTTACTTGTCCATTGTGGATGCTCCGGCCTCGCTCGTCGCCCGCTACGGCGCGGAGGCACCCAGGATCAGCGCGCTCAGCGAGTTCGACAGCGAGCTGGCCGAGGAGGTTGCCGCGGGCATCACCGCGGCCGAGGTGGTGTGGGCGGTGCGGCACGAGGGCGCGCTCGACGCCGACGACGTGGTGGACCGGCGCACCCGCATCGGCCTGGTGCCCGCCGACCGCGACAAGGCCGCCTCCCGGGTGGAATCGTTGGTGCGACGGGCTTTGGAGGGCGTCTAGGCGGATGATCGGCGCGGTCGCACCCTTGCCGGGGAAGGACTTCTGCGCGTCGAGACGGGTCCCGTGATCCTCGCCTAGACCTTGGCGAGCACGTCCGCGACGAAGCGGTGCACGTTCGTCTCGAGGCGGGCGATCCGGTCCTCGACCGACAGGGTCTCGTTCGGCTGCGGCACCTCCGGGCGGAGCTTGCGCCGCACGTAGAGGCAGCACGAGAGGTCGCGGCACAGGTACGTACCGAGCGTGTTGCCGGCCTTACCCGCCGCACCCGCGCGGCGAGCGGAGAACATCGCGATGTCCGAGGTTCCGTGCACGGTCATGCAGAAGCCGCACATCGACGAGCGCAGGCTGCTCGTCGGCGGCGTGGTCGCGCGCAGCGAGAGGCCGACCGGCGTACCGTCGTGCCAGAGCACCAGATAGGCCCTGCCGGGGGCTTTGGGGTCGCGCCAGCCGAGGAACTCCAGGTCCGCCCACTGGATCGTCTCCACCCTGGCGGGCAGGGTCACGCCCTTCGCCTCACCCTTGGAGCAGTTCACGAATGACGAGCGGATGTCGTCCTGGCTGAGCGGGTCCATGAGCCGAAGGTAAGCCGGTGTCCCCGCCACGGCCACCGGATATCTGTGAGTTGGGCCGCGATGCCCGTGTTCCTTTGTGCACCCGGCCGATGAGTTGACAGACTTCGCACTACCGACCACCGCCCACCGGAGGGAGAACACCGTGTCCGACGCGGTGCTGGAGATCGATCGGGTCTCCAAGAGCTACGGCTCCGTCGTGGCGTTGCAGGACATGAGCTTCTCCGTGCGAGCAGGCGAGATGTTCGGCTTCGTCGGCAGCAACGGCGCGGGCAAGACCACCACCATGCGGATCGCGCTGGGGGTGCTCTCCGCCGACTCCGGCGAGATCCGCTGGAACGGCGAACCGATCACCTTCGAGACGCGGCGGCACATCGGCTACATGCCCGAGGAGCGCGGGCTCTACCCGAAGATGAAGGTCACCGAACAGCTGGTCTACCTCTCCGAGCTGCACGGGATGACCGCGGCGGCGGCCCGCAAGGCGGCCGACGAGTGGACCGAACGGCTCGGCCTGACCGCGCGCCGCAACGAGGAGGTGCAGAAGCTCTCCCTCGGCAACCAGCAGCGCGTGCAGCTGGCCGCGGCGCTGGCGCACGACCCCGAGGTGCTGGTGCTGGACGAGCCCTTCTCCGGCCTCGACCCGGTGGCCGTGGACGTGATGAGCCAGGTGCTGCGGGACAAGTGCGACTCGGGCGTCCCGGTGGTGTTCTCCAGCCACCAGCTGGACCTGGTGGAGCGGTTGTGCGACCGGGTCGGAATTGTCCGAAGTGGACGAATGGTCGCCAACGGCACGGTCGAGGAGCTGCGCGCCAGCGGCGCCAACCGGATCGAGGTGCACGCGCCGCTGGCCAACTACGGCTGGGCCGACGAGCTGCCCGGGGTGACGATGATCAGCCACCTCGACGGCCGCACCGTCCTGGAGCTGGCCGACGGCACCGACGACCAGGCGGTCCTGCGCGCCGCACTGGACACCGGGCCGGTGCACGAGTTCACCCGGCTCCGGCCCACCCTCACCGAACTGTTCCGCAACGTGGTCACCGAGGAGCGCGCGGCATGAGCAAGGGTTCCGTTTCCGTCTCCCGCGGGGTCTGGCTGGTCGCCAAGCGGGAGCTGAACACGCGCGTGCGGTCCAAGGCCTTCGTGATCGGCACCGCGGCGATCATCGTGGTGATCGCGGCCTACGTCGGCGTGATGTTCTTCGTCGGCCAGAGCATGTCGCAGACCACGGTCGGGATGACCGGGCAGGCCAGCGTGCTCGCCGAACCGCTGAAGGCCTCGGCCAAGGCGCTCGGCGAGGACGTCACGACCACCACCGTCCCCGACGTCGCCACCGGTGAGCGCCAGGTGACCGAGGGCGAGATCGACGTCCTGGTCAGCGGCGCCACCGACAAGCTCCAGGTGCTGGTGAAGAAGGACCTCGGCAACCAGGTCCGCGCGGCCCTGGACGGCCTGGTCCGGCAGCAGGCGCTGGACGCCGAGCTGGCCGAGGCCGGGCTGGACCCCAACGCGGTGCGGACCGCCGTCGCCGAGGCCAGGTTCGAGGTGCGCACCATCGAACCGGAGGACCCCGAGCGCGGGGAACGGCTCGGCGTGGCGATGGGCGTGACCTTCCTGCTCTACGGCTCGCTGCTGATGTTCGGCATGGCGGTCGCGCAGGGCGTGGTCGAGGAGAAGTCCAGCCGCGTCATCGAGCTGCTGCTGTCCTCGGTGCGGCCGTGGCAGCTGCTCGCGGGCAAGGTGCTCGGCATCGGGCTGGTCGGCCTGCTGCAGATGGGCATCGTCGCCGGCGTCGGGCTCACCGCGGCCATCCAGCTCGGCGTGCTCACGCTGCCCCAGGGCGCGGTGCTGGTGACCGTGCTGTCCGCGGTGGTCTGGTACTTCCTCGGCTTCTTCCTCTACGCGGTGATGTTCGCGATGGCGGGTTCCCTGGTGTCGCGCCAGGAGGACATCAACTCCGTGGTCCAGCCGCTGATGTTCTCCGCGATCATCCCGTTCGTGCTGACGTTCATCACGATCCCGCGCGACCCGGAGAGCAAGCTGCTGGAGGTGCTGTCGTTCATCCCGCCGTTCTCGCCGATCGTGATGCCCGCGCGAGCCGCGCTCGGCGTCGCCCCGGCGTGGCAGGTGATCGTGTCGGTCGTGCTCGCCGTGGCGGCGCTGGCCGGGCTGATCTGGCTGGCGGGGCGCGTGTTCGGCAACGCCGTCCTGCGCACCGGCAGCCGGGTCAAGCTCCGCGACGCCCTCCGCTCAACCTGAGTTCTTGACGATGTCGTAGCGCCGCAACGCTTCGAGGCGTTCTTCGGCGTGGTCGACGATCGGGAGGGGGTAGCCCGGGGGCACACCGCCGTCGAGTTTCCACGGCTGGTGCACGCGCTTCCCGGGCACCCCGCGCAGCTCCGGCACGTACTTGCGGACGTAGTCGCCGTCGGGGTCGAACTTCTCCCCCTGGGTGATCGGGTTGAACACGCGGAAGTACGGTGACGCGTCCGTGCCGGTGCCCGCGGTCCACTGCCACCCGTGCTGGTTGGACGCGAGATCGCCGTCCACCAGGTACCGCATGAAGTGCGCCGCACCGCGCCGCCACCACAGGTGCAGGTCCTTCGCCAGGAAGCTCGCGACGATCATGCGCACGCGGTTGTGCATCCACCCCTCGGCGAGCAGCTGCCGCATCCCCGCGTCCACGATGGGGAACCCGGTCTTCCCGGCGCGCCAAGCGTCGAAGAGCTCGTCGCCCTCGTCGTACGGCAGGACGTCGAACCGGCGGTCGTAGTTCTCGCGCGCGGTCTCCGGGCGGTGCCACAGCACATCGGCGTAGAAGTCCCGGAACGCCAGCTCGCGTCGGTACGCCTCGTCCTCCGCACCGAGGTCGGCGAGCAACGTGCGCGGGTGCACGCACCCCCACCGCAGGTACGGCGACATCCGGCTCGTGCCAGGCAGATCGGGGCGGTCGCGGTGCTCGGCGTAGTCCGAGCGCACCTCCCGGAACGTCCGCCACGCCTGGCGTGCCGCGGCCTCTCCGACCGCGGGCAAGGTCATCCCGCCCAGGTCCTCGTCCGCCGGAATCGCGTCCTTCGTGGACGGACCAATCCAGTCCACAGTGGACTTGGAGGTCTTCGCGGGCCCGCGCCACCCGTGCTCCACCCAGGCGCGGTAGAACGGCGTGAACACCTTGAACGGAGTGCCGTCGCCCTTCACCACGCGCCCGGGAGTGATCGCGTACGGCGACCCCGTGCGCACGAACTTCGCGTCGATCGCCTTCTCCACCAAGGCATCCCGCTCTCGCCCGTACGGCCCGGCGTCCGCGGAGACGTGCACGCTCGTCGCCCCGTACTCCCGCACGACGCGCGGCAGCACCTCCGCGGGGTCGCCGTGCACCACGTGCAGGCGCCCGTCCAACCGCTCGTCGAGCTCGCGCAGGCAGCGGTAGAGGAATGTCCGCCTCGGCGCTCCCGAGGCCTTCACCAAGCGGGGGTCCAGCACGTAGAGCGCCAGCACGCGGTCAGCCGCGCGCCCCGCCTCCGCCAAAGCCGGATGATCCCCGAGCCGCAGGTCCCGCCGGAACCACATGATCGACGCACTCACCGGGGAACCGTACCCAGTAGGCCGCAAAGAGAACCGCCCCGGCGCGGGGTGCGACGGGGCGGTCCGGGAAAAGCGGGGGTCAGCGCTTGTCGAGCTCGACGAAGTCGCGCTCGGTGGGGCCGACGTAGATCTGGCGCGGGCGGCCGATCTTGGTGGCCGGGTCCTTCATCATCTCGCGCCAGTGCGCGATCCAGCCCGGCAGCCTGCCCAGCGCGAACAGCACGGTGAACATCCGCGTCGGGAAGCCCATCGCGCGGTAGATCAGGCCGGTGTAGAAGTCCACGTTGGGGTAGAGCTTGCGGGAGATGAAGTAGTCGTCGGCGAGCGCGCGCTCCTCCAGCTTCTTGGCGATCTCCAGCAGCTGGTCGTCACCGCCGAGCTTCTTCAGCACCTCGTCCGCGGTCTTCTTGATGATCGCCGCGCGCGGGTCGTAGTTCTTGTAGACGCGGTGGCCGAAGCCCATGAGGCGGACGCCCGCCTCCTTGTTCTTCACCCGCTCCACGAACTTGTCGACGTCGCCGCCGTCGGCCTTGATGCTCTCCAGCATCTCCAGCACGGCCTGGTTGGCGCCGCCGTGCAGCGGGCCGAACAGGGCGTTGATGCCCGCGGAGATGCTGGCGAAGAGGTTGGCCTCGGAGGAGCCGACCATGCGCACGGTCGAGGTGGAGCAGTTCTGCTCGTGGTCGGCGTGCAGGATGAACAGCAGGTCCAGCGCCTTGGTCAGCGTCGGGTCCACGTCGTAGGGCTCCGCCGGGAACCCGAAGGTCATCCGGAGGAAGTTCTCCACCAGGCCAAGGGAGTTGTCCGGGTAGAGGAACGGCTGGCCGGCCGACTTCTTGTACGCGTAGGCGGCGATCGTGGGCAGCTTCGCCAGCAGGCGGATGGTCGACATCTCGACCTGCTGGTCGTCGAACGGGTTCAGGCTGTCCTGGTAGAAGGTGGACAGCGCGGAGACCGCGGAGGACAGCACCGGCATCGGGTGCGCGTCGCGCGGGAAGCCGTCGAAGAAGCGCTTCAGGTCCTCGTGCAGCAGGGTGTGCCTGCTGATCTTGGTGGTGAAGTCGTCGAGCTGGGCCTTGGTCGGCAGCTCGCCGTGGATGAGCAGGTAGCTCACCTCGACGAAGGTCGACTTCTCCGCCAGCTGCTCGATCGGATAACCGCGGTAGCGCAGGATTCCCGCGTCACCGTCGATGTAGGTGATCTCCGAGGAACAGGAAGCGGTGTTGACGAAACCGGTGTCCAGAGTGACGAGACCGGTTTTCGCGAGCAGTTTGCCGAGATCGATTCCTGGCGCGCCCTCGCTGGCTGTCACCAGACCCATCTCGTGCTCGCCGCCCGGGTGGCGCAGTGCGACGGTGGTGGCTTCGGCCGATTCGGCCGCCTGGTCAGGCGCGGTCGTCGCGTCGGGCATGCGAGTCCCTCTCACGCTCGGACGAGGACGGGTGGAAAACGGTCGGGATGTCCGTCCGCAGCACCGCCTCGTTGGGGTCCTGGAGACTCCAAGCTAGTAGGCGATCCGCCCTCTTCGCAGCCATCGACTTACCCGCTCGGGGCAGTTGGGACAGGTATCACATAACGCGCGTACGGTCCGGTTCGCCGCATTCGGTGGCCCAGACCACGCACTTTACGGTTACTGAACGGTATCTGTACCGGTCAGGGCGCGATGACGAGCGCCGACGCGGTGGACCAATGCCGGACGAGCGTCCGGGCGGGTCCGAATGACAACGGTGTCGCAACGATTGAGCCATCCGGGCGAGCATCCCGCCCAGGCGGCAAGCGTCGCACTCGCCGTGGGCACCCGGACGGTTGCCGAACGTGGCGGAGCCGGGAACTCCGCGTGACGTTCCCGGCTCCGCAATACGTTCATTCGTTATTTCAGCTCGTCCGCCCAGGGGGGTTCCGCGCCCGCCCTGGAACAGGTGATCGCGGCCGCCCGCGCGGCGAATTCCAGTGCTTCCCGCCAAGATTCGTCCGGCAATTCCCGTGCCGATTCCGTGGAAAGCGCGCCCGCGGTGTCCAGCCAGTGCAGGATCGCCGCGTGCACGGTGTCCCCGGCGCCGATGGTGTCCACCACCTCGACCCGCTGACCGGGCACCCGGACCAGACCACCGCTCGCCGTCAGAACCGCCAGCCCGTCCCCGCCGAGCGTCACCACCACGCCCGCGGGCCCCATTCCGGCCCACTCGCGCAGCGCGGGCCACGGGTCTCCCGCGTCGGCCAGCCAGGCGGCGTCCTCGACGGAGAGCTTGAGCAGCCCGATGTGCGGCAGCCAGCCCAGGAACCGCTCCCGGTAGCCGGCCGGATCGGTGATCAAGGCGGCGCGGATGTTCGGGTCGAGCACGGTGAACCGCCCGCGCCCGGCCTCCCGCCGCAGCACGGCCTCGTAGGCGGAGGCGCCGGGCTCCAGCACCATGCCGAGCGTGCCGAGGGAGACCGCCCGCACCTCCTCCGGCAGCGGCCCGGGATCGGCGACGAGCCGGTCCGCGGTGCCCTCGACGTGGAAGGAGTAGCGCGCGGAGCCGTCCTCGGCCAGCCCGACGACGGCGAGCGTGGTCGGCTCGGCACCGCGTTGCAGCAGCGAGGTGTCCACTCGGGACGCCCCGAGCCGCCCGGCGAGCGCGTCGCCGAAGAAGTCGGTGGACACCCTGGACAGGAACGACACCCGGGCGCCGAGGCGGCCGAGCGCGACCGCCACGTTGTACGGCCCGCCGCCCAGCCGGGGCAGCAGCGCGGGCAGACCCTCCACAGTGGACTCACCGGACGGCGAGGGCACGAGGTCGACCAGGGCCTCGCCACCCACCACGATCACTGGGCGCCCCTGCGGAACGGGTCGGTGACGACGCCCTCACCGCGGTCGGCGTCGTAGTGGTAAACCTCCCGGCCCTGGATGAAGACCTGCAGCGCGCGGCTCATCACGTCCAGCGGGTCACCGGACCAGATCACCACGTCGCCGTCCAGGCCCGGCTTGAGCGCGCCGACCCGGTCGTCCAGCCCGAGGATCTCCGCCGGGTTGGTGGTGATCGAGCGCAGCGCCACGTCCGGGTCCAGGCCCTCCTTGACCGACAGGGTGGCCTGGTGGACCAGGAAGTGGATCGGCACCACGGGGTGGTCGGTGGTGATCGCGATCCGCACGCCCGCCTTGGCCAGCAGGCCGGGGTTGCGCAGCGAGCGGTTGCGCAGCTCCACCTTCGACCGCGAGGTCAGCAGCGGCCCGATGATCACCGGGATGTCCCGCTCCGCCAGCACGTCGGCGATCAGGTGGCCCTCGGTGCCGTGGTTGATCACCAGGCGGTAGCCGAACTCGTCGGCCAGCCGCAGCGCGGTGGCGATGTCGTCGAGCCGGTGGGTGTGCTGGCACCACGGCAGCTCGCCGTCGAGCACCCGGACCAGCACCTCCATCGTGGTGTCCCGCTCGAAGGGCTTGTTCTCCTCGGCCGCGTGCGCCCTGCGCGCCCGGTAGTCCTGGGCCTTGGTCAGCGCGTCCCTGATCACCGCGGCGACGCCCTGCCGGGTCGACGGCAGGGTCTTCTTGTCGCCGTAGACCCGCTTCGGGTTCTCGCCGAGCGCGCTCTTCACGCTGACCGGCTCGACCATCAGCATCTCGTCGACCGTGCGGCCCCAGCACTTCAGCGCGACCGTCTGGCCGCCGATCGGGTTGCCCGAGCCCGGCTTGACCACCGCGGTCGTGACACCGCCGGAGAGCGCGTCGGCGAAGCCCATGTCGGCCGGGTTGATCGCGTCCAGCGCGCGCATCCTGGCGCCCACCGGATCGGTCATCTCGTTGGTGTCCTGACCGGCCCAGCCCTCGGCCTCCTCGTGCACGCCCATGTGCGCGTGCGCCTCGACGAAGCCGGGCAGCACCCACGAGCCGGAGGCGTCGACGACGGGGACGCCGTCCGGCACCTCCACGTCGGCGTCCGCGCCTACCGCGGTGATCTTCCCGTTCTGGACCAGCACCGTTGCGCCGTCAATGGGTTCGGCGGCGACGGGCACGACATATCCACCAGTGATCGCGACATCCACGGCTGGACGGTAACCGCTCCGTGCAGCGGGAGAAACCCGATCTGACCTGTTCGCCGACATCGGGCGCACGCGGCTAGGACATCGGGCGCAGTCCCCAGCTGCCGGACCAGGTCTGCCCCGGCTCCAGCTCGCGGAGGTCGATGCCGGAGTTGAGCGCGTCGGTCGGACAGGTCATCGGCTCCACCGCGATCGCCGAGCTGGTCCCCGGGAAGCCGGTCGTGGAGAACACCTGGACCCAGCCGAAGTCCGGCTCCGCCCAGATCTCCACGCCCGTGTCCGGGCCCACCAGGTGGTGCCGGATGATCCCGTCCGCATCGGGGACGCAGCCGCCGTAGGTGTGGTCGAGCACCATCCCGTCGAGCTTGCGCGGCTCCCGGAAGTCGAACTCGCCGCCGTCGAGCGGGGCGACGGGGCCGTTGGGCAGCAGGCGGTCCTGGTCGACCGGCAGGTTGGTGCGCGCGGCGAGCTGGAGCGTGCACTCGTAGGCGGCGGCGCGGCCCGCGCACGGGTAGGGGTGCACACCGACGCCGAACGGGGTCTTCCGGTCGCCGGCGTTGAGCATGGTGTGCGTGACGGTCAGGCCACCGTCGGCATCGAGGGCGTAGCGCGCGGTGGTGTGCATAGGCACCGGCCAGCCCGCCTGGGCCTCGATGCGCACGCCGAGGGTGATCGCCGAGGTGGAGCGCTCCACCACCTGCCAGGGAATCGTCCTGGTGAGGCCGTGGATGGCGACGTTGCGCCTGGACTCGCTCAGCTCCAGCTGCTGCGGCTCGCCGTAGAAGCTCCACCGGCCGTCCCGGACCCGGTTCGGCCACGGCGCGAGCACCAGTCCGGCCGACAGCGGTGGCGCTTCGGTCTCGGCGAAACTGCTGACGTACGGCACGCCCGCCACTTCGAAAACCCGAAGGCACGCGCCGACCTCGGTGAGGACGGCGCGCGCCGTGCCGTTGGTGATCTCGAACTGCTCGCCCGTAGGCTGCCCCGCTCCCATGGGGGCAGCCTACGCAAACGATTCAGCCCGCTTACTTGGTCAGCGCGGTCGCGTCGAACTCGGCCTTCAGGTGCTGCTTGCGGCGGAAGAAGAACCAGTTGACCAGCCACAGCAGCAGGCCGATGCCGAGCAGGATGCCCGCGAGGACGTACTGCTGCGGGGCCCGGCCGGTGAACGGCAGCGCCAGGTAGGCACAGGTGATCGCGCCGATGACGGGCACGATCGTCGGCGCCTTGAAGTGCTTGTGCTCGGCCTTCTCCTTGCGCAGCACCAGGCAGGCGATGTTCACCACGGTGAAGACGATCAGCAGCAGCAGCGCGGTGGTGCCACCCAGGTCCTTGAGCGGGACGAAGGCGACCAGGAACACCGCGATGATGCTGGTGAAGCCGATGGCGATCCACGGGGTGCGGCGCGTCTGGTGCACCCGCGCGAACGGCATCGGGATGATCTTCTCGTTCGCCATGCCGTAGACGAGTCGGCTGGCCATCAGCATGTTGATCAGCGCGGAGTTGGCCACGGCGAACAGGCCGATGAAGGAGAACAGGGCCAGCGGGAAGCCGGGCGCCCCGACCTTGACGACCTCCAGCAGCGCGCCGCTGCCCGCCGCCTTGAGCCCGGCGGCCGGGATCAGCAGCGAGGAGGTGACGGCCACCATCACGTAGATCGAGCCGGCGACGGCCATGCCGAGCAGCATCGAGCGCGGGAAGATCTTGACCGGGTCCTTGCACTCCTCGGCCATGTTCACCGAGTCCTCGAAGCCCACCATGGCGAAGAACGCCAGGGAGGTGGCCGAGGTGATCGCGATCAGCGTGCTCTGGTTGGCGGTGTTGAACTCCACCAGGCGCCCGGGGTCGCCCTGGCCGTTGGCGATGGCGATCACGCCGATGGCCACGATGATCACCAGGCCGGACAGCTCGATGATGGTGAGCACCACGTTGGCCTTCACCGACTCGCCGACACCGCGGAAGTTGATGAACGCCAGCAGCGCGATGAAGCCGATCGCCACCCACGGGGCGGGTGTCTGCACGAACTCCTTGAGGTAGGTGCCGCCGAAGGCCACGGCCGCCGAGGAGGCCGAGGTGATCCCGGAGCACATCACCGCGAAGGCGATCATGAAGGTGAAGAACGGCTTGCGGAAGGCGCGGTTGGTGTAGAGCGCGGCGCCCGCCGCCTTCGGGTACTTGCCCACCAGTTCGAGGTAGCTGAACGCGGTGAGGAAAGCGACGACGAAGGCGATCAGGAACGGCACCCAGAGCGCCCCACCGACCTGGCCTGCGACATCGCCCATCAGCGCGTAGACACCGGTGCCAAGGATGTCACCGATCACGAAGAACAACAGCAGTTTCGGGCCGATGGCCCGCTTCAGCTCCGGTTGGCCGTCTGCGGCGGCTGTGGCCGTGCTGGGCGACGTCGTCTCGGACATGACCACAGAGTGTGCCTGGTCACGATGCGTACAAGAAGCCGACCGCGCCACATGTTCTTCGAGCTAATTCAAAAGGTTATTTCCCGATAGATTTTCATCTCCGCGGTCGTGACTGAGCAGATCACCCGGCTGGCAGTCGAGAACCTCGCACAGCCGGGTGAGCGTGCTGAAGCGGATGGCCCGCGCCCGGCCGTTCTTCAGCACGGACAGGTTCACCACGGTCACCCCGACCCGTTCGGCCAGTTCCGTGAGCGTCATCCCGCGCTCGGCGAGCAGCCGGTCCAGATGCACCCGGACGCCGTGTGTCTCGGAGTCCGCCGACATCTACACCGTCCCTTCGAGGTCCTTCTCCAGTTCGCTGCCGATGCGGATGATCCTCGCCAGCGACAGCAGCACACAACCGAGAATGACCGGCCACAAAGGGAATTCCCAGTTCATGTACCAGACCACGTTGTAGCGGCCGGGATCGAGGACGGTGGCCAGGAAGGCGGCGCTCGCCGCGGACTCGATCACGCTGGCGGTGACGCAGCCCGCCGCCAGCAACCAGCCGAGCACGCGCAGCCGCCGCGCGGTCAGCGCCGTGTGCAGCCCGCTGTCCCGGACCGCGGTGGCCAACCGGTGGGCGAACACCAGCAACCCGAGCTGCACCACCGTCCCGAGCAGGTTCGCCACGCCCCACAGCACGCGCTGCCAGACGGTGACCGGACCCGCGCAGAAGCGGATCTCCGTGGCGAGCGCGGCCGTGCCCGGCCGCAGTCCTTCGATCGCCAGCTCGCGCTGCGTGACGCTCCCGCTCTCCTCGCAGAGCCGGTCCGCGGTGAACGGGTGGAACGAGCCTGACCCGAACACCGCGCTCGCGATGCTGACGATCAGGCCGAGCGCCACGAGCGCCAGCAGCACCCGGACGATCGCCGCCGCGGGCTCCGCCGGGTTGTCCAGCGGGTTGTTCTTCTGCTTCACGAGGCCTCCCCGAACATATCGAAAAACGATGGTATCGCTTGTCGATATGGTTCTCCAATAACCGGCGTAGTTGCTACGGTGGTTCACATGAGGACCGTCGCCGTGCTGGACGCCCCGTCGAACCTCGGCCTGCGTCCACCGAAACCGGGAACCGTGCCCGGGACCGCCAAGGCCCCGGGAGCCCTGCGCGATGCCGGACTGCTGTCCCGGCTCGGCGCGGAGGACGCCGGGCATCTGGTGGCGCCGCGGTATGACCGGGCGGACTGGCAGCCCGGAGACGGCGTCTTCCACGCGGCGCAGATCGCCGGCTACGCCGGCCGCTTGGCCGCGCGGGTCGGCGATCTTCTTGGCGCAGGCCGTTTTCCCGTGGTGCTCGGCGGCGACTGCGGCATCCTGCTCGGCACCGGAGCCGCCGTTCGCCGTCACGTGCGCCGGGCGGGCCTGGTCTACCTGGACGGGCACTCCGACTTCCGCCACCCCGGCAACTCCGAGCACGTGGGCGCGGCCGCGGGGGAAGCGCTCGCGCTCGTCACCGGTCGCGGCCAGCCCGATCTGTCCAATGTGGACGGATCGGGCCCGATCTTCGCCGACGACTCCGTGGTGCTGATGGGAATCCGCGAGGACGACGAAGCCTCGGAGGAGTTGGCGGACACCGAGATCATGGTGCGCACGGCGGCGGAGATCCAGTCGGCGGGCGCAGCACCGAGCGCGCAGTGGGCTCGCGAACGCCTCGACGGCCTCGACGGGTTCTGGGTGCACCTCGACGTCGACATCCTCGACGCCGCCGTGATGCCCGCCGTGGACAGCCCTGACCCGGGCGGCCTTGAGCACTCCGAACTCGCGGAACTGTTGTCCGGCCTCACAAGCGCCCCGAACTGCCTGGGCATGGAGGTCACGGTGTTCGACCCGGATCTGGACCCGGACGGCGCGCTGGCGGAGGAGCTGGCCGCCACGCTCAGCGCTGGGCTGGCTCTCCGTCCTTAGGCGCCATGTAGCGCCAGAACGCCGGGAGGAACAGAACCGCGACGACGGTCAGCAGCACCACGAGCGCTCCGCCGCCCGCAGCCGCGGCGCCCGCGCCGATCGAAGCGCCCACCGCTCCGTGCAGCATGTCCGCGACGCGCGGTCCGCCAACGACCACGACGGTGAACATGCCCTGCATCCGGCCGCGCATCTCGTCGGTGACCGCGGCCTGGAGCATCGCGCCGCGGAAGGCCATCGACACCATGTCCGCCGCGCCGCCGAAGGCGAGGAAGGCCACGGCCCACCACACCGATCCGGAGAGCCCGAAGCCGATCATCGCGATGCCCCACGTGGCGACCGACACCGCGATGGCGACGCCGTGCCGCTGGACCCGCATGAACCAACCGGAGAACAGCCCGCAGACCGCCGCGCCCAGCGGGATCGCCGCGTAGAGCAGGCCGAGCGCGGGGCCGCCGCCGGGCGGGTCGCCGAAGGTGCGCTCGGCCATCTCCGGGAACAGCGCGCGGGGCATGCCCGCCACCATCGCGATGATGTCGAGCAGGAACGAGGCCAGCAGGATGCTGCGGGTCGCGACGTAGCGGAAACCGTCGACCACCTCGCGCAGCCCGGCCCGGCGCGTCGGCGCGTCGTCGCCCAGCGGCGGCATCGGCGGCAGCCGGAAGACCGCCCACAGGGTGGCGGTCAGGGCGATGGCGTCGATCAGGTACAGCGTCGAGAGCCCGACCAACGGCAGCAGCGCGCCCGCGAGCAACGGGCCGAAGACGGCGGAGACGGAGAACGTCGTCGAGTTGAGCGCCTGCGCGGAGGGCATCAGGCGCAACGGGATCAGCCGGGCGAGCACCGCGCTGCGGGTCGGCATGTTCACCGCGAAGAACGCCTGCTGCACACCGAGCAGCACCAGCACCGTCCACGGCGAGTCCATCCCCGCCGCGGCCTGCGCCCAGAGCAGCACCGAGGTCAGCGTGACGCCGACGTTGGTCACCATCAGCAGCTTGCGCCGGTCGACGGCGTCGGCGATCGCCCCGCCCCACAGGCCGAAGACCACGAGCGGGACCACCGCGAACGCGCCTGCCAAGCCGACCCACGCCGAGGAACCGGTGAGGTCGAACAGCTGCTTGGGGACGGCGACCGTGGCCAGCTGGCTGCCGACCGCGGTGACGATGCCGGACAGCCACAGCCGCCGGAAGTCGGCGATGCGCAGCGGCTCGGTGTCGATCACGATCCGGCGCAGCCGCCCCTTGCGGACCGGCGGCGGATCGATCGTCTCGGGGCCCTGAGTTCGAGAATCCGCCGCGTCATCCACGTGCTTAGCCTAAGTAACGGTCGCCGGGCGTGAAAGCGTATTCCGGCTCACGCGGAAGGGTGCCCGGCCGGGCTCAGGGGGCGAGCCGCTCGACCTTCCAGCCGTCGCGGTTGTCCCGGAAGCGCAGCCGGTCGTGCATGCGGTCCTCGCGGCCCTGCCAGAACTCCACGATCTCCGGCCGGATGCGCCAGCCGCCCCAGTGCGGGGGTACCGGGATCTGCTCGGCGTCGGCGAAGCGCCTGCGCACCGAGTTCAACGCGGAGTTCAGCGTGTTCCTGCCGGTGATCACGCGCGACTGCGGGGAAGCCCACGCGCCGAGCTGGGAACCGCGCGGTCGGCTGTTCCAGTACTCCGCGGTCTCCGCGGCGCCGACCTTTTCCACACCGCCGCGGATGCTCACCTGACGCTGCATCGAGAACCACGGGAAAGTGGCGGAGGCATAGCGGGTGGCCAACAGATCGTGACTCTTGTTCGAGGTGTAGTTGGTGAAGAACACCACTCCCCGGTCATCGAGTCCCTTGAGCAGCACGGTGCGTGAGGAAGGGCGGCCTTCGCGGTCGGCCGTGGCCAGCACCATCGCGTTGGGCTCGGGGATCTTGAACTCGATCGCCTCGTCCAGCCAGAGTTTCAGCTGTTCGTGCCACGTCTCGGCCAGCGAGGACTCGTCAAGCACGCCCGCTTCGTAGGACACCCTCATGGCTGGCAGTGCGATGTTCACGTCCGCGTCCGGCATGACGTTCCCTCCCGGAATTGCTGGCCGACCGACACAACCCGTGAGAGCGGACCGTACGGCCTCGGCACGCTTTCCGAAACCGCCTGGCCGGTGATGCACGCCACCGCACGAGGTGATTGCTGCCACCGAGTGTCGGGGAGGAGGGTTACTGCACCGAAACAGATAGAAGGCCGCCTTGTAAATCAGTCCGGGTGGCCACTAAAGAGGCTTGCCGACGTCGGCGGCCGAGGAGGCGATCGGATGCACAACGCGGTGCAGGATGCGAGCCACGACAACGGGTTCCGACCCGGCCTCGAAGGTGTTGTCGCCTTCCGGACCGAGATCGCGGAGCCGGACCGCGACGGCGGCGCCCTGCGTTACCGGGGCGTGGACATCGAGGAGCTGGCAGGCCGGGTCACCTTCGGCGACGTGTGGGCGCTGCTGGTGGACGGGCGCTTCGGCGCGGGGCTGCCGCCCGCCGAGCCGTTCCCGATCCCGGTGCACACCGGCGACGTCCGGGTCGACGTGCAGGCGGCCCTGGCCATGGTGGCGCCGATCTGGGGCTACCGCCCGCTGCTGGACATCTCCGACGAGACCGCGCGCGAGGAACTGGCCCGCGCCTCGGTGATGGCGCTGTCCTACGTGGCGCAGTCGGCCCGCGGCATCGGTATCCCCGCCGTTCCGCAGCACCGGATCGACGAGTGCCGCACGATCACCGAGCGGTTCATGACGCGCTGGCGCGGCGAGCCCGATCCCGCGCACGTGAAGGCGATCGACACCTACTGGGTCTCCGCGGCCGAGCACGGCCTCAACGCCTCCACGTTCACCGCCAGGGTGATCGCCTCGACCGGGGCGGACGTGGCCGCGGCGATGTCCGGCGCGATCGGCGCGATGTCCGGCCCGCTGCACGGCGGCGCGCCCGCCAGGGTGCTGCCGATGATCGAGGCGGTCGAGCGGACCGGCGACGCGCGCCGCGTGGTCACCGACATCCTCGACCGCAAGGAACGGCTGATGGGCTTCGGCCACCGCGTCTACCGCGCCGAGGACCCCCGGGCGCGGGTGCTCCGCCGCACCTGCCGGGAGCTGGGGGCCGAGCGCTACGAGGCCGCGGCGGCGCTGGAGCAGGCCGCGCTCGCCGAGCTGCGCGAGCGCAGGCCGGACCGGGCGATCGAGACGAACGTGGAGTTCTGGGCGGCGGTCGTGCTGGACTTCGCCGAGGTGCCGCCGCACATGATGCACGCGATGTTCACCTGCGCCAGGACCGCGGGCTGGTGCGCGCACATCCTGGAGCAGAAGCGCACGGGCAGGCTGGTCCGGCCGTCCGCGGAGTACATCGGCCCCGCCCCGCGCTCCCCCGAGACGATCGAGGGCTGGTCGGGCGTCACCACGGTGTGAGCCGGAGACTGTGCGGGTGAGCAGGACCAGCGCATCCACCGGGTGGTGGACACCGCGTTCCACCACCCGTTCGTCGCGACCGGGCCCCCGGCCGCGCGAGCATCGGGTCATGAGCGGGACTGAGCACCTCGGCACGGCCCACGCCGCGGCGGCTCCCCCGCTCACGGCCGTCACCGCTGCCGGTGGCGGAGGGGTATCCGGGGGCCGGGGGCACCTGGCAGCTCGCCCGCGCGGAGATCAGGGGGGATCGATTCCCCGCGCGGGCGCGGCCGCACTGGCGCGTTTCTCCCGCTCGAAGCGCCACGGCGGTCCGCTCGACCCCAGTCGGGCGGACCGGGCGCCCGGCTCCCGGATTCGCCGGTGACGCGCGAACCGTCGGTGACGTGGATCGGCTGGCGCCCCAAGGACAGCGAACGCGAGCGGCTCGAAGGGGGCTTCGGGGAGCACTGGCAGGTCACCGTCTGGCAGCGGGTCTTCCCGATCTGGGACATCTTCTTCTCGGTCGTGCTGGTGCTGACCTTCGTGAACATCACGCTGGCGCCCAGGAACCTCCCGTCGGACAAGACGACCGCGCTCATCCTGGTCGGCGCGCTCGGCCTCTGGTACGTGCTGCTCGGCCGGTCGGCGATCGGCACCACCGGGCCGCGCTGGCGCGGCGGGGTCTACGTCATCGGCATCATCGTGCTCTACGTGCCCGCGGTGACCGCGGTGCTGGACGCCAGCTCGATCCTGTTCGTGCTCGGGCCGCAGCTGTTCCTGTCGGTGCGGCTGGGCTGGGCCGTGGTGATGATCCTGCTGCTGGACCTCACCGCCGTCGCCGGGCTGGTCCTCGACGGCGAGCAGTGGGAGCACGTCGTCATGTACACGATCTTCGCGTTGATCTTCGCGTTCTACGCGCTGGCGTTCGGCATCTGGCTGGACCGGGCCGCGGTGGAGAGCGCGGAGCGGGAGCGGCTGATCGAGCAGCTGGAGAGCTCGCGGGCGGAGGTCGCCCGGCTCTCGCACGAGGCCGGCGTGGCCGCCGAGCGGGAGCGGCTGGCCGGGGAGATCCACGACACCCTGGCCCAGGGCTTCACCAGCATCGTCACCCTGGTCCAGGCCGCGGAGTCCGAAATGGACAGTCAGGCGGACGGGGACCTGGCGCGGCGGCACCTCACGCTCGCGGTGCGCACCGCGCGGGAGAACCTGGACGAGGCGCGGGCCCTGGTCGGCGCGCTCACCCCGGCCCCGTTGACGAACTCCTCGCTGGTCGGGGCCATCAGCAGGCTGGTCGAGCGGGTCGGGCACGACCTCGGGATCGCGACCGAGTGCGTGGTCACCGGGGAACCGAGGCAGCTGGCCACCGACATCGAGGTGATGCTGCTGCGCGCGACCCAGGAGGCGCTGAACAACGTGCGCAAGCACGCCGGGGCCGGTGCCGTCGCGGTGTCGGTGGAGTTCACCGAGGAGGCGGTGCTGCTGCGGATCGCCGACGACGGCGCTGGCTTCGACCCGGAGCGGATGCCGATGGGCTTCGGCCTCCCCGGACTGCGCAGCCGCACCGAACAGGTGGGCGGCGCGTTCGCGGTGAACAGCGCTCCCGGAAAGGGAACCGTGGTGAAGGTGGCGGTACCGGTATGAGCCAGACGCTGATCAAGATCCTCCTGGTCGACGACCATCCCGTTGTGCGCGAAGGACTTCGCGGGATGCTCAACGCCGAACCCGATCTGGAGGTGGTCGCGGAGGCCGCGTCGGGACCGGAGGCGCTGGCCATGACGCTGGCGCACCGGCCGCAGGTGGTGCTGATGGACCTGCGGATGCCCGGCGGGGACGGCGTCGCCGCGACGGCCCGCATCCGCGCGGAGTGCCCGGACAGCCGGATCGTCGTCCTCACGACGTACGAGACCGACCGCGACATCCTCCGCGCGGTGGAGGCGGGCGCGTCCGGCTACCTGCTGAAGGACACCTCGCGCGGCGACCTGCTGCACGCGATCCGGGCGGCAGGCCGGGGCGAGACGGTGCTGACGCCGTCGGTGGCGGCGAAGCTGTTCAGCCGGGTCCGCGGCGGGCAGGTGCCGAGCCTGTCCGCGCGCGAGATCGAGGTGCTGCGCCAGGTCAAGCGCGGGCTCAGCAACGGCGAGATCGGCCGGGAGCTGTTCATCAGCGAGGCGACCGTGAAAACACATCTTCTGCGCGTTTTCACCAAGCTCGACGTCTCCGACCGGACCGCCGCCGTGACCACCGCGATGGAATACGGGCTGCTGGACTGATCGAAAAGGGTTTCTTCCGACCGGGAACGGGGGAACGCACATTCCGTGACAATCGAGGCCAGCGGACCCGAGGACGCGCTGCCGATCGTGTTCCTGCACGGCGCGGGTGTGAACCGGAAAATGTGGATGCCCCAGACCACCGCACTGGAGGGGGAATTCCGCGTGATCACCCTGGACCTGCCCGGCCACGGCTCGCTGGCCGCCCGCCGGTTCCACATGGACGACGCCGTCGCCGAGGTGGCCGGGGTGCCGCTGGAGCGCCCCGCGCTCGTGGTCGGGCTGTCCCTCGGCGGGAGCGTCGCGATGTGCTTCGCCGGGCGGTACCCGGAGCGCGTCGCCGGTCTGGTGGTCACCGGAACCTCGGGGGACCACACCGGATGGGTCGGCCTGCGCTGCCGGGCCAACGCGGCGCTGCTGGGCTTGGTCTTCCGGATCGTGGGGGACCGCAGGATGCGGCAGGTCGCGGCGCGCAGCTTCGCCCGGGAGGCGGGCCGTGAGGTCGCGGCGGCCGTGCTCGCGGTGGGCGTGCGCCCGCAGGCCGGGCCGGAGATCCTGCGCGAACTGGCCGGGAACGACTACACGAGCGCGCTGCGGGCCTACGGCGGTCCCACGCTGATCCTCAACGGCGCCCACGACCGCGCGGTCCGGCGGCACGAGCGGCGCCTGCTCGCCGCGGCCCCGCACGCCGCCGTCCGGGTGCTCGCCGGCGCCGGGCACACCGCGAACTGGGACCGCGCGCCCGACTACACCGAAATCCTGCGCGACTTCGCCCTGTCCCTGAAGATGACCGGGCAGCCACCGCCCGGCCCCTGACGTGGGGATGGCCACCCGGTCGTCACACGCAGGTCATCGGGCTGCAACACTGTGGACTCCGGCAACGGCGCCGGGTCACTCCAGACCACGAGACCGCCTTCCGGAGGCGCCGTAATGACCCAGACGGCTGATCCCACGACCCTGAAGCTGCCCGCCGAGCTCAAGCCCTCGGACGGCCGGTTCGGTTGTGGCCCGTCCAAGATCCGTCCCGAGCAGCTGGCCCGCCTCGCCGCCGAGGGTGGCGCGCTGATGGGCACCTCGCACCGGCAGAAGCCGGTCAAGGCGCTGGTCGGCCGCGTCCGCTCCGGGCTGCGCGAGCTGTTCTCGCTCCCCGAGGGCTACGAGGTCGTCCTCGGCAACGGCGGCACCACCGCGTTCTGGGACGCCGCCGCGTTCGGCCTGGTCCGCGAGCGCGCCCAGCACTTCACCTACGGCGAGTTCTCCGCGAAGTTCGCCAAGGTCACCTCGGGCGCGCCGTTCCTGGCCGACCCGGTCGTGGTGAAGGCGGAGCCGGGCAGCGCCCCGGAGATCGCCGCGCACGAGGGCGTCGACCTGATCGGCTGGGCGCACAACGAGACCTCCACCGGCGTGATGGTGCCGGTGACCCGCCCCGCGGGCAGCGAGGGCGCGCTCGTGGCGATCGACGCCACCTCCGGCGCCGGTGGCCTGCCGGTCAAGGCCGAGGACTTCGACGTCTACTACTTCGCGCCGCAGAAGTCCTTCGCCTCCGACGGCGGCCTGTGGTTGTCGCTGATGAGCCCGGCCGCGCTGGAGCGCGTCGCCGAGATCGCCGCCTCGGACCGCTGGATCCCGGAGTTCCTGTCGCTGAGCACCGCGCTGGACAACTCCGTGAAGGACCAGACCTACAACACCCCGGCCGTCGCGACGCTGTTCCTGCTCGCCGACCAGATCGAGTGGATGCTCGGCAACGGCGGGTTGGACTGGGTCACCGCGCGTACCGCCGACTCCGCGTCGCGCCTGTACGGCTGGGCCGAGAGCGCGGAGTTCGCCAGCCCGTTCGTCACCGAGCCCGGGCACCGCTCGCACGTGGTCGGCACGATCGACTTCGCCGACTCCGTCGACGCCGCGACCGTGGCCAAGGTGTTGCGCGCCAACGGCATCGTCGACGTCGAGCCGTACCGCAAGCTCGGCCGCAACCAGCTGCGGGTGGCCATGTTCCCGGCCATCGACCCCGACGACGTCACCGCGCTCACCCGCTGCGTGGACTGGGTGGTCGAGAAGATCGGCTGACCCACCTCCGGTCGCCCACGGCCACATCGTGATCACGCAGTGTTCACGGTGTGGCCCTTTCGGCTTCGGATCGTCACGGGATCAAAGATGCGGAACCCCTCGCGCTTCGGGCAAGATCGCATGGGGAAGAGAGATTGAGTGTCGGCGCGCCTACCGCGTCAAGTAGGCACGCCGACATACCGTGACCTCTAGCGAGGTGAAGTAAATCGGGGAGGCAGTGATGCGAGCGCTGCGAGTCGTCGGGCTCGGCGAGGACGGTCAGACCGTCGTGCTGGAGGACGCGGAACGTGGTGAGCGCTTCACGCTGCCCGCTGACGACCGGCTGCGCGCTGCCGTCCGGGGCGATCTGCCCAAGCTCGGCCAGGCCCAGATCGAGCTGGAGAGCCAGCTGCGGCCGCGGGAGATCCAGGCCCGCATCCGCGGCGGCGAGTCCATCGAGCAGCTGGCCGCGTCGGCGGGGATGGACCCGCAGCGCGTCGAGCGCTTCGCCTACCCGGTGCTGCTGGAGCGCTCGCGCACGGCCGAGCTGGCCCAGCGCGCCCACCCGGTGCGCGAGGACGGCCCCGACGTGCAGACCCTCGGCGAGGTCGTCGCGCACGCGTTCAGCCTGCGCGGTCAGGACTACGAGTCGGGGAGCTGGGACTCCTGGCGGGGCGAGGACGGCAAGTGGGTCGTCCAGCTGCTCTGGCGGGCGGGGCGCTCCGACATCCGGGCCCACTGGATCTTCCACCCCGGCGCGCACGGGGGCACGGTCACGCCGCTGGACGAGCACGCGGCCGACCTGATCGACCCGACGCCCAACCGCTCGCTGCGCACGGTGCGGCCGGTGACCCAGCTGGCCCGGCAGGCGCTGGAGCTGGACGAGTCGCACGGCCCGCTGGAGCAGTCGCTGCTGCCGCCCGCCACCTCCCCCGCCGACGCGGAGCCGGTGGCCCAGCAGGAGTCGACCGGGCACGGCCGGTACCAGCCGGAGCCGCTGCCCGCGGAGCTGGACCCGGGGCCGGCCGCCGATGCCGGCGAGCCGGAGGCGGCGGGTGCCGCCGAGGTGGACGAGCCGCAGCCCGATGTCGACCGCAGGGCTGAGCCCGCGGCCCGCAAGGGGGGCAGGAAGAACCACCCGATCGTCCCCTCGTGGGAGGACGTCCTGCTCGGCGTCCGCTCGCAGCGCGGCTAGTCCGCGCGTTCCCAGGCACCAGGGCCCCTGCCGGAACCTCCCGGCGGGGGCCCTTCGTTGTCCGCTGGGCCGGAAAGGATCTCTCAGGCTCGGATGCGGTCGACCATGGAGGCGAAGCGGGGTTCGGCAGCGGCCCGGTCCAGTTCGGCGGTCAGCACCACCTCGTAGGTGAGCACGGCCCGCTCGCAGACCGACCGGCCGCGCTCGGTGACCTCCGTGCACACGCCCCTGCGGTCGGTCTCGCAGAGCCTGCGACTGGTCAGCCCGGCCCGCTCCAGCCTGGCCACCAGACGGCTGATCGAGCTCTGGTTCAGCCCCACGGCGTCGGCGAGGTCCTGCATGCGCAGGTAGCCCTGGTCGCTCTCGGAGAGGGCGCACACGGCGCGGTACTCCGACAGGCTGAGGCCGTAGCCGCGCTGCAGTGCCCGCTCCAGCGCCGCCTCGATCTGCCCGAACAAGGCTGTGAGGGTGGACCACAGCTCTCGGTCCGCCGGGATCGGCGGCAACAACACCGGCATGGTTCGTTGTGCGAACACCGACTCACTCACCTTCTGGCGTCGTTATGTAAACGTCACCACCAGTTCACCGCAGATGTCGCGTTCGCGCCTCCGACTGGAGGTCTACTTCTCCAGGCCCCGGTTGCGTATTGCGTACATGTACCTGCCTCTAGTAGTCGGCTTCCGGAACGCTATCGAGAACCCCGATCGGATGACCGAGTCGTCGACAGAGCGCTTCCGCCTCCGACCGCTCGATCGGCAGCGCCGAATGCGGCCTCGGCGTCGCGAGCGGGTCCCAGCCGTCGGAAGCGAGCAGGTAGATCCGTCCACTGACCACGGCGAGCAGCCGTCCGGCGGGAAAGGCCATCGTCGGAACGGTGCGCAGAAATCGACTCGAATATGCGCGCGTCACGCCCCTGATCATGCTCCGTTCGTGGGATGCGCACACGCCCCGACGGCGCAAATCATGTGTGCAGGAGCCGGAAAAACCAGATGACCACACCCCAGCCCTGGTCGTAGCGTCGCGAGTTCGCGACGGACGTGAGGGGGACGTTCCGGTGGGCAACCGGGGATCGACATTCAGGGAACTCCGACGACTGATTCCTTACTACCGCGCCTCCCGGCTCCCCCTGCTCGCGGCGGGGATCTGCGCGCTCGGCGCCATGCTGGCGGGACTGGTCATCCCCCTGGTGACGCAGAAGATCATCGACGGCCCGGTCCGCACCGGCGACACCACCGCCCTCGTCTGGCTGGTGCTCGCGGTGGCGGGGCTCGGCGTGGTCGAGGCGGTGCTGCTGTTCGCCCGGCGGCAGCTCTCCGCTCCGCCGAACAACAGGGCGGAGGCGGGCATGCGGGCAGCGCTCTACGCGCACCTGCAACGCCTGCCGCTGGGCTTCCACGACAGCTGGCAGTCCGGACAGCTGCTCTCCCGAGGCGTCGACGACGTGGCGACCATCCGCCGCTTCATGACCTTCACGCTGATCTACCTCGTGATCAACACGACCACGATCTTCGTCGGCCTTGGCATCATGTACACGCTCGCGCCCGTGCTCGGCCTCGTGGTGACGATCTGCATGCTGCCGGTGCTGGTGAGCACCTACTTCTACGAGACCCGCTACCGCGTGGTGGCCAGGCGCGCGCAGGACCAGGCCGGGGACCTCGCCACCACGGTGGAGGAGTCGGTGCTGGGCATCCGGGTACTCAAGGCGTTCGGCCGCGGCGAGCACCTGCGCGGGCACTACCTGAAGCAGGCGGCGGACCTGCGCGAGACCGGCCTGCGCAAGATCTCCGTGATCGCGGTCCTGTGGACCACGATCATCGTGCTGCCCGGCCTGGCCGTCGCGGCGCAGCTGGCCGCGGGCGCGCACGGCATCGCCGCGGGCACGATGACACTGGGCACGCTGGTCGCGTCGATCACCCTCACCACCTTCCTCACCTGGCCGGTGGAGTCGCTGGGGTGGTTCCTCGCCGAGTTGAACTCGGCGGCCGCCGCGTGCGAGCGCTTCGGCGAGGTCTCCGACACCGGGCCCGCCGTGACCGATCCGGCCGACCCGAAACCGCTGCCCCGCCCGGTGCGCGGCGAACTCCGCTTCGAGGGCGTGCGCATGCGCTACCCCGCTGCCGACACCGACGTTCTGTCCACTGTGGACCTCACGCTGCACCCGGGGGAAACCGTGGCGCTCGTCGGTGCGACGGGCTGTGGGAAGACCACGCTGACGGCGTTGATCCCGCGCTTCTACGACGTCTCCGCCGGGCGGATCACCTTGGACGGCACCGACATCCGCGACCTCTCGCTGAACGACCTGCGCAGCCAGATCGCGGTGGCCTTCGAGGAGGCGGTGCTGTTCTCCGCGACCGTGCGGGAGAACGTGGCCATGGGCACCCACCGGCCGACGACCGAGGACGAGGTCCGCGAAGCGCTTCGGGTGGCGAACGCGGAGGACTTCGTCGACACGTTGCCGCAGGGCCTGGACACGCCCATCGGCGAGCAGGGGTTGTCGTTGTCCGGTGGTCAGCGGCAGCGGCTCGCCCTGGCGCGCGCGGTGATCGGCCGGCCCGCCGTGCTGGTGCTCGACGATCCGTTGTCGGCGCTGGACGTGCACACCGAGGCGGAGGTCGAACAGGCGCTGCGCCGCGTGCTGCACGGGGTCACCGCGCTCGTGGTGGCGCACCGGCCGAGCACGGTGCAGCTCGCCGACCGCATCGCCGTGCTGCACGAGGGCCGCATCGTCGCGACGGGGACGCACCGCGAACTGCTCGCGTCCTCGAAGGTCTACCGCACCCTTCTGTCCACAATGGATGATGACGCCTCCGAAGTGGAGGATCTGGAGGTGACGGCGCGATGACGCGCCCCATGGAGATCGAGGCGGAGCCGGGCCGCGCGCGCAAGCTGCTCGGTTCGCTGCTCCGGCCGCACCGGGTACGCGCCGTCTTCGCGATGGTGCTGGTGCTGGCGGAGAACGCCGCGCACCTGGTGGGACCGCTGCTGATCGCGGGTGCGCTCGACGTCGGGGTTCCCGCGGCGGTCAAGGGCGATCCGGTGCCGATCGCGTGGTTCGTCGCGGGCTACGCGGCCAGCTCGGTGCTCACCGCCGGGCTGCGGTGGGGCTTCCTGCTGGTGTCCGGGCGGATCGGCCAGGACGTGCTGATCGACCTGCGCGGCAGGCTGTTCACCCACTCGCAGCGGTTGTCGCTGTCGTTCCACCAGTCCTACACCTCCGGCAAGATGATCGCCCGCGCCACCAGCGACATCGACACCCTGAGCGACCTGATCGACGAGGGCCTCGACGGGCTGATCTCCTCGGTGCTGACGGTGATCGGCGTGACGGTGCTGATGCTGTCGCTGGACCACCGGCTGGCGCTGATCGTGCTGGCGGGTTTCGTACCGCTGTTCATCGCGACGATGGTCTTCCGCAAGGAGTCCGCGCGCTGCTACCGCCGCACCAGGACCGAGATCGCCAAGGTGATCACGCACTTCACCGAGACGATGACCGGTATCCGCGCCGTGCAGGCCT
This sequence comes from Allokutzneria albata, assembly GCF_900103775.1. Lineage (GTDB taxonomy): Bacteria > Actinomycetota > Actinomycetes > Mycobacteriales > Pseudonocardiaceae > Allokutzneria > Allokutzneria albata. The sequence continues at coordinate 6,869,540 of NZ_LT629701.1, read as the reverse complement.
ACCGGCGCGAGGAGGCGAACGCGAAGGTCCTCGACGAGCACAACGACGGCTACCGGCTCGCGCAGAACCGGGCCACCTGGGTGCTCGGCGTGTACCTGGTCGTGCTGCGCATGGTCGGTTCGCTGTCCTTCGTGATCGTGCTCGCGGTCGGCGCGTGGCTGGTGTCCGCCGAGGAGATGGCGGTCGGTGTGCTCGCCGCGTTCCTGATCTACGTGCGGCTGTTCTACGACCCGCTCGAACAGCTCGGCACCTTCCTCAACACCTACGCGTCAGCCACCGCGGCGCTGGAGAAGATCTCCGGCGTGCTGGCCCAGGAGCCCGGCGTTCCCGAGCCCGCCCGGCCGACGCCGCTGCCCTCCGCGCGCGGTGAGCTGCGGATGTCGTCGGTGTCCTTCCGGTACTCCGAGGAGACGCCGGTCGTGCTGTCCGGGATGGACCTGCACGTGCCCGCCGGGCAGACGCTCGCCGTGGTCGGTGCGACGGGGGCGGGGAAGTCCTCGCTGGTCAAGCTGTTCGCCAGGTTCTACGACCCGGCCGAGGGCGTGGTCTCGCTCGACGGCGTCGACCTCCGCGACCTCGGCGAGGAGGACCTGCGCCGCGCGGTGGTGATGGTGACCCAGGAATCGTTCCTGTTCACCGGTTCCGTCGCGGAGAACATCGCGCTCGGCAAGCCGTCCGCGGACCGTTCGGAGATCGAGGCGGCCGCGCGGGCGGTGGGCGCGCACGAGTTCATCACGGCGCTGCCCAACGGCTACGACACCGACGTGAACAAGCACGGGAGCCGGCTGTCCGCGGGTCAGCGCCAGCTGGTCGCGTTCGCCAGGGCGTTCCTCGCGGACCCCGCGGTGCTCATCCTCGACGAGGCGACGTCCAGTTTGGACATTCCGACCGAGCGGGCCGTGCAGCGGGCGCTGGAGACCGTGCTCCGGGACCGCACAGCGGTGATCATCGCCCACCGGCTGTCCACCGTGCTGATCGCCGACCGCGTGCTGGTGATGGAGCGCGGTGAGATCACCGAGGACGGTTCACCGGAGGAACTGCTCGGCAGCGGCGGGGAGTTCGCCTCGCTGCACTCCGCGTGGACGGCCTCGCTGGCCTGACCCGCCTCAGCCCAGGAACAGGGCGAGGATGAGGGCGAGCCAGGCGGCGAGCAGGCCCGCGGTGGCGCCGAGCGCGACCCAGCGCCACACGGGCACCGCCCTCGACAGCCAGAGCGAGGGGGCCAGTCCCGCGCCGATCAGCACGTTCGCGCCGAGGGCGAACCACGGGCTCGCCTCGGCGAGACCGCTGGACAAGGCGATGATCACGCACAGCACCAGCACGGCGACGAACAGGCTCACGGTCAGGCCCGTCGCCCACGGGGTCGGTTCACCGATCGGCACCGGGGGCGGTGGGACGGCCAGGCGGGCCCTGGGCACCTCGACGAGCTCGGTGCGGCCGCCGACCGGGTCGCGGTAGCCGACCGGGACGCCCAGCAGCGCCGCCACCCGCCCGGCCAGCAGGCGGCCCCGGTGGGTGATCAGCTCCAGCGCCGGGTCGTCGTCACCGTGCGGCGGGGAGGAAACCTGGAGCGCGACACCGGCCCACTCGTGCAGCGCGGCGACGAGGGCGGCGGGCAGCGCGAGTTCGGCAGGGTCCAGCGCGCGCCCCTCGCCGGACCGGACGAGGACCGCCCGCCCCTCGTGCGCGCGCAGCTCCACACCAACGGATCTTAGGGTCTTTCGGGTGAACGCCACGGCGCCGGGACCTTCGCGCAGCTCAGTCCGACGGGTCAGTTTCCCTTGACTTGTCTTGGATTCCCAGGGCGTAGAAGGCGATCGCGGCCGCCGTGGCGACGTTGAGCGAGTCGACGCCGCCGAACATCGGGATGCGGACCGCGAGATCGGCGGCCGCGATGGCCTCCTCGGTCAGTCCCGGCCCCTCGGAGCCCAGCAGCAGCGCGGCCTTCCCGGTGTGCAGCCCCGCCGTCGCGAGCGGGACCGCATCAGCCCTCGGGGTGAGCGCGGCGACCTTGAAACCGTTCTCACGCAACAGGTCCAGCCCGCCGGGCAGGTCCTCCACGGTGGCGAACGGGACGCGGAGCACGTGCCCCATGGACACGCGGACGCTGCGCCGGTAGAGCGGATCGGAGCACCCCGGGCCGAGCAGCAACCCGTCGAGGCCGAGCGCGGCGGCGTTGCGGAACAACGACCCCAGGTTCTCGTGGTCGCCGACGCCCTCCAGCACGGCGAGCGTGCGCGCGCGGGCGACGAGGTCGGCGACGGGCGGCTGGACCGCGCGGTCGGCGCTGGCCAGCACGCCGCGGTTGAGGTGGAAGCCGACCACCTCCGCCATCACCTCGGCCGTGGTCACGTAGGCGGGCACGTCCAGCGGCGCCAGCCGGTCGGCCAGCGCCTCGATCCGGCGGGCCACTCCGAGCAGCGCCCGGACCGGGAAGGGCGAGGCGAGCAGCCGCTCCACCACCACGACCCCCTCGGCGATCACCAGGCCGCGGCCACCGGGGCGGTCGGGGCGGCGGTCGGCCGCGGACAGGTCGCGGAAGTCCGCCAGCCTGGGGTCGGCCGGGTCGTCGATGGTGATCACGTTCGCCACCTGCGACATTCTGCCGTTCTCAAATCCTGGACTACACCGTCCAGTAACACAATGCGCTTTGCACTTCCTTGACCAGCACTTTGTCACACATTGTCATGCCGATGTGACGGAGAGCACCGGTTTGGCCGCTGGTGGCGCGGGAACCGCTATGCGACGGTGGTCGTTCGCTTTGCCGCTGGTGTGCCCCTCGGAAACCAGCCGACCGCACGGGAGGGCGGCATGGGTAGGGACGTGTCGGAACGGACGTTCAGCAGGGAGGACCGGCAGCGTTACCGGGAGAAGGTCCAGCGTTGCCTGGACGCCCTCGCCCGGATGCTGGCCGAGAACCACTTCTCCTTTCCCCGCCAGCAGATGGGCCTGGAAATCGAGCTGAACCTGGTGGACCAGGCGCTCAACCCGGCCATGCTGAACGCGGTGGTGCTGGAAAAGATCTCCGATCCGCTCTTCACGACCGAACTCGGCCAGTACAACCTCGAGATCAACGTCCCGCCGAGGCCCCTTGCCGGGGACGAGGCACTGGAACTGGAGAACGAGCTGCGCGCGGTCCTGGACGGCGCGGACAGCAAGGCGCACGACGCGGGCGCCAGGATGGTCATGGTCGGGATGCTGCCGACGCTGCGCGCCGAGCACTTCGACCGGCGGTTCCTGTCCGGCAACCCGCGCTACGGCGTGCTGAACAAGCAGATCCTCGACGAGCGCGGCGAGGACATGCTGCTGGACATGGAGGGCGTTCCGATGCCCGGCCGCGCGGGCGAACGCCTGCGCAGCTACGCCGACTCGATCCTGCCGGAGTCCTCCTGCACCTCGGTGCAGCTGCACCTGCAGGTGGACCCGGACGACTTCGCCGCGCACTGGAACGCCGCCCAGTGCCTGGCGGGCGTGCAGGTCGCGCTCGCGGCGAACTCCCCGTTCCTGCTCGGCAAGGCGCTGTGGCAGGAAACCCGCATCCCCATGTTCGAGCAGGCCACCGACACCCGGCCGCAGGAGCTGAAGAACCAGGGCGTCCGGCCGAGGGTGTGGTTCGGCGAGCGGTGGATCACCTCGATATTCGACCTGTTCGAGGAGAACGCGCGCTACTTCCCCGCCCTGCTCCCGGAAACCGAGGACGAGGACCCGCTGGAGGCCATCGAGGCGGGCCGCGCCCCGCAGCTCGGCGAGCTCCGGCTGCACAACGGCACCATCTGGCGGTGGAACCGTCCCGTCTACGACATCGTCGACGGCGTTCCCCACCTGCGCGTGGAGAACCGCGTGCTGCCCGCCGGCCCGACCGTCGTCGACGTGCTGGCGAACGCGGCGTTCTTCTACGGGGCGCAACGGGCGCTGTGCGAGCAGGAAAGGCCCATCTGGAGCCAGATGTCCTTCCAGGCCGCCGAGGAGAACTTCTACACCGGCGCCCGCCACGCCATGCAGGCCCAGCTGTACTGGCCCGGCATCGGCTGGATCCCGCCGGACGAGCTGGTGCTGCGGCGGTTGCTCCCGATGGCGCACGACGGCCTGCGTGCCTGCGGCGTCTCCGACGAGGCCCGCGAGCGCTACCTCGGCATCATCGAGCAGCGCTGCGTGACCCGGCGGACCGGGGCGTCCTGGCAGCGGGAAACCGTTGCCCGGCTTGAGGAACGCGGCCTGGACCGGGACGCGGCGATCACCGGCATGCTCCAGCGCTACATCGAGCTGATGCACGCAGGCGAACCCGTCCACACCTGGTCCCCCGGCGGCTGACCCAAAACTCCCCGAACGCGGCATCGGTGTGGGTCAGGTGGCGTGGAGGGCGGTGATGTCCAGGGTGTGGTCGGTGCTGATCCTGGTGGCGAGCCTGCGGTCGTGGGTCACCAGGATCAGCGCCCCGGGGTAGTCCGCGAGCGCCTGCTCCAGCTGCTCGATCGCGGGCAGGTCGAGGTGGTTGGTGGGCTCGTCCAGCACCAGGCAGGTGGTACCGCGTGCCTGCAGCACCGCCAGACCCGCACGGATGCGTTCTCCCGGCGAGGGCGTGCGGGCAGGTCGGAGCACGGCATCCGCCCCGACCCGGAACTCGGCCAGCGGCGTTCGAGCATCCACTGTGGACAGATCAGCGGCCGGGGCGACCACGGTCAGCGTCGGTTCGTCCGTCGCGAAGGCCGCGCGGAGCTGGTCGACCTCGCCGGCCACCACGTTCGCCCCCGGCGCTGCGATCGCCGGAGAGCAGCGGGAGGCGGCCGATCAGCGTCGACTTGCCGGAGTCGTTGGGGCCGACGATCCGCCAGCGCTCCCCCGCCCCGATCGTCAGGTCGACCGGCCCGAGGGTGATGTCACCGCGCCGCATCACCGCCTGGCGCAACGTGAACACGATGTCGCTCCCCCGTCCGGCCGAAGGCAGCGTCAACCGCAGCTCCCACGCCTCGCGCGGCTCGTCCACCTCCTCCAGCCGTTCCAGCTGGCGCTCGGCCAGGGTCGCCTTGGCCGCGACGTTCTGCGCCCCCTGCTTCTTGCCCGCCCTGACGTTGCGGTCCGGCTCGTCGTTCATCGCCTTCGCGCTCGTCGCCCGCTTGATGCCGGCCCGGGACCACTCCTTGGCCCGGCGCGAGCGCTGAACGAGGGTGTCGCGCTTGGTCGCGTACTGCTCGTAAGCCTCCCGGGCATGCCGATCCGCATTGAGCCGCTCGTCCACATAGGACTCCCAGCCGCCACCGACCACCTTGAGGCGATGGGTGAACTCGCCCAATTCGGCGACCGCGGTCACCGTGCGAGCGAGGAACTCGCGGTCGTGACTGACCAGGACGACCGCCGCGCTGCTGCCGACCACGTGGTGTTCGAGCAGCTCCAAACCGTTGGTGTCCAGGTCGTTGGTGGGCTCGTCGAGCAGCACCACGTCTGCGCGCACCAACAGCACCGACGCCAGCCGCAAGCGCGGGGCCTGCCCACCGGAGAGCTGGTCCGGGAGCAACGTCAAGGAGCTGAATCGCTCATGCGGTTCTCTCCGAATCACTCCGGCGTGGGCAGCTGCGGCACTCGTCCTCCACCGGGATCGTCCACCACAGGCAGCACTTCGACCTCAGGAACACCAGTCTGTCCCCGGTGGACGACTCGACCAGCCGACCGGTGTTCGCGAGCCAGGGCACGTGCCCGACGAGCAACCGGTGCGCTTCGAGCAGCTTGTCCATCGGAGCGCGGGCACGAGCCATCGCTGTCCCGAGCCCGAACCCGATCTGCCCGGCCACCGGGCTCCACGCACACCCCGGCTCGACGGACAGGCTCTTGGCAAGCGCACGCATGTGTCCGTCGAGCACCCTGTCCGCCGCGATCACCAGGCCGCTCGCGAACTCCGGAACGGCCTGGATCGCGTCTGGCTCGACGTAGACGACGGTGAAGCCGTGGCCGTCCACACGCAGGTGAACGCCGTCGGGATGAACGAGAACATCCCCGATGACCGTCGGCATGATGGTCACCTGGCACAGCCGGATCGCGTAGCAGGAAAGAAGAGTACGCGCCGCCGAGGCTCGCAGGATGTGCCCGCTCGACCGCTCCTCGACGTCGACGAGCGACCGCAGCACTTCGGGTCGGTGGACCAGGTCGGCGCACCGGACCGCGTCGGGCGGAGGTGTAGCGATGACGACCTCGGCCTCCGGGCAACACGCCTCGAACAGTTCCCTCACGCCGGCCCCAGAATGTCCAAAGTGGACCCGCGCATGCGGCCGCGGACCCCGAAGACCTCGGCGAGCAGCTGCTCGTCCAGCACCTCGGCGGAGCTCCCGACCGCAATCAGATTCCCTCTGTCCAGCACGGCGATCCGGTCGCAGTAGGACACCGCGAGACGGAGGTCGTGCAACGTCAGCAGGACCGCGAGCCCCTCCGCCGCCAGTTCCCTCAGCAGGCCGAGCACGCCGAGCTGGTGGCGCAGATCGAGGTGATTCGTCGGTTCGTCCAGCACCAGGACTTCCGGCCGCACCGCCAGTGCACGCGCGATCGAGACGCGTTGGCGCTCGCCACCGGAAAGTGTGCGGACATCCCGGTCGCGCAGCTCGACCAGCCCTGCCGCGCGGATCGCCGCCTCCACCGCCTCGTCGTCCTCGGCACGCATCGGCTCAAGCCAGCCGCGGTGGCACACCCGCCCCTGCTCGACGACCTCGGTCACCGTCAACGACGCGGCGTGCTCAGGCTCCTGGGTACTCGCTCCCAGACGCCGTGCGAGCTCCCTGCGCGGAAGCTCCCCGACCGTAGACTGTCCTAAGTAGACGGTTCCGTTGGCTGGCGCGACAGCCCGGTACAACGTCCGCAACAGCGTCGTTTTGCCGCTGCCGTTCGGTCCCACCAGCCCGAGCACTTCGCCGGGCGCGACGGCGAGGTCCACCCCGTCGACGACGAACCGTCCGCCCAGCCGGACCTGAAGCCCGGCAACCCGAAGGCTCATCCGATCCTCCGCCTGGTCCTCAACAACATCAGGATGAACAGCGGCCCGCCGACCGCCGACGTGATCACGCCTGCGGGCAGCTCCGAGGGCGACGCGAGCACCCGGCCGAGCAGATCGGCTCCGACCAGGAAACCCGCGCCCAGCAAGGCGGAGACCGGCAACAGCCGCCGCGCGTCCGAGCCGACGAGGAACGTCGCGGCGTGCGGCACGACCAGCCCGACGAAGCCGATGCCGCCCGCCACGGCCACGGACGTGCCCGCGAGCAGGGAAACCCCGACCAGCATCACCAGCCGGAACCGCCGCGGGTTCACCCCGAGCGCGGTCGCCGCGTCGTCCTCGGCGTGCAGCAGGTTGATCCGCCGGCCCGCCACGATGCCGCCCAGCACGGCCAGGACGAGCACCACGGCCGGGACGACCAGGGCGTCCCACCGCGCGTCGCCCATTCCGCCCGCGAGCCAGAACAGCACCTGCTTGGCCTGATCACCCTTGGCGTGCAGGAAGATCACCAGCGACATCCCGGCACTGCACACCTGACCGACGGCGAGGCCGGCGAGCACGAGCACGCTGACCGAGCCCGAGCGACCCGAGATCGCCAACACCGCCAGCAGGACCCCGAGCGCTCCCGCGAAGGCCACCGGTGGCAGAGCGACCATCCCCAAGACCTCCACCCCGAGCACCATCACCAGGGATGCCGTCAACCCGGCCCCCTGTGACACACCGAGGAGATAGGGATCGGCGAGGGGGTTGCGCGTGACGATCTGCGCGATGGCTCCGGCCAACGCGAGCGCCGCACCCACCACCACGGCCATCGCCACCCTGGGCAGCCGGGAGTCCCACACGATCGACGCGCGCACAGGACTCCACGTCACGTCCACCAGCCACGGTGCGACCGGCTCGGCGAGGATGCTCCACACCTGGCCGAGGGGCAGCCACACCGATCCGAACGACACCGCCAGCACGCACACGCCGACGACGACGGCCGCGAGCACAAGCACGGTGAACACCAGTGGTGGCCGTTTTCCGGCCACACCGACGAGAACGGTCACCAGGCCACACCGGGGTGCAGGCCCCGAGCCAGCTTCTCCACGGCGTCGGCCAGCCGGATGCCCTCGATGAGGTCCGGCAGGGTCAGCGTGACGTACCTGCCCTGCGCGACACCGGCGGTCTTTCCGACCAGCGGATGTCCTTGCAGGAACGCGCGTTTGCCGTCGACCCCACCCGCGCCGAGGTAGTCGACCAGCACGACGGCCCTCGGGGCGCGCTCGGCGACCTGCTCCCAGCTCGCGTCGCCGAAGACCTTCGGCAGATCGGCGAAAATGTTGCGCGCCCCGGCCCGCTTGGCGATGTCATTGCCCAGGCCGTGGCCGCCCACGGTGAACGCGGCCTTCTCGCCGCTGTCGTAGAAGAACACCGGCACCGGCTCCACGCCCTGGAGCTTGGCCGCCACCGCGTCGACCCGCCGGGTGGTCTCCTCGGCCAGCTTCTTCGCGCGGTCGGCCACCCCGAACGCCTTGCCGAACAACGCCAAGTCGTCGGTGTAGGTGCTGATCCCGATCGGCCCGGTCGAGCACGACTCGGCGAGCAGGATCGTCCGAATCCCCTTGCGCTCCAATGCTTCCCGGCCGCGGCCGTCCTTCTCCGCGAACGCGCTGGCGTAACCGCCGACCACCACGTCCGGCTCCGCCGCGAGCACCTGCTCCATCGACGGGTACTTCTCCGCGATCAGCTTGATCTTCTTGTAGTCCGCCGCGATCGACGCGGGCACTTCGGGCGTGTCCGGGTAGGCGGTTCCCACGATGCGGTCGGCCAGGCCGAGCGCGACCAGGATCTCCGTCGCGTGCTGGTTGAGGCTGACGATCCGCTGGGGTGGAGCCGGGAACGCCTGCTCCCGCCCGCAGCTGGCCACACTGACGGCGGAGGGAGTCGCCCGCGGGGCGGGGGTGGCGCAGGCCGCCAGTGCGACGGTGAGCGCGGCCGCGCTGAGCGCATACCGAAAAGACCTGGTCATTGGCACCTTCCGTAGACCTCGACGGAGTTCGAGCCGAACGCACTCAGGCAGGTGTTCGGGCTTGCCACCGCGGATGCGGCGGCCCACCGTTGCGGGTCAGCGCCGGACTTCGACCGGTCTTCCCCTGCCGGAGACGTGTATTCGGTTGTCCGGCGGATGCTCCCCGAGCCGGGCCGAGCTGGTCAAACCCGCTGGGCGATCCGTGACCGTATTCCCACCCCGAGCGTGTTCAGCCCCACCGCGCGCAACCGAGCCAGATGCAAGTAAGTTGCAACTAAGACAGACTTGCATCAACGAGGCACACCGGAGGCTCACCGTGGCGCAGTACGTCCTGCCGGATCTGGACTACGACTACTCCGCTCTGGAACCGGCGATCATCGGCGAGATCAACGAACTGCACCACTCCAAACACCACCAGGCCTACGTCACCGGCGCCAACCAAACCCTGGAAAAGATCGACGAAGCCCGCGACAAACAAGACTTCAGCTCCATCGTCGGCCTGGAAACCACCCTCGCCTTCCACCTCGCCGGACACGCCCTGCACCAAGTCTGGTGGAAAAACCTCTCCCCCCACGGCGGCGACAAACCCGTCGGCGAACTCGCCGCAGCCGTGGATGAGTTCTTCGGATCCTTCGACGGCCTACGCACCCAGCTCAACGCCGCCGCCTCCACCATCCAAGGCTCCGGATGGGGAATCCTCGCCTGGGAACCGGTCGGCCAGCGACTGATCACCCAACAGCTCAAAGACCACCACTCCAACCTCTCCATCGCCACCACCCCACTGCTGGCCTTCGACGCCTGGGAACACGCCTACTACCTGCAGTACCGCAACGTGAAAGCCGACTACTTCAACGCACTCTGGAACGTCATCAACTGGACCGACGTCAACCAGCGCTTCGAAGCCGCCCGCACTGGCAAGAACGGCCTGCTGCTGCAGCCCTGAGACCTGGCAGTGGATGCTCCGACAAGCAAAACTGCCTGGAAGGACCCCGGTCGCCGAGGGGTGACCGGGGTCCTTTTCGCTCAACCGAGGATGTCGTCGGCCGTGACGACGAGCGCCTCGCCTGAGGCCGACCGAGGCCGCTCCCGCGCCGCGAGCGCGTACCGGATCTGCTCCGGATCAACGCCGGGAACAGCGGATGCCTTGGTGTGCAAGGACCGGAGCACTCGCCCGGCGTCGGGGGACCTCGCCCACTTCGCCTCGCCCGCCATGACCACCTTCCGGCCACGCCCGGCCAGCACCAGGGCGTCGATCTCCACGTCGGAGGCGTCCTTCCACCACTGCCCGACCGCGACGACCTCCGGAGCGATCTCCCCCGCCACGGCAAGACGGCGCAGGTGGGCCCGGAACATCTCCTCCCAGCGCTCGCCCATGAAGTCGTCCAGGCAGTCGATCAGCACCGGCAGGATGCTCTCGCCGAGGCCGCCCTCGATCTCGCTGCGGAACCGGGACAGGACCCCGAGGTAGAAGGCCAGGAAGTTGTCCGACACCCGGTAGGCGACCTTCTTCGTCCGCCCCTGTTCGGTGACCGGCACCCGCTTCTCGACGAGGCGCAGCTGGATCAGCCGTTCGATGGTCCGCGCGGGTTCGGCCGCCAGGGCGTCCTTGATCTGCCCGTACCTGGTGGCCCCGGAAGCGATCGCGTGCAGCACGGCCGACGGGTGATCGCCGCTTTCCGCCTCGGTCGCCAGGACGAGCTGCCCCTCGGTGAGCAGCGGAGCGCCGGGCCGCGCGACCAGCCGAAGCAGGTTCTCGGCAACATCGACCGACGAGTCCCACCAGGACAGGTAGAGCGGAACACCACCGAGCAGCCCGTACACGAGCGCGCGGTCGGCCGCGGCCAGCCCCGGCAGCAGCAGCGCCGCCTCGTGCGGGCGGAACGGGTGCACCTGCAGCGAGATGTCGAAACGGCCGTAGAGCGGAGCGCGCTCCTCCTGCAGCATTTCCATGTGGCGCACGGCCGAGCCGCACAGCAACAGCCGGAGCTTGGTCCGGTCCGCCGCCCGGTCGAGGAACGCCCTGATCACCCCTGGCAACTCCGGCGATCCCTTGACCAGCTCGGGAAACTCGTCGAGCACCACCAGCAGCGGCTCGTCGACGGCTCGCAGCGCGAGATCGTCGAGGGCGTCGTCCCAGTCGCTGTAGGGACGCGCGGTCAGATCGCGCAGCTGGTGCGGCTGCGTCGTGGCCACCTGGCGGGCGAGCTGGACGAGCTCCGCCCTTGCCGAGCGACCGGCACCGGTGTGAAACACGCTGCGCAGACCATCGGCGAAGTGGTGCAGCAGCGCGGTCTTGCCGACCCGCCGACGCCCCCAGACCACCGCCACCTGGCGCCCGGTCCGCCACCACCGTTCCAAAGCGGCGAGCTCGTCGACGCGGTTGACGAACATCCCGACCTCACTCACGTCCGACGTAACTTACGTCAAGTGTAACTTTTGTCCCGCGTGAGTGTGCCGACCCGGGCAAACGAAAAGCCCCTGACTCCCGGTCGGAAGTCAGGGACTCCTCATGTTCCCGAACTGACTGCCGCTCCCACCACGAAGCGGACAGGAATTAGGTTAGCCTAACTTCACCGGGCTGGCAAGCCCCGATCACTTCCGGGTGAGGACCCGGAGCCGGACCAGGCGCCGCACCGGCAGCCTGACCCCGCCGCGCCGGATCAGCACGATGCCGCAGACCAGCGCGAACAGCAGCGAGATGGTCCCACCGAGCCAGACCGGCGAGCGCGGTCCCCAGTGCTCGGCGACCCAGCCCATCAGCGGACTGCCGACCGGGTTCCCGCCCAGGAACACGAGCATGTACAGGCCCATCACCCGGCCCCGCATCTCCGGGGCGACCGAGAGCTGCACGATCGCGTTGGACACCGTGGTGAAGGTCAGCGCCGCCGCGCCGGTGAGCACCAGCAGCGCCCCCATCGACCACGGATCGGGCATGAAGCCGGTGATGATCTCCAGGACCCCGAAGGCCATCGCGCCGCCGATCAGCAGCCGCTGCCGGGGGCGCCCCTTGCCGCTGCGCCGCGCCGCCATGACCGCTCCGGAGAGCGTGCCGACCGCGAGCACCATGGACAGCGTGCCGTAGAGAGAAGCGTCGCCGTGGAACTCGTTGCGCGAGATGACCGCCAGGGTGGAGTGGAAGTTCAGGCCGAAGGTGCTCACCCCGAACGCCAGCACCATCACCACGACCAGGTCGGCGCGCTGCCGCACGTAGCGCAGGCCCTCGCGGAGCTGGCCGCGGCCGCGCGGGACCGGCTTGGAGCGGAACAGCTCCGCGGGGTTCATCAGCGCGAGGCCGGTGATCACGCCCGCGAAGCTGGCGCCGTTGACCAGGAACACCCAGCCGGTGCCAATCCAGTTGATCATCACGCCGGCGATCGCCGGGCCGAGGATGCGGGCGATGTTGAAGGTCATCGAGTTCAGCGCGACGGCGTTGGTGACCTGGGCCTTGCCCACCATCTCCACCGCGAAGGACTGCCGCACCGGTGTCTCCACCGCGGCGAACATGCCCAGGATCAGGCAGAGCAGGTAGACGTGCCAGAGCCGCACGACGCCGGTCACGTCCAGCAGGCCGAGGGTCAGCCCGCACAGGCCCAGCGCCGCCTGGAGCACGATGAGGAACCTGCGCTTGTCCAGCCGGTCGGCGAGCACGCCCGCCCACAACGACAGCACCAGCGTCGGCGCGAACTGGAGCGCGACCGCGATGCCCAGTGCGACCGGGCTGCCGTTGGAGAGCTGGAGCACCAGCCAGTCCTGGGCGACGCGCTGCATCCACACGCCGATGAGGGAGACGACCTGGCCGGAGGCGTAGAGCCGGTAGTTGCGCGTCCGCAGCGAGGAGAACATCCCGCCGCGCGGCTTCTCGTCCGTGGGCAATCGTTTGTCCACTGAGGACGAAAGGCGCCCCTGCGGGGGTGTGCCGGGCGGGGAGTGGGTGTTGTCGGGTGACTGGTCTGCCCTGGTGTTCCCCGCGTAGGTCGGCACTTCGTTACTGCCCCGCCATTCTGTCGATGATCTCGGCCGCGCGGGAGAGGACCTCCCGTTCGGACTCGTCCAGTTCCGCGAGCCGCTTGTCCAGCCACCGCTCCCGCGCGCAGACCTCGGCCTTGATGAAGGTCCGGCCGGCCTCGGTCAGGTCGACGATCGCCTGCCTGCCGTCGGTGGGGTGCGGCGACCGCGTCGCGTACCCGTGTTCCTCCAGCGCGGCGATCACCCTGGTCATGGAGGGGGGCTGCACGCCCTCCCGGGCCGCGAGCTCTCCCGGGGTCAACGGCCCGCCCTTGTGCAGGCTGGACAACGCGGAGAGCTGGGTCAGCGAGACCGAGGAGTCGCTGCGCTGGGCGCGGAGCCTGCGGTTGAGCCGGACGACGGACAGCCTCAGACGGCTGGCCAGGTTGGGCTCGCCCGGTTCGGACTCCGACATGTCTTTAGCATACCTCACTATCTCGCGGACGGAGCGCAGGTCCCTCCGACGTAGCAACGCAGCGGCGGCTCGGTTTCGGTCGCCTGGCCACCGACGACGTCGAACAGCTCGTTCGGCCGCAGCAGCGGCAGGCTGGTCGCCATCGCCACCAGATCGGCACCGGGCAACGCCCGTTCGGCGCAGAGGAAGGGCGAGATCCGGCGCGGGTCGGCGGGCCCGGAGTGCTCCAGCGCGTCGACCGTCAGCGCGTAGGCGACCGCGTCGGCCAGCAGCGTGAGGTGACCGGTGTGCCGCAACGGGCAGAACACCTGCGTGGCGATGTTGGTCGCCTCCGGCAGCAGGCTCGCGGTCGGCTGGGGCGTCACCAGCTCGTCGAAGAGCGTGTGGATCGAGGTGTAGGACGGCCCCGGCGGGAGCTGGCCGAGGTTGACGTTGCGGATCAGCTGCGACTCTGGGTGGAGCTGGCGCACCGCGGGCTGGCAGAGCGGGTTGCGGACGCAGTGTTCCGCCGCCGCGCGCGAGCCCCGGTACGGCACGCCCAGCCCGACGTAGTCGTCCACAGTGGACCGGATGTCCGGCCAGAACCGCAGCGCCCACAGCGCGAGCACTCCGCCCTGGTCGTAGCTGACAACGGACACCTTGTTGCCGCTGCGCGCGGCGATCGTGCGGATCGCGTGCACGACGTACTCGGCGGCGTCCTGCATGTCGTCCATGGCCTTGCCGGGCAGGTCCAGCACGCAGACCGGCCGGTTCAGCGAGCCCAGGGCGCGGCGGTAGCCCCAGTCCCAGGTCTCCGCGGCGCTCAACCCGGTGCCGTGCACCAGCAGCACCGGCCTCGCGGTCCCGGAGTCGTCGACGTCACCGCCGCAGGACAGCGCGGTGTTCAGCGCCGACGCCGGGGTGTGCAGGACGGGACCGGGGGGCGGGGGCTGCGGGACCGCCTCGGCCGGGAGCGAGAACGTCGCGATCACCGCAGCACAGGGCAGGAGCCGCCAGAGCTTGTTGATCCCCACGGCTTCCGAGGCTAGGCGCCGTTCCCGCACCCAGCCACGCGAGTCACCCGGCGGTGGCGCGCTAGATCCCCAGTGCCTGGCGCAGCGGGCCCACCGCGAAGTAGGCGATGAACGCGACCGAGACCACCCACATCAGCGGGTGCACCCTGCGCGCCTTGCCGGTCACCGCCTGCAGCAGCACGTAGCTGATGAACCCGGCGCCGATGCCGTTGGCGATGGAGTAGGTGAACGGCATGACCACGATGGTCAGGAACGCGGGCAGCGCGACGGTGAAGTCGGAGAAGTCGATCTCCCGCACCTGGCTGACCATCAGCGCGCCGACGATCACCAGCGCGGGCGCGGCGGCCTCGACCGGGATGACCTGGTAAAGCGGGGTGAAGAACATGGCGGCCAGGAAGAGCAGGCCGGTGACCACGTTCGCCAGGCCCGTGCGCGCGCCCTCGGCGATGCCCGCGGCGGACTCGATGTAGACGGTGTTCGACGAGGAGGAGGCCAGGCCGCCCGCGACCGCGCTCGCGCCGTCGATGAACAGCGCCTTGCCGGTGCCCGGCAGCTGGCCGTCCCTGTCGAGCAGGTCCGCCTCCTTCGCCAGCCCGGTCATCGTGCCGATGGTGTCGAAGAAGTCGGTCAGCACCAGGGTGAACACCAGCAGCGCCACGGTGATCGCGGGCAGCCTCCACCACGCGCCGAAGGAGACGTCGCCGACCAGGGACAGGTCCGGCAGGCCGAAGACCTGCTCGGGCAGGCCCGGGTAGCCCAGGCTCCAGCCCTTCGGGTCGGTGCCCTTGGACGGCCCGGCCTTGAAGACCGCCTCGACCACCATCGCCAGCACGGTGCTGCCGAGCACGCCGATCAGGATCGCGCCGCGCACCCGGCGCGCCACGAGGACCCCGGTGAGCAGCAGCCCGAACACGAAGACGAAGGTCGGCCAGGACGCGATGGACCCGTTGATGCCCAGCCCCACCGGCACGGTGGTCTTGGCGTCGTCGGGCAGGCGCCGGACGAACCCGGCGTCGACGAAGCCGATCAGGCAGATGAACAGGCCGATGCCGACCGCGATGGCGGCCTTGAGCTCCGGCGGCACGGAGTTGAACACCGCGGTGCGGAAGCCCGTCGCGACCAGCACCAGCACCACGACGCCGTTGACCACGACCAGGCCCATCGCCTCCGGCCAGGTCATCTGCGGGGCCAGGGTGACCGCGACCAGGCTGTTGATGCCGAGCCCGGTGGCGATGGCGAACGGGTAGTTCGCGATCAGTCCGAAGAGGATGGTCATCACACCGGCGACCAGCGCGGTCACCGCGGCGACCTGCGGCACCGGGAGGATGTTGCCCAGCACGTCCCGCTTGGCGCCCGCGTCGTCCGCCGCGAAGCTGCCCATGATCAGCGGGTTCAGCACCACGATGTAGGCCATCGTGACGAACGTGACCAGCCCGCCGCGGACCTCCCGGCCCACGGTGGACCCGCGCTCGGTGATCTTGAAGTAGCGGTCCAGCCTGCCTGCGCCCATGTGCACTCCCTGCCGCGGTGTTTCGGCCGGTAGCCTGCCCGATGTGGCGGAGAAGAGCGAACGCGGCCAGGTTACGAGTGCGGAAAGTCCCGCGCCCCCGCCGCTGCCCCGTGCCCTCGCCGACCCGGTCCCGCTGATCGCGACGGGCACCGCGCTGTGGTTCGTGGCCTTCGCGGTGCTGCTGGTGCTGCGCACGGCCTTCGACACCGGTGACTGGGTCTGGGTGTGGACCACGCTCAGCGGTGGCCTGCTCGGCCTCATCGGCTGGTCGATCATCATGTGGCAGCGCCGCGCGGCCCGCCGGGGTTCCCGAACCGCCCAGCACGGCGACGGCCTCTGACCTCCCTTGCGCACCCAATGAGTCATTCGGTGCGTTCGGGCTACGCCAGGTGGGTCGTCGCGGTGGGCGACGCGAGGAGCGCGGCGAGCTGGTGTCGTTGCGCCCAGCAGCCGAGCACGTGGGCCAGGGCGCGGCCAAGGCCCGTCGGAGAGTCCGTGACGTGCAACAGACCTGAGTCGTCGCACCACCACTCGGCCTCGTGCTCCTCATCGCGCACGCGCACCACGAGCCGGTCGTGCAGGACGACCTCGCCGTCCGGGAACGGGACGCCGATGAGGTCGCACGCCTCCACGACACCGTCCAGGTCGGCCCAGGGCTGCTCGACGCCGGTGCTGACCACCGAAGCCTGCGCGTAGTCCGAAGCCAGTGGCAGGTCGAGCAGGTCGGCCAGCACCTCGGGCGTGCCACCGCCGACGAGGGTGCCCGCGTCCAGCACGGGCAGCAGCCACGGGCCGTCGAGCACGACCGCGTACTCCGTGGACACGACCTCGCCGGTGAGCGCCCTGACGAACTCGGGAACGTCCACATCGGACGGTTCGACGACTCCTTCTGCCACGGCGCCTGCGAGCACCGAGTGCGCCCGCAGCATCGTGCCGTCACGCACCAACCGATCCGAGTCCCCAAGTCGCGCAAGGAGATCTTCGGCGTCGAAGGCGTCGTCGACCGAGAGGCCGGAGCGGACGCCGAGCAGCACCAGCAGCTCCTCGGACAGCTCCTCGGCGGGCACCACCTCGTAGAGCCCGGCCAGGTCGTCGGCCTCCGGCAGGCGCCAGTGGGTCGGCGGCAGCCCGTCGAGCAGCGCGTACCGGGTCAGCCACCAGCCGGTGTAGCCGCCGGGCTGCGTCAGCGCCCGCCAGGTGTCCGGGTCGGCCGCGAGCAGCCGCAGCGCCGCGGGCCACGCGTCGTCGGCGACCAGGTCGAGGTCGCGGACCGCGCGCAGCTCGGTCGGCGGGTTCGCGTCGCCGTCGATCTCCTCCCACCAGGCCGCCTCATCGGCCAGGCGGTGGTCGGGTCCGGTCGGGGCCGGGTCGACGAGCACGGTGAACCCGTCGAGCACGCCCACCGCGCGCAGCGTCTCGGCAGGCCACTTCTCGGCCAGGTCCGCGGCGAGCACGCCGAGCGGCGCGTCCTCCTCGAAGATGTCCAGCAGCGGGGAGCTGGGCAGCAGCAGCTCATCGGCGCGGTGGATCTCGCCGTCGGAGTCGCGCAGCGCGAGCGCGCCCAGCCAGTCACGCGGTCCGGCCCGTTCGACCAGTCGCAGCACGGCATCGGCCAGCGCGTCCACATCGAGGTCGAGCCCGGCCTCCGCATCGGCCACGCTGCGCTCGACGGACGCGCGCAGTTCCGGCGCGTCGAGCAGTTCGTCCGCCCCGGCCCGCCCCGCGCCCAGGCGCTCCAGCAGCGGGTGCGCCGCGTCCGGGTGCACCAGCCGCAGCCCCAATGCGTCCACAGTGGACAGATCGGTGTCCAGGACGAGGGTGCCGCGGGGACCGATCGCGTTGCGCCCGTCGATGAGCGGAACCGGCAGCGCGGCCAGTTCCTCGCTCGCCTTCGGATCAGCCTCCAACAGCGGGAAAACCGCTTCGTAAAGCCGTTTCCACCAGTCCGGCGCGCGGTCGAGCCCGGTGACCGCCTCGACCAGCTCGGCGAGCCGGACCCGCGGCACCCCCAGGGCCTGCAACGCCTTGGCGTGCGAGGTGTGGGCGAACTCCGCAGGGAGCAGGTTCGGCAGCACGTCGGTGAGCAGTTCGGCCAGTTCGGCGGAGGGCCGGTCCAGCACGCGTGCTCGCGAAGGCGCGATCTCCTCGTCGGCGACCGAGGTCAGCCAGGGCACCGACCGCAACGCGGCGAGCACGGACTCGCGCAGCGTTCCGTCCGCATCGGACAGCGGGAAGCCGGGAAGCGGCACCAGCGCGGTGCGGTGCTCGACCGGCAGGGTCAGCAGCAGGTCCGGGTAGCACTCCGCGGCCGCGGCGAGCACCCGATCGGTCGCGGGACCCGCCATCAGCCTGCGCCGCGACGGCTCGACCGGCAGCGTCGCCAGCAACCGCGCGGGCAACGACATCCGCTCATCGGTCGGCGTCGGCGTGTGCAGGACGTCCTGGGCCAGCGGCTTCGGCGCGCCGGCCGCGTCCAGCTGCACCGCCCAGCAGACCGTCCACTCAGGACGGAGCCGGGCCTCGGCACCCAGCCCGTGCAGGTCGTCCTCACCGAGCCTGCCGTCCCTGCGGTGCACGTGCCAGGTCGTGCTGCCGGAGTCCCCGTGCACGCGGAGGTTGCCGTCCGGCAGGTCCTCGCGGCGCCAGGTCCGGCCGTCGACCTCCACCTCGGCCAGGCCGGGCAGCGCCAGCAGCAGGTCCTCCGCCTCGGTGGCGAAGCCCTTGATCACCTCGTCGGGGTCGATGTCGGCGCGCAACGGCAGCCGGACCTCGGTGGCGAAGCCATCGGGCACCGCGGGCTCATCCGCGCCGACCGGCCACACCAGGCGCAGCACCGGCACCGCGCCCCCGCGCTCGGCCAGCGCCTCGGCCACGGTCGGCAGGTCGGCACCCGCCGAACGCGTGCGGTCGGCGGAGAACGCGATACCTCCGGTGGTCGAGACCACCCTGGGCTCGTCGGTCACGGCGAGCACCGCGGAGAAGCCGACGCCGAACCGGCCGACCCGGTTGGCGTCGCGCTTGGGCGAGGCGCGCAGCGAGGCCAGCGCCGCGACACCTTGAGCGGTCAGCGGTTCGCCGGTGTTCGCCGCGCGCAACTCTCCGTCCACGACGGACAGCCGAAGCCGTCCGCCGCCGCCCGCCGCGTCCGCGGCGTTCTGCGCCAGCTCGACGAGCAGGCGGTCCCGGTAGCCGCCGTAGCGCAGGTCCTCCTCGGCGTTGGCGTCCTCGCGGAAGCGGGTCGGCGACGCGCGCCAGGCGTCCAGCACCGCCTGCCGGAGCGCTCCGGTGCCGAAGGGATCCGCGGTGTTCACGCCGCCTCCGCGGAGAGGAGTACGTCGGCGGTCATGACTCGGTGACTGGCGGAGCCTCGGCCTCGGGCTGCGGTTCCGCCCCGGACTCGGGCTGGGAGTCGGGCTCGGCCACGGCTTCCGCCCCAGGTCCGGTTTCGGGCTCGGCGTCCGGCGCGGGCTCTGACTCCGACGCGGACTCCGGCGCCGCGGGCTCGGTCGAGGGCAGCTCACCGCCGCGCGGCGTGTGGTCGATCTCCAGGACGGAGTCGTCGTAGACCACCTCGGAGATCGGCACGATCGAGCTGGTGTCGACCTCGGCCTCGGAGTGCGCGCCGCAGCCGTACTCGACGTGCACGACGCGCCCGTCCGCCGGGGCCAGCTCGTTGGCGCAGACCCCGAACGCGGCCTTCAGCGAGCCCTGGAGCTGGAGGAAGAAGCCGCAGTTGCCGCAGTTGCCCGGGGCGGCCTTGGCCATCTCGCTCGACGGGCCGAACGCGCCGCGGTGCCAGCGGTCGGCGGCGTCGAGGCGGCCCTCTCGGGAGAGCACTCGCGGGCGGCCGAGACCGATCTCGTAGGCGACCTCCTGCTCACCGGGGTCGTCGCTGAGCACGTAGCCGGGAGCCAGGCGCGGGTCGTCGGGCGCGGTCGGCAGCAGGTCGCCGGGGCCGAGGTCGCCTGCGCGCACGCGCTGGTTCCACGGCACCCAGTCGGGCGCGACGAGGGACGACGGACCGGGCAGCAGCACGACCTCGCTGACGGTGACCGGCTCGCCGGGGCCCGCGACCGCCACGGTCACCGCCCAGCGCCAGCCGCCGTAGCCGGGGTGCGCCGCCTCGAACAGGTGAGTGGCGGTGACGTCGTCCTCCGCCTCGACGCCGACGTGCCCGCCGACCTCGCCACCGGCCTCCTCGATGGCCGCGTTCCTGGCCAGTTCGCGCGCTTCGACCAGGACCTCGGCCGGTCGCGTGGCCGCCGCGTCGTCAGTGTCCGCCGAATGGTGGCTGGCAGGAGAGGAGGTGGGCGTCACGGTTGACGATTGTGCCGCATGTCCGCGCGGCCCTCGTCAGGCATGCCAGGCTGGCCGCATGCGACGCGGAAGCTGGCGGTACGGCGCGGCCGCCGCCGCACTGGTCGTCGTGGCCGGCGCGGTGTGGCTGACCGAGGGCGACGCGCCCGGCGGAGTGGCCCCGGAACGACTGCGGGTGCAGGTCCTGGGCGCGCTCCCGCACGACACGACGGCCTGGACGCAGGGCCTTGAGCTGCGCGACGGCGTGCTCTACGAGGGCACCGGCCTCGCCGGGCAGTCCAGCGTCCGCGAGCTCGACCCCGCCACCGGCGCGGTCCGGCGCCAGGTGCCGCTGCCGGAGCTGTTCGGCGAGGGCGTGACGGTGACCGGGGACCGGTTGTGGCAGCTCACCTGGCAGGAGGGCGTCGCGATCGAGCGGGACCGCTCCGACCTGCGCGAGCTCCGCCGGGTGCGCTACCCCGGCGAGGGCTGGGGCCTGTGCCTGGACGGCTCCCGGCTGGTGATGAGCGACGGCAGTTCCACGCTCACCCTGCGCGATCCCGCGACGTTCGCCGAGCTGGGCCGGGTGGAGGTGAGCCGGGAGGGGGTGCCGGTCCGGGAGATCAACGAGCTGGAGTGCGCGGGCGGCGCGGTCTGGGCGAACCTCTGGAAACGGGACGAGATCGTGCGGATCGACCCGGCCAGCGGGGCGGTGACCGCTACCGTGGACGCGTCCGGCCTGCTCAGCCCGCAGGACAGGGCGGGAAGCGACGTCCTCAACGGCATCGCCGCCATACCGGGGACCGATGAGTTCCTGATCACCGGGAAGCTCTGGCCGAAGATCTTCCGGGTCCGCTTCGTGCCGGTGCGATAACGCGTGGTCTCCGGCTGGGACACTGGGAGCACGACGTACGGCAGGATGAGGACGTGACTGGTACCGGTCGGGGCCGCCCTGGTTGGGGCGGGGGGAACCGCAAGCGGCACAAGGAGGCCCAGGAGCTGCACAGCTCCGAGGAGCCGACGCGCAAGCAGCCGCCGCGCGGTCCGGAGCGCACCCGTCCGGAGTCCTACCCGTGGGACGAGGACCCGGACTACCAGCCACGACAGCGGCGCCAGCGCAGCGAGCCGGAGACCAGGTACGAGCCGAAGTACTACCCGCCGGACAGCTACCCGCAGCAGCCGCCGCGCTTCCGCGAGCGCTACAACTCCGACGGTTACCCCGAGCCGGTCTACGACTCCGACCGCCACGCCGAGTACCCGGAGCAGCACTCCCGGCTGGCCCCGCCGCCGGAGTACGGGTCGAGCGGGCCGAAGCTGCCGAAGAAGATCACCGTCAGCCGCGTCGCGATCTACCGCACCCGCCAGCTCGGCCAGCAGGCCGTGCAGGCGTTCCGGCGCGGGGTGCACGCGGACGGGGCCGACAAGTCCGGCCTCGCCGCGCTGACCTACGCGGTGATGATGAACTTCGCGCTGGACGCGGCGATCGCGGTGGCGCTGGCCAACACGCTGTTCTTCTCCGCGGCCAAGGGCGAGAGCCAGGGCAAGGTCGCGCTCTACCTGCTGATCACCGTCGCCCCGTTCGCGCTGGTCGCCCCGGTGGTCGGTCCGCTGCTGGACAAGCTGCAGCGGGGCAGGCGGCTCGCGCTGGCCGCCTCCTTCGCGGGCCGCGCCGTGCTCGTCATGGTGATGGCGACGAACTTCGACACGTGGGGGCTGTACCCGGCCGCGTTGGGCGCGATGGTGCTGTCGCAGTCCTTCGGCGTGCTCAAGGCAGCGGTGACCCCGCGCGTGCTGCCACCGGACATCTCGCTGGTGAAGTCCAACTCGCGGATGGCCGTGTTCGGCCTGGGCGCGAGCGTGGTCTTCGGCGGTGTCGCGGGCGCGTTCGGCCAGCTCATCCACGAGTCGGCCGCGCTCTGGTTCGCCGCGGTGATCTGCGTGGTCGGCGTGTGGCGCTGCCTGCGCATCCCGGCCTGGGTGGAGGTCACCGAGGGCGAGGTGCCGGCGTCGCTGAGCGCGAACGCGAACAAGCGCGAGGGCAAGCCCAAGCGCCAGCCGATGGGCCGCAACCTGCTCGTCGGCCTGTGGGGCGCGGGCTCGATCCGCGTGCTGACCGGCTTCCTCACCCTGTTCGCGGCGTTCGTGATCAAGGCGCAGACCGAGGGCGAGCCCATGCTCCAGCTGATGCTGCTGGGCGTGATCGGCGCGGCCGCCGGTGTCGGCACCTTCCTGGGCAACGCCATCGGCGCGCGGCTGCAGCTGGACAAGCCGGACGTGGTGGTCATCGGCTGCCTGAGCACCGCGCTGGCCTCGGTGGTGTTCGCCGCGCTGATGGAGGGCCTGGTCACCGCGGCCATCGTCGGCCTGATGGGCGCGACCGCCTCCGCGCTGGCCAAGGCGTGCCTGGACGGGGCGATCCAGACGGACATGCCGGACGAGTCGCGGGCATCGGCCTTCGGCCGCTCGGAGACGATCCTGCAGCTCGCGTGGGTCTTCGGCGGGGTGCTCGGACTGCTGCTGCCGCCGGTCTACTGGATCGGCTTCACCGTGGTCGCGGGCGTGCTCACGCTCGGGCTGGTGCAGACCGTGCTGACCCACCGCGGCACCTCGCTGATCCCCGGCTTCGGCGGCGACCGGCCGCTGCGGCCGGGCAGCGAGGACCGGACCAAGCCGACGGCACCGCCGGTGAGCAGGCAGGACGGCTGGGCCCCCGGCTGGCCGGGCTCCCAGGGCCAGCCGGGCGGCGCTCCCCCGCCGCACTCCCCGTAGGTTTGACGCGTGCGTCGAATCGCCCTACTGCTCGCGGCCGCCGGTGTCACGCTCGCCGGGTGCGCCGCGCCGACCCCGCCGACGGTGACCTTCTACGCGGCGGGCAAGGCCGCGGTGACCGGCCCCGCCCAGCACTGCGACGTGCAGGTGGAGAACTGTTCCGCCGACCCGAACGCGCACGCGGTGCTGCGGGTGCCGCCGGGCAGCCCGTTGCAGATCTCGGTCGACGCCCACGTCGGCGAGACCCCGTGGCAGGTCGTCTTCCGCTACCGCGACGCGGCCGGCACGCCGATCGAGGGCCGCAGCGCGGTGTTCTACGGCGAGTCGAAGCGGCTCGCGTACACGCTGCGGCTGCCCGCCGCCTCCGCGCAGCTGGAGACGGTCGAGATCCAGCAGTTCGGCGGGGTGCTGGCGGCGCGCCAGGACGGCGGCGTCGACTTCATCACCCGCGGAACCTGGGTGCTCTCCGTCGACGACCGCCGCTGAGGACCGGCTCTAGTTCGGGTCCAGCTCGCGGGCCACGGCGCGGACGACCTCCGCGACGACCTTGGTGGTCTTGCGGTCCGGGTAGCGGTTGCGCTGCAGCTCCGGCTGGATCTTCATCTCCAGCAGCTTGATCATGTCCTCGACCAGGCCGTGCAGCTCCTCGGCCGGGCGGCGCTGCGCCTCGGCCACCGAGGGGGCGGGGTCGACGAGGCGGACGGACAGCGCCTGCGGACCGCGGCGGCCGTCGGCGACACCGAACTCCACCCGCTGGCCCGACTTGAGCGCGTCGATGCCCGCGGGTAGCGCGGAGGCACGGACATAGACGTCCTCACCACCGTCCTGGGTGACGAAGCCGAAGCCCTTCTCCGCGTCGTACCACTTGACCCTGCCGGTCGGCACTATGCTCACCGTTCCCTTGGTTTCCCGGTTGCGCCCCGCGCGACTGCCCCGGTGTTGACCCTGCGGCGTCCTCGCACGACGAACGCGTCCTAGGCGAGCCCAGGACGCGCGAATTGTCAGCGTACCGAGAACCACCGGTTCAGCGACAGGCTACGGCGCATTCTGCTGTTCGAGGCTGCGCCGTTGGTGGCGAAGATCAAGGCCCTGCCAGACGAGCGCCCAGTCGCGCAGCCACGCCGGGAACTCCGTCAGATCGCCGAGCACGACATCCGCTCCCGCCTCGGACAGCTGGACGGCGTCGCAGGCACCGCTGGGCACCGTGACCGCGACGGCGTCCGCGGCGCGCGCCCCGACCACGTCGCCGATGTGGTCACCGACGTAGACCTGTGCGCCGAACTCCCGCAGCGCGTCCGCCTTGGCCACCGACCACAGCTCGCCGACGAGGTGGTCGACCTCGATGCCGAGCGCTTCCAAGTGCAGCGAGGCGTTGGGCGCGTACTTGCCGGTGACCACGACGACCCGCCCGCCGTGTTCGCGAACGGCGGCGACGGACTCCGCGGCGCCGGGCATCGCGACGGTCCGCGGGATGACGATCTCCGGGTAGAGCGCGCGGAACTCGGTGACCAGGGAGGTCACCAGGGCCTCGTCGGTGACGTAGCGGCGGAACTCGTCCTGCAGGGGCGGGCCGAGGTTGTCGGCGAACCGCTCGCCGTCGAGGGGGAGGCCGGTCTGGCGGCCCAGCACCTCGAACGCCCGCCGCATCCCGGGCCGGGGGTCGATCAACGTCATGTCCAGGTCGAATCCCACGGTCAGCACGGCCACAAGGCGACCCTACGGGGTTGACACAAGCCAATTTCGCGTCCAGCTCTTTTACATTCGCGTAGTTCATGTAAAGCTGCCCTGGTGGGCCAGATCACACCGTTCACCGCGAAGGTCAAGGCGTCGCTGCGGGAGGACCTGCTCGACTCGGCGACCCGCCTGCTCTCCGAGCGCGGCTTCCAGGGACTGCGCATGGCCGACGTGGCCGCCGAGACCGGGGTGAGCAGGCAGACCGTCTACAACGAGTTCGGCAACAAGGAAGCCCTGGCCCAGGCGGTCGCGCTGCGGGTGACCGCGGACTTCCTCGACGGCACGGCCGCCGCCCTCGATGAGGCACCGGACTTCCTCGACGGGGCCCACCGCGCGGTGCGGCACATCCTCGACCGCTCGCTGCGCGACCCGCTGGTCAGCTCGATCCTGACCGGAACCGGTGCCGAGGACATGCTGCCGTTCCTGACCATCAAGGGCGACCCCGTGCTGCGCGCGGCGACCGAGCTGGTCAGCAGGCACCTGCGCGGGCGCCTGCCGGAGGTGCCCGAGGACACCGCCGACCTCTACGCCGAGACCACGGTCCGGCTGACCCTGAGCCACCTGCTGCTGCCCTCGGGAACCGTCGCGGAGGCGGCCGGCGCCGTGACCGCGATCGCGCGGGTGCTGCTCACCCCGTACCTGTCCACCGCAAAGGAGCGGTCATGACGAGTCGACAGAGCTTCCACTCATTGCGCCGCAGCGGCCTCAACTGGGACTCCTTCCCGCTGCGGTTGTTCACCAAGGGCAACGGCAAGCACTGGAACCCCGCCGACATCGACTTCAGCCGCGACGCCGAGGACTGGGCCGCGCTGACCGAGGAGCAGCGGCGCGGATCCGCCTACCTGTGCGCGATGTTCATCGCGGGCGAGGAGGCGGTCACCGAGGACATCCAGCCGTTCCTGCGGGCGATGTCCGCCGAGGGCCGCTTCGGCGACGAGATGTACCTGACCCAGTTCGCCTACGAGGAGGCCAAGCACACGGAGGTGTTCCGGCGCTGGCTGGACGCGGTCGGCCTGACCGAGGACCTGCACCCCTACGTCGCCGACAACCCCGGCTACCGCACGATCTTCTACGACGAGCTGCCCTCGTCGCTGCGGCTGTTGGAGACCGACCCCAGCCCGGAGAACCAGATCCGCGCGAGCGTCACCTACAACCACGTCGTGGAGGGCACGCTCGCGCTGACCGGCTACTTCGCCTGGAACAAGGTGTGCGTGACCAACGGGATCATGCCCGGCATGCAGGAGCTGGTGAAGCGGATCGGTGACGACGAGCGCAGGCACATGGCCTGGGGCACCTTCACCTGCAGGCGGCACGTGGCGGCCGACGACCGCAACTGGCAGGTCGTGCAGGACCGCATGGGCGAGCTGCTGCCGCACGCGCTGAGCGCGATCCAGTGGGTCTACGACCAGTTCGAGGAGCAGCCCTTCGAGCTCGACGTGCAGGAGTTCGTCGAGTACGCGGCCAACCGCGCGCAGCGGCGGCTCGGGGCGATCGAGTCCGCCCGCGGCGTGCCCGTCGAGCAGATCGACCTGGACTACTCCCCCGAAGTGCTCGAAGACCGCTTCGGCGAGGAGGACGCGGCGGTGCTGGCCGGAGCGGACTGACGAGAAGCGGTACCGGCCGCGTGGCGTCGGGGTCGGCGGGCTTCGGCGTCCAGGCCAACGGATTCACCCGAGCCCGAGGATGCCGACCGCGCGCTCGCGCATCTCGACCTTGCGGATCTTGCCGGTGACCGTCATCGGGAACTCGTCGACCACGTGCACGTAGCGCGGGATCTTGTAGTGGGCCAGCTTGCCCGTGCAGAACTCGCGCACGCGCTCGGCGGTGAGCGGTTCGGCACCGGGGCGCATCCGCACCCACGCCATCAGCTCCTCGCCGTACTTCTGGTCCGGAACCCCGATCACCTGCGCGTCCAGGATGTCGGGGTGCCCGTAGAGGAACTCCTCGATCTCCCGCGGGTAGATGTTCTCGCCGCCCCGGATCACCATGTCCTTGATCCGCCCGGTGATCCCGACGTAGCCCTGCTCGTCCATGACCGCGAGGTCGCCGGTGTGCATCCAGCGCGCCGCGTCGATGGCTTCTGCGGTCTTGTCGGGCTGTTCCCAGTACCCGAGCATCACCGAGTACCCGCGCGTGCACAGCTCGCCCTGCACACCGCGCGGCACGGTCAGCCCGGTCGCCGGGTCGACGATCTTCACCTCGATGTGCGGGTGCGCCCTGCCCACGGTGGACACCCGCAGGTCCAGCGAATCGTCCGCCCTGGTCTGCGTGGACACCGGCGAGGTCTCGGTCATGCCGTAGCAGATGGTCACCTCGTGCATGCCCATCCGCTCGATGACCTGCTTCATCACCTCGACCGGGCACGGCGAGCCCGCCATGATCCCGGTGCGCAGGGTGGACAGGTCGTAGGAGTCGAAGTCGTCCTCGGCCAGCTCGGCGATGAACATCGTCGGCACCCCGTAGAGCGAGGTGCAGCCCTCCGCCTGGACCGCGGCGAGGGTGGCCTTCGGCTCGAACGCGGGCGCCGGGATGACCATGCAGGCGCCGTGGCTGGTGGCCGCGAGGTTGCCCATCACCATGCCGAAGCAGTGGTAGAAGGGCACCGGGATGCAGATCCGGTCCGCCTCGGTGTAGCCGCAGAGCTCGCCGACGAAGAACCCGTTGTTCAGGATGTTGTGGTGCGACAGCGTCGCGCCCTTGGGGAAGCCGGTCGTGCCCGAGGTGTACTGGATGTTGATCGGGTCGTCCGCGGAGAGCGCGGCCTGCGCGGCGGCCAGCCGGTCCTGGCCGACGCCGTTCCCCGACTCCAGCAGCTCCGTCCACTGTGGAGTGTCCAGCAGCACGACCCGGCGCAGCGCGCCGCAGGTCGGCCGGACCTCCTCGATCATCCCCGCGTAGTCGGAGGT
This sequence comes from Allokutzneria albata, assembly GCF_900103775.1. Classification (GTDB taxonomy): domain Bacteria; phylum Actinomycetota; class Actinomycetes; order Mycobacteriales; family Pseudonocardiaceae; genus Allokutzneria; species Allokutzneria albata. The sequence continues at coordinate 6,841,908 of NZ_LT629701.1, read as the reverse complement.
CTTGAACGCCTTGGCCGCCACCAGCAGCCGCACCCCCGCCTGGTTGAGCACGTACTCCAGCTCGTGCACCCGGTAGGCGGGGTTGATGTTGACCAGGATGGCGCCGATCTTGGCGGTGGCGTACTGGGTGAAGATCCACTCGGCCCGGTTCGGCGACCAGATGCCGACCCGGTCCCCCTTGCCGATCCCGGCCGCCAGCAGCCCGCGCGCGAGCAGGTCCACCTCGGCCGCCAGCTCGCGGTAGGTCCACCTGCGGCCGGTGGCCCGCTCCACCAGGGCGTCCCGGTCCCCGAAGGCGGCGAGCGTGCGGTCGAGGTTGTCGCCGATCGTGTCGCCGAGCAGCGGGACCTCGGAGGTCCCGGACGCGTAGCTCGGCAGGGCGGTGACGGACTCGCTCACGGTGGACTACCTCCTGCGCGTTGTGACAGCCGCCACTCATCCTCGACGTCCAGTCAAGCCCCGCGGCCGGTTCTCGGGCACCATGGGTGGGGTGCTGCGCCTTCTTCTGAACGTGATCTGGTTGGTGTTCGGCGGCTTTTGGCTGGCAGTGGGCTACGCGATCGCGGGGATCATCTGCTGCGTGCTGATCGTGACCATCCCGTTCGGGATCGCCGCCTTCCGCAACGCGAACTTCTGCTTCTGGCCGTTCGGGCGGACCCTGGTCAGGCGCGCCGACGCCGGCGTCGGCTCCGCGCTCGGCAACGTGCTGTGGCTGGTGCTCGCGGGCTGGTGGCTGGCGCTGGTGCACCTGGTCACCGGGCTGGTCCAGTGCCTGACGATCATCGGCATCCCGCTCGGGCTCGCCAACATCAAGCTGATCCCTGTCGCTCTGTGGCCATTGGGGCAAGAGATCGCCTGGATTGACGACAGGCTCGGTTTCACCAGGTGAACCCTCCGCGTGTCCCTCGGACGTGCAGGTATGCGGTGAGCTAGAACACAGTCGCGTGTGATCCTCCTCCTCTGCCGGATCTCTGTCGTGACATGTTCGACTCCGATCGGGGGTGCCCGATGACCGTGGACCGCGAACTGGGGCAGATCGCCGACGCGATCGACCGCGCCATGCACCGGATCTCCACCGCACAGACCGACCCGAGCTGGGAGCACGTGGAATGGCTCCGGCTCAAGGCCGACCTGCTGGACCGCCTCGCCGCGGCCCAGCGCGGCGCAGGCCAGATCGCCCGGCGCGCCGAGCTGATCCGCGACCGCGCCGAACGCATGGCCGACGAGCTGACCAGGATCATCCCGGCGGCCCCGCCCGGTCAGCACCGGGCCGAGGTGGTCCAGCTGTGGGCGGAGGGCTCCCGGTCGGCCGCCGAAGGTTGACACTTGCGCCCCCGGCAACCACGACTTCCCGTACCTTCCGGTATGTGACCGGATCGGCGACGAGGGGGAGCCGTGTCGGAGGACCGTCACTTCCACGGCGGGGACAACTACGCGTCCAAGTCACTGGAGGAACTGAAAGCCCTGCTCGGCGCGGGCCACACCCAACTGGCCGCCCAGCTGGCGAGCGAGATCGGTCAACGCGGGGCCGCGGCGAAGCAGCTCGCCGACGGAATGAACGAGCTGGCCGCCAAGCTCGCGGGCCGGTGGCAGGCGGGCTCGGTGGACAAGGCCAAGGCAGCCGGTGACCTGCTCAGGAGGTACGGCGACGAGCAGGAACAGATCGCGAACGCCATCTCCGCCCCGTTCGCGTCCATGGCGCACGCCGTCAAGCAGGTCGCCGAGCACGTGAAGGAACTCAGGGTCTCCGGACCGGAGCTGCCGAAGACCCTGCCCTCCGGACTGCGCCCGGAGGAGATCACCGTCCTGCGGGAGAGCATCGCGCGACAGGAGCAGGCCAAGGAGGCGCTGCGCCAGGAGGCCATCGAGCTGGGCGTCTCCCTTGATCACGAGGCTGAGCGGACCGATCGCGTCGCCCCGCGCTTCGCCGACGTCCCGCCGGTGTTCTCCGGCAATCCGCCGTCCCCCGCTCCACGTCCGCCCGAGGGCGGAGGCGGTGGCTCGACACCACCACCTGGCGTGCCCGAGCGACGCGGAAACCTCGTCGAGCCGGGTCCTTCCCCTGCTCCTTCGCCCACGCCTTCCCCGTCACCGTCACCGACTCCTGAACCCGGCCCGCAGCGACGGCCGGGCGACGTCGAGCGCGTCGGGTGGGAAAGCACTCCTCCCCCGCTGTCCGAAGGCGGACGGACCGGCGGCGGTTCCCCAGAACCCGGCCGTGGCACGTCGGCCGACGGCGGGGCTGCCCTGGGCGCGCTCGGCGGCGGCATCGCTGGTGTCGGCGGCTTCGCCGGTGGTCTCTCCGGCGGTGACACCCATCGGCCTCCTGGGCAGGCTCCAGGCCAGCCAGCCGCCCGCGGCACCGCCGCACCGCCTCCCGCGACCCCCGGGCGCACCGCCCCCGCCGGCGGTTTCATGCAGCCCGCCGTTCCGGGCGCCGGCCAAGGAGCCGAGGACGAGGACCACGACCGCCGATACCCGTACGTGGAGGACCTCGTCGGCGAGTTGCCCAAAGTCGCGCCTCCGGTGATCGGGGAATGACATGACGTGGGACAGCAACCCATGGGAACGTGACGGCCTCGCCCAGGTGGGCAACATGGTGTCCAGCGGAGAAATCCGCATGGACGCGGGCACCAAGGAATGGGTCACCAACCACATGGACGAACTAATCGCGATCGCCCTCGCCGAGTTGAGAGCGGCAAGGCAGTTTGCCAGCAAAGCGCAGGACGTCGACTTCGGAGCCACGCGAGCTGGGCAGGCGATGCGCGCGAAGTTCATCCACCGCAGCTCGGACCAGGAGGGCGGGCTCACCTGGTTTTGGCAGCGATATCATGACGCCCTCGTAGAATTTCGCAAACGCATCGTCGGCATGGCCACCGCTCTCGAGAAGAATGACCAGAAGGGCGCAGAACTGCAATGGAAGGCCGGATCGTGAGCATGTCCCGACGTGGCCCTGTACGACAGGTCGCGATTCTCATCGCCGCGTTGACGCTCATTTCCGGCTGTTCCGGTGTTGTCAACGGACAAGCCTCATCGCCTTCTCAACCCAGCTCGACCAAGACGCCGACCGCGGCGGAGCTGTGCCAGCTGATGACACCCGCGGATTTTCCCGTCAGCGGACAACTGCGACCGGGGTCGCCGAAGGCGGAGGAAAAATTCTCGCCCGACTGCAATTATGACGTCAAGACAGGGGGAATCGGAGAAGGGCTTTCCATCAGCCTCAGCTTGATCCCGGAAGCCACACTCAAACCTGCTGATTTCGAAGGACGAACCGAAACGCCGATCGCCGGAAAGCGCACAGCCGTCGGTCAGGGAAAAATCAAAGGGGAGCCAGGCGAATGTGAAGTCACTTTCGACTCTCCTGCCGGAAGGTGGCTGATCGTCGTCATCGATCACTCCGCGCCGGACCGCGACGGATGTGCGACAGCTCGGCACGTGGCGGAGCGGGTCATTCCGCGGGTGCCGTGATGTGGGGGCGGCCGGAGCGGGTGCTGGTGGTGCCCGCGGTGGTGTACGAGGTGTGGTGGGAACGCCTGGGGCTCGGGGTGATGCCGTATCCGCTGGTGGTGTTCCAGCACGGGGATGACCAGCACGAGCGGGAGAAGGTGCGGACCTGGGCGAGCCAGTGGCTGGCGCATCACGGGCTCGGCGAGCGGTTGGCGGAGGCACTGCGGATCGTCGCCGACCACGAGGTCGAGCTGGCGTTGGTGCACACGGATCGCGAAGGGCAGAGTCGTATCGGCTGCTTCCGGCGGCGCGGCACCGTCCTACGAGTGGTCCTTCGCGGCGACAGCGTCGAGCTGGCGTGGCTCGGTGACGCCTCGCTGCCGGGAGCGGCGGTCGCGGCACTGCCGCAGTGCGAGGCGGGGCGAGGGCAGTCGGTGCAGGTGCCCGCGGACGCACTGGCGTTGAGCGGTGCGCGGTGGCAGCAGTCGGGGCTGATCAGTGACGGCGTCGAACCGCTCGTCGCCGCGGGCGCGAATCGCCTTCAGGCGCAACGGTTCCTCACGATCTACTCGGGCACGAGCGCCATGGGGCAGGCGAGCGCGATCCGTCCGGTGCCGGGCCGTTCGGCATCGGTCTCCGCCGCACACGTCAGCTGGCTGGACACCCCGGAAGGCCGCTACGTCGCGAGTGTCAGCGGTGGTTACCTGACCGTGGCACCGGCCAACGCGGGCGCGCTGAGCACGCGGTTCGCCGAACTGCTGGCCTGATCAGTCGAGGGTGGTCCAGCGCACGAGCGCGTCGACCAGTTCCACCTCCCCGTCGACGGTGAGCGCGGACACGGGCACGCGGCGCCACAACAACAGATCCAGCTCCTCCGCCGAACCGCTGACCACCGCGGACGCGGGCACCTCCGGGTACACGGGCACGCGTCGCGGCTGAGCGCTCCTGAGCGCCACGTCCCACTCGTCGCCGGTGTCGGTGGCACGCAACCGCACCAGGCCCTCCGGCCCGCTCCACGGCTTGCCCCACAGGAAGCGCTGGAGGAACTCCCGCACGCCGTCTGCGGCTAGAGCAGGGTCGAACGGGACGGCCGCGCCCAGGGCGTTCTCGGCGTCCCAACGGTGGACCAGCACCTCGTGCGCCTGGCGTTCGGCCACCTCGGCCGCCGTGGTCAGTTTGTTGTCCGACCACCAGCACCACGAGGGCGAGTCGGCCGGGGTCGCGCGCAGCGTCGCCAAGAAGGACTCCGAACGCTCCCGCCACCACGCCAGCAGATCGGCACCGGGCTTGGCCAGCTCCGCGACGGCGGCCTCGTCCGGAACCGGACCGGCCGATCGCAACCCGTGCTCCCACCACGTCTGCACCTCGCCGAGGTGCGCGACGAGGTCGGCCACCGTCCACTCCGGACAGGACGGGACGCACCGGGTGAGCGCGCCGGGCTTGCTGACCGCCGCCGTGAACGCAGCGGTCTGCTCCACCGTGGTGGCGATGTAGTCGATGCCCATGCGCAGAAGTTAGCCCGGGGCACCGACAATCTCAGAAGGGCTGGTCAGCCGTGCCGAGCAGGTCCGCGACGGACGTGATCGTGCGAGTGGGCCGGTACGGGAAGCGGTCGGCGGTCTCGACCGTGGAGATGCCGGAGAGGACGAGGATCGTCGCCAGCCCCGCCTCCAGCCCCGAGCGGACGTCGGTGTCCATCCGGTCGCCGATCATCAGCGTGTTCTCCGAGTGGGCGCCGAGCGCGCGCAGGGCGGAGCGCATCATCAGCGGGTTGGGCTTGCCGACGAAGTACGGCGCGCGACCGGTGGCGCGTTCGATCAGCGCGGCGACCGAGCCCGTGGCGGGCAGGACGCCCTCGCGGCTCGGACCGGTCTCGTCGGGGTTGGTGGCGATGAACCGCGCGCCCGCCTGGACGAGCCGGATCGCCTTGGTGATCGCTTCGAAGCTGTACGTCCTGGTCTCGCCGAGCACCACGTAGTCGGGGTCGCGGTCGGTCAGCACGTAGCCGATGGAGTGCAGTGCGGTGGTCAGCCCGGCCTCGCCGATGACGTAGGCGGAGCCGTTGGGGCGCTGCGAGTCGAGGAACTTCGCGGTCGCCAGCGCGGAGGTCCAGATCGCCTCCTCGGGCACGTCGAGCCCCGTGCGGTGCAGCCTCGCGCGCAGGTCACGCGGGGTGTAGATCGAGTTGTTGGTGAGCACCATGAACGGGATGTCCTTGTCCCGCAACTCCTTCACCAGGTCGTCGGCGCCGGGGATCAGGTGCTCCTCGTGCACCAGCACCCCGTCCATGTCCATGAGGTAGTTCCAGGTCACCGGCTCAGTCACGCCCTCATACTCCCCCGCGCGCGGCGTGCACGCCCACCTCTGTCGCCTTCACCACGAACCAGACCTCCTGACCGGGCTCCAACTCCAGCTCGGCGGCCGCGGCGGGGGTGATGTCGGCGGCGAGGCCGTCCTCGGCGCGGAGCCGGATCAGGTCGCCGTGCGGCTCCATGCCCGCGAGCCGGACCCGCAGCGCGTTGCGCGGGCTGCCGTGCGGGTTGTCCCGGTGCACCGCGACGGCCGCCGGAGCGAACACCGCGACACCGTCCTCCCCTGCCCCCGCAGTACCGCGCCCCGCGATGAACACCCCTGCTGAGCTGCGGAGGCCGCCGTCCACGGTCGTTCCCGACACCAGGTTCAGCCCTGCGATCCGTGCTGCGAAGGCGCTGCGCGGACGCTTCAGAACCGCCCGGGTCGGCCCCTGCTCCACGATCCGCCCGGCATCGAGCACAACCACGCGATCAGCGAGCACCAGGGCGTCCAGCGCGTCGTGGGTGACCATGATCGCCGGGCGGTTCCGCGTTCGGAGCACGCGGCGCAGCAGCCCTCGCACGGCTGGGGCAGCGTCGACGTCGAGCGCGGTCAGCGGCTCGTCCAGCAGCATGAGTTCGGGATCCGCGGCGAGTGCCCTGGCGAGTGCGACGCGTTGTGCCTGCCCGCCGGAGAGCTGTCGCGGTCTGCGGTCGGCGAACTCCGCGGCGTCCACCTCCTCCAGCCACCGCAGTGCGACGTCGCGGTGGTCGGCGCGACGCTGTGCGCGTGGGCCGAACTCGACGTTCGCGAGGACTGTGAGGTGCGGGAACAGCAACGGCTCCTGCGCGAGCAGACCGATGCCACGCTGATGCGGCGGCACGCCAAGGAGATCCCGGCCGCCGAGTTCGAGGCTTCCGGAGTCGGGGCGCACGAGCCCGGCGATCAGGTTCAGCAACGTGGACTTGCCGGAACCGTTGGGCCCCAACACCGCCACGACCTCCCCCGGCTCGACGGAGAGTTCCACGTCGAAGTCGAACGCGCCCCGCGCCAGCCGGAACCGGGCTCTCATCGCAGCCCCTCCACAGCACGGGGCCGGGCGACCACGATCACCACGATCGCGATCACCACCAGCAGCAGGGAAAGCGCCACCGCCGCGTCCACATCGGACTCGCGTTGCAGGTAGATCTCCAACGGCAGCGTCCGCGTCGTCCCTTGGAGACTGCCCGCGAAGGCGATCGTGGCCCCGAACTCGCCGAGAGCCCGCGCGAATGCCAGCACCACGCCCGACCCGATTCCCGGCAACAGCAAGGGAACCGTCACGCGACTAAGCACGGTCCACCGTCCAGCTCCCAGCGTGGCCGCGACCGCCTCGTACCGTTCACCGGCAGTGCGCAACGCGCCTTCGAGGCTCACCACGAGGAACGGCATCGCGACGAAGGTCTGCGCAAGGACCACCGCCGCGGTCGTGTACGGAAGCCGCAAACCGAACGCGATGTCCAACCACTGACCGAGAAACCCGTTCCGTCCCAACAAGTACAGCAACGCCAAACCACCGACCACAGGCGGAAGCACCAAGGGCAGCAGCACCAACGACCTCAGCACCCGCAGCCCGCGAAAGTCAGCGCGTGCCAACACAAGCGCGAGCGGACCGCCGAGCAGGAGGCACACCAGCGTCGAGCACGCGGCGGTCTGCATCGACAGCCCGAGAGCGGCGAGCGCGGCGTCGCTGGTCACCAACGCGGGCAACCTCGACCACTCGACCCGGCCGAGCAGGCCGATCACGGGCAGCACGATGACCGCGAACCCGAGGAACGCGGGTACCCACAACAGCCTGGGCAGGGTCACGGTGGGCCGAAGCCGGCGCGGGTGAGCACGTCACGACCGGCCTGGCCGCGCACCAGTTCGGCGAACTCGCGCGCGAGCTGTGCCTGGCCGGTTTTCTTCAGCAGCGCCAACGGATACTCGTTCAGCGCGTCGGCGGACTCAGGGAAGTCGACGCCCTCGACCTTCCCGGGTGCGGAGAGCACGTCGGTGACGTAGACCAGCCCGGCGTCGGCCTCCTTCGCGGCGACCTTGCCGAGCACGGAGCGCACGTCGGGCTCCTCGCTGACCGGCTTGAAGGTCAGCTTCGCCGCCGTCGCCACCTGCTTGGCCGCGGCGCCGCAGGGCACCTGGGGCGCGCACAGCACGAGCGACGTCCCCGGCTTGGTCAGGTCGGCCAGCGTCCTGATCCCCTTGGGGTTGCCCGGCGGCACCGCGATCCGCAGCGTGTTCACGGCGAAGACCTCGGACCTGCCGTCGATCAGTCCGGCCCGGGCCACGGTGTCCATAGTGGACGGACTTGCCGCTGCGAAGACGTCGGCGGGTGCTCCGTTGACGATCTGCTGCGCGAGGTCGGAGGAACCACCGAAGCTGATCCGCACGTCGACGCCGGGACGCGAACTCTCGAAGGACTTCTCCAGCTCGGTGAACGCGTCCTTGAGCGACGCGGCCGCGAACACCGTGACCTCGCGCTTCTCCGGACCGCTGGTGCAGGCGGCGACCAGCAACAACGACAGCAGGACGGTCATGCGCCTCATGGGGTCTCCACCACGACTTGGGTCGACTTGATCACCGCGACGGCGAGCACCCCGGGACGCAGCCCGAGCTCCTCCGCGGCCTCCGAGCTCATCAGCGAGACCACGCGGTGCGGCCCGCACTGGATCTCCACCTTGGCCATCACGCGGTCGGCGACCACGTCCGTGACCAGACCGACGAACCGGTTGCGCGCGGAGCTGCCGATACCGGTCGGGTCCGTGGCCGTGCGCGCGCTGTCCCTGGCGTGGGCGGCCAGCTCCGCCCCGTCGACGACCAGCCGCCCGGCCGGGTCGCGGTGGCCGGTCAGGACACCGGAATCGACGAGGCGGCGGACGGTGTCGTCGCTGACGCCCAGCAGTCCGGCGGCCTCGCTAATTCGAAAATGCGGCACGAGAACGACAATAGTTCCGCATTTGCGGAATGTCAGCCGTTCTTGTGCTCCTGCAACCGCTTCGTTTCACGGTGCAGCGTCTCGGTCATCCTGGTCAGGTAGGAGATGATCAGCTCGATCTCCTCGGCGCCGTGCTCGCGGACGGCCCGCTCACAGGCGTCGCGCAGGCCCTGGAACATCCACGAGTACTCGTCGCTGTCCTTCGGGAGCACTTCCACCAGCACCTTGCGCCGGTCGTGCGGATCGCGCACCCGGCGCACGAACTTCGCCCGCTCCAGCCGGTCGATCACGCCCGTGACCGCCCCGGTGGACAGCCCGGACAGTTCGGCGATGCGCCCGGCCGTCACCGGCCCCTCGGCACGTCTTGCCAGGTCAAGGCACTTGTGATCGGTCACCGACAGCCCCATCCGGTCGGCGACCGCGGTGTGGAACATCACCGTCGCCGCGCTCAGGGCCCGCCCGCACATCGCCAGCCGCATCCCGCCCTCGGACATGTCCAGCCCGAACCCGGGATCGACCTGCTTCTCCCCGCTGGCCATACGTCCCCTGCCTCCGCCGACGGAACATCTTCGGGACAAGAAGCTTGGCAGCTCAGCTACTTGGCCGTGAGGCATGTTACCCGCCACAGCCCGAACGGCCGCCCTCGCGCACAACGAATTGTCGGCGTACGCCGCTACGCTCGGAAAGGTGAATGCCGTCCCCCTGGGTATGCCTTCCGTGAGCATGAGATCAGCACAGGGCACTCCTGCGCTGCCCGCGCGGCCGGACGAGCACGCCCTGATCGACCGCTTCGGCCGGATCGCCACCGATCTCCGGGTCTCCGTCACCGACCGGTGCAACCTGCGCTGCGCCTACTGCATGCCCGCCGAGGGCCTGGACTGGCTGCCCGGCGCCGACCTGCTCACCGGTGCGGAACTGAGCCGGCTGATCGCCGTCGCCGTGCGCGACCTCGGCGTCACAGAGATCCGGTTCACCGGCGGCGAACCGCTGCTGCGCAAGGACATCATCGACATCATCGAATCCGCCGCGGCACTGGGCCCGCGCCCGAGGATGTCACTGACCACCAACGGCCTGCGACTGCCGGAGCTGGCGGGCAGGCTCAAGGCGGCCGGCCTGGACCGCGTCAACGTCTCGCTGGACACCCTGCGGGAGGACCGCTTCCTCGCCATCACCCGCCGCAACCGGCTGGACAAGGTGCTCGACGGGATGGCGGCGGCCGCCGCCGCGGGGCTGACCCCGGTGAAGGTCAACGCGGTGCTGATGCGCGGCGTGAACGACGACGAGGCCGTCCCGCTGCTGCAGTACTGCCTGGACCGGGGCTACGAGCTGCGCTTCATCGAGCAGATGCCGTTGGACCCGCAGCACGCGTGGGACCGCGAGCGCATGGTGACCGCGACGGAGATCCTGGACATGCTGGGCACGGCGTTCGAGCTGACCCCGCACCCGTCCCCGCGCGGCGGGGCGCCCGCGGAACGCTGGGTGGTCGACGGCGGCCGGGGCTCGGTGGGCGTGATCGCCTCCGTCACGCAGCCGTTCTGCGCGGCCTGCGACCGGACCAGGCTCACCGCGGACGGGCAGATCAGGTCCTGCCTGTTCGCCAGGACCGAGACGGATCTGCGCGGCCCGCTGCGCGACGGCGCCTCCGACGAGGAGATCGCCGCGCTGTGGCGCACCGCGATGTGGGGCAAGGCCGCGGGGCACGGCATCGACGATGCCGGGTTCGCCCAGCCGGACCGCCCGATGAGCGCGATCGGAGGATGAGCGTGCAGTCGATGACCGTGCGGTACTTCGCCGGGGCCAGGGCCGCGGCCGGGGTCAAGGCGGAGTCGGTCGAACTGGCCAAAGCGTCCACAGTGGACGATGTGCTGGCGCTGCTGCGCGAACGGCACGGTACCCGGCTGACCACGGTCCTGCCCGCGTGCAGCTTCCTGCTGGACGGGGTCGCGGTCCGGGACAGGGCGGTCATCGTGCGGCCCGGCGCCGAGCTGGACGTGCTCCCCCCGTTCGCCGGCGGCTGATCACCGCTGCGGCACCCCGAGGTCGGAGAGGATCCGCACGGCCTGCTCCGCCGCTGCCGCATCGCCGAGCGCTCCCAACAGCTCCAGCGAGCGCGCCGCACCGAGCCGGTGCCCGGTCTCGGTGTGCACCTCGACCGCCCGGCGGGCCTGGGCGATCGCCTCGTCGAACTCGCCCAGATCGTGGTGGACCCGGGCGCGGGCGCTGATCGCCTTGCCCTCGCAGAGCCGGAACGCGACACCGCGGGCGTGCGACTCGGCGAGCCGCGCGAACTCGACGGCCTCGGTCAACCGGCCGATCAGCCTGTTCGTGTCGGCGAGACCGATCAGCGCGGCGATCTCGCCGTAGGTGAAGTTGGACTCGCGCGAGAGCGAGAGCCCCTCGCGGAACCGGTCGAGCGCCCGATCGGGGCGATCGCGGCCCAGTTCGATCCCACCCGCGATGTTCAGCGCATCGGCGACGGTCTTGCGCCGCTGCGTCGCCTTGGCCGTCTCGATCGCCCCCAGGCACAGGTCGTGCGCACGCTCGTACTCGGCGAGATCGCGGTAGACCTCGGCGAGGCTGGCCAGGACGCTCGCTTCCGCCGACCGCAGGCCGAGTTCGCGACTGCGGTTCAGGGCGTGGTCCATCGAGTTCATGGCGTCGGAGTACTCGCCCAGCTCGCGGTGGCCGATGCCGAGGTTGTTGGCGGTCAACACCTCCAGGGTGGTGAACCCGTGCTCGGCGCACATCCGGACCGCGGCGGACTGCACGCGCACGGCGTCGACGAGCAGACCGCGGTAGATGTAGATCGCGCCGAGGTTCAGCATTCCCAACGCTTCCACGTGCGGCGGCCCGCTGACCTGGCTCCGGGCCAGGCTCCGCTCGAAGTACTCCTGCGCCTGCGCCGTGTCCCCCAGCTCGGCGTAGGCGGTCCCGAGGTTGTTCAGGAAGCTCACCTCGACGCTCGGCGGCAATCCCTTCTCGCACAACGCCAACCCCAACCGGCACTGCTCAGCGGCGGCCTCGTACTCCGCGAGATCGCTGTACAGCCGCGCCATGCTGTTGTGCACGGCAGCCTCTCCGCGGAGGTCACCGAGTTCTCTCGCCGCAGCAAGTCCGGCCTCGGCGACGCTGCGCCACTCCGCGATGTGCCCGCCGGTGCTGAAGTACAGCCGCGCGGTGTCGGCGAGGTGCACGGCGAAAGGATGGGTCCGGGACCTCGCCGCGGCGACGAGGTTCACGCGCTCGGCGTCAAGCCACTCGACCGCCGTCTCACGATCGTCGAAGGACGGCAACCACGGCCGTGGTTCCTGGTCCGGTAGCGCGATCCGCGTGATGTCCGGATGCGTCATGCGCGTGGCTCGATCGGTCGCCCGGAGGTAGTGGTCCAGCAGACGTTCCACAGTGGACTCGCGATCGTTGCTGCTCTCCTCGGCGGTGCACAGGTGCTCCGCGTAGAGCCGCAAGAGGTCGTGCAGGTAGTAACGGCTAGGACCGGACACCGCGAGCACGTTCACCGCCGCGAGCTGTTCCAGCAATGCCGAAGCTCGCGCGGGCTCCTCGTCGAGCAACGCGGCGGCGACGTAACCGTCGAAGTCCGGCCCGGGTACAAGACCGAGCCGTCGGAACAAGCGGCGCGCCTCCGGCTTGAGCGCGCTGTAGGACAACCCGAACACCGCGTGCACCGCAGCTGAGGACTCGTCGGGAATCGCAAGCGCGGCAAGGCGATTGCCCCGCTTCAGCTCGCTGACGTACTCCGCGAGATCCGGCTTTGTGCTACCCGCGAGGTTGACGCCCGCGATGCGCAGCGCCAAAGGCAGGTGCCCGCACAACTCCGCGAGTTCGACGGCGGCCGGATCCTCACCGATCTCCGCACCGAGCAGACCGGCAAGCAGAGCAACGGATTCTTCCACTCCGAACGGCTCAAGGCGCAGCGTGCGCGCACCGTGCCCGACCACCAGTCCGCGCAGCTCGTTGCGCCCGGTGACCAACACCGAGCACCCGGGGTCTCCCGGCAGCAACGCGCGGACCTGCTCGGCGGCACTGGCGTTGTCGAGCACCACGAGTACGCGCTTTCCCGAAAGGACCGAGCGGTAGAGCGCCGACTGCTCGTCGATGTCGACGGGGATCTGCTCCGGCCGAACTCCAAGTGCACGAAGGAACCTGGACAGCACGTCGACGGTCGTGACCGGCTCACCCGAGGAGTACCCGCGCAGATCGACGTAGAGCTGACCGTCCGGAAACCCGCGCTTGAGCCGGTGTGCGGCCCGCACGGCGAGCGCCGTCTTGCCGACCCCGGGCGAACCGGAGATCACGGTGACCGGAACCGAACGTTGCCCTTCCGCGGGCAGCAACGTCCGCTCGACCAGGTCGATCCGGTCCGCCCGGCCGACGAAGTCCGCGAGGTCCGCGGGCAGCTGGGCCGGCACCACCCTCGGCGCCGTCCGCGGCGGCGTCTCGGCGAGGTCGTGGCTGCCGACCAGGATCGCCTGGTGCAACTCGCGCAGGCTCGTCCCCGCGCCGACGCCGAGCTCGGCCCGCAACAACGTGGTGATCTTGCGATAGGCGGCGAGGGCCTCGGCCTGCTGGCCGGAGCGGTAGAGGGCGAGCATCAGCTGCGCCCAGAACCGTTCGCGCAGCGGGTGTTCGGCGGTGAGGGTGGTCAGCTCGCCGATCAGCTCCTGGTGCCGCCCCGCGGCGAGGTCGAGATCGACACGCCGTTCGAGCGCGCCGAGCAGCATCTCCAACACCGAGGTGATCTCGTTGCGCCGCAACGACTCCGACTCGACCTCGACGAGCAGGGGACCGCGCCACAGGCGCAGCGCCTCGGAGAGCAACGCGCGCTCCGACTCCTCCGAGCCGTCCTCGCGGCACCGCGCCGCCCGGTCGATCAGCTCACGCGCGCGCAGCAGGTCGAGCTGGTCGGCCGCGAGGGTCATCGCGTAGCCGCCACGGACCGTGCGCAGCAGATCACCACCGATCGCCCGGCGCAGGCGCATCACGTGGACCTGAAGGGCGTTGCGGGCTTCGGCGGGCGGGCTGTCCCCCCACAGCGCCTCGATGAGGTCGTCGATGGAGACCGCGCGCCCGGACCGCAGCAACAACATCGCCAGCACAACGCGTTGCTTGGCCGCCTGGACGGGAACCGGGGCGCCGTCGACGACGAGTTCGAGCGGGCCCAGCACGGTGAACCTCACGTCAGACGACATCGCGGTCCCCCTCACCGACCCGCACACCACTACACCGGCAGCGCGTTGGCCTCCGGCATCCCCATCTCCACGAACATCTCATGCGCGGCGCGCAGGTGTACCACAGCATCGACGTTGTTTCCCAGGGCGCGACAGGCCAGCCCCAGTACCTGTACCGTCCAAGCCTCCCAGACCCTTTGGCGCGTCTCGCGATGCAGGGGCAGGGCGCGGTTGGCGTGTTCAACCGCCTCCGCCGCCTCGCCCACGTGAAGGTGGCTCTGCGCAAGGGAAGTCATCGCCCTCGGCTCGCACAGTCGGAGCCCGTTGTCGACTGCGCACGCGAGCGCCTTCCGGCCGGACTCCACCGCCGCAGCGCCTTCGCCGAGCGCACGCTGCACCGCCGCCAGGCCGATCAGGGCGTCAACCGTCCCGTGCTCGTAGCCGATCTCGCCGACGATGCGCACCGCCTCCTCCTGCACCGGCAGGGCGCGTTCCGGCTGACCGAGCTTCACGTAGGCCGAGGCGATCGTGTTCAGCGCCTCCACCTCCTTCAGCCGGTTCCCGGTCGCGGCCGACAACCGCAGTGCCGCGTTGGCGTTGGCCAGGGCACTGCCGTACCGGCCGAGCAGCAGTTCGGTCACCGCGATCTCGTCGAGCACCGCCGCTTCGTCGTGGCTGGAGGAGATCTGCCGCCAGACGGCCAGGGTGCGCTCGAAGCCTTCGAGGGCCTCGGCGAACCGGCCCGCCTCCCGGTCGAGGATCGCGAGGTTGTGCCCGGCGACGCCCTCGACGTGCCGGACGTTCAGCTCGGCGGCGAGCGCCCGGGACTTTCTGAAGGTCGCGACCGCGAGGTCCACCTGGCCGATGTAGGCGTAGACCGTGCCGAGGTTGAGCATGCAGTTGGCCAGCCCGCGCGAGGCGCCGAGCTCGTCCTCGAGCGCCAGCGCCTGCGTCAGGATCGACACGGCCGCCGCCTGGTTCCCGGACATGGCGTTGGAGACGCCCATGTTGCTCAGCACCTGTGCCTGGCCGCGCCGGTCGCCGACCTCCTGGTAGAGCGAGAGCGACTGCGTCGAGTACTCCAGCGACTTCTCGTTGTCGCCCATGCACCAGTACAGCATCGAGAGGCTGCGCATCTCGGCCGCCTGACCGCGGGTGTCGTTCTCCTCGACGGCCGCGCGCAGCCCGAACTCGGCGACCAGCCGCCAGTCGGCGTCATCACGGGTGTGCCGGAAGAAGCTCGTCAGATAGGTGGCCACGTGCCAGGCGACCCACCGCGGCCCGTGGTCGGCGGTGAACACGACCGCGGCGATCAGGTTCGCCCGCTCGGCCTCCATCCACGCGTGGGCGTCGAGCAGTTCGGTGAACTCCAGGCTGTCGACCTCGATCCCGGTCCGCACCGGGGGGAGGTAGTACAGCTCCGGAGTGATCATCGCCGCCGCCGCCGCGCTGCTGGCCGCGTAGAAGGCGAACAGTCGTTCCCTCGCCGCGGCGCGATCGGCCGCCGCGTCCTCCACGGTGGACTGTTGCTGGGCGAACAGCCGCACGAGGTCGTGGAACTGGTACCGGCCGGACACGTGCTCGTGCACCAGGCTCGCCGAAACCAGCCGGTCCAGCAGATCGGCCGCGTGCTCGGCGGCAACTCCTGCGAGTGCCGCGGCGGTGTGCACGGTCACGTCGGGCCCCGGCTGCAACGCCAACGCCCGGAAGAACCGGCGGAGCTCGGGCGACAGCGACGTGTAGGACAGCGCGAAGGTCGCGCGGACGGCGGCCTGCTCGTCCTCGTCCACCGCGAGCACCGCCAGGCGGTCACCGTCGCGCAGCTGCCGCACGTACTCGCTCAGCGCGGTGCGGCTCTGCCCGGCCAGGTTCGCGCCCGCGATCCGCAGTGCGAGGGGGAGGTTGCCGCACAGGTCCGCCAGTTCCACGCCCGAGCTGCGGTCATCAGCAAACCTCTGTGTACCAAGGAGATCACTGAGCAGGCTCTGCGCCTCGTCCGCCGCGAGCACGTCCAGCGACTCCAGCACGGCACCGTCGTCGGCCAGCTCCCGCAAGGTGTCCCGGCTGCTGACGAGCACGGTGCAACCGCGCTCCTCCGGCAGGAACGTGCGGACCTGGTCCGCGTTGGCGACGTTGTCCAGCACCATCAGCACTTTCCGGCCTGCGAGCTGGTCTCGCAGCATCGCGCTCTGCTCCGGGACCTCCAGCGGCACCTTCTCCGGAGCGACCCCGAGCGCGCGGAGGAAGCGCGCGAGCACCTGACCGGTCGAGGGCGCCGTCCCGGAGGAGTAGCCGTGGAAGTTGGCGAAGAGTTGCCCGTCTGGAAAGTGTTGCTTCAGCTGGTGCGCGACCCGCACGGACAGGGCGGTCTTGCCCACTCCCGGCGGGCCGGACAGCACCGCCAGCCGCGGCCGTTCGTGCACCAGCAGCTCGATCAGTTCGCGCCTGCCGACGAAATCCGCGATGTCGGCGGGCAGCTGCTGCGGAACGACCTTCGCCGGAGCCGCCGCCTCGGCGACAGGCGCGGCAACGGCGGCACTTCCGGTCAGAACCCCTTGGTGCAGCTCGCGAAGCTCGGGCCCTGGCGAGACGTCCAGCTCCTCGCGCAGGACGGCGGAGGCGGCCCGGAACGCCTCCAGCGCCTCGGCCTGCCGCTCGCACCGGTAGAGCGCCACCATCAGCTGACCCCAGAACCGTTCCCGCAGCGGGTGTTCCGCGGTCAGCGCGCGCAGCTCCGCGATCACCTCGCGGTGCCGTCCCAGTCGGAGGTCGGCGTCCACCCGCTGTTCGAGCGCGGTGAGCAGCTCCTCCTTGATCGAGGCGATCTCGTTGTTGTCCAGCGAGTCCGAGACGACGTCGGAGAGCACCTGGCCGCGCCAGAGCGCCAGCGCCTCGCGCAGCAGCCGGATCTCCTCCTCCGGCTCGTCGGCCTGCCGCGCGGACTCGACGAGGCACCGGAACCGGTCGAGGTCGATCTCGTCCACCCGGATGACGTAGCCGCCTGCCACTGTGCTGATCAGGCCGTCGTCTCCGAGCAACCGACGCAACCGTCCAATGTGGATGTGCAGCGCGTTGCGCGCCGTGGGGGGCCGCTCCTCGCCCCACATGATGTCCATCAGTTCGCTCGGGCTGACCGGCTGCGGCGCACGCAGCAGCAGCGCGGCGAGCAGGGTGCGCAGCTTCGCCGCCTGCACGGGCCGGACCTCGCCGTCGACGAGGACTTCCAGGGCGCCGAGCACCCGGAACTCGATGGTCATGGCGTGCCGTCCAGCAGGGCCCGCACCGCCGCGGCGGTGTGCACGCCCATCTCGACGAACATCGCCTCGGCGAGCTGCCACGTCTCCCGGGCCTCGTCCACCTCGCCGGCGTCCCGGAGCAGGAGTCCGAGCACGTGCAACCCCTCCGCCTCGCGAATCCGGATTCCGTGTTCCCGTGCCTGTTCGATGGCGGCCCTGGCGTAGGCGATGGCCTGGAAGACCGTCCCGGCGCGCAGTCCGGTCCTCGCGAGGCCGATCGCCGCGTCGACCTCGTGCCGCACGAAGCCCGCCTCGCGCGCCGCGTTCATCGCTTCTCGGTAGTTCGCCCGAGCCTGCGCCAACTCGTCCAACGCGAGGTGCGCGGATCCGAAGACGATGGAGACCGCGACGTTGCCCCATTTGTCGGTCTCGCTGACCAGTTCCCGGGCCTTCTGCGCCTCACGCATCGCGCCCTGCCCGTCTCCCTCGAAGGCGAGCAGTTCACCGAATCCCACGTGGGCCAGGGCCTCCGCCTGGTGCAACCCGAGTTCCGCGCACCGCTCGATCGCCTCCTGGACCGCGCCGCGCGCTCCTTCGAAGTCACCGAGCTGGTAGCGCACGTTCGCGAGGTTCGCCAGGTGGTTGGCGTAGCTGTCCCAAGCCCCCTGCTGCGCCGCGAGCCGGATGGCGGCTTCGTTGTGTTCGGCCGCTTCCCGGAACCGCCCGAGCTCCTGGTACGCGAGGCCGAGGTTGCCCCGTGTGTTGGCTTCCTGGTGGCGGGCGTGGACCTCCTGGTAGATCCGCGTCGCACGCCGGAGGTAGTCGATGGCTCGGATGTTGTCGCCGAGTTCCCAGTGCACACCGGCGCAGTTGTTGAGGATGTTGCCCAGCTCGAGGGATGAGGCGCCCTGGTCCGCGGCGGCCAGCGCCTTGTCGTACTCCACGAGCGCACCCCGCGGATCGCCGCTGATCCAGGTCAGGTGGGCCAGGTGGGAGTGCATGGTCGCGACGGCACCGCTGTCGTCCACCGCGACGGCGGTGGCCAGCCCGCGCTCGGCGATCTCCCGGCAGTCCACGTTATGCCCCTTGGCCAACAGGTAGGTCCACAGAACGTCGACGAATTGCCAGAGGTGTTCGTTCCGTCCTCTTCGCGAGGCGAGCGCCACGACGGCACGCAGGTTGGCGCGCTCGTCCTCCATCCACGCCTCCGCGCCGGCACGGTCGTTGAACGGAACGCCGATTCGCACGCGCTCCGGCAGCTTGTTGGTGTAGGCGCGCAGCGGCAACAGCGTGCGCGCCGTCCCCGCGGCGAAGAGGTGCCAGTCCAGCAAGTGCTCCACCGCCGCGTCGATGTCTTCCGCGCGCTCCTCGGCCGTCACCTGCTCGGCTGCGTACGCGCGGAGGAGATCGTGGAACTGGTAGCGACCGTTCTGGTGGCTCTGGACGAGGTTCGCGGTCACGAGCTCGTCCAGCAGCGCGCTCGCAGTGTCCAAAGTGGAATCGATCAGTGAGGCGGCCACCCAGGCGGTGAAGTCCGGACCGGGCACGAGCCCCAGGAACCGGAACAACCGCCGCGCTTCGGCCGACAACGTGCCGTACGACATCGCGAACGCCGCCCGGACCGCCGAACCGTCGACCGCCAGCGCCGACAGCAGATCACCGCCACGCAGGCCGTCCACGTACTCGCGCACCGAGCACTCCTGCTGTGCGATGTTCGCCCCGGCTATGCGCAGCGCGAGGGGCAGGTTCCCGCACAGCCGCGCCAGCTCCGCGCTGGCTTCGGGATCGTCCGGGACGGCGTCGCCGACGAACTCCGCGAGCAACGCCAGCGAATCCGCTTCGGTCAGTACGGACAGGGCGACCGCTTCAACCCGCTCGTGGTCGATCAGCTCGCGCAGCACGCCGCGGCTCGTGACCAGAACCGCACATCCGCCGGTGTCCGGGATCAACGGCCGCACTTGCTCCGCGTCAATGGCGTTGTCCAGCACCAGGAGAACTCGCCGGTCGGACAGCTCGGAGCGCAGCATCGACGCCTGCTCGTCGACTGAGGCCGGAACCCGATCTGTGGGAACTCCGAGCGCGCGGAGGAACCGGGCCAGCACCTGCCCCGGAGTAGGCCGCGCGTTGGCCGAGTAGCCGTGCAGGTTCACGTGCAGTTGCCCGTCAGGAAAGCGATGCTTCAACCGGTGCGCGACTCTCACCGCGAGCGCCGTCTTCCCCACTCCCGGCGGCCCGGACACCACCACGAGCTGCGTCCCCGTGTCCAACAGACGGCTGATCCGATCGACCAGACCCTCTCGCCCCACGAAGTCACTGATGTCGCCAGGCAGCTGTTGCGGCACAACGATGTTGCTTCTCGGCGCCGCGACTTCTCCCACCAGGATGGCGTGGTGCAGTGCGCGCAGCTCCGTGCTCGGCGCGATGCCCATCTCCTCGTTCAGGGCGTTCGCGTAGTCCCGGAACACCATCAGTGCTTCCGCCTGCCGCTCCGAGCGGTACAGGGCGAGCATCAGGTGCCTCCAGAAGCGCTCCCGGAAGGGATGGTCCGCCACCAGCGCGCGCAGTTCGCCGACCAGCTCGCGATGCCTGCCCAACTCCAGGTCGACCTCGATCCGCTGCTCCAGCACGTCGAGCAGTTCCGCGTTGAGCTGCTTGATCTCGTTGGCGTGCAAGGAAACCGATGTCACATCCGCCAGCACCGGGCCCCGCCGCAACGACAACGCCTCATTCAGGAGCCGCGCCCTGGTCTCCCTCGACGTCGACTTCGCCCTGCGCACCAGCTCGCGGAACCGCACCAGGTCGATCCGCTCCGTGGCGAGCACGTACCCCCCGCCCGCCGTCCTGATCACGTCTTCCCCGAGCAGCCTCCGCAACCGCGCGATGTGCGTTTGCAAGGCGTTGCGCGCCGTCGTCGGCTGCTCATCCCCCCACAACGCGTCCAGGAGCTCCACGACGCCCACCGTCCGGCCCGCGTGCAACAGCAAGGCCGCGAGCACCGCCCGCTGCTTCCCGGCCTTGACCGGTACCACCCGCCCGTCGACCAGCACCTCCAGCGCGCCGAGCAGCCTGAACTCAACGCTCATCGCGCCTGGCCAAGCAACTCCCGCACTCCGTCGGCCTCCGGCATCCCCATCTCCGCGAACATCTCCACCGCCCGCTCCCAGTGCTCCAGCGCCCCGGCCCGATCACCGGCCACGAACAAAGCTTGCCCGATAACCCGAAGTGTCCGCGCTTCCCCAGGCCGGTGCCCCGTCTCCCGGTGCACCGCCAAAGCCTTCCGCCCGAACGCCACCGCACTCCCCGCCCGCCCCACCGCAAGGCAGCACACAGCGAACGCCGTCAGCGCGGAACCCTGCGTCGTCAGAAATCCGCCCTCAGCGCTGACTCGCACCGCCTGACGTGCCAGCCTCAACCCAACAGCAGGGCGTCCCAGCTCCGCGTGAACGGTCGCCATGTCCAGCAATGCCCCGGCCTCTGTCGACCTGGACCCGAGCGACCTGGCCAGTTCGAGCGCGTCGGTGTACCAAACAATCGCTTCATCCAACTCCCCCATTCTCTGCCGCAAGTACCCGAGCCCCCACAGGTAGTCCTGCTCGACTTTTCGCTCACCTATGTCCCGACAATCGGAAAGACCCATCTTGAAGCACTTGTCGGCTTCACCAAAGAGACCCATGTCGACATTGACATTCCCCAGAAGGTGCAGGATTTGATAGATTCCAAGATCGAGCTCCACATACCTCTGTCGCGCCTGCTCCAAGAGTTGACAAGAAAGCCCCAGCTGACCGAGGCGCCAGCTACAGTAGCCCCAATTAGAGAGAACGTTTGCCTCGCCCCAGGAAATCTTGAAAAGTCGACAAACCTCGAACGCTTCGCGATACAACTCGACAGAGTCCAGCAGGCGGCCTGAGTCGCTGTAGATCATCGCCAAGTTGACCAGCGCAGGAGCCACAGCAGGATCGGGAACTGACCTGTCGAACAGCGCGGCAGACTGCTCCATAGCCTCCGCAGCTCTCACAAGGTCCCCAATGTCCCAGTACACAATGGCAAGGTTCATCAGTGACGACTGCAGTCCAGCTTGATTACTCGCTGCAGCCCACATCGTGACCGCTGCAGCAAGATTTTCGACGGCGGCATCAAACTTGCCCTCAGCCCACAGCGCCGTACCCAACCCCTGGAACATGGCTGCCTCAGACTCCTGATCACCCTGGCGCCGCGCTCCGTCAAGTCCCACAGAACACATGTGCAGCCACTCCACAACGCGATGCTTTTTGTAGAGATAACCGCGTAGCACACTGGGTATCAACCAACAAACTTCAGGAAGCTGAACAGAACGCGCTGAGTCCACGACTGCAACAAGATTGCCAAGCTCTCTCGTCACCCACTCAGAGGCTTCCCCGACCGAACGGAGGTCAACCGAGGAGAGCGAGGAAAACTTTCCAGGGAGAGAATGCTCTCCCTTTTCCGGACTGACCATCTTACCTGCGCGAACGGCCCCAAGAAGATAGAACCCGTAGACACGAAGCTCCACATCACGACGTTCCTGGATATCGACGTTCGACCGCAGGCACTGCTCCGAAAAGAGTCTGATGAGATCGTGGAACTGATACCGCCCGGGGTATGGTGCTTCCAGCAAGTTGGCAGACACCAAGCGATCAAGCAGCGGAACCACCGCAGGCATTCGGGAGCCAAGGCAGGCTGTCGCTACCTCTGCCCCGAAATCCCGTCCAGGCACGACCGAGAGGAGACTGAGAGCCGACTGCAGTTCATCTCCAAGCGAGGAGTACGAGAGCATGAACGCGGACGCCACTTCTGCTTGCTCGTCACCGGAAATCGCAAGTATCGAAAGGCGGTCGCCGCCCCGCAGACGTCGTACATATTCGTCCAGCGCTACCCCCTCGGCGAGGATATTAGCGCCCGCAATGCACAGAGCAAGTGGCAGCCGGCCGCAGAGCTCGGCCAGATCATTAACGGACTCACTATCTGCAGACTCTGCCCGGAGCAGAGTCCCAAGGAGTTCGACGGCCTCAGGTTTCTCGAGCGCACCGAGACGAATGACCGTTTCCAACCCGCCTGACACCACCCCGACCAGCCTCTCACGGCTGGTCACCAGTACGCAGCATCCGGGCACCTCAGGAAGTACACGGCGCACCTGCTCCACCGACGCCGCGTTGTCCAAAAGAAATAGGACGCGTCTACCCACGAGGTGCGCTCGAAGTACCTCGCGTTGCCCCTCAAGCTGAGCTGGGATCTCCTCCGGGGCAGCCCCAAGAGCGCGCAAGAACCTGGCCATGATCTGTTCAGCCGTGGGAGGTTCAGCGCTGGAGTATCCGTGGAGATCGACATGGAGCTGCCCACTCGAGAAGGTAGAAGCGAGACGTTGTGCCACATGCACGGCCACGGCAGTTTTTCCTACGCCAGGCGATCCGGAAATTACCGCCACCGGACATCTGCCCACATCAGCTTTCAGCGCGGACAGCAGCGCGTCGACAACTTCCCGACGTCCAGTGAAGTTTCCAGCTCCGGCAGGAAGCTGCCGAGGAATGGCGATCGACTCGGCCTGTGTGACTGCTTCCTGCCGCTCAATCTGTCCAGACAGGATATCTATATGCAGCTGCCGGAGCGCTTGCCCCGGCGCGACGCCAAGCTCCGCGTTCAGGACCCGTGTAGCCATACGAAAGGCTTCCAGCGCCTCTGCCTGCCGACCGGATCGAAACAGTGCGAGCATGAGTTTTTCCCAGAGGCTTTCACGTAGTGGGTATGACGTTGTCAGAGCGCGTAGCTCGGCAACTACCTCGACATGCCGATTCGCGCGAAGCTCCAGATCGACTTTGCTCTCCGCTGCGTTGAGCAGTTCGCTCTCGATCTTGTCCAGCTCCTCGTCCAGTGCGGACCGGTCCCGGAGGTCCGGCAGCAGCGGACCGCGCCACAGCGCTGTGGCCTTTCGCAGCAACGACAGTGCGTCCTGGCCACTGGCGGTTCGCGCACGCCCAACCAGCTCACGGAAGCGCTGAAGATCAACGCCGTCCGTGTGGATGAGATAGCCGCCCTCGACGGTGCGGATCAGGTCCGAAGACCCCAGCGCCCGCCGCAGCCGGGTGATGTGGGTCTGTACCGCGTTGTAGGCGTCCTTCGGGGCCTCCGAGCCCCACAAGTGTTCGATCAGACGCGGCGTTCTCACCAGCTGGTTGGCATGGAGCAGAAGTGCCGCCAGAACGGCTCGCTGTTTCGGTGCGTTGATCGGCACTACCTCACCGTCGATCACGACCTCGAGCGAACCGAGCACCTTGAACTCGACTCTGGCCCCGCCTGTCTCCCGCTCGCGGCGCATGACTGTCCCCCTCATCCGTGTGACACGCCGACAACCAGGTCTCTCCCCGGACCGGTGACGGTCTCTCCACGCACACCTCTATTACATAGGTGGCGTTGCGAGCATCGCGCCTGGTGAAGCAGGGTGACGTGCAGTAGGCGTTCTTTGCGGCATTGACCGGAACGGGACGGTGTTGCCTGCCCCTCTCGGACTACAAAGACGACCCCCCGTTATCGAGCCGTCACCAAGTGCCACTAACGTGTCTCGCGCCACAGGGGCAACCCGCCCATAGTGACGAACGTCCCCCTACCGGCCGTCCCGCGCTCGGCGGCCGGACTCGCGGCGTTCATCGCCGGTCCATCCCGAGCGCCTAGCGTCCGAGCGGTCGACGCCGTTCGAGGAGGTGGCCATGCAGGCATTCCGTCGCATCGCGGTCCTCGTGCTGGCGATCCTCGGAGTGCTTGCAAGCGCCACGGCACCCGGCGTGGCCGGGCCGCGCGTCAAGCCCCTTGCCCAGGCCCACGCGCACAACGACTACGAGCACGAGCGCCCGCTCTTCGACGCCCTCGACAACGGCTTCACCAGCGTCGAGGCCGACATCTACCTGGTGAACGGTGCCCTGCTCGTCGGGCACGACCCCTGGGACCTGCGGCCGGACCGCACTCTCCAGTCCCTGTACCTGGAGCCGCTGCGCAAGCGCGTGACCGACAACCAAGGGAAGGTCCACGCCGGTCGGCCGGGCCTGTTCCAGTTGCTCGTCGACCTGAAGAACACCGGCGCCGCCACCTACACCGAACTGGACCGGGTGCTCCGCTCGCCGCGCTACGCGTTCATGTTCACCCAGTACATCTCCGGCAAGATCGTTCGCAACGCCGTTGACGTGGTCGTTTCCGGGGATCGTCCCCGTGAACTGATGAGCGGTCAGCAGCACCGCTTCGCCTTCTACGACGGCCGCATGACGAACCCGTCCGACCTCGGCCCGGGGGCCGACGCGAAGCTCGCGGCCCTCGTCTCCGACAACTGGACGAAGCTGTTCACCTGGAACGGCGTCGGGCAGATGCCGACGGCGGAGAAGGCGAAGCTGCGGGAAATCGTGACGATCGCGCACAAGGCCGGGCAGCGGGTCCGCTTCTGGGCGACGCCCGACGCGCCGGGCGCGGAACGCGAAGCGATTTGGCGAGAACTCGTCACCTTTGGAGTGGACCACCTCAACACGGACGACCTGAGCGGACTGCGAGCGTTCCTCACAAGGGGCTGAAGGGTCGTACTTCTACTCCACATGGGGTCTTCACCCACGTGACCCAGAACTCACCGTCGGTAATTGATCCGGGGTTGGAAACGGCCCGGTAACGGTGCCTCGAACTGGCTAAACCTTCCTGATCGTCAAATGCCCCGTCGGCGTTACAGTGACGACGGTCACACCCTCAGACGTTTGGGTTGGCCGTCGCCGTTACGTACGGTCGCTTCTCGGTTGGCCCCGAAACCCAACCGACGCAGTGCCGGAGACCTGACGCGCCAAATCCTGTCCAGCAGGTCCCCGGATACGACCCCGAGCGGAAAGACAACTTCTGGACAGGAGCGTGAGAGCACTCCGGGCGTCCCGAAACGCCCTAGGGGTGAAGCCGGTCCCGACCGGCCGGGCACTCCCCGACAGAGCCCGAACCCGACAGCTCACTCGCAGGTGCGGTAGGAGAGAGAGAAATGACTTCTTACCGAGGCAAGCACCGCAAGCAGTCCACCACCGGTCGCAACGTGGCTCGCCTGGCTGTCGCCGGCGCCGTGGCCGCGGCGCCATTCGTCGTGACCGCAGGCACCGCCTCGGCCGCCCCGAACTGGGACGCCCTCGCCAAGTGCGAGAGCGGCGGCAACGCCAGCATCAACACCGGCAACGGCTATTCCGGCCTTTACCAGTTCAAGCAGTCCACCTGGCTGGCCTATGGTGGTGGCGCTTACGCGAAGAACGCCCACCAGGCGACCGCTGCACAGCAGACCGAGATCGCAGCGCGTCTTCTCGCGGCACGTGGCCCGGGCCAGTGGCCGGCCTGCACCAAGAAGACCGGCTGGCACAACGGCAGTGGCGGCGGCGGTGGTGGTGCTGTCAAGTCGAAGCCCGTCTCGAAGGTGACCAAGAAGGCTGCTCCGAAGCCGGCCGCGACCCCCGCGCCCGCCGCTGCTCCGGTTCAGACCAAGAACGGTGCTGACTACACCGTGGTTGCCGGTGACACCCTGTCCAAGATCGCCGCGGCGCAGAACGTCGCGGGCGGTTGGCAGGCCGTGTTCGAGCGCAACAAGGACGTCATCAAGGACGCGAACCTCATCTTCGTCGGGCAGCAGCTCGACCTGAAGTGACGTTTGTCCTGGTGAAAGGCCCCGACCAGCGATGGTCGGGGCCTTTCGCGCGTCCAGATCGAGCTAGGGGCAGTTGACCCACTCTTCGGTTCCGTCCGCGAAAAGCTGGCGCTTCCAGATGGGCAGTCGTAGCTTGACCTCATCGACGAGATCAGCGCACGCGACGAACGCCTCACGGCGGTGGGCGGCCGAGACCGCGCACGCCAGGGCGGAGTCGCCGATCCCGAGATCACCGATGCGGTGGCTGACGGCGAGCGCGTAGACCTTCGGGTGCCGGGCGGCCACGTCCGCGGCGACCTCGGCGATCACCTTCTCGGCGCTCGGATGACCCGAGTACTCCAGCTCGCGCACCCTGCGACCGCCGTCGTGGTCCCGGACAACGCCGGAGAACGTGACAACGGCGCCCGCCGTGTGGCTGGCCACGAGATCGGCGTGTTCGGTGACGTCCAGCGGCGACTCCGTCACCACCGCGCGCAACACCTGGGCCGACGACTCGGAAGACGCGGCGTGGTCACCGCCGCGCAGCTGCTCGACCGCGTGATCGAGAACCCCGTCGAGCACGTCCAGGCCGTCACGCACGCCGCCGGTTGAGCCGGGCAGGTTCACCACGAGGGTCCGACCCGCGACGCCGGCGACTCCGCGCGAAAGCACCGCGGTCGGCACCTTCGGCAGGCCCTGCGCGCGGATCGCGTCCGCGAGGCCGGGGATCTCGTAGTCCAGCACCGACCGAGTCGCCTCAGGAGTGCCATCCGTCGGCGAAATCCCGGTGCCGCC
This sequence comes from Allokutzneria albata, assembly GCF_900103775.1. Taxonomy (GTDB): domain Bacteria; phylum Actinomycetota; class Actinomycetes; order Mycobacteriales; family Pseudonocardiaceae; genus Allokutzneria; species Allokutzneria albata. The sequence goes on along the minus strand of NZ_LT629701.1, from coordinate 6,815,346 downwards.
CGTAGTGATCACAACGTCCACCCCGTCCGCGACCGCGGCGCGCAAGGCGGTGGCGACCGGATCGCCATCGGGAACGACGACGGGGGCGGGCACGGAGAAGCCTTTCGCGCTCAGCCAGGACTGGATGACCGGACCGGTCTTGTCCTCGTAGACGCCCGCCGCTGCGCGGTTCGACGCCACGATCACCTTGGCCGTTCGCGTGGTCATCGACCCTCCGGGCGCGTCCACAGGCCGGTCTTGCCGCCTTCCTTGCGCTCGACGCGCACGCCGTCCAAGGTCGCCGCCGGGTCGACCGCCTTCACCATGTCGTGCAGCGTAAGGCCGGCGACGGTGACCGCGGTCAACGCCTCCATCTCGACGCCGGTGCGGTCGGTGGTCCGCACGGTGGCGGTGATCCGGACCTCGGAGCCCTCCGCGTGCAGGTCCACGAGCACTCCGGACAGCGCGATCGGGTGGCACAGCGGCACGAGGTCGGGGGTGCGCTTGGCGCCCATGATCCCGGCGATCCTGGCGGTAGCCAGCGCGTCGCCCTTGGGCAGACCGTCCCTGCGCAACAGGGAGACGACCTCATCAGTGGTGCGCAGCACGCCCGTGGCGACCGCGAGCCGCGCGCCCGGCTGCTTGCCGGACACGTCGACCATCCTGGCCGCACCGGCCTCGTCGACGTGGGTCAGCTCCTCCGCCACGCCGGTCTAGCCCTTCGCCTGCACCGCGGCGGCGCGGACGGCCTCGGCGACCGCGGGGGCGACGGCGTTGTCGAACACGCTCGGCACGATGAACGAAGCGTTGAGGCGGTCACCGTCCACCACGTCCGCGATCGCGTGCGCGGCAGCGACGAGCATGTCATCAGTGATGGTGTGCGCGTGCGCGTCGAGCAGTCCGCGGAAGACACCCGGGAAGGCCAGCACGTTGTTGATCTGGTTCGGGTAGTCGCTGCGACCCGTGGCCACGACGGCCGCGTGCTTCTGCGCCTCCAGCGGGTCGATCTCCGGGTCCGGGTTGGCCAGCGCGAACACGATGGCGTTCTCCGCCATGGTGGCGACCTGCTCCGCGCCGAAGAGGTTGGGGGCCGAGACGCCGATGAAGACGTCCGCGCCCACCAGCGCCTCGTGCAGCGTGCCGCTCATCTTGTGCGCGTTGGTGTTCTCCGCGATCCAGCGCAGGTTCTCGTCGACCAGGCCCTCGCGCTCGGTGTGCACGATGCCGTCGATGTCCACCGCGATGATGTCGCCCGGCTTCTGCTTGAGCAACAGCCGGATGATCGCCGAACCGGCCGCGCCGACGCCGCAGACGGCGATCCGGCAGTCCTCGATGTTCTTGCCGACAACGCGCAGGGCGTTGCGCAGCGCGGCCAGCACCACGATGGCGGTGCCGTGCTGGTCGTCGTGGAAGACCGGGATGTCCAGCTTCTCGCGCAGCCTGGCCTCGATCTCGAAGCAGCGCGGGGCCGCGATGTCCTCGAGGTTGATGCCGCCGTAGACGGGGGCGATCAGCTCGACGGTGCGGATGATCTCCTCGGTGTCCTGGGTGTCCAGGCAGATCGGCCAGGCGTCGACGCCGGCGAACTTCTTGAACAGCACCGCCTTGCCCTCCATCACCGGCAGGGCGGCGGCGGGGCCGAGGTTGCCGAGGCCGAGCACGGCGGAGCCGTCGGTGACCACGGCCACGGTGTTGCGCTTGATGGTCAGCCTGCGCGCGTCCTCCGGGTTGGCCGCGATGGCCTGGCAGACCCGGGCGACACCCGGTGTGTACGCCCGGGACAGGTCGTCGCGGTTACGCAGCGCGACCTTGGAGGAGATCTCCAGCTTGCCGCCGAGGTGCATCAGGAAGGTGCGGTCGGAGATCTTGCGGACCTTCACGCCCGGCAGCACCGAGAGCGCGTCGGTGATCACCGTGGCGTGGTCGCCGGAGAGCGTGTTACAGGTGATGTCCACGACGACGCGGTCGGAGTGCGACTCGACGACGTCGAAGGCCGTGATCACGCCACCGACCTTGCCGATGGAGCTCGTGAGGTCGCCCGCGGCGCTCGCCGACGGCGGCGCCTCGACACGCACGGTGATCGAATAACCCGGCCCCGGAACCGGCATTGCACCCTCCCCGGTCAGTGCTGCTCAGCGGTGCGCTCAGCCTAGACCTCGGAGGAATCCGGCACTCGCACGGCTCGGAAAGCCGGGGAGGGGCGCCTCACCTACTTGTTGATGACCGTGACCGGGTGCTCGTAGTGCACGTCCTCGGCGGGGAAGGTGATCTCGCCGAACGGGGACTGCGCGCCCTGGGTGTGGCTGGCGAGCTCGCTGACCGGGTGGTGCCCGTCGGCGGTCTCGCCGGGCCAGGTCGGGTCGATGCGCTCAGGGCGGCGGGCGGCCTTGGCCACGGCTCCTCCTCAACTAGGGAAATACCCGCTCAGTGTGCCTGATGGCCCTCGGCGCCGACGCGCGGCCATAGGCAGCGAAAACCTCGCCATATAACGTGGTACTGATGTCCGGTCACTCTCTCGTCGACTGGCTGCGCGCGCAGGACGAGCAGGCTCTCGTGGAGCTGCTACGGGCGCGCCCGGACCTGGCGACCCCTCCCCCACCCAACACCGGCGTGCTGGCGACCCGAGCAGGCATGCGCGCGTCGGTCGTGCGCGCGTGCGAGGACCTGGACGCCTTCACCCGCACCGTGCTCGACGCGCTGGTCGTCGCCGGGGCCGATACCGCCCCGCAGCCGTTGACCAGGATCAACCGTTTGCTGGGCAAGGGCGTGCCCGCCGCGCGGACCAAGGCGGCCGTGCAGCGGCTGCGCGAGCTGGCCGTGGCGTGGGGACCGGACACCGCGCTCAGCGTGGTGCCCGCCGGGACGGAGGTCACCCCCCAGTTCCCCGGCAACCTCGGCAGGCCCGCCCCGCAGCTGGACGAGCTGGACCTGCCCGAGCTGCTCGACGGGCTCGACCCGGCCGAGCGCAGGCTGCTGGAGACCCTGGCCGCGGGCCCGCCGATCGGGCGCACGAAGGACGCCGGGCGCGCCGTGCCGCTGGAACGCGCGGAGAACCCGGTGCAGAGCCTCATGGCTCGTGGCCTGCTGCTGCGCCGCGACAACGAGACGGTGGAGCTTCCCCGTCAGCTCGGTCTGCTGCTGCGCGGCGACCGGCCGATGGGCCAGGTGCAGGTGACCCAGCCGGAACTGACGGTCACCGGACGTGAAGTGTCCACTGTGGACGCAACGGCGGCCGGTGCCGCGCTCGAACTGCTCCGGCACGTGGAAGGCCTGATCGCGCTGTGGTCCGCGGAACCGCCCGGCGTGCTGCGCTCCGGCGGGCTCGGCGTGCGGGACCTGCGCAGGCTGGCCAAGGAACTGGACGTCGAGGAGGCGCGCGCGGCCCTGCTCGCGGAGCTCGCGCTGGACGCCTCGATCATCGACAACAGCGGCGGCAGCGAGCCGGAATGGGTTCCGACGACGCACGCCGACTCGTACCTGGCCGCGGCCGCGGACCAGCAGTGGGCGACGCTGGCGGTGGGCTGGCTGGAGCTGCCGCGGCTGCCCGCGTTGGCCGGACGCCGGGACGAGCGGGACAAGCTGCTCAACCCGCTCTCGAACGAACTGCGCCGCCCGAACGCCGTGCGCGAGCGGCACCGGGTGCTCGGTGTGCTCGCCGAGCTGCCGCCGGGTTCCTGCGTCGGCGACGTCGAACAGCTCGTCGCGGCACTGGCATGGCGGGCGCCCGCGCGGGGCGGACGACTGCGCGACGACCTCGTGCGCTGGATCATCGACGAGGCGACCGCGTTGGGAATCGTCGCGCTCGGCGGCCTGTCGACAGCGGGGGCCACACTGCTCAACGAGGGCCCCGGCGAGGCGGCCAAGCGGATGTCGGACTCGCTGCCCGAGCCGATCGACCACGTCCTCGTCCAGGCGGACCTGACGGTCGTGGCGCCGGGCAGGCTCGAACCCGAACTGGCCGCGGACATCGCCCTGGTCGCGGACGTGGAGTCGGCGGGCGGCGCAACGGTCTACCGGCTCACCGACAGGACGGTGCGGCGCGCGCTGGACGCCGGGCGCTCCGCGGCGGAGCTGCACGAGCTGTTCGCGAAGCGCTCGCGGACTCCGGTGCCTCAGTCGCTGAGCTACCTGATCGACGACATCGCCAGGAAGCACGGGCAACTGCGCGGCGGTCCCGCCGGGTCCTTCCTCCGGTGCGACGATCCCGCGCTGATCGCGGAGGTCCTGGCCAACCCGGACATCGCGCGCCTGGAACTGCGCCGCATCGCACCGACCGTGCTGGTCAGCCCGCTCGCCTTGATCGACGTGCTGGACGGGTTGCGGGAGAGCGGCTACGCGCCCGCGGCCGAGGGGCCGGACGGGGCCGTCGTGGACCTGCGTCCGGCCGGGCACCGCATCCCCGGCCGTCCCCAGGGCACCAAGCGGCTGTTCTCACCCGCCCGCCCGAGCGTGGAGCAGCTGGCGTCGGTGGTGCGGCAGATCCGGGCGGGCGACCGGGCGGCGGACGCGCCCCGCGGAGCCGCGGTCTCCACGGCGGCGCTGGGGACGGCGGCCACCATGGCGCTGCTCCAGGAGGCCGCGGACACCGGCCGGAGCGTGTGGGTCGGCTTCGTCGACTCCAACGGCACCGCGAGCCAGCAGATCGTCACGCCGGTGCGGGTGGCGGGCGGTGTGCTCGAAGCCTTCGACGCCGTGGTCGGGCTGGTGCGCCGGTTCCCCCTGCACCGCATCACCTCCACGGCCGTGGTCGAGGACTGACCCACGTCTCAGTGATGATCATCCACTTTGGAGTGACACTACATGCGGCCGAAACTTCTCTAGTCATCAACGCTCCGACAGTGTCCACAGTGGACTAAATACGTGTCATTCACGCCATTAGCTGGCACAACCGGGTAGTTGCTCGACGTCCCTCCATTGTGGTCGGTCTATACCCGTTGTGATGTCCCGTTCCGCCATAACGTGATGGGTGGCTGCGTCCACTCGCCCCACACGGGTGCCGCATGCCGGAATCGGACAGTGCCTGGCCGGCCCGTCGTGGCCCGGCCGCATCTAGGAGGAACCCCGAAAATGCCCATCAGCAGGTTGGCGCGGAGATTCGCAACGGTGACCGCGGCGGTAGCCATGTCGGTCTTCTTCATGTCCGCGGGTTACGCCGGTGCCGCCACGGTGGACGCCGACGTCGACGCGAAGGTCGGCGCGAACGTCGGCGTCGGGGTCAAGGTGAGCCCGATCAAGGTCGGTGTGAAGGTCGGCGGCCCGATCAAGGCCGGCGTCAAGGTCGGCGCCGGGGTCGACGCGGGCGTCAAGGTCGGTGCGGGCGCGGGCGTGAAGGTCGGCGCGGGCGCGGGCGTGAAGGTCGGCGCCGGGGTCGACGCGGGCGTCAAGCTCGGCCTCAAGGTCAAGCTGCCGATCAAGGTCGGCATCGGCATCGGTGCCGCGGTCGACGCGGACGCCGACGCGGGTGTCGGTGTCGGTGCGGGCCGCTCCGCCGCGCCGAAGGCCGCCGTGGCCGCGAAGGCCGACGTCAAGGCCGACGTCAAGGCGGACGCCGCCGCCGGTGTCCGCGTCTCCGCGGGTGACCTGAAGGTCAAGCTGGCCGCCAAGGTCGACGCTCAGGTCAAGGTGGCCGCGGGCCTGAAGACCGACAAGATCGGCGCGTGCGTCAGCGCCCCGAGCATCGGTGCCTCCGCCTCCGCCACGCCCGCCGTCAAGGTCGGCAACGGTGGCGTCCTCGGCGCCCTGATGGTCAAGCCCTCCATCAAGGGCCTGAACCTCTGCGCGGGCATCGGCTGATCACGCCGTAGCGAGAACGAAGCGGGAGCCCCGGTCACCGGACCGGGGCTCCCGCTTGTGTCCGTTCCGGTCAGGCGCCCACGGTCATCCACTGCCGCATCGCGTGCTCGACGAGGGTGATCAGCGCGTGCTTGGTGGACTCCTTGGTGCGCGCGTCGCAGGTGACGATCGGGACCGAGTCGTCGATGGTGAGCGCGTCCCTGACATCCTCGACGCGGTGGTGCAGCATCCCGTCGAAGCAGTTCAGCGCGACGATGTAGGGCAGCTGCCGGTCGTCGAAGAAGTCGATGGAGGCGAAGGCGTCGGCCAGCCTGCGGGTGTCGACCAGCACGATCGCGCCGATGGCGCCGCGGACCAGGTCGTCCCACATGAACCAGAACCGGTGCTGGCCGGGCGTGCCGAACAGGTACAGGATCAGGTCCTGGTCCAGCGAGACGCGGCCGAAGTCCATCGCCACCGTGGTGGTGACCTTGCCCGGCGTCGCGGAGAGGTCGTCGACGCCGACGCTGGCCTCGGTCATCACGGCTTCGGTGGTCAGCGGAACGATTTCCGAGACCGAACCGACGAACGTCGTCTTCCCCACACCGAAGCCACCGGCGACGACGATCTTCGCCGAGGTCGTGGCCTGCCGGGTGTCCGGGGTGTGCGGGTTAGAGCCTGCGGAGGCCACTGAGCACCCTTTCGAGGAACGCAAGGGACGGCCGGTCCCCCATGACCAAGCCGCTCTGGTGGATCATGACGAGGCCGAGGCCCGCCATGTCACCGATCAATACGCGTACCACGCCCAGTGGCAAACGCAAGTGCGCGGCGACTTCTGCAACCGATCGGGTCTCCAGGCAGAGCCCGCAGATCGACCGGTGCTCCGGCAGCACGGCCGCGTCCCGTTCCCGGCCGCGGTCGCTGGTGGAGATCAGCGCCTCGATGGCCAGGTCGTAGTCGGGCCGCGTGCGTCCGCCGGTCCGGGTGTAGGGCCGGACCAGCGAACCGGACTCGGTGAACGGGTCGGGCTCGTCCACCACCTGCTGTGCGGGCACGGCCGGGATCGGGGACTCGTCCACCATCCCGCCGCCGAACAGGTCGGCACCCGGCCCGCCGAACAGGCCGGTACCGCCGAGGCCGTCGCGCGGCGACAGCAGCGGGGGCTCCTGCGGTGCCGCACCGGTGGTCTCGCCGTCGTCCTCGGGTTCGTCGTAGCGGAATCCGCCCAGCGCCCATTCCCGGTAGTCGAAGCGGTCGCTGGAGAACCCGGGTCCCGTCGTCATCACGACCTCACCCCACCCGACTCTTCGCTTACCTGCGTACGACGCCTTGCAGCTGCGCCCGCAGTTCCGGCGTCAGCTGCTGGCCGACCCGGTCCACGAGCAGGGTCATCTCGTAGGCGATCAGGCCGATGTCGCAGTTCGGGGCCGCCAGCACCGACAGGCAGGCGCCGTTGCTGATCGACATGAGGAACAGGTAACCCCGCTCCATCTCCACCACTGTCTGGGCGACGTTGCCTGCCTCGAAACACCGTGCGGCTCCCTGGGTGAGGCTGACCAAACCGGAAGACACCGCGGCAAGTTGTTCCCCGCGATCGCGCGGCAGGCCCTGGGACGCGGCGAGCAGCAGGCCGTCCGCCGAGACCACGACTGAGTGGGCGACACCCGGGACCCTGCGCACGAAGTCGGTGATCAACCAACCGAACGTGCCAGGCTGCTGGACCGACTCGTTCACTACTGCTCCTCGTCCTGACGGCCGTGACCTGGGCCGGACTGCTCCGACTGGCCGCGATCGGCGGCCAACGTGTCAATCCTGGCATGCCGGCCCCGGCGCAGACCCTGCTGGAAACTCGACATCCTGCCACGGACGTTGTCCGGCGTGCGAGAAGTCTGCGGGGCCCTGGCCGCGGGAGCGCCCGCGGGGGCCTGCGGACGCGGCGCCGCGGAGCCCGGCACGAGCTGCGCCTTCGGCACCCGCTTCGGCAGCCCCGCCGCGGTGACGCCCTGGCTGACCGGGTTGTTCAGCAGCGAGTTGGCCGCCTCCCAGCCCTCGTCGCCCGGCGACTGCCAGACCGACTGCGGCATCCGGGGCGGGGCGGCCTCCTGCGCGGGGGCCGCGGGCTGGTCCGCGGGGGCGGACCGGACGGCCCGCTGCCGCTTGGGCAGCGCCTCCTGCTTCGGCTGCGGCGCGGGCTCCGGCTCGGCCGGAGCCTGCTGCGCGGGGGTCGGCTGGGCCAGCGGCTCGTCGACGGTGGCGCTGAGCGCGGGCTCGCCGAGCGGCATCTCCCTGGCGGGCGCGGCCTGCTTGGGTTCGGCCGCCTGGAACCACTGGGACAGGATCTCCTCGTATATCGGCAGCCGCTCGGTCGGCGCGTCGTCGCGGGGGATCTCCCTGGGCCTGGTGCCGTTGAAGGCGGTGTTGGCCGGGGCGGACCCGTCGACCGGTGCCGCGTCGCAGGAGCCGGAGAACTGGCCGTTCGAGTCGGGCCGGTCGTCCTCGTAGTGCACGACGGGCTGCTCGTCGACCGGCAGCGCGGGCGGCTTGGCCGGGTCGAGCTCGCCGCCCGCCGCGACCACCTGCACGTCCAGGTTCAGCTGCTCCACCGGTTCCGGGGCGGCCTGTTCGGCGGTCCCGTCCGCACGGTCGGCCTCGGCGAGCGCGCGGGTGACGTCGCCGACCGTCAGCGGCGGGGTGGAGCCTGCGGCACCGGAGTAGCTCGACGCCTGGCTGGTCTCGGCCGGGGTGTGCACGAACAGCGAGTTCGACTGGAACTCCGGGGCGGGCTGGCTGGGCTGGCTCACCTGGATCGGCGAGCCGGGCTGGCCGACGGGGGCGACCGTGCCCGTGACCGGCCCGCCCAGGGTGGTGGTGCGCGGCGGGACCGGCTGCACCAGGTCGGCGGGGATGACCACGAGCGCGGTGGTGCCGCCCTCGATGTCCTCGTTGGAGCGCAGCTTGACCTGGACCTGGTGCCGCTTGGCCAGCCTGCCGACCACGAACAGGCCCATCCGGCGGGACACGGCGACGTCGACGTCCGGCGGCTCGGCCAGCCGCTGGTTGGCCTCGCGGATCTCGGCGTCGGCCATGCCGACCCCGCGGTCGGAGATCTCCACCGCCAGCTCGCCCTTGCGGGTCCGCGCGGTGCGCACGACGACCTTGGTCTGCGGGTCGGAGAACGCGGTCGCGTTGTCCAGCAGCTCGGCGACCAGGTGCACCAGGTCGTTCACGGCGCGGCCCTGGATCGCCAGGTCCGGGGCCTGGCCGACCTGGACCCTGGCGTACTGCTCGACCTCGGAGACCGCGGCGCCGATGACATCGGAGATCGGCACCGGCTTGGTGAGCCTGCGGGTGAGGTCGTTGCCGGAGAGCACCAGCAGGTTCTCGCTGTTGCGGCGCATCCGGGTGGCCAGGTGGTCCAGCTCGAAGAGGTTGGACAGCTGGTCGGGGTCCTGCTCGTCCTGCTCCAACCGGTCGATCAGGTTCAGCTGCCGCTCCACCAGCGCCTGGCTGCGGCGGGAGAGGTTGACGAACATCGCGTTGACGTTGTCGCGCAGGATCGCCTGCTCGGCGGCCAGCCGGACGGCCTCGCCGTGCACCGCGTCGAAGGAGCGGGCCACCTGGCCGATCTCCTCGGTGGTGTGCACGGGCACCGGAGCGACGGCGATCTTGGACGCCTCGGTGGGGTTCGGCGCGGCGAGGATCTTCTCCACCGCGTCCGGCAGCTGGTGGTCGGCCACGGCCAGCGCGGTCTTGCGCAGCACGCGCAGCGGGCGCAGCAGGGACCGGGCGACGAACAGCGCCAGGATGACCGCGAGAGCGAGGGCACCGAGGACGAGCGCGGAGTCGCGGATGGCGTTGGTGCTCGCCGTCGTGGCCAGGCTGGAGCTGTCGCTGCGCAGCTGCTCCAGCAGCTTGGACTCGACGTCGTAGATCAGGTTCACGGTCAGCGTCGCGGCCACGTCCCACTGCTCGGGGGTGGCGGTGAGCTGCTGGCCGGACTCGGCGTTCTGCAGCGCCGATTCCTCGATGTTGTTGGCGACGTCGACGATGAAGCCGGTCACCATGTCGTCGAAGAGCCTGCGCTGCTCGGAGGTGGCCGCCTTGCGGAAGTCGTTGCGCGCGGCCTGCAGTTCGGCATCGACGGCGAGCAGCTGGCGCAGCTGACCGGGCGCGAACTTCTTCTGCTGCAGCGCGTCGAGCAGGATCGCCCGCTTGCGCGAGGTCTGCTCCTTGACCCTGGCCACCGACAGCACGCTGGCCTGGAGGTTCATCAGCGTCGGGTTGTCGGTCTGGGCGAGGCCCAGTTCGGTCAGCGAGAGCAGCTCGTCGATGGACTCGCTGTAGGAGCGCAGCAGCGCTTCCTCGGGGTAGCGGGAGTCCTGGCCGTTGACCGCGAGGCGGAGCTTGGTGAGCCGGTCCAGCTGCTGCGCGGCCTTGTCGTAGGTGGCCCGGTGGCCGGGGGTCAGCTCCGGCCCCAGCTCCTTGACCTGCCTGCGGAACTCGTCGACCGAGTCGACGACGCGCTTGCGCTGCCGCTCCATCACGACCTGGTCGCCGCTGCGCCCGCTGGAGACGTAGCGCACGGTCAGGTCGCGCTCGCGCTGGAGGTTGTGCACCAGGACGGAGATCGTGCTGCTGAGCCGGACCTGGTTGGCCAGCTGCTCCAGCTTGGTCGCGGCGGCGAGGTCGGAGGTCACCCGCAGCCCGCCGAGCGCGAGGGCCGCGGCGGTGGGGATGAGCAGCACAGCGAGCAGCTTGGTGCGCAGCCGCCAGTTCCGCAGCCGCCACCGCGAGGCAGGCGGGTCCTGTTCGGTGTCGGTCACCGGCGCGACGGCCGACGCGGCGGCGGCGCTGGTACCCGCCTCGTCTCCGTCACGCTTCGCAGCCGTCCCGTCACCCTTTCCGGGGTTTTCGGTGAGAAGGGCTTCCCCTTCACCGGTCCGGCTGGGACCTCTCTCTCGACGCGCCACCCTGGGCTTCCTCTTCCGGCAGCAGTAACTCGATCCCTCCCCGGACCGAGGTCGGACTTGCGAATGCGGGCCGCATTGCAGCACAGTCCCGGCCGCCAACGCCAGCCTCACCAGCGCTGAGCAGCGGACTTCCCCTGCGTCGGGCCACGGGTCGCTAGCCAGGGGAGCGTAGTGGTACGGACCAGCGAACGGGAAGATGAGACAGCGGACAGTGTCTGAAGTTGTGACTCTATTCCCTCATGTGGGTGGATAGCATCGCCACGCCTTCGCTGGCATGTCACCGTGAGTTGATCAACGAACGAGGAGTCGGCATGACGATCCGAGCCTTCCGGCGCGCGTCCGCGCTGCTGGCCAGCGCGATCGTGCTGGCCAGCGTCAGCGGCTGCGGGCTGTTCACCAGCACGGAGGGGACCGCGGCGCCGAAGCCGGAGCGCGGCACGCTGCGCATCGGAGTGCTGCCCAGTGTCGACGTCGCCCCGCTCTACCTGGCCCGCAACGAGAAGCTGTTCGCCGCGGCCGGCCTGCAGGTCGAGCTGATCGTGGTCAACGACGACAACTCCGCGGTGCAGCAGCTGGAGAGCCAGACCCTCGACATCGCCTTCGCCAGCCACGTCACGCTGTTGCGCGCTGTGCACTCCGGCAAGGAGCTGCAGCTGCAGGGCGAGGCGTACCAGGCGGCGCGCAACACCATGGCCCTGGTCACGCTGGCCGACTCCGACTACGACAACCCCGGCGAGATCCAGAAGCCGAAGATCGCCGTGAACCGCAAGGACGACCTCGGCACGCTGACCACCGAGAGCGTTTTGCAGACCGCAAACGTTTCGAAGAGCAACATCAAGTGGTTCCCGATGGGCTTCGCCGAGATGACCGACGCGCTGAAGAACAAGTCCGTGGACGCGGCCTGGATGGTCGAGCCCTGGATCACGAAAGCCCAGCGCACGCTGGGCGCCAGGGTGCTGACCGACACCGCGCGCGGCTACACGCTCGACTTCCCGATGTCCGGCTACGCGGCGAGCAAGAAGTTCGCCGACTCCTACCCGAACACCCTCGCTGCATTCCGCAACGTGCTGGAGAAGGCTCAGGAGCTCGGCACCAACAGGCTCGCGGTGCAGGAGGTGCTGACCGAGTACGCGGAGGTCGACGCGCAGACCGCGGGCCTCGTCTCGGTGGGCACCTACCCGGTGTCGATCAACCCGGTCCGGTTGCAGCGGGTCGCCGACATGATGGAGACCTCGCAGCTGCTGACCAGCCGCCTGGACGTGCAGCAGCTGCTGCCCCCGGCGGCGGCTTCCTAGACCTCTTATATGGAGAGAACGTCTTCAGAAGTTCTGGTTGTCCCCTGAGAGGGGCGCCCCAGGGGCATGGGGCGCCCCTCACGCGCGTTATCCGGCGACGCGCCGCCGCGCGCGGGTCTTCATGAACAGCGGGACCGTGATCGCCAGCAGCGCCAGCGCGAACATCAGCTGCGCGAACGGCGTGGCGACGAGCGCGGCCGGGTCGCCCTGGCTGACCAGCAGGGTCTTGCGCAGGTTGTCCTCGGCGATCGGCCCCAGGATCAGGCCGACGACGGCGGGCACCACCGGCCAGCCGTACCGGCGCATCGCGTAGCTGAGCGCGCCGATCCCGAGCAGGACGAGCAGTCCCTGCCAGGACTGGCTGGACGCGTAGGCGCCGAGCGAGGCGCACACCAGGATGCCGGCGTAGAGATAGGGACGCGGGATCTGCAGGATCTTCACCCAGATCCCGGCAAGGGGCAGGTTCAGCACGAGCAGCATGACGTTGCCGATGCACAGCGACGCGATCAGCGTCCAGACCAGCTCGGGCTGCGTCTCGAACAGCAGCGGGCCCGGCTGGATGCCGTAGCTGCCGAAGGCCGACAGCATGATCGCCGCGGTCGCCGAGGTGGGCAGGCCGAGCGTGAGCAGCGGCACCAGCACGCCCGCGACCGCGGCGTTGTTCGCCGCCTCCGGACCGGCGACGCCCTCGATCGCGCCCTTGCCGAACTCCTCCGGTCGCTTCGACAGCTTCTTCTCCACCGCGTAGGACAGGAAGGTGGTCACCACCGGACCGCCCGCGGGCATCACGCCGAGCGGGAAGCCGATGAACGTGCCGCGCAGCCACGGCTTCCAGGACCGCTTCAGGTCCTCCTTCGGCAGCCACCACGTCCGGTTCACCGGCACCAGCTTCGGCGGCGCGTGCCGCATCCGGGACGCCACGTACAGCGTCTCCCCGATCGCGAACATGCCGACCGCGGCGATCACCACGTCGACCCCGTTGGCCAGCTCGAACAGGCCGAAGGTGAACCTCGGCTGGCCGGAGACCGAGTCCAGCCCGATCAGCCCGAGCGCCAGGCCGACGGTCAGCGAGGCCACCCCGCGCAGCGGTGAGGCGCCGAGCATCGCGGAGACGGTGCAGAAGGCCAGCACCACCAGCGCGAAGTAGTCGGCCGAGGTGAGCGTCACCGCCCAGTCCGCCATCACCGGCGCGAGCAGGGCCAGCAGCACGGTGCCGATGGTGCCCGCGACGAACGACCCGATGGCCGCGGTGGCCAGCGCCTGGGCTCCCCGGCCGAGCTTGGCCATCTTGTTGCCCTCGAGCGCGGTGATGATCGACGCCGACTCACCGGGGGTGTTCAGCAGGATCGAGGTGGTCGAGCCGCCGTACATGCCGCCGTAGAAGACCCCGGCGAACAGGATGAACGCCGAGGTCGCCGGCACCGAGAAGGTGATCGGCAGCAGCAGCGCGACGGTCATCGCGGGGCCGATCCCCGGCAGGACGCCGACCAGCGTGCCCAGCAGCACGCCGAGCAGCGCGAACATCAGGCTCTCCGGCGTGAGGGCCGAGGCGAAGCCCTGCATGAGGTAGTCGATCGAGCTCACGTCACGTCCACATCTGGAAGGGCCCGCCGGGCAGGTAGGCGCCGAGGCCGAACACGAAGACCGCCCACAGCCCGAGGGCCAGCGCGAACGAGCTGACCAGGATGACCGGCCAGCGGCGGGCGCCGAGCACGGCCGCGGTACCGGCGAAGAGCACCGTCGCCGCGAGCGGCCAGCCGATCGGCTCGATCAGCAGCGCGTGCGCGGCGAAGAGCACGATCACCACGAGCATCGCCCGCCAGTCGGTCCTGCGACCGGTGTCGACGTCCTCGCCCTCCTCGGGCGGGGCCGCCCTGCCGCGCAGGACCTGCACCGCGAGCAGGACCGCGATCAGCACCAACAGGCAGCCGACCAGGTACGGGAACAAGCGCGGCCCGGCCGTCGCGGCGCTCGGCGGCACCACGATGGCCGGGGTCTGCACGAGGACGTAGCCGCCCGCTGCCGCGAGCAGCGCGACGAGCACCAGCTCGCCGCTGAGGCGCGTCTTGGGCACCTACTTCACCAGACCGATCTCTCCGAGCACCTTCCTCGCGGCAGCATCCTCGGTCTCGATGTAGCTGTCGAACTCGGGGCCGGTGAGGAACGCGTCGTCCCAGTCCTTGGCCTTCAGGGTCTGCTTCCACGCGGGCGAGGCGTGCATCTTCGTCACCGCGTTGACCAGCCGCTGCTTGGCCTGCTCGCTCAGGCCGGGGCGGGCGACCACACCGCGCCAGTTCAGGTAGGTCAGCCCCATGCCCTGTTCGGTCAGCGTCTTGACCTCGGGCAGCAGCCTGGACCGCTGGGCGCCGGACACGGCGATCGCCCGCAGCTTGCCCGCCTTGATGTGCTCGGCGTACTCGCTGATGCCCGAGATGCCCGCCTTGGCCTCGCCGGAGAGCAGCCGGGCCACCGACTCGCCGCCACCCGCGTTGGGCAGGTAGGTCAGCTGCGCGGGGTCGATGCCGACGCGGTCGGCGATCAGCCCGGCCAGGATGTGGTCGACGTCGGCGACGTAGCCACCGGTGATCACGGTGCCCCTGGGGTCGCCGCGCCAGGCGGTGAGGAACTGCTCGAGGTTGCGGTAGGGGGTCCCGGCGGGCACCACCAGCGCCAGGCTCTCCCCGGTGAGGCGGGCGATCGGGGTGGTGTCCTTGAGCGTCTTCTCGGACTTGTTGTTGATGATGCCCGCGACCATGACCTTGCCCATCTGCATGAGCAGGTCGTCGTCCTTCTCGCCGACGAGCTTGTTCAGCCCGGCGATGCCGCCGGGTCCCTCCAGATTGAAAACCTGGACGCCGGACGCGAGTTTTTCTCGCTGGAGCACGTCCTGCAGGGCCTGCGCGGTCTGGTGCCAGCCACCGCCCGGTTTGGCCGGGACCATGATCCGCAGGCCGTCGATGGAGTCCTCCCCGGAGGCGGAGGAGCTGGTGCAGCCCGCGATGAGGCTGGCGGTGAGGAGTAGGGGTGCGGCAAGGAACTGGCGGCGACGTGTCACGGGCGACTTCCTTAGCTGGTACGTGATCTTGCGCGGATGTGAACTTTTCACAACGAATTGAGAAAGTTCGGCACCGGCTCGCCGCATCCCAGCACAGAGCACCCGGCCAACGCACATCGGGAGTGAATATTCGGCGGATCCAGAAATCAATATTGCTAATAGCTTCGCGTTCTCCGGCGCAGAATCAGCGGAAGAAAGATCGCGAGCAGCGCGAGCGCGAACATGACCTTGGAGAACGTGCTCGTCAGCAGGACGCCCGCGTCGCCCTGGCTGATCTGCAGGGCCTTGCGCAGGTTCTCCTCGGCGACCGGACCGAGGATCAGCCCCAGCACCGCGGGCGCGATCGGCCACCCGTAGCGCCGCATGGCGAATCCCAGCGCGCCGATCACCACGAGCACGAGCAGGCCCGCGACGGACTGGCTCGCGGCGAACGCGCCGAGCGAGGCGCACAGCAGGATGCCGCCGTAGAGGTAGGGGCGCGGGACGCGCAGCAGCTTCACCCACATCCCGGCCAGCGGCAGGTTCAGCACCAGCAGCAGCACGTTGCCCAGGTAGAGCGAGGCGATCAGCGCCCAGACCAGCTCGGGCTTGGTGTCGAACAGCAGCGGTCCCGGCTGGATGCCGTAGCTGGTGAACGCGGCGAGCATCACCGCGGCCGTCGCCGACGTGGGCAGGCCGAGCGTGAGCAGCGGAACGAGCACCCCCGCCGCCGCGGCGTTGTTGGCGGCCTCGGGCCCGGCGACGCCCTCGATGGCGCCCTTGCCGAACTCGGTGCCGCGCTTGCCCGCCAGCTTCTTCTCCGTCGCGTACGACAGGAAGGTCGTCACGTCGGCACCACCCGCGGGGACGGCGCCGATCGGGAAACCGATCAAGGTGCCCCGCAGCCACGGCTTCCACGAGCGCTTCAGGTCCGCCTTCGGCAGACCCCAGACCCGGCTCACCGGGATGACGTGCACCGGCCCGTGCCGCAGCCGCGAGGCCACGTAGATCGACTCCCCCACCGCGAAGAGTCCGACCGCGGCGATCACCACCGGGATGCCGCGGTTGAGCTCGTCGATGCCCATCGCGAAGCGCGACTGCCCGGTGAGCTTGTCGATGCCGACCAGCCCCAGGTAGAGGCCGACCGAGAGCGAGGCCACCCCGCGCAGCGGTGAGTTGCCCAGCATCGCCGCGACCGTGCAGAACGCCAGCGCGGTCAGCGCGAAGTAGTCCGCCGAGGTCAGCGAGGTCGCCCAGGTCGCGACCGGGACCGCGACCAGCGACAGCAGCAGCGTGCCGATGGTGCCCGCGACGAACGAGCCGAGCGCCGCGGTCGCGAGGGCCTGCGCGCCACGGCCCGCCTTGGCCATCTTGTTGCCTTCGAGCGCGGTCACGATCGACGCCGACTCACCGGGCGTGTTGAGCAGGATCGAGGTGGTCGAGCCGCCGTACATGCCGCCGTAGTAGATCCCCGCGAACATGATCAACGCAGCGGCGGGCGGCACGGTGAACGTGATCGGCAGCAGCAGCGCCACCGTCATGGCGGGACCGATCCCCGGCAGCACTCCGACCAGCGTGCCCAGCAGCACGCCGAGGAACGCGAAGAGAAGGTTCTGGACGCTCAGCGCGCTGGCGAAGCCGTCGAGGAGGAGATCAAGCGAAGCCATGCACCAGCCCCTGCAACGGTCCGCCGGGCAGGTAGGCGCCGAGCCCGAACACGAAGACCGCCCACAGGCCGACCGCGAGCACGAGCGCACTCACCACGATCAGCCACCAGGTCCGCGCGCCGAGCACCACCGCGACCCCGGAGAACAGCAGTGCCGCGGCGAGCGGCCAGCCGATCGGCTCGATGAGCACGGCGTGCGCGGTGAACAGCACGATCAGCAGCACCACCGCGCGCCAGTCGGTGCGACCGTCCGGGTCGACGTCCTCGCCCTCCTCGGGCGGGGCGGACCGGCCGCGCAGGACCTGCACGCCCAGCAGCACGGCGACCCCGACCAGCAGCCCGCCGATCAGGTAGGGGAACAGCCGCGGCCCGGCGTTCTCCGCCATCGGCGGCACCATGATCGACGGGGTGGTGGCGAGCGTGTACGCGCCCAGCCCGGCGAGCAGGGCGACCAGCAGCAGCTCCCCGCTCGGCCGGGACCTGGCCGGGGAGCTCACTTCACGGCGCCGATCTCCTTGAGGGCCTTGCGCACCGTGCCGTCCTCCTGCTCGATGAACTTGGCGAACTCGTCACCGGTGATGAACGAGTCCTCCCAGTCGTTGCTCTTGAGGACCTGCTGCCAGGTCGGGCTGTCCCGCATCTTCCTGATCATGTCGATGTACTGCTGCTTCACCCCGTCGGACAGACCCGGCCGGGCGACGACGCCGCGCCAGTTCAGGTAGCTCAGCGCGATGCCCTGCTCGGTCAGCGTCTTGACCTCGGGGATCAGGTTGGAGCGCTTCTGCCCGGAGACGGCGATGGCGCGCAGCTTGCCGGACCTGATCAGGTCCTTGTACTCGCCGACGCCGGAGATACCGGCCTTGACCTCGCCGGAGAGCAGCTTCGGGATGGACTCGCCGCCGCCGCTGTTGGGCACGTAGTTCAGCTGCGCCGGGTCGATGCCGACGCGGTCGGCGATCAGCCCGGCCAGGATCTGGTCGGCCCCGCCCGCGGACCCGCCGGTGATCACGGTGCCCTTGGGGTCGGCGCGCCACGCGGAGAGGAACTGCTCCAGGTTGCGGTAGGGCGCGGACTCGGGGACCACGAGCACCAGGCTCTCGCCGAGCAGCCGCGCGATCGGGGTGGTGTCCTTCAGGGTCCGCTGCGCGTTCGCGTTGATGATGCCGCCGACCATGACCTGGCCCATCACCATCAGGACCTTGTCGTCCTTCTCGCCTGCCAGCTGGTTGAGGCCGTTGACGCCGCCCGCGCCCTCGACGTTGTAGACCTGGACCGGGGACGCGGCGAGCCGGTCGCGCTGCAGCACGTCCTGCAGGCTCTGCGCCGTCTGGTGCCAACCACCGCCCGGCTTCGCGGGGGCCATGATGCGCAGTCCCGTGATGGGAGCGCCGGAAGTGCCGCCCGCACCCGAGGTGCATCCGGCGACCAGTACCGCGGCTGTGGCGAGAGCCCCGACGAGCAGGGCGCGACGTGACATGGCTTCGGATCTCAGCACACTGTGAGGCCCACCACCAGGGATTACCGACGATCGGGGTAGTCGGGAGGGCTACGCGGCGGCGTCCGGCTTGCCGAGGCAGTAGGTGGCGGGAGGCTCGCTGTAGGTCCACGCCGCGTCCGGGTTGCCGCACAGCTTCCCGTCCGACACGCCGTCGTGGACCTTCACGACGCGGATGGCGCCTCCCTGCGAACAGGGTGATCTGACCAGGTCGGTGTCCTGCCCGGAGCCGGTGACCACGAAGCAGTCGCCTTCCCGCGCGTTCGCCATCAGGCACAGCTTGAGGCCGCCGGTGCGACGGGTGCGCTCCCAGTACTCGATGTAGTCGCCGTGCGGGCAGGCGCCTTCGCTGTCGTCGAGCTTCTTCGCCACCTTGTACGTGGCACGGGCGTCTTCGCAGGTCACGATGGACACGGTGGGATCGGAGCCGCCCCCGGCCAACGCGATGCACTCGCCCGCATCGACCTTCTGCGCGTCACCCCGGAGCAGGAAGTAGCCGGCGAGGACGAGCGCGATCACCACGAGCGGGACGGTGAACCGCGCCTGGTTCTTCTTCGGTTTCGGCTGCGGGGTGATGAAGTGCGGCTTCCCCTCGTGTTCCGGGCTCGCCGGGGCGAAGGCGGGCGTCCCGAGCTGGGCGTAGCCCAGGCGGCCCTGGTGGTCGGGCTGGTGCGGTGGGGTTGTCACCGTCAGTCCTCTTTCGTCCCCGTGACCTCTGTGACAGCGGGTGAACAATGTAGCCCTGTCGGGTGACCAGGCACAGGGAGGAATACAGCGCGCGTGTCGCGGCTTGTTTCTACGGTGCAACACTGGGGGATCGGAGTGCGAACGCGAGGAGTGCACGAACTGTGACTGACGGACCACTCATCGTCCAGTCCGACAAGACCCTGTTGCTCGAGGTCGACCACCCGGCCGCGGGGGACGCGCGCATCGCCATCGCGCCCTTCGCCGAGTTGGAACGCGCGCCCGAGCACGTGCACACCTACCGCGTCACGCCGCTGGCGCTGTGGAACGCACGCGCGGCGGGCCACGACGCCGAGCAGGTCGTGGACGCGCTCGTCCGCTACTCCAGGTACTCCGTGCCGCAACCGCTGCTGGTCGACATCGTCGACACGATGGGCCGGTTCGGGCGGCTGCAGCTGATGAACCACCCCGCGCACGGGCTGACGATGCACTCGCTGGACCGCGCGGTGCTCGAAGAGGTGCTGCGCAACAAGAAGGTCGCGCCCATGCTCGGCGCGCGCATCGACGACGACACGGTGGTCGTGCACCCCAGCGAACGCGGGCGGCTCAAGCAGATGCTGCTCAAGATCGGCTGGCCCGCGGAGGACCTCGCCGGCTACGTGGACGGCGAGGCGCACCCGATCTCCTTGGAGGAGAACGGATGGGCGCTGCGCGACTACCAGCGGATGGCGGCGCAGGCGTTCTGGGCGGGCGGCTCCGGGGTGATCGTGCTGCCGTGCGGCGCGGGCAAGACGATGGTCGGCGCGGCCGCGATGGCCGAGGCGCAGGCGACCACGCTGATCCTGGTCACCAACACCGTGGCGGGCAGGCAGTGGAAGCGGGAGCTGATCGCGCGGACCTCGCTGACCGAGGAGGAGATCGGCGAGTACTCCGGCGAGCGCAAGGAGATCCGCCCGGTCACCATCGCGACCTACCAGGTGATCACCCGCAAGACCAAGGGCGAGTACAAGCACCTGGAGCTGTTCGACTCCCGTGACTGGGGCCTGGTGGTCTACGACGAGGTGCACCTGCTGCCCGCGCCGGTCTTCCGGATGACCGCCGACCTCCAGTCCCGGCGGCGGCTCGGCCTGACCGCGACCCTGGTCCGCGAGGACGGCCGCGAGGGCGACGTGTTCTCGCTGATCGGGCCGAAGCGCTACGACGCGCCGTGGAAGGACATCGAGGCGCAGGGGTGGATCGCGCCCGCCGACTGCGTCGAGGTGCGGGTCACCCTGACGGAGAACGAGCGGCTGGAGTACGCGACCGCCGAGGCCGAGGACCGGTACAAGCTCTGCTCCACCGCACGCACGAAACTGCCTGTGGTGCAGGCGATCCTGGACCGCCACCCGGGGGAACCGACGCTCGTCATCGGCGCGTACCTCGACCAGCTGGAGACGCTCGGGGAGACGCTGAACGCGCCGGTGATCCAGGGCTCGACCAAGAACAAGGAGCGCGAGCAGCTCTTCGACGCGTTCCGGCGCGGGGAGATCAGCACCCTCGTCGTGTCCAAGGTCGCGAACTTCTCGATCGACCTGCCCGAGGCGTCGATCGCCGTGCAGGTCTCCGGCACGTTCGGCTCCCGCCAGGAAGAGGCGCAGCGGCTCGGAAGGTTGTTGCGCCCCAAGGGAGACGGCCGCCAGGCGCACTTCTACTCAGTGGTTTCGCGGGACACTTTGGACACCGAGTACGCGGCGCACCGGCAGCGGTTCCTCGCCGAACAGGGCTACGCCTACCGGATCGTGGACGCCGACGACCTGCTCGGTCCCGCGCTCCCCGAAATCGGCTGAGGCATGTCGTTCTCCGTTGTCGGCGTGTACGCGCTGCCGCTGCGCAACCGCTTTCGCGGCATCACGGTGCGGCACGGCGTGCTCCTGGAGGGCGCGTCGGGTTTCGGGGAGTTCTGCGCGTTCGAGGACTACTCCGATGAGGAGTCAGTCCCCTGGCTCGCCGCCGCCGTCGAGTCGTGTTCGGGATCCTGGCCCGCTCCCGTGCGTTCGCGGATCCCGGTCAACTGCACCGTTCCCGCGGTGTCCGCCGAGCGCGCTTTCGAGATCGCCGCGGCTTCCGGTTGTTCCACCGCGAAGGTGAAGGTCGCCGACCCCGGTCAGTCCATTGTGGACGATTGTGATCGGGTTGCCGCCGTGCGCTCGGCACTCGGGCCGTCGGGGGCGATCCGCGTCGACGCCAACGCGGTGTGGTCGGTCGATGAGGCGGTGACCGCGATCCGCGCCCTGGACCGCGCCGCGGGCGGCCTGGAGTACGTGGAGCAGCCCTGTCGGAGCTTGCCGGAGCTCGCCGCGGTGCGGAAGCGGGTGGACGTTCGCATCGCCGCCGACGAGTCGATCAGGCGCGCTTCCGATCCGATGAAGGTCGCGGTCACGGGTGCCGCCGATGTGGCGGTGCTGAAGGCGACCCCGCTCGGTGGCGCTCGGCGCGCCCTTGAGGTCGCCGAGGCGTGCGGGCTGCCGTGCGTGGTGTCCTCCGCGTTGGAGTCCAGCGTCGGGCTGGCCGGCCAGATCGCCTTGGCCGCCGCTCTTCCGTCACTGGATTTCGCTTGCGGGCTCGGGACGATCTCGCTTTTCACAGCGGACGTCACCGATTCCTCCCTGCGCCCTTCCGCTGGTTTCCTGCCGGTGCCGTCGCGTCCCGCCGAACCCACGCTCCTGGACGGGGTGCGCGCCGATCCGGAAACCGAGCGCCGGTGGCTTTCCCGTCTGGACCGCGTCACCGCGTTGCTGGGCTGACTTCTCACACCTTCTCAGCCGAACGTGTGCCTTTCTTCTGTGCTGCTCGCTCGCCGATCAACAGAGAAGTCAAGAAGGACTGCTTCAAGGCTGCCGACCTCTGCCAGAAGGGCCCGCGGCATCGAAGAAGCCCCGCACCGCCGGATTCACGGACGCCTTCGTCAACCGCTTCAGCCCGAAGACCTCAGCCTGAGGAGAAGCCCTGGCCGAGGCGCATACCTCTGGGTGGGTAAAGCCCCCTCCCCTACTTTCCATTGTCTCACACGGAACTGACAGTGAAGCGGCAAAAGGGACCTGGTGCGGCTGATTCATCCACATCTGCGGGAGTTGTCCACAGATCACCGGGGGCAGCTTGTCGAGCTGCGGCCTCCCGGTCAGGCTGGAGATAGCAGCGAGACCGGGAGGTGGTCGATATTGCCTTGCCCCACAACCGAATAACGAGATCGCGAGAGCGGATCTTGGTCAGCTTCCTGGGCGGGTCAGGATCTCCTCGTTCGCGCCCAGGCTCCGGACGACGCGTTCGGTGCGGGAGACGGCTTCCTTGTTCCGCGGTGACGCGGGTGTCGTGGTGAGGTCCAGCAAACGGATCGGCGGACCGAGCTCGACCAGCGTCGGCAGGAACTCGGCGGTCCCGACCTTCCACTTCGTTCCCTCGCGGACGAAGGTGAACCGGGCGATGGCGCCTTCCTCGCTGACACCACGCGGTTCCGCGTGCTTGGCGATGTGGTTGCCGAGGCCGTAAGCCACCCACTTGTCGCCGATCTTCTCGAACGGCTGCACGACGTGCGCGTGGTGCCCGATGATCAGATCCACGGCTGGATCACCGAGGATCTTGCGGGCGAGCTGCTTCTGCTCCGACGTCGGCTCGTGCTTGAACTCCGTTCCCCAGTGCAGGCTGGCGAGGACGACCTCGGCACCCGCGGCCTTCGCGGCACGGGCGGCGGTCAGCACCGCGTTGGCGTCGAGCTTGTTGGACAGCCACGGCTTGTCCGCGGGCACCGGGATGCCGTTGAAGCCGAAGGTGAACGACACGTGGCCGACCTTCACGCCGTTCACGTCGAGCACCCTGGGCTTGGCCGCCTCGGCCGCCGATCGGGCGGAGCCGGTGTGCGCGATGCCCGCCGCGTCCAGCGCGTCCAGCGTGCGGGTCACCCCGGCGGCGCCCTGGTCGATGGTGTGGTTCGAGGCCGTTGAACAGGCGTCGTAGCCGGTGTCGGCGAGCCCCTTGGTGACCTCGGGCGGCGCGCTGAAGTTCGGATAGCCCTTGAACGGTCCGGCCGCAGGGGCGATCGGCACCTCCAGGTGGCAGATCGCCAGGTCGGCCCCGGAGATCGCCCGCTTCACGCCCGCCAGCAGGGGGCCGTAGTCACGGCGGCCCTTGCCGTCCTCGGTGGCCTGGGTGGTCAGCTCGGGGTGGATGAGCACGTCCCCGGTCGCGGCCACCGTGAACGAGGAGCCCGACCGCGATGACGACGGCGTTCCGCTCCCGGAACCGGACGGGGCGGACGAGGGTGCTGGCGGCGGGGTCGGCTCCGGAGAGCACGCCGCGAACGCGGCCACGCACAGCGCGGCCGCGGCGATGCGGGGAGTCTGGATCCCCCTGGATGTCCTGGGCATTGCCTACAGGACGCTCAGGGGCCGCTCCGGGTTGGTTTCCGGGGGCACCCCGATGTCCCCGGCGCGTGTTCCGGCGACAGTGGAGTCATGTTCGACACCGACACCACCACCCAGTCCGGGAGCTCGGTCCGCCGGTTCCGCCGCAGCCGTACCGACCGGATGGTCGCCGGTGTGTGCGGGGGCGTCGCCCGGGTCCTCAACGTGGATGCCGCGCTCCTGCGCATCCTGCTCGTCGCGGCGACCCTGCTCGGCTTCGGCACGGGCGCGGTGCTCTACCTCGTCTGCTGGATTCTCATGCCCGAGGACGTCTGAACAGCTCACGAACTCGACGCCGGGACCGCGGACGCCCGTTAGCGCCTGTGTTCCTCGGTCTCGGCGTTGAGCCGGGGGTGGCAGCCCCCGGCGCCCTCGCCGGAGGGTCCGCACCTACCTCGGCAGTCCCGGCACGCCCGGGCGGGTCTGCCACGGGTGCGGGCCCACCAGCGGCCGGTACTCCACGCCCAGCGCGTCCAGCCTGGGCAGGTGGTGGTCGGTGAGCCTGCGCAGGAACGCCTCGGGGTCGCGTTCCGCCGGGCTCCAGACCACCTCCGCGAACGCCGACAGGCGCGGGAAGGCGGCGTAGTCCAACCGCCTCGGCGTGTCCAGGTGCTCGGTCCACAGCTGTGCCTGTGCGCCGAGGACCTGGGTCACCGCCTCCGCGCCCAGGCCCGCGGGAACCGGCTCGTAGGCGTAGACGTCGGCGAGGGTCCGCAGGTAGCCGACCGGGATCGGCTCATCGGGGTGATCGGCCTGCCGGTGATCCAGGTAGACGTGCTGTTCGGGGCACATGACGACCTGGTGACCCGCGCGGGCCGCGTCCACTCCGGCCTGTTCGCCGCGCCACGACGCCACGATCGCGCCCGGGGGCAGGTCGCCGACCTCGGCGATCTCGTCCCAGCCGATGATCCGCCTGCCGCGGTCGGCGAGGTGCACGGCCATCTGCCTGATGAACCAGCCGTGCAGCTGCGCCTCGGTCGTCAGGCCCTGTTCGGCCATCCGCGCCTGCGC
Organism: Allokutzneria albata; assembly: GCF_900103775.1. GTDB lineage: Bacteria > Actinomycetota > Actinomycetes > Mycobacteriales > Pseudonocardiaceae > Allokutzneria > Allokutzneria albata. The sequence goes on along the minus strand of NZ_LT629701.1, from coordinate 6,791,004 downwards.
CTGCGGGCTCTCGCGCCACTGGACGAGTGGAACCTCGTCGCCGCCGACGCAGATGACCTCCGCGGGGAAGACCTCGACGACCTCGTCGAACACCGCGCGGAAGAACTTCACGGTCTCGTCGGACACGTTGATCACATTGGGATTGATGCCCCAGCCGGTCCACACCCCCAGCTCCGCATCGGTGTTGCCGAGCTCCGGGTACGCGGCGATGGCCGCCTGGGTGTGCCCGGGAACGTCGATCTCCGGCACGACGGTGATCCCCCGCGCACCCGCGTAGGCGACGATCTCGCGCAGGTCGTCCTTCGTGTAGTAGCCGCCGTGCGGACGGTCGTCGAGCGCGCCGACACTGCCGTGGCCGACGGTGGACCGCTCGCGCCAGGCACCGACGGAGGTGAGCCTGGGGTAGCGCTCGATCTCCATGCGCCAGCCCTGGTCGTCGGTCAGGTGCAGGTGCAGCACGTTGAGCTTGTGCGCGGCCATCAGGTCGAGGAACCGGAACACGTCGGACTTCGGCAGGAAGTGCCTGGCGACGTCGAGCAGACAGCCGCGCCAGCCGAAGCGCGGGCGGTCGAGCACCGTGCCGCACGGCAACGTCCACTGTCCACTGTGGATAGGAGAGCGGCGGAAGGCAGCCGGGCCGAGGAGCTGGCGCAGGCTCTGTGCGGCGTAGAAGGCCCCGGCCTCGTCACCGGCACCCACCCGAACCGCGGTCGGCGTGATCTCCAGGCGGTAGCCCTCGGCGGGAATCGAGGCGTCCAGCGAGAACGTGATCACGGCGGAGCCGGACTCGGTCAGCGCAAGGCCGGTGGCGGCGCGGAGTTCGGTGCGCAGCCACTCCACCGCGGGCAGCGAGCCGGTCAGCGCCGTCGCCCGGTCGAGCGGGAAAACCCCCTGGGTTGCGACGGCCTCGACCGGGCGCGGCAGCAGGATGTCGAACGGTGACAACAACGCTCACCCCTTCACGGCCCCGGCGAGGCCCGAGACCAATCGTCGTTGCACGAACACGAAGAAGATCAGCACCGGGATCGTCATCAGGGTGGAGCCCGCCATGATGGCGCCCCAGTCGTTCTGGTCGGGCTTGAAGAACGCCAGGACGCCCAGCGGCAGGGTCTGCTGCTCCGACGCCGAGATGATGAAGGTCTTGGCGAAGAGGAAGTCGTTCCACGCGTGGATGAACGACAGCACGCTCGTGGCGACCAGGCCCGGCGCCACCAAGGGGAACAGCACCTGCCAGGTGAACCGGAACCGGCTGGCGCCGTCGAGGGTGGCAGCCTCCTCCAGCTCCACCGGCACCGCGGCGACGAACCCGCGCAGCATCCAGATCGCGAACGGCAGGCCGAACGCCAGGTGCACCAGCACGAGCGATCCGAGGTGGTTCAACCCGAACACCGGAGCCACGTCCCCGACCGACCGCATCACGAAGAACAGCGGGATGGTCAACGCCTCGACCGGGGCCATCTGCGCGACGAGGAGCATCACGAGCAGCACGGTGCGGCCCCGGAAGCGGAACCTGGTCAACGCGATCGCGGCGAGGAAGGCGCACAGCAGCGCGAAGAACACCACGACCAGCGCGACCACGACGCTGTTGAGGAAGTACCGCCCGAAGTTCTGCACGTCGAGCACGCGGCGGAAGCTGTCCAGCGTCGGCGCGAGCGTCCACGGCCGGGGCGCGCTGGAGAGCACTTCGCCTTCCGGCTTGAGCGCGGTCAGCACCATCCAGTACAGCGGGAACGCGACCACGGCCGCGATCAGCACGGTGACGATCTCGGCGATCGTCCTGTGTGGACGTTTCACAGCGGCTCCCCCGACCGGCGCAGTGCCCGCAAGTACCCGGCGGTGACCAAGAGCAGCAGTACCGTCATCACGACGCCGATCGCCGACCCCATGCCGTACTCCGACGCGGCGAACGCCTTCTGGTAGGCGTAGACGTTGAGCACCAGGTTGTTGCCCGCGACGCCGCCACCGCCGGTCATCACGTAGATCTGGGTGAAGAGCTTGAAGTCCCAGATGATCGACTGAATGGTCACGATCACCAGCAACGGGCGCAGCAAAGGCAGGATCACCGTCCGCAGCGTGCGCACGGTCGAAGCGCCGTCGAGTGCGGCGGCCTCCAGGATCTCCTTGGGGATCGCGATGATGCCCGCGTACAGCGTGACCATCACGAACGGGAACGAGCACCAGATCACCTGTGCGGCAACGAGTCCGAAGGCGACGAACTTGTCGTAGGTCCACGAGTGGTTGGCCATGCCGTCGAACCCGAGGCCGACCAGGACTTCGTTGACCAGACCGAAGTCGGTGTCGAAGAGGAACATCCAGACCGTCGAGCCCGCGACCGCCGGAGTCGCCCACGCGCCGAGCGCGGCCAGGAACAGGATCATCCTCGGCACCGTGCGCACCCGCGACGCGAGCATCGCCAGCGCTCCCCCGACGAACAGCGTGCCGATCACGCAGACCGCGGCGAACCCCACGGTCTGCGTGAGCACGGTCCAGAACTGCGGATCACCGAAGAGCTTCCGGTAGTTGCCGAGACCGAGGAACTCCAGAGGTGCCCCGCCGCTGGCCTGCTCCTGGCCGTAGTCGTAGAGCGAGATCAGGACGAGCTGGTAGAGCGGATATCCGAGCAGGCCGACCAGGATCAGCAGGGTCGGCGCGAGGTACCTGGCGGCAGCCCAGCCGTCACCGCGTCGTTTTCCTTGCCGGGCCAGCACTTCGTGCACCGGCTCGGCCACCATGACCTGTTGTGTCACCAGGGCCGCCTAGGAGGTGAACGCCGAGTTCATCAGCTGTGCCGCCGCGGAGGTGGCCTGGCCGATCGGCCGCGCGCCGGTGATCACCTGCTGGATCATGTTCGGCAGCACCGCCTGCGCGTCGATCTTCGCCCAGGCCGGGGTCGCCGGGACGAACCTGGTGCCGGCCTCCGAGGTGGTGATGAACGGCTTCACGAACGGGTCGTTGGCGCCGAGCGTGCGCTGGAGGTCGGAGAAGGTCGGCAGGTTGCCCATGGCCCGGTAGAGCTTCTCCTGGTACTGCTTGCCGCCCAGCAGCTGCATGAACTCCTTGGCCAGGGTGCGCCGCGGCGTGGACTTGAGCACACCGAGCAGGTTGCCGCCGGCGAACGCCGGGGCGACGGAGCCTTCGGCGTCGCCGGGCAACGGAACCACGGCGTACTTGCCCTTCGCCGCACCGGCTTCCACGGCCTGCCGGTTGAAGTTCCCGCCGATGGTCATCGCCGCCTTGCCGGAGACGAACTGCTGCACGCTGGCGTCGCCGCCGTTCTGCGCGCACTGCGCGGGCGGGCAGATGTCGTCCTTGAGCAGCTCGGTGTAGCGGGCGAGCCCGGCCCTGCTCTGCGCACTGTCCACAGTGGAGGACCACTTGCCGTTGTCCTGCTTGGCGATGTCCCCTCCGGCCGCCCAGACGAAGGGCAGCATGGCGTAGGTGTACTTGCCGCCGACCGAGATGCCGTAGAGGTCCGGCTTGGCCTGCCTGATCCTGCGCGCGAGCGGGGCGATCTCCTCGATGGTCTTCGGCGGCTGCACGCCCAGCTCGGCGAACACGTCGGTGCGGTAGTACAGCGCGCGCAGGCCGACGAACCACGGCACGCCGTAGACCTTGCCGTCCACCTTGCCGGTCTCCAGCACCGAGGGGTTGAGGTCCTTGCCCTCGGGCCACGCGGCGACGTCGGCGGTCAGATCGGTGAAGCCGCCCGATGCCACGTAGCCCGCGAGGTCGGTGTTGCCGAACTCGGCCACGTCCGGCGCGCTCTTGGCATCGCTGAACGCGGCCTTGAAGCGCTCGGCCCGCGAGGCGATCTGGATGTACTGGACGTCGACCTTGACTCGTGAGTTGCGCGCCTCGAACTCCTTGACCGCCTCGGCGACCACGGCTTCCTTGGGGGCGCGGTTGACCTCGTCGAACAGCCAGACGCGCAGCGTGCCGGACTTCTCGTCGGTGCCGCTGGACTGCGAGGTCGACTGCACCGGAGCACAGCCCGAGAGCGCGAGGGTGCCGAGCGCGCCGATCACGAGTAGCCGCCTCAGCCTCATGTTACGACCTCCGTTGCATGTGACGCAACTACTGTTTCACAATGGGCAATGGATCGGATGCTAAGTGGTCTGAACCATGGCGACAAGAGACGGCGAGGGGCACCTTCCCCGCGAGAAGGTGCCCCTCGATGAACGAAAGCGCTGGTCAGACCGTGGTGCGCGCCTCACCGTGACACAACTGTGCCCATTCGCGAACCGAGTTCGCGTCAACAGCGCCGGCCCAGCCCTGGGGCCGGACAGCGCTGCCGACGTGGAACGCGCGCACCCCGGCGGCACCGAGCGGGGCGACGTGCTCCCGCTTCAGCCCACCGCCGACGAGCAACCGCAACGGTTCCTGGCGGAGAGCGAGTTCGCGCAGCACCGGCATGCCCTGCTCCACTCCGCTCGGCGAGCCGGAGGCGAGCACCGTGTCCGCGCCGAGGTTCTCCACCTCCGCCCACGAGAGCAGCGGATCGGCGGAGTTGTCCAACGCGCGGTGGAAGGTCCAGCGGCAGCCGTCCAACTCGGTGAGCAGGTCGCGGCAGGCGTCGAGGTCGATGTTGCCGTCCTGCCGGAGGAAGCCGAGCACGAACTCCGTGGCCCCGGCGGCGCGCAGTTCGGCCGCGCTCTTGCGCAGCGCCCCGAGGTCCGCCGGGAGGTAGCCGTCCCGGTCGCGGAGCATGACGCGGACCGGCAGCGTGGTCGCGGCCAGCACCGCCCTGGTCACCTCGACGGAGGGGGTGAGCCCGCCCGCCGCCATCTCGGAGACGAGTTCGAGCCGGTCTGCGCCGCCGGCTTGGGCGGCCTCGGCGTCCGTCGGGTCCAGCGCGATGACTTCCAGCATGCGGTCACCCTAGTGGTCTAGACCTTTGTTCCGGCAGGGCCAGTCGAGCCATTTCCGTGGTCGGCCAACCGCGCGGCCGCGGGCGCGGTTGGCGAGCGGGGCCGGATGGAGCTGCATGCGGTGCAGCGCGGGGCGGGAAAACAGAAGGGGCCCGGTCCTGGTGGACCGGGCCCCTTCTCGGTGTTGCGGTGGTGCTGGGGGACGGATCAGAAGTCCATGCCGCCGGCGTCCGGAGCGGCCGGGGCAGCGCCCGCCTTCTCCGGCTTCTCGGCGACGACGGCCTCGGTGGTCAGGAACAGACCAGCGATGGACGCGGCGTTCTGCAGCGCGGAGCGGGTGACCTTGGCCGGGTCGATGATGCCCGCGGCGACCAGGTCCTTGTACTCGTTGCTGGAGGCGTCCAGGCCCTCGCCGGACTTGAGGCCCTTGACCTTCTCCACGACGACGCCGCCCTCGAGGCCGGCGTTGACCGCGATCTGCTTCAGCGGGGCCTCGACCGCGACCTTGACGATGTTGGCACCGGTGGCCTCGTCGCCGGTCAGGCTCAGGCTGCTGAACGCCTCGGTCGCGGCCTGGAGCAGACCGACGCCACCACCGGCGACGATGCCCTCCTCGACGGCGGCCTTGGCGTTGCGCACCGCGTCCTCGATGCGGTGCTTGCGCTCCTTGAGCTCGACCTCGGTGGCCGCGCCCGCCTTGATGACGGCGACGCCACCGGCCAGCTTGGCCAGGCGCTCCTGCAGCTTCTCGCGGTCGTAGTCGGAGTCCGACTTCTCGATCTCGGCGCGGATCTGGTTCACCCGGCCCTGGATGGCCTCGGCGTCGCCGGCGCCCTCCACGATGGTGGTCTCGTCCTTGGTGATGACGACCTTGCGCGCGGAGCCGAGCAGGGAGATGTCGGCGCTGTCCAGCTTGAGGCCGACGTCCTCGGAGATGACCTGACCACCGGTCAGGATCGCCATGTCCTGCAGCATCGCCTTGCGGCGGTCACCGAAGCCCGGGGCCTTGACGGCGACGGACTTGAAGGTGCCGCGGATCTTGTTGACCACCAGGGTCGCCAGGGCCTCGCCCTCGACGTCCTCGGAGATGATCACCAGCGGCTTGCCGGTCTGCATGACCTTCTCCAGCAGCGGGAGCAGGTCCTTGACCGAGGAGATCTTCGAGCCGTACAGCAGGATGTAGGGGTCCTCGAGAACGGCCTCCATGCGCTCGGAGTCGGTCACGAAGTAGCCCGAGGTGTAGCCCTTGTCGAAGCGCATGCCCTCGGTGAGCTCCAGCTCAAGACCCAGGGTGTTGCTCTCCTCGACGGTGATGACACCTTCCTTGCCGACCTTGTCCATCGCCTCGGCGATCAACTCACCGATCGTGGAGTCAGCAGCCGAGATCGAGGCCGTGGCAGCGATCTGCTCCTTGGTCTCGACCTCCTTGGCGTTCTTCAACAACTGCTCGGCAACCGCCTCGGTCGCCTTCTCGATACCACGCTTGAGCGCGATCGGGTTCGCACCAGCCGCGACGTTGCGCAGACCCTCCCGCACCAGCGCCTGCGCCAGCACGGTCGCGGTGGTGGTGCCATCACCCGCGACATCATCGGTCTTCTTGGCAACTTCCTTGACGAGCTCGGCCCCGATCTTCTCCCACGGGTCCTCCAGCTCGATCTCCTTGGCGATGGAGACGCCGTCGTTGGTGATCGTGGGAGCGCCCCACTTCTTCTCCAGAACGACGTTGCGGCCCTTCGGGCCCAGCGTCACCTTGACGGCGTCGGCGAGGGTGTTCATGCCCCGCTCGAGACCGCGACGGGCTTCCTCGTCAAACGCGATCATCTTGGCCATTGCGGCGTAGTCCTCCGGTGCATGGATGACACGATGCTCGGCCAGGCTCGGTGCCCGCGACGGACGCCCGGTTCTTCCCGGACTCACCGTCCCGACCTCTTAGCACTCACCGGTAGCGAGTGCTAATGCAGGTTTAGCACTCGACGGGGTCGAGTGCAAGCTAGCGCGTGACCGTGGGCACCTTCGTCGGCAGGCCCTTGGAGACCGTCGGCGACGGCTGGAGCGGGTTGTCCGGGTTCTCACCACCGCCGCCGCCGTTGACGATCAGCACCACCACGAGCACGACCACGGCGACGGCGACGACGGCGAGCACCGGGATCACCCAGCGGGCGAGGCCGGAGCCGCTGTCCTTGGCGAAGGCGGTCGTCCCCGCGGGCATCGGCGGGCGCAGCCGCATCGGCTCACCGCTGGCCGGCGGCTGCTGGTAGCCCGGCTGCGGCGCGGGCCGAGGGGGCTGGTGCTGCTGCGACTGCGGGTAGGACTGCTGGTGCGGCGGCATCGGCGGCCTGTTGATCAGGCCCTGCGGCGCGGGCTGGTGCGACTGCTGGGGCTGGGGCGCGGGGGCCTTCTGCGGCGGCGGGCGGTACGCGGGCGGGGCGCTCGGCTGCGGCACGCCCGCCAGCGCCTTGGTCGCCGCGGCCACCAGTTCACGGCAGTTCGCGTAGCGCTTGGCCGGCTCCTTGGCCATGCCCCTGCGGATCACCTCGTCGATGGCGGGCGGCAGCTGCACCAGCGAGCTGACCGCGGGCGCCTCCTTGCCGAGGTGTCCCTGGATGACGTCGGGCACCTTGCCCTGGAACGGCGGGCGCCCGGTGAGGCAGGCGAAGAGCACGCAGGCCAGCGAGTACGCGTCCGTGCGCGGGTCGACCGGCTCGCCGCGCAGGTGCTCGGGAGCGGCGTAGGTCGGGGACCCGAGGAAGTCCCCGCCCCTGGTCCGGTGGCCGGTGGCGCCGCGCCGGGTGAGCCCGAAGTCGGCCAGGTAGACGTGCTCGTTGGCCGACTCCTGCTGGGTCACCAGCATGTTGGCGGGCTTGATGTCCAGGTGGACCAGCCCCCTGCCGTGCAACATGTCCAGCGCGTCGGCCACCTGGCCGATCAGCCGCAGCGTGCGCTCGGGGGAGATCGGGCCGTCCTTGATCAGGCTGGCCAGGTCCGATCCGTCGACGAACCGCATCGCGATGTAGAGCAGCCCGTCGACCTCGCCGAAGTCGTAGAGCGGCACCACGTGCGAGTGGTCGATCGCCGAGGTGTTGCGCGCCTCGTCGACGAACCGTTCGCGGAACTCGGCGTCGACCGTCAGGTGATCGGCGATCACCTTGAGCGCGACCTTCCTGCCCAGCCGGACGTCGGTGGCGCGGTACATGACACTCATACCGCCTTGGCCGATCACGCCGTCGATGCGGTAATGACCAAGACGGCGTCCGGTGAGGTCCTCCGACACAAACGAGCAGCTTAGGGCTTGTCGTGCCGGCAGGAGGGAGTAACCCCCGAATGTCGGGGTGAAAAGTGCCGGAACCTCCCGGCCCTACGCCTTGCGGACCGAGGCCGCCTGCTTGCGGCCGTCGCGGCCGTCCTGCACCTCGAACTCCACCCGCTCCCCCTCGGCGAGCGTGCGGAACCCGTCCATCTCGATGGCGGAGTAGTGCACGAAGACGTCGGGCCCGCCGTCGGTGGCGATGAAGCCGTAGCCCTTTTCCGAGTTGAACCACTTGACCGTGCCGACTGCCACCGATCCTCCTTGGCGCATCCGATGAAGCTCGGTCAACGCTACCCGAGCACGGCGCGGAAGTCCTCTACCAATTCGGCACTGGCGACGAGTGGATTCCTTTGCTACAAGCGACTTCCGCCACCCGAGGAGTGCAGCGAGGAGGCGAGTGTCCTGGGATTTCTGGTCTGTGCCAGCACTTCGCCGGGACCGGCGAAGTCGAACACCAGACCCTCACCGGTTTTGATCGACTGCGGCCCGCCCTGCGCCAAAGCGCGCAACCGGGCCTGCACCCCCTCGGAGTAACCGACGAGGTGTCCAGAGTCGACGGTCACCAACTCACCGGCCTGCAACGAGATCACGTCGAGCGCGCCGAAGCAGGACAGCACCAGGGAGCCCTGTCCCTCGGCGTGCACGAGGAAACCGCTGTCCGCTCCGAACAGCGAGCGGAAGCCCGGCCACACGTTGTCCAGCGTGACCGTTGCCGCGGAGGCAAGCCAGCGCGAGCGGGCGAGGCACCAGCCGCCCTTGATGCCCCCGTTCAGCTCCACCACGTGCAGGTCGCCGGGCAGGTGCGGGGCGACGTCGACCCAGCCGCCCTGCGGGGGCGCGGTGTAGGTGGCCGCGGGCAGCGGGTCAGCGCCCCAGCCCGCCTTGGTCAGCGCCTTCAGCGCGCCGGAGGCCCGTTGTTCCACGACGACGCCGTAGCTGGTCGCGACCATCGCGTCCGGTTCGGAGCGCACGGGCTCCCCCGGGGCGAGGATCAGCCTGGCCACTCCGAAGTTCGGCGTGTGCCTGGTCCGGACCTGCATGAAGACCTCCGTACGAAGACGACCCCCGGCATCAGCGCGTCGAGCAGTTTGACACGGCAGGATGGAAAGGTGCCGAACATGCCACCGAAGGACCGCTTGCGGGTCCGAGCATTGCCGTCGTTGCGCCCCGTCGCCGAGCACCGCGCCGCCGTCGCCGCGCTGCTCAGCAGGACCCCGGTCGAGTCCCGGCCGCTCGCCGCCTGCCTGGGCCTGGTGCTCGCCGAGGACCTGCACGCGCGGATCAGCTTGCCGCCGTTCGACAACTCGGCGATGGACGGGTACGCGGTGCTCGCGGACGACGTCGCGGACGCGAGCCCGGAGTCGCCCGTGGTGCTGCCGGTGGCCGAGGACGTTCCCGCCGGGCGCACGGACTCCCCCGCGCTGCGCCCCGGCACGGCGCACCGGATCATGACCGGCGCTCCCGTTCCTCCCGGCGCGGACGCGATCGTGCAGGTGGAGTTCACCGACGGAGGCGTCGAGCGGGTCGCGGTGCACCAGCCGAAGGAGCCCGGGGCGCACATCAGGCGGGCGGGCGAGGACGTGCGCGCGGGGGCCAGGGTGCTCGGCGCGGGGACGCGGCTCGGCGCCGCGGAACTGGGCCTGGCCGCCGCGGTCGGCGCGGGTGAGCTGCCGGTGCACCGGCCGCCGCGGGTGCTGGTCCTGTCCACCGGCTCCGAGCTGGTCGAACCCGGGAAACCCTTGCTGCACGGGCAGATCTACGAGTCCAACGGGGTGATGCTGGCCGCGGCGGTCGAACAGGCGGGATGCTCCGCCGAGCTGCTCCGGTTCGTCCCGGACGACGTCGAGGAGTTCCACGCCGCGCTCACCCCTCATCTGTCCACTGTGGACCTGGTGTTGACCTCGGGCGGGGTGAGCGCGGGCGCGTACGAGGTGGTCAAGGACGCTTTCTCGGGTCAGGGCGTGGAGTTCGTCAAGGTCGCGATGCAGCCGGGCATGCCGCAGGGCGCCGGGGTGTACCGGGGCGTCCCGGTGATCACGTTGCCCGGCAACCCGGTCAGCTCGCTGGTGTCCTTCGAGGTGTTCGTCCGCCCCGCGCTGCGGGCGGCGGCCGGGGACGCGAGCCCGGAGAGACCGGCCAGGCGGGCCCGGCTGACCGAGGCGCTGCGCTCCGCACCGGGCAAGCGGCAGTACCGGCGCGGTTTCCACGACGCGGACGCGGGCACCGTCTCGGTGGTCGGCGGACCGGGCTCGCACCTGCTGTCCGCGCTGACGACTTCGAACTGTCTGATGGAAATCGACGAGAACGACACCGAACTCGTCGAAGGCACCGAGGTCACGGTGCTCCTCACGCGTTGATCTTCAGGCCATCTGAACTGGCGTTTTGGCCAGAACGGCGGGGACTTGCACTTCTCGCCGCGGCACCGCAGACTCTCGCGCTGCTCACAACCTGGGGGTGGGCGGAACCACCACTGCGGAGGAAACACCGTGCGAGGATCTTTCCGGGCCTTCGTCGCCGTCGTGCTGCTGATCGCGTTCCCGTTCCTGGTGATCGGGATCGGCGTCGGCGGCATCGTGCTCGCCACCACGGCGAGCGGGCGGGCGGCCGCCTACCTGTTCGTGATCAGCATCGGCGTGCTGATCACCTTTGGAATCGCGCTGGTCAGCGCTTTGCGCACGCGGGTGGAGCCGCCGGCGGGCCCCCGGCTGAGCAGGCAGGAGCAGCCCGGTCTGTGGGCGTGCGTCGACGAGCTCGCCGCCCAGGTGCAGACCCGCGCCCCGGACGAGATCATCCTCATTCCCGACGTCAACGCGGCGGTCTCCGAGGACTCCAGGATGCTCGGCCTGCGCGCGGGCAAGCGGTACATGATGATCGGCCTCCCGCTGCTCGCCGGCATGAGCGTGGACGAGCTGCGCGCGGTGCTCGCGCATGAGCTCGGTCACTACAGCGGCGGCCACACCCGGCTGCTGGCGATCACCTACCGCGGTACCGAGACGCTCCAGCGGACCGTCGCGCGGCTGGACGGCGGACCGGCCAGGTTCCTGCTCAACAACTACGCGAAGCTCTACATGCTCGTCGCCAGCTCGGCCAACCGGCAGCAGGAGCTGGAGGCCGACCAGGCCATGGTGCGCACCTCCGGCCAGGCCGTCGCGATCGCCGCGCTGCGCAAGCTGCCCACGCTCAGCCACACCTGGGACGCCTACTCCAGCCGCTACCTCCCGCTCGCCGGGATGGCCGGGCGCACGCCCGACCTGCTACTGGGCTACCGCGCGTTCCTGTTGCACCCCAACCAGAAGGAATGGGTGGAGCAGGCCGAGGAGCAGCTGCTGGACGCCGAGTCCACCTCGCTGTTCGACAGCCACCCGCCGATCCGCCAGCGCATCGCGGTGATCGCGGGCCAGGCCGACCGGCCCGCCCCCGGGGACACCAGGCCCGCGTGGTCGCTGCTGCACGACCCGCAGCGCAGCGTTCCCGCCGTGGAGGGCTCGCTGCTCAAGGAGGGCCTCGGGCCGCGCGCGCAGTGGGCGGAGATCGTCCGGCTGGCCGGGGTGCGCTCGGCGGAGCGCGGCGCGAGCATGCTGGCCAAGGCCGCCGCGGACAGCCAGGTCGCCCCGCGCGGCATGCTCGGCGACATCCTCCAGGCCCTGGGCCGCGGCCAGGTCGAACAGCTGGTCAAACCGCTGCTGAAGCCCACCATCCCGTTCGAGGAGCTGCCGAGGGCGGCCAGGTCCGTCGCCACGGAGCTGCTGGCCGACGTGGTGGTGGCCGCGCTGGCCGCCGAGGGCCGGATCCGGCACGAGCTGAACTGGGGCGGCGGCTGGGTCGTGCGCCTGCTCGACGACGGTTCCGAGCTCGACGCCGAGCAGCTGGTCGCCCCGGCCGCGCACGACCCGGCCAAGGTCCGCGAGCTGTGGGACCGGCTGGTCCAGCTCGGCGTGCCGCTGGGCTACGTGCGCTGGCCGAGCGAGGAGGACCCGCAGATCACCGATGAGCCGCAGCTGACCGCCGTCTTCGGCACGCAGGTGACCGTCGGCCGCAACACCTGGCACGACCTGCTGGTCTACGACACGGGCCTGCTGCTGTTCCGGCTGCCGTTCGGGACCGTGCTCAAGGAGCAGTCCGGTGACCGGATCGGCATGGGCGCGGGCATCCGCCGCAAACGGCTCGGCCCGCTGGTCGAGGCGTCCGCGTCGGAGAACCGCGCGCTGCCCAACGCGAGGTGGATCGACGCCGGGCAGATCGTCGGCGGCAGCAACAAGAGCTTCCTCAGCGGCGGTGGCCGGGTGGTGCTCGACCTCGTCGACGGCAGCAAGCTCGAACTGCGGGGCGCAACCGACGAGGCCTACGAGTGCTTGGCCGGCTTCGTCCAGCAGGTGTTCCAGGCACGCGGCGGTGCGGTTGCGGCGCAGGAGGGCGTCGCGCCCGTAGGCTGACCACGTGGGCTTCTTCTCGTGGATCATCTTCGGCGCGCTCGCGGGCTGGGCGGCCAACCTGATCGTCGGCGGGCGCGACCGGCGCCCGCTCGGCTGCCTGTTCAGCATCGTCGTCGGGATCGTCGGCGCCGCGCTCGGCGGGCTGGTCTACAAGCTGCTGACCGGTGAGCAGTGGGACTTCGAGTTCCGCTTCGCCAGCTTCGGCGTCGCGGCGCTGGGCGCGGTGCTGCTGCTCATGATCGTCCGCCTGGTGCAGTCCCGCAGGTAGGCCCGCGGGGTCCCTGGCGTACCGTGAAGAGTCCACTTTGTTCTCTTCACGGCCGAGGATCCGGATCACCACACGATGACCGCGGAAGAACGTTCGGGCCCGCTCGCACACCTTGTCGACCTCGCCCGCAGCACGGTTCCCCCCATGCACCCCGCCGGACGGCCCTTCGTGCTCGGCGCGGCTGTGGCCACCTTCCTGATCAGGCGGTTCTCCCGCCGGGCCGGTGTGCTCGGCATGGTAGTGACCGCCTGGTGCGCCTGGTTCTTCCGGGAGCCCAAGCGGGTCACCCCGACCCGGCCCGGCCTGGTGGTCTCGGCGGCCGACGGCACCGTGTCCACGGTGGGACCGGCCGTTCCGCCCGCCGAGCTGGGTCTCGGCGAGGAGCCGGTGCCCAGGGTCAGCGTGTTCCTGTCGATCTTCGACGTGCACGTGCAGCGGATGCCCGCCACCGGTGAGGTCAGCCGGATCTCCTACCGGCCGGGCAAGTTCCTCTCCGCCGACCTGGACAAGGCCAGCGAGGACAACGAGCGCAACAGCCTGCTGCTGCGCACCTCCGACGGCCACGACATCGCGGTGGTGCAGATCGCCGGGCTGATCGCCCGGCGGATCGTCTGCTTCGTCGACGAGGGCCAGCGGGTCGACGCCGGGCACACCTACGGCCTGATCCGCTTCGGCTCGCGCGTGGACGTCTACCTGCCGAAGGGCAGCAGGGTGCTGGTGGAGCCCGGTCAGAAGACCATCGGCGGCGAGACCGTGCTCGGCCTGCTGCCCGGGGCGGAGATCTAGGTGGACGCCCGCACCGCTCCCGGGGTGCGGCTGCTGCCGAACGCGATCACCATCCTCGCGCTGTGCTCCGGTCTCTCGGCGATCCAGTTCGCCATGAACAAGGAGTACGACGCGGCGATCCTGGCGATCGGTGTGGCCGCGGTGCTCGACGGCCTGGACGGCAGGCTCGCCCGCATGCTCGACGCCACCAGCAAGATCGGCGCCGAGCTGGACTCGCTCTGCGACGGCATCTCCTTCGGCGTGGTGCCCGCCATCGTGCTGTTCATCTGGGGCTGGGACGGCGAACGCACCGGCTGGCTGGTCGCGCTGGTGTTCGCGGTGTGCATGGTGCTGCGGCTGGCCCGGTTCAACACGCTGCTCGACGACACCGAACAGCCGTCGTTCACCAAGGAGTTCTTCGTCGGCGTCCCCGCCCCGGCCGGGGCGATCCTGGCGCTGCTGCCGATGGTGGTGACGCTGGGCGCCGGTGAGGGCTGGTGGTCGTCGAAGACCACGCTGCTGGTGTGGACCCTGCTGGTGGCGATGCTGCTGATCAGCCGGATCCCCACGCTGTCGCTGAAGAAGCTGCGCCTGCCCGCCAAGGCCGTCGCCCCGGCGCTGGTGGTCATCGGCATCGCGGGGGCGGCGCTGCTGACCTACCCGTTCCTGATGCTGGCCGTCGTGGTGCTGCTCTACCTCGCGCACATCCCGTACGCGGTGTACCGCTACTCCTGGCTGTCCAAGCACCCGGAAGCCTGGGACGTGGAGCCCGCCGAACGCAGGGCGATCCGCCGTCGCAGCACCCGCCGCCTCGGCATCCGCCCGCCGCTGCGGCGCCGGGTGGCCGGAGCGGCGATCCGCCTGCGCCGCATCCCCCGGCGCAACGGCGGCGGAGGCCCGGGCCCGGTCGCCCGCACCAGCTGGCGCCGCCTCGGCCTGCGCCGCAACCGTCGCGACTGACCTCCTGCGATCGCACTGAATGAGTCATTGAGGTAGGTGAGCGCACCGAATGACTCATTCAGTGCGCACGCGGCGGCTAGGGTCTGTGGCGTGATCACGCTGACCATCCGGTTGTCCCCGTCCGCTTTGGACACGCGCCGCGGCGTCGTCCGGTTGCACCCCGAGGTGCTCGACGCGTTGGGGCTGCGGGCGTGGGACGCGGTGCGGCTGACCGGCACGCGGGAGACCGCCGCCCTGGCCGCGGCGTCGGACGGGTCGCACTCCCCCGGCTTCATCTACGTCGACGACATCACCATGTCCAACCTCGGCCTCACCGAGGACTCCGAGGTCGTCGTGGCGCCGGTGGAGGTCTCGACGGCGCGGTCGGTGACAGTGGCGGGCTCACGGCTGGCCTCGGCCTCGCTCACCCCGGAGACGCTGCGACTGGCGTTGATGGGCAAGGTGCTCACCGTCGGCGACGCGGTATCGCTGCTGCCCCAGGACCTCGCGCCGCCTCCGGGCTCCGACGTGAGCACCGCGCGCCGCAAGCTGTCCCTGGCGATCGGCATGACGTGGACCAACGAACTGCTCACGGTCACCGGTGTCGAGCCGCCCGGTGTGGTGGCCGTGCAGCCCGCGACGGTGGTCGGCTGGCGAGGTGGCGAGCGGACCGCTGCCCTTCCGCCCGCCACGACTCCTGCTCCGGCGACAACCGCGGCGGCACCCCCGCAGCAGCCCGAGCCCGCGTTGGCGCTGCCGGACCTGGTCGGCGCCAAGGACGCTGTGCGGCGGCTGAGCGAGTGGTTCGACCTTGCGTTCCGGCGCCCGGAACTGCTGGCCCAGCTCGGCGCGAAGTCCCGGCTCGGCGTGCTGGTCTCCGGACCGTCCGGAGTGGGCAAGGCGACCCTGGTGCGCTCCGTCGCGGCCGCGGTGGAGGCGGAGGTCGTCGAGCTGGTCGCGCCGAGCGCCGCCGCGCTCGAACCGGCGACGGCCTCGCAGCGCGCGCACGATGCGATCAACTCCGCGGTCTCCACCGCTCAGCGCGGCACCGCCTGCGTGCTGCTGGTCTCCGACGTGGAAGCGTTGCTACCGGCCAACAATCCGCCGCCACTGTCCACTGTGGTCCTTGACGCTCTGCTCGCGGCGATCGACACCCCGAAGCTGGCCGTCGTCGCGACCACCTCGGCGGCGGAGTCGGTGCACCCCAAGCTCCGCAGCCCCGAGCTGATCGACCGCGAGCTGAGCCTGCCGCTGCCGGACGGCTCGGTGCGCGCGGAGCTGCTGCGGGTGCTGCTGCGCGACGCCCCGCTGGAGGACGGCATCGACCTCGTCGCCGTCGCGGACCGCACTCCCGGCTTCGTCGCCGCGGACCTGGTCGCGCTGCGGCGGGAGGCAGCGGTGCGGGCGGCCTTGCGCCAGCGGGACTCCGACGAGCCGCGCATCGGGCAGGAGGACCTGATCGGGGCGCTGGAGACGGTGCGGCCGATCTCGATGTCCACTTCGGACAATCTCGCCACCGGTGGGCTCACGCTCGACGACGTCGGCGACATGGCCGAGGTGAAGCAGTCACTGACCGAGGCCGTGCTGTGGCCCCTGCAGTACCCGGATTCCTTTGCGCGCCTTGGTGTCAAGCCGCCGCGCGGGGTGTTGCTGTACGGCCCGCCCGGCTGCGGGAAGACGTTCCTGGTGCGCGCGCTCGCGGGGACCGGGCGGCTGAACGTGCTGTCGGTGAAGGGCGCCGAGCTGCTCGACAAGTGGGTCGGCGAGTCCGAGCGCGCGGTGCGGGAGCTGTTCCGCCGCGCGGCCGAAGCGGCTCCGGCGATGCTGTTCCTCGACGAGGTGGACGCGCTGGCGCCGCGACGCGGCCAGTCGTCGGACTCCGGTGTCGGCGACCGCGTGGTGGCGGCGCTGCTGACCGAGCTGGACGGCGTGGAGCCGCTGAACGAGGTCGTGGTGGTGGGTGCGACCAACCG
This sequence comes from Allokutzneria albata, assembly GCF_900103775.1. GTDB lineage: Bacteria > Actinomycetota > Actinomycetes > Mycobacteriales > Pseudonocardiaceae > Allokutzneria > Allokutzneria albata. The sequence goes on along the minus strand of NZ_LT629701.1, from coordinate 6,774,451 downwards.
GCCCGAGCTGATCGATCCGGCGCTGCTGCGCCCGGGCAGGCTGGAGCGGCTGGTCTACGTCCCGCCGCCGGACGCCGACGCGCGCACGGAGATCCTGAAGTCGGCGGCCAAGCACACGCCGCTCGGCGAGGACGTGGACCTGGCGGCGCTGGCCGGGGAGCTGGAGGGGTACTCGGCGGCCGACTGCGCCGCGCTGATCAGGGAGGCGGCGCTGACCGCGATGCGGGAGTCGCTGGCGGCGGCGGAGGTCGGCCTCAAGCACCTCAACCACGCCCGCGAGACCATCCGCCCCTCGCTCGACCCCGCCCAGCTGGCGTCCCTGGAGGCCTACGCGTCCGCCCAGCGCCCCTGACCCGGCCGGGGCAGGGGCGGACTACTTGGCGTTGGCGGCGTTCTTGTAGTCCTTCGTCACGATCACTATCACGCCGGGCTTGGCGTCCTTGATGCCCTGGAAGCGCTCCTCGACGCGCATGCCGAACTCGCTGCCCAGGGTGCGCGCGGTGGTCTCCTCGTCGGTGCCCGGCGTGTAGTAGACGGTCGTCGTGTAGATCACGCCGTGCGGGTAGTTGTCCACCTGCTCGACGGTCCAGCCCGCCTCGCGGATGTCCTGCGCGGCGCGGTCGGCGAGCTTGGGGATGGTGCTGTTGTTGTAGACCCGGATGCCCGTCTTCGGCTTCGCGGGCGGCGTCCCGCCGTTGTTGGTGGTGCTGGTCGGCGGGGCCGCGGTGGTCGTCGGCGGAGGCGGGGGCGGCGTCGTGGTCACCGGCGCCGGCTCCTGCGACGAGCTCACCGCGGGAGGCGGCGGGCTGCCCGGAGCCGATTCGGTTGTCGTTGTCGCCTGCTGCCCGAGCTGGTCGGTCGGCGTGCCCCCGTTGAAGAGGGAGAAGACGCCGAACGCCAGCGCGACGGCGGCGACTCCGAGCGCCACGACCCCGGCCACCCACAGGGGGCGGGGTGCGCTTGGCGGCTCGACCGAACTCATCTCAGCTGCCTCCACATCATGCGGTCATCGCGCCGCTCAGCGCGGATCGAGGCCGAGGCGGCGGGCGGTGCGGACCCGCTGGCGGCCGGTGCGCAGCCGGCGCAGCCTGCGGACCAGCATCGGGTCGGCCGCCAGGGCCTCCTGCTTCTCGATCAGCGCGTTGAGCAGCTGGTAGTACCGGGTCGCCGACATGTCGAACAGCTCCCGGATGGCCTGTTCTTTCGCGCCTGCGTACTTCCACCACTGGCGTTCGAAGGCCAGGATCTCCTGTTCGGTGCCGGTGAGGCCGCCGGTGCCGGACGCGGACGGGGCCGGGTCGTTGCCCTTGGCCCTCACCTCGGCGGCGTCCATCCTGCTCCTCGAATCACTGTGCCCAACATCACGGGCCCACGTCGCGGGCCCCTGAATCACAGGTCTGTGATTTCCGACTAGTTCTATTACATCACGAGGCACCGACACAGGCTCGGGCACAACCCGGCGCGTCCGGAGGACAACCGCCGTTAGGGTTCCCGCCATGGCCATTCACGCGATCCGGATCGCGGGCGACCCGGTGCTGCACAACCCGACGCGCCCCGTCGAGAGCTTCGACGACGAGCTCCGCACCCTCATCGGCGACATGTACGAGACGATGGACGCGGCCAACGGCGTCGGCCTCGCCGCCAACCAGATCGGCGTCGACCTGCGGCTGTTCGTCTACGACTGCCCCGACGACGAGGACGTGCGGCACCGCGGCGTCGTGGTCAACCCGGTGCTGGAGACCTCCGAGCGGCCGGAGACCATGCCGGACCCGGACGACGACTGGGAGGGCTGCCTGTCGGCCCCCGGCGAGTCCTTCCCCACCGGCCGCGCCGGCTGGGCCAAGGTGACCGGTTTCGACGGCGACGGCAAGCCGGTCGAGGTCGAGGCGACCGGGTACCTCGCCCGCTGCCTGCAGCACGAGACCGACCACCTGGACGGCTTCCTCTACCTGAGCCGGCTCGTCGGCAGGCACGCCAAGGAGGCCAAGCGGATGCTCAAGCGCAACGGCTGGGGCGTTCCGGGGTTGTCCTGGACGCCGGGCGAGGTCGAGGACCCGTTCGGCCACTGAGCCAGTCGGGGCCAGTCGGCTCGGCCGACTTGGCAGCGCGCCGGGCCTGTGGTTAGCCTCGGGCCCGGAACAACTCCACATCGACCGCGGGAGCTCGCAGCAAAGCGGGCTGAGAGGGCGGCTGGGCAACGATCCCGGCGCCGCCGACCGCCTGAACCTGTACCGGGTAATGCCGGCGTAGGGAGGATTCGCCATGACGGCCTTTGCCGACAGTTCCGTCACGCCCACCGTGACGACCGGTCCGATCACCGGCTCGCGCAAGGTGTACACCGAAACCCCTGGTGGACTGCGGATTCCGCAGCGCAGGGTCGAGCTGAGCAACGGCGAGCACCTGGACCTCTACGACACCTCCGGCCCGTACACCGACGCCGACGCCACCATCGACGTCCACAGTGGACTCCCGAAGCTGCGCGCCGGCTGGGCGCTGGAACCGGTCGGCGGAGCCGTTTCCCAGCTGGCCTACGCCAAGGCGGGCATCGTCACCCGCGAGATGGAGTTCATCGCGGCGCGCGAGGGCGTCGACGTGGAGCTGGTGCGCTCCGAGGTGGCCATCGGCCGGGCGGTGATCCCGGCCAACCGGTGCCACCCGGAGTCCGAGCCGATGATCATCGGCAAGAAGTTCCTCGTGAAGATCAACGGCAACCTGGGCAACTCCGCGGTGACCTCGTCGGTCGCCGAGGAGGTCGAGAAGATGGTGTGGGCGACCAGGTGGGGCGCGGACACCATCATGGACCTGTCCACCGGCAAGCGGATCCACGAGACGCGCGAGTGGATCCTGCGCAACTCCCCCGTCCCCGTCGGCACCGTGCCGATCTACCAGGCGCTGGAGAAGGTCGACGGCGATCCGGCGAAGCTGTCCTGGGAGGTCTACCGGGACACCGTGATCGAGCAGTGCGAGCAGGGCGTCGACTACATGACCGTGCACGCCGGGGTGCTGCTGCGCTACGTGCCGCTGACCGCGCGCCGGGTGACCGGGATCGTCTCGCGCGGCGGCTCGATCATGGCCGCGTGGTGCCTGGCGCACCACAAGGAGAGCTTCCTCTACACGCACTTCGAGGAGCTGTGCCAGATCCTGCGCACCTACGACGTGACCTTCTCCCTCGGGGACGGGCTGCGGCCGGGCTCGATCGCCGACGCCAACGACGAGGCCCAGTTCGCGGAGCTGCGCACGCTCGGCGAGCTGACGCACATCGCCCGCGAGCACGACGTGCAGGTGATGATCGAGGGCCCCGGCCACGTGCCGATGCACAAGATCGCCGAGAACGTCCGGCTGGAGGAGGAGCTGTGCAGTGAGGCGCCGTTCTACACGCTCGGCCCGCTGGCCACCGACATCGCCCCCGCCTACGACCACATCACCTCGGCCATCGGCGCGGCGCAGATCGCCTGGCACGGCACCGCGATGCTCTGCTACGTCACGCCGAAGGAGCACCTGGGCCTGCCCAACCGGGACGACGTGAAGGCGGGCGTGATCGCCTACAAGATCGCCGCGCACTCCGCCGACGTGGCCAAGGGCCACCCCAGGGCGCAGCAGCGCGACGACGCGCTGTCCAAGGCCCGCTTCGAGTTCCGGTGGGAGGACCAGTTCAACCTGTCCCTCGACCCGGACACCGCGCGCGCCTTCCACGACGAGACCCTGCCCGCGGCTCCGGCGAAGACGGCGCACTTCTGCTCGATGTGCGGGCCGAAGTTCTGCTCGATGAAGATCACCCAGGACGTCCGGAAGTACGCCGAGGAGCGCGGACTGTCCACTGTGGAGGCGATCGAGGCCGGGATGCGGGAGAAGTCCGAGGAGTTCGACGAGCAGGGCGGGAAGGTGTACCTGCCGGTGGTGAACCCGTGAACGCGCTTCCGGGCCGCGCGCTGAGCTCGGACGAGGCCTGGGAGACACCGCCGCGCGCGCTGACGATCGCGGGCTCGGACTCCGCGGGCGGCGCGGGCATGCACGCCGACATCCGCGCGTTCCTGACCTGCGGCGTGCACGGGATGACCGCCGTCACCGCGGTCACCGTGCAGAACTCCTTGGGGGTCAAGGACTTCGTCGAGATCCCGGCGGAGACCGTGGCCGCCCAGATCGAGGCCGTGGTCGGCGATATCGGGGTGGACGCGGCGAAGACGGGCATGCTCGCCTCGGCGGCCATCATCGACGCGGTCGCGAAGGCGTGCCACAAGGTGGGGATCGGCCAGGAGGGCACGGCGCCCTTCGTCGTCGACCCGGTCGCGGCGTCGATGCACGGCGACCCGCTGCTGCACGCCGACGCGCTGAACGCCTTGCGGGACCTGCTTTTCCCGATGGCCACGCTGGTGACGCCGAACCTGGACGAGGTCCGGCTGCTGACCGGGGTCGAGGTGAGCACGCGCGCACAGCTCGCCGACGCCGCGCGGGCCGTGCACGCGTTGGGCCCGCAGTGGACGCTCATCAAGAGCGGGCACCTGACCCAGGACCCGGAGTGCGTCGACCTGCTCTTCGACGGCACCGAGTTCTACGAGCTGCCGGGGGCCCGCTACGACACCCCGCACACCCACGGCGGCGGCGACACCATGGCCTCGGCGATCACCGCGGCGCTGGCCAGGGGGGCGCCGGTGCTGGAGGCGGTGCGCTTCGGCAAGCGGTTCGTGCAGCGGGCGGTCGCGCACTCCTACCCGCTGGGCGCGGGCGTCGGCCCGGTCTCGACGTTCTGGCGGATTTCCACAACACCGGTGTAACGCAACAGCCACAACCTGAACGGAGCAGCACCGCGGGCCTTGCGGCAGGGTAGAACGCAAGATCACCCGTCACCGGAGGTACTCGTTGTCCGAGGCGTCGTTGCTGCCCGCGGAATGGGAGAACACATCCGGCCTCGTGCCCCGGCTGACCGAGGCGATCCGGCCCCTGGTGCGCCGCACCCTCGACGAACCGGACATCCGCAACGCGCTCGTCAAGGGCCGGGTGAAGCCGGAGACCGTCGAGCAGCGGACGACCCAGCGCACCGACGAGTTGTTGCGGGCCACCAACTTGGAGATCGCCGCGCTGCGCGAGGCCGAGCGCAACCTCGACGACCACCAGCACCCGCGCGCGGCCACGTCCGGGGTCGCCGCGAACCAGCGCCGCGCCTACCAGCGCGTGCAGCGGTCGATGGGCCTCTGGGTGTGGTTGGGGATCGTCTTCCCCCTCGCGGTGTGGCAGTTGTGGCCGGTGCTGCAGCCCGTCGTCGGTGGCTTCTGGGTGGTGCTGGGCGCGATCGTGTTCGGCTTCACCGTGCTGGTGAAGGCCGAAGGTGCCTACAACCGCCATTGCGGCAAGGAGGTCAGCGGCGGGGCGATCGCTCTGGGGCTCGGCCTCGCCGGCGGTCAGATCCTCATGCTGGTGCTGCTCGTGGAACCGACGCGAGCCGCCACGAACGGCTTCACCGCTTGGCTGGTCTGGCTCCCGGCGACCGTGCTCGCCGCGGGTCTCTCGGGGTTCTGCCTGTTCGGCGCCTACGACGACCTCCAGGGCGTCGAAGGCAGCCGTGACGTCATCGTCAGCCTGCTGTTCGGTGCCTTCTTCGGTGCGGGTGCCTGGATCGGGCTCGCCGTCTGGGACGCGGTCACCCTGCCGTGGGTGCCGGTCGCCGCGGCGATCGCGGTGAGCTTCCTGGTCGTCGTGGTGCTCCGGCCGCTGGTCGCCCGACGCGGCACCGCCTGGCTGCCGAAGTGGCTCTCCAGCGATCCCCGGCGCCTCGGCAGCCCGTCGTGGCGGCGCAGGTTGACGGAGTTGCAGGAAGCGCGGCGCTCGGCGTACAAGCGCTGGGAACGGGCGGTGGTGGACAAGGCGATCCGGCCGCTGATCCTCCGCCAGGTCAACGACATGGTGAGTCCGCCGTTCTCGACGAAGCTCGACGTGCACGACGCCAAGGGCCTGCAGCACCTGCGCTCGACCGAGTTCGTCGTGGCCACCGGGACCTTCGCCGAGTTCCGGCGGGTGACCAGCGGCATCGGCGGAGGCGCGATCGGTATCGCGGGTTCCCGCGGCGCGGGCAAGTCGACCCTGCTGGAGGCCTACCGCGACGGGATCTTCCTCGGGCCCGGCGAGGAACACATCGCCCTGGTGGAGAGCGTTCCGGTGCGCTACGACCCCCGCGACTTCACGTTGCACCTGTACGCGGGGCTCTGCCGTGAGGTGCTTCGCTTCGGCCGCAAGCACATCAGCTCGACCACGAGCTGGTGGCGCAGGTTCGGCAGGTGGATGCGGCACATCGCGATCGTGCCGATCGTGCTCGCGGGCTGGCTGGGCGTCGGCTACCTGGGCACGACGACGCTGCGCGCGCAGGACCTCGCCGTGTTCCGCGAGGGCGTCTGGTGGCCGTTGGTGGCGGTGCTCGCCCTCGCCTCGGTGATCTTCCTCGCCGTGAAACGACGTACGCCCGCCGTGCGGGTCGCGATGAGCACCGCGGAGGTGAAGAGCCTGCGCGATCTGTGCGCGTGCGCGGAGGACAAGCTCGACGCGATCCGCTACCTCCAGAAGCACACCTCCGGCTGGTCCGGCAAGGTCGGGCTGCTCTTCGGCGCCGAGGGCAGCCGGACCGGCGCGGTGGAGTTCGCCCGGCAGGCCATGACCTATCCCGAGGTGGTCAGCGACTTCCGCGACTTCCTCACCACCGCCGCGGACGTGCTCGGCACGGTCCCCAAGATCGCGCGCATCCGGATCGCGATCATCCTCGACGAACTGGACAAGATCCTCTCCCCGGAGAGCGCCCAGGAGTTCGTCAACGAGGTCAAGGCGTTGTTCTCCATCGACGTTCCGGGCTGCCTGTTCCTGGTGTCGGTCTCCGAGGACGCGCTCGCGGCGTTCGAGCGGCGAGGGCTGCCCGTGCGCGACGCCTTCGACAGCGCGTTCGACACGATCTTCCGCGTCGACTACCTCGGCCTCGACGACGCGCGGGCGTTGCTGCGCAGCCGCGTGCTCGGCATGTCGGAGCCCTTCGTGTGCCTGTGCCACAGCGTCTCCGGCGGGCTGCCGCGCGAGCTGATCAGGACCGCCCGCACCGTGGTGGCTTCGCAGAAGCGCTCCCTCGCCGCGGTGTGCCAGGGCCTGGTCGCCGAGGACCTCGCCGGCAAGGTCGCCGCGCTGCGCACGGTCATCGCCCGTGGTCTGGCCGACGAGCCGTACGCGAGCGAGCTGATGCGGCACATCCAGCTGCACGCGAAGCCGGACGCGGCGCGGCTGCTCGAAGGCGCGAGCAACCCGCCCATCCTCGACGGCGAGCTGTGGCACCTCCAGCTCGAAGCGCTCTGCTACCTCTACTACGCGGCGACGCTGCTGGAGGTCTTCGACGACGGGCTCACCGAGAACCAGCTGGAGCGGGGCCGCACCAACGAGACGGTCGGCGGCTTCAACACGCTCGCCTCGGTGCGGCAGCTGTTCGGCGTCAACGTCCGGCTGGCCTGGCTGACGGTGAGCGACTTCCGGGAGGACTGGGGCCTGGCCACCGTGCAACCGCCTCGCACGAAAGGGAAATTCGGTCGCGAGGGGGAAGAGGCGGTCGTAGCTTCCGACGCATGAACCTGCTGTGGCGTCCGGTGGTGGACGGCGACATCCCGGGCTGGGCCGCGCTGCTCGCCGCCGCCGAGCGCGTCGACCAGGCGGGCGAGCACTACAGCGAGGCCGACCTCCGCGAGGAGTGGGCGGACCCGGACGTCGATCCCGAGCGCGACTCGATCGCCGTGCTCGACGGCTCGACGCTGGTGGCCTACGCGATCCTGGACAAGCGGGTCACCCCGGAGGGCAGGTACCGCCTTCCCTCGCAGAGCGTGGTGCACCCCGACTGGCGCGGGCGCGGCATCGGCAGGCGGCTCGTCCAGTGGATCACCGAGCGCGCGGGCGAACTGCACCGCGAGAACCGGCCCGATCTGCCCGGCGAGGTCAGCATCTCCTGCGGCGAGCACAACTCCGCGCTGCGCGCGCTGCTGGCCTCCGCGGGTTTCGTGCCGCAGCGGTGGTTCTTCGAGCTGAAGCGCTCCACCGATCCGGACCCGGGGGTCGCCGACCAGCCGTTGCCGGAGGGCCTGCGGCTGGTCCCGTACGACGCGCGCCACGACGAAGCGCTCCGGCTGGCGCACAACGAGGCCTTCCGCGACCACTGGGGCTCGACCGAGGTCGACCGCGACGGCTGGAAGCACTGGTACACCGGCGACAGCTGGTTCCGCCCGGCCGTGTCCTACCTCGTGCTGGACGGCGAGGAGGTCGCGGGTTACCTGCTGTCCAAGGAGTTCGAGGCGGACGCGGCGGCCACCGGTGTCCGCGAGGTCTGGTACGCCACGATCGGCGTGCGGCGGCGGTGGCGTGGGAACCGGCTGGCGACGGTGATGCTGTTGCGCGCGCTGGCCGACAGTCGTGACGCGGGGTTCACCCGAGCGGCGCTTTCCGTGGATGCCGACAACCCGACCGGTGCATTGGGCATCTACCAGCGGTGCGGATTCCGGCTCGACAAAAAGCGGTCCGTTCACGCCCGGGTACTGTCAGTGACTGAATGAGCACTCAGCGCTGACAGCGCATTAGGCTCGATCGAGCCCTGATGATCGTTTCACCCTGGGAGCCCTGCTCATGACGCGTGCGCGCCTTCGGCTGTTAATCGAATCACCCGGTTTCCAGCGGTGCATCATCGCGGTGATCATGATCAATGCGGTCACCCTGGGACTGGAAACCTCCGACGCGCTCATGTCCCGCTACGGAACCGTGCTGCACACCGTCGACCGGCTCGCCCTGGCGATCTTCGTCGCCGAGCTGGTGCTGCGGTTGTACGCGAGCGGGCGGGAGTTCTTCACCGATCCGTGGAACTGCTTCGACGCCGCGATCGTCGGCCTCGCGCTGCTGCCGACGTCGGGGTCCTTCGCGGTGCTGCGGGCGCTGCGCGTCCTGCGGGCGCTGCGGCTGGTGTCGATGGTGAAGAGCATGCGCCGGGTGGTCTCCGCGCTGCTGACCGCGATCCCGGGGATGGCCTCGATCGCCGCGCTGCTGGCGCTGGTGATCTACGTCGGCGGGGTGATGGCCACCAAGCTCTACGGCGAGATCTCCCCGGAGTACTTCGGCGACCTCGGCCGGTCGCTGTTCACCCTGTTCCAGGTGATGACCGGTGAGGCGTGGTCGGACGTGGCCCGGCCGATCATGGACAAGGAGCCGTGGGCCTGGCTGTTCTTCGTCGGCTTCATCCTGATCACCTCCTTCACCGTGCTGAACCTGTTCATCGCGGTGGGTGTGAGCGCGATGGAGCACCAGGTCGCCGCGGAGCGCGAGCAGCAGGAGGAGACGCTGATCTCCAACGACATGCTGCTCGCCGAGGTGCGGGCGCTGCGCACCGAGCTGCACGAGCTCCGGAACGCGCGCTAGCCCTCCCTCGCCGGGCTGGACGCGTGGGCCCAGAACCGCCGGGGGATGCGTCCGGCACGGCGGGCGAGTCGTCCGCCCTCGACGGCCGCGCGCATCGCCGCCGCCATCAGCTCCGGGTGCTGGGCCCTGGTGACCGCGGTCGCCAGCAGCACGGCGTCACAGCCCAGTTCCATGGCCAGCGCGGCATCCGACGCGGTGCCGATTCCCGCGTCGAGGATGACCGGCACGGTCGCCCTGGACACGATCAGCTCGATGTTGTGCGGGTTGCGGATGCCCAGCCCGGTGCCGATCGGCGAGCCCAGCGGCATCACCGCGACGCAGCCCGCGTCCTGCAGCCTGCGGGCCAGCACCGGATCGTCATTGGTGTACGGGAGCACCGAGAACCCTTCAGAGACAAGGGTTTCCGCCGCGTCGAGCAGTTCGTGCGGATCGGGGAGCAGGGTGTCGTCGTCGGCGACGACCTCCAGCTTCACCCAGTCCGTCCCGAGCGCTTCGCGCGCCAGCCTCGCGGTGAGCAGGGCCTCGGCGGCCGTGCGGCAGCCCGCGGTGTTCGGCAGCGGCTGGATCTTCAACCGCCGCAACAGCTCCAGCACTCCGGTGCCACCCTCGGCGTCCATCCTGCGCATCGCGACGGTGGTCATCTCGGTGCCCGAGGCGACCAGGGCCCGCTCCAGCACGGAGAGGTTGCCCGCGCCCCCGGTACCCATGATCAACCGAGAGCCGAACCCGCGGCCCGCGATCACCAGCTGGTCGTCCGACATCGCCATCACCCTCCCTGCACCGCGGTGAGAACTTCCACGACCGCGCCCTCGCGCAACTCGGTGTCCCACCGGCTCCTGGGGACCACGTCACCGTCGACCGCGACGGCGACCCCCGAGTCGGGCGCCCCGAGCAGGGCGAGCGCGTCGGCGACCGTGCTCCCGGCCGCGAGCGCGGTTTCCTTGCCGTTGAGCCGAATCCTCATGACTTCCCTTCCAGGCGGGCCAGCACGAGATCGGCGGTGATCGGCGCCAGCAGCATGCCGTTGCGGTGGTGCCCGGTCGCCACGACCAACCCGGGCTCGAACTCGTCGATCACCGGCAGGTTGTCGGTGCTGGCCGGGCGCAGTCCCGCCGCGCTCTCGACGAACTCGTACTCCGAGATGGTCGGCAGCACCTGTTCGGCCCACCGCAGCAGATCGCGGACCCCGCCCGCCGTGACCGTCGTGTCGAAGCCGGCCTCGTACTGGGTCGCGCCGACCACCAACCCGCCGTCGTCCCTCGGCACCAGGTAGACGTGGTTGCCCTGCACCGAACAGCGCACGGTCCTGCTCGGCGGGGGAAGCGTGGACCTGGTGGCGCGCAAGCGAAGGATCTCCCCCTTCACCGGCCGCACCACGTGCCGCAACGGCTCGTACAGCTGTCCGCTCCACGCGCCCGCCGCGAGCACGACGACGTCGGCGCGCCTCGTGGCTCCGTCGGCCAGCCGCACCGTTGCCGGCCCGACCTCCGCCACCCGGACCGACTCGACCTCGCAGACCGCGCGCAGCGCCGCGAGCACCTTCCGGTTGTCCACGGCGAGATCACCAGGCACCGAAAGTCCACTTCGGACAGACGGACCGATCGCGGGTTCCAGAGAACGGATCTGCTTCCCGGTCAACGGTTCCGCGTGCCTGCCCAGCGAAGCGAGGTGATCGGCGAGCGCGAGCAGATCGGCCCGATCGGCGGCGTCCACCGCCACGACGAGCGTGCCCTCCTCGCGCAGTCCGGCATCCCGCCCGCTGGCAGCGGCCAGCTCGCGCGCGAACTCCGGCCAGCGGCGCAGTGACGCCGATCCCAGTTCCAGCAAGGCTTCCTCGCCGGGCCACGCCTCGGTCAGCGGCGCGAGCATGCCCCCGGCGACCGCGGAAGCCCCTGAGGCAGGCGCGGGATCGAGCACGGAGACGGCGAACCCCGCCGCCGCGGCCCGCCACGCCACGGACAGGCCGATGACGCCACCGCCGACGACGATGACCGAACCACGCGCACCACTGAACACGACCTCACGCTCCCTGCGCCGGCATTACCCGGATCAGGTTCGACGGTCGGGGTCGTCAGACCCCCTCTCAGCCCGGTCTCTCCAGGCTCCCGTGCGGACCGGCTCCCACCATACCCGCTTGTACTGTGACCGCCATGCCCCTTCTCGACGGCAAGGAGATCCGCCGCAGGCTCTCGGCGGCGCGCCTCTACCTGTGCACGGACGCGCGAACGGAGCGCGGTGACCTGGCCGAGTTCGCCGACGCCGCGCTCGCGGGCGGGGTGGACGTCATCCAGCTCCGCGACAAGAACCTCGAAGCGGAACAGGAACTCGCGGCACTGGAGGTCCTCGGCGAGGCGTGCACCCGGCACGACGCGCTGCTCGCGGTGAACGACCGCGCCGACATCGCCCTCGCGGCGGGCGCGGACGTCCTGCACCTCGGCCAGAGCGACCTCCCGGTGGCCTGGGCCCGGCGCATCCTCGGTGAGGACGTGGCGATCGGGCGCTCGACCCACTCCCCCACCCAGGCCGAGCACGCGGCGCACGAGGCGGGTGCCGACTACTTCTGCACCGGCCCGTGCTGGCCGACGCCGACCAAGCCGGGACGACCCGCCGCGGGACTCGACCTGGTCCGCCACACCGCGGCGCAGAACTACGAACGTCCGTGGTTCGCGATCGGCGGCATCGACGAGTCCCGTCTCGGCGAGGTGGTCGAGGCTGGCGCCCGCCGGGTCGTGGTGGTCCGGGCGATCACCGAGTCCGACGACCCCCGAGCCGCCGCCGCGTCGATCGCCGCCCGCCTGCGCGCATGAAAAAAGGAGGTTGTCCCAGTGCGCGCTGGGACAACCTCCTGTCCTGGGGTGCGGTCAGCCGGTGACCAGGGTGAGGCTGTACTCCTTCAGCGCCTCGTTGATCGGCTGGAACCACGACACCGAGTTCATGCCCGACTCGGCGCTGGAGAGGCAGCGGAGCTTGCCGTCGACGTCCTTCAGGCGCGCCCCGCTGGTGAGGCCCTGCGCCTGGTCGCCGGAGATGTTCGAACCGCCGCTGTCACCCTGCTCGACGCACGCGGTGTACTGGGTGAGGCCGCGCACGACCACCGTGGAGCCGTCGGCCTGGCCGTACTTCACCGTCACGTTGCGGGCGCGGACGGTGCCGCAGGTCCACTGCGTGGTGGAGCCGGACTTGCAGACGGCGCCGCCGAGCGGGGCCTCCTCGGAGCCCTTGACCGTGACGTTGCCGCCGTTCCACTGGTTCACCATCGGCTGCAGGGTCCAGGTCAGCGGGTCCACCGCGACCGCGGCGAAGTCGTTGCCGTCCTTCCAGTTCGTGTTGACGAACTGGCCGATGCCGAGGTTGCCGAGCGCGACCACCGGGCCGGGCTTGGAGCAGTGGCCCGCGGTGATCAGGCGCGGCTCACCCGAGGTGGTCTTGGCCGCGAAACCCGCGGAGCACCGGCCCGCGGTGCCGCCGCCCATGTAGATCGCGTTGCCGCCGATCAGGTCCCCGGTGGCGACGGCGACGCCCTCGGTCTCCTCGACGCGGACCTGCGTGCCGGACTTGGCCGCCTCCGCGACGAAGGCGTCCGTCGCCGGGGTGCGCCTGCCCTTGTCGACGGTGACGACGACGGAGTTGGTGGGCTCGTCCACGTACCAGCTGCCGACCTCGGCGGGCGAGGAGTCGGTGCGGCGGTCGAGCGCGGCCTTGGCTCCGTCGAGCTGGGCACGGCTGCTCTGGACGACGCGGGCCTCGGCGCCCGTGGCGCGCACGGCGTCGGCGCGCGCGGCATCGGCGACCGCGACGACCGGTTTGCCCGACTCCAGCCAGGAACCCGCGTAGGAGCTGTCGGCGGCGGCGCGGGCGCTCGCGGCGACCCGGGCCGCGTCGGCCTCCTGGCGAACCCGCTGCCTCGCCTGCTCGGCGGAGAGGCCGAAGTCCCGCTGCATCGCGGAGAGCACCGCGCCGGACGGAGAGCTGCCACCGGCCGCGAGTGCGGGGGCGGCGAGGGAACCAGCGGTGGCGGTGACAAGCAGTGCGACGCCGAGGGCACGAGTCGCGGTGCGTCGAGACATCCGAACCGTCCTTCCGTCAGGTGGACCGGGGCGCTAGCCCGTCTGGACGGAAGCTATGCGACTCTCTGCAACAAATGAACCCCTGGTTTCACCCTTTCGGTCTAAAAATATTTAATCAAGCACCCGCCATTAGCAGGTTCCGACACGGAGAGCGCAAAGAAGAGCACCCACGGGTGCAGGGTGCCCGTGGGTGCTCTCCGTGGGGTCAGCGCGTCGGCTGGCCCCTCCCCGTGATCAGCTGGTGACGAGCCGGAGCCCGTAGCGACTGAGGATGGGGTTGACCGGGAAGAAGTACGTCGTGCCGCCGGAGGTGCAGTTGCCGGAGCCGCCGGAGGTCACGCCCTGGGCCTGGTTGCCCGACAGCCAGGAGCCACCGGAGTCACCCGGCTCGGCGCACGCGTTGGTCCTGGTCATGCCGTTGACCGTGCCCTGGGGGTAGCGGACGGTCTGGTTCTTGGCCTGGATGGTCCCGCAGCGCCAGCCCGTGGTGGAGCCGGAGCGGCAGATCGACGCGCCCACCGCGGCCTCCGAGGAGCCCTTCACGGCCACCGTGCCGCCGTTGTAGCGGTTCACGACACCGCGCGGGGTCCAGTTGGAGTTCGTGCCGACCCAGGCGTAGTCGTTGCCGGGGAAGCTGGAGCCGCGGAAGCTGCCGGAGGCGACGCGGTTGAAGCCCTGCGTCGCGGTGCCGACGGTGCCGCAGTGGCCCGCGGTGACGTAGCCGCCCTGGACGGAGAAGCCGACCGAGCAGCGCCCGCCGCCCATGTAGTACGCGTCGCCGCCGCGCACGTCGTAGAGCGTGGTCGGTTCCTCGTTGCTCTGCACCACGGTGACCGCGCTCGCGTCGGCCCCGCTGGCCTTGACGAACTTCTCGCCGTCCGCGACGACCTTCGCGGTGACGACGACGCGGTTGTTCACCGTGTCGACGTACCACCCGCTGACCCCGCTGGCGTGCTGGTCGGCCTTGTCCAAGGTGGACTTGATCGCGTCGAGCTGCGCGGAGCTGCGGGCGACCAGCCGGACCTCGGCGCCCGCGGCGCGGACCGCGTCGGCCTTGGCCGCGTCGGTCACCGACACCGTCAGCTTGGCGCTGCCGTGGGCGAAGTGGGATCCGGCGAAGCTGTCGCCGAGCGCGGCGCGCAGGCCCGCCTCGGCCTCGGCCGCCTTCATCTCGTTCGTGGCCCTTGCCGTCGCCTCAGCGGCGGTCAGACCGAGGTCGCGCTGCATCGCGGTGAGCATTTCCGGGGAGGCGAACGTGTCCCCCGGTGCGGCCGCCGCCGCGGGCAGGGTGAGGGCCGCCGCCGACCCCAGTGCCAGTAGCGCAGATCCGACGTAGCGGACCGCGAACTTCGGCTTCATGACATCTCCCTCTTGCTGCAGGGTCGCTCGCGGGCCAGGTCAGGGGTGCCCGCGAGGAAGCTAGAGCTGAGCTGCGTTACGCAGTGACTTACAGTGAGAGCCGAATCACTTTCGTGGGACGTTATGGAGCCGTGATTGCCCTTGGCATCCGCCATTCGGGGCAAGGGTTTCAGTTCAAGGCCATGTCCCTACTTTCGTAGGGGGCGAGCTGCACTAGCCGGTGCCCCCTACGGATCAGCCGAGGATCAGTCCCAGGCCGTAGCGCGACAGGATCGGCTTGACCGGGTAGAACCACGTCTCGCCGCCGGTGCGGCAATCGCCCCAGCCACCCGAGGTCACGCCCTGCGCCTGGTTGCCGGTCAGCCAGGCGCCACCCGAGTCACCCGGCTCGGAGCAGGCGTTGGTCCTGGTCATGCCGTGGACCGCGCCCTGCTGGTACTGGACGGTCTCGTTCTTGGCGGTGACCACGCCGCAGTGCCAGCCCGTCGTCGAGCCGGAACGGCAGACCGACGAGCCGATCGCGGCCTCGTTCGAACCGCGCACCGCCACGGTGCCGCTGTAGCGGTTCACCACGCCGCGCGGGGCCCAGCTGGAGTTCGTGGCGACCCAGCCGTAGTCACCGCCGGGGAAGGTGGAGCCGCGGAAACTCCCCTGGGAAACCCGGTTGTAGCCCTGGGTTGCGCTGCCTGCGCGGCCACAGTGGCCCGCGGTGACGTACCCGCCCTGCACCGAAAAGCCGATGGAGCAACGGTAAACGCTCGTGTAGTACGCGTCGCCGCCACGGACGTCGTAGCGCAGGGTCGGCTGCCGGTCGCTCTGCCGCACCTCGACAGCGTCGGCGTCCGCACCACTGGCCCTGACGAACTCCTCGCCGTCCGCGACGACTTTCGCGGTCACCACGACACGGTTGTTCACCGTGTCGACGTGCCACGAGCTGACACCGCGGACAGGCGCGCTCGATCTGTCCAAAGTGGACACAATTGCGTCGAGACTCCTGGCGCTGCGCGCGACGAAGCGCGGCTCGGCACCCCCGGCGCGCACCACATCGGCCTTGCCCGCGTCGGTCACCGACACGGTCAGTTTCGCGCTGCCGTGAGCGAAGTGGGCCCCGGCGAAGCTGTCGCCGAGGACACCGCGGAGATGAGCCTCAGTCTCGGCCGCCCTCATCTCGTTGGCAGCACGGGCCGTCGCCTGTTCGGCGGTGAGGCCGAGATCGCGCTGCATGGCGGTCAACATCTCCGGCGAACCGAAGACCTCGTTCGCCGAAGCGGGGACGGTGAGTGCCGCCACCGTTCCCGTAGCCAATAAAGCAGTTCCGATGAAGCGCACCGCGGACTGCATGACGCCTCCCTCTGGCCGCAGGGTCGTTCGCGGGCCAAGGCAGGGGGAGCCCGCGAACGCGCGCGCTCACGGTGAGTGCTTTCGCTTACGCGGTCGTTATATGGAGCAGTGACCGGCGTCGGTATCCGCCATCCAGGGCGTCGCCCGCCCTTTCGCGGAAGACCGCGAGCCATCGCGCCAACTCCCTACCTTCGTAGGGCTCACCCGGTCGTTTCCTGCCGGCTCGTCGTCGTCGGCGGGCTCTGCGTCGTGGTGGCCGGAGGCGGCGTCGTCGTGGTCGGCGGCGCGGTCGTCGTCGGCGGGTTCTGCGTGGTCGGCGGATTCGTGGTGGTCGGCGCGGGCCGCTCGGAGGTGGTCGGCGGCGGCTGCTCCACCGGCGGCTGCTCGCGGTGCTGCCCCGAACCGCCCTGGAAGATCTTGCCGACCGTGGACCCGCCCCCGTTTCCGGACAGCGGCTGTCCTCCGATCAGCTCGATACCGGTGACCAGCACCATGGCCAGGGCGAAGGCCAGCCCGCTGGTCGCGCCCACCACCCACCAGCGCCGCCGCGTCCACCACGGCTTCCCGCGCTCGGGCTGAGGCCTGGCGATCACCTCGGTCGGGGCGTCGAGCCGTTCCGTGCGCACGGTGCCGATCTTGTCCCGGACCGCGTTGCGGCTGCGGTCGAGCGAGTGTTCGTAGAGCGCGCCGCCGATCGTGCTGACCACGCTGGCGAGCGCCGCCCCGATCACCGTCCCGGCGACCCCGAGCTGGGCACCCAGGAACGCGGCCGTCACCGCGGCCAGCGCACCCGCGACCACCTTCGTCGTCGTGATGTCGAGCTTGCGTTCTTCCTTGGTTTCCTCGCTCATCGCTGTTTCGTCAACCTCCCGTCTAGGTGGACGGGGACGCGGCGCGAAGGGTTGTCGGCACGTGAGCGCGGCCACCATCGGCGGGCAGAATGGCGCCATGCCCGAGCTGATCACGATCGACGACGTCCGCTCCGCAGCGGAGCTGCTGCGCGGTACCGCGGTGCGCACGCCGCTGCTGCCCTGCCTCGCGGGCGACCCCGACCGTCCACTGTGGATCAAACCGGAGAGCCTGCAGCCGACCGGAGCCTTCAAGATCCGCGGCGCGACGAACGCCTTGCTGCGCTTGACGAAGCAGGAACGGGAGCGCGGGGTGGTGACGCACTCCAGCGGCAACCACGCACAGGCGCTCGCCTACGCGGCGAAGGTGACCGGCGTGCCCGCCGTGGTCGTCGTCCCCTACGGCACACCGCAAACGAAGATCGACGCGGCCCGGCGGCACGGTGCGGAGATCGTGCAGTGCGAGCTGGCAGTGCGCCAGGAGACCGCGGAGGCGATCTCGCGCGAGCGCGGCCTGCCGATGGTCCCGCCGTACGACCACCCGCACGTGATCGCGGGCCAGGGCACCGCGGGCCTGGAGATCGCCGAGGACCTGCCCGAGGTCGAGCTGGTCCTCGTCCCGGTCAGCGGCGGCGGCCTGCTCTCCGGGGTGGCGACCGCGATCAAGGCGCTCTGCCCGGCGGCGAAGGTGGTCGGCGTCGAGCCCGAGCTGGCCGCCGACGCGCAGGCCAGCTACCGCTCCGGCGTGCTGGACCGGTGGAGCGCCGAGCAGCGCGGGCGCACCATCGCCGACGGCCTGCGCAGCTACCTCTCCGAGCTGACGCTGGCGCACCTGCGCGCCCGCGTCGACGACATCGTGACGGTCACGGAGGACGAGATCACCTCGGCCGTCGGCTGGCTCGCGCACAACGCCCGTCTGGTCGCCGAACCCAGCGGCGCGGTCCCGCTCGCGGCCTACCTCAACCGCGCCGACGAACTGCCGCGCGGCCGCACCGTCGTCGTGGTCAGCGGCGGCAACATGGACGCGGAACTCTTCGCGAAACTCGTCTGATCAGCATGTGAACGTTTGAACTACTTGTTCATCCGTGCACGGATGTGCGTGGGCGGACCTTCCACACCACACGCCAGGCACTCCCCGGGCCGGGGCTGCTCAGCCACTTCGGCGGGCTCCCCGGTCCCGAGCGCGGAGTTGTCGATCCCCAGCGCCAGCACTCCGCCGAGGGCCGTGAGCACCGCGCACACCACGAGCGCGACCTGCCACGCGGCCGTCATCGCGGCGGGATCGGTGTATGCGTCGCCGGTCAGGCCCACCGCCGGCGGCAGCACCGCGACCGCGAGCAAGGTGCCGGTCCGCGCCACGGCGTTGTTCACCCCGGAGGCGACACCGGCGAACCGGTCCGGCGCGGCGGCGAGCACGGTCGCGGTGACCGGGGCGACCATCGCCGCCAGCCCGAGCCCGAACACCAGCAGGCCGGGCAGCACTCCGGTGAGGTAGCTCGCCCCCGGGACGGCGAGGGTCAGCATCAGGGTGCCCGCCGCGATCAGCAGCGGTCCGGCCACGAGCTGGAGCCGGGGGCCGACGCGCTGGGCGAGCTTCCCGGACCGCGCGGACAGGACGAGCATCAGCACGGTGATCGGCAGGCTGGCCAGCCCGGCCGCGGTCGGCGAGTAGCGCAGCCAGACCTGCAGCTGCAACACCAGCAGCACCATGATCGAACCGAGCGCCGCGTAGACCACCAGGGTCAACGCGTTGGACAGCACGAACGTCCTGCTCGCGAACAGCGAAGGCGGTACGAGGGGTACCCGGCGCCGGGTCTGCAGCACGCAGAAAGCGATCATCGCCGCGAGCCCGCCGATGCCGCCGACGAGCACGAGCGGATGCGTCACGCCGAGCCCGGGCGCCTCGACGAGCGCGGCCGTCACCCCGGCCAGCCCGAGCGCTCCGACAACGGCGGAGAGCACGTCGGGACGGCGGGCGGCCTCGGGATCACTGGACTCCGGGACGTGCCGCAGCGCCATCCAGACGCATGCGGCGGCCATGGGCAGGTTGATCAGGAACGCCAGCCGCCACGAGCCCGCCTGGATCAGCAGCCCGCCGACCAGGGGGCCGATGGCCGTCGCGACGCCGGAAAGCCCCGACCAGGCGCCGATCGCCCGCGCCCGCTGGTCGCGCGGGAAGGCCGACTGCAGGATCGCCAGCGCGCCCGGCGCCAGCAGCGCTCCGCCGATGCCTTGCAGCACCCGCGCGAGGACGAGCAGCGTCGTGGTCGGCGCGAGACCGCAGAGCAGCGACGCGAGGCCGAACCACACCGTGCCGATGACGAACATCCGCCTGCGGCCGAAGATGTCGCCCAGCGATCCGGCGACCAGGATCAGCGCGGCCAGCGACAGCAGGTAGCCGTCGAGGATCCACTGCAGCCCGGCGACCGAGGCGCCCAGCTCGTCGCCGATCGCGGGCAGCGCCACGTTGACGATCGTGCCGTCCAGCATGGCCATGCCGGAGCCGAGGATCGTCGTCGCCAGCACCGCCCTGGCCTGGGGTGTCCCCCAGACGACCGTGCTCATCCCTGGGGCGGGTTCAGCCGGGCCACGAACTTGTAGCGGTCCCCGCGGTAGATCGAGCGCACCCATTCCACCGGGTTGCCCTCGGTGTCGAAGGAGTGCCGGGACAGCAGCAGCATCGGCAGGCCGATGTCGGCGCCGAGCAGCTCGGCCTCCTCCGGCGTGGCCAGCGCGGTCTCGATGGTCTCGTCCGCGTGCGCCATCTCCACGCCGAAGCGCTCGCGCAGCACCTGGTAGAGCGAGCCGCCGACGCCGATGTAGCGGCGCAGACCGCGGAAGCGGCCCAGCGCGAGGTGAGTGGTCTCGATCGCCATCGGCTCGCCGTCGGCCAGCCGCAGGCGCCGCAGCCGCAGCACCTTGGCGCCCGGCCGGACCCCGAGGTAGCGGGCCAGCTCGGCCTCTGCGGGCTGCTCGCTGGACTCCAGCAGCCGGGAGGTGGGCTGGCGGCCCTGGGCGCGCATGTCCTCGGTGTAGGAGGACAGCTGCAGCCGCTGGGCGACCTTGGGCGCGGCCGCGAAGGTGCCCTTGCCCTGCACCCGCAGCAGCCTGCCCTCGACGGTCAGCTCGGCCAGCGCCTGCCGGACGGTGGTGCGGGAGACGTCGAAGTCCGACGCGAGGGAGCGCTCGGTGGGGATCGGCGAGCCGGGCGGCATGGAGCGCAGCAGGTCGAGCAGGTGGCGCTTGAGCCCCCAGTACTTCGGCTCGCGCTGGGTGCGGGGGTTGACCCCGGCCTCCGACGGCGTCGCGTCGAGCATGGCGTCTGCGCTCCTTCCCCGCGGACTGTCCGGTCCTGTCAAGCATGCCCTAAGCAGGGCCGGAGCCGGTGCAGGTGGCCCCGAACGCGGCTTTACAACGTCTTGGCAACTGCCTTGACAGTGCCGAGTGGTCCGGACCACTCTGCACGCATTGGTCTACACCACTTCTGTTCGCCTGGCCACTGATCAGGCGCAACGGGCGGCCGTCGGGGCAGCGGGACTGTGGCGAGACAGTCCCAGGGCGGTTTCGTCGCGCGTGCGATCAGGCGCCGGGCTGTTGTGAAGGGCGGCAATCAGTGAAGGCTTGGGCAAGGGCGGCGACAGGCGCCGTGGCGGTGGCGTTGTTCGCCACCGGCTGCGGCGGTGGCGGCGGGACGTCGGCGGGCTCCGGCGAGCTCACCGTGTGGTTGATGAACGGGTCGGCGCCGACGTCGCTGACCGACGAGCTGCACAAGGAGTTCGAGAGCAAGCACCCCGGTGTCAAGGTCAAGTACGAGATCCAGCAGTGGACCGGCATCCAGGACAAGCTGACCACCGCGCTGGCCGGCAACCAGCCACCTGACGTGGTCGAGCTGGGCAACACCCAGAACCCGAAGTTCGCCAAGGAAGGCGTGCTCACCGACCTGACGGCGGACGTGAGCGAGCTGGGCGGCAGCCAGTGGCTGGAGGGCCTGAAGCAGTCCGGCGCCTGGCAGGGCAAGCAGTACGGCGTGCCGTTCTACGCGGCCAACCGTTCGGTGATCTACCGCAAGGACCTCTTCGACAAGGCGGGCATCACGGAGCCGACCTCCCGCGCGGAGTGGCTTGAGGCCATCCGCAAGCTGAAGGCGGCCAACGCCTCCGACCCCGAGTTCCAGCCGCTGTACCTGGCCGGCCAGAACTGGTACTCGCTGCTGTCGTTCATCTGGGACGAGGGCGGTGACATCGCCAGGCAGGAGGGCGAGAAGTTCACCGCGACGCTGGAGACTCCCCAGGTCCGGTCGGCGCTGGAGTTCTACAAGCAGCTGGTCGAGGTCTCCGCGACCAAGGCGCCCAAGGACGCCGACGAGCAGAAGCCCGAGCAGGCGGGCATCTACGGCCAGGGCAAGGTCGGCATGATCATCGGCCTGCCGTGGGAGGTCGACACCGCGGCCAAGACCGACCCGTCGATCAAGTCCAAGTCGGCCGCGTTCCCGATCCCCTCGAAGAACCCGGGCACCACGGCGCCGGTCTTCCAGGGCGGCTCGAACCTGGCCATCCCCGCGGGCAGCAAGAACGCCGCGCTGGCCAAGGACTACCTCAAGCTGATGACCAGCGCGAAGTACCAGTCGCAGCTGGCCAAGGGGGGCATGGTGCCCGGCACCTCCAAGGACACCGGCGAGCTGGAGGCCAGCCCGGTCGGCGCGGCCATGGCCAAGGGCTCGCGCAACGGCAGGGCGGTCCCGGCCAGCCCCAAGTGGAGCACGGTCGAGGAGGGGCAGAACCCGTTGAAGGACATGCTGACCGCCTACCTCACCGGCGCCAAGGACGCGACCAAGGCGACGGCGGACGCGGCGGCCAAGCTCAACGGCCTGCTCGGCTGAACCAACCGTGACCGCGACGGTTGACGCGGTGGCGCCGGTGGGACCTGTCCCTCCGGCGCCTTCCGCTGTGCGCAGGCGCCCCTTCGGGGAGCGCGCCCTGCCGTACCTGCTGCTCGCCCCGGCGGTGCTCGCGCTGCTGGTGATGCTGGGCTGGCCGGCGTTGCAGGTGGTCCTGATCAGCTTCCGCAAGCTCGACCTCGGCGAGCTGGTGCGCGGCGAGGTGGTCTGGACGGGCTTCGACAACTACGCCGAGGTCCTCGGCGATCCCGATTTCTGGAGCATCACGCTGCGGACCGTGCTGTTCACCGCGGGCTGCGTGGCGGGGACGGTGCTGGCCGGGCTGGGCATCGCGGTGCTGATGCGGCACATCGGCCCCAAGGTCCGCATCGTCCTGCAGATCACGCTCGTGCTGGCGTGGGCGGTGCCGATCCTCGCGGCAACCACGGTGTTCCAGTGGATCTTCGACCAGCAGTACGGGATTCTGAACAAGACGTTGGTGCTGCTGGGTTTCGAGTCCTTCTCCGGGCACTCGTGGTTCGCCACCGGGGCCTCGACGATGGTGGTGATCGGCCTGCTGATCGTCTGGCAGGCGGTGCCGTTCATCGCGTTCACCCTCTACGCCGGGCTGCTGTCCGTCCCGCGTGACCTCTACGAGGCGGCGGGCATGGACGGCGCGAGCGGGGTGCAGACCTTCCGCGCGGTGACCTGGCCGTCGATCGCGCCGCTGGTGACGATGTCGACGTTCCTGTCGGTGCTGTGGGACTTCAAGGTCTTCGCTCAGGTGTGGGCGATCCGCGAGGGCGGCCCGGACGGCGGCAGCACCACGTTGCCGGTGCTGCAGTACCTGAAGGGCATCGCGAGCAGCCACTTCGGGGTCGCGGCCGCGGTCGCCGTGGTGATGACGCTCGTGCTGGTCGTGTTCACCGCGCAGTACCTGCGCATGCTGCTCCGCTCCGGCAGGGAGGAACTGTGAAGCGATTCTCCTTGTCGGCGCTGGCCTTGATCATCGCCGCGGTGTTCGCGTTCCCGACGTACTGGATGCTCTCGACGGCCTTGAAGCCGAGCGGTCAGGTGCTCAGCTCGCGCTACGACCTGGTCCCGTTCGAGTTCACCTTCGACAACTTCGTCACCGCGGTCACGAAACCGGGCTTCTCCTCGTTCCTGACCAACAGCCTGGTGGTGACCATCGGCGCGGTGCTGCTGGCGCTGGTCGCCGGGCTGCTCGCGGCGATCCCGCTGTCCAGGCTGAAGTTCCGCGGCCGCAAGGGTTTCCTGCTCCTGGTGCTCATCGCGCAGATGGCACCGCTGGAGGCCCTGCTGATCCCGATGTACCTGATGATGCGGGACCTGGACCTGCTGAACACCCTGCCCTCATTGCTGTTGGTGTACTTCGCGACCACGCTCCCGTTCACCATCTGGACCTTGCGCGGCTTCGTGAACGGCATCCCGGCGGAGCTGGAAGAGGCGGCGATGGTGGACGGGTGCAGCCGGTGGCAGGCCTTCCGCCGGGTCACCCTGCCGCTGCTGGGCCCGGCGCTGGTGTCGACGTCGGTGTTCTCGTTCGTCACGGCGTGGAACGAGTTCCTCTACGCACTGGTGTTCATGCGGGACAAGACGAACCAGACCCTGCCGGTGTGGCTGTCGTCCTTCAAGACGGCCTTCGGCACCGACTGGGGCGGCGCGATGGCTGCCTCGGTGGTCTTCGCCGTTCCGGTGCTGACGTTCTTCCTCATCGTGCAGCGCAACCTGGTGGCCGGCACGACCGCCGGCGCCGTGAAGGGATAGTCCGCTATGGAGCTACGGCGGCTCGTGGATTCCGTTCTGCTCCCCGGTTTCCTCGGTACGACTCCCCCGGACTGGGTGCTTCGCCGGGTCGCGGAGGGCCTCGGCGGTGTGGTGTTGTTCGCCCGCAACGTGGTTGACGACGAGCAGGTGGCGGCGCTGACCGCGGCCCTGCGCGCCGAACGGCCGGACGTGGTGGTCGGCATCGACGAGGAAGGCGGCGACGTCACCCGCCTCGACGCGGCGACGGGATCGTTGGTGCCGGGGAGCTTGGCGCTCGGGGCGGCCGACGACATCGCGTTGACCTCGGCGGTCGCGGCCTCGCTGGGGGCGAGGCTGGCGGAGTGCGGGGTGACCGTGGACCTCGCCCCGTCCGCCGACCTGACGCTCACCCCCGACGACCCGATCATCGGGGTGCGCGCGTTCGGCTCCGACCCGCAGCGGGCGGCAGCGCACGTCGCCGCCTACGTGTCCGGTATGCAGAGCGCGGGGATCGCGGCCTGCGCCAAGCACTTCCCGGGCCATGGCGCGTCCACAGTGGACTCTCATCACGCCCTGCCGGTGCTGCCGAGGACCGAGCGGCAGCTGTGGGACACCGAGCTGGTCCCGTTCCGCGCCGCGGTCGACGCCGGGGTGCGCTCGGTCATGAGCGGACACCTCGTCGTGCCGGACTGGGGACCCGAGCCCGCGACGACGAACCGGCACGCGCTGACCGAGGTGCTGCGCGGTCAGCTCGGTTTCACCGGCGCGGTGATCACCGACGCGCTGGAGATGGGTGCGGTCGCGAACATCGCCGATGGCGCGATCCAGGCGCTGCTCGCGGGCGCCGACGTGCTGTGCGTCGGCGGTGAACTGGCCGACGCCGACATCGTCGATCGGCTCGCGGCGGCACTGGTCGATGCGGTTCGGTCGGGCGTCCTGCCGGAGGAACGGCTGGCGTCGGCGGCATCCCGGGCGCGGTCGCTCGGCGGCCCGGTGACACCGTCCGGCACGTGGGACGCCTCGCTCGGGGTGACCGCGGCCCGGCGGGCGCTGCGGGTCACCGGGACGCTCGCACTGAGCGCTCCACCGCTGGTGGTGGACGTCGAGGTGGCACCGACCATCGCGGCCGGGCCGGTGCCGTGGGGCCTCGGCCCGCACCTCGCCGAGCTGATCCCGGGCACGGAGGTCGTCCGGACGACGGGTGAGCTGCCAGCGGTGTCGTCCGACCGGCCCGTCGTTGTTGTGACCCGGGACGCCCACAGGCATTCTGAAGCTCGCGATCTCGTGCTCAGCCTGGCTAAGATTGGTCTAGACCTGGTGCACGTGGAAACGGGCGTCCCCGGTCCCGACCTGGGCAGCGCTGCCCGCATCGACACCCACGGCGGTTCGTACGTCAGCCTGCGCGCCGCCGCCGAGCTGCTCGCCGCGCACGCGGCGGGGGAGGACAGCCGATGACCAGCCAGCCTGGCCGCCACATGACGGCGGAGATCGCCGAGCAACCGGTCCTGTTCGACAACCTGGTGCGCCGGGCCCCGGAGATCGCCGCGGTCGCCGAGCAGATCAAGCGCCGCGCCCCGCGGTTCGTGCTGCTGGCCGCGCGGGGTTCCAGCGACCACGCCGCGCTGTACGCGAAGTACCTCATCGAGGTGCTGCTCGAACTGCCCGCCGGTTTGGTCTCGGCGTCGACCACCACGCTCTACGGCGCGCAGCCGGATCTCACCGACGTCCTGTTGATCACGGTCAGCCAGAGCGGTGGCTCGCCCGACCTGGTCGAGGTGACAGAGTCGGCCCGGCGCCGCGGCGCGCTGACCGTCGCGGTGACCAACACCGACGACTCGCCGCTGAACCAGGTCGCCGAACTGTCGGTGGACGTGGGCGCGGGCAAGGAGTTGGCGGTCGCGGCGACGAAGACCTACAGCACCACGTTGCTGGCGCTGTACCTCCTGGTCGACGCGATCCGCGGGGGCAAGGCAGAGGCCGCCCTCGACATCGGCGCGCTCGCGAAGTCCGCGTTGGACGGCTCGGAGGGCGCGGTTGCGGAGGCGGTGCAGCGCTACCGCTTCGTCGAGCGCATCCTGGCGACGGGCCGTGGCTACTCGTACGCCAGCGCGGCCGAGGCCGCGCTGAAGCTCGCGGAGACCAGCTACCTGGCCGCGCGTGCGTACAGCGGCGCCGACCTGTTGCACGGACCCGTCGCCGCGGTCGACGGTGAGACCGCCGTGCTCGCGGTGACCAGTGCGGGCAAGGGCGGAGACGCGATGCGTGAGGTGCTTGAGGTCGTGCGGGCGCGCGGTGCGGACGTGTGCGCCGTGGGCTCCGCGTCGGCGGATGTCGCGGCAGCACTGCGGATCGGCGTGCCGATGTGCCCGGAGGAGCTGTCCCCCGTCTTGGAGATCCTGCCGTTGCAGCGCCTCGCGCTCGGCTTGGCGCTCGCGCGCGGCGGTGACCCGGACAGCCCACGCGGACTGTTGAAGGTGACCAAGACGCGGTAGACCCCATGCGGCGTTGATTACCGTGAAGGTAATCAACGCCGCATTCTATTCACGCCAAACATTTGCGCATACCGCAGGCACGAATAGGATCCGGACCACTGCCCAACCTATTCCAGGGACGATTATCACCTTCCGCGTCACTGATCTCGACCGCTCCCTAGCCTTTTACGAGGGAGTGCTCGGGTTCGCCGTCGACCAGTCGCGGGAGTGCAAGCGCCGGTTCAGGATATCGCTGGCAGTCCGGCTCGTGCAGCACCCGCGCCGCTTCCCGGCACACCGCGCGGCGGGCGTTGCCACCAAAGGGATTCAAGGGTCCCCGTCGCCGGAGCACTGATCAGTTCCCGCGATCCGGACAACATCCAGTGGGAGTTCTTCGCCAATCAACCGGGCTGAGCCGGCAGTTCGGGAATCGCGTCGAATCCACCGCTTCATCGGGAGTGGCCTAGCACGCCCCCCCCCCGACACGCGGGCGCCTCAACGGCATCAGGAGCGGCTGGTTGTCCACATCGGAGGTGGTTGTCCACAGATCCCGTGACGGCGTCGGCCCTCCCCCGCCGGTGCCCGCATCATCGATGCGAGGGCACCACGCGAAGGAGGGCCGATGGTGAAGCGGATGGAACAGCGAGGACCGCCGGTCAGCGTCCGGCGGCGGGGAGGCGCGACTCCCCGGCCCGCGCAGTCCCGCGGCGGGTGACGCGACCGTCACGGGCGTCGAAGGCGACCTCGCCGTCCACCCACACCTGGCGTGGCCGCAGTTGGGGATCCCACCACACCAGGTCGGCGACGGCCCCGGGCTCGATGCGGCCGAGCCCGTGCTCACCGAGGACGTCCGCGGGCACCGTGCTCGCCGAGGCGAAGACCACCGCGGGGTCGACGCCGAGGGAGACGATGTTGCGGACGGCCCGGTCCATGGTGAGCGCGCTCCCCGCGATGGTGCCCTCAGGGGAGCGCGGCACCCCCTCCTCGGTCAGCAGCACGTCGGATCCGCCGAGCTGGTACCGGCCCGGCGGCATCCCGGCGGCGGCGACCGCGTCCGTGGTCAGCGCGACCCGCTCGGCGGCCGCGTTGAACACCAGGCGGCACACGTCCGCGTCGACGTGGGCGAGGTCGGCGATCAGGCCGAGGGTGAAGCGCTCGTCGACCAGCGCGGTGCCGGGGACGCCCGGCTCGCGGTGGCCGAGCCCGCGCTGAGCGTTGAACAGGTGCGTGACCATGGCCGCCCCCGCGTCGGCAGCGGCCTTGGTCTCCGCCCCGGTGGCGTCGGTGTGGCCGACCGACACCAGCACTCCGGCCTCGCTCAGCCTGCGGACCGCCTCCAGCCCGCCCGGCCGCTCCGGCGCCAGGGTGACCACGCGCAGCGCGGCGCGCAGCCGCTCGTCGTCCAGGAGCAGGTCGATGGCGGCGGGCTCCGGGTCGGCCATCAGGTTCGGATCGTGCACGCCGTGCCGAAGCGGCGACAGGAACGGGCCTTCGAGGTGCAGCCCCAGCGGCCGGGCGGCCGGGCGGTCCGGGAGGGTGGCGATCGCGTCCAGCACCGCGTGCGACTGCTTGACGATCAGCTCGACCGGGGCGGTGATCAGCGTGGGGACGAACCGGGTCACGCCGGTGCGGGGCAGGGCCGAGGCGACGGCGGCCATGCTCTCGGCGTCGACCTCGGCGAAGTCGACGCCGACCGCGCCGTTGATCTGGACATCGACGAGGCCGGGGGTGAGGACCCCGTCCTCCAGGACGTGGGTGGCGTCGGCACCGGGCGGTTGGCCCGCGCTGACGTCGGTGATCCGGCCGTCCTGGATGCGGACCGTCACCGGGCCGACCAGCTCCCGACCGAGCAGTGCGCGCTGAGCTGCGACAACGGCGTCCAAACTGCCCTCCCAATGGTTTAGACCATTATGGGGTGCGGAATCGTGTCAGTCCAGTGAATCCTTCACCAACTTAGGAGGAGGACAGAAAAAGCCCGCCTCGTCGAGGGGGCGGGACGAGGCGGGCCCCGCTGAGGTTACGCCAAATGGAGCAGCGTCCGCCACGGGAACCGCCCCGGGGCGGCGGGCGTCGACCCTACGATGCAAGACATCGGAGGTCTGACCGTCGACCTCCCCGAGCAGCCGGGAGTGCCCGTGGCCGTCACCGACGATGCGATCCTGCGGGTCCGCTCCATGATCGCCTCCGGCGAGCTGCGCCCTGGCGACCGGCTGCCCCGCGAGGCCGACCTCGCGGAACGCCTGGGTCTCTCGCGCAACTCGCTGCGCGAGGCGGTGAAGGCGCTGTCGCTGGTGCGCGTGCTCGACGTGCGCCAGGGCGATGGCACCTACGTGTCCAGCCTGCGGGCCGACGAGTTGCTCGGCGCGCTGTCCTTCGTGCTCGACCTGCACCGCGGCGACGAGTCGGTGCTGGAAGTGCTCGAGGTGCGCCGGATCCTCGAACCCGCGGCGGCCGCGCTGGCGGCGACCAAGGCGAGCGCCGAGGACATCGCCGCGCTCGAAGCGCTCTGCGACGAGAGCGAGCGCGCCGACTCGGTGGAACGGCTGGTCGAACAGGACCTGGAGTTCCACCGGCGCATCGCCCAGGTCTCCGGCAACGCCTACCTGGCGCGACTGCTGGACACGCTCGCCGGTCCGACCGTGCGGGCGCGGATCTGGCGCGGCATCAGCCAGGGCGGTGCCACGGACCGGACCATCGCGGAGCACCGGTCCATCGTCGCCGCGCTGGCCGCGGGCGAGCCGGACCTCGCGCGCTCCTGGTCGACGGTGCACGTGGCCGGCGTCGAGCAGTGGCTGCGCGAGATCAGCGAGTGAGGCGTGCCCGTGCGGGACAGCGCAGCCTACGTCACGCGCTGACCAGGGGGAAAGGCTTTGCCTTGAGTTCCCGATTCACCCTGTTGGCCGAACAGGGCGGGAGCTAGGTTTCCGGCCATGGGTGACGCGCCACCGGCGGTTGTCGGTCGCGAGCGGGAACTGGGGCTGGTGGCGGCCTGCCTCGACCGCGCGGCGCGGGGCGACTCGACGGTGCTGGTGATCGACGGGGCGAGCGGAGCGGGCAAGACCACGCTGCTGCGCACCGCCGCGGAAGGGGCGCGGGCGGCCGGTTTCCTGGTGCTGAGCGCGCAGGCGTCGACGGTGGAGCGGGACTTCGCCTTCGGTGTGGTGCGGCAGCTCCTGGAGCCCGGGGTGCTCGTCGTTCCGGAGCCCGAGCGACGGGAGCTGCTGTCCGGCATGGCGGAGCCCGCCGATCGGGTCCTCGGCATCTCCGGTGGCGCGGTCCACGAGGCGCCGGGACCGGACGTGTACGCGACGCTGCACGGCCTCTACCACCTCGCGATCAAGCTCGCGGCCCGGCAGCCGCTGCTGCTGGCCGTCGACGACGTGGAGCAGACCGACGCGTGCTCCCTGCGGTGGCTGGCCTACCTCGCGCGGCGGCTGGGGTCGCTGCCGGTGGCCATCGCGATGACCGTGGGTGCGGGGAGCGGCTGGACGGACCCGACGCTGCTCGCGGGGCTGACGGTGGACGCCACGCGGCTCACGGTGGAGGGGCTGGACCACGGCGGCTGCGAAGCGTTGATCGAGCACGAGTTCGGCGAGCCTGCCGCACTGGAGTTCACGGCGGCGTGTCGAGCGGCGACGGGCGGGAATCCCTTCCTGGTCAAGGAATTGGCGAAGGCGCTCGCGGCGGGCGGGACGCGTCCGACGGCGGGTTCGGCTCGGGCACTGCACGACCTGGGACCCGCCCAGCTCACGCAGACCGTGCTCACCCGGCTGCGGGCACGGGACCCGGCGCTCGCCGCGGTGGCGCGCGCGGTGGCAGCGCTCGGGGAACCGGATCTGGCGGTGGCCGCGGCAGCAGCCGAGCTGGACCTCACGGAAGCCGGCGAGGCGGCGCAGACGCTGGTGGCCCGTGGCGTGTTCCGGCCAGGGCCGTCGCTGGCGTTCGAGCACTCGATCGTCCGGGCGGCAGTCGCCGCCGATCTGTCCACTGTGGACTACGAGGTGGCCTGCGCACGCGCGGCGCGGTACCTGCACGACACGGGCGCGACCGCGGGGCAGATCGCGCCGTACCTGGTGCGCACCGGTGTCGCGCGCGGGCCCTGGGTGATCGGTGTGCTGGAGCGGGCGTGCCGTGAAGCGATGCTGGGCGGTGCTCCTGATGTGGCGGCGGCCTGCCTTCGCCGGGTGCTGCGCGAGTCCTTGCCCGAGTCGGCTCGATCCGCCGTGCTGTTCCAGTTGGGCATCGCGGAGCTGAGCCTGGACCCGCAGTCGGCGCTGGACAACCTCACGGAGGCGCACGCCCGCGCGCCCGACCCGCTGGCCAGGGCGGACATCGCGGTGATGCTCGCGCAGGAGTTGGCGGAGCGGGAGCGCTACACCGAGGCGACGGAACTGCTCGACGCCACGGCGAATGAGGTCCGCCCGGTGAACCGGGACGTGGCGGTGCGGTTGGAGCTGTGCTCGGTCTGCGTCTCGCTCGACGCCCATCACGTGGTGTCGGCGCTGGCAGACCGGCTCGCCGTGATCAAGCAGTACGACGACCTGCCACCGGAGACGGTGCGCTTCCGGCACGCACTGCTGACGTTCCTCGCAGCGGTCGACGGCCCTTCCTGGGGCGCGGCTTCGGATGCGGTGACCGCGGCGTGGACACAGCGCGTGCCGCCGCGGTCCTGGCAGGGCACGCCGTGGGACGTCACCAGCGGGTGGCAGTACGTCTACCTCGCGATCTCGTTGATCGTCACGGAGAAACTGGAGCTGGCCGACCAGTACTGCTCGGAAATGCTCGCCGAGACCACCGCGCTCGGGCTCTCGCTGGGCAGCGCCGCGTCGGAGGCCCTGCGCGCCCAGGCCCGGTTCCGCGCGGGTGCCTTGGCGGACGCCGAGGACGACGCGAGGTCGGCGCTCGCGGTGCTGGACGAGATCCGGACCGGGACCAGGACCGCGACGATCTTCGCACTGTCCACTTTGGTCGAGACGTTGGTCGATCGGGGTCAGCCGGAGGCGGCCGCGGCGGAACTGGAGCGGCGGGCGCTGACCGGCGAGCTGCCGCCGTCGTGGCGGTACAACTACCTCCTGGTGTCGCGTGGACGGCTCTGGCTCGCGCTCGGTGATCCGCGGCGGGCCCTCGCGGACGTGGTGGAGTGCGGACGCCGCTATGCGCAGCGCGGGATGACGGGTCGTTCGCCGCTGGCTTGGCGGATGCTGGCGGCACTGGCGCACCACGCGCTCGGGGAAGCGGACGCGGCGCGTGAGATGGCCGCGGTGGAGCTGGCGCACGCGCGGGAATGGGGCGGGCCGGTGCGCCTCGGGGTCGCTCTGCGGATCTCCGGCATGGTCGCCACTGAGCCGGAAAAGCTTTCCCTGCTGATGGAATCGGTCTGCACCCTGTCCACGTCCACGTTTCGCCTGGAGCGCGCATGGTCGCTGGCGGAGCTCGGCGCGGAACTGGTCCGGGTGGGGCGGATCGATGAGGCGGAGCCGCATCTGCGGGCCGCGATGGAGATCGCGACGGCGTGTGGCTGCGACGCGCTCATGAACGCGGTGCGCGATGCCCGTGGTGGAGTGCGGATGAACCGTTGCCAGAGCGGTGGTCTCACGCCGCACGAGCGACGGATCGCGGACCTGGCGGTGCGGGGCATGACCAACCGCGAGATCGCCGAAGCGTTCCTGGTGACGCAGCGCGCGGTGGAGCAGCACCTCACGCGGGTCTACCGCAAGCTCGGCATCAACCGGCGCTCGCAGCTCGGGATCGCGCTCCAGGAAACGGATCGCGCCCAGTAGGCGCACGAAAAGGCAGGCGCCCCTCGGGGAAGGACGCCTGCCGGTGTGTTCCCGTGGAACTACAGGACGATGACGGTGTTGGCCACGAGCGACCCGTCCACCTTGAAGCACAGCACCTTGACCTTGACCCCGGCGACCAGCTTGCCGGTGATCTCGGTGGCGGAGGTGAGCTTCACGGACACGGTGGCGCCGGTGCTGAGCTTGAGGCTCAGCTTGCCCGCGTTCACCGACACCACGGTCGCGCTGTCGAACACGATCTCGGCGGACGCGGTGGTCCCGGTGCCCGGGGCCGCGAACGCCGGGGAGGCGCCGAGCAGAACGGCACCGGAAACGGCGACGGCGGCGAGAAGCTTCGCGGAAATCGACATGTCCCCACTCCTTGCTGTCGAGGGATTGCTGCCAAGCGCCGTAATCGTGAATCGGAAAAAGCCTTGGTAACAACGGAGAAATCCGAAGCACCGGGCGTTGTCGGCCGGGGCTTCGGTATCGGTGTCGTGCTTCGGTATCCCGCACCGGCGGCGGGCGTGCGTCAGCGCGGCGGCATGGGAAAACGCCCCCACTCCGGTTATCGGCCGAGGTGGGGGCGTTGAGCAGGGGTGCGATCGGGGCTGTGGACAGGTGGGGTGGTTGTGGACAACTCCCCCAGGGGGACCGGGTTGTCAGCAGTTGTTGCTGCGGAGGTTGAACGGGCGGTTCGGATCCATCGTGTACTCGACGCCGTTGAAGATGGGTTTGACCCATTCGCCGTTCTCGCCGTTGTTGTTGCCGTTGGCGTCGCGGAGGAGCTCGTAGTGCAGGTGGGCGACGTCGGTGTTGACCTTGCCCACGGTGCCGATGCGCTGGCCGCGCAGGACGCGGTCTCCGACGTTCACGGTCCGGATGCTCATGTGCAGGTACAGGGTGAACCAGCCGTCGCCGTGGTTGATCTCCACGCCGCCGGACCTGGGGTGGATCTCGTTGACCACGCCGGGGGCCGCCGCGACCACGTGCGCGCCCTCGGTGGCGCCGTCGACCCGGAACATGTCGACCTTCTTGTCGTCGGGTGCGTGGCCGACGTAGGTGGTCATCGCCCAGGTCTGCCCGCAGGGGAACGGCAGCTGGAAGTTCGGGCGCGGAGCGGCGGTAGCGGTGGTGCTCAACAGGGTCAGGGACAACGCGCAGGCGGCGGCCAACGCGATCACAGGGTGCTTCTTCATGTGTGGGCTCCTCTGCAGGGGTGGGGGCCTGCCAACCAGGTTGTGACCTGCGTCGCAACCGGTCAAGGAACCGGCGCTCCCGTTTGAACAGAGCCAAAACCCTTGCGCGGCCCTACGCGATCCGGTACGTCTCCGCCGCGTTCGCGGTGAAGATCGCGTGCTGCTCAGCCGCGGACAGCGAAGCGGTGAGCGCCCGCGCAGCAGAGACCACCTCGGGATAGTCGGCCGCCAGCAGGCACACCGGCCAGTCGGAACCGAACATCAACCGCTCCGGGCCGAACGCCTCCAGCACCACGTCGAAGTACGGGCGCAGGTCGTCGACCGTCCACTGTGTCCAGTCGGCTTCGGTGACCAGGCCGGAGAGCTTGCAGGAGACGTTCTCGTTCAGCGCGAGAGCACGAATGTCCTCAGCCCACGGCAAAAGCTCACCGGAGGCGACCGGCGGCTTCGAGCAGTGGTCGAGCACGAAGCGGGTCGACGGCAGCGCCGAAGCGGTCTCCACAGCAGCGGCAAGCTGATGCGGCAGCGTCAACAGCTCGTAGACAAGCCCCTTGCCGGACACGGCCGACAGACCCCGAAGCACGTCGGGGCGACACAGCCATCGCGGGTCGGGCTCCCCCTGCACCTGGTGTCTGATGCCTCGAAGCCACGAACCACCACGTCCATCCAAATAGGACTGGAGGTGGTCGCCGACGTCGGGAGCGGTCAGGTCCACCCAGCCGACCACCGCGCCGACCAGGTCGGATTCTTCCGCCAGCGCAAGGAATTCCGGAGTCTCGTCGGGCACCGTCACGGTCTGCACCAGCACGGTCGCCGTGACATCCGGGGCCGCCGCGCGCAGGTCCTCGACGCCGAAGTTCCGTCGCAAGGGCGCCATGGCCGGACCGGTGATCCAATCCTGGTCGCGCACGTCCAGGTCCCAGAAGTGCTGATGTGCGTCGATCATGTCGGCACCGGCGCGTCCGGACGGAGCAAGCCCTCGGACTTCAGCGCGGCCCAGCACTCAGCGGGCACCGGGTCGCCGAACATGCGCGCGTTCTCCGCCATCTGCGGGCCAGTCCGCGCCCCGATCACCACCGACGCCACCGCCGGATGCCCCAACGGGAACTGCAGAGCGGCCTGCGGCAGCGTCACGCCGAACCGCCCGCACACCTCCGCCATCCGCCGAGCGCGGTCGATCAAAGCGGGCGGTGCGGGCTCGTAGTTGTAGGTCGCATCGGGCGCGACGACGGGCCGCGACAGGATGCCGGAGTTGAACACCGCGGCCGCGATCACGGACACCTGGCGCTCCGAGCACAACGGCAGCAGCTCGTCCAACGCCGACTGCTCGAGCAACGTGTAGCGACCCGCCAGCATCACCACGTCGACGGAGGTCTCCGCGACGAACCGCGCCAACATCTGCCACTGGTTCATGCCCGCGCCGATCGCGCCGACCGCACCCTTCTCGCGCAGCTCGGCCAGCGCGGGCAGTGCCTCACCGACGGCCTGGTCCCAGTGGTCGTCAGGATCGTGCAGCAGCAGGATGTCCACCCGGGACAGCCCGAGTCTGTCCAAAGAGGACTCGACCGAGGCGAGCACGCCGTCCGCGCTGAAGTCCCACACCCGCCGATGCGTTGCGGGAACGGCGAAACCGTTGGCCATGTCGTCGCCGACGACAGGTACCGGCTCCAGCCGACGACCGACCTTCGTCGAGATCACGAAGTCCGAGGCGGACGCAAGAGCCTTGCCGAGCCGCCGTTCCGACAGCCCGAGCCCGTAGTGCGGAGCGGTGTCGAAGTACGAGACCCCCGCGTCCAACGCCGCCGCGACCGAGCCCGCCGCGATCTCCTCGGAGACCTCGCGGTAGAGCCCGGCCATCGGCGCCGCTCCGAACCCGAGCGCGCTGACCCGGACATCAGTCCGTCCTAATTGGACTTCGCGCACGGCAGCTCCCACACCAGGCCAACGCCGGACTCCGCTCCGGAGTAGTCGTCGGCAACCTCCAGCAGCGACGCCATCCGCGCCTGCCACGGCACGTTGGCCGGATGCTCGCGCAGGTGCTCCCGCATCACGGCGTAGTCCTCGCACACCACCAGGTGGAACAGCTCCCGCCCGCTGCGCCAGATCCGCCAGGAGTGGACCCCGGCCGCGCGCAACGCGTCGTCGAGCGCGGCCGGGATCTCCGCGTGCACGCGGTCGTACTCCGCCTCCTTGCCGGGGCGGAGCCTCGTGTGCAGCGCGACCTCCTCCACTAGTCCTGCGCCTTCCCCGAGGTCAGCCGCGCCAGCATCAGCGCGATGAGGATGATCGCGCCGTAGATGGCCTGGATCCAGTGCGGCGACACCCCGCCGAGGGTCAGGATGTTCTCGATCAGCCCGAGGGCCAGCACACCGGTGAGCGCGCCGAAGATCGTGCCCTTGCCGCCGTCCAGGCTGACCCCGCCGATGACCGCGGCCGCGAACACCGTGAAGATCATCCCCTGGCCCTGCGCCGGGCCGACCGACCCGAGCCTGCCGGTCATCAGCAACCCGGCCAGCGCGGCCAGCAGGCTGGCGATGACCAGCACCGTCCACAGCACCCGCTCGGTGCGGATGCCCGCGGCGCGCGCCGCCTCGACGTTGCCGCCGATCGCGTAGATCGAGCGCCCCTGCCGGAAGTACGCCAGTGCCACGATCCCCAGTGCGAACGCCACCAGGCAGATCAGCACCGACGCGGGCACGCCGAACCACCGCGCGCTGCCGAGGTAGGTGAACGACAGCGGCACCTCGAACAGGTTCTGCCCCTCGGTGAAACCGATCTGCAGACCGCGCAGCACGGT
This sequence comes from Allokutzneria albata, assembly GCF_900103775.1. GTDB lineage: Bacteria > Actinomycetota > Actinomycetes > Mycobacteriales > Pseudonocardiaceae > Allokutzneria > Allokutzneria albata. Next base: position 6,738,535 of record NZ_LT629701.1, on the reverse strand, counting down.
CAGCATGCCCAGCGTCACGATGAACGCCGACAACTGGAGCTTGAGGATCAGGAACCCGTTGAACGCGCCGATCACCACACCGATCAGCAGGCACAGCGGGATCGCTGTCCACTCCGGCAGCTCCACGCCGAGCCCGTGGGCGGAGGCCGGGATGATCAGCCCGAGCGCCAGCGCCGGGGCGAGGCCGATGGTCGACTCCAGCGACAGGTCGATCTTGCCGCTGATCAGCACCAGTGCCTGGCCGAGCACCAGCAGGCTCAGCTCGGTCCGCTGCTGCAGCACGTTGGTCAGGTTGTCCGCGCTGAGGAACACCGGGTCCACCAGCGCTCCCACGATCATCAGCACGACGATCGCCGGGAGCAGCGCGAGGTCCCGGAAGCGCGCGAACCGCAGCCGGGGCGCGCTCGCCGTCTCAGTCATTGTCCGCTCCTTGTGAGACACCCTCGATCGCCGCGACCAGCTCCCCGTCGGTCCACCCGCGCGGGAAGCTCGCCGTCACCTCGCCGTGGAACATCACCAGCACCCGGTCGCACGGGCGCAGGTCGTCCAGCTCGTCGGAGATCACCAGCACCGCCGTGCCCTCCGCCGCGACCTGGTCGACCACGCCCAGCAAGGACTCCTTGGACCGCACGTCAACGCCCGCGGTCGGATCCGTCAGCACCAGCACCGAAGGATCGCTGGACAGCGCACGCGCCATCACCACCTTCTGCTGGTTGCCGCCGGAGAGCCCGGACACCGGTTGCTCCGGCCCCGAGGTCTTGATGCCGAGGTCGGTGATCATCCGTTCCGCGACGGCCCGCCGGCGGGTGGGCGAGATCGCACCGAAGCGGCCGAGCCGATCCATGATCGGCAACGTGGCGTTCTCACCCACCCCCAGCGTCGGGACCAGCCCCTCCTTGTGCCGATCCTCCGGCACGAAGCCGATCCCCGCCTTCAGCGCGTCGGGCACGCTGCCCGACCGCACCGCTGTCTGTCCCACGTGGACAGTCCCGGAGGAGACCTTGCGCAGACCGACCACGGCCTCGCCCAGCTCGGCCTTGCCGCTGCTGGCCGAACCCGCGATGCCGACCACCTCCCCCGCGCGCACCGTGAGGTCCACGCCGGAGAACGCCTCGGCGCTCAGCCCGGAGACCGAGAGCACCACGGGCGCGTCGTCGGGCAGTGGAGGCCGCGTGTGCCCGACGCGCAGGCCCGCTGCGTCCCCGGTCATCGCCGCCACCAGCTCGTCGGTGGACAGCGAGTCGACCGGGCTGGTGAGCACGTGCCGCGCGTCGCGGAACACCGTCACCGTCTGGCAGATCTCGAAGATCTCCTGGAGGTGGTGGGAGATGAACAGGAACGTCACCCCCGCCTCCTGGAGGCCCCGCATCCGCTCGAACAGCCGCTCGATCGCCGGACCGTCCAGCTGCGCGGTCGGTTCGTCGAGGATGATGAACCGCGCGCCGAAGGACAGCGCCCGCGCGATCTCCACCAGCTGCCGCTGTTCCACGGTCAGGTCGGCGGCGGGACGGGCAGGGTCGACGTCGACACCGTAGCTGGACAGGACGTCGGAAGCCTTGGCCCGCAAGGACTTCCAACTGATCAGCGACCGGCGTTCGAGCGACTGCCGGTTGATGAAGAGGTTCTCCGCGACGGTGAGCGCCGGGATGATCGTGGACTTCTGGTAGACGCAGGCGACCAAACGCCGCCACGCGTCCCGGTCGGCCAACGAGGGCGCGGGCGCACCGTCGAAGGTGACCGAACCGGCGTCCGCGCGGTTGAGCCCGGTCAGGATGGACACCAGGGTGGACTTGCCCGCCCCGTTGCGCCCGACGAGCGCGTGCGACTCCCCGTCGGCGACGGTGATGCCGACGTCGTCGAGCGCGACGGTGGAGCCGTACCGCTTGGTGACTCCCGTTGCTTGGACGGCGTTCATCTACTTGCCGATCTGGTTGCCCCACAGCTTGGGGTCGTCGACGTTGTCCTTGGTCACCAGCGGTGCGGGCAGCTGGTCCTCCAGCACCCCGTTGCCCACCTCGATGATCGTGCTGTCGTGGTCGGTCGGTCCGGGCTTGAAGGTCTTGCCCTCGATCGCCGCCTTGGCGTAGAAGAGCGCCCACTTCGCGTACGCGTCCGCGGGCTGCGAGACGGTCGCGTCGATCTCACCCTTGCGGATGGACTCGAACTCCTGCGGGATGCCGTCGTTGGAGACGATGGTGATGTGCCTGGGGTCGCCCACCGGGAACAGCTTGCCCGCGGAGCGCAGCACCTGCAGCGTCGCCGCCAGGTACACGCCACCCGCCTGCATGTAGATGCCGTTGATGTCCGGGTGCTGGGTGAGCCGGGTCTGCAGCGCCGCGGCGGCCTTGGTGTCCAGCCAGTCCGTCGGCTCCTCGAAGACGGTGATGCCCGGGTAGTTCTGCTTCATGCACGATGCGAACGCCTCGGAACGGTCGCGGCCGTTGATCGAGGACAGCGCGCCCTGGAACTCCACGACCTTGCCCTTGTTGCCGAGCTTCTCGCCGAGGTACTTGCACGCCTTCTCGCCGTAGGCCTTGTTGTCCGCGCGCACCACCATGTACGCCTTGCCCTTGTCCGGGCGGGTGTCCACGGTGACCACGGGGATCTTCTTCTGCTCCAGCTGCGCGAGCGTGGTCGCGATCGCCCCGGTGTCCTGCGGGGCCATCACGATCGCTTTGGCGCCCTGGCTGGTCATCGCCTGGACGTTGGCCACGAGCTTGGCCACGTCGTTCTGCGAGTTGGTCGGCGGCATCAGCCGCACGTCCAGCTCCTTGGCGAACTGAGGTGTGTACTTGATGTAGGAGTTCCAGAAGTCGGAGTCCGCGCGCGGGTAGTCAACGCCGATCTGCGCACCGCCGGTCGCGCCGCCACCGCAGGCCGCGACGGTGCCGAGCAGGGCGATACCGGAGATCAGGCTGAGGATTCTGCGTCGTTGCATGGAGTTCCTCTGGTGTCGTGTGTGAACCCGGTTCAGCTGAGCGGCCGCAGCCGCAGCCCGTGCATGCCGCCGTCGACGGCGAGCACGGTGCCCACACTGGCCCCGGAGAGCGGACTGGCCAAGTAGGTGATCGCTTTTGCCACCTCTTCGGCGGAGACCAACCGGCCGGTGGGCTGGCGGGCCTCCAGCGCGGCGCGTTCGGCCGCCGGATCCGCCGCCGCGTCCAGCAGCCTGCCGACCCACGGGGTGTCGACGGTGCCGGGCGCCACGCAGTTGACCCTGATCCCCTCGCGCACGTGGTCGGCGGCCATGGCCAGGGTGAGCGCGTACACCGCGCCCTTGGACGCCGAGTACAGCGCCCGCTGGGGCAGGCCCGCCCACGCCGCGATGGAGCAGGTGTTCACGATCGCTGCCGCCGGGGAGCGGCGCAGGTGCGGCAGCGCGGCACGACTGACCCGCGCGATGCCCACCACGTTGACGTCGAGCACGCGGAACCACTCGTCGTCGGTGTTGGCGGCGACGTCGCCCTGCGCGCCGATCCCGGCGTTGTTGATCAGCACGTCGAGCCGCCCGAAGCGGTCGACCGTGCGCTCGACCGCCGCGCGCACGGACTCGTCGTCCGCGACGTCGCACGCGATGCCGTCGGGGCCGGGGTTCACGTCCAGCCGGGCGACGCGCGCACCACGCGACTCCAGCTCGGCGGCGGTCGCGGCCCCGATGCCGGAAGCCCCGCCCGTCACCGCCGCGACCAGGCCGTCGAAGTCGTTCATGACGTGCTCCACTCGGGTCCGGAGGGATAGGCGAACCGGTGCAACGAGGCCGGGTGGATCTCGGCGGAGAAGCCCGGCGCGGTGGGGGTGGTGTACCGGCCGTTGTGGACGGTCGCCGGGGTGACGAAGTGCTCGTGCAGGTGGTCCACCCACTCGATCACCCGGTTCTCCCAGGTACCGGAGACCGCGACGAAGTCGAACATCGCCAGGTGCTGCACCAGCTCGCACAGGCCGACACCGCCCGCGTGCGGGCACACCGGCACGCCGAACTTGGCCGCCAGCAACAGGATCGCGATGTTCTCGTTCACCCCGCCGACCCTCGCCGCGTCCAGCTGGAGCACGTCGATCGCGCCCGAGGCCAGCAACTGCTTGAACACCACGCGGTTCTGCACGTGCTCGCCGGTGGCCACGCGGATCGGGCGCACCGCCTGCGCGATGGCGAGGTGGCCGAGCACGTCGTCCGGCGAGGTCGGCTCCTCGATCCAGTACGGGTCGAACTCGGCCAGCTCCTTCATCCAGCGCACCGCGTCCGCGACGTCCCACCGCTGGTTGGCGTCCACGGCGATCCGCACGCCGTCGCCGACCGCCGCACGGGCCAGCCGCATCCGGCGCACGTCGTCGTCGAGGTCACCGCCGACCTTGAGCTTGATCATGTCGAAGCCGTCCGCGACCGCCTGGCGGGCCAGCCCGGCGAGCTTCTCGTCGGAGTAGCCCAGCCACCCCGGCGAGGTGGTGTAGGCCGGGTACCCCTCGGCCAGCAGCACCGACATCCGTTCGGCGCGCCCGGGCTCCGCGGCCTCCAGCAGTGCGAGCGCCTCGTCGGGGGTGATCGCGTCGCTGAGGTAGCGGAAGTCGACGACGGAGACCAGTTCCTCCGGCGACATCTCCGCCATGAACATCCACAGTGGACGGTTGGCCAGTCGCGCCGCCAGATCCCACGCGGCGTTGACCACCGCGCCGATCGCCATGTGCACGACGCCCTTCTCCGGGCCGAGCCACCGCAGCTGCGAGTCGCCGACCAGCTCCCGCGACAGCGCGCCCAGTGCGGCGGCGTCCCTCGGGACCTCCCGCCCGAGCACGTGCGGGGCGAGCGCCTGGATCGCGGCGGCCTGGACGTCGTTGCCCCGGCCGATGGTGAAGGCCAGGCCGTGACCGTCGACATCGCCGTCCGTGCGCAGCACGACGTAGGCCGCCGAGTAGTCCGGATCGGGGTTCATCGCGTCGGAGCCGTCCAGCTCCCGCGACGTCGGGAACCGGATGTCGAGCACGTCGACGCCGGTGATGCGCGCCATCTCAGGCCTGCCCCAGTGTCTGGCGCTGGCGGCCGAGCCCGTCGATCTCCAGCTCCACCACGTCGCCGGCGCGCAGGTACGGCTTGGGTTCGGGTTGGCCGAGCGCGACGCCCGCCGGGGTGCCGGTGTTGATCAGGTCACCCGGCCGCAGCACCATGAACTGGCTGACGTAGCGGACCACCTCGGCCACGCTGAAGATCATGTCCTTGGTGCCGCCGTTCTGCCGCTCGACACCGTTGACCGACAACCGGAGCCCCAGCTCCTGCGGGTCCGCGACCTCGTCGGCGGGCACCAGCCACGGGCCGATCGGGTTGAACGTCTCGCAGGACTTGCCCTTGTCCCAGGTGCCGCCGCGCTCCAGCTGGAACTCCCGCTCGGAGACGTCGTGCGAGACCACGTACCCGGCGACGTGGTCGAGCGGGTTGACGTCCGCCGTCAAGTAGCGCGCGGTGCGCCCGATGACGACGCCGAGCTCCACCTCCCAGTCGGTCCTGGTCGCGCCGCGCGGAACCAGCACCTCGTCGTACGGGCCGACGATCGTGTCCGGGGCCTTCATGAACACCACCGGCTCGGCCGGGATCTCCGCACCGGTCTCCGCCGCGTGGTCGCGGTAGTTCAGCCCGATGCAGACGATCTTGCCGGGGCGGGCGATCGGCGGGCCGACGCGCAGGTCCTCACCGGTGAGCCGGGGCAGCACGCCCGCGGCCAGCGCCGCGCGCACCATGCCGATGCCCCCGTTGGCCAGGAAGGCGCCGCCGATGTCGGCGGTCAGGCCCGCGAGGTCGTACAGGGCGCCGTCCGCGTCGCGGACCACCGGCCGTTCCGCGTCGGGCGGACCAAGTCGCATCAGCTGCACGAGCGGACCCTCCTTGCCTATTGGCACACAGACATCCGATGTATAGCCCGCCCCTACGCCGAAGTCCAGCCCCCTTCCGGCACCTTTCCGGATCTGAGATCCGATGAATCACCGTCCGGGGCCACATGATCAACTTGCCTCACCCACCTCGCCGACCTCCCCCAACGGGTGGTTCCCCGGGCTTGCGCCACCACCACGGCCCCCGGACGGGTCTGATGGACCGGTCGGTGATCACTTCCCCTTCGGAGAGGACGCGCATGGCACTCCGCCGAGGACGACAGGCACTGCGCGGCGGGGCTGTGGTGCTCGTCGCCGCACTGGCCGCGACCGGGTTCGCCGGCCACGCCACCGCACAGACCACCCCGGCCGACGGGCTGTCCCCCGCCGCCCCGACCGGCCCCTGGCCGAAGGTGGCCGAGCGCGACCGGGTCGATCCGGCGCTGCTCGCCGCGGACGGCACCGCGACGGCCTTCGTCGAGCTGACCGAGCGCGCGCTGATCGACGTCTACGCCGAGCAGCGCCGCGACCGCGCGACGCCGGACCAGAGCGCCAAGGCCGTGCGCGCCAACCGCGAGCGGATGAACCAGCAGGCGGACCGCGTGGTCGCCGCGCTGGGCTCCGGCGGACAGGAGCTGTACCGCACCGCCAACGCGCTCAACGGCGTGATGCTCAGCGGTGAGGCGCGCAAGCTCGCCGCACTCGGCAAGCTGCCCGAGGTCCGCTCGGTGCGCAGGCACATGCCGACCGAGCGGATGAACGCCAGCGCCGCGCAGCTCACCAAGGCCGTGAACGCGTGGAAGGCGACCGGGCGGCTCGGCGACGACATCCGCATCGGCATCGTCGACGACGGCGTGGACTACACGCACGCGACCTTCGGCGGGCCGGGCACCAAGGAGGCCTACAAGGCCATCGACTCCACCAAGGTCGACTCCTCCTACTTCCCCACCGCCAAGGTGGTCGGCGGGACCGACCTGGCGGGCAACGACTACGACTCCTCCGGCCGCTACGGCTCGCGCACGCCGAAGCCGGACCCCAACCCGCTGGCCTGCGGGGCGCACGGCACGCACGTCGCGGGCACCGCGGCGGGCTTCGGCGTCAACGCCGACGGCAGCACGTTCAAGGGCGACTACAACGCCCTCGGCGGCGACCAACTCGCGGCGATGCGCATCGGGCCGGGTACCGCGCCGAAGGCGAAGATCTACGCGTACAAGGTGTTCGGCTGCAAGGGCAGCACGAGCGTGACCGCCAAGGCGATGGACCTGGTCCTCGACCCCAACGGCGACGGGGACTTCAGCGACCGGCTGGACGTGGTGAACCTGTCGCTGGGCACCGACTTCGGCACCCCGGACACCCCGGACAACAAGATCATGAAGACGCTCGCCGAGCACGGCGTGCTGGTCGTCGCGGCCAACGGCAACGGCGGCGACATCAACGACGTCGGCGGCTCCCCGGCGAACGCGCCGTCCACCCTGGCCGTGGCCAACACCAGGGACGCCTACGCGCTGCGGGACGGGCTCGACGTCACCGCTCCGTCCACAGTGGCCGGTCGCAGGACGGGCCAGTACAGCTCGGAGTACACCGGCTACGACAGCCTGGACCTCACCCGCCAGGTCGTCACCATGTCCGACGACGCGAACAAGGACGGCTGCAAGGCCTTCTCCGACGCGGACAAGGCCAAGGTGGCGGACAAGATCGTCTGGCTGGACTGGGACGACAACGACGCCACCCGCAAGTGCGGTTCCGCGGTGCGCGCGAACAACGCCGAAGCCGCCGGTGCCAAGGCGATCCTGTTGCCCAGCACCGTTTTCGAGTTCACCGCGGGCATCGCGGGCAACAAGAACGTGCCGATGTTCCAGCTGACCCGCCAGGCCAGCGAGCAGCTGCGCCCGGCGCTCGGTCAGCTCAGCGTGCGCCTGCGCGGCTCGCTGCGCGGTTCCACCCCCAACGTCGAGCCGCGGATCGCCGACACCGTGACGCCCTCGTCCTCCCGTGGCGGGCGCGGTCCGGCCGTCAAGCCCGACGTCGCCGCGCCCGGCGACACGATCTCCTCGGCGAAATCGGGCAGTGGCAACGAGGTCCTGGTCATCGGCGGCACCTCGATGGCCAGTCCGCACGTCGCCGGGATCGCCGCGCTGGTCCGCCAAGCCCACCCGGACTGGACGCCGGAGGAGGTCAAGGCGTCGGTGATGAACACCGCCACCGCGACCGTCACCGCCGCGGCGGACAAGCAGATCGCGGAAGGGCCGCAGCGGGTCGGCTCGGGCCGGGTGGACGCGCTCGCGGCGCAGCAGAACCAGGTCCTGGCGATGGCCGACGACGCGTCGCAGTCCGTCAGCGTCTCCTTCGGCACCGTCGAGGTGATCGACCGCGTGCGGGCCACCAGGACCGTCAAGGTGGTCAACAAGAGCGACAAGCCGGTGAGCGTGGCGATCGACTACGTCGCGGCGACCAAGATGCCCGGCGTGCGCTACGAGGTCACGCCGAGCGAACTGGGCCTGGGCCCGAAGCTGACCAGGACCTTCACCGTGACGCTGCGGATCGACGACGCGCGGATGCTGCGCAAGGTCATCGATCCGACCATGGACGCCAAGCAGGGCGGCAAGGCGCGGCAGTTCGTCGCCGACGCCTCCGGCTGGCTGACCGTGACGCCCAAGGGCGGATCGGCGCTGCGGGTGCCGGTCTACGCGGCGCCGAAGCCGGTCGCGCAACTGTCCGCGCAGAAGCTGGAGGTCGGTGCGCAGCGGCTGGTGCAGTTCACCGGGCGCGGGCTCGACCAGGGCAAGGGCAGCGAGGCCTACCGCTCGCTGGCCAGCGTCTTCGAACTGCACGGCAGCTCGCAGCAGATGCGCGACTGCGGTGGCGCCGTCGTGGACAACTGCACGATCAACCAGACCGCGCGCGGCGGTGACCTGCGCTGGTTCGGCGCGAACAGCAACCAGCAGGGGCTGGTCACCTTCGGCATCGCGACCTGGGGCGACTGGGCGAGCATCGGCGGCAACACGGTCCCGTTCGTCGACATCGACACCACCGGCGACGGCAGGCCGGACCGCCGCGTCGAGGCGGGCAGGCAGCCGCAGACCGATCTGGTGCTGTCCCAGACCAGGGACCTCACCAGGCGCGATCCGGACGGCTCCTTCCCGCTGATCGAGGCCCAGCCGGTGAACACGCAGTACGGCGACGTGGACACCAACATCTACGACACCAGCGTGATCGCGCTGCCGACCACGGTGAAGGCGCTGGGCATCCCGGCCGGAGCGACCTCGGCGCCGCTGAAGTACGTGGTGAACGTGCGGGGCTACTACGTGGCGCCCAGCGACTCCGACGGCCTGGTCGACACCAGCGGCACCCCGGTGGCCTTCGACCCGCTCAAACCCGGCGTGATCATCGGCTCGGCGCCCGCGGTCGCGCACGTGGCCCGCGACCGGTCGACGCTGCAGGTCAAGCCCGGTCCCGGCACCGTGCCGAGGGAGTTGTTGATCTTGCACCACCACAACGCGCGCGGTCAACGGGCGGGCCTGATCGCAATGTGATCGTGGGAAAAGATTGACGATAAGGAGGCCCTCATCGGTCTTTTTCCCACGAGAGCACGCCGTTAGGGTCGGCTCGTGATCCTCGGAGTGGACATCGGCGGCACGTCGAGCAGGGCCCTGCTGGCCGATCTGGACGGCACCCGCCTGGGCACGGGCAAGACGGGCGGCGGGAACCCGAACTCGCACGCGCCCGCCCAGGCCGCCGCCGAGGTGGCCGGGGCGCTCAAGGCAGCACTGGACGGCCGCGATCCCGCCGGGGTCGCGGCCGCCGTCGTCGGCATGGCGGGCGCCAGCAAGATGGCCGACCCGGAGATCGTCACGCTGTTCACCGACATGTGGCACGGGGTCGGCCTGCGCTGCCCGATGCTCGTGGTCACCGACTGCGAGGTCGGCTTCGCCGCGGGCACGCCCAAGCCCACCGGCACCGCGCTGGTCGCGGGCACCGGCTCGGTCGCGATGCGGATCGTCGACCACCGGATGGCCGCGATCTTCGGCGGCAACGGCTGGCTGCTCGGCGACGAGGGGTCCGGCTACTGGGTGGGCCGCGAGGCCGTGCGCGCCACGCTCAAGGCCATCGAGGGCCGGGCCCCGCTCAGCCCGCTCACCGAGGCCGTCCTCGCCGAGGTCGGCGGCACCGGCTCGGCCGACCGCAGGCGCCTGGTGATCACCCGGTGCAACGCCGACGAGCCGGTCCGCCTCGCCCGGTTCGCCCCGCTGGTCAGCACCGCCGCGGCCGAGGGCGACGAGATCGCGCAGGACATCGTGCGGCGCGGCGTGCTGCACCTGGTGGACATCACCCTCGCGGCGGCGCCCACCGTCGACGGCTCACCGGTGGTGCTCATCGGCAGCCTCACCGAGGCGGGCAACCCGTTCGGCGACGCACTGCGGGTCGGCTTGAGCGCCAACGGTTTCACCGACATCTCCGAGGCCCGTGACGGAGCGGCGGGCGCCGCGTGGCTCGCCGCCACCGAACTCCTCCCCGACGACGCCCGACGCCAAGCGCTCCACACCGCTCTCTTCGACTAGCCCGCCGCGGTTCCCTGTTGTTTTCAGTTAATACGAACTGCAACGTGGCCATTTCAGCGGACAATCCGCTGTAGAATCCGGAGAGCCGTTCCATCGCGAAGATCTTCCTCACTAGTGTTCACGCCGCAGGGCACATCCCGACTTCTAGCGAGGAATGACAGATGAAGAGTGCACGCATCCTGAGCGTGCTGGCGCTGAGCGTCGCCGCGGCCGGGGTGGCGATGCCGGCCGCACGGGCCGAACCCACCCCCCGGGCCTGCGGTTACGTCGCGGCGGCTTCTACGACCACTGCGAGTCGAACCCGAACCTGACCGTGATGCTCCGAGTCTCCCGGATCTTCGGCAGCGATTTCAAGGTCTGCGTCCGACCGGGTAGAACGAACCTTCAGCAGTACTCGCCGGATCCCCACAACTGGGCGGTCACCAACGCCTGGTACATCGGCGGACAATTCTGCGCCCCCGCCTACTACGGAACTGTTGAAGATTAAGGAAACGGCCCGCCGGAAGGCGGGCCGTTTCGCGTTCAGCACTATTGCAGTCCAGTCGGCCGGACGGTTGTCAGGCCCTCCTCCGGCGCGCGGAGACGATGGCGGCGAACCCCGCGGCGATGAGCAGCAAGCCCCAGTGGATGAGCGCCCCCGTAGCGGCTCCCGTGTCGGCCAACGGTGGCTTCGTGCCATCCGGAGTCGGCGGGGTCGGCGGCACCGGCGGCTTGGGATCGACGGGCGTCTCGGTCCCGCACCGCGGGTCCCTGCCGTCCGGAGGGCAGTTGCCGCCAGGAGTGTCGGAGGTGACCGCGTTGGTGAGCTTGCGGTCCCCGTTCGCCGGGTCCTCGACGGTCACGGAGTACGTGATCGTCGCCGCCGCGCCGACCGCGAGGTCACCGCTCCAGCTCAGCTTCGGCGCCGAGTAGGAGACCGTCCCCGCGGAAGCCCTGGCGTCGCCGTTGTACCTCGCGTCGTCAAGAACCCCGGTCATGTCGTCCACAAAGGACACTCCGGTCAGCGGCGCCGCCCCGGTGTTGGTGACCTTGACCGTGTAGGTCACCTTCTCGCCGGGCTTCGCGCGCCGCGGGTCGGCGGTCTTGACGATCAGCACGCCCGGGACCACCGTGGTCGTGCCGCAGTCCGGATCGGTGGAGCCGGGCGGGCAGTTGCCACCCGGGGTCTCCGAGCTGACCGCGTTGGTGAGCTTGCGGTCCCCGGTGCTCGGCGACTTCACGGTCACCGAGTACGTGATCTTCGCGCTCTCACCGACCTTGAGATCTCCCGTCCAGGTCAATCGAGGAGCCGCATAGGTCGCACCGCCGACCGAAGCAGCGGCGTCGGCGTTGTAGTCGGCGGCGTCGAGCACCTTCGACAGGTCATCGGTGAACGCCGCCGCCTTAACGTCCGTCTGGCCGGTGTTGGTGACCGTGACGGTGTAGGTGACCTTGTCGCCGGGGTTGGCGACCTGCTTGTCCACGACCTTCTTGATGGTGATGCCGGGGACCGTCGTCGTGGTGGTGCACCGCGGGTCCTTCGAGCCCGGCGGGCAGTTGCCTCCGGGCGTCTCGGAGCTGATCGCGTTGACCAGCTTGTTGTCACCGATGTTGGGCTTGTTCACGGTGACCGAGTACTTGACGGTGGCGACCGCTCCGATCGGGAGATCGCCCTTCCACGTCAACTTGGGCGCCGCGTAAGTCACCCCGCCGACGGACGCGGCGGCGTCCTCGTTGTACACCGCGTCGTCCAGCACCGCCGTCAGATCGTCCACAAAGGACGCTCCGATCAACGCCGTCTGCCCCTTGTTGGTCACGGTCACCGTGTACGTGACCTTCTCGCCGGGGTTGGCGGACTTCTTGTCGACCTCCTTGCGGATGTCCACACCGGACACAGGAGTCGTCGTCGAGCACTTCGGGTCCGTCGAGCCCGGCGGACAGTTGCCCCCAGGGGTCTCGGACGTCACGGCGTTGACGAGCCTGTGGTCGCCCTTGACCGGGTCGCTCACCCGGACCGAGTACTTCACCGTCGCGGAGCCGCCGACCGCGAGATCACCCTTCCACGTCAACCTGGGCGCCGCGTAAGTCACCCCGCCGACGGACGCGGCGGCGTCCTCGTTGTACACCGCGTCGTCCAGCACCGCCGTCAGATCGTCCACAAAGGACACTCCGGTCAGCGTGGTCCGGCCGGTGTTCGTCACGGTCACGGCGTAGGTCACCGTGCCCCCGGGGCTGGCCTGTGCGGGGTCGGCCTTCTTCTCGACCCGGAATCCGGAGACCGGCGTCGTCGTCGTGCACGAGGACTCGCACCGGTTGCCGGGCGTCTCCGAGGTGACGGTGTTGACGAGCTTGTTGTCACCCGGATTGGGCGACTTCACTGTCACCGAGTACGTGATCTTCGCGCTCTCACCGACCTTGAGATCTCCCGTCCAGGTCAATCGAGGAGCCGCGTAGGTCGCACCACCGACCGAAGCAGTGACGTCGGCGTTGTACACCGCGTCGTCCAGAACGTTGCTCAGATCGTCCACAAAGGACGCCCCGGTCAGCGTGGTCTGGCCGGTGTTGGTCACCGTGACCGTGTAGGTGACCTTGTCACCCGGGTTCGCCGACTTCTTGTCGACCTCCTTGTTGATCGCCATGCCGGGGACGAGCGTCGTCTTCGAGCACGCCGGATCGGTCGAGCCCGGCGGGCAGTTGCCCCCCGGGGTCTCCGACGTCACCGCGTTGACGAGCTTGTGGTCCCCGGTGTTCGGCGACTTGACCGTCACGGAGTACGTGATGGTGGCCGTGCCCTGGACCGGCAGCGTTCCGGTCCACGTCAGTCGCGGCGCCGCAAATGACGCAGCACCGGAGGAAGCGGACGCGTCGGCGTTGTAGTCGGCGTCGTCCAGGACTTTGGAGAGGTCGTCGACGACCTTGATGTCCTTGGCGGTCACACGGCCGGTGTTGCGCACGGTCAGCGTGTAGACGACCTTCTCGCCCGGCTTCGCCTCCGCCTTGTCCACGCTCTTCTTCACGGTGTAACCCGGGCCGGGCACGATCGTGTTCGCACAGGCCGCTGCAGAGTCGTCAGTGCACCGGTTGTCCGGCGGTACGATTCCGGGCGGTCCATAGGTTCCCTTGGCACGGTTGACGAGCGAGGTGCCGATGACCTCCTCTCCGATCCGGACCTTGATCTGGAGGCTCGCGCTCCCGCCGATCGCGAGGTCACCCGCGTTCCACACCAGCGGTCCCGAGCCGGACACCGAGCCCTGTGACGGTGTCGACCCGAGGTAACTCGTTCCGGCGGGGAGCGTGTCGGTGACCACGATCCCGGGCGCCTCAACGGTTCCCGTGTTCCGGATGCCCACCGTGTAGGTCAGCGTGTCACCGGGAAGCGCTTCAGCCTTGTCCACCGACTTCACCAGCTCATAGCGCGGCGAGGTGACCGTGTTGCGCACGGTGTTGCTCTCGCGCGACTGCGGCCTTCCGGTCTGAAGTCCCTTGAACGTGAGCTGGGCGGTGTTGTCGAACTTCGTCCCGTCCGCGACGGAACCACCGACCTTGACGCGGAAGGTGATCCGCGCGCTCGCGCCGGGACGGAGGTCGGCGAGCGGGCACGTGACGAGCTGGCCGCTCGCCGAGCACCCGGCTCCCGAACCCTCCACATAGGACAGTCCGGCGGGCAGGCGGTCGGTCACCGAGATGTCCGTCGCGGTGTCCAGGTCGGTGGTGCTCCCGTCGGCGCGCTTGTTGGCGACGTCCAGGGTGTAGGTGATCTCGTCGCCCTTGACGACCCACCCGGGCGGGTTGTCCGCAGTGGTGCCGGGAGGGGTGTTGGCCTTGGTGATCCGCAGGTCGGGTTCGAGGGCGTCGGTCATCAGCCACACGGTCTGCGGGTAGATCGCGTCGCCGTTGGTCGCGATCTTCAGCTGGAGCCGGTCGGTGCCCGCTGGCACCTTGCCGGTGACGTCGACCGTGCGGGCGTCGTAGCCGAAGTTGTTGACCGGCGCGGGATTCCTCGCGGTGGTGTTGCTCCCCGCGCCCGCCGCGGAGACGAGGTCGATGCGGCTGCTGAAGGCGTTGGGGCGGTCAGAACCCGGGAGCGGGGGCGCGGGCATGGTCAACGTCTGCAGGGACGACGCGTCCCTGCCCACCTGGAGGTAGTCCCCGTCGATGTCGGCGTCGCCGTCGCCCGCGGTGATGCCGAGCGTGGCGTTCGGGACACGGCTGCTGACCGACTTGATCCCGGTGAGGTCGATGGCGACGGAGCTGGTGCCCACGACCTTCTGGAAGCCGTCCCAGACCTGGAGGTAGCGCAGCGGCTCCGCCGGGTTCTCGTAGGCGACGACGAGGGACCAGCCACCCCAGCACCCGAGGTTCGTGGCGGAGTTGATCGACCTGCCCTGGCACGCCTGGACGTCGGCGACGGTGTAGTCGCCCGAGCCCGCGGCGCGCACCAGGTCGGTGACGTCTTTCGCGCCCGCGTGCGCGGTGAGCGCCGGGGTGCCCCGGCCCGCGGCGTCGAACCAGTCGTAGGTGTCGGCGGTCAACCGCCGGTACGCCGTGCCGCCGGGGACCTTGATCGCGACCTGGTTCGCCTTGCTCGCATCCCCGGAGGTCCCCGCGCTGGCAACGGGGTTGAGCTGCCAGTACAGCCTGGCGGAGAGCACGGTCGCGCCGCTGGGCAGGCTGAGCCGCGCGCTCGACGCGGTGGTGCCGGGAGCGGACGGGTCGACCTTCACCCAGGTCGCGGGCTGCCCGTTGCTGGTGCTGTCGGTGCAGGTGGTCGCCCCGCAGTTGACCACGGAGTTCGACGCCATCGTGATCGCGCCGTGGGCGAGGCCGGAGTACACCGGCGCCGGGCCGATCCGGCGCTCCGTGCCCAGCCCGCGCGGTTGCTGCGCGACAGCGGCGGACGGCGCGAGCACGGAAAGCACGAGAAGCGCGGCCATGGTGGAGCGCATAACACGAGAGAGGCCCTGCCACAACGGCTTCGACATTTCCCCGGCCTTTCCGAAGGTCGACGGACACCCGAACATATGCATGTCCGGACCAGGGGGAACGCGTCAAAAACGGGAAATACCTCAGACAGGGGACACACCGGAGAACCGTCGTCACGGGCAGCGGATGATCACCCGAGTGGCACCGAAAGTGCATCACCCGGACGAATTCACCAGAAAGCGCAACAGCGAATTCAGAGGATTACTTCGGCACCGGGTCGAAGGACAGAACGGCCGCGGAGACGGGTGACTCGCACGCGACCTGACGGACGCCCGCCCACTCGCCCTGCTCGCCGTCGGAAATCCCCACGCACAGGTTGCTGTGCAGCGCGCGAAGCCGGAAACCCTTGGGGGCAACGGATTCGACGTTGAACAGCTCCGCGTTGCCGGTCCCGCACTCGTCGTCGACGATCGTTCCGCCGACCGCCATCGACGCCTGCCGCACGCCCATGCACCCGGGTCCGAACTGCGGGTGGTCGGCGCGGACGCGGTACGAGCCGTCGTCGAGCCGGTCCAGCGAGTACCGCGGCATCACCTGCGCGCAGTTCCGCTGGTAGACAACGCCGCTGTCCGAACCCTCGCGCTCCGACAGGCACAGGTCGGAGTGCACCGCGCGAATCCGGTAGCTGCCCTCGGCGGGCGCCGCGGGATCGGGGCGGGCGGCGATGGCGTGCGGTTCGTCATCGGAGCGCTGGGCGGACAGCACGGCCACCGCGATCACCACGAGCACTGCCGCGGCGGCTCCGACGGGCCAGACCCAGCGACGGCGGGGCTTGTCCTCGACGACAGGACGAGCACCCGACACGCGCTCGTACGCGCGCAGCCAGGCGGCGTCGTCGGTTTCCCCGCAGACCTTGAGCAAGGCGCTCACGAGTTCGACGCGCGGCAGGGTGTCGCGAGCGAGCATCGAGGCGACGGTGCTCTTCGGCAGGACCTCGCCGCGTTCCTCGGCCCGGCGTTCGAGCTGCCGATAGGTGAGCCCGGAGCCGTCCTTGAGCCGACGGAGCAGTGCGACGTACTCCGCGGGAGTGGTCGCGGTGCTCGGATCCGGCCCGCTCATGCGCGCAGTCTAAGGAACGCGCGGGTGCCGGATCCCCGGGTGGTCAGCGGGCAACGCCTTGCGGAAGATCCACCAGCTCACCGCGAGGTTCAGCGCCACCAACGGATAGGTCAGCGCCGCCCGCGTGGTGCCGAGCGCGACCGTCGCGTCGATCCACCACAGCGGGATGAAGACGGCCAGCCTGATCACGTACTGCATCACCCACGACCAGCTGGCCAGGCTGTACGCGCGCAGCAGCGCGGGGTCCTTGCGCCAGCGCGTGCGCTGCCCGAGCGCCGTTCCCACCACGACACCGAGCAGCGGCCAGCGGATCACGATGCTCACCGCCCAGGCCAGCGCGCTGCCCGCGTTGGCGATCAGCTGCAGGAGGAAGAAGTCCGACGCGCGACCGGTGTAGAGCGGGACGAGGGCCGCGAGGACCACGCCGAGCATGCCCAGCAGCACGGCCCTGGGCTTGTCCCCGCGCCGCTGCCGCACGACGGCCAGCACCGCGCCGACGAGGACGGCCGAGATCGCTCCGAGCAGCACGGAGTCGCCGAACGCCAGCCAGCCGGCGACGAAGGCCACCGGCGGCAGCGTCGCGTCGATGGCCGCGCGGCGCCCGCCGAGCAGCGACGCGAGCGACTCCTCGCCGGGGTTCGCCGCCTGCTCGGCGGTGGAGCGTTCCGTCACCCCTCCAGCCTGCCTGAACACCGCGCCGGCGAACACCGGTTAGGACACCCTTTGTGACCCAGTTCGCTGACGGTTTGGGGATTGACCTCCGTGAGGTGGGTTACTACCGTGACGGAAATCGTCTGGGAAGTTAACAGACAAGTGAGGGACGGAGGAGCGGATGAGAGCCGGGAGTCCGCGGCTGCTGCGGGAGATCAACGACCGCGCGGCGATCGAGGCGCTGCTCCAACGGGGTGCGATGACCCGGTCCGAGGTCGAGGCGATCATCGGACTGTCCAAGCCCGCCACCGCCCAACTGCTGACCCGGCTGGAGCAGGACGGGGCCGTCGTGCGGGACGGGCTGCGCGGGGGCAGCCGCGGCCCGCGCGCCCAGCTGTGGGCGGTCAACGGCGCGCTCGCGCACGTCGTCGCCGTCGACCTCACGCCGAGCCACGCGGACATCGTGGTCGCCGACGTCACCGGCGCGATCCTGGCCGAGCGGCAGGCCGAGCTGCCCGACGGCGGCCCCGAGGTGGTCACCGCCTTCGCCGAGGCCGTGCGGTCGACCGTGGGGCGGGCCGGGCTCGTCCCGGACCAGCTGTGCTCCGTCGTGGTCGGCTCGCCCGGTGCGGTGAACCCCGCCGACGGGCACCTCGGCTTCGCCCCGCACCTGCCCGGCTGGGAGGGCTTCGACATGCCGGGCAGGCTGCGCGAGCTGCTGGAGGCCCCGGTCACCGTCGAGAACGACGTCAACCTGGTCGCGCTGGAGGAGATGGTCGCGGGCCGGGCGACCGACGTCGGCGACTTCGTGCTGATCTGGCTCAGCGAGGGCATCGGTGCCGCCGTGGTGATCAACCGCAGGCTGCTGCGCGGGGCCACCGGGGGTGCCGGCGAGATCGACTGGATGCGCGTTCCCGACCTGGCCGACGCGGACACCGGCATCGACCGCCGCGGCATCCGGCTCGGTGAGCTGCTCGGCTCGCCGACCATCGTCAAGCTCGCCCGCGCGCACGGGCTGTCCGCCCGCAACGCGTGGTCCGCCGTGCGCAAGGCCCGCTCCTCCGGCGCGGACGGCCTGCCGTTCCTGACCGATCTGGCCAAGCGGATCGCCACCGGCGTCGCCGGGGTGGTCAGCGTGGTCGACCCGCAGCTCGTCCTGCTGGCCGGGGAGACCGGCCAGGCGGGCGGGGACCAGCTGTGCGATCTCGTCGCCACCGAGCTGCACGAGCTGGTGGTGCCGCGCACCCCCGTCGCTCCGACCCTGGTCACCGGCAACCCGGTGCGCGCGGGCGCGTTGCACTCGGCGCTCGCGCTGGCCAGGCAGAAGGTTTTTGGACTCACCGCCGCCACAGCCGAACCGTTCCGCGGGTCCCCTGGGGCCTCTCTGTCAGGTCTCGTTCGATGAGAGTCGGGATCGAGGCCGTTCCTGGCAGGACTCGGGGGAGGACGCGTACCGGTGTTGTACGCGGCCTTCGCCGAGGCGCCGCCAGGGGCGGGCTCGGCCCGGCTGTCGCGAACACGGACCTGTCAGACAGGCCCCTGACCTGCCTGACCCCTTTTCGGAGGGCTTGATGCGCAAAACACTGGCGGGACTCACCGCGGTGGCGGTGCTGACGACGGCGTGCGCGGGTGGTGGCGCGCGCGGTTCCGGTGCGGTCGCCGAACCGCCCAAGAAGGACGACAAGCTCACGCTGACGGTGTTCTCCAAGTACTCCGACCGGGAGGAACGCGAGGTCACCAAGGCCCTCAACACCTTCAAGGCGAAGTTCCCCAACATCGAGATCAAGCACGAGGGCAACCAGGACGACGACAAGATCACCGGTGCGGTGCGCGGCGGGAACCCGCCGGACGTGGCGATGACCTTCATGACCGACAACCTGGGCCAGTTCTGCTCCAGCGGGTCGTGGCAGAACCTCAAGGGCTACCTCGAGCGCGACAAGATCGACCTGAACGTGATCCCGCAGGCGGTGCGCGACTACACCGACTTCAAGGGCACCCGCTGCGCGCTGCCGATGCTCGCCGACGTCTACGGGCTGTTCTACAACAAGGACCAGTTCGCGGCCGCGGGCATCACCGAGGTGCCGAAGACCACCGACCAGCTGCTGGAGGCCGCGAAGCGGCTGACGCAGAAGAACCCGGACGGCTCCATCAAGGTCGCGGGCTTCCTGCCGTCGATGCCCTTCTACAACAACCAGGCGCAGATCTGGGCGCCGTCCTGGGGCGCGCGCTACCTCGACGCCAACGGCAAGTCCGCGCTCGCGGGCAGCGCCGAGTGGAAGGCGATGTTCGAGTTCCAGCGCAAGCTGGTGGACTTCTACGGCTACGACAACCTGGAGCGCTTCCGCGCCGGGCTCGGCCAGGAGTACTCCGCCGACCACGCCTTCCAGCAGGGCAAGCTCGCGATGATCATCGACGGCGAGTACCGGACCGCGTTCATCGCCGACCAGTCGCCGAACATCTCCTTCGGCACGGCCCCGTTCCCGCACTCCCCCGCGCGACCCGATCGCGAGGGCGGCGCCTTCGCCACCGGCACGATCATCGGGATCCCCAAGGGCGCCAAGAACCCCGGCGCCGCGTGGGAGCTGATCAAGCACATGACGCTGGAGACCGACACCCTGGTCGACCTGTCCAACGCGATCAAGAACGTGCCGAGCACCGACGCCGCGCTGAAGGACCCCCGGCTCCAGGTCACCCCGCAGTTCAAGACGTTCATCGACCTCTACGGCGGCGGCAAGCTGTGGTCGAACCCGCCGACCCCGATCGGTGACGCGCACCTGAAGGCGGTCAACGACTTCGCGGCGGAGTGGCAGGCCGGCCGGGTGGCCAACCTCGACGAGGGCCTGAAGAAGGTCGACCAGCAGATCAACGACGCCCTCGCGCAGAGCGGTCGGTGACCGCGACGCTGGAGCGTGCGGCGGTGGCACCCGCGCCCCGCCGCACGGCACGACCGCGCTCCCGCAACCGGTGGACGGTGCTGGCGTTCATGTCGCCTGCGATCGTCGGGTTCGTCGTCTTCTTCGGCTACCCGCTGATCGCGACGGCGTACTTCTCCTTCACCAGGTACGACCTGATCAACGCCCCGGAGTGGATCGGGTTCGACAACTACGTGCGGATGTTCACCAGCGAGCCGCTGGTGAAGGTCGCGGCGTGGAACACGCTGTGGCTGGTCGTGGTGCTGACGGTGGCGCGGGTGGTCTTCGCGCTCGGCGTTGCCTCGGTGATCGCGCGGCTGAAGAGCGGCGTCGGCATCATCAGGACGCTGTGCTACCTGCCGTCGCTTGCCCCGCCGGTGGCCGCGACACTGGTGTTCAGCTTCCTGTTGAACCCGGAGTTCGGTCCGGTCAACGCGTTCCTGAACTTCGTCGGTATCTCCTCCCCGTTGTGGTTCAGCGATCCGGCGTGGTCCAAGCCCGCGCTGACGCTGCTGGTGCTGTGGGGCTCCGGCGAACTGATGATCATCATCCTGGCGGCGCTGCTGGACGTGCCGCAGGAGCAGTACGAGGCGGCGGAGCTGGACGGGGCAGGAGCGATCCGCCGGTTCTGGCACATCACGCTGCCGACGATCTCGCCGGTGCTGATGTTCGGCGTGGTCAACTCGATCATCTTCGCGCTGCAGTTCTTCACCCAGGCCGTGGTGGCGGGCTCGGTGGCCTCGGGCAGCGCCGACGTCGCGGGCTCGACGAAGATCCTCGGCTTCCCGCAGAACTCCACCCTGACCTACCCGATGTGGTTGTACACGCAGGGATTCCGCTACTTCAACATGGGTTACGCGGCGGCCATGGCCGTGCTCCTGTTCGCCGTGTCCTTCGTCTTCACCGCGATCCTGGTGCGGCAGATGCGCCGGGCCTCGCACGTCGAGGAGGGCGGATGACCACCACCCTGAACGTCAAGCCCCGCAAGGCTTCCTGGGACCGCAAGCTGCACTGGGTCGCCACCCACAGCGTCGGCATCGCGCTGGCGATCGGGTTCACCACGCCGATTGTCTTCGTCTTCCTCACCGCGGTGATGTCGGACAAGCAGGCGCTGTCGTCGAACCTGTGGCCGCAGGAGTGGCACTTCGAGAACTTCCTCCGGGTGTTCGAGAAGGCCCCGATGTTGGAGTACATGGCCAACTCGTTGCTCTACTCGCTGCTGGCCACGCTCGGCGTGATGCTCTCCGCCATCCCGACGGCGTACGCGCTGGCGCGGATGAAGTGGCGTGGCCGCAACGCGGTCTTCCTGCTCGTGGTGGCCGCGATGATGCTGCCGCCCCAGGTCGTGGCGGTCCCGCTGTACGACATGTGGATCAACTTCGGGCTCACCGGGACGTTGTGGCCCCTGGTGGTCCCCTACTTCCTCTTCGACGCGTTCAGCGTGTTCCTGCTGCGCCAGTTCTTCCTGACGATCCCGCAGGACTACATCGACGCCGCGAAGATCGACGGTTGTTCCGAGTTCACCGCGCTGGTGCGGGTGCTGGTGCCGATGGCCCGGCCCGGCATCGCCGCGACCGCGTTGTTCTGCTTCCTGTTCACCTGGAACGACTACTTCGGACCGCTGCTCTACGCCGGGGAGAACAAGGAGAACTGGACGCTCTCGCTCGCCCTCGCGTCCTTCCGGGGCTCGCACCAGGTCGAGTGGAACCTGACCATGGCGGCAACGGTGCTGATCATGGCCCCAGCCATCGTGCTGTTCCTGTTCGCGCAGAAGTCTTTCGTCAAAGGCATCACGTTCACGGGGGTCAAAGGCTGATGAAACTCACTGTTGTCGGCGGCGGCTCGACCTACACACCCGAACTCGTCGACGGGATCGCGGGCAGGCGGACGAGCCTGGCCGTGGACGAGATCGTGCTCGTCGATCCCGACCACGACCGCCTTTCCGTCGTGGGGCCGTTCTCCCAGCGCCTGCTCGACCACGCCGGGCACCCCGCCCGCGTCCGCACCACCTCGAACCTGGAGGAGGGCGCGGAGGGCGCCTCCGCCGTGCTGTTCCAGCTGCGCGTCGGCGGCCAGGCGGCACGGCGCTCCGACGAGACCTTCCCGCTGGACTGCGGGTGCCTCGGCCAGGAGACCACCGGGGCTGGCGGCCTCGCCAAGGCGCTGCGCACGGTGCCGGTGGTGCTCGACATCGCCGAGCGGGTGCGCGCGGTGACCGGGCCGGACACGTGGATCGTCAACTTCACCAACCCGGTCGGCATCGTGACGCGCGCGCTGCTGGAGGCGGGGCATCGCGCGGTCGGGCTGTGCAACGTGGCGATCACGTTGCAGCGCCTCGTCTCCGGCCTGCTCGGGCGGGCGCCGGAGGAGGTGAAGCTCGACCACGTCGGGCTCAACCACCTCACCTGGACCCGGCAGGTGCTCGTGGACGGCAAGGACGTGCTGCCGCAGCTGATCGCCGACCACGCCGACACCATCGCCGCGGACCTGGAGCTGCCCGTGGACGTGCTGCGGCGGCTCGGTGTGCTGCCGTCGTACTACCTGAAGTACTTCTACTCGCACGACGAGATCGTGGCGAAGCAGCGCACCGAGCGCCCTCGCGCGGACGTGGTGACCGACGTCGAGAACGAGCTGATGAAGATCTACTCGGACCAGAACGTCGTCACCAAGCCGAAGGAGCTGGCCGAGCGCGGCGGCGCGTACTACTCCGAGGCGGCCATCCAGCTGGTGCACGCGCTGACCGGCGGAGGCGAGGCGGAGGAGCACGTCGTCAACGTGCGCAACGGTTCCACGCTGCCCTTCCTGCCCTCCGACGCCGTCATCGAAGTTCCGTCCACTGTGGACACGAACGGGGCGGTCCCGCTGCCGGTCGCCGAGGTGCCGCCGGAGTTCTCCGGGCTGATCTCGCACGTGACCGCGTACGAGTACCTGGCGTTGAAGGCCGCGGTGCACGGCGGGCGGGACCGGGTCGCCGACGCGCTGCTGGCCCATCCGCTGGTCGGCCAGTTCGCCCTGGCGGAGAAGCTGGCCGACGACCTGGTCGCGGAGAACCGGGACCACCTGCCCTGGGCCAAGTCGTGACCCGGCAGGAGGGCCGGCCGATCAGGACCCTCCGCGAGCTCCTCGCCGCGGAGGCACGTCCGAGAAGAGAGCGCTCCCACACGGAGTTCCCGTGTTTCCGGACGGCGGAGCGCGCGCGGGACATCGTCGTTCGCGGGTTGGCCGCGTTGCGACAGCAGGGGGAGACAGGGTGAAGGCCGAACAGATCGTGCTCGCCATCGACGGCGGCAACAGCAAGACCGACGTGATGCTGGTGAACACCGACGGCGTGGTGCTCTCTCGGGTGCGCGGCCCCGGCGCCTCACCGCAAACCGTCGGCGTGAAGGAGAGCCTGGACTGCTTCGGGGAGCTGGCCGCGCGTGCCGCCCGCGCCGCGGGGCTCTCCGGTGAAGCACCGTTCGCCGCGCACACGGCCGCCTACCTGGCCGGAGCGGACCTCCCGAGGGAGGAGGAACTGCTCAGCGCGGCGGTCAGCGCACGCGGCTGGTCGTCGACGACGGTGGTCGCCAACGACACCTTCGCCCTGCTGCGCGCGGGAACCAGCGACGGGGTCGGGGTCGCCGTGGTGTGCGGTGCCGGGATCAACGCCGTGGGAGTCGCGGCGGACGGGCGCACGCACCGCTTCCCCGCGCTCGGCCGGATCTCGGGTGACTGGGGCGGCGGCGCGCAGATGGGCAGCGAGGCGCTGTGGCTGGCCGTCCGCG
Organism: Allokutzneria albata; assembly: GCF_900103775.1. GTDB lineage: Bacteria > Actinomycetota > Actinomycetes > Mycobacteriales > Pseudonocardiaceae > Allokutzneria > Allokutzneria albata. The sequence continues at coordinate 6,714,775 of NZ_LT629701.1, read as the reverse complement.
CCGACGACGGGCGGGGCGAGTCCACCGAGCTGCTGCCCGCGGTGCTCGCGCACTTCGGGGCGTCGAGCATGACCGAGGTCATCGAGGGCCTGCACTTCGGCGAGCTGGACCTGCACTCGGCCGTGCACGCGCTGTCACCGGTGCTGTTCCGGGTCGCGGCGGACGGGGACGCGGTGGCCGCCAGGGTGGTGGACCGGCTCGCGGAGGAGATCGGCCTGCTCGCCGGGGTGAGCCTGCAGCGGCTCGGGCTGACCGGGGAGCAGGTGCCGGTGGTGCTCGGCGGGGGCGTGCTGACCGGTGCGTCCGGCCAACTGCTCGCCGAGGTCGACCGCAGGTGCCGGGCGGTCGCGCCGCTCGCGGAACTGCGCCTGGTCGACCTCCCGCCGGTGGTCGGGGCCGCGCTGTGGGGGCTCGACGCCCTGGGTGCGGGTCCGGCGGCCGAGGCGGCGCTGCGCGGGGCCGCGCTGCCTTCGCCGGTCGCGGCGTGACGGTCCCCGCATCGGGGGGTCGCGCAGGTTATCTGACGGTGTGTCAAGTTACGGTGGGAGGGTGACAACGGTGTAAGACCGCAGGACTGGGAGGGACGTCGTGCAGTGGGGATCGTTTGTCGCTATCGGTGACTCCTTTACCGAGGGCCTGGACGACCCAGGCCCCAACGGGCAGTTCCGCGGCTGGGCCGACCGCACGGCCGAGCGGATGGCCCACTTCAACCCGGGTCTGCGGTACGCGAACCTCGCCATCCGCGGCAAGCTGCTCGGCGAGATCGTGGCCGAGCAGGTCCCCCTCGTCAGCACGCTGCACCCCGATCTGGTGACCTTCTGCGGTGGCGGCAACGACCTGATCATCCCCTCGGCGGACCCGGACTCGCTGGCCGAGCTGTACGAGAGCGCGATCAGCGAGCTGCGCGCCGCGGGCAGCGAGGTGGTGATCTTCACCGGCTTCGACACCCGGGACACGCCCGTGCTCCGCCGGGTGCGCGGCAAGGTCGCCACCTACAACGCGCACCTGCGCGCGATCGCCGACCGGTACGACTGCCGCGTGGTCGACCTGTGGTCGATGCGCGTCCTGCAGGACCGCCGGATGTGGAGCGAGGACCGGCTGCACCTGACGCCGGAGGGCCACCACCGGGTGGCGCTGCGGACCTGCGAGGTGCTCGGCGTCCCGGTGGACGAGGACTGGTCGGTCCCGCTGCCGGAGGAGCCGCCCGCGACGTGGGTGACCCTGCGCCGGGGCGACCTGCACTGGGCGCGGGCGCACCTGGTGCCGTGGCTCGGCAGGCACCTCCGCGGCGTCTCCATGGGTGACAACATCCGGCCGAAGCGGCCGGAACTGATCGAGCTGGTCGATTCGGACTGCTGAATTCCGGCGGAAATGCCCGTGTCCTCGGCGAGGGCACGGGCATTTCCGGCTGCTGATCAGTGCTTTTCGCGCGGGTCCGAAGGAATTGCCCGGAACGATCACCGTCACTAGCGTCGCGCAATCGTGCTCCCCGAACACCTGCACAACATCGAGGCCGGTCTTTTCCACTTCCTGATCACGGGCGTCGCGCTCGTGGTTCCGGTGGTCGTGTTCCACTACTTCCGGTACGGCAGGGTCGAGCCGCGCCGCTCGTTCGTGCTCTTCTCGACGCTGCTCTACGGCCTGGTTCTGCTGGCTTTGGTGTTCATGCCCTTCCCGGCGCTGGACGACGTGTGCGACGGACGCCGGACCACGCAGTGGGTTCCGTTCCAGTTCATCGCCGCCCTCCCCGAGACGTTCCCGTTGGTCTCGTTCGCGTTCAACGTGGCGCTGTTCCTGCCGCTGGGCGTGTTGCTGCGCAAGGCCTACGGGCTCCAGCTGCGCTGGGTGGTGCTGGCCGGGTTCCTCGCCTCGCTGACCGTGGAGATCATCCAGGTCACCGGCAACCTGGGCATCTACCCCTGCCCGTACCGGCTCTTCGACGTCGACGACCTGATGGCCAACACGCTCGGCGCCACCCTCGGCGGACTGATCGCCCCGGCCGCGGTGATCGTGCCGAAGGTGTTGCCCGCCAGGGAAGTCCGCGCCCAGCTCGACGCGGTCGGGCTGCCGAGGCAGATCGTCGCCTACGGGCTCGACGTGCTGCTCCTGGGGATCGTGGCGTTGATCGTCGGGGAGTCGGAGTGGACCTTCCTCGTCGTCTTCGTCGCGATCCGCATCGCGACGCCCTTGCTGGCGGAGGGCTACACGCCCGCGGGCAGGCTGCTGAAGTTCCGGGTGCGCAAGATCGACGGCACACCCGCGACGTTCCTCCGCCTCGTGGTGCGCGAGGTCTTCGGCCCGCTCGGCCTGCTCGCCTTGCTGGCGCTCGGTTTCTTCGCCCTGATGTTCGTCGGGCGGACGATGACCGCGAGCACCCTTGGCGAGCTCTTCGGGCCGGTCCAGCAGATGCAGCCGATGGTGATCGCCGTGTTCTCCGCCGGGGCCGGGTTCACGCTCCTCCTGCTCGCGCCCGTGGTCCGCAGGGACCAGCGCGGGTGGCACGACAGGATCGCCGGGCTCCGCTGCGTCCCGGACCGCGCGAACTACGCCGACCTCGTCCGCACCAAGTAGAAGGTGAGCGCGACGCAGGCCGCGGCGAGAGCGGTGAAGATCCCGGCCTCGATCAGCTGGAAGGTCCAGAAGCGGTCAGCGGGTTGGTAGCTGACGAACTGGCGGAAGCCCAGCGCCTTCAGCTGGTCGATCTCCTTGGACCCGAAGGAGGTGCCCGAGCTGCTGAGCCCTGCCTTCCGCAGCGCGCTGAAGAGCGTGTAGGTGCCTGACCCGTCGGTGTAGAGGAAGTCCATCACCCAGCCGGTGCGGGCGTCCGCGTACTGGCCGTCCACGGCGGGGAGGTAGCGCGGTCGGAGGACTGCCTGCACCGGCACCAGGAACGCGAGGAATCCCGCTGTGGTCAACGTGATCGCAGTGAGGACTCGCCTGGTGAGCGCGCCCATGAAGACGCCCAGAACGAAGGCGAACAGGCACACGGCGGGGAACACCGGAGCAGTCGCGCCGAAGACCTCGAACAGGCCCTCGGTCTGCGTTGCCGGGCCGTACCACCACATGTGCGCGGCTGAAAGCGCGGTGCTGAGGAGCACCACGGTGCTACCAAGCATGACGAGCTTCGTGTTCAGCCAGCGCCACCGGGAGACACCCCGCGTCCACGCGAACCGGTTCGTGCGCTGTTCCATTTCCCTTGCCAGCAAAGGAGAACCGAGGAAGACCCCGGCGACGATGGCGAGCACGGGCAGCAGCACCGACAGGTTCAGGACGTCGTTGACCGTCTGCGCCCAGCCGCCGCACTCCGGACCGCTGGCGACAGAGAAACAGCGGGGCAGGACGTCGATGGGAAGCTCCGCGCGCATCTTGTTGCCCAGCAAGAGAAAGAAGGCGGCGGTACCACAGAAGGCAACGGTGACCGACAAGACGGCGAGCCGATGTTGCCGCCAGGCCATCCACAGCATGGAGGAACCTCTCGGGTATCAGGAGAACTTGTTTCGCACAGCCAGAAAGGACACCGCGAAGCAGCACGCGGCGAGTCCGGCGTAGAGGCCCAGCTGGATGGCCTGGTAAGTCCAGAAATCAGGAGAAGCGCCCAGCAGGTGGTGCCGCCGCACCAAGGTTCGCTCCACCACGAGCACCGCGAGGTGTCCGATGACGACCGTGGCCATGGCGGGAACGACCCGGCCGAGCAGAGCACCCGAGGCGGTGCCGAGCGCGAAGGTGAACACACATGCGGCGGGCAGCGCGAGCGAACCCTGACTGGCGATCATGAACCAGCCGCCCTGGGCCGCGTACGGCCCGTACCACCACGTGTGCACCGCCGCGTAGGTCGCGCTGAGCACCGCGACCGCGGCGCCAGTCATCGACGTTGTGGTTGTCAGCCAACGGTTTCGCGACACACCTTGGGTCCATGAGTAGCGGTGGGTGCCGTGCTCCAGCTCACCGGCGAGCAGCGGCGCGCCCGCGAGCACGCCGACCAGGAGCGGCAACGGCGCGAAGCCGTTGTTCACCTCCTCGAAGGAGCGCAGGAACCCCGGGAACCCGCCGATCACGGTGCCGCCCCAGACGAGGATCGAGCCGTTACCCGTGGTTCCGGCGATCAGGAAGACCGAGCTGAGCGCGACGAACGCGGCCGTGATCCCCACGATCACCCAGCGGTGCTGCCGCCAGACCAGCCAGGTCATGCCACGGTCTCCCGAACTGGCTGGTAAGCCATCGCGAGGTACTGCATGACCAGCGTCTCGAGGTCGACCGGCTCAATCGTCCACTGTGGATCGTCGACGGGCCGGGCTCCGCGCACCAGAAGGGAACCGCCATCACGGTGCACCACGTGCTGTGCGGTCGCGACCGCGGAGGCGGTGGCAGCGGGACCGACCAGCAGGCGGTGCTCGTCGAGCAGTTCATCGATGTCACCGGCCACCCGCAACCTGCCGTGATCCAGCACGACGAGGTAGTCGCACAGCCGCTCCAGCTCGGAGACCACGTGCGAGGACAGCACGATCGTGCAGCCCGTCGCGGCCTTCGCCTCCATCAGCGCCGTCATCATCTCTTTGCGCGCCAACGGGTCGAGGCTCGCCACGGGCTCGTCGAGGATCAGCAGGTCCGGCGTGGTCGCCAGTGCGACGGCCAGCGCGACCTGTGCCCGTTGCCCGCCGGAGAGCTCACCGACCTTGCTGTCCAAGGGAATTCCCCTTGCCCGCAGGCGGTCTTCGGCCATCCGCTGCGACCACCGGGCGTTGAGCTTGCGCCCGGCCTTCAGCATCTCGCGGACCTTGAAGGTGCGGTAGAGCGAGTGCTCCTGGTCGATGTAGGCGACCCGGTGGAGCACCGTGTTCGGCCCGACCCGCTCGCCGAGCAGTTCCAGCTCGCCCTCGGTCGGCCGCACGAGGCCGACCATCATGTTCATCAGCGTGGACTTGCCAGCGCCGTTCGGCCCGACGAGGCCGACGACGCGTCCGGCCGGAATGCTCAGCGAACAGCCCCGCAAACCCCATTTGCGACCGTATCGCCTCCCCAGGTTCCTGGTGGCGATCGCTACCTCGGTCGTTGTTCTCCTCAAACACCGATCAGGCCGTCACAAGCCATACTCGGTGTTCGCGGAGTTCACGGATACCGTGCTACCACCCCAAAAGGCCGCCTCAGTCGACGCGGTGTCCGGTGGCCTTCACGAGTTCGCGCACGTGCTCGATCGACCCGCAACCGGCGTCCAGCCGCTCCTGGCGCACGCGGACGAACTCGGCGCCCAGCTCCGCCCTGCGCTGCTCGGGCACCGCCTCGCGGGCGTCGTTGAGGATGGTCCGCTCCTCCTCGTCCACGTGGTGGTTGAGGGCCTGGACCAGCTCCTCCAGCTTGTCCTCCCACTCCTGGGACGCGGAGTCGTCGACCTCCATCAGCGCGAGCAGCGCCTGGTGGCCCTCGGCGTGCTCCTCGGCCCCGTGGTCGACCTCCTCGTCGTCGACCTTCCGGAAGCGCTTGAGCGCCGGGTAGACCTCGCTCTCCTCGGCCTCCGCGTGCGCGACGAGCAGGGCGGCCAGCTCCCCGAGGAGCTTGTCCCGGTCGTTGTCGCGGTTGCGGAGATCGCGGAAGAGCTCCTCGAAGCGGCGGTGGTCGGCGAGGATGAGTTCTACGACGTCGTTGGCCATGACCAGGAGATACCTCGGCGGACCGCCGGTGAAACTGCCATCGGCCGGCACCCGGGGACGCGGGTGCCGGCCGAGACAAAAGCGGATGATCATGACCTTCGAGAAGGTTCCCCCAGGACCACCCGTGACGCCGATCCAGCGCGAACCAAACGACGTCGGTACGTAGGTTGCCACCTCGCGCGCGAGAGACGCTAAACGATCGCTAAACGGCGCGTTCAGCGGAGAGTTTCTCCAGCTCGGCCCGCACATCATCGGCCGAGCTGAGCCCGAGCCTCCCGAAGAGCTCCAGTGCCCGCGTCAGCACCGTCGCCGCCTCGTCCAGCTCGCCGCGCAGCCGCAGCACCCGGCCGAGGCTCTGGCAGGACCACGCCTCCAGCAGCACCGAGTCCGCGGCGGCGGTGTCCCTGGCGGCGTCGCGGAGGTAGCGCTCCGCGGCCTCCAGCTCCCCCATGGCCTCGCTGACCTGGCCGAGGTTGAGCCAGGCCATGCCGATGCGGTCGAAGTTCTCCATCCGCTGGTGCAGCGCGAGGACCTCCTGGAAGTGCTCGAGCGCCTGCTGGTGCTCGCCCTTGCGCTTGCAGATCTCGCCGAGGTTGGTCAGCGCCAGCGGGAGCACGAACATGTCGTCGGTGCGGCGGGAGAGCTGCACGCTGAGCCGGCAGTAGCGCTCGGCCTCCTCGGTCTCCCCGCGCTCGAACAGGCCCGGCACCATGTTGGTCGCGATCAGCGCGACGTGGTGGGAGTCGCCGATCTCCTCGGCGAGCCGGTAGCCCCGCATGTAGTAGGACATGGACAGCTCGTTCTGCTCGCTGTTGCGGTAGGCCAGCCCCGCCGTGTTGAGCATCCGCACCTCGGCGAAGCGGTCGCCCAGTCGCCGCGCCGCGTCCACGCCCAGCTCGGTGAACTCGAACCACTCCTCCCACGGGCAGCGGGCGAACAGGTACGCGCTGAGCATGTGGGTGGCCGTCCAGGTCGCCTCGAACCGGCCGGTGGTGTGGGTGAACCGCAGCAGCGCCACCAGGTTCGGCCACTCGTCGTCCAGCCAGCCCATCGCGGTCCTGCGGTCGACCACCTCGGCGGGGACCAGCTCCGGGCGCTCGGCGGCGTAGTGCGGCCCGGTGAAGGTCGGCCGCAGCGCCCGCCGGGTGTGGTCGAGGCCGGTGAGGTAGTAGTCGACGAGCCGGTTCTCGACCTCGACGCGGGCGGTGGGCGGCAGTTCGCGCGCGATCGACCGGGCGTAGAGCCGGGTCAGGTCGTGCATGGTGAAGCGGTCGGCGCGGTGCTCGGTCACCAGGTGCGCCGCGGCGAGGGCGCGCAGGCTGCGGCGCGCGCAGGCGATGTCCACCCCCGCGAGCACCGAGGCCAGGTGCGGGGTCACGTCCGGCCCCGGCGGCACCCCGAGCAGCCGGAAGAACCGCGCGTACGGCTCGTCGAGGCTGTGGAAGGTCAGGTCGAAGGCGCCGCGCACGGAGATGTCGTCGTCCTCGGTGCCGAGCGCGCCGAGCCGCTGCTGCTCGTCGGCCAGCTCCGCGACCACCGTGGCCACCGAGCGGTTCGGGTTGACCGCGAGCCGCGCCGCCACGATCCGCAGCGCCAGCGGCAGGCCCCCGCACAGCTCGGCCAGTCGCCGCAGGTCGTCGGGGTCCTCCACCCGGTCCTCGCCGAGCGCACCGGCCAGGATGCGCACGGCGTCGTTGGTGGGCAAGGCGTCCAGGGTGAGCACGCGCGCCGCCGCGGACACCGCCAGCCCGCCGAGCCGCCGCCTGCTGGCGACCAGGGCGAGCGAGCCGGAGGCGACCGGCAGCAGGTCCCGCACCTGCTCGGCGTCGCGCGCGTCGTCGAGCAACACGAGCACGCGGCGTCCGGCGAGCATCGAGCGGTACAGCGCGACCCGCTCGTCGAAGTCCACCGGCACCCCGGCGGGCGCGATCCCCAGCGCCACCAGGAACTGGCGCAGCACCTCGGCGGGCTCCACCGGCGAGCGCTCGGGGTCGAACCCGCGCAACGACGCGTAGAGCTGGCCGTCCGGGAAGCGGTCCGCGACGCGACGCGCCCAGCTCACGGTGAGCGCGCTCTTGCCCATGCCGCCGTTGCCGACGACGAGCGCGACGCGGGGCGCCGAACCCGCCCCGGTGAGCAGACTGTCCATCCAGGACAGTTCGCTCTCCCGTGCGGCGAATCCGGCGGGTTCCGGTGGCAGCTGGGCCGGGCGGAGCACCGTCGTCGTGGCGCGCGCGGACGGCTGTGCGTTCCTGGCCTGCACTTCCTGGTCGTCGCGCAGCAGGCTGGCGTAGAGGTCGCGCAGCTTCGTCCCGGGGTCGACGCCCAGCTCGTCCGCGAGCAGCCTGCGGTAGCGCAGGTAGGTGCCGATGGCCTCGGCGCGCTGGCCGCAGCGGTGCATCGCGATCATCAGCTGGCCGATCATCCGCTCGCGGAACGGCTGCCGCGCGAGCAACCCGGACAGCTCGCTCAGCAGCTCGGCGTGCCGCCCCAGCTCCAGGTCCGCGTCGATGCGGTCCTCCAGCAGCCCCAACCGGAACTCCTCGAGGTCGGCCGCGACCCCGGTGCGCAGGCGCTCGGACGGCAGGTCGGCCAGCGCCTGCCCGCGCCACAGCGACAGGGCCTCGCCGAGCACCCGCGCCCGTCGCTGCGCGTCCAGCTCGCCGACCCCGGCGACCATCGACTGCACGCGGTGCACGTCGATCAGCTCCGGATCGGCGCGCAGCAGGTAGCCGGGGGGCCGCGTGACGATCTCCACCTCGCCGTTCGGGGCGATCTCGGCGAAGAGCTTGCGCAGCCGGGAGACGTAGCTCTGCATGATCGTGCGCCCGCTCGAAGGCGGGTTGTGCTCCCACAGCACGTCCTCGATGTGGGCGACCGGGACGACCTGGTTGACCTCCAGCAGCAGCACGGCCAGCAGCGTGCGCGCGCCCCGGCTGCCGACCTGGACCACCCCGGTCCCGGTGGTGATCTCCACCGGACCCAGCACCCGGAACCCCAGCTCGGTCACGCCGGCTTCCCCTGGCCGGACAGCGCGGCCAAGCGGCCCCGAACGGTTTCCACTTCGGCAAGCCCGAGCCGTTCGAACAGCTCGAGCGCGCGGGACCACTCCGCCGTCGCGGTGACCGGGTCCCCGTTGGCCAGCGCGACGTCGCCGAGCCCACGCCGCGCCCGCGCCTGCTCTATCGGAACGCCGATGTGCTCGGCGATCTCCAGCGCCTCGCCGAAGAGCCGCTGCGCCGCGTCGCCGTCGCCCAGCTCGATCCTGGCGTCGCCGAGCCAGACCAGCCCCAGCGCCAGCGTCTCCCGGTCCCCGGTCCGCCTGCTCAGCTCGATGCCCTCGCGCAGCAGGTCGACGGCGGAGTCGATGTCCCCCAACGCCTTCTTGATGAACCCGAGGTTGAGCGTGCAGCTCGCCTGGTTCAGCGTGTCGCCGCACTCCTCGGCCAGCCGCAGCGCTTCGTCCACATAGGACAGTGCGTCGGGGTAGCGGGCCAGCTCCATCAGCACCATGCCGACGTTCGCCGTGGTGGTGCCGATGTCCCTGGCGCTGCCCAGCGCCTTCGCCGCGGTGCGGGCCGCCATCGCCTGCTCCAGCGCCTCCGCGTGCCGGTTCGCCCGCGCGAGCGCCACGGTCAGCCCGATCCGCGTGGTGACCTCGGCGTGCTGGTCGGCCAGCCGGTCGGTCGCGGGAAGCGCGCGCCGGTGCATGGTGATCCACTCGTCGACCAGGCAGCGCGCGGAGAGGAAGTTCAGCATCAGCCGGGGCAGCACCCACGCCTCGGTGTCGTGGCCGTCCTCCAGCAGACCGCGCTGCAGCTCGATCAGGTTGCCCAGCTCGGCGTCGAACCACTCCAGCGCCTTGGCCGGGGTGTCCACCTCGGGCAGCCGGTGTCCCGGCTGGGCGGGGAAGCTCAGCTCGTCGCCGGCCGGGCGGATCGAGCGCCGGGCCAGGTCGGCGGTGGCGAGGTAGAACAGCACCAGCTGGTGCCGGGCGGACGCGCGCTCCCGCTCGGTCATGTCGGTGCGCGCCTTTTCCCTGCCGTGCAAGCGAAGCAGGTCGTGCATGACGAACCGGTCGGGCCGCTGCTCGGCGATCAGGTGGGCCGCCGCCAGCGAGCGCAGCCCGCGCCGCGCCGCGCTCGGCTCGATGCCAGCCATCGCCGCCATCGACGACGGCGTGACCTCGCGCCCCGGCACCAGCCCGGTCAGCCGGAACAGCATCGCGGCCTGCTCGGAAAGGTGCCGGTAGGAGACGTCGAAGACCCCGCGCACCGAGATCTCGTCGTCGTCGGTGTCCAGTGCCGCCAACCGATCCCGCTCATCGGAGAGCTCGGCGACCAGGTCCGCGGCGGAACGGTCCGGGTGGACGGCGAGCCGGGCCGCGACGATCCGCAGCGCCAACGGCAACCCGCCGCACAGCTGGGCCAGCACGCGCAGGCTGACCGCCTCGCGCGCGGCCCGCTCCCCCGCGGCGGCCTCGATGATCCGCACGGCCTCCGACTCCGGCAGCGTGTCCAGGGTCAGCACGCTCGCGCCGACCGACACCGCGAGCCCGCCGAGCCGCCGCCTGCTGGTCACCAGCACCAGTGACCCGCTGTCCCCCGGCAGCAGCGGACGGACCTGCTCGGAGTCGCGGGCGTCGTCGAGCAGCACCAACATCCGCCGACCGGCCAGCAACGACCGGTACAGCGCTACCCGCTCGTCCTCTTCGATCGGCACCGCCTCGGGCGCCACGCCCAGCGCGATGAGGAACCGCCGCAACACCTGCGTCGGCTCCGCGGCCGGGTGCTCCGGATCGAAGCCGTGCAGCCCGGCGAACAGCTGGCCGTCCGGGAACTCCGGCGCGACCAGGCGGGACCACGTCACCGCGAGCGCGCTCTTGCCGACGCCCGCGGCCCCGACCACGGTGGCGATCACCGGGCTGGGCCGTTCGTCCCGCCCGACCAGGAGCGCGTCCAGCGCCGCGATCTCGCGCTCCCGCCCGGTGAAGCCCGCGGGCGACGGCGGGAGCTGGGCGGGCCTGCGCGGCACCGCGCCGCCCTGCTCGGTCACAGCGGGCGCCCAGTGCAGCGACGGATCGTCTCGGACGACGCGTTCGTGCAGCGCACGGAGCTGCGGACCGGGGTCGATGCCCAGCTCGTCGGCAAGGCGCGCGGTGAAGTCCTGGAAGGTGCTCAGCGCGGTCGCCCGCCTGCCGCTGCGGTACAACGCGAGCACCAGCTGCGAGACCATCCGCTCCCGGAACGGGTGCCGCGCCAGCAGTCCGGACAGCTCGACGACCAGGTCCGCGTGCCGCCCCAGCTCCAGGTCGGCGGCGATCCGGTCCTCCAGCGCGACCAGCCGCAGCTCTTCGAGCTCGTAGACGACGTGCTCCAGCCGACCGGCCTTGACGCCGCCCAGCACCGGCCCGCGCCACAGCCGCAGCGCCTCGGCCAGCAGCTCGGCGCGCCCCGCGGGCGGCAGACCGCGCGCCCGGTCGATCAGCGCGGTGGCCCGGCGCAGGTCGACCAGGTCGTGGTCCACCCGCAGCTGGTAGCCGGAGGAGCGGGTGATGATCTCCACCCGGTCCCCCGGCGCGTGCGCGCTGAGCAGCTTGCGCAGCTTGGACACGTAGCCCTGGATGATCGTCCGCGCGGTGGAGGGCGGTTCGTCCTCCCAGAGGACGTCGGCGATGCGCGCGCGGCCGACGACCTGGTTGGCCTCCAGCACGAGCAGGGCGAGCAGCCTGCGCACGCCGGCCCCGCCCAGCGGAACCGGAACGCCGTTCGCGAGCACCTCGACCTGGCCGAGCAGCCGGAACTCCAGGTCCCGCGCTTCGCCCGCCGATGATCGCACCCGCAAACAATACGACGTTTCGGCTCCCGCCCAATGGCGGAATCAGCAGGCCGGAACGAGCTCACGCGGCGGACGCCCGGGCGGAGGGCGCTCGCCTACTAATGTCATCGGTGTGCCCCTGGACCCGACCGTCGTCGCCGACCGTGGCGCGGGGTGTCTTCTTGGCGGGGCACTCGGCGACGCTCTCGGCGCGCCCGTGGAGTTCATGCGGCTCGACGAGATCCGCAAGGAGTACGGGCCCGCGGGCATCACGCACCCGCCCCGGCTGGGCCTGATCACCGACGACACCCAGATGACGCTGTTCACCGCCGAGGGCTACCTGCGGGCCTGGGTGCGCGGGAAGCACCAGGGCCAGTGGGGTCCGGCCGCGCTGGTGTGGCTGAGCTACCGGCGGTGGCTGGACACCCAGCAGCAGCGCGCCCCCGCCCCCGACGCGGTCGGCCTGCTCGCCGACAAGCGGCTCTACGCCAGCCGCGCCCCCGGGGTGACCTGTCTGCGCGTGCTCCAGGCCGCCAACGAGGTGACCGAGGTCCCCGACCCGGAGCACCCGATCAACGACTCGCGCGGCTGCGGCGGCGTGATGCGCGCGGCGCCCGCCGGTTTCGCGCCGACCGCGGAGACGGCCTACGGCCTCGGCTGCGAGTTCGCCGCGCTGACCCACGGCAGCCCGGCGGGCTGGGCCCCGGCGGGAGCGCTGGCGATGATCGTGCACCTGGTGGCCATCCGCCGCCGGTCCCTGGTGGAGGCCGTCGACCAGGCGACGGGCCGGGTGCTGCGCGACGACCGCGAGACGGCGCACGCGCTGGCCGCCGCGACCGCGCTCGCCGGGTACGACGCCGCCAAGGCCGAGCAGGCGCGCGAGGCCAGGGCGTTCGGTCGCCGCGTGGTCACCGGCGGCCCCTCCGATCGCTCGATCGAGCGGCTCGGCGGGGGCTGGGTGGGACCGGAGGCGCTGGCGATCGCGGTCTACTCCGCGCTGTCGCACCGCACCCCGGAACGCTTCCCCGACGCGCTGCGGCTGGCCGCGAACCACTCCGGCGACAGCGACTCGACCGCGTCGATCGCCGGGAACCTGCTGGGCGCGCTGCACGGAGCGGCCGCGCTGCCGCGCGAATGGCTCGGCCGCCTCGAACTGTCCGACCTGATCGACCAGGTCGGCAGGGATCTTGCCGCCTCCTGCACCGGCAGCGGCTTCGACGAGGACCACTACCGGTTCTGAGCCCGGTTTTTCCGTCCCTCCACCGGGGTATCCGGACGGCACCAGCCCCCGAGGAGGTCGTCGGTGGAAGAAAGCCTGAACACCTACTTCGCGTTCCTCGTCATCGGCGCGGTCCTGGTGGTCGCCGATGGGCAGTTGATCATGCGCGCGAGTCGCGTCTACCTGCGCTCGGCCTATCCCGACGAAGGTGCGGCGAACTCGATGGGCCGGATGATCGGCGTGCTGTTCCACATCATCACGCTCGGCGTGCTGATGCTGCTGTCCACCATCGACATCCCGGTCGAGGGCGCGGTGCAGCAGGTCATCACCAAGCTCGGCATCGTGCTGCTGCTGCTCGGCGCCGCGCACGCGGTGACGCTGTCGGTGCTCGGCAACATCCGCGAACGCCAGACCTCGCAGCGCATCACCCAGGAGACAAACGCCCAGCTCGAAGAGCGCAAGCACGACGAGCCGCGGCCGATCGTGAACCCGAGCATGAACGGCAACAACATCTGAGTTCGCAGACCCCTCGCTCGGGGAACGCTGGAGGGCCGTCCCACCCCCCTCGGACGGCCCTCCAGTGCTGTGCGCCGCCGAACAGATCGTGAATCGCGCCTGCGCTCACCGACGCTTCTCTTGTAGCGTTCGCCCGCTCGTGCAGGAACAGATCCGAGGGCGGGAAAATGCGAAGACGATCCACAACGGGCTCCTTGCTCGTCGTGACGGCACTGCTGACACTGTGCACACCGGTCGCATCCGCGAACACCACTCCCAGCGGCTCAGTCGAATGGGTCGAGTGCGGCGACAAGTTCAAGGGCGAATGCGCGACTATTCCCGTTCCCCTCGACTGGGGCAGGCCCGGCGGCGAGACGATCAACCTCGCGATCGGCAGGCTCAGGGCGACCGACCCGGCGCAGCGGATCGGCGTCCTGCTGGCCAACCCCGGTGGGCCCGGCGGTTCCGGGATCACCAGCTACATCACCGGCCGGGGCATCCCGGACGACAGTGAACTGCGCAAACGCTTCGACATCATCAGCTGGGACCCGCGCGGGGTCGAGCGCAGCAACGCGGTGAAGTGCGACAAGCAGCTGCTGGGGCGGGCCCCGAGCGCCGTGCCGGTCACCGACGCGGACTTCACGAAGCTGCTCGCGTACAACACCGAACTGGGCGCCGACTGCCGCAGGAACACCGGCCCGCTGATCGACAACGTGGACACGGTGAGCACCGTCCGCGACATGGACGCGATCCGCGCCGCACTGGGAGAGGAAAAGGTCAATTTCCTCGGATTCTCCTACGGCACGCAGATCGGCCAGCAGTACGCGGAGCTGTTCGGCAAGCGGCTGCGCGCGATGGTCATCGACTCGAACATGGACCACAGCATCCAGTCCGCCTACCACTACCTGGAAACAGCGACCCGCGATCTCGAAGGCTCATTCACCGAGTTCGCCGACTGGTGCGCCCGCACCCAGCCCTGCGCCCTGCACGGCCGGGACGTCCGCGAGGTCTGGGACGGGCTGTACGCCAAGGCGGAAGCCGGGAAGCTGACCGATCCGGCCAGCGGGAAGTCCCTCACCGCCTCCGCGCTGCGCGAGGAGCTGTTCGTGGCGATGTACCGGCCGGAGGCGCGCTGGTTCCCGCTCGCCACCCGCCTCGCCGCGCTCGACACCGGCGCGAAGGCCGCGGCGGCGGCTCCGGTGGAACTGGCGGAGAACGCCTACCAGGCGATCTGGTGCCAGGACTGGTCGTGGCGGGTCAACGGCGCCGCCGAGTTCAAGTCGGCGCTGAAGCGCCTGGAGCGCGTCGCCCCGCACACCAGGCTGAGCCCGTTCTGGTCCGACATCACCTCGTGCCTCGGATGGCCCACGAAGGTCACCAACCCCCAGCACCGGCTCTCGGTCAAGGACGCGCCACCGATCCTGATGGTGGCGTCGAAGTACGACGTCGCGACGCCGCGCGACTGGAACCTGGCCGTGGCGAAGCAGATCAAGAACGCCGTGCTGCTGCACTACGACGGCGTCGGCCACGGGCAGTTCTCGCGCAGCAAGTGCGCGCGAGGGCACATCGAGACCTACCTGACCTCGCTGCGCCTGCCCGCGCCGAACACCCACTGCGCGGCGGAATGGCCCACGACCCCGCCTGCTGCTCAGCGGATCGACGACGCCGCGGCGCCGCGCGTGCCGCTGGGCTGAAACACCGGCGCAAACGGGTGGTGGTGGACCCGCAACCCCGATGTGCGGGTCCACCACCACCCTTTCCTCACTCGCGCCCGACCGGAGTGAAGTCCCGGCTCGCGATGAACGGCGGCCGCGGCTGCGGCGCGGCGAACGGCTCCACGAGCGTGTTCTCGACGCTGTTGAACACCACGAAGATGTTGGAGCGCGGGAACGGCGTGATGTTGCCGTTGGAGCCGTGCATGCAGTTCGAGTCGAACATGACGGCCGATCCGGCGGGCCCGGTGAACTGCTCGATGCCGTAGCGCCCGGCGAGCACGGTCAGGCTGTCGTTGTCCGGAGTGCCGATCTCCTGTTCCCGCAACGATTCCTTGTAGTGGTCGGCGGGGGTCTCACCGACGCAGCTGACGAAGGTCCGGTGCGAGCCCGGCATGATCATCAGGCCACCGTTGAAGGGGTGGTTGTCGGTCAGCGCGATGGAGATGCTCACCGCGCGCATCGCGGGCATCCCGTCCTCGGCGTGCCAGGTCTCGAAGTCGGAGTGCCAGTAGAACGAACCGCCCTTGAAGCCGGGCTTGTAGTTGATCCGGCTCTGGTGCACGTAGACGTCGGAGCCCAGCAGCTGCCGCGCGCGGTCGACGACGCGGGGATCGCGCACCAGCTCGGCGATCGCGGGGCTGATCCGGTGCACCTCGAAGATCGAGCGGACCTCGTTGGAGGTCTTCTCCACCACCGTGCGCTCGTCGGCCTTCACCGCGGGGTCGGCCGCCAGCCGGTCCAGCTCGTCCCGGTACAGCGCGACCTCGTCGGGCGAGAGCAACGAGTCGATGGTCAGGAAACCTCTGGCGTCGTAGTCGGAGACCGTGTCCGCGTCGATCGGCCCGGCCGCGGTCGTTCCGCTCTCCGTCGGCCACACAACGGGATCGGGCCGCCGCAGCATCATGGGGTAGTTCTTGCAGCGGGTCGGGTACCTGTCTTCGACGATGCTGCCCGGCAGGGTGTCGATGGTGGTCATTTCGCGCTCCTAGCGTCTTCAGGCGGACTCGGTCAGCAGCGGGTAGACGCCGTGTTCGTCGTGCACCTCCCGGCCGGTCACCGGCGGGTTGAACACGCAGACGGTCCGCACGTCGGTCTTGCAGCGCAGCCGGTGCTTCTCGTGGCCGTCGAGCAGGTAGAGCGTCCCCGGGGAGATCGGGTGCACCTCGCCGGTCTCGTCGTTGATCAGCTCGCCTTCGCCCTCGATGCAGTAGACGGCCTCGACGTGGTTCGCGTACCACATCGCGGTCTCGGTCCCCGCGTAGAGAACGGTGTCGTGCAAGGAGAAACCGACGCCCTCCTTGGCCAGGATGATCCGCCTGCTGCGCCAGGTCTCGGCGCGCACGTCGTACTCGGTGTCCTCGATCTCGGACAGGGTTCGGACGATCACTGGCAGCTCCTCACGGCATCGGCGAACAGGGCGAGCCCGCGTTCCAGCTCGGCGTCGGTGATGGTCAGTGCGGGCATGATCTTGGCGACCTCGCTCTCCGGCCCGGAGGTCTCCACCAGCAGGCCCCGGTCGAACGCGGCGCGACAGGCCTTGCCCGCGCGGTCGGCCTGCTCGAAGACCAGCCCCTGCGCGAGTCCCCTGCCGCGCACGGACATCCCCTCGCCCCCGGCGGCGAGCGCGGACAGCTCGTTGTTGATCCACTCGCCCTTGGCCAGGGTCGAGCGTTCGAGGGCGTCGTCGGCCCAGAACGTCTCCAGCGCGGCGGTGGCGGTGACGAACGCCGGGTTGTTGCCGCGGAAGGTGCCGTTGTGCTCGCCCGGCTCCCAGATGTCGTGCTCCGGCTTGATCAGCGTCAGCGAGAGCGGCAGGCCGTAGCCACTGATCGACTTGGACAGGCAGACGATGTCCGGGGTGATCCCGGCTTCCTCGAAGCTGAAGAACGGCCCCGTGCGGCCGCACCCCATCTGCACGTCGTCGACGATCAGCAGCATGTCGTGCCGCGCGCACAGCTCGGAGAGCCCGCGCAGCCACTCCGGGCGCGCCACGTTGATGCCGCCCTCGCCCTGCACCGTCTCCACGATCACCGCGGCGGGCAGGTCCAGGCCGCTGCCGCTGTCCAGCAACAGCCGCTCGAACCACAGGAAGTCCGGCATCCGGCCGTCGAAGTAGTTGTCGAAGGGCATTGTCACCGCGTGCGCCAGCGGGACCCCGGCCCCGCCGCGCTTCATCGCGTTGCCGGTGACCGCGAGCGCGCCCAGGCTCATCCCGTGGAAGGCGTTGGTGAAGCTGACCACCGGTTCGCGGCCGGTCACCTTGCGGGCCAGCTTCAGCGCCGACTCCACCGAGTTCGCCCCGGTCGGCCCGGGGAACTGCACCTTGTAGTCCAGCCCGCGCGGCGCGAGCACCAGGCGCCGGAAGGTCTCCAGGAACCTCCGCTTGGCGGTGGTGCTCATGTCCAGCCCGTGGGTGACCCCGTCCCGGGCGAGGTAGCCGAGCAGTTCCCGTTTCAGCTCGGGCGGGTTGTGCCCGTAGTTCAGCGCGCCCGCGCCCGCGAAGAAGTCGAGGTAGGCGTTACCGTCCTCGTCGGTCATAGAACTGCCAGTAGCGGTGTCGAATACCGTGGGCCAGCCCCGGCAATACGACCTGACTTCCGACTCGAGTGCCTCGAAAATTTCCATGCAAAACCGTCCGATCATCCGTCTGCGGACTCGGGATACTTTGGGCGGAGAGCGACTAGACGAAAGGACCTATGCGGTAGAGATCCTCTGCGATATGGGTGCCCGCGAACAGCTCGTCACCGAACAGGCCGCCTACCGAGAGGCGGGCTCCCCGGTTTCGGGCGAGCGCGGAGAACAGGGCGATGGAGGCCCGGTTGTCGGCGGTGATGGTGGTCTCCAGCCACCGCACCCCGTGGCCGACCGCGCGGTCAACCACGGCCTGGAGCAGCGAGGACGCCACGCCCTTCCCCCGGTGGGCGGCGTCGACCCCGACCTGCCACACCATGAGCGTCTCGGGCTCATCCGGGCGCGTGTACCCCGTGACGAACCCCGCCAAACCTGTTTCTGCGCGGGCAACCGCAGAGGTCGCGGAGAAATCCCTGCACCACAACAGATATGCGTAGGGAGAATTCAGGTCGAGGGTTCCGGAATCACGCGCGACCCGCCACATCTCAGCCCCGTCGGCGAGAGTGGGTTGATCGATCCGCAGGAGTTGGCGGCCTTCTGCCATGTCATGTGAACGTAACAGAGTAATTTTTTCACGCCAGTCACCCAAGATCGCACAGCGCATGTGCCTGCGCATTTGCAGAAACATGCGTGACGAAGGCTACGTAACGCTTGCCTTCGCGTGAACGACTTTGTTAAAGGCGCTCAGCCGGACGTGCGGGAGGTCGCCCAGAGGTCGATGCCCGACTCGACCGCGTGCTTGTCGATCTCGTTCAGCTCGTCGGCGGAGAGGTCCGGCCGGTCCAGCGCGGCCAGGTTCTGCTCCAGCTGGCGCACCGAGCTGGCACCGATGAGCACCGAGGTGACTCGATCATCACGCAGCGCCCACGACAGCGCGAGCTGAGCCAGGCTCTGCCCGCGCGAGGCCGCGATCTCGTTCAGCGCGCGCACCCGTGCCAGGTTCTCGTCGCTGAGGTGTTCCGGGCGCAGCGAGCCCTGCTGGCTGGCGCGCGAGCCTTCCGGGACGCCGTCGAGGTAGCGGTCGGTCAGCATGCCCTGCGCCAGCGGCGAGAACGCGATGCAGCCGATGCCCAGCTCGCCGAGGGCGTCCAGCAGCTCGGTCTCGATCCAGCGGTTGAGCATCGAGTACGACGGCTGGTGGATCAGCACCGGGACGCCGAGGTCGCGCAGGATCGCGTGCGCTTCCCGGGTCTTCGCCGCGGAGTAGGAGGAGATGCCGACGTAGAGCGCCTTGCCCTGGTGCACCGCGGACGCGAGCGCGCCCATCGTCTCCTCGAGCGGCGTGTCCGGGTCGAACCGGTGCGAGTAGAAGATGTCGACGTAGTCCAGGCCCATGCGGCGCAACGATGCGTCCAGCGAGCTCATCAGGTACTTGCGCGACCCGCCGTTGCCGTACGGCCCCGGCCACATGTCGTAGCCCGCCTTGGTGGAGATCACCAGCTCGTCGCGGTAGCCCCGCAGGTCGGTCGCGAGCATCCGGCCGAAGTTCTCCTCGGCGGAGCCGTAGGGCGGTCCGTAGTTGTTCGCGAGGTCGAAGTGCGTCACGCCCCAGTCGAACGCCCGCAGCACGATGTCGCGCCCGTCGACGTAGCCGCGGTCCGCGCCGAAGTTCTGCCACAGCCCCAGGGAGACCGCGGGCAGGTCCAGTCCGCTGCGCCCACACCTGCGGTAGGTCATGCGGTCGTAGCGACTGGGCTCGGCCTGGTAGGGCATGCGTCTCCGATCACCGCGGGGCGTTGCGATCCGGAAGCTTAGTTCAGCCCCCTCCCGCCACCCCCTCACCGCACGCCCGAAGACCGCCACACAGCGCTGAGACCGACCGCCGCAGACCCGGTCCCCCACCACCAGAACAGCGACCGCCGCAGACTGGTCACCCACGCTGGAACCGACCGCCAAAGACTGGTCACCCACGCTGGAACCGACCGCCGCAGGCTGGTCACCCACGCTGGAACCGACCGCCGCAGGCTGGTCACCACGAACGGAACCGAGCTGAGAAGGTGAGGAGCTCGCACCGTGGGGGCTCCGGGGGCTCGGCCCCCGGGCAGTGCGAGGGGAAACGGGAAGGTGGTCACCGACCACCGAACAGCCGAGAGCTGGTGGCGGGACTCGAACCCGCAACCTTCCGCTTACAAGGCGGGTGCTCTGCCAATTGAGCTACACCAGCGTGGGTCGGTGGGAAGGTGACCCGTGCACATCGTAAGCACACCGATGGCTCGTGCAGACCGGGACGGCGCTCGGGCGCAGGCAACCTAGAGATGATCAGCCGATCCTCTCGGCGCAGGTCAAAGGGGCCGTTCGGCGGCTCAAGGCGGGTTGCGGGAGGCCGATGAACTCACGGAATGTGATGGCGATAACGGCCAGGCGTGGGGTGTGTCGGTTGTGGCTAATCTCCCCTTGGCCGCCTGTTCCGCACAGCTCATCCAGCCAGGCAGCCGAGGAGGCGTTTTCCGGTGGCGAGCTCGCCAGTGTCGAAGGCCGATTTCATCGTTGTCGCGAACCGCTTGCCGGTCGACCTGGAGCGGCTGGATGACGGCACGGAACGCTGGAAGCGCAGTCCCGGTGGGCTGGTCTCGGCGTTGGAGCCGTTCCTGCGCAGCCGCAGCGGCGCGTGGGTGGGCTGGCCGGGTGTGCCGGACGTCGAGGTGGAGCCGTTCGAGGACACGGGGGTGCACCTGCACCCGGTTCCGTTGTCGGCCAAGGAGGTCGCCGACTACTACGAGGGTTTCTCGAACGGGACGCTGTGGCCGCTCTACCACGACGTGGTGGCGCCGCCGGTGTACCACCGGCACTGGTGGGAGGCCTATGTCCGGGTGAACCGGCGCTTCGCGGACGCGACGGCGGAGGCGGCCGCACCGGGGGCGACGGTGTGGATCCAGGACTACCAGCTGCAGCTGGTGCCCGCGATGCTGCGGGAGCGCAGACCGGATGTGCGGATCGGCTTCTTCCTGCACATCCCGTTCCCTCCGGTGGAGCTGTTCCAGCAGCTGCCGTGGCGCACGGAGATCATCCGCGGGCTGCTGGGCGCCGACCTGGTCGGTTTCCACCGGCCCGGGGGCGCGCAGAACTTCCTGTGGCTGGCGCGGCGGCTGTTGGGGCTGGAGCCGAGCCGGGGTGCCGTGGGCGTGCGGACCCGGCCGGGTGTGGTGCCCAACGGGGACCGGATGGTGCGGGTGGGGGCGTTCCCGATCTCCATCGACTCGGCGGGGCTGGACGCGCTGGCGCACGACCCGGACGTGCAGAAGCGGGCGCAGGAGATCCGCAACGAGCTGGGCAACCCGAAAAAGATCATGTTGGGTGTCGACCGTCTGGACTACACCAAGGGCATCGACGTCCGGTTGCACGCGCTCGGGGAGATGCTGGCGGAGGGCCGCATCGACCCGGAGGACGTGATCATGGTGCAGCTGGCGACGCCGAGCCGCGAGCGGGTCGAGCACTACCAGCAGATGCGCGACGACATCGAGGGCCTGGTCGGCCGGATCAACGGCCAGTTCGGCAAGATCGGCCATCCGGCCGTGCACTACCTGCACCAGTCCGTTGACCGGAAGGAGCTGGTCGCGTACTTCTGCGCCGCGGACGTGATGGTGGTGACGCCGGTCCGGGATGGTATGAACCTGGTCTGCAAGGAGTACGTGGCCACTCGACACGACCTGGGGGGTGCGCTCGTGCTCAGTGAGTTCGCCGGCGCCGCCGCCGAACTCACCAGTGCGTTCCTCGTCAATCCGCACGATTTGGACGGCGTGAAGAACGCGCTGCAGGCTGCCCTCGACGTGGACCCGGCGGAGGGCCGCCGTAGGATGCGCGCTCTACGCCGCCAAGTACTCACGCACGACGTCGACCGCTGGGCACGTTCGTTCCTTGAGGCACTCGGCGCGCAGGAGATGCACAACGCGTAAGCGCACAAAGAAAGCCGGATTCATCTTTCCCCACCGGCTTTCCACATACTTCCGTTGCCCCTTCGACGCCCCCGTAGGAGCAGGCGTTGACCGCCGAAGCCCTTCCCGCCGAGCTTCGTCGCGCGCTCGTGCAGCTGGCCCGCACTCCGCGGCTGCTGATCGCGTGTGACTACGACGGAACGATGGCGCCCATCGTCGCCGATCCGGAGCAGGCCCGTCCGCTGCCGGAGTCGGTGAACGCGCTGCGGTCGCTGGCCTCCCTGTCGTCCACGACCGTCGCGGTGATCTCCGGGCGCGCGCTGCGCGACCTCGCCACGCTGTCCCGGCTGCCCTCCGAGGTGCACCTGGTCGGCAGCCACGGCTCGGAGTTCGACGTCGGTTTCGTGCACGCGCTGGACGCCGCGGCCCGGCAGTTGCTCATCAAGATCAAGAACGAGCTGGAACGCATCATCGACGGCGCCGAAGGCGTGCACCTGGAGATGAAGCCGGCCAGTGTCGCGGTGCACGTGCGCCGCGCCGAGGCCGCTGTCGGCGAGCGCGTGTTCACCGCGCTCCGCGGCGGGCCCTGCACCTGGGACGGTGTCCAGGTCACCGAGGGCAAGGCCGTGATCGAGCTGGCCGTGGTGCAGACCGACAAGGGCCACGCCCTCGACGTGCTGCGGCACCAGGTCGGCGCGACCGCCGCGATCTTCCTCGGCGACGACGTCACCGACGAGAAGGCCTTCGCCCGGCTGACCGGCCCGGACCTGGGCATCAAGGTCGGTGAGGGCCAGACGCTGGCCGCGTACAAGATCGCCGACACCACCGACGTCGCCAGGGTGCTCGCCTTCCTCATGGAGGAGCGCCGCACGTGGCTCTACGGCGAGCAGGCGGTGCCGATCGAGCGCATCTCCATGCTGGCCAACGAGCGCTCCGTGGCGCTGCTGACGCCGGATGCGAAGGTGACCTGGCTCTGCCACCCCGAGCCGGACTCGGGCGCGGTGTTCGCCGACCTGCTCGGCGGTCCGACCGCGGGTGTCTTCGGGATCAAGCCGGAGCGCAACGGTCTGCCGCTGGGCCAGCGCTACCTGCCGGGCACGATGACGGTGGAGACGCGCTGGTCGAAGCTGCTGGTCACCGACTACCTCGACCACTACGCGCCGCCGCACCGCACCGATATCGTCCGGGTCATCTCGGGCAACACCCGCGCGGTGATCGACTTCGCGCCGCGGCCGGAGTTCGGCCAGGTCGCGGTCAAGCTCGCGGCCGAGCCGGACGGTCTGCGGGTGCTCGGCACCTCCGACCCGATCGTGCTGCGCGCGCCGGGCGTGGAGTGGACCATCACCTCCGACGGCCAGCACGAGTCCGCGCAGGCCGTCGTCGAGGTGACGCCGGACCAGCCGATCGTGCTCGAACTGCGGTGCGGCAGCGACGACCTCAGCCCGGCCGAGGTCAGCGAGGCCGACCGCAGGGCCCGCGCCGCCAGCTACTGGACCGACTGGCTGGCCACGCTGAAGCTGCCCGAGGT
Organism: Allokutzneria albata; assembly: GCF_900103775.1. Lineage (GTDB taxonomy): Bacteria > Actinomycetota > Actinomycetes > Mycobacteriales > Pseudonocardiaceae > Allokutzneria > Allokutzneria albata. The sequence continues at coordinate 6,691,853 of NZ_LT629701.1, read as the reverse complement.
GCAGCGCGACCTGGTCGCTCGCTCCGCGCTGACGCTCAAGGGCCTCCAGCACGACGAGACCGGCGCCTTCCTCGCGGCGGCCACCACGTCGCTGCCGGAGGAGATCGGCGGCGTCCGCAACTGGGACTACCGCTACTGCTGGATCCGCGACGCGGCACTGTCCGCGCAGGCGCTCGTCCGGCTGGGCTCCACCGCCGAGGCCGAGAAGTACCTGTCCTGGGTGCACGGCGTGCTCGCCACGCTGCCGGGCCCGGAGCGGCTGCACCCGCTGTACACGCTGCACGGCACGCACCTCGGCCCCGAGGCGGTCATCGACACGCTGCCCGGCTACGCGGGCTCGCGCCCGGTGCGCGTCGGCAACCTGGCCAACCAGCAGGTCCAGCTCGACGTGTTCGGTCCCATCGTGGATCTCGTCGCGATGGTCACCGAAGCGCGCGGCAAGCTCACCGACGAGGACTGGCGGATGGTCGAGGCGATGGCCGAGGCGGTCAGCCGCCGTTGGCACGAGCCGGACCACGGCATCTGGGAGGAGCGCGCCGCGCCGCGGCACCGCGTCTACTCCAAGGTGATGTGCTGGGTGACCCTCGACCGCGCGATCAAGCTGGCCGAGGCCTACGGCCGCCCCGCCGACCCGAGCTGGCCCGGGCTGCGCGACACCATCCGCGCGGACGTGCTCGAGAACGGGTGGAACGAGGAGGTCCAGTCCTACGCGACGGCCTACGACGGGCCCGACCTGGACGCTGCGACCCTCCACATCGGACTGTCGGGTCTGATCGACCCCCAGGACGAGCGCTTCCAGGCCACCGTCACCGCCACCGAGGCCGAACTCCGCTCCGGCGTCACCGTCTACCGCTACCACCGCGACGACGGCCTGCCCGGAACCGAAGGCGGCTGGCACATCTGCGCAGCCTGGATGATCGAGTCCTACCTGCTCACCGGACGCCGCACCGAAGCGGAAGAACTCTTCCAGCAGATGGTCGACTGCGCAGGCCCCACCGGCCTGCTCCCCGAGGAGTACGACCCGATCGCCGAGCGCTCCCTGGGCAACCACCCCCAGGCCTACTCGCACATCGGACTCATCCGCTGCGCACAGCTCCTCTCGAAGCAAGACTGAAATTCCTTGTCACGGCCCGCCGCCCCGTAGTAGGGGCGGCGGGCCTTTTTCATGCCGTTACGCTGGGACTTTGCGGCGTTTGGCACATTGACCGGCGTCCGTTTCCGAGGAATGCTCACCCCTGCGGTGCGCTCTCGTCGAGCGAGCCGCGTCGGGGAGCCGGTGCCCGATCCAGGGCCCGGAATCGGCATGGGGGAAACACGAACATGACGCCCAGTAACACGGGCGCGCGTATCCGCGCGCTCTCAGTAGCGGCCACCGTCGCTTCGACGCTGGTCCTCTCCGGCACGGCAACGGCCGCGCCCTCGCCCAAGGCTCCGCAGCAGGAGCTGACCTGCAGCAGCACCATCCGCACGCTCGGCGTGGACCCGAACGGCGGCCTGTGGCTGAACAACCACCTCGATCCCGCCAACGGCGAGCCGAAGTGGGGCGAGAACAGGCTCGTCGGCACCGGCTGGACCGGCCGCACCATCGCGGGCCCGAACGGCTCGGTGTACGCCTTCATCAAGGAGGGCGAGATCCACCGCTGGCGCTGGAACGGCACCGGCTGGGACGCCCCGCCGCCCGGGCAGGCCTTCGACGTCATCGCCCGCGGCGAGTGGGTCAAGAAGTTCCTGACGCCCGAGTTCCGCAACCGCGTGGCCTTCGACGGCTTCAACCACATGTACACCGTGGAGCCCACCGGTGAGCTGTGGGTCAACCCGTACAACGCGCAGACCAGGGTCTGGGGCCCGGCGCGCATGCTCGCGCGGGGCTGGGACCGCTACAACGCGATCTTCACGACCTTCGACGGCGTGATCTACGGGCGCGACAACGCGGGCAAGCTGTTCCGCCACCACTACAACGCCTACTCGCAGCGCTGGATCGACGAGACCGGCGTGGAGATCGGCAACGGTGGCTGGCAGCAGTTCACCCGCCTGTTCTCCCCCGGTGGCGACATCGTCTACGGGATGACCAAGAACGGTGAGCTCAAGTGGCACCGGGTCACCGACAACAAGCTGGACCCGCGCTCCGGCAAGGTCCTCGTGTCGAACTGGACGGCGGAGGCGGACATCACCGCGTTCACCGACCAGTGCCTCCCGTCGCCGCCGCTGCTGCCCGAGCGCCCCAACGTGTGGCGCAAGGACCACGGGCGCACCACGCTCTCCGTCTCCGCTGACGGGCGCATCCACCACACCTTCGTCACCAACGACCGCCTCGTGGCCGACGCGATCCAGCAGGCTCCGGGCAACCTGGATCTGCAGGTGCACGTCGCGCGCGGGCACGACGGCGCCAACGGTGCTCCGGCCATCGGACAGGCTCTCGACGGCACGCAGCACCTGGTGACGCACAACGTCGACTCCGACATGCAGCGCAGCACCTTCGGCACCACGTGGCAGCCCGGTGACGCGCTCAACGGCCGCATGGCCGGCGAGCCCGCCGTGATCCGCAACGAGCGCAACGAGCTGTCGATCTACGCCTTCGACGGCGGCGGGTGGCTGTGGCAGCGCACGCAGGTCGGCCAGAACGGCGCGTTCGGCCCCTGGCGCAAGGTGTCCGTCTACCCGGAGACCACGAACTTCGTCGCCGACGCGCCCGCCGTGCTGCGCGCGGGTGAGTACAACCGGGTCTTCGCGCTCGACAAGTGGGGCGGCATCCAGTACGTCGACCTCGCGGCGGACCACGTGCCCAGCACCGGCACGGTCTGGCGCAAGCTCCCCGCCGACGTGACCCTCGTGAGCCGTCCGACCGTGACCGAGCTGCCCGGCGGCGGCCAGTCCGTGGTCGCGCGCGGCAGCGACGGCAAGGTCCGCGTGATCACCGGCTCCAACAAGTGGGACGGTTTCAAGGACGCCACGTGGAAGGTCGTCGGCGACCGCACCTTCGCCGGTGAGCCGCAGGTCGTCGCGAGCCCGAACGGGGTTCCCGCGATCAGCGCCCGGGGTGCCGACGGCGCCCTGTACTTCACCGAGCAGGGTGGCGACGGCAGCTTCCTGCCGTGGGAGCTGGTGAGCGAGGCGGGTCTGGCCGCGACCGAGCTGAGCCTGGTCCGCTACGGCGGCAACTCGGTGGTCGTGAGCTTCCGCGACGCCCAGGACCAGATCTACATCGGAACCCTGGAGTGGAACCAGAAGCAGGCGCCCGGCACCGCCGCCAAGCGCTCCGTCAAGGTCAGCTTCGCCAAGGCCAAGAAGGTGGCGACCAAGTGAGGTTCACCGCTCTCGCGGCAGTGACCGCACTCGGCTCGGCGCTGGTCTTCGGCGGGACCGCCACGGCGGCGCCGAAGGCGAAGGCCGCCGAGCTGCTGTGCAACCCGCCCGTGCAGACGCTGGGCGTGGACCCCAACGGCGGGCTCTGGCTCAACCGCCACGAGGACCCGGTCGGCGGTGAGGCCCGCTGGGGCCAGGCGCAGGTGCTCGGCGGCGGCTGGACCGGCCGCACCGTCGCCGGGCCGGACGGCAGCGTCTTCGCGTTGATCAAGGAGGGCGAGATCCACCGGTGGCGGTGGAACGGGACCGGCTGGGACGCCCCGCCGCCCGGACAGGCCTTCGACGTCATCGCCCGCGGCGACTGGATCAAGAAGTTCCTGACGCCGGAGTACCGCAACCGGATCTCCTTCGACAACACCGGCGCGATGGTCACCATCGAGCCGGGCGGCGAGCTGTGGCGCAACCCGTACAACCCGCAGACGCGGCAGTGGGGCCCCGCACGGCTGCTCTCCACAGGCTGGGACCGCTACAACGCGGTCGTCACCTCGTGGGACGGCGCGATCTTCGGCCGGGACGCCCAGGGCAGGCTGTTCCGGCACCACCACAACGCCACCTCCGACCGTTGGATCGACGAGGTGGGCGTGGAGATCGGCAACGGCGGGTGGCAGCAGTTCACCCGCCTGTTCTCCCCCGGGGGCGGCCTGATCTACGGGATGACCACCTCGGGCCAGCTGAAGTGGCACCGGGTCACCGACGGCAAGCTGGACCCGCGCTCCGGCAAGGTGCTGATCTCGGGCTGGACGGCGGAGGCGGACATCACCGCGTTCACCAACCAGTGCTTCGAGAACACCCTCAGCACGCCGGACGCCCCGCAGATCGCGGCGAAGCCGAACTCGCGCACGAACCTCTTCGCCAGCCGCGACGGCCGGATCGAGCACGTGTTCGTCGACCACCAGCGGTCGCTGTTCCACCTCTCGCAGCCGAACCCGGGTGCCGAGGGCGAGTGGAAGCTCGTGGAGGGCTACGACAACTTCGTCGGCACGCCCTCGCTCACCGAGAACCACGACGGTTCGCACCAGTTGATCGCCCAGGGCGCGGACAGCGACCTGCGGGACAGCAGGCGCGGCGGCGACTGGTCCCCGGTGGGTGCGGGCACGGGCCGGATGGCCGGCCCGGCCACTCTGGTGACCCCGCAGCCCGGCCAGGTCGCCGCGGTCGCGATCGACGCCGAGGGTGTGCTGTGGGGCAAGCTGCAGAACCGCGCGAACGGCGTTTTCTCGTCGTGGCGCCGCATCCGCGTGCCCGCTGAGGGCGCTCCGGTGCTCAGCGCCACCGCGCCGACCCTGCAGAACGTGCACTACTCCACCAAGCCGGACACCGTCCGGATCATCGCGTCCGACCGGTCCGGGAAGCTGTTCGCCACGGAGGTCTACACCGACCTGCGTCCGTTGGGGGACAACGGTTCCAAGTGGACGCAGCTCGGCACCGAGAGCGGCTTCACCGGCCAGGTCTCGGCGATCACCAAGGGCGACGGCCGGGCCGATCTCGTGGTGCGCGGTGCGGACGGCCAGGTGTACGCGATGGCCGAGCAGAACAGCGGTTTCGCCGGCCAGAAGTGGCAGGCGGTCCCGGGGCTGACCGTTGTCGGTGAGCCGCAGGCCGTGCACAGCCCGAGCGGTGTGGTCGGTATCGCCGCGCGGGACGCGGCGGGCGCGCTGTACTTCACCGAGCGCAAGGCCGACGGCACGTTCCACCCGTGGGAGCGGCTGGCGTCCGACGCCCCCGCCTCCGCGACCGACCCGAGCGTCGCGCGCTACCGCGACAACCAGGTCGTGCTGTCCTTCCGGGACGCCCAGGACGAGATCTGGGTGACCGCGCTGACCTGGGGCGCGCAGGCCCCGGGCGGTCAGAAGAAGGCGAACACCGGGAAGGCGACCTTTACCAAGATCAAGAAGAAGCGCTGACCCGAATGGCGCGAAGGGCCGTTCACCCCTGCGGGTGAGCGACCCTTCGTTGTGGGGCAACAAGGTGAACATGATCGGCGTTCGACCGTCCACGGGCGACAATCGCGCCATGGAGAAGTGGGTCTGGTTCGGTTGCGGCGGCGCGTGCCTGCTGGCGGCGCTCGCGTTCTTCGTGGTGCACCGGCGCCGCAAGGAGACCAGCCCCGCCAAGTACGCCCCGATGCTGACCACGACGATCTTCGGTGCGGCCGGGGCGCTGTGCGTGGTCGTCGGCTGGCTGATCGCCACCGATCCCTACGTCAACCGCACCGAGGCGCTGAAGACCGGTGGTCTCGCGTCCGGGTCGATCGTGGCGCTGTACGCGTTGTGGCTCAACGACCGCAGGCGCCGCACCGACGAGTCCCGCCAGGTCGTCGAGGAGGACCGGCAGAAGCTGGAGCACGAACGCCAGGAGCTGGAGCGGCTGCGCACCGAGCACGAGCGGGAGAAGACCGCCGACGAGCGCTTCGCCCGCGCCATCGAGCTCCTGGGGCACGAGGCCGACCAGGTCCGCGTCGGCGCGCTGCACGCGCTGGCCGGTCTCGCCCGCAGCCATCCGCATCGGACGCAGACCGTCGTGGACATCCTCTGCTCGTACCTGCGGCGCCCCTTCGACCACCCGCGCTACGACACCCTGCGCAAGCGCTACCACTCCGAGACCGAGGTGCCGACCGACTTCGAGCCCGCCGACGAGGAGGTCAGCACGGACGCCGGGGGCGACCGCGAGCGCCAGGTCCGGATGGCCGCTCAGCGGTTGATCGGTGAAGCGCTGCGCAACGAGCCCGGCTGCGCGCTCGACCTCACCGGCGCGGTGCTCGACCACCTGTCGCTGCCCAACGTCAAACTCGGGACGCTGACCCTGCGCAACGCCCGGCTCTACGGCGACACCACCTTCGACGGCTGCCAGTTCACCGGCGACGTCGACCTCGGCCGCAGCCACGTGTGGGGCGCGATCAGCTTCAGCGGCACCAAGTTCCACGGCGAACTGCGCGCGGTGGAGGCGGAGTTCTGGGACACGCCGGTGTTCTTCGGCATCGAGGCGGCCAAGTACGTCGACATGCAGCGGTCCAACTTCCACCACGGCGTGCTCTTCGACGAGTCCACCATCGCCACGCTCGTGCTCGCCGACGCGACCATCGGCGACGAGCTGATCGGCCTGCAGGACGTGGAGCTGACCAACCGCGACAACCGCGTGCAGCTGCCGTGGGGGTGGAACGCCGTCGTCGACCACAACGGCAAGGTCACCCGCGTCGACCCGCCCTCGGACGACAACCCCGACGACTCCCTCATCCCCTTCGGCTGACCCCGCGTCCCCCGCGAGCGCTTACGCACCGAATGAGTCATTGAGGTACTTGAACGCACCGAATGACTCGTTCAGGACGACAACCTCAGCCCGGGTGGAGGCTCAGGGGCCGTACCACTGCTCCGAGGGCTTGGGGGCGGCGGCGGTGGAGCCGAGCACCAGCTCGGTGTCCAGGGTGACGGTGCGCGGACGGCCCGGGTCGACGTTGTCCATCAACAGCCGTCCGGCGGCGCGGCCCTTCTCCAGCACGGGCTGGCGGACCGTGGTGAGCCCGGCCCGCTCCGCCTCGGTGATGCCGTCGAAGCCGGTCACGGTCAGGTCCTGGGGCACCCGCAGCCCGCGGCGCTTGGCCTCGTTGAGCGCGCCGAGCCCGAGGATGTCGGAGGTGCAGATGATCGCGGTCAGCTCCGGGTCGCGGTCCAGCAGCTGCCCGGCGGCGGTGGCACCGCAGGAGATGGTGTGGTCGAACCGCTCGACGACCGGGACGCTCGCCCAGTCGACGCCGACCTCGCCGAAGGTGTCGGCCAGCGCGGTGAGCCTGGCCCGCTGCACGTGGAAGTGGGCCTCGCGCTGCCGCTGCACGGACACGAAGCCGTCGTTGCGGTCGCGGGCCAGCCGCATGCAGACCACGCCGATGCGGCGGTGGCCCAGCTCGATGAGGTGCCTGGCGATCCCGGCGATGGCCTCGCGGTCGTCGATGCCGACCCGGTCGACGGAGTCGACGTCGGGCTGGTCGCACACCACGGTCGGCACGGGCCGCTCCAGCACGGCGGCCAGGTGCGGGTCGTCGTCGGGAACCGAGTAGACGACGAAGCCGTCGACGCCCGCGCGGTGCACGGCGGCGACGTCCTCGCGCTCGGGGTTGGCCGGGACGAGCAGCAGTCCCTGCCCGGCCTCCTCGCACGCCAGCGAGAGCCCTTCGAGGAACCCGACGGCCGCCGGGTCGCGGAAGGCGTAGGAGAGGTTCTCGGTCAGCAGCAGCCCGACGGCGCCCGCCTTGCGGGTGCGCAGGGATCGTGCGACCGGGTCGGGACCCGGGTAGCCCAGGCGCCGCGCGGTCTCCAGCACTCTGCGGCGCAGCTCAGGCGAGAGCTGGTCGGGTCGGTTGTACGCATTGGACACAGTCGTCCGCGAGACCCCGAGTTCCGCTGCCAGTGACGCCAAAGTCGCGGGGCGCCGCGTGTTCATCGACCGCGCCATGACGTGACCGTAACGGTTCAGAACCACCGAGAGAACCCCGGGTGACCAACCTGTGTTCAACTCAACAAACGCGCAGGTCAATCATCTGAACTGAACTGACTTTGGTCCAGACCAATTTGCGCATCTGTTCACTTCGCGGGATAGGGCTGCCCGATCGGGTGAGGAGAGCGCTCTCGCGCCCTCCCTCTCCCCGCTAGCGCGCGGCCCACTCCTTCAGCAGCCCGGCGAGCACGTCCGGAACGCCTGCGGGCAGCTCCGCCGCACCGCCGAGGACGTGGTCGGACACCGCGGCCACGGTCGCCTCGTCGCAGCCGAGCCGGGACAGGCCGACCGTGTTCACGCCGACCGCCTTGGCCGGGTTGCCGACCACGGTGGTGAACGGCTTGACGACCTTGCGGACGGCGGCGGACATGCCGATCATCGCGCCCGGACCGATGTCGACCTGCTGGTGCACGGCGGCGGACATGCCGATGTTGGCGTAGGACCACACGTGGTTGTGCCCGGCCACCCGCGCGGACGGCGCGAGGGTGACGTTGTCGTCGACCCGCACGTCGTGCCCGATGTGGCTGTACACCAGGAAGAAGCAGTCGTCGCCGACCCGCGTCGCGCGGTGCGTGCCGCTGTGGATGGAGATGTGCTCGCGGAAGCGGTTGCGGTCGCCGATGACGACGCCGTGCTCGCTCTGCTCGCCCTCCCAGCCGACCACGTGGTGGGTGCCGCGGTTCTCCGGCGGGGTCCCGATGACCGCGCCCGGGCCGATCCAGTTCCCGTTGCCGATCCGCGTCGGCCCGAGGATGACCGCGTGCGGGCCGATGACGTTGTCCTCGCCGAGCTCGACGCCGTCGCCGATGATCGCCGTGGGGTGAATGCGGTTCGCCATGCCCGCATCCTGTCAGGCCGGGCGCGCGGCCCCGTGACCAGTCCGGATCGGGGCCCGAGGCGGCCTCACCCGTTTCGGTAGACTCGCCCGGACCTGCGACCCCGAGCACCCGAAGCGAGGCCGAACACCGTGGTGGACGCGACCGACGGGTTCCTCACCAACCTCACGGCCGCGGCGAAGGCGGGGAGCCCACTGGGCCGGGCCGACCTGACCGCGCTCGCCCAGTGCGACGATCCCGCGGTCTTCCGCAAGCTCGGCAGGACGCTGAAGTCCGCGACCGCCGAGGCCACCGGGTTGACCGCGCCCAAGGTCGGCGTGCTCGCCACCTACACGGTCGGCCCGCTGGAGCCCATCCTCCGGGCGAGCCTGGCCGCGGGCGGGATGCTGCCGACCTTCACCATCGGCGACTACGCGGCCTTCGACCTGACCCTGTCGCGATCGGACGACCCGCTCTTCGCCCCGGACCAGGACGTGCTGTTCTGCACCCTGGACTCCTCGTACTTCCTGCCGAAGGACTGGAGCGGCAGCGACGTCGACGCGCTGACCGCCTTCATCACCGAGCGCGTGCGGTCCTTCCGCGGACTGCTGGCCGACGTGGTGACCCGCGGCAAGACCACCGTGCTGGCGCACACCGTCCCGCTGCCCGCCGTGGTCCGCGACGGCCTGGTCAGCTGGAGCGGCCGGGCGAAGGTCAGCCGCTGCTGGGCCCAGCTCAACGCGGCCATCCTGGAGCTGGCCGAGGAGCACTCGGCGATCGCCGTCGCCGACTTCGTCAGCACGCTCGCCGACGAGGCCGTGGCCGCGCAGGACGACCGGCTGCTGCGCTTCGCCGACCTGCCCTACACCGACGCCGCGCTGATGGTGCTGGCCCGCGAGGCGCGCCGGTTCCTCCAGGCGAAGACCGGCCTGTCCCGCAAGGTGCTCGCGCTGGACCTGGACAACACCCAGTGGGGCGGGGTCCTCGGCGAGGTCGGCGCGGCCGGGGTCGAGCTGGGCGGGCTGTACCCGGGCAGCGCCTACAAGGAGTTCCAGCGCAGCGTGCTGCGGCTGCGGGACCAGGGCGTGATCCTGGCACTGGCCAGCAAGAACGACGCCGAGCACGTCGAGGCGGCGCTGACCGAGCACCCCGAGGTGCTGCTGCGGCCGGAGATGTTCTCCGCGAGCGCGGTCAACTGGTCGCCGAAGTCCGGCAACCTCAAGGCGATGGCGGCGCAGCTGAGCCTGTCGCCGAACGCCTTCGTGTTCATGGACGACTCGCGGTTCGAGCGCGGTGAGGTCACCGCGGCGCTGCCCGAGGTCACCGTGATCGCCGCCGACGGCGACCCGGCCTACCTGGTGCGGAACCTGTTGCGCCACGGGTGGTTCGACACCCTGGAGCTGACCGACACCGACCGCAAGCGCCCCGGGCTCTACAAGGCGCGGGCCGAGCGCGGGAACTTCGCCGAGGGCTTCCAGTCCGCCGAGGACTACCTGAAGGCGCTCGAGGTCGTCGTGACCGTCGCCGAGGCCACCCCGTTCGACGTGGCCCGGATCGCGCAGCTGGCCGCGCGCACCAACCAGTTCAACCTCACCGGCCTGCGCTTCGACCAGGCCGAGACCACGACCATGTCCGACAGCGACGACCACATCGTGCTGTCCTGCTCGGTCGCGGATCGCTTCGGTGACGAGGGCATGGTCGGCGCCGCGTGGGTGCGCAAAGAGGCCGACGCGTGGGAGGTGCTCAACCTGGTGATGAGCTGCCGCGTGCTCGGTCGCGGAGTGGAGCAGGCCATGGTCGGCTGGCTCCTCCGCCGGGCCAAGGAGGCCGGGGTGGCGACGCTGCGCGGCACCTTCACGCCCTCGGCGCGCAACACCGTGTCGTCGAAGCTGTGGTCGCAGCTCGGCTTCGAGCACACCGGCGACCGGGACACCACCCAGGTCCACGAACTGGCCGTGGACGGCGCCGCCGACCTCGTGCCCGATTCGATCCAACTCAAGGAGAAGTGACGCAGTCATGGCGGACACGCAGTCGGTGACCGACGGGGTTCTGGACATCCTGGAGGACGTGCTGGAGATCCCGCGCGCCGACCTCGAGGCGCACCCGACGCTGCGCGACCACGAGAACTGGGACAGCATGGGCGCGCTCGAAATCCTTTCCCAGGTGGAAAGCCGTTTCGGCGTGCAGCTGGACCTGCGCGAGTTCAACGCGGCCAAGACGGTCGACGAGCTGTCCGCGGCCGTGAGCGCGGGGATCGACTAGTGATCCTCGGCATCGACCACGTCGGCGTCGCGGTCAAGGACCCGGAGGCCGCGGGCAAGCTGCTGACCGCGCTCGGCATGGCGCAGGGCGAGACCGGCACCGCCGACGAGTACGGCGTCGCGTGCGAGTTCTGGGGCCTGTCCGGCAAGCCGGACGAGGTCACCGTGGAGCTGGTCTCACCGACCCGCGAGGACTCCACGGTCCAGTCGCAGCTGGCGAAGAAGGGCCCCGGCGCCTACCACGTGGCCCTGGAGGTCGACGACATCGCCGCGGAGATGGAGCGCCTGCGCTCGCAGGGTTTCGTCCAGCTGGACGCCGAACCCTGCGCGGGCGCTCGCGAGGGCATGCAGGTCGCCTTCTTCTACCTGGGCCGCGCCGCGGGCTTCCTCGTCGAACTGGTCCAGTACGACAAGCCTCGCCGCGCCACCTCTTGAGCCAGGGTGCGGAACTCGGTTGAACCGCATCTGATGCGATCTTGCATCGCCGCAGACGCGAGCGACGGAGGCAGGCAGGCCGCTGCGTCCCGAGGAGCAGGTGTTCCGCGAGATGCTCCACGGTTGGACCAACCAGTTGCTGGCGCGCAACCTGACTCGTGAGCACACGGAGTCCGAAGTCCGCGATATCCAGCACTTCGCCGAGCACGCCCTCCTCGTCAATTACCTCAACAGCCGCCCGGAACGGACCGCCTCGACCGCCACAACGAACCTGTTCCTGCTCCCCGGTCGGCGCGCCGGCCAGCCCATGCGCACCACGTCGCTGCGGCTTCGGCTGCGCAGTCTCAGCCTTCCCGGACTCGACGCGCACACCACCGCGATCCACGGGCTCCTCCGAGAGACACCACCATTCGTCGTCCCGTGGCAGCGCTACGCCGCCGGTGACCACTTACGACGCCAGTAACCGAACACGAGCTGTCGCACGAAGCCCAGGCTGCTACGAGGGCTTTCGCGGTGTTGTCGTATGTGAGGCGAGCTTGCGCTTGCGTCGGAGCTCGGCGGTCTTCATGCGGTTTTGGCATGTGGTGGAGCAGAACCTGCGGGTGGCGTTGCGGCTGGTGTCGACGTACACACGGGCGCACCGCACGTCTGCGCATGTCGAGACGCGGGTGGCGTGGTCGGCGGCGAGCAGGCGGGCCAGTGCCTCGGCGCAGATCGCCGCCCACATCGGCGCGAGCCCCACCTCGGCCGGGTGGTGGTGCAGACGCCAACGGCCTTCCTCCTTGGCCAGGTGCGGGTGGGCGGAGTGCGCAGCCAGCAGCGCGTTGAGGTGGGTGGCCGCACTGTCGTCGTCGCGGGCGGCGAGATCGGCGAACACCTGACGCAGGCTGCGCGCCAAGTCGGTGAACGCCGGGATGTGGAAAGCACACCGACTGATCACCTCACCCCGGATCGACGCCGCCCCGGGCACGAGATCCGCTCCCGTCTCGCCTGACGTCCGAGGACGAATACGCATCAGCGAAAACGCAAATGGCCGTCAGGGTGCGGGCGGGGCGGTGGACTCGCGCACGACCAGGCGGGGGCGGAAGACCCGGCTGTAGCTGCCACCTGACCGGCGCGCGCCCGGAGTGAGGCGTTGCACCAACTCGTCCACCGCCGCGCGGGCCATCTCCGCGATCGGCTGGGCGAGCGTGGTCAGCGCCGGAGTGCAGTAGGCCGCCAGCGGGATGTCGTCGAAGCCCACGATCGACATCTGCGTCGGCACCGTGAGGCCACGCCGGTGCGACTCCCGCATCGCGCCGAGCGCCATGTGGTCCGAGGAGCAGATCACCGCGGTCGGCGCCGAAGCCGAGTCCAGCAGCGTGGCCATCGCGGCCGCGCCACCCTCCGCGCCGTAGGGCGCGTGCGCGACCAGCCGCTCATCGGCGTGCAGGCCCGCTTCTTCAAGCGCCGCAGCCCATCCCGCGCGCTTGAGCCGCGTCGGCAGCGATCGCGCGGGACCGCAGACGAAGCCGATCCTCTTGTGCCCCAACTCGACCAGGTGACGCGTCGCGAGGTACCCGGCGACCTGCTCGTCCACCGTCACGTCCGGCACGTCCAGCCCGGGGGCACCGCCGTTGACAAAGACCATGTGCACGCCGTCGGCGAGCAACCGCGCGTAGTAGGTCTCTCCGCCCGCTTCGACGTTCGTGATTTCCGGGGACACGAAAACCATGCCCTCGACGCCCCGGGCGAGCAGCATCCGGACGTACTCCTCCTCGCGCAGCGCCCAGCCCTCGGAGCGGGTGTTGCACAGCAGCGACGAGTACCCCGCCAGCGAGGCGCGCGTCTCCAGCGCCTCCGCGTAGGCCGGGAAGATCGGGTTCGACAGCTCCGGCACCAGCAGGCCGATCACCCCGGTGCGCTGCAGCGCGCCCAGGCCGCGCGGGCTGTAAGGCAGTTCCCCCAACACTTCCAGCACCCTGCGCCGGGTCGCCTCGTTGACGCCCGCGCGCCGGTTCAGCACCCGGCTCACCGTCGAGATGCTCACGCCGGCGGCCTTGGCGATCTCGGCAAGACCTGCCACGTGCCCTCCGTTTCCCAGCCGTCCCGCCTCTGACGGGCCCTAGCCTGCCGGAGGTCAGCAAGTTTTTGCAATGGCCTGAAGAATGTTGCAGCAAGATGGGCCTTGTTACTGCTTGGTTACTGAACAACCCTTGACCAGACATGCCTTCGGGGTATGAAATCCGCGTCATCCTCAACGCAAAAGCTTGCAGAAGCTGACTCGCCTGCCGCCGACGACGACGCGCAGGTACACGGAGGGAACGACAGCAACGATGCGACGCACACCCCTCGCGAAGAACCTCATCCGCGCCGCCGCGCTGACGGCGGCCGGAGCGCTCGCCCTCACCGGCTGCGGTGGCGGCTCCGGCGGCGGCAACGCCGGCAAGGTCGTCTTCTGGGACACCAGCGGACCCAACGAGCACTCGGTCTTCAAGAAGCTCGCCGAGGGCTGCGCCACCAAGGGCGGCTACCAGGTGCAGACCGAGCAGGTCGCCTTCGACCAGGCGCGCAGCAACTACAAGACCAACGCTCAGGGCGGGCAGGGTCCCGACGTGCTCCGCGCCGAGGTCGCCTGGGTCTCCGAGTTCGCGAAGAACGGGCTGATCCAAGACCTGTCCGCGACCGACCTCGCCAAGGACAGCGCCGACTTCCTGGACGTGGCGGTCGGCTCGACCAAGTACGACGGCAAGACCTACGCCGTCCCGCAGGTCACCGACACCCTCGGCCTGCTCTACAACAAGAAGATGCTCGCCGACGCGGGCATCCAGCCGCCAAAGACCTGGGACGAAGTCAGGGCCGCGGGCGCGAAGCTCGGCGAGAAGGCCCTCTTCATCAACAACGACCCCTACTACGCACTGCCGTTCATCTACGGCGACGGCGGCAACCTGGTCGACACCGCGTCGAAGAAGATCACCGTGAACACGGCTGCCTCGGTCAAGGGCGTCGAGACCGCGAAGTCGTTGCTGGACGCCAAGGTCGCACAGACCGCCCTGGACCCGAGCAACTCCTACAACAACATGAAGGCCGCGTTCTCCGGCGGCCAGGTGGCGATGATCATCGACGGTCCGTGGGCCGTGGTGGACATCCTCAAGAGCGACGCGTTCAAGGACGCTTCCAACCTCGGCATCGCCCCGGTCCCCGGCGCGAGCGCGGGCAAGGGCTCCGGGCCGGTCGGCGGGCACAATTACGTGATCCGCCAGGGCACCAAGGCCAAGGACAACGCCGTCAAGTTCATCCAGTGCATGAGCTCGGCGGAGTCGCAGGCCACGGTCGCCAAGGAACTGGGCCTGCTGCCCACCCGCAAGTCCGTCTACGACACCGCGGACGTCAAGTCGCAGGCCGTGGTCACCGGCTTCTCCGAGGCGATCAAGTCGGCGCACGCCCGGGCGTGGATCCCCGAGGGCGGCCAGCTCTTCGACCCGCTGAAGATCGGTTACGCCGACGTCCTCTCCGGCAAGAAGACCGCCAAGGCCGCCATGGACGAGGTCGCCAAGACCTACAAGGACCAGGTCGTCAAGGAGTACTCGCAGGGCTGACCGACCGAGGCGCCCCTCACCACGAGGGGCGCCTTCTCGGTCTCGGACACGGGAGTCAGGGACAGTGCGAGGGTTCTTCAGTCGGCACTGGTACGCGTACGCGATGGTGCTGCCCGCCGTGCTCGTCACGGGCGTGCTGGTGATCCTGCCGTTGGTGCAGGGCGCCTACTACAGCTTCACCGACATCAACGAGTCGAACATCGCCAACCCGGTGCTCGACCGCCCGGCGAGCTACGAGTTCACCGGCCTGGACAACTACGCCAACGTCCTCAGCGGCGACGCGTCCTACGGCAGTTTCTGGGACATCCTGCTGCGCACGCTCATCTGGACCTTCGCCTGCGTCGGCCTGCACTTCGTCATCGGGCTCGCGCTGGCGCTGCTGCTCAACCGCCCGATGCGCGGCCGCGGCGTCTACCGGGTGCTGCTGATCCTCCCGTGGGCGGTGCCCGCGTTCATCAGCGCCTTCGCCTGGAAGTACATGTTCAACGCGCAGTACGGGATCATCAACCAGGCCCTGCGCGCGCTGGGCCTGCCCGACCCGGTCTGGCTCGGCCAGTCCGACCTGGCGCTGGTCGCGGTCATCCTGGTCAACGTCTGGCTCGGCGTGCCGTTCATGATGATGACCCTGCTCGGCGGCCTGCAGTCGATCCCGGGCTCGCTCTACGAGGCCGCGGAGATCGACGGCGCCACCGCGTGGCAGAAGTTCCGCAACGTGACCATGCCGGGCCTGCGCTCGGTGTCCAGCACGGTGATCCTGCTCGGCACCATCTGGACCTTCAACATGTTCGCGGTGGTCTACCTGATCACCGGTATCAACCCGAACACCCGGCTGCTGATCACCTACGCCTTCGAGCGGTTCTTCCAGGGCGCGTCCCGCGACTACGCCATCGCCTCAACCTACGGCGTGCTGATCCTGTCGGTGCTGCTGGTGTTCGCTTCCGTCTACCGCCGGGCGCTGCGCCGGCAGGGTGAGGTGTGGTGATGAGCCTCGACGCTGTTTCCATCAGGGCCACGGAGAACGTCGCGGTCGCCAGAACGACGGGCAAGCCGAAGCGCTCGCGGCTGGCCAGCTTCGGCCTGCACGGCGCGCTCGTCGTCGCCTCGCTGATCGCGGTCTTCCCGGTGTTCTGGGTCTTCATCACCTCGCTGAAGCCCGACGCCAAGGCCGCGGAGACCACGCCGACGCTGTTCAACGATTCCAGCTTCGACAACTACGCGAACATCCTGGCAGGCGAGAAGGGCTCGTTCCTGTCCTGGTTCGCCAACTCCGCGGTGATCGCGATCCTGACGACGGTCATCTCGGTGTTCCTCTCGGCGACCGCGGCCTACGCGGTGAGCCGGTTCCGCTTCCCCGGCTACCGGGGAATGATGCTGTCGTTCCTGTTGATCCAGATGTTCCCGTTCGCGGTGCTGATCGTGCCGCTCTACAACATCCTGCTGACGCTGGGCCTGCAGGGCACGAGCTTCGGGCTGGTCCTGGTCTACTGCACGACCGCGGTGCCGTTCTGCGCCTACATGCTCAAGGGTTACTTCGACACCATTCCCCGGGATATCGACGAGGCGGGCCGCATCGACGGGCTCTCCCCGTTCTCGGTCTTCTGGCGGCTGGTGCTGCCCCTGTCCAAGCCCGGGGTGGCGGTCACCGCGTTCTACGCGTTCCTCACCGCGTGGGGCGAGGTGGCCTTCGCCTCGGCCTTCCTCTCGGCGTCGGACGAGTCGAAGACCCTGGCCGTGGGCCTGCAGGTGTTCGTCCAGCAGAACCGGACGGAATGGGGTCACCTCGCGGCGGCCTCGATCCTGGTGGCCATTCCGGCGGTAATCGTCTTCTACCTGGTCCAGAAGTTTCTCGTTGCCGGGCTTGCCTCCGGAGCGGTCAAGGGGTAGGCGGCCCTATTGGTCTGAACCTTTATCGTTGAAGTGTCACCCGAGGGGCTGACGGAATCGTTCTGAACAGCTACCTTGACGTTTCTCGCCGCACAGTGAAGTGAAGGGACCCACACATGGCCGAGGTCGCCTACGTCAACGCGTCCCGGGTGTACCCGGGCAGCCCGCCCGTGCGGGCGGTCGACGAGCTGAAGCTGGACATCGCTGACGGCGAGTTCCTGGTCCTGGTCGGGCCGTCCGGTTCGGGCAAGTCCACCGCGCTGCGCATGCTGGCCGGCCTGGAGGACGTTGACGAGGGTGCCATCGAGATCGGCGGGAAGGACGTCACCAACGTCCCGCCCAAGGGCCGCGACATCGCGATGGTCTTCCAGTCCTACGCGCTGTACCCGCACATGACCGTCGGCGAGAACATGGGCTTCGCGCTGAAGCTGCGCGGCGTGCCCAAGCCGCAGATCAAGGAGAAGGTCGCCGAGGCGGCCAAGATGCTCGACCTGGAGAAGTACCTCGACCGCAAGCCGAAGGCCCTCTCCGGTGGCCAGCGGCAGCGCGTCGCGATGGGCCGCGCCATCGTGCGCGAGCCCAGCGTCTTCCTCATGGACGAGCCGCTGTCCAACCTCGACGCCAAGCTCCGCGTGGAGACCCGGGCCAACATCGCCGCCCTCCAGCGGCGCCTCGGCACCACCACGATCTACGTCACCCACGACCAGGTCGAGGCCATGACCATGGGCCACCGCGTCGCGGTGCTCAAGGACGGCCTGCTCCAGCAGTGCGACACCCCGCGCGCGCTGTACGAGACCCCGGCCAACGCTTTCGTGGCCGCGTTCATCGGCTCTCCCGGCATGAACCTGAAGACCGTGCCGCTGACCGCCGCGGGCGCGCAGCTGGACGGCCTCGAGGTCCCGCTGCCGAGGACCACGCTGGACAAGGTCGGCGCGGACGGCCTCAAGGAGGTCACCTTCGGTGTCCGCCCGGAGTCGCTCGGCCTGGTCGGCGCGGACGAGGACGGCATGGAGCTGACCGTCGAGCTGGTCGAGGAGCTGGGCGCCGACGCCTACGTCTACGGCTCGGTGCGCATCGCCGACCGCCCGGAGCGGTTCATCGTCCGGGTCGACGGCCGCACCCCGCCCGCGCTGGGCCAGACCGTCCGGGTCGGCCTGCGCGACCACAGCGAGATCCACCTGTTCAACCCGGAGACCGGCGCCCGGATCGACGGCTGAGCCTGCGTCTATCGCATCACAATTCCGGCCCTCGTCCGCATCAGCTGGACGGGGGCCGGTCCTGTGCTCGTAAGGTGAACTCGACAACGGTTTCCATTACCTGATCGAATGTCGCCTAGGAGTGCCGTCCATGACCATCCGTAGCCCCCGGCTGTTCGCCGGGCTGACCGCCGCCGCGCTCCTGCTCACCGGTTGTGGCGGCGGCACGTCCCAGTCCCCACAGCCGGGCGCCGCGGGCAAGCTCAAGGTCGTCGCCTCCACCGACGTCTGGGGGGATGTGGCCG
This sequence comes from Allokutzneria albata, assembly GCF_900103775.1. Lineage (GTDB taxonomy): Bacteria > Actinomycetota > Actinomycetes > Mycobacteriales > Pseudonocardiaceae > Allokutzneria > Allokutzneria albata. The sequence continues at coordinate 6,673,528 of NZ_LT629701.1, read as the reverse complement.
CGACCGTGGGCGGTGACGAGATCGCCGTCAAGGCGCTCATCTCCGGCGGCGGCGTCGACCCGCACTCCTACCAGGTGACCCCGGCCGACAGCGCCGCGGTGAAGGACGCCGGCCTGCTGCTGTTCAACGGCGGCGGCTACGACGACGCGATCGGCAAGCTGGTGCAGCCCAACACCGTGGTCATCGAGGCCGTCAAGCTGGGCGAGCACGCGGGCGAGACCACCACCGAGGGTCACGACCACGAGCACGGGACCGGCGGGCACAACGAGCACGTCTGGTACGACTTCGACACCGTGGCCAGGGTCGCCGACGAGCTCGCGGGCCGCCTCGGCGACCTGAAGCCCGCCGCGAAGGCGAAGTTCACCCAGAACGCCGCGAAGTTCAAGGACGAGATCGGCGCGCTCGACAAGCGCGTGCACGCCTTCGGCGAGGCCAACAAGGACGCCAAGGTCATCGCCACCGAGCCGGTCGCGGCCAACCTGATCACCCACGCCGGGCTCACGGACGTCACCCCCGAGCAGTTCAGCAAGGCCGTCGAGGAGGGCAACGACCCTCCCGCAGCCGCCGTCGCGGAACTGGAGAAGCTGATCACCGGCAAGCAGGCGGTCGTGCTGATCTACAACCCGCAGACCGAGTCCGGGGTGACCAAGCAGGCCAAGGCGAAGGCCGTCGCGGCGGGCCTGCCGGTGGTGGAGTTGACTGAGACCCTGCCGGAGGGCAAGAACTACCTGCAGTGGATGAGCGCCCAGGTCGACGCTCTCGCCAAGGCCCTGCCGAAGAAGTAGGAGAGCACGTTGGGTGTCGTGAGGTTGCGGGACGCGCGGCTGGCGTACGGGCCGCGCGTGTTGTGGGACGGGCTCGACCTCGACGTCGCGCCCGGGGAGTTCCTCGCCGTGCTCGGCCCCAACGGCTCCGGCAAGACCAGCCTGCTGCGGGTGCTGCTCGGCCTCCAGCCGCTGTCCTCGGGCACCGTGGAGATCCACGGCGAGCCCGCGCGGCGCGGCAGCACCCGCGTCGGCTACATCCCGCAGCAGCGCTCCGTGGACGCCACGCTGAGCGTGCGCGGGCGCGACCTGGTGACCTTGGGCCTGGAAGGGCACCGGTGGGGCTTCCGTTCGCGCCGCGCGAGCCGGGCCAGGGTGGACGAGATACTGGCCGAGGTCGGCGCGCAGAGCTACGCGCACATGCCGATCGGCCTGCTCTCCGGTGGTGAGCAGCAGCGGCTGAGGGTGGCCCAAGCTCTCGTCGCCGGGCCTGAGGTGCTGCTCTGCGACGAGCCGCTGCTCTCCCTCGACCTGGCCCAGCAGCGCGTGGTCAGCGGCCTGATCGCCGAACAGGCCAAGCTGCGCGGGGCGGGCGTGCTGTTCGTGACGCACGAGATCAACCCGATCCTGCCGTTCGTGGACCGGGTGCTCTACCTGGTCGACGGGCGCTTCCGGATCGGCACTCCGGACGAGGTGATGACCTCGGAGACGCTCAGCGAGCTCTACCGCACGCCCATCGAGGTGCTGCGGGTGCGCGACCGCATCGTCGTGGTCGGCGCGGAGCAGGACGGGGCCACCGTCCACCACCACGTCGAGGCGAAGGGCTGATCGGCGTGGAGGACTTCTTCGGCAAGCTCTTCGACTTCAACGCCACCCTCGAGCTGCTGGGCTACGACTTCGTCCGCAACGCGCTGCTCGCCGCGGCGGTGCTGGGCCTGGTCTCCGGCGCACTCGCCCCGATGGTGGTGGCCAGGCGGATGTCCTTCGCCGTGCACGGCACCGCGGAGCTGGCGTTCACCGGCGCCGCGGCCGCGCTGCTCATCGGCACCAGCGTCGGCGGTGGCGCGCTGGCCGGCTCCGTGGTCGCCGCGCTGCTCCTGGGCCTGCTCGGCCAGCGCGACGGCGAACGCGACTCCGTCATCGGCGCCGTCCTGTCGTTCGGGCTCGGCCTCGGCGTGCTGCTGCTGGCGTTGTACCCCGGGCGCACGTCCAACAAGTTCAGCCTGCTGATCGGGCAGATCGTCGGCGTGGACTCGGCCGATCTCGCACTGCTGACCGTCGCCGCGCTCGCGGTCCTGGTGGTCTTCGCGGTGATCTACCGCCCGCTGTTGTTCGCCAGCGTGGACGCCGAGGTCGCGGTCGCCCGCGGTGTCCCCGTGCGCGTGCTGACGCCGCTCTTCGCGGTTCTGGTCGGCGTCGCGACCGCGCTCGGCGTGCAGACCGTGGGCGCGCTCCTGGTGCTGGCCCTGATGGTCACCCCCGGCGCCGCGGCGGCCCGGCTGACCGCCAACCCCACGATGGCGATCGTGCTCTCCGTGGTCTTCGCCGAGGTCGCCGCGCTGGGCGGGATCGTGCTCTCCCTGGCCCCGGGCGTCCCTGTCAGCGCGTTCATCACCGCGATCTCGTTCCTGATCTACCTCGTGTGCCGGGCCGTGGGCACCGCCCGCCTCCGCGGGCTCTCGGCCCGCCGCGCCTAACCGCGGCCCGCGGTGGGAATGCGGGGACGCCGCATCCCCACCGTGCGCACCGCTTCAGACCTGCAGGTCGTTCTCGATGCGCTTGAGGTTGTGCCGGGCCAGGGCGAGGTTCGCCTGGTCCCGGTCCAGCACCAGGTACAGGAACAGCGAGCTCCGGACCTTCGCCGCGTTGATCAACCGGATCATGTGGTACTGCCGGTGCAGGGTGATGAGGATGTCCTCGATGCTGTCGTTGAGCGCGAGCGTGGACATCACCTGGAGCTTCGCCCGGACGACCTCGGTGTTGCCCGCCGCCGCGAGCTCCAGGTTGAGCCAGTCGCCGCCACCGGCCGTGCCGAGCGACATCCCGCTGTCGTAGTCGACCAGGGCGACGCCGACGGCACCGTTGATGGACATGCATTCTTTCAGCGCCATATCGATGTTCATCGAATCACTTTCTTCTCTCAACAGTTCTTGGTCTAAGCGGAGATCTTGCCGGGGGTCAGGATCGATTCGATCCGCTCGATCGCGGGCTGGGCCTCGTAGAGGAGGCGCCCGAGATTCAGCCCCTTGTCCCCCAGTACGACCAGCAGCGCCCTTCGGCCGATCGCGTACACGGCCATGTAGCCCCGGCTGCTGAAAACCACGGTCTGGCTGAGCGCGCCCAGGCCGAGCACCTCCGACGCCTGGCGGGCGATCCCGAGATCGGCCGCGGCGAGCGCCGAGACGTTCGACGGGTCGACGGTGCTCGCGGAATCGGAGATGATGGGAATTCCGTCGACGGCGGCTATGACCGTGCTGGTTACCCCGGATACCCTTTCTCGCAGATTGCGCAGTTCGACGGCCAGCGCGTCGTAGTCCAACATTCTTCCTTTCTTCTTCGGAAAGGCCGAGATTCTCGGGCGGAACCGCCACCACGACGGGCTCATGTGGTTCCCGGCATCCGGTGCGGCGGGCCCGGGCGGCGTACGGGCAGCGGGCTCGCGCGGTCGGCGCCGGGGGCAGCGACCCGCGCCGCCTTCGCCCGGCGCTCCAGCGAGGTGATCTCCTGGTGTGAACACACGACCGCGACCGCCGGTGGGGCGATCTCCAACAGACCCTCGGCGAGCATCCGGGAGATCTCGACGGTGACGGGGTGGACGCCCCGGCCGACCGCGAAGGCGATGTCCCGCGCCGTGCGCCTGCCGTCGGCGTTGGCGAGGATCCGTGACCGCTCCTCCTCGCCGGGGGCGGCTGCCTCCGCTCCGCCTCCGGGCACCACGCACTCCCGGTAGGGCGACAGGGGGAATGGCATCGAGGCGAGTTCGTCCAGCCTGCGGATCGTTTCCGGCAGCAGCAGCTCCGGGGCCACGCCGTCCGGAGCTGTCAGCAGCACGTCGACGGTTTCGTCCTCGACCACGACGCACTGCTCGATGTCACCGGCGACTGTGGCGAACACGCCGTCCTGCGTGGCCTCCAGCACCACGGCCTCGACCTCGCCGGACGTGAGGATCCCGCGGGCGACCAGCGCCGCTCGACGGGCCCGGCTCTCGACGCCTTCACGCAGGACAGCGGCCCAGTCCTCGTCGCTGATCCGGCCCGAGGACAGCAGCAGCGTTTCCGCTTTCGGCGAGCCGGGACTGTCCACGGCGACCACCGCGCCCTCGCTCAGGTGGAACAGGCCCCCCGGATTGCCCGTGACGCGCAATGTTCCGGTCACTCCATCCGCGTGGCACTGCGTCAGGGCAGCCGCGAGGACGTCGAATGTGGCTCGATGGTCGCGTGTCAGGGGTCGCTCCGTGTGAAATCGAGTCCAAAATGGACATTGGAAACTCGCCACATCAAACTTTTTGCATCAGCCGGTATAGCACGCCCATCGGAGGCATTACATGATCGAGTGAAACACGCCACTTCGTGTAACGAAGCCAAACAACCGGAAACCGCTGGTCGATGGTTTATTCGCGCGCGTTCCAGTTGTTTGTGATTTTCCGTGACGCACGCAAATGCCGAATACGCAACGAGTGCGTAACGGATCTAGCGCCGGGGCGGGAGGAGTTGCTCGAAACGATCGAGGAACTGGGGCATGACCAGGGTGCCGCCGCCCGCGGCCAGATTGCGCTCGACCATCTGCACGACCACGACGTCCTGGCCGGCGATGGTGGCCGCGGCCGCCTCGGGGCTCTTGGCGAAGTCCAGGTAGTTCTGCAGCGTCAGGTTGGCGAAGGTGGCACCGAGGTAGGGCGCCGCGGACCGGCTGAACGAGTCCATCAGCAGCGCGACCCGGGGCGAGACCATTCCGGTGCCCTGCGCGGTCCGCAGCACCAGCGGGTCGGTGAACTGGGTGCCGACCGAGCGGGTCCGGTCGACCATGCCGTCCGGCCGCAGCCGGTACTGCACCCCGGACATCTCGCCCTTGCGGCCCATCAGCGCGGCGAGGTCCCCGCCCGACGACTTCCAGACCCGGTCGGTCTCGGTGACCCAGGTTCGGGTCGTTCCCGGCTGCACGATCTCGGCGAGACGGCGGGTCATCACCAGCGCGCCCTCGTCGGTCCAGTGCGTGTCCTGCCGGTAGTAGACCTCGCGTTTCACCTCGGCGGCGGCCGCGGCGAGGTGCGGACGCAGGTCGACCGCCCCGGCCTCGGCCACGACCCGGTTCCAGAAGTCGATGTTCGGCTGCCGCGAGCAGTCCTTGCCCGGGTAGCTCCCCGGCAGCCGCTCCGGAACGACGGTGCTCTTGTCGGGGGCGACGACCAGCACGAACCGCCTGCCGGACCGCTCCACGATCGCGCGCAGGCGGTTCACCTGGGCGATCGTGCGGTCCAGCGACTGGGCCGGCTGGCACTTGCTCTGCGCGTCGCCGCCGAAGAACAGCCAGCCGTCGCGGCCCTGCACCACCTTGACGAACCCGGAGCTGTCCGGAGGCAGGACCTGCTCGGGACCGGTCGGTTCGGTGGGCGCGGGCGGCGCGATCGGGTTCGCGGGCACCGGCCCGCCGCTGTTGTGCCCGCCGTCCAGCGGCACCGGCTCACCGAAGAACGTCTCGCTGATCCAGTCCGTGGCGTGCACGGCGTCCTGCCGGAACACCAGGTGGTCGGTCGCCCACTGCGGCAGCTTGGTGAAGAACCCGAAGCCGTTGCTCAACGAGGGGAACGCGACGAGCTCCCGGTTCTCGAAGGCCACCGGCCGCGCGCCGAACGTCCACGCGACGAGCGGGGTGGCGAAGAAGGCGATGGCGGAGATCAGCGCGACGAGCTGCCGCTTGCCGTGCCTGGGCCGGTGCAGCGAGTGCTCCCTGGGCAGCCAGGCCTCGTGCACCTGGGGCAGCGTGAAGCCCTCGGTCGCCTTGCCTCCGTCCCGCACCGTCACGGGCCTCACCGTACTTCCCTGGAGTGCTGATCACAGGTAGAACCGGTAACCCCGGGCCGCATGACGAAAGCCACATGACTCGTAGAACGCGTGCGCCTCCTCCGTGTCGGCGGAGAGCAGTTGGAGCTTGTAGCAACCCAGCTCCCGCGCGAGGTCGACGGCCGCGCCGATCAGTGCCCTGCCGATCCCCTGCCGCCGGTGCCCGACTCCCACGACCATGTTCTCCAGGTTCAGGATCGGCCGCCCTCCCCGGGTGAGGTTGGCGAACGGCGCGCAGTCCAGGGTGCCCGCGACGACGCCGTCCCGCTCCGCGACGAGCACGATCCGGCCCTGCCCGGCCATCTCCGCCCAGATCGCCGAGGCGTCCACAATGGACAGATCCGGGTCCTCGGGGTTGAACTCCTTGTACAGCCCCAGAAGCGCGTCCAGGTCCGCTGCCGTCGCGGTCCGCACCGTGACCATCAGCCCGCGATCCGCCGGACGATGCGGATGGTGCCGTGACAAGCCCTGCGCTCGGTCGCGTCGTCTACCCGGCCCCGCAGCCGCGTTCCTCTTCGGCATCGCACTCGCCTCTCCTTCCGCCGGAAGGATCTCTTCTCCGACCAGAGCGCGCACGAAGCGTATGACAAGCGAAATACGCGCGGCGTCCGGCGCTAGAACTGGTAGTAGAGGAACGGTGAGAAGGTGCCGGTGGCGACGAGGATGGCGGAGTAGGCGAGCCCGGCGGTCATCACGCCGATCCGCAGCGACGAGGCCAGCCCGCCGCGGACGGACTCCAGGTACGGCCCGGTCACCGGCCCGGCGGGCAGGAAGAACACCGACAGCGCGACGAGCAGGATCAGGGTCCGCTGGTTGGTCAGCGCGGACTCGACGAGGTCGGTGACACCGGTGAGGTCGGGCACCAGCATGTGCCCGATGAGGGAGAGGGCCGACCCCAGGTCGGCGGACTTGAAGAACACCCAGCCGAACACCACCAGCAGCAGCGTCAGCGCGCGCCGCGCCACCCTGGGCCAGCCGGGGCGAGGAGCGGAGTCCCACCGCCGCCACCGCTCGATCACCAGCAACAGCCCGTGGAACAGCCCCCACACCAGGAACGTCCAGTTCGGACCGTGCCAGAAACCGGTGAGCACGAACACGATGGTCAGGTTGCGGTAGGTCTTGGCGACGCCGTGCCGGTTGCCGCCGAGCGGGATGTAGACGTAGTCCCGGAACCACCGCGACAGCGACATGTGCCAGCGCCGCCAGAACTCCGTGACGGTCACCGAGGAGTACGGCCGCGCGAAGTTCTCCGGCAGCCGGAACCCGAGCATCCGCCCGAGCCCGATGGCCATGTCGGAGTAGCCGGAGAAGTCGAAGTACAGCTGCAGCGTGTAGCCGATCGCGCCGAGCCAGGCGATGGCGAAGGTCATCTGCCCCGGCGGGGTCTTGAAGCACGCGTCGACCAGGGGCGCCAGCGAGTCGGCGACGACGACCTTCTTGGTCAGCCCCAGCGCGAAGCGGGGGAAGCCCGCGGCGATGTCGTCGACGCGGTGCGTGCGGACCTGCGGCAGCTGGTCGGCGATCTCCCGGTAGCGCACGATCGGTCCCGCGACGAGCTGCGGGAACATCGCGATGTAGGTGACGAAGGAGACGGGGTTGCGCAGGGCGGGCCGTTCACCGCGGTAGATGTCCACCACGTAGGAGATGTGGTGGAAGGTGTAGAACGAGATGCCGATCGGCAGCACGAGCTGCACCACCGGCAGGTCGAGCCCGATCAGCCCGGCCAGCGCGGCGGCCTGCTGCGTCGCGAAGCCCGCGTACTTCCACACGACCAGCACGGCGACGTCGAAGCTGATCACGCCGATCAGCAGGCCGCGCCGCCGCCGCGGGTTCAGGTCCCACTCGTCGGGTTCGAGCGAGGGCCCCACGACGTAGTTGACGACGATGCACGCGAGCAGCAGCAGGGTGGTCCCGCCCGCCCCGCTGGCGTAGAACACCAGGCTCGCGACCGCGACGACGCCGTTGCGCCAGCGGCCGGGCAGCAGCAGGATCGCGCCGAGCACGAGCGGCATGAAGTACCACAGGAACAACGGGCTCGCGAAAGACACCCAGCCCTCCCCCCGTGGTACGTACCCGATGCGGCATTCGTCGCGCTGAACGTAACGAATGCCGCATCGGGTACGCGAAACGACCCGTCGGTCAGACGCGACCGGCGGCGCGACGGCGGCGGGCGATCTCCGCGAGGACGACGCCCGTGGCCACCGAGGCGTTCAGCGACTCCACGCCCGCCGCCATCGGGATGCCGACCGTCTGGTCGCAGTACTCCTTGGCCAGCCGCGACAGGCCGCGGCCCTCCGAGCCGACCACGAGCACCATCGGCGAGGTCGCCATGTCGAGCTCGTCCACGGTCACGGTGGCGTCCGCGTCGAGGCCGACGATCATCAGCCCCTGCTTGGCCCAGTCCTTGAGCGTGCGGTTGAGGTTGACAGCCACCGCGACCGGCAGCTTCGCCGCAGTGCCCGCGCTGGTCCGCCAGGCCACGGCCGTCATGCCCGCGCTGCGGCGCTGCGGCACCACGACGCCGTGCGCGCCGAAGGCCGCCGCGGACCGGATGACCGCGCCGAGGTTGCGCGGGTCGGTCACCCCGTCCAGCGCGACGATCAGCGGCGCGTCACCCGAGTCCACCGCGAGCGACAGCAGGTCGTCGGGGTGGGTGTAGGAGAACGGCGGCACCTGGAGCGCGAGGCCCTGGTGCATGGCGTTGTTGGTCAGCCGGTCGATCTCGCTCTTGGAGACCTCCAGCACGGAGATGCCCCGGTCCGCGGCGAGCCGGACCGCCTCGGCGACCCGCTCGTCGGTCTCGATGCCCAGCGCCACGTACAGCGCTGTGGACGGCACGCCGGCGCGCAGGCACTCCACCACCGGGTTGCGGCCTGCGACGTGCTCGGGGCCGGTCTCCTTCTTCTTCCGCGCGGCCTGGGCCTTCGCCGCCGTGGCGGCGCGCTTGGCCGCGGGGTGGTTGGGCCGGTTCGCCGCGGACGGCGTCGGTCCCTTGCCCTCGAGCCCCTTGCGCCGCTGGCCGCCGGAGCCGACGACGGCGCCCTTCTTGGTACCGGGCTTGCGCATGGCGCCCTTGCGCCGGGAATTGCCTGCCATCAGCAGTCCTTCAATGTCCACTTCGGACCGTCGGGGGTGTCCTCGACGGCGACGCCGACGGCGATCAGGCGGTCCCGGATCGCGTCCGCTGCTGCGAAATCCTTGTTCTTGCGGGCGTTCTTGCGCTGTTCCAGCATCTCCTCGACCAGCGCGCCGAGCACCTTCTGCGCCCCTGTGTCCACAGTGGACTTACCGCTCCAGGAGCAGTCGAGCGGGTCCAGCCCGAGCACGCCCATCATGGCGCGCACCGAGCCCGCCGCGGCCAGCACGCCGTCCCGGTCCCCCGAGTCCAGCGCCGCGTTGCCCTCGCGCACCACGGTGTGCACGGCGGCGACCGCGGCCGGGGTCGCGAGGTCCTCGTTCATCGCGTTGACGAACTCGTCGGACAGCGCGCCCGGCTCGGGCGTGCCGACCCGCTCGATCACGCGGCGCAGGAACGACTCGATCCGCCGGTACCCCAGCACGGCGTCGTTGAGCGCGTCCTCGGAGTACTCGATGTTGGAGCGGTAGTGCGGGGTCACCAGGTAGTAGCGCAACTCGGCGGCGCGCACGCGCTCCAGCATCGCCGGGATGGACACCGTGTTGCCGAGCGACTTGGACATCTTCTCGCCGCTCATGGTGACCCAGGCGTTGTGCATCCAGTACCTGGCGAAGCCGTCACCGGCCGCCCTCGACTGCGCCTGCTCGTTCTCGTGGTGCGGGAAGACCAGGTCCAGCCCGCCACCGTGGATGTCGAACTCCGCACCCAGGTAGGCGCCTGCCATCGCCGAGCACTCCAGGTGCCAGCCGGGACGGCCCCGCCCCCACGGCGTCGGCCACGAGGGCTCGCCGGGCTTGGCGCTCTTCCACAGCGTGAAGTCGCGGGCGTCCCGCTTGCCCTCCATCGCGGTCTCGCCCTGCTGGACCTCGTCGGGCCGCTGCCCGGACAGGGCCCCGTACTCGGGGAAGGACGCCACCGAGAAGTAGACGTCACCCCCGGCCGCGTAGGCGTGACCGGAGTCGATCAACCGCTGCATCAGCTCGACCATCTGCGTCACGTGGCCGGTCGCCCGCGGTTCCACGGAGGCGGGCAGGCAGCCGAGCGCGTCGTAGGCGGAGATGAACTCGCGCTCGTGCGTAGCGGCCCACTCCCACCACGGACGGCCCGCTTTGGCCGCCTTGGAGAGGATCTTGTCGTCGATGTCGGTGACGTTGCGCACGAACGTGACGTCGTTGCCCAGGTGCGTCAACCACCGTCTCAGCACGTCGAAGTTGAGACCGCTGCGCACGTGCCCGATGTGCGGAACCCCCTGGACGGTGGCCCCACACAGGTAGATCGACACGGCTCCGCTGCGTAGCGGAGAGAACTCCCGCACACTCCTGGTTCCGGTGTCATATATGCGCAGACTCACCCGTCGATGGTACGGCGCTGCGCTGTCGAGCCTTTACCGCATCACTCCACGCGCTTTCAAGGCCTCGATCAGCGCGCGCGGCCGCTGGTCGGTCGGCAGCGGCTCGACGATCTCCACGGCACTGCCGAGCGCGGCCGCGCCCCCGTCGGCCTCCTCGCTGTCGCCCACCATGAGCACGTGCTCCGGCGGCACCCCGAGCCGTTCGCAGGCGATGCGGAACAGCTCGGGGTCGGGCTTGAGCAGGCCCTCCTTGTAGGACATCACCACGTCGTCGACGAGGTCGAGCAGGCCGTGGTGCGCGAAGACGGTCCTGATGTCCCATCCGATGTTGCTGAGCACCGCGACGGGGACCTCGGCCGCCCGCAGCAGGCGCAGCGCCTCGGCGGTGTCCGGGAACGGCTTCCACGACGCGGGTTCGAGCAGCCGGTCGTAGACGGTGTCCGCCTTCGCGTGGTCACCGACGCCCGCGCGCACCAGCATCTCCACGTGCACGCGGCGGTGGGTCAACTCGTCGAGGTCCCGCCGTTCGAAGTCCTCCGGCACGTCGGCGTCCGCGGTCACCGGAGCCGTCATCCTGCGCATCAGCTCCGACGCGGCCGCGTCGTCCATGATCCCGTCGAGCCAGCCGCTTTCGACCTCCAGCCGGAACAGCGTGCCGGAGAAGTCGAACAGCACCCCGCGAATGGTCACGCCGGCCACGCTAGTCGTCCTCGCGCTTGACCATCCGCAAGCTCGTGTTCTTGGTCTCCGGCAACACGATCGCGCACACGGCGCTCAGCGCGGCCACGGCCGCCAGGTACCACCCGACCGCCGAGATGCCGTAGCTCGCGGCGAGTTCGGTCCCGATCAGCGGCGCGAACCCACCGCCGACGACCCCGCCGATCGTGTAGGCGAACGAGGCCGCCGTGTACCGGTAGCGCACCTCGAACAGCTCCGGCAGGAAGGACCCGATCGGCCCGTAGCAGAGCCCCATGGCGCCGAGCATCAGCGCCAGCGCGATCCCGACGAGCTCCGGCGAACCCGTGGAGACCAGCAGGGACAGCGACAGCCCGACCGCGGCGGCGAACACGCAGCCGAAGATCAGCACGGCCCTGCGGCCGAACTTGTCCGAGGCCCACCCCGACAGCGTGGTGCCGATGATCATCGCCCAGATCGTCACGATCTGGAGGACCAGCATGGTGTCGCGCGGGATCTCCAGCGTGACGGTGCCGTAGGAGAGCATGAACGTGGTCGCGAGGTAGAACAGCACGTAGCTGATCACCATCGTGCCCGCGCCGAGCAGCAGCCGTCCGGGGGCGGCGGTGAACATGTCGATGACCGGCATCGAGCTGCGCTCGCGCTTGCGCAGCACCTCGGCGAAGGCGGGCGTCTCGACCAGCTTGATCCGGACCGCCAGCCCGAGGATCACCAGCACCGCCGACGCCAGGAACGGCACCCGCCAGCCCCAGCTGATGAAGTCCGCCTCGTCCATCGTCGCGGACAGCAGCAGGAAGGACCCGGCCGCGCCGAAGTAGCCGACGCCGGGGCCGAACTGCGGGAAGATTCCGTACCACCCGCGCTTGGAGTCGGGGGCGTTCTCCGCGGCGAGCAGGACGGCCCCGCCCCACTCACCGCCGAGCCCGATGCCCTGGATGAAGCGCAGCAGCACCAGCAGGATCGGCGCGGCGACGCCGATCGTGTCGTAGCCGGGCAGCAGCCCGATGGCCACGGTGGCGAAGCCCATGGTCAGCAGGGAGGCTACGAGCATGGACTTGCGTCCGACCCGGTCGCCGAAGTGGCCGAACAGCAGCGAGCCGACCGGCCGGGCGATGAAGGCGACGGCGAAGGTCGAGAACGCCGCGAGCTGCCCGGCCAGCGGTGACAGGTTGGGGAAGAAGGCACCGTTGAGCACCAGGGCCGCGGCCGTCCCGTAGATGTAGAAGTCGTAGAACTCGATGGACGTGCCCATGAAGCTCGCCATCGCGATCGTCCCGATGCGCGGCTGCGGCGGCGCCACGCCGCCGATCGACCTTGTGTCCGTCATCGCGTTCTCCTCGTCCCCGGACCACGCAAGGTGCCCGAAAGTACACCGCCGGTAGCGAGGCGGATGCGGAAGTCCCAGCTTGCGGGCGGTTGACGGAAATTTAAGGTAACAAAATTTTATTCAGGGCTTTAGTCGGGGACGCGCGGAGAGGACCTTCTACATCAACCACTGCGAGACGCACGACACATGCTCGACGATCGCAAAGGAGGCCGACGATGTTGCTTCTGGTTTCACTGCTCCTCGGCCTCGTGTTGCTTTCGTTGCTCGCCTGGGAAGCGGTCCGGTCGTCCGAAAAACTGCATTTTGCACGCGCTCGCCGGCAGGCCCGCCGGGCGACCCGTGAGATCCGTGCCCGCCGGGCCCCTTCGGCGTTGGAGCACTGCGATCGCGTGGTCGCTCGCGGCTGTGAGCTGGCGATTCGGCCGATGACCGTGCTGGCGCGCACCGCGCCTTCCGAATTTGGCTGACGCCGGGTGGTGGCTTGGGACCCGCCCGGCGTCAGCCCCTTCACTTTTCAACACAATGCGGCCCGATTAGGCGTTATGGAGTAGTCCGGTTTACGACCGGCTTCCCGGAAATGCATTTTGCAGGCCGCCGGGATCTCGGATCGGCAAACACCTGGGACACATTCACGGCATGAGGCCGGCGCTTTCGTCTTTTGGCCGGCGCGGCGCGCATCTAGGCGGGCACCAGCAGCGCGGTGGCCACGGCGGCGACACCTTCACCCCTGCCGGTCAGCCCGAGACCATCGGTCGTGGTCCCGGAGACCGCGACCTCACCGCCGGCCGCCGCGGACAGCGCCCGCTGAGCCTCGTCCCTGCGCTTGCCGATGCGCGGCGCGTTGCCGATCACCTGCACGACCGCGTTGCCGAGCCGCCAGCCGCGCTCCTCGACCCGCCTGCGCACCTCGGCGAGCAGGTCAGCGCCGTGCGCACCGGACCACCGCGGGTCGCCGGTGCCGAACACCGCGCCGAGGTCGCCGAGGCCGATCGCGGAGAGCATGGCGTCGCAGAGCGCGTGCGCGGCCACGTCGCCATCGGAGTGCCCGGCGCAGCCGTCCGCCTCCGGCCACAACAACCCGGCCATCCAGCAGTCCCTGCCGGGCTCGACGGGGTGCACGTCGGTGCCCACGCCGACGCGCGGCCAGTTCTGCTGCTGCGTCATGCGAGTCCTCGGTGGGTGAGCAGGGCCGTGGCGACGGCGAGGTCGAACGGGGTGGTGATCTTCATAGCATCGGTGTGCCCCGGCACGGTCAGCACGGGTTCGCCCAGCCGCTCGACCAGCCCGGCGTCGTCGGTCGCCCCCAGCGCGGCCGCTGCGGCGGCCCGGTGCGCGCGGACCAGGACCCCGCGCTCGAAGCCCTGCGGGGTCTGCACGGCGCGCAGCGAGGCGCGGTCCACCGTGGCGAGCACCCGCCCCTCGGCGTCGACCTGCTTGACCGTGTCGGCCAGCGGGAGCACCGGGATGACGGCGGGAGCCCCGGCCCGCACCGCGTCGACGACCGAGCGGATCATGGCGGGCGGGGTGAAGGCGCGAGCGGCGTCGTGCACGAGGACCACCTCGGTGTCCGGCACCGCCGCCAACGCGGCCTGGAGGGCGAGCCACACCGACTCCGTGCGCTCGGCACCCCCCGGAACGACGGTGACCGCCGCACCGAGCGAACTCAGTGCGGCGGTCACGACATCACATTGGGTAGGTGGCGCGGCGACGACCACGTGCTGCACACAGCCCGACGCCCACAGTCCACGCACCGCGTGCACCAGCAGCGGCTCGCCGTCGAGCTCGACGAGCGCCTTCGGCACCGCGGCACCGAGCCGTTCACCGCGCCCCGCTGCGGGCACGAGCGCGACAACGCTCACGGCGGACGGCTGTTCAGGCGTGGGTCAGGAGGCGGTGGCGAGGACTTCGTCGAGGAGAACCTCGGCCTTGTCCTCGTCGGTGCCTTCGGCCAACGCCAACTCGCTCACCAGTATCTGACGAGCCTTGGCAAGCATGCGCTTCTCACCAGCGGACAGGCCGCGGTCCTTCTCCCGCCGCCAGAGATCGCGCACCACTTCGGCAACCTTGTTCACATCGCCGGAGGCGAGCTTCTCCAGGTTTGCCTTGTACCGCCGAGACCAGTTGGTCGGCTCCTCGGTGTGGGGAGCACGCAGCACCTCGAAGACCCGGTTCAGGCCCTCCTGACCGACGACGTCCCGGACCCCGACGATCTCGGCGTTGTCCGCGGGAACGCGCACGGTCAGATCGCCCTGAGCGACCTTCAGCACGAGGTACTTCTTTTCCTCGCCCTTGATCGTTCGGGTCTCGATCGCTTCGATGAGAGCGGCACCGTGGTGCGGGTAGACGACGGTCTCTCCGACCTTAAAAACCATGTGTCCTCTGCCCCTTTCGCTGACACCATCCTAACACGTCCACCGTTGCCGCATCGGCCGCCGGGCGCTGGGTAACCGCAGGTCAGCGCCCAGGGGAGGGGTTGACAAACCCGCGCGGGGCGTGCCATGGGCAACCGTTTGGGGGAAACCGCGGCGACGACATCCGGCGGAGTGCCGCGCCGATTGCCGCGCGGGGCAACGAAACCGTGCGGGTGCTCACAACCGGGTTGGCCGCGAACCCCGCGCACCGTCGAGCTAGGCTTCGCGCTGCCAGATCGCCAGCTGGTCGGCACGGCCGACCACCGGCAGTCGATCACCGACATGATCATCGACATGGAGGATCGGAGCACCGTGAGCCGCGCAGAGCAGGCCGTCAGCATGGTCGCCCCGGCCGGGAGCCCGAGGACGTCGCGCCTCCGGATGGTCCCGGCCGCCGTCGGGCTCGGGGTCGCGTTGGTCGTCGCCGGGTGCAGCGCCGGGCAGTACACCCAGACCGACCAGCAGGTGGCCGCCGTCAACGGCGCCTTCGGCCAGACCAAGGACGGCGCGATCGCGCTGCGCGAGGCCGAGCTCGCCTTCCCCGCCGAGAAGTACTACACGGCGGGCTCCGACGCCCCGCTGAAGGTGACGATCGTCAACCAGGGCACCAAGGCGGACAAGCTGGTCAAGGTCTCCGCCGCGGGCGCGGGTGAGGTGAGGATCAGCGGCAGCACCGACCTGCCCGCGGGCTTCACGCTCACCGGCAAGGTCCTGGAGCGCGGCAGCGCCCCGAAGTCCTCGGCGCCGGGCAGCACCACCGGTGCCCCCTCGTCGACCACCGCGGGCGCGGGCGCGACGACGACCCCGAGCGGCGGCGTGTCGGCCTCCACGCCGAACAACACCCCGGTCCGCCCGACCACCTCGGGTGGCGGGGCGAGCTCCGTCAGCACGGTGGAGCTGGTCATCACCGCGCTGGGCAAGGACCTCCGCCCCGGGCAGACCGTCCCGGTGACCTTCACCTTCCAGAACGCCGGCCAGGTCACCCTCCAGGTGCCGATCGCCAACAACTCCGAGCCCCGCCCGCCCGCCACCGGCGGCGCCGGCCACGGCGGTGGCGAGCAGCACGGCGAGACCAAGCCCGCGGGCGACGGTCACTGACCGGCCTCGCACGTCCGCTCCGGGCGGCGTTCACCCCACGTGGTGAGCGCCGCCCGGCGTGTTTCCCGGCCCGGCGCGGGGTTGTCGGTGGGTGGCCCTAGCGTTGCCGTCGTGGCGAGAACCCGAGCGATCTACCGCTGCGCCGACTGCGGGCACGAGGTGGCCAAGTGGGTCGGCCGGTGCCCCGAGTGCCAGGCGTGGGGAACCATTGCCGAGGCCGCGGCGGCCCGGCCCGCACTGGCCAAGGTGGCCGCGGGCGCGCCGTCCGCGCCCGCGATGCCCATCGCCAGGGTCGACGTGGAGTCGGCGCGCGCCCGCCCCTCCGGGGTCGGCGAGCTGGACCGGGTGCTCGGCGGCGGGCTGGTCCCCGGCGCGGTGATCCTGCTGGCCGGGGAGCCCGGCGTCGGCAAGTCCACCCTGCTGCTGGAGGTCACGCATCGCTGGGCGGCGGGCTCCGGCAGCCCGGCGCTGTACGTGACCGGCGAGGAGTCGGCGGGCCAGGTGCGGCTGCGGGCCGAGCGCACCGGCGCCCTGCACGACCAGCTCTACCTGGCCGCGGAGAGCGACCTCGGCGCGCTGCTCGCGCACGTCGACGCGGTGAAGCCCGGCCTGCTGATCGTGGACTCGGTGCAGACCATGGCGACGGCGACCGCGGAGGGCTCGGCGGGCGGCGTGACCCAGGTCCGCGCCGTCGCCACGGCGCTGGTCGCGCTCGCCAAGGAACGCGGCCTGCCGGTGGTCCTGGTCGGGCACGTCACCAAGGACGGTTCGGTCGCCGGACCGCGCGTGCTGGAGCACCTGGTCGACGTCGTGCTCCAGTTCGAGGGCGACCGGCACTCGACGCTGCGGCTGCTGCGCGGCGTGAAGAACCGCTTCGGCCCCTCCGACGAGGTCGGCTGCTTCGAGCTGGTCGAGGAGGGCATCCTCGGCGTGCCCGACCCGTCCGGCCTGTTCCTGAACAAGCGGGAGGTCGAGGTCGCGGGCACGGCGGTGACCGTCGTCGTGGAGGGCAAGCGGCCGTTGCTGGCCGAGGTGCAGTCCCTGGTGGCCTCCTCGTCCATGCCGACGCCGAGGCGCGCCGTGAGCGGTCTGGACTCGGCACGGGTGGCGATGGTGCTCGCGGTGCTGGAGCGCCGGGGCAAGGTGAAGCTGGGCAACGCCGACGTCTACGCGGCGACCGTCGGCGGCATGAAGGTCAACGAGCCCGCCGCGGACCTGGCGCTCGCGCTGGCCGTGGCCTCGGCGGCCAGGGACGTCGCGGTCCCGCCGGACATGGTGGCGATCGGCGAGGTCGGCCTGGCAGGCGAGGTTCGGCGGGTCGCGGGCACCGGCAGGCGGCTGACCGAGGCGATGCGGCTGGGCTTCACCAGGGCACTTGTGCCGCCGGACTCCGGTCCGATGCCGTCCGGGATGCGGGTCAGCGTGGTCGAGGACGTCAAGGCCGCCCTCCGCATCCTCCGCAAGGAGGGCAAGCCCCTCCGCGACCAGAACGACGACTAGCGCGCTTCAGCGCTCGGCGGGATCGCGGAAGGCCGCGACGCCGTTGCCGTTGTCGTCGCGGACGGCGGTCGGGTCGGCGGCCAGCTCGTCGACGTCCGGCTTGCCGTCGCGGTCCTGGTCGCCCGTGGTGGTCAGGACGAACAGCGTCCCGGGGAAGTCCGGCAGCACGTCGTGCACCAGGCTCTCCGCGACGGCGGAGTCCTCCCCACCGGAGTCGGCGCGGCACCGCCCGCCCGGGCCCTCGGTACCGCCCTGGAGGATTCCGACGGCGAGCGTGCCGGAGAGCACCGGAGCGCCGCTGTCACCGACACCGGAGCACGCCGTGTGCGCGAACGCCTCGATCCGCCGCCCGGTGGTGCCCGAGACCGCGTGCACCCGTTGCTTGCGGACACGCCCGCACGTCCATCCCGTGGTGCGGCCGGACTTGCACACCGGCATGCCCTCCACCGGCGCCGCGACGCCGTCCACCGGCACCCGCCCACCGCGCTGGTCGATCACTTCGGCGGCCGGGCGCAGCCACGGGTTGGTCAGGCGCACGGTGGCGTAGTCGTCGCCGCTGCCCCCGGAACGGAGGTCGTCGAAGCGGACGGTGTCGAAGCGGCCGACGACACCACCCCGCTCCAGTACCGCGTTCTCCGCGTCGGTCAGCGCCGCGCAATGGCCCGCCGTCACCGGAGTGGAGCGCCCCAGGTCGTCGACGGCGAGGAAGCCGAGCGTGCACAGGCCGACCTGCCCACGCGCGGCGGTGGTGAGCCGCACGCCCATGCCGCCCGCGACTCCCCGGCTGGGCAGCAGCGCACGGAGCGGGCGCTCCAGCGGCGACTCCGCGCGCCCCGAGGCCCGCCACGCCTGCTCCAGGTAGGTCGGCGCGTCGATGCCCAGGTCCCGGCGCACCGCGTCGATGAGATCAGCGGGGAGTTCCTTGGCCTGCAAGGAGAACAGCGTGTCCACAGTGGACGGAGAAGCGACTGCCGTGCCGAGCGGGCAGAGCGCGAGGGCACAGACAACCGCCGCGAGGCGTCGACCGGACATGCGCGCTCCGAACCCACTCGACCACAAGGGGTGACCACGATAGCCGGAGGGCTCAGCCGCCCGGCCGCTCGCCCACCCCGTTCACGATCCCGGTGTCGTACCGGGTCTCCTCGATGATCTCCCCCTGCACGCGGGCGCGGAGGCCGTCCAGGATCTTCGGCGAAGGCTCCACGACGACCGAGCGCGTACCGAGCAGCCTGCCGTCCTCGGTGCTGATGACCAGTTCATCGCGGATGCCGCCGTACCGGATCGCCAGCGAGACGCCTGATCCGCCGCCGCGAACCGCGGCGCCGTCGGTGACCTCGATACCCGGAACGCGACCGAGCACCTGGAACAGCGGGCCACGCAGGTCGGCGGGGACCATGCTCCCCGCGAGCAAGGACTTGACGTACTGGAAAGCGACTCGGTGCGCGGCCTCCGATCCCTTGGCGCGCTCGGCGAACTGGGTGTAGAGCAGTCGCGGATCACGCGGTAGCTCAGCCACGAAGTGTTCCCGCACGGCTTCCGTCTCCCCGAGGGAGAGCGTGGGGAACACGTTGCCGTAGCCGTGGAGGAGTTCGCCGTTGTCCCTGCGCGCGGCCCATTCCGCGTGGCGGTCCGCGGGAACCCACCACTCGGTGAGCGTCACGGTCTCCCCGACGAACCTCCGCTCGGCGAAGTAGCGGAACTGGTTCGGCCGCTGCTGCTCGTCCGCGACCCGCGCGGCCAGCTCCCCGGCCCGGTTCAGCGGATCGGACGGCATCTCCGACGGCAGGACCACTGCCGGAGTCGCAGCGGGCTGGGCGATGTCGTCGGAGTTCCAGTAGGCGACACCCGCGCCACCGACGACCACGACAGCAGCGGCCGCGGCGGCGATCAGCAACGCCGCCCTGCGGGACTGCTTCGGCGGCTCGTTCCCGGACACTCGGTGAACCCTCGGAAGTTCTCGGCCTCTCGTGGCGGCGAGCAGCCGCGCGCGGCCGCTCCTGAACGCTTCCTCGCTCATCTCCCCGACGTCGTCGCGGATCGGCCGCAGCACGTCGCGAAGCCGGTCGTGGTCGGTCATGGCTTTCCCCCTCTCCGGAGCAGGCGGCCGCGCGCCCTGTGCAGACGGGTTCGCACTGTGGTGACGCGGAGATCGAGCACTCTGGCGATCTCGGTCGGGCTCAGGTCGGCCCAGGCGGTCAGCAGCAGCACGTCGCGCTCCTCCGGCCGGAGCCCGGCCAGCGCCTCGGCGTAACGGCCGACGTCGTGCGCGGCGTCGACCGCGGCCGCCGCACGCGAGTCCGGCGCCTCGACGTCGAGCCCCCGCCCCAGTTCCCTCGCCCAGGCCCTCAGCTTGCGCACCTCGGTGCGCTCGTGCATCCGGGCGAGGTTGGTGGCGATCCCGAACAGCCACGCTCGGGCACCGGCTCGGCTCGGGTCGTAGTCGGCACGCCGTTCCCACATGACCAGGAAGGCTTCGGCCACCAGGTCGTCCGCGAGGTCCTGGCCGACCCGGCGGGCCAGATAGCGGTGGAGCGACCGGGAGTGCGCGTCGTAGAGGGCCAGGACGGCCGCGTCGCCATCCGGCCCGCACAGGTCCGGCGGCTCCTCCGGTCCCGGTTCCAGCACGATCTCAGTCTGCACACTGCTTGTTTGCCGCAGCGGCCGCGGGCGTTCCCGCGAATGCGGCGTGAAACCGGTTTTCGCAGGTGAAGCGACGTACTATCGGGTCGTGGTGAGCGAACGGGGGCAGTCCGAGCTGGTGCGCGCGACGCTCGCGCGCCTGGCACCGGGCACGCCGCTGCGGGACGGGCTGGAGCGCGTCCTGCGGGGGCGGACCGGCGGCCTGATCGTGCTCGGCCACGACGAGGTGGTGGAGGCGCTCTGCGACGGCGGGTTCGAGCTGGACGTGGAGTTCAGCTCCACCCGGCTCCGCGAACTGTCCAAAATGGACGGAGCGCTGGTGCTGTCGACCGACGCGAAGCGGATCGTCCGGGCCAACGTGCAGCTGGTGCCGGACGCGACCATCCCGACGGAGGAGTCCGGCACCCGGCACCGCACCGCCGAGCGCACCGCGATCCAGACCGGCCACCCGGTGATCTCGGTCAGCCAGTCGATGAGCATCATCAGCGTCTACGCCGACGGCGGGCGGCACGTGCTGACCGACTCCGCGACGATCATGTCCCTGGCCAACCAGGCCCTGGCGACGCTGGAGCGCTACCGGGCCCGGCTGGACGAGGTGACCAAGGCCCTGTCCGCACTGGAGACCGAGGACTTCGTCCTGCTCAGGGATGCCATGACGGTGGTGCAGCGGCTGGAGATGGTCGAGCGCATCGCCAACGAGATCACCGGGCACGTGGTCGAACTGGGCGTGGACGGGCGGCTGATCGAGCTGCAGCTGGACGAGCTGCTCGGCGGGGTCGAACTGGACCGCGAGCTGGTGCTGCGGGACTACGCCGTCGAGAACCTCACCCCGGCGGAGCTGGCCGAGGTCTCCGTGGCGCTGAGCGAACTGGACAGCACGGAGCTGCTGGACCTGTGCACCATCGCGTGCGTCTTCGGCTACCCGGCCGACGTGAACGCGCTCGAAACTCAGCTGCGGCCGCGTGGATACCGCCTGCTGGCAAGGGTTCCGCGGCTGCCCGTCCCGGTGCAGCACCGGCTGGTCGAGCACTTCGGCTCGTTGCAGGCGCTGCTGTCGGCGACCGTGAGCGACCTCCAGGAGGTCGAGGGCGTCGGCGAGACGAGGGCCCGCGTGGTGCGCGAGAGCCTGTCCCGGCTGGCCGAGACCTCGATCATCGAACGCTACGGCTAGGGCGTGTTTCACAGGTCTCGTTCGATGAGAGCCGGTATCGGGGTCGTTCTTGGCAAGACGGCGGGAAGATCGCGTACCGGTGTTGTACGTGGGCTTCCGGCGACGCAGCCAGGGGCGCGCTCGGCCCGGCTATCGCGAACACGGACCTGTGAAACACTCCCTAGGTCAGACGCAGTGGGGTCGGTTGTCCTTGCAGGGCACCGAGTTTGGGCACCACCAGGTAGTCACCGGCCTGCACCGTGGTGCGCTTGCCCGCACATCCGGGCGCCGAGGTCCGGCCCGCCCATGCCACCTTGAACATCTGGCTCTCCCCCGGCTGCAGCAACCGGGAGTTCGGCGAGGTCGAGGCGTAGCAGTCGTTGCTGGACCAGAGCCGGGTGCCGCCGTCGACGCTGGTCACGACGATCTCGCGGAGCCCGGCGTCGAGGTCGCGGTAGCAGGCGAGGGGCCCGGCGTTGGCGACGACGAGCCGCAGTTCGGGGCGCTGGCCGACGCGGTACTCCGGCTGCCCGACCTCTGCCGTCAGCTTCATCGCCTGGTCGGCGCATGGGCCGGGCGGAGGGGGCGGCGGTGGAGGTGGGGGCGGCGGCGGAGCGGGCTCCGTGCTGCCGCTCGGCGGTGGCCCCGAGGTGGGCGTCGCCGAGCCGGACACCGACGGGCTCGGTGGTGGCTGCTCGGTGGAGGACGTGGGCGACGGCGAGGGCTTTGCCGCCTCCGCGCCCTGGTTGGCCGCGGCGCGCACGGCAGGGTCCTCGCCCCCGCCCGCCACCGCGCTCACACCCCAGACGCCGGCGAGGAGGACGCCAACGCCGACCGCAATAGCCACCACGCGTCGGCGCCAGTACACCGACTCGGGGAGGGGACCCACCGGCTGCAACACGGCCTGACGGTAACTCCGGGGTCCCGGACAGTGGTGGAGGTCACCGTAACCCGTACGGGTCGTGTCGCACCCGCGTGATATTCGACCAGGAACGGTTGTCAGCCCGTTCACCCCGGGTTCTCATGGTCGTGACCACGAACCGGGACCGAGCGACAGGAGGCTGCGCCATGACCGCGATCAGCGAGCTGCTGGCCAGGCACGCCAAGACCAGGGACCTCGGGCACCCGGAGATCCAGACCCCGGTGCCCAGCCTGGGGGTCACGATCGTGACCTGCATGGACGCCCGGATCAAGGTGTTCGACGTCTTCGGGCTCAAGCACGGCGAGGCGCACATCCTGCGCAACGCGGGCGGCGTCGTCACCGAGGACGTGATCCGCTCGTTGACGATCAGCCAGCGCCTGCTCGGCACGCGCGAGGTGATCGTCGTGCAGCACACCAACTGCGGTCTCTCGCAGATCACCGACGACGACTTCAAGACCTTGGTCGAGGAGGACACCGGCCTGCGCCCGACGTGGGCGGTGGAAGCCTTCCGCGAGGTGAAGGACAGCGTGCGGGTGTCGGTGGAACGGGTGCGGCGGAGCGCTTTCCTGCCGAGCACCGACAACGTGCGCGGCTTCGTCTACGACGTGGCGACCGGCCTGCTGGACGAGGTCGTCTAGGGCACGAAGAGCGTCACCAGCACGAGCACCGCGGGGAAGCACACGAGGAACATCGCGAACGTGTAGCCCATGATGTCCCGCGCCTTCAGGCCGAGGATGGCCAGCGTGGGCAGCATCCAGAAGGGCTGCAAGAGGTTCGCGCTGGCCTCACCGAGGTCGTAGACCACCACCATCCACCCCTGGTGCACGCCGAGCTGGTTGGCCGCGTCGATCACGTAGGGCGCCTCGATCACCCACTTGCTGCCGCCGCTGGGCACGAACACGCCGAGCACGCACGAGTAGACCGCGATCAGGGCCGGGTAGAAGAAGGCGTTGGACACCCCGACCAACCAGCTCGCGATCGTCGAGGACAGCCCGGTGTAGGCGATCATGCCGAAGATCCCGCCGTACAACGGGAACTGCAGCAGCACCCCGGACGCGGCGGGGGCACCGTCGCGCACGGCCTTGACCAGCCTGCGCGGGCGCCAGTGCAGGATCAGCGCCACCAGCAGCAGGATCAGGTTGACGGTGTTGAGGTCCAGCGCGTTGAGCGGGTTCCCCGGTGCCGCGGCGAAGTAGCGCACGAGGTACCACAGGCCGAGAGCGAAGATCGCGATGGAGAACAGGGGGCTGTTCTCGAGCCAGTCGCCGGGGCGTCCGGCTTCGGCGTCATCGGGTTCACCGACGATCGGGCGCAGCTCGATTCCCAGGTCCTCGGCGGTCTTCACGCGGTTGCCGGTGGGCGCGATGAACCACGCGAACACCACCGCCACCACGGCGACGATCAGGGTGGACACCACGCCCTGCCACAGGAAGATGGTCTCGGTGAGCGGGATCAGCCCGTCACCGCGCCCCGCCCTGATCACCTCCTGGACGGCCTTCGGGCTGGACTCGGCGCTGGCCACCTGGAGCGCCGCCGAGCCGGAAAGCCCTTGCGCCCACACGGTTCCCAGGCCCAGGAAGGCCATTGCCCCGATCGCCCGGTAGTCGACCCCGCGCAGCACCCTGGCGATCTCCCTGGCCAGGATCGCCGTGAAGATCAACGAGAAGGCCCAGTTGAGGTACGCCGTCGCCATCGAGACGGCGGCGGTGAACGCCACGGCCGCGCGCGGGTTCCTCGGCACGGTGGCCAGCCGGGTGATCAGCTTCGCCATCGGCCGCGCCGTCGCCACCGCGTACCCGCCGATGATGATCATCGCCATCTGCAGGGTGAAGGTGACCAGGCTCCAGACGCCCTTGCCCCAGGAGTCGACCATGGCGGTGATCCGCTCGCCGCTGAGCAGCCCGGCCGCGAAGACCACGAAGGTGCCGATCAGCACGAAGCCGAACGCGTCCGGCAACCAGCGTTCGGTGAACGCGGTGAACCGCGAGGCGATCCGTGCCAGCGGGTTGTCCCGTTCCGTCGCGCGAGCCATTGGACCTCCCTGTCCGCCAGGTGCGGAACTGTAACTGGCAGGATCGGGCCGCGATGAGCGTGAGACTGGAACCAGAGGTGCTGGTCGACTGGTTCGACCGGGTGGCCCGCGACCTGCCGTGGCGGCGCCCCGACTGCGACGCCTGGGGCGTGCTGGTCAGCGAGATCATGCTGCAGCAGACCCCGGTCAACCGGGTCCAGCCGATCTGGCTGGAGTGGATGGAGCGCTGGCCCAAACCGTCCGCGCTGGCCGCGGCGAGCCAGGGCGACGTGGTCCGCGCGTGGGGCAAGCTCGGCTACCCCCGCCGGGCGCTGCGACTGCACGCGGCGGCGACCGCGATCGCCGCGGAGCACGGCGACGTTGTACCGTCCAATGTGGACACTCTGCTGGCGCTGCCGGGCATCGGCGAGTACACAGCCCGTGCCGTCGCCGCTTTCGCGTACGGGCAAAGGTGTCCCGTGGTGGACACCAATGTCCGTCGGGTCGTCGCCCGCGCGGTGCACGGCGCCGGTGACGCGGGACCGCCGTCGACCAAACGCGATCTGGCGGACGTGGAAGCGTTGCTGCCCAAGGAAGACGCCTTTGCTGCGCGGTACTCGGCCGCGCTGATGGAACTCGGTGCGATCGTCTGTGTGGCACGTACTCCGCGCTGCGCCGACTGCCCGGTCTATGACAGCTGCGCCTGGCAGGAGGCGGGTCGTCCGGCCTACGCGGGTCCGGCGAAGGCCGTGCAGAAGTTCGCGGGCACCGATCGTCAGGTCCGCGGACGCCTCCTGGACGTGCTGCGCGACGCGCCCGGCCCGGTCACCCGTGCCCAGCTCGACGCCGCCTGGTCCGAGGCGGGCCAACGGGACCGCTGCCTGGACTCCCTGCTGGTGGACGGCCTCATCGAGCAGACCGCCGGTGGGCTGTTCTCCTTGCCGGGCGACGGGGGCGACCATGGCTGACGTGCTGCGCGTCTTCTTCGACGGCGAAGCGGAAGTCGCCGTGCGAGGACTGTGGCGCAAGCTCGCCAAAGCCGGGCTCCCCGCTCCGGCCGACAAACGACCGCAGCTGACGCTCGCGGCGGCGAGCGCGATCCCGCAGAAGACGCGGGACGAACTGCGTTCCGAGCTGGAAATGCTCGCCATGCCGTCGTTGTGGCTGCGCACGCTCGGCACGTTCACGTCGACGGAGAGCGTGCTCATGCTCGGCGCGGTGGTGGACGGCGAACTGCTCGCGGTGCACTCCGCCGTGCACGACGTGTTGGCAGGCAAGGTGAAGAACCCCTCGGCGTACTACCTGCCCGGTTCGTGGCTACCGCATTGCGTTCTCGCACAAGGATGTTCGGACGCGGAGATCGTCACCGGCTTCACCGCGCTGCACCCGGTCGAGCCCATCCGCGCCGACGTCGCCGAGGTCGGGATCGTGGACACCCGCACCGGCGCGGTGGACGTGCTGCTCTAGCTCGACAGGAAGGCCTCGACCGCCCCGCGGTAGGCGTCGGGCCGGTCGCGGTGGATCACGTGGCCCGCGCCTTCGATCCGCACGTAGCGGCCGTCCGGGGCGCGCTCGGCCAGCTCGCGGATCTGCCCCGGCGGCATCGAGGTGTGTTCGGCCTCGATCGCCAGCAGCGGGCAGGCCACCTTCTCGACGGAGTCCCAGTACGCGCGGCGCCCCCACTCCGCCGCGATCACGTAGAGGTCCTCCAGGTCGGCCATGAGGTGGTAGCCGTCCTCGCGCTCCGTCACGCACTCCGTGAAGTAGTCGCCGACAGGTCCGCCGAAGAACGAGCGCACGTGGTCCAGCGATTCGAAGGGCACCGGCCACGAGTCGAAGTAGCCGCGCCAGGCGTCGACCGTCTTGCCGCGCTGGTCAGGCGCCATGTCCTCGACCACGACCGCGCGGACCAGGTCCGGGTGGTGCGCGGCCAGCTCCCACGCGTGCAGCCCGCCCATCGAGTGCCCGATCACCACGGCGGGCCCGAGCTCGGTGAGCAGCTCCGCCGCGTCCGCCACGAAGTCCTCGGTGCTGACGCTCGACCCCGCAAGCGGGTCTTCGGCGCTGACGCTCGACCCCGCAAGCGGGTCTTCGGCGCTGACGCTGGTGAATCCCCTGTGCGGACTGTGCCCGTGGCCGCGCTGGTCGAGGCCGTGGACCCGGCCGTAGCGCTTGAGCCACTGCGCCACCGGCCACCACGTCCGGGCCCGGCCCATCAGGCCGTGCAGCAGCAGGATCGGCTGCCCCGAGCCGCCGAAGTCGACCACATCGCGACGTTCCACACGTCGAGGTTAACCACGCGGTGTGACTACGCTGGGGTCATGGCCGTTGTGAAGATCAACGCGATCGAGGTCCCCGAGGGCGCGGGCCCCGAGCTGGAGAAGCGCTTCGCCGCACGGCTGGGCGCGGTGGACAGCTCCCCCGGCTTCCTGGGCTTCGAGCTGCTGCGCCCGGTGGCCGGCGAGAGCCGTTACTTCATCGTCACGCACTGGGAGACCGACGAGGACTTCCGCAACTGGATGGGCGGCTCCGCGAAGGAGGCGCACGCGGGCGAGCGCGCGAAGCCTGTCGCGTCCGGGTCCAGCCTGCTGGAGTTCGAGGTGGTCCTGGGCTCCAAGCCCAAGAATGACTGAAGCTCCGGAGCATGACTGAAGCTCTGGAGCGCGCCGCCGCCCTGCTCGCCGAGGCCGAAGCGTTGTTGATCTGCGCAGGCGCGGGCATGGGCGTGGACAGCAGCCTGCCCGACTTCCGCGGTGACGAGGGCTTCTGGCGCGCCTACCCGCCTTACGCCCGGCTCGGCCTGCGCTTCGAGGAGCTGGCCGATCCGGTGCACTTCGCCGCCGATCCCGAGCTCGCGTGGGGCTTCTACGGGCACCGGCTGAAGCTCTACCGCGAGACGGTCCCGCACGCGGGCTTCGAGATCCTGCGGCGGTGGGGTTCCGCGCTGCCCGGCGGCGTGCGCGTCTTCACGTCCAATGTGGACGGTCAGTTCCAGCGCGCGGGCTTCACCGAGGACCAGATCGCCGAGTGCCACGGCTCGATCCACCACCTGCAGTGCGTGTTCCCGTGCTCGCGGCGGATCAGCCCGGCCGACGGGATCGAGGTGGAGGTCGATCCGGAGACCATGCGCGCGGTGCCGCCGCTGCCGGAGTGTCCGGACTGCGGCGAGCTGGAGCGGCCCAACATCCTGATGTTCGGCGACTCCACCTGGGTGCCCGATCGCAGCCAGGCGCAGCTCGACGCGCTGAACGCCTGGCGCCGGGGGCTGCACGGCGAACGGCTCGTCGTCGTCGAACTCGGCGCCGGCCAGGCCGTGCCCACGGTGCGGCGCTACGCGGAACTGGCGAGCGCGGCCTCACAGGCGCTGATCCGGATCAACCCGCGCGAGCCCGAGGTCCGGCACGGCCGTGGCATCTCGATCCCGATGCCGGCACTCGCCGCGCTCACCGAAATCGACGCGCTCCGCTCACCGCTTCACAATTGCTGAACACGCGGTATTCGCGAGCACCCGAAATCTGAGCGCTTTTCATTGCCCGTTCCGCGGGAAAAGATCAGGTCACGCGCGCGACAACGAGCGCAAGACCTTCTCTGAGCTGTGCAGGTGCGAGCAAAAGAATTTACGAGAGGCTGTCGGGTTCGCATTCACGTTGACTAGCGTTCGCGGCACCGGATGAGTCGTAGATCACTCCCCCTGCTGGAGCCGCCTCGTGAAGCTTCGCCGCACCGCCCTCACCCTGTCCATGACCGTCGCCGCCATTGCCGTCCCGGCCGCTGCCGGAATCGGCGCACAAGCGCTCGCGGCCTGCTCCACGACGCAGGAGTACTTCTACGTCGAGAAGGGCCACCTGGTCGACATCGGCACGAATGTCCGCAGCGACTGGCTGACCGGACCGGGCCGGATCACCTACACGGAGACGGTGACCGCGGAGTCCAACATGTCCTACACCAACGACATGAACATCACGGCCGAAGCGGTGATCGCGAACATCAGCACCACCTACGGCAAGAGCGTCGGCAAGTCCAAGTCGACCTCCAAGTCCTGGTCGTACGGCGCCGACGTGCCCGCAGGCAAGACCAGGTACCTCCAGCAGTTCTACGAGCACTGGCGCGTCCAGGTCGTGAAGTGGAAGTACACGAACAAGAACTGCAAGACCCACAAGATCATCAAGAAGAAGACGGCGACTTTCCCGCTGAAGAACGGCCACTACCTCTGGGAGCTGGTCGGCGGCAAGTAGATCGCCCTAGCACGGGAAGGGGGTGTTCGCACCCCTTTCTCGTTCTTGCCAATCTCAATTCGCCCATCACGCGCTTCCGTTGTGCGCCGGCCCCTTCCGCTCCTAGCGTGCCGCCTCGCAAGCAGGCACCGAGCAGGGAGATCTCATGCGCAAGCAGGCGACGGTTCTGGGACTGACGACGGCCTTGGCGGCCATCGCCCTGGCGACTCCGGCAACCGCATCCGCCGCCGCGGGTTTCGAGGGTTGCGACACCTACACCAATGGCACCGTCTGCGCCCGGGTGAATGCGACCAGCGTCGAAGTGCGGTACCAGAAGACCGGCGGCAGCACGGCGAACACGACCTTCGGCTACCGCTACGGGAACCTGTACTACACGGGACCGACCGTCTCCATCGCCGTGGGCAAGACGGTCACCAAGAAGATGCCGCTCACCAGGAAGCCGGGGACGATTCTCCAGGGCATCGTCGCCTCCGCGGGAACCGAAATCTCGCACGGCCTGAAGACGATGTACATCCGAACCTGATGCACGGGAAGTGAGCACTCCGTCACGGCGGCGATCCGAATTCGGGTCGCCGCCGTGGCACAGGCCACTGGAGGACGCCGGAAATCGACGAACTACCTGATGCCCGCGAGTTCGTCCCCCGGCGAAGAGAACCCCGAACGCCCTGCTCAGCGCGCTCACCGGACAGGCGCACGACACCACCGACCACTTCGAAGCCCTTGAGCCCGGCGAACGCCTTCACATTCGCCCTGACCCGAAGCAAAGCGACGGAACAGCGCGCCCCAACTCTCAAACGTCTTATACCTCGACGCCTTCGACTTTCCGGATATCGTCGTTATCAGTTAGTGATCCACGACGTAGGAGAGCATTCATGCGCAAGCAGGCAACCGTTCTGGGCCTGGCGGCCGTCATCGCCGGTGCGACCTTCCTGGCTCCGGGCACCGCCCTCGCTTCCACGCAGAACTGCCAGACCCACAGCAACGGCAAGGTCTGCGCGCACAAGACCGGCAACAACATCGAGATCACCTACTCCAAGACCGGCGGCGGCGAGGTCTGGGTGAAGCTCGGCTACCGGCAGGGCACCGCTTACAAGTTCGACAACACCTACATGCCCGTGCGTTCCGGCCAGAGCCGCACGGTGAAGCTGCCGTTCAGCGCCGTCAGGAACACCTGCGTCCAGGGCGCGGTGCTGCCGGAGGGCTCCGCCGTGGCGAACGCGCTGAAGTCCAAGAGCTTCGCCTGCTCCTGATCCCGGATCAGCCGCGGACGAGTTTGACCTCGGCGATGACGGCGTGGTGATCCGTCCCGGGCACCACCGCCGTGCCGAAGGACTCGACCACGAAGTTCTGGTTGTCCACCAGGACGTGGTCGAGCGCGACGAAGGCGGGCACGTACCGCCTGTCGGTGGGCCAGGTCGGGGTCAGTCCCGCCCCGACCTGCTCCGCCGCGTCGAGGTAGCCCTGGTTGAGCAGGCCGCGGAAGGCCGAGTGGTCCAGCGACGCGTTGAAGTCCCCGGCCAGGATTCTGGGCACCCTGGAGCCGTCCGGGCTCGGCAGCCCGGCGAGGTCCCGCAACCACGGCTCCGTTCCCCTCGGCCCGACGGGGTACCACGGGTGCACCGAGACGACCTCCACGTCCGGCCCGGCAGGCAGGTCGATGACGGCCGCGGGGTGCTCCGCCGTCGTCGGTCGCGTGACCACCTTCTCCCGCAACGGGAACCGTGACGCCAGTCCACCGCCGACCGCACCCGGCCGCGGCTTGAACACCCGGTAGGGCAGCACCTGGGCGAGCCCCGCCGCGTCGAGCGCCTGCTCCGCGCCGGGGGTCAGTTCCTGGATGCTCAGCAGGTCCACCGCGCGGTCGCGCACCAGGCTCACCACGGTCGCGGCGTCCCCGTGGTCCATCGAGATGTTGACGCTGAGCACCCGAAGCAGCGGGCCGGAGCTGTTGGGGCGCGCGACCGCCGCGGTGCGCGGCGCGACGACGGTGACGAGCAGAACCGTCAGCAGCAACGAGACCAGCCCGACGATCCACCTGCGGGTGAAGAGCAGGATCGCGGTGAGCACGGCGCCCAGCGGCAACGCGTAGGGCGTCAGCGACACCGCCGCCACGAGCACCCAGTGACTGCCGTCCAGGCCGAGCAGCCGGGCGAGGCACAGCACGAAGTACGGCGCCGCCACCAGCCACAGCAGGAACCCGACGACGGCGCCGCCCCGGGTGCTCCGCGTCCGCTCCACCGGTCGTTCGACCGGGTAAGCGGGGTAGGTGGTCTGCTGGCGCACACCTCCAGGGTGCCCGAAAACGCCGAGGGGACGGGTGCGTTCGCCGCACCCGTCCCCTCGGTTGTCGATGTTGTTATCGAGCGGTACTACTCCGCGTCGCCTTCGGCCACGACGTCGACCGGCGGCGCGTCCGGAACCGTCACCCCGCGGGACTCACCGCGGAAGACGAACCGGGCACGGTCGTCCGAGCCCTCGCCGTCCCACTCCTCGACGTCGCCGAGGATGATCTGGCCGGGGGCCAGCTCGCCGAACAGGATCTTCTCCGACAGCTGGTCCTCGATCTCGCGCTGGATGGTCCTGCGCAGCGGCCGGGCACCGAGCACCGGGTCGAACCCGCGCTTGGCCAGCAGCTTCTTGGCCAGCGGGGTGAGCTCCAGCGCCATGTCCTTGTTGCGGAGCTGGGTCTCGACCCGGTTGATCATCAGATCCACCATCTGGATGATCTCGTCCTGGGTGAGCTGGTGGAAGACGATGATGTCGTCGATCCGGTTCAGGAACTCCGGGCGGAAGTGCTTCTTCAGCTCGTCGTGGACCTTCTGCTTCATCCGCTCGTAGTTCGAGCCGTCGGTGTTGCTGCTGGCGAAGCCGAGCCCGACGGCCTTGGAGATGTCCTGCGTGCCCAGGTTCGAGGTGAAGATGATCACGGTGTTCTTGAAGTCCACCGTGCGGCCCTGACCGTCGGTCAGGCGGCCGTCCTCCAGCACCTGGAGCAGCGTGTTGTACACCTCCTGGTGCGCCTTCTCGATCTCGTCGAAGAGCACGACGGAGAACGGCTTGCGGCGCACCTTCTCGGTGAGCTGCCCGCCCTCCTCGTACCCGACGTAGCCGGGAGGGGCACCGAACAGACGCGACGCGGTGTAGCGGTCGTGGAACTCACCCATGTCGATCTGGATGAGCGCGTCGTCGTCGCCGAACAGGAAGTTCGCCAGCGCCTTGGACAGCTCGGTCTTACCGACACCCGAGGGGCCGGCGAAGATGAACGAGCCGGACGGGCGCTTCGGGTCCTTCAGACCGGCGCGGGTGCGGCGGATCGCCTGGGAGACCGCCTTGACGGCCTCCTTCTGACCGATGATCCGCTTGTGCAGCTCGTCCTCCATGCGGAGCAGACGCGAGGTCTCCTCCTCGGTGAGCTTGAAGACGGGGATACCGGTCCAGTTGGCCAGCACCTCGGCGATCTGCTCGTCGTCGACCTCCGCGACGACGTCCAGGTCACCGGCCTTCCACTGCTTCTCCCGCTCCGACTTCTGGCCGAGCAGCTGCTTCTCGGAGTCGCGGAGCTTGGCGGCCCGCTCGAAGTCCTGCGCGTCGATCGCGGACTCCTTCTCCCTGCGCACGTCGGCGATCTTCTCGTCGAACTCGCGCAGGTCCGGCGGAGCCGTCATCCGCCTGATCCGCATCCGGGCACCGGCCTCGTCGATCAGGTCGATCGCCTTGTCCGGCAGGTAGCGGTCGTTGATGTACCGGTCGGCCAGGGTGGCGGCGGCCACCAGCGCCGAGTCGGTGATCGAGACGCGGTGGTGCGCCTCGTACCGGTCCCGCAGCCCCTTGAGGATCTCGATCGTGTGCTCCAGCGAGGGCTCGCCCACCTGGATCGGCTGGAAACGGCGCTCCAGCGCGGGGTCCTTCTCGACGTACTTGCGGTACTCGTCGAGGGTGGTCGCACCGATCGTCTGCAGCTCGCCGCGGGCCAGCATCGGCTTGAGGATGCTCGCCGCATCGATCGCGCCCTCGGCGGCGCCCGCGCCGACCAGGGTGTGGATCTCGTCGATGAACAGGATGATGTCGCCGCGGGTCTTGATCTCCTTGAGCACCTTCTTCAGGCGCTCCTCGAAGTCACCGCGGTAGCGCGAGCCGGCCACGAGGGAGCCGAGGTCAAGCGTGTAGAGCTGCTTGTCCTTCAGCGTCTCGGGCACCTCGCCCTTCACGATGCGCTGAGCGAGGCCCTCGACGACGGCGGTCTTGCCGACACCGGGCTCACCGATCAGCACGGGGTTGTTCTTGGTGCGGCGGGACAGCACCTGCATGACCCGCTCGATCTCCTTCTCGCGCCCGATGACCGGGTCGAGCTTGCCCTCGCGGGCGGAGGAGGTCAGGTTCCTGCCGAACTGGTCGAGGACCAGCGAGGAGGACGGGGTGCCCTCGCCGCGGCCGCCGCCGGACTCGGCGGGCTCCTTGCCCTGGTAGCCCGACAGCAGCTGGAGCACCTGCTGGCGGACGCGATTCAGGTCAGCACCAAGCTTGACCAGCACCTGCGCCGCGACGCCCTCGCCCTCACGGATCAGCCCGAGCAGGATGTGCTCGGTGCCGATGTAGTTGTGGCCGAGCTGCAGCGCCTCGCGCAGCGACAGTTCGAGCACCTTCTTCGCCCGAGGCGTGAAGGGGATGTGCCCACTGGGGGCCTGTTGTCCCTGGCCGATGATCTCCTCGACCTGCTGGCGTACCCCTTCGAGCGCGATACCCAGCGACTCCAACGCCTTGGCGGCGACACCCTCACCCTCGTGGATCAAGCCCAAGAGGATGTGCTCGGTGCCGATGTAGTTGTGGTTCAGCATCCTGGCCTCTTCCTGAGCCAGGACGACCACCCGCCTTGCGCGGTCGGTGAATCTTTCGAACATTCGCACTCCCTGCCGCACTTTGGGACCGGCACCGTATGACCACTGTAGTCGGCTGGTCCGTCGCGCCGGGTGGGCGGCACGACTCCGGTTGACCGGTCGCCCCCTCCCGACATCACGCTCAACGTGCCCTGACGCAGGCGGATTCCGCCAACCCGGTGCTGTCCGCTCAGCGCGAACAACGATCCGTTCATCCGCGTGTTAAGCGGACCACCCTTGCGGAGCAACGCGGCGCGACTATATGTAAGGTTAGGCAAGCCTGACTGAGGTTGCCGAATCGATACGCGCCGAGGATGCCCCGGGAGCCGCCGTGCCACGCACCGCCCGCACCGCCCACGGGGCGCGCCGGTGACCGTGACCGCGGGCCTGAGCCCGGTGGGCGCGGTCGGCGACGCCGGGCGCGGGGTACTGGCCGCGACGCTGGACCGGGTCGGCGGGCTGCCGACGACCGAGGTCCGGCACGGGCTCCCCGCCGCCGACGAGCAGTGGATCAGCTGCGCGGACCTGCTCGCCGACCCCGCGATGTTCGACCGCTGGCGCAAGCGGCTCGCCGACTGGCTCGGCGAGCGCCACGAGGGCCAGATCCCGGAGCGCACCACCTCCGGCTACATCATGTCCTGGTACCTGCAGGTCCCCGGCTTCCTCGGCGGCCTGCTGTTCCACGCCGCCCGCAGGGTGCCGTCGCTGCGGCCCGCCGACATCGCCTTCCGGCTCTCCGGCGACCGGCCGCACCCGGACGGCATCGCCCTGCTCAGCGACGAGTTCTGCTGCCTCCCGGAAGACCCGGAGTCGCACCGCCCCGAGGCCACCGCGGTGGCCGACGAGCGCGCGCTGGCCGCCGTGTTCCGCGCCCGCTTCACCGCGCACGCCGCCAAGTTCGTCACCGCGTTCGGCCCGGGCACGCGCTTCGGCCGCCGCACGCTGTGGGCCGCGGCGACGGACGCGCTGGACACCGCGGGCTGGCTGGCCGGGCGCTGCCTGGGCGACGAGGGCTCCGGTGTCGCGGACTCCGCCCTGTTCCTCCCGGCCGCCGAGGCGCCGTTGACCTCGGCGTCGACCCTGCGCGCGGTCACCGGGGACTGCGGCAGGACGGTGTGGACCCGCCGCCGGGAGAGCTGCTGCTTCCACTTCGCGCTGCCGGACCAGCCCGCCTGCACCACCTGCCCGCGGATCAGCGAGGACGAACGCGCCGAACGCGTTCTCGCCCGCTGACCTCCCCCGAACGCCCGAGGGCGGGAGGGACTACATCGTCCCGTCGGCCAGGGCGGCGGAGTCCACCCGCACGCGGTGCCTGCTGCCGATCGGCACGACCAGCGGGGTGCCCGCCACCGGGTCCGGCACGACGCGCGCGTCCAGGTCGAAGACGTCGCTGAGCAGCTGTTCGGTCAGCACGTCCGCCGGGTCGCCCTGCGCGACGATCTTGCCGTCCCGCATCGCGATCAGCCGGTCGGAGTAGCGCGCGGCCAGGTTCAGGTCGTGCAGCACCATGATCACCGTGCGGCCCGCCTGGTCGTGCAGCTGCTGCACCAGGTCGAGCACGTCCACCTGGTGCGCGAGGTCGAGGTAGGTGGTCGGCTCGTCCAGCAGCAGCAGGTCGGTGCCCTGCGCCAGCGCCATGGAGATCCACGCCCGCTGCCGCTGGCCGCCGGAGAGCTGGTCGAGGGTCCGCTCGGAGAACTCCAGCATCCCGGTCATCCGCAGCGCCTCGGACACCGCGCCCTCGTCGTCGGCCGACCACTGCCGGTACCAGGCCTGGTGCGGGTGCCTGCCGCGGGCGACCAGGTCGCCGACGGTGAGCCCGTCCGGGGCCACCGGGGTCTGCGGCAGCACTCCGACGATCTTGGCGACCTCCCTGGTCGGCGTCTTGTCGATGCGCTTGCCGTCCAGCAGGACGTAGCCCTCCTGCGGCGCCAGCAGTCTGCCCAGCGCGCGCAGCAGCGTGGACTTGCCGCAGCCGTTGGGGCCGATGACCGCGGTGATCGTGCCGTCGATGACGTCCAGGTCCAGGCCCTCGACCACGCGGTTCTCGCCGTAGCCGAGGCTGAGCCCCTCGGCACGGAGCCGCACCTGAGCGGCAGCTGTCATGTCCGGACCTCTCGATAACGACGAACCAGCAGGTACATGAGGTAGGGCGCGCCGATCACGGCGGTCACGATGCCGACCGGCAGTTCGACCACGCCGAAGGCGGTGCGGGCGATCACGTCGGCGATCACCGTGAGCGCGGCGCCCAGCACCGCGGAGCCGACCAGCGGCGGCTGGGGCGTCCCGGCCATCCGCATGGCGATCTGCGGGGTGGCCAGCGCGACGAACTCCACCGGACCCGCGGAGGCCGTCGCCGTCGCGGCCAGCCCGACCGCGATCAGGATCAGCGCCGCGCGCGAGCCGTTGACCCGGATGCCCAGGCCGCGCGCGGTGTCGTCGCCGAACTGGAGGCCGCCGAGCGGCCGCGCGGCGAACAGCGCGAGCGGAACCAGCACGAGCAGGGCGAGCGCGACCGGGGTGACGTGCTCCCAGCCGCGGCCGTTGAGGCTGCCGGTGATCCACACCATCGCCCGGCCCGCGTCGGCCACCTCGGACAGGGTCAGCAGGTAGAACTTGATCGCCACCAGCACCGCGGTCACCCCGAGGCCGACCAGCACCAGCCGGTAGCCGTCGATGCCGCGCTGCCAGGAGATGGCGAACACGAACAAGGCGGCGGCGAGCCCACCGCCGAGCGCGGCGGCGGGCAGGCCGAACTCGGCGATGCCGCCGCTGATCCCGCCCGCGCTGCCGCCGAGCATGATCACCGCGACCGCGCCGACCCCGGCCCCCGCGGTCACCCCGAGGATGTCCGGGCTGGCCAGCGGGTTGCGGGCGATGGACTGGGTGATCGCCCCGGCGAGCGCGAGCGCGGCGCCGACCAGCGCCCCGGTCAGCGCCCTCGGCAGGCGGAGATCGAGCACGATGTAGGCGTGCGTGTCGTCGCCGCCGCCGAGCAGCACGGCGAGCACGTCGCCGACACCGATCGGGAAGTCGCCGCGGCCGAGGTTGACCGCCATGGCCAGCACGAGCAGGCCGAACGCGATCACCGGCACGAGCAGCGGGCGCAGCCGGACCATCCACGACGCGGGCCCGACCCGCACCGCAGGGCGGCCCGGGATGGAGGTCTCCTTCCCCACCAGCGCCCTCACAGCCGCACCAGCCTTCTCCGTCGGACCAGGACCAGGAAGAACGGCGCCCCGACGAGGGCGAGCATGATGCCGACCTGGAGTTCGCCGGGCCGGGCGACGACGCGTCCGACCACGTCGGCGGCCAGCAGCATGATCGCGCCGAGCAGCCCGGAGTACGGCAGCAGCCAGCGGTAGTCCGGGCCGGTGATGGCCCGCGCCATGTGCGGGACGACCAGGCCGACGAAGCCGATCGGTCCGCACGCGGACACCGCGGCGCCGGTCAGCAGCGTGACCGCGGCGATGCCGATGACCCTGGTCAGCAGCACGCTCTGGCCGAGCGAACGGGCCACGTCCTCACCGAGGGACAGCGCGTTCAGGCCCGGCGAGTTGATCAGGGCCAGCACCAGTCCGGCGACCAGGAACGGCAGCACCTGGAGCACGATCTCCGGGTCGCGACCGGCCAGCGATCCGGAGCGCCAGAACCGGAACGCCTCCAGGCTCTGCGCGTCCAGCAGCACCAGGGCCGAGGTCAGCGCGTAGAGCAGCGCGCTGATCGCGGCCCCGGCCAGCGCCAGGGTGACCGGGGTCGGCCCGCCCCTGCCGACCGAGCCGAGCGCGAACACCGCGACCGTGGCGACCAGCGCCCCGGCGAAGCCGAACCAGACCAGCGTGTAGATGTCGTCGGTGCGCAGCATGAAGATCGACAGCACGATGGCGAAGGCCGCGCCCTGGTTCACCCCCAGCAGGCCGGGATCGGCGAGCGGGTTGCGGGTGTGGCCCTGCATCAGCGCGCCCGCGACGCCCAGCGCGATGCCCACGGCCAGGCCGAGCATGGTCCTGGGCAGCCGCAGCGAGCCGATGACGATGTCGTCCTCGGTGCCGGTCGGCGTCGCCAGGGCGTGCCAGACGTCGGCGAGCGCGATCGGCTTCGAGCCGAAGGCGATGCTGGCCAGCACGCTGGCGACGAGCACGAGGACGAGCACGAGCAGCCCGATGAGCCTGCGACGGCGGCGGCGAACGGTGGCGCCGGCCTGCTGAGGCGCGACACCCGACCGAGGGGAGCGCCGTGACCCGGGTGGCGTCGCCACGGTCACACTGCGTTCCAACGAACATCTCCTTCCCTCTGCTCCGTTCGCCCGTCAAGGTAAGGCCGACCTTGCCGTAGTCAGGCAAGCCTAACCGAACCGTGGAGGAACCTTGTCCAGAGCGTTGTTGGCGAGACGGAGTCTGGTGATCATGGCCGTGGCGGCCGCCGTCGCCGCCTGCGGGACCACTCCCGCCACCCAGCCGGGCGGCTCCTCGACCGCCACGGCCGGCTTCCCCAGGACCGTCAAGCACGCCATGGGCGAGACGACCATCCCGGCGGCGCCGAAGAAGGTCGCCGCGCTGGACGCGAGCTTCGTCGACGCGGCCATCGCGCTGGAGACCGAGGTCGTCGCCTTCACCAGCTACCGCTCCATCGGCGACCGGGTGCCCGACTACCTCGGCGAACCGGGCAAGCGGCTGAGCGCGGGCGCCAAGGCCGTCGGCACCCTGGCCGAGCCGAAGATCGAGCTGATCCTGAACCAGAAGCCCGACCTGATCGTCTCGGCCAAGGTCCGGCACGAGCAGATCTACGGCCAGCTCAGCGCGAAGGTGCCGACGGTGTTCAGCGACACCACCGGCCCCACGTGGAAGGAGAACATCCGGTTGCTCGGCAAGGCGCTGGGCAAGGAGGACCTGGCCGAGCAGAAGATCAAGGCCTACGAGGACCGGGCCCGCCGCATCGGCGACGCGATCCGGGCCAAGGAGGGCAAGAACCCGACCATCTCCATCGTGCGCTTCGTCGACGGCCCGACCCGGCTCTACCAGCAGGCCAGCTTCTCCGGGATCGTGATGAAGGACGCCGGGCTGGCGCGCCCGCCCGCGCAGTCCGCCAACGCCTTCGCCGCCGAGATCAGCGAGGAGCGGATCACCGACGCGGACGCCGACAAGATCTT
Source organism: Allokutzneria albata (assembly GCF_900103775.1). Taxonomy (GTDB): domain Bacteria; phylum Actinomycetota; class Actinomycetes; order Mycobacteriales; family Pseudonocardiaceae; genus Allokutzneria; species Allokutzneria albata. Next base: position 6,635,204 of record NZ_LT629701.1, on the reverse strand, counting down.
CGTCGCCACCTACCCGGACGAGAAGGGCTCCTCGGCCGCCACCAGGCAGCGCTTCGAGACCAACCCGCTGTGGCGCCCGCTCGCGCCGAAGACCGTCGCGGTCAACGACCTGACCTGGGTGACCGCGGTGAGCCTGCAGGGCGCGCACATCATCCTCGACGACCTCGCCAAGGCCTTCGGCGTCGACCCCGCCAAGTCCTGACCTCACCGGTTCCGCGGTCTTCAAGGACCCCTACCCGGGCTGGGAGCGAGTCACGCGCCGGTTCCGAGGTGGTTGCGGGCCCGCCCTTCGGATGTCCCTGAAAGTTAGGACAACCTATCCTCAGTCAGCGACAGAGGGACGTACGACTCTTGGAGGACAGTTGAGGACAAGGGCGCTGATGGGCCGGCGGGTCTTCGCCGGAGTGGCCGCCTTGACCGTGGCCGCCGTGGTGGCGGGCTGCGGCGGCGGGACCGCACCCGGTTCGCAGCCACCGGCCTCCGGCCAGGCCGGGGCGGGCTTCCCCAGGACCGTCAAGCACGCGATGGGCGAGACGACCATCGCCGCCGCGCCGAAGAAGGTCGCCGCGCTGGACAGCAGCTACGTGGACGCGGCCTTCGCGCTGGAGACCGAGGTCGTCGCGTTCACGCTGTTCCCGCTCACCGGTGACAAGTTCCCGGACTACCTCAAGGCCGAGGCCGAGGTCTACGGCCGCAACGCCAAGGCCGTGGGGACCCTGGAGCAGCCCAAGGTCGAGGAGACGCTGGCGCTCAACCCGGACCTGATCGTCTCGGCGAAGGTCCGGCACGAGCAGCTCTACGGCCAGCTCTCCGCGCGCAAGCCCGCGGTCTTCAGCCAGACAACGGGGCTGACCTGGAAGGACAACATCCGGCTCCTGGGCACCGCGCTGGGCAAGGAGGAGCTGGCCGACAGGAAGATCAAGGCCTACGAGGAGCGGGCCCGCAAGGTCGGCGACGCGATCCGCGCGAAGGCGGGCAAGAACCCGACCATCTCGGTGGTGCGCTTCGTCAACGGCCCGACCCGGCTCTACACGCCGAACAGCTTCGTCGGCATCGTGCTCAAGGACGCCGGCCTGGCCCGGCCCGCCTCGCAGGACGATTCCAAGGCGAAGGACATCTCGGTGAACGTGGCCGAGGAGCGCATCCTGGACGCGGACGCCGATCACGTCTTCGTATCGGTTTTCCCGGACGCCAAGGGCGACTCCGCGAAGGCCAAGGAGAAGTACCTGGCCAACCCGCTGTGGAAGCAGCTGAAGGGCAAGGTCACCGATGTCCAGGACGGCACCTGGATCGCCTCGGTGAGCCTCCAGGGCGCGCACGCGATCCTGGACGACCTCGCCAAGGCATTCGGCGTCGACCCGGCGCGGAGCTGATTCACGATCAGCTGAAACACGAGGACCCCTTCAGCAGTTCGGGGCTGCTGAAGGGGTCCTTTTGTGTATCCGAACCGATACACCGGTTCCGGTCAGCTCAGTTTTCGTTGTGGTAGGACTCCAGCACGTCGGCCGGGATACGACCGCGGTCGGAGACCTTCATGCCGCGCTTACGGGCCCACTCGCGAATTGCCTGGTTCTGCTCGCGGTCCGCGGCGGCCGGACGGCCTGGACGCGCGGCGGAACGCCCGCCGGCGGAACGACGCCGACCGCCGACCTTGCGGGCGCTCGCGATGAAGTCGGCGAGCGAGTCACGCAGCTTTCCGGCGTTGCCACCGGAAAGGTCGATCTCGTACGAGACCCCGTCGATTGCGAACTCGACGGTCTCCTCGGCCTCGGAACCGTCGAGGTCGTCCACCAAGGTCCGGATGACCTTCTCAGCCATGCGTCTTCCTTCCCTGAAATCCGGCGACGTGTGCGTTCCGGATGCGTTCCCCAGTCGCCAGCTCGGCAACGAGACTGATCGCGACATTAGCGCAGCTCTCTTCAAAAGAGCAGACGCCGCTCGGTCTCAAAGTGGTGAACGTCATTCAGGTCGTACAAGTGGGAAGAGGATCGTCTCCCGGATACCGAGACCGGTCAGGGCCATCAACAGCCGGTCCATGCCCATTCCCATGCCGCCACTCGGTGGCATTCCGTACTCAAGCGCGCGCAAGAAGTCCTCATCCAGGCGCATGGCCTCGACATCCCCGGCAGCCGCCAGACGCGCCTGGTCCTCGAAGCGTCGCCGCTGCACAACGGGGTCGACGAGCTCGGAGTACCCGGTCGCGAGCTCGAACCCACGCACGTACAGGTCCCACTTCTCGGTGACTCCGGCGACGCTGCGGTGCTGCCTGGTCAGCGGAGCGGTCTCGGTTGGGAAGTCACGCACAAACGTAGGCGCATGCAAGTGGTCTCCGACCAGGTGCTCCCAAAGCTCCTCGACCAGCTTTCCGTGGCCGAGCGCCGGGTCGGTGGAGATACCGCGCGTTTCCGCGTGCTTACGCAGGAGCTCCACCGAGGTGTTCGGCGTGATCTCCTCGCCTAGGGCCTCCGACAGCGACCCGTACATCGTAATTGTGGTCCACTCACCGGAGAGGTCGTACTCCGTGCCGTCGGCCAGCGTCGCCACGTGCGAGCCGAATACGGCCTGCGCGGCTTCTTGGACCAACTCCCTGGTCAGCACACCGATCGTGTCGTAGGAACCGTAGGCCTCGTATGCCTCGAGCATCGCGAACTCCGGTGAGTGCGAGGAGTCCATGCCCTCGTTTCGGAAGTTGCGGTTGATCTCGAAGACCTTCTCGATACCACCGACGACGCACCGCTTCAGGTACAGCTCAGGCGCGATTCGAAGGTACAGATCGGTGTCCATGGCATTGGAGTGCGTGACGAATGGCCTAGCGGATGCACCCCCGTGCAGCGTCTGCAACATCGGCGTTTCGACCTCGAGGAATCCGCGCCGGTGGAACGACTCGCGCAGTGATCGCATCACTCCGGAGCGCAGGCGAACGGTATCGCGGGCCTGCGGGCGCAAGATGAGGTCGACGTAACGCTGCCGCACGCGGGTCTCCTCGGAGAGCTCCTTGTGCGCGACCGGCAACGGCCGCAGGGTCTTCGCCGCCATTTGCCATTCCGTGACCATGACCGACAATTCGCCGCGCCGGGAGGTGGCGACCTCACCGCGGACGAACACGTGGTCACCGAGGTCGACATCGCTCTTCCACGCGGCCAGCGCCTCCGCGCCGACCCGGTCGAGGCTGAGCATCGCCTGGAGTTCGACGCCGTCGCCTTCGCGCAGCGTCGCGAAACAGAGCTTGCCGGTGTTGCGGACGAACATCACGCGACCGGTCACGCCGACGACCTGCCCGGTCGGGGTGTCCGGTTCGAGGTCGGGATAGGCGGCGCGGATCTCGGCGAGGGAATGGGTGCGCTCGAGCACGACGGGATAGGGGTCGACGCCTGCCTCCAGCAGGCGCTCCCGCTTTTCCCGGCGGACCCGCATCTGCTCAGGCAGATCGTCTTCGCTGGTCGCAGGCTGCTGCTGGGGCTTTGAGTTCACGGGGGGAAAGGTTACGGAATCCCGTGTCGGCGAGGCGAACGGGATACGGTCTGGCGATGGACGACTCCGGTTCGAAGTCCCGTCGCGCACTGTCCTTCGGAGCGCGCGCGGCCCAGTACGCCGAACACCGGCCCGACTACCCGGTCGAAGCGGTGCGCTGGGCGCTGGAGCCGGTGCGCGACCGCGAACAGGTCCGCGTGCTCGACCTGGCCGCGGGCACGGGACGGCTGACCCAGGTGCTGCTGGAGGAACCGGTCGCCGTCATCGCCGTGGAGCCGGACGACGCCATGCGGACCGAGCTGTTGAACCGGCTCTCCGGGCTCGCGGCGCTCAAGGGCACCGCGGAGGACATCCCGCTGCCGGACGAGCGGGTGGACGCGGTCCTGGTCGGCCAGGCCTTCCACTGGTTCGACCCGGAGCTGGCCCTCCCGGAGATCGCCAGGGTGCTCAAGCCCGGCGGGGTGCTGGCCGCGCTGTGGAACCACGACGACGACCGGGTGCCGTGGGTGGCCGGGCTCGCCGACATCACCGGCACCGGTGTCCGCTACTCCGAGCGCAAGCACGACCGCGCGGACCTGCTGCCGGAGAACGACCTGTTCACCGCGTTCAGCCAGCGGACCTTCGACCACGTGCACCGCAGGACCGCGGCGACGCTGACCGAGACGATCGCCACCCACTCCGTCACACTGGTCAAGGACGAGCAGGAGCGGGCGGAGACCCTGGGCCGCGTGCGCGCCTACCTCGACTCGACCCCGGAGACCGCCGGGGGCGAGTTCGAGCTGCCCCTGGTCACGATCGCCGCCCGCGTCCGCAAGCTCTAGCCGTCAGCGCGTGTTGCGCTCGTAGACCAGCTTCAGGCCGAGCAGCGTCAGGTCGGAGACGTGGTGCTGGATGGTCGAGGACTCCGCCAGCACCAACGGGGCGAGGCCGCCGGTGGCGATCACGGTGACCGGACCGGAGTCCGTCGCCTCCAGCTCCGCCACGATCCGCCGGACCAGGCCGTCCACCTGGCTGGCGAAGCCGTAGAGGATGCCGGACTGCAGGCACTCCACCGTGTTCTTGCCGATCACCGACCGCGGCCGGACCAGCTCCACCTTGCGCAGCTGGGCGGCGCGCGTGGCGAGGGCGTCCACCGAGATCTCGATGCCGGGGGCGAAGGCGCCGCCGAGGAACTCGCCCTTCGCGGAGATCACGTCGATGTTGGTGGAGGTGCCGAAGTCCACCACGACGCAGGCGGTGTCGAAGAGGTGGTGCGCGGCCAGCGTGTTGATCACGCGGTCGGCTCCGACCTCCTTGGGGTTGTCCACCAGCAGCGGGACACCGGTGCGCACCCCGGGCTGCACGATCACCCTGGGCACGTCGCCCCAGTAGCGGCCGAGCATCACCCGCAGCTCGCGCAGCACGGACGGCACCGTGGACAGGGCGGAGACACCGGTGATCTTGTCGGCGTGCTCGCCGAGCAGTCCGCGCGTGGTCAGCGCCAGCTCGTCCGCGGTCATCCTGGCGTCCGTGCGCATCCGCCAGTCCCGCAGCAGGGTGGTGTCCGTGCCGTCGCCCGCGTACAGGCCGAGCACGATGTTGGTGTTGCCGACGTCTACGGCGAGCAGCACCGCGAACCGCCTCTCAGTCCTCTGCCTGGATGAGCTTGTCCAGCCGCGCCGCGTCCACCGTCTCGGCGGCGGGTTCCTCGGCCTCGGTCTCCGCGCCGCTGGTCAGGCCGGAGCCCTGCGGGGCGGCGGCCGGGTCGCTGCCCAGCTCCACGATGGAGTTCGCCGCGTCCACGAAGATCACCTTCGGCTTGTACGACCGCGCCTGCGCGTCCTCCATCAGCCCGTAGGCGATCAGGATGACCAGGTCGCCGGGGTGCACCAGGTGCGCGGCGGCGCCGTTGATGCCGAGCACCCCGCTGCCCCGTTCACCGGGGATCACGTAGGTCTCCAGCCGGGCCCCGTTGGTCACGTCGACGATCGCCACCTGCTCGCCGGGGAGCAGGTCGGCGGCGTCCATCAGGTCCTCGTCCACCGTGACCGACCCGACGTAGTCCAGGTCCGCCTGGGTCACCGTGGCGCGGTGGATCTTCGATTTGAGCATGGTGCGGAACATGGGGCTGCCCCTCTCACCCGTGGAGTTCCGTGGACCCCCCGCCCTCGGGCACGCCGAGCAGCACGGGGGTGTTGTCGATGAGTCTGGTACCGCCGACCCTGGCGGCGACGAGCAACCTCGCCTCGCCGGTGGCCGGCGCCGGACCGAGGTCCTTGCCGCGCAGCTCCAGGTAGTCCACGACCACCTCGGGGTTGGCGTCGAGCACCGCCCGTGCCGCCGCCACCCCCTGCTCGGCTCCCTCGATCGCGGCCTCGGTGCCCGCGGCCAGCGCCTTGGGCAACGTCAGCGCGCTGGCCCGCTCCGCCTCGGAGAGGAAGCGGTTGCGGGAGGACAGCGCCAGGTGGTCCTCGGGGTCCCGGACGATCGGCACCCCCACCACGGAGGTCTCGAAGTCCAGGTCCCGCACCATCCGCTTGATCAGCACCAGCTGCTGGTAGTCCTTCTCGCCGAAGAACGCGTAGTCCGGCCGCACGATGTTGAACAGCTTGGCCACCACGGTGAGCACCCCGGCGAAGTGACCGGGCCGGACCGCGCCCTCCAGCTCCTCGCCCAGCGGCCCCGGGTGCACGGTGACCTGCGGGTCGTCGCCGTAGATCGCCTCTGCTGACGGCGCGAGCACCAGTTCCACCCCGGCCTCCCGGCACCGGGCCAGGTCCTCCTCCAGGGTGCGCGGGTACTTGGCCAGGTCCTCGTTCGGCCCGAACTGCAACGGGTTCACGAAGATCGACACGACGGTGACGGTGTTCGGCACCCGCCGCGAGCGCTTGATCAGCTCCAGGTGGCCGTCGTGCAGCGCACCCATGGTGGGCACCAGCGCGATCTTGCGGCCAACGCCGCGCAGTGCCCTGGTGACCTTGGCCAGCTCGGCGGGATCGGTGTGCACGGTGAGTTCGTCGCGGGTGAAGCTCGGCGTCCTGGTCATCGCGGGTCCTCGGAGAGTTCGGAGCGGACGGCGTCGGCGGCGTCCGGGCGCAGCAGCCCGGCTTGCTCGGCGCGGTCGGCGGTGCGCCGGGCCAGCGCCAGGTAGGCGGGCAGCACCCGCGGTGACGAGCGGTTGAGCACGTCGACGTGGGCGCGCACGGTCCCGGTGTCCCCCCGGGCGACGGGACCGGTGAGCGAGCGGTCGCCCAGCCGGAGCACGTTGTCCAGCGACGCGGACAGGATCGGCGCGAGCAACCGCTCGGCGGAGCCGATCCCCGCGTCCCGCAACAGGTCCGCGCACTCGGCGACCAGGGTCATCAGGTGGTTGGCGCCGTGCGCGATCGCCGCGTGGTAGAGCGGGCGGGCGGCCTCGGGCACGCGCACCGGCTCCGCGCCCATCTCCACGACGAGCGCCTCGGCCACGTGCCAGGCGACCTCGTCGTCGTCGGTCGCGGTGACGCCGACGCAGCAGGCGGCCATCCGCTGCAGGTCCTCCGGGCGACCGGTGAACGTCATGACCGGGTGCAGGGCCAGCGGCAGCACGCCGATCTCCGCGGCGGGCCGCAGCACGTCGACGCCGTGAGCGCCCGCGGTGTGCACGATGATCTGCCCGGCGCGCAGGGAGTCCGTCGCCACCAGGCCCCGGACCAATCCGCCCAGCTCGTCGTCGGGCACCGCGAGCAGCACCAGGTCGGCGGCACGGGCGACCTCGTCCGGCGCGAGCACGGGCACCCCGGGGAGCAGCAGTTCCGCGCGGGCGAGCGAGGCGCTGGAGACCGCGGAGACGCCGTTGACGATGTGCCCGGCCCTGGCCAGTGCGGCCCCGAGCACCGAACCGACCCGGCCGGCGGAGACCACGCCGACGGCGAGCCGAGCCGGGCGCTCTGACGTCATCGTCCTGCTCCTCTTGGTGTTCCAGGCCCACGACCTCCGCGGGTACCGGACAGCGGCGCGAGACTAACCGGCCGGAACCGGTCCGCGCGGACGCTGGTGACCAGCTTCACCCGGTGCCCTGGGAACGGCCGGGACGGCGGGCCGGGCGGTTGCCCGCGAGCCCGAGCGCACCTGGGGCGTTCACCGCGGCGGCCCTGGCGCGGTGCAGCGTAGCCAGCAGCTCCGCGTGCCGCCGGTCGGAGTCGCCACCGCAGGTGCCGTTGGCCATGCGGTGCCGCAGGAACGCCAGTTCGGTGACCGCGGTCTGGTAGCCGGCGACGGCGCGCGCCGCCTCCTCCCCCGCGCGCTGCCGGACCCGGCCGAGCCACCAGCGCCTGCCCGCCATGCTGGCCAGCAGGGCCACCTCGCTCGGGGCGATCCAGCCCGCGTCGGCCATGACGGGCAGCTGGCCGACGACGATCCGCTGCTCGCGGCGGCGCTGCCAGACCACCAGCCAGATCATCCCCGCGAAGATCGGCACCATGATCAGGAAGTAGACGTCGAGGAAGTCCAGTCCGCCGCCCAGGGTGGCCGCGGCGTTCCACAGCACGTGCAGGCTGATCGCGAGCAGGAAACCCAGCAGTGGCGCGAAGAACCGCACCGCGCCGCGACGGCTGCTCGCGGCGAGGCCGAGCCCGATCCCGGTCATCGCGGTGAACAGCGGGTGGGCGAACGGCGAGAGCACGCCGCGCAGGATGAACACGGCGACCACACCGCTGGTGGCGTTGCCGAAACCGCCCTGGGCGAAGCCCTGCCCGAAGTAGAAGATGTTCTCGGTGAAGGCGAACCCGGCCGCGGTGACGCCCGCGTAGACGATGCCGTCCACCACGCCGTCGAACTCGTGCCTGCGCCACAGCATCAGCGCCAGCGGGAACAGCGCCTTGGCCGTCTCCTCCACCAGCGGGGCCGAGACCACCGAGCTGAGGAAGTCCCCGCCGGACGGGCCGAGCAGCAGGTCACCGACGGCGCGGGCGCTGTCGTTGATCAGCAACGCGCTGATGGTCGCGCCGCAGGCGCCCCAGAGGAACGCGGCGAGCAGCAGCCGGGTCGGCTCGGGTTCCCAGCGGTCGATCCACAGGAACGCCCCCATGACGAAACCGACCGGCACCAGCGCCGTGCCCGCGCCGATCAGCACGGCCAGCAGGCCGACGCGGGAGGTGGCCATCCCGAGCAGGATCAGGCCGCAGGTGCCGAGGAGGATCAGGCCGATCACCGAACCGATGACGGCGCGCTGCTGACGGCGTTGCTGGGCAGGCTCCGCCGGGAGCTCATCCGTGGTCACGATGCGTGAGCCTACGGTTTCACCTCATACCGCTCGGAACGGACTTCCCGGTACCGATCGCCCGGGTCGGTAGGGTGCCGGTTCCGTGCGGGACTGGCGGCAGGCGTGGCAGGCGGCGCTGTACTCCCCCGGCGGTTTCTTCGCCCGGGGCGAGCGGCCGTCCTCGCACTTCAGGACCTCACCGCTGGTCGGGCCGGAACTGGCGGAGGCACTGCTGGAACTGCTCTCCCGGCTGGACTTCGCGCTCGGCGGCCCCGCCGCGCTGGACTTCGTCGACGTCGGCGCCGGCGGCGGCGAGCTGTCCGCCGCGGTGCACGACCTGGCTCCCCCGGCCCTGCGGCGGCGCCTGTGCGTGACCGCCGTGGAGTTCCAGCCCCCGTCCCTGCCCGCCGCGGTGCGCGTGCGCCCCGACCTCCCGGAGCGGGTGGTGGGGCTGCTCGTCGGGCACGAGTGGCTGGACTCGATCCCGTGCCAGGTCGTGGAAGTCCACAGTGGACAGACGCGCGTCGTGCACGTGGACGACCACGGCACCGAGGCCGTCGGCCCACCCGTCACCGGCCCGGCGCTGGACTGGCTGCACCGGTGGTGGCCCGAGGCCGAGCGCGCCGAGATCGGCCTGCCCAGGGATGAGGCGTGGGCGGACGCTGTCAGCAGGGTGCGCGCGGGCGCCGCACTGGCTGTCGACTACGGGCACGTCATGGCGTTGCGCCCGCGAAGGGGAACGCTGACCGGCTACCTCGCCGGGCGCCAGGTGCCGCCGGTTCCGGACGGCAGCCGCGATCTGACCGCGCACGTCGCGATGGACTCGTGCGCCGCCGCGGCCGGGGGCGGCGTGATCACCTCGCAGGCCGCGGCGCTCGCCGCGCTCGGCCTCTCCTCCGCCGCGCCCGCCTCGGGTCTCGCGGCGACCGATCCCCTGCGCTGGCTGGCCGAAACCGCACGAGCAGGCCGGATCGCCGAGCTGACCGATCCGGCGGGGCTCGGCGGCTTCCACTGGCTCCTGCATGGAAGCATGCTTCCGTGAGCAGGCAGGAAACCATCGGAGTCGGTGCGGGCGCGGCATACCTCGGAGTCGACCGCGTGATCGACCTCGGGCCGCTGCACCCGGCGGCGCACGGGGCCTACCGGCTGCGGTTACGCCTGGAGGGCACGGTCGTCACCGAGGCCGAGCCCCTGGTGGGACACCTGCACCGAGGCGCCGAGAAGCTCTTCGAGGTCCGCGACTACCGCCAGGCCCTCGCGCTGGCCAACCGGCACGACTGGCTCGCCGCGTTCTGCAACGAGGTCACGCTCGCCCTCGCCGTCGAGCGGATGACCGGCATGGACGTGCCGCCAAGGGCTTTGTGGCTGCGCACGCTGCTGTGCGAGCTGAACCGCGTGCTGGCGCACCTCGCGTTCCTGGTCCCGTTGACCCGCACCCCGGACGGCTCGTCGACGGCGGGCACCACCGCCGCGCAGCGCGGCATGCACGCCGTCCAGTCGGTCATGGAGGAGGCGACCGGCGGCCGGATCCATTTCATGGCAACGAGGATCGGCGGCCTGCGGGAGGACGTGCCCGCGGGCTGGACGTCGCACGTCGCCGCGGCCCTGGACGCCGTGGACCTCCCGGCCCTTCGTCAGTCCACAGTGGACAACGAGGACTTCCGCTCGCGGTACGCGGGGATCGGCGTGCTCTCCGGTGACGACGTCCTCGAACTCGGCGTCACCGGTCCCGCCGCGCGCGCCAGCGGAGTCGACATCGACCTCCGCCGCGACGATCCCACCTGTGCCTACGGCGAGCTGACCGTCGATCCCGTGCTCGGCGAGGACGGCGACGCCCTCGCCAGGGTCGAGTGCCTGACCGGGGAGATCGCGCAGTCGATCCGCCTCGCCCGCGAATGCCTGGACCGGCTGCCGGGCGGCCCGGTCAACGTGCGCCTGCCCAAGGCGGTGAAGGCCCCGGAGGGTTCGGTCTACACGTGGCTGGAGGCCCCGCTCGGCGTCAGCGGCGTCTACCTGGCCTCGCGCGGCGAGAAGACCCCGTGGCGGTTGAAGCTGCGGACGCCGTCGTTCAACAACGTCCAAGCCCTCGCGTCACTGCTCCCCGGCACCCGGGTGGCCGACCTGCCCGCCGTGCTCGGCTCCTTCGCCCTGGTCGTCGGCGACATCGACAAGTAGCCCGGCTAGTCCTCGGCGCGGCGGCGGCGACGGCGCGGGCTGTCGTTCACACCGTTGGCCGCCAGCAGCTCGCTGACGGAGAGCCCTCCGCCCGAGGAGCGGTGACTGGAGGAGGACGCGGCCGGTTCGGCGTCGGAGAGCTCCGGGTTCCACGTGGCACTGGCGTCCCGCGCCGGGGCACCCTCCGGGCGACGGCGGCGTCCCGTCGACGACGAGGTGTCGCGACGCGGCGGCGGCTCGTCCTGAGTGGCCCACTCCGCGTTCACGTCGACCTTCGGCGGCGGGGGCGGTTTGGGTGCCTCGCGCTTGCTCGCGCCGAGCTTCTCCATCCAGCTCGGCTCGGAGTCGCCCCGGTGCCTGCGGCCGGTCGAGCGCACGGGCTCGACGTAGGGCTCCGGCTCGGGTTCGGGCTCCGGCTCGGGCATCGCGAACGAGTCCGGCAGCGACGACAGCGCGGGCGCCTCCGGCTCGACCGGGATCTCCGGCTCCGGCTTGCGGGGCGGCTCGGGGCGGCGCACCGGATTGGTCTTGCGCACCTCCGGCTCCCGGACCTCGGGCTCGGCGCGGCGGACCTCCGGCTCGGTACGACGGACTTCGGGCTCGGGGCGGCGCGGCTCGGTCCGGGGCTCCTGCTTGCGCGCGGGCGGGCGGTTGACGACCTGCGGTTCGCGCACCGGCGGGCGGCTGACCACCTGCGGCTCCGGACGTTGCGGAGGAGGGGGCGGGGGCGCGGTCGGCGCGGCCATGCGGCCGGAGTCCTGGCGCGGGCGCTGCGGCGGCTGCGCGGGCGTGCGCTCGTGCACCTCGGTGGACTCGACGGCGGTGACCGGCGGCACGACGGTGGTCGCGGCGGCGGGCTGAGCGGGCTGGGCCGGCCGGGCGACGGGCGTGGCGGGCCAAGCCTCGACGACCTCGGGCATGGCCGCGGCGGGCTGCATGTGCTGGTCCCGGCGCTGCGGTAGCGACCGGGTCGGTTCGGGGCGCTGGGCGGGCTGCGGGCGCTGGGGCCTGCTGGGCTCGTTGCGCAACGGCTGCGGGCGGCCGGACTCGACGCGGCGGGCGCTGTCCTTGGACATCACCTGCGTGTGCGCGGCGTCGGCACGCACCGGCTGCGGCCGCACCTGCGACTGCGCGGGCGCGAGCTTGCGCCGGTGTTCCTCGGTGGTGGTGATGATCCGGCTCTCGCGGCTGTCGGCCAGGCCCATCAGGCGCGCCTGGTCCAGCGCACGCATCCGCGTGGCCTCCGCGCGCAGGGCGACCCGCTCCACCAGGACCTCACCGCCGAGCAACGCTTCCAGGTTCTCGCGCAGCGTGCGCAGCTCGTTGCGGAGGTCGTCCAGCTCGCCGCGGGACTCGTCCTCCAGCTGCCGCCGGGTCTCGGCCTCGACCTCCAGCTCGTACTCGCGGCGGGCGGCGCACTCGCGCTCCAGCTCCAGCTCGTAGACGCGCTGCAGCTCCTCCTCGCGCTCCTCGCGCTCGACTGCCTGGCTGCGGTAGCGGGCGGCGGCGAAGGCGGCGAGCAGGGCCGCCCAGAGGGCGGCGACCACGGCGAGTCGTAACCAGCGGGACGAATCACTGAACACCAGCACCGCCGCGGCGACCACGGCGAAGGACAACACTGCGACGACCAACGCCAAGCCCATGCCACGGCCAGTGCTGCGCTCGGACGAGTCGCTGCGGCCGGTCATACGTTCTACGGTACCTGGCGGTTATCCGACCGAGACCTCCTCGGCGGGCTCATTCCCGTCTCGGTGCAGGCACATTGTGATCCACATCAGATTTTCTGCTCAGCCCCGAAACCCGTTGATCTTGTCCGGGTCCTCCGGTTCCTCGGGTGTCCGGCAGCAGTGCTCCAGCCACAGCGCGCCCCCGATCAGCGCGGCCGAACTGACCAGCCCGACGGTCGCCGCGAGCGTGTCCCCCGCGGCCGCTTCAAGATCGGAGAAGCGGGGCGCCACGTAGAGCAGCACGGCCCCCCACGCACCCACCATGATGGCTCCTGCCAGGGAGGACGCCTTCGCCAGCGCCACGGCGCGGGCCGCGACGAGCGCCTCGACGGGCAGCGTCCCCGGTTTGCGCCGGATGCGCGCGCGGAGGGTGGACCCGAACCATGCCTCGACCCCGCCGAGCACCAGGAAGGTGAGCCCGACGAAGGCGGGCAGCCGGGGCAGCGAGTTGTACCCGGCGATGAGCAGCAGGTGGGCCACCAACGCCGCCAGCACCGCCGCGACGGCCAGATCCCGTGGCCTGGTGAATCTCACACTTCCCATCCTGCCCCCTTCCTTTTGACAAGCCAATTAGCTAATAAGCAAACTTCCTAAGTGACCACGATCGACGTGTTGAAGGCGCTGGCCAACGAGCGGCGGCTGCGGATCCTGGACTGGCTGAAGGACCCCACGCGGCATTTCCCGCCCCAGGTGGACGGCGACCTGGAGCGCGACGGCGTGTGCGCGCTCTACATCGCCGAGAAGCTGGGCATGAGCCAGCCGAGCGCGGGCGAGCACCTCAAGGTGCTGGCGTCCGCCGACCTGGTCATCGGCACCCGGATCAAGCAGTGGGTCTTCTACCGCCGCAACGAGCAGCGCATCGAGGAGGTCCGCGCCGCCATGAAGGACCTGTGATGTACGACAAGCTCATCGACCTGCTCGCCGCCGAGGGCGGTCGAGGACCGCGAGGCCGTCGACCTCGGGCCGGGCCAGGCGTTCACCGTGCCCGAGGGCGCCATGCACCGACCCGTCGCCCCGGACCGGACCGTCGTGCTGATGGTGGAGCCGGAGAGCGTGCGCCCCACGGCGACTAGGACCTAGGCCAGCTTCAGGTCGTCCCTGCGGTGCACGCCCTCGGTGGACAGCCCGGCCAGCAGGTCCCGCACCGGGCCGCGGCCGGGCAGCTCCGCGCCTGGCTCGACGTCGAGCCAGGGCAGCAGCACCGTGGCCCGCTCCGGCGTCCCGGGGTGCGGCAGCAGCAGATCGGGGTGCTCGGAGGCGACGTCGTCGACCGTCACCACGTCGACGTCGAGCACCCTCGGGCCCCAGCGCACCAACCGCTGCCGACCGGCCCGCTGCTCCAGCTCCTGACCGCGGCGCAGCCAGTACCACTCGTCGGCGCCCTCGGCCTCCACCACGAGGACCGCGTTGAGGAAGTCGTCCTGCTCGACCCCGCCCCACGGCGCGGTCTCGTAGACCGGGGACACCGCGACCAGCTCCGCCCGGAACCCGTCGACGGCGGACTGGAGGAACGCCAGCCGGTCCCCCATGTTCGAGCCGAGCGAGAGAACAGCCCGGCTCACTGCCCCGCGCGTCCCTTCCTCCTGGACCGGCGCACGGTCACGGCGACATCGGCGAACTCCAGCGGGATCGGCGCGTTGGGCTTGTGGATGGTCACCTCGGCGGCGTGCACGCGCTCGTCCATCATCACGTCGTCGGCGACCCGGCCGGCGACCGACTCGATCAGGTCGTAGGCCTTGCCGCCGACGATCTCCGCCGCGCGCTCGGCCAGCACGCCGTAGTGCAGCGTGTGCCTGAGGTCGTCGGTCTCGGCGGCGCGGTCGAGGTCGATCCAGACCGTGATGTCGACGACGAACTCCTGCCCGTCGCGCTTCTCGTGGTCGAAGACGCCGTGGTGTCCGCGCACCCGCAACCCGGTCAGCGTGATCCGGTCCGTCATCGGTCCTCCCAGCCTCGCGCCCACGCGGCGGCCACCGCCACCGCGTCCAGCGATCCCGCCACATCGTGCACCCGCACGCCCCACACCCCGGCGGAGGCCGCCAGCGTGCTGATCGCGGCGGTGGCGAACTCGCGGCCGTCCGGCGGGCGCGGCACCCCGTTCGCGTCGGCGAGCAGCGCGCCGAGGAACCGCTTGCGGGAGGCGCCGACGAGCAGCGGGAAGCCCAGCTTGACCAGCTCGTCCAGCCTGCGCAGCAGTTCCCAGTCCTGCTTTCGGCTTTTCGCGAAGCCCAGACCGGGGTCGAGCACGATCGCGTCCTCGGCCACGCCGGCGGCGACGGCGGTCTCGACCCGCGCCAGCAGTTCGGCGCTCACGTCGGCCACCACGTCGGTGTAGCTGGCGAGCAGGTCCATCTCCGTGCTGTGGCCGCGCCAGTGCATCAGGATCCACGGGCAGCCCGCGTCCGCGACTACGCCCACCATCCGCTCGTCGGCCAGGCCGCCGGAGACGTCGTTGATCACGGTGGCACCCGCCTCCAGCGCGGCGGTCGCGACCTCGCTGCGCATGGTGTCCACGCTCGTGCGGACGCCGTGCGCGGTGAGGTCGCGGATCACCGGGACGACGCGCGCCGCCTCCACGGCGGGCTCGACGCGCTGCGCGCCGGGCCTCGTGGACTCGCCGCCGACGTCGATCAGGTCGGCGCCCCTGCGGAACATCTCGATGCCGTGCGCGACCGCGTCGTCGTGGTCGAGGTAGCGCCCGCCGTCGGAGAACGAGTCGGGGGTGACGTTGAGGATGCCCATGACGGCGCACCGGCCGGGGCTGGGCAGCGCCGGGTGGCCCATCAGCGGGCCTTGATCAGCTCGATGGCCTCGGCCCTGGTCGAGGCGGAGTCCCGCATCAGCCCGCGCACGGCGGAGGTGGTCGTCAGCGCTCCGGCCTTCTTGATCCCACGCATGCCCATGCAGAGATGTTCCGCCTGCATCACCACGATCACTCCGCGGGGGTTGAGCTTGCGCACGAGGGCGTCGGCGACCTGGGAGGTCAGCCGCTCCTGCACCTGCGGGCGCCTGGCGTAGAGGTCGACCAGCCGCGCGAGCTTGGACAGCCCGGTCACCTGGCCCTCGGCGTTGGGGATGTAGCCGACGTGGGCCACCCCGTGGAAGGGCAGCAGGTGGTGCTCGCAGGTGGAGTACATCGGGATGTCGGTGACCAGGACGAGCTCCTCGTGGCTCTCGTCGAAGGTCTTGTCCAGCACGGAGTCCGGATCGATGTACAGCCCGGCGAACAGTTCCTGGTACGCCCGCGCCACCCGGGCCGGGGTGTCCCGCAGCCCCTCGCGGATGGGGTCCTCGCCCACCGCGGCGAGCAGTTCGCGAACAGCGGCCTCGGCGCGCTCCTGGTCGAAGACCGGGTGCCCGCCGAGGCCGACTGTGCCGTCCTTGTCGTTGCCGTTCAGCGCTTGCCGTCCTGGGGGTCGGAGTCGATCGAGCGCTGCACCTCTTTCTGCGCCTCCGGCTGCTGCTCCGCCGGACGCTCGGTGCTCGGCTGCTGTCCGCTCCACGCGCCGGAGGGGCCACCGGGCGCGGTCGCCGGGGTCCAGCCGGGAGGTGCCCCGTAGTAGGGCGGCCCGGGGGCGTGCGGCTGCGGGGGAGCGGCCTGGTCCTGCTGCTGCGCCTGCCACGCGGGCGGGTGCGGCTGCTGCGGGCCGCTGCCGTTCGGGCCGGGCGTCTCACCGCTGCCGTGCGGCGGGCCACCCGGCAGGTCGCTGCCGCCGGGAGCGGTGCCGACCGGGGTCGGCTCGGGCTCCTCGACGACCGGCGGCCACGGCTCGCCGCGCTCGATGGCCAGCTCACCCCTGGTCTTGATCGGCGGCTTGTCCGAGGGCGTGCGCCCGCCGAAGTCGTTGAACGCGGTGATCCTCGGGCGCTTCTCCACCGTGGCGAAGACCCGCTCCAGGTCCTTGCGCTGCAACGTCTCCTTGTCGAGCAGCTCGACCACCAGCTCGTCGAGGACGTCCCGGTACTGGGACAGGATCTCCCAGGCCTCGGTGTGCGCGACCTCGATGAGCTTGCGCACCTCCTCGTCGATCTCGTGCGCGACCTCGAGCGAGTAGTCGGGCTGGTGGCCCATCTGCCTGCCGAGGAACGGCTCGCCCTGGTTGGTGCCGTACTTCACCGCGCCGAGCTTGGCGCTCATGCCGTACTCGGTGACCATCGCCCGGGCGATCTTGGTCGCCTGCTCGATGTCGCTGGAGGCACCGGTGGTCGGCTCGTGGAAGATCAGCTCCTCCGCGGAGCGGCCGCCCATCGCGAACACCAGCCTGGCGATCATCTCGGAGCGGGTCATCAGCTCCTTGTCGTCCTCGGGCACCACCAGCGCGTGCCCACCGGTGCGGCCGCGCGGCATGATCGTGACCTTGTAGACCGGCTCCAGGTCGGGCATGGCCCACGCGGCCAGCGCGTGGCCCGCCTCGTGGTAGGCCGCGACCTTCTTCTCCTTCTCGGAGATCAGCCTGCTCTTGCGGGCCGGGCCGCCGACGACGCGGTCCACCGACTCCTCGAGGGCCTCGGCGGTGATCAACTGGCCGTTGTGCCGCGCGGTGAGCAGCGCGGCCTCGTTGATCACGTTGGCCAGGTCGGCGCCGGAGAACCCGACGGTGCGCTTGGCCAGCGAGTCCAGGTCGGCGTCCGGGCCGAGCGGCTTGCCCTTGGAGTGCACCCGCAGGATGGCCTTGCGGCCGGAGAGGTCGGGCGCGGCCACCGGGATCTGCCGGTCGAAGCGGCCGGGCCGCAGCAGCGCCGGGTCCAGGATGTCCGGGCGGTTGGTCGCCGCGATCAGGATGATCCCGCCGCGCGAGTCGAAGCCGTCCATCTCGACCAGCAGCTGGTTGAGGGTCTGCTCGCGCTCGTCGTGACCACCGCCGAGGCCGGCGCCGCGGTGGCGGCCGACCGCGTCGATCTCGTCGACGAAGATGATGCACGGCGCGTTCTGCTTGGCCTGCTCGAACAGGTCGCGCACGCGGGAGGCACCGACACCGACGAACATCTCGACGAAGTCGGAGCCGGAGATCGAGTAGAACGGCACCCCGGCCTCACCGGCGACGGCGCGCGCGAGCAGCGTCTTGCCGGTTCCCGGCGGCCCGTAGAGCAGCACGCCCTTGGGGATCTTGGCGCCGAGCGCCTGGTAGCGGCCCGGGTTCTGGAGGAAGTCCTTGATCTCGTAGAGCTCCTCCACCGCCTCGTTGGCCCCGGCCACGTCGGCGAAGGTGGTCTTCGGCATGTCCTTGGACAACTGCTTGGCCTTGGACTTGCCGAAGTTCAGCACCCGGCTGCCGCCGCCCTGCGAGTTGTTCATCATCCACATCAGCAGGACGAGAACCAGGCCGACCGGGATCAGGTACAGCAGCGCCGTGACGAACAGCGACTCCTGGGTGACCTCGGTCTTCCACCCGCCGGTCATGTTCTTGGCGTTGATCAGCGTCTGGACCAGCTGGCTGGAGCCCCCCGCGGGGAACTGCGTGATCAGCCGGGTCTTGTTGCCGTCGACCGGGTTGTTCAGATCGAGTTTGAGCCGCTGTTCCTTGTCCTGGAGGATCGCGCTCTTCACGTTGCCGTTGTTGAGCTGTTCCAGGGCGCGGGAGGTGGGCACCTCCTCGTAGCCGCGGGTGTCGTCCAGCAGCACGCTGAAGGCGTAGAACAGCAGGAACGCCGCGAGAATCCAGATCAGCGGGTTCCGAAGCAGGCGCTTACGGTCCATCAACTTACGGCCGTCGGGCGGCCTCGCCCCTCCCTGACTTGCATGTCGGGTGACGGACCGCCAAGGGGACACGTGGGGTTGGTCCGGCTTTCTCCGGCGACCGTCGTCCGACCAGCGTACCGCCCGAGCACGGACCCGCTCCGAACTACGGCGCGGGGCGACCCGGGCGCACCGGTCTCCTCAGGCAACGGGCGAGCGCCGCGACGGGTTCCCCGCGCGCGGTCGTGATGCTGGCCACGCCGCCACCCGGCGGGTTCGCCCTGGTCACGTGGCGCAATCGTTATTGGCCTTTCCGAGTGAGCAAAGGCGAGGATGCTTCACTCCGACGAGTGAGCGTGGCAGTCTCCGTCCGCGCACGGCCCCCCGGTTGCTCGTGCAAAGGACACACGACCGAAGCCCGTTCCCCGTTGGAAAGCCACGAGACCATGCCTGGCAGACACCACGTGCCCCGTCCCAGCACCCGCATGAAGCGCGTCGCCCTGCCCCTCGGGGTCCTGCTCGGCGTCGCCGCCGCGGCCGCGACGACGGTGGTCGCCCTCCGGGGCTGGGGCGGCACCTGCACGGGTGAGCTGCCGGTGAACCTCGCGGTCACGGCGAACATGGAGCGCCCGGTGCGCGCCGTGGTCGAGGAGTTCCAGGCGGACAAGCCCGCGGTCGACGGCCGGTGCGTGCGGGTCAAGGTCGCCGTGAAGGCGGCGTCGGCGGTGGCGACCGAGCTGGTCAACGTGCTCCCCGGCGGCACCCGCACGCCCAACGTGTGGCTGCCCGACTCCGGGCTGTGGCCCGCGCGCGTGCTCCAGCAGGCGAGCAGCGCCAGCGCGCCCGTGCCCGAACTGGACATCCGGGGCTCGCTGGCCAGCTCCCCGCTGGTGATCGCGGCCAGCATGCCGCTGGCGGAGAAGCTGGGCGAGGCCACCGGCTGGCGCAAGCTGATCCAGGGCGGGGTGCCCGCGGTGATCGGCGACCCGACCAGCGCCACCGAGGGTCTCGCCACGCTCATGCTGATCCGTTCGCTGCTGGGCAACAACGACGGCACACCGCGGCCGGAACTGGTCGAGACGCTCATGAAGGTGGGCCACAACGCCGTGCCCGCCATGCGCGACGCCTTCGCCAAGGTCGAGCAGGACCCGCTGACCGCGCCCGCCTTCAGCACCACCGAGCAGTCGGTGATCGCCCACAACGGCGGGGCCGCCAACCGGGTTTCGGTGCGCTACGCGGAGGAGGGGACGCTGAACATGGACCACCCCCTGGTCCGCGTGCGTTCCCGGGGCGAGCCCGCCGGCCTGGACCGGGCGCTGGACCTGCTGGAGGACGCCCTGCGCGCCCCGGCCGCGGCGAAGCGGTTCGGCGCGGCCGGGTTCCGCGACCCGCACGGCGCGGCGAGCGCGAGCTGGCCGGAGGGCAACGGGGTGCGCCCCGCGGCGGTGAAGCTGGTGCCGACGCCGACCCCGGACCAGGCCGCGGAGGTCCTGCGCACCTTCAGCGCGGCGACCCTGGACGCGCGGATGCTGGCGGTGATCGACGTCTCCGGGTCCATGCAGGCCAGGGCGGGCAACGGGCAGACCAGGATGGAACTGGCCAGGGACGCGGCGCTGACCGCGCTCGGCGTGCTCCCGGACTCCACCCAGCTCGGTCTGTGGATCTTCTCGACGAACCACTCCGGCAGCCAGGACTGGACCCAGCTGGTGGGGCTGGGACCGCTGATGGAGCGGATGAACGGCGGGACCCGAAGGGACGCGCTGAAGGCGGCCGCGGCCAGCCTCACCGGCCGGACCAGGGGCGCGACCGGCCTCTACGACACCGCTCTGGCCGCGTGGCGGACCGTGCGAGCCGACCACGACCCGACCAAGGTCAACTCGGTGGTGCTGATCACCGACGGCCGCAACGAGGACCAGCAGGGGCTGGACCTGGCCGGGCTGCTGCAGACGCTGCGCGCCGAGGCGAACCCGGCCCAGCCGGTGCCGATCATCCTGATCGGGCTCGGCCCCGAGGTGGACATGGAGGTGCTGCAGCAGATCGGGACGGCGACGGGTGGCAAGGCCTACGCGGCGCGCGAGGCGGGCGACGTCCGCGGCGTGCTGGTCGACGCCGTCATCCAGCGCCGCTGCCGCCCGAACTGCTGACGCACTAGTTCGAGTAGACCTTGGGGTCGAGCGTGCCGATGTAGGGCAGGTCGCGGTAGCGCTCGGCGTAGTCGAGGCCGTAGCCGACGACGAACTCGTTGGGGATGTCGAAGCCGACGTACTTCACCGGCACGTCCACCTGCACCGCGTCCGGCTTGCGCAGCAGCGAGCAGACCTCCAGCGAGGCGGGGCCGCGCGACTGCAGGTTCTTCAGCAGCCAGGACAGCGTCAGGCCGGAGTCGATGATGTCCTCGACGATCAGCACGTCGCGGCCGGTGATGTCGCGGTCGAGGTCCTTGAGGATGCGCACGACGCCGGAGGAGGACGTGGCCGAGCCGTAGGAGCTGACCGCCATGAACTCCAGCTGCACCGGGACGGGCAGCGCGCGGGCGAAGTCGGTCATGAACATCACCGCGCCCTTGAGCACCCCGATCAGCAGCAGGTCGGAGCCCCTGCCCTCCGGATGGTCGTCGGCCACCTGCTTCGCCAGCTCAGCGATCTTGTCCTTGATCTGCTGCTCGGTCACGAGGACGGACGCGATGTCGCCGTCGTACAAGGCCGGACTCCCCTGTTTGCTACGGGTTCAGCCGCTCCGAGCCGGAGCCGCCCAGGTCGAGGTGAAGCCTGCCATGCGAGCGCTCCGCCACCAACCCGCCGGGCAGCGCAACACCGCCCTGACCACGCCATTTCCCCACCAACGCGTCAACGGAGCGGAGATGCGCGTCGGTGACTTCGGTCACGCCGCCCGCCAGCAGCCAGGCCCGCAGCGCGCGCCGCCGCACGGCCGGGTGGGACCGCGCCAGCTCGGAGACCTCCAGTTCGTGGCCGTCCTCGGCGCGCAGCAGCAGGGCGCCCGCCAACTCGTCCAGCGCCTCGCCGTCCTCGCGCACCTGGGCGGCCGTGCGGGCGAGCGCTTCGGCGACACCGCCGTGCAGGACGTTCTCCAGCAGTGGCAACACCTCGCGGCGGAGCCGGACCCTGGTGAATGCCGGATCGAGGTTGTGCGGGTCCTCCCACGGGTCGAGGCCGAGCGCCGCGCACGCGGCCCGCGTCGTGCTCCTGCGCACTCCGAGCAGCGGCCGTCCCCACGGCGGGTCGAGCGGACGCATCCCGGCGATCGACCGCGCCCCCGAGCCCCGTCCGAGCCCGAGCAACACCGTTTCGGCCTGGTCATCAAGGGTGTGGCCGAGCAGGACGACGCAGTCGGAGCTGGGCCGCGCGTCCAGCAGGGCGGTGTAGCGCGCCCTGCGCGCGGCCGCCTCAGGCCCGCCGGGCCCTTCGACCCGCACCGGGAGCACCTGGGCCACAACACCGAGGGCGACGAGCTGGGCCGCGGCCCGCCGGGCGATCTCAGCCGAGCCCGCTTGGAGCCCGTGATCCACGACAAGGCCGTGCACGGTGATCCCCCTGCGCTCCGCGACGTGCGCGGAGGCCGCGGCGAGGGCGAGCGAGTCCGCGCCTCCGGAGCACGCGACCGCGATGTGCTCGCGGGGCTGGACGAGATCGAGCAAGCTGCGGACGGCGGACCGCAGCGAGGCGACCGCCGGGTCAGGCCCGCCCACGGCTCAGGCGACCCGGTCGAGCCAGAGCACCGGATCGCCGATCTCCGCCCGGGTCGGCAGCGTCTCCGGCGAGGTCCACACGGTGTTGAAGCGCTCCATGCCGACGGCTCCGACGACGTGGTCCACGAAGGCCGAGCCCTGCGCGTACTGCCGGACCTTCGCGTCGACGCCGAGCAGCGCGCGCAGCAGCCGGTCCACGTTGCCGCGCGGACCACGCCGCACGCTGAACCGCGCGCGGATCGTGCCCACGCTCGGCACGACCGACGGCCCGACCGCGTCCATCACGTGCTCCGCATGCCCTTCGAGCAGCGTCGACAGCGCGATCAGCCGGTCGAGCACCACGCGCTGTTCCGGGCTCTGCAGCAGTTCGAGCAGTCCGACGCTGTCCTTGTTGTCCTTGTCGTTGCGCGCCGCCTTCAGCGCGTCGGCGAGCCTGGTCAGCACCTTCGCCGTGGACTCGTCCATGATCGAGAGCAGCTCACCGACCTGGGCCGCGAAGTAGTCGCGCAGCCACGGGACCGCGGTGAACTGGAGCCGGTGGGTGGACTCGTGCAGGCACACCCAGAGCGCGAAGTCGTCCGCGGGCACGCGCAGCGCGCGCTGCGTCGCCACCACGTTCGGCGCCACCACGAGCAGCCTGCCGTCCGGACCGTCCCCGCCGAACGGGTCGTACTGGCCGAGCACCCGCCCGCCGAGATAGGCGAGCACCATGCCCGCCTGCACCCCCGCCGTCCGCGCGAGCACGCTGCCGCGCAGACCAGGACTGCTTCTGGGCAGGGCGTGATCGGTCAGCGCGGCGAGTCCCGCGGTCGCGGCGCGCACCCAGCCGACGCGGTCCACGACGTCCCCGGGCAGCACCGGCAGGCCGTGGCCCAGCCCGGTCAGATCGCGGACGTGCCGCTCCGCCTCGACCGTCTGCTCCCGCATCCGGCGGACCGCCTCGCCGGCCTCCTCGCGGGGGATGGCCGGCCCCGCGCCCATGAAGCGCTGGGCGGTGGCAGCGGCGATCCCCCAGTCGATGGGCCCCTGGCCCTCGACCGGTGGCATGTCGGGTGCGGCCGATCCGGCGTTCACCACATCGACGCTACCCGTAGCCACCTCACGCAAACATCAGCCAACCGGGCCGTACCAGGGTTGCGAATCGATCACCGGCAGCCGCACGAGCGCAGTGCCGATGCCAGCACGTCCAGCGCGGCGCGGGCGTCGGCGTTCGCGCCGGTCCCGTTCCCGAGGAACGCGAAGACCAGTAGTTTCCCGTCGTTGTCCGTGACGATCCCGGCCAGGCTGTTGATCCCGTTGAGCGTGCCGGTCTTCGCCCGCACCCAGCCCTTGCCCGTGGTCGCCGTTCCCGAGCCGTAGCGCTCGGCGAGCGTGCCGCTGCCACCCGCGACGGGCAGTCCGGTCAGCAGCGCGCGCAGCTTCGCGGTCCGCTCGGCGTTCGGCCCGGAGGACGGGGCGGACGCGGCGGCGAGCACGGAGCCGAGCAGCTTCGGCGAGACCTTGTTCTGGGTGGACAGCCCGCTGCCGTCGACCAGGGTGATGCCGCTCAGGTCGAAGCCGTTGCGGGTCAGCACGTCGTGGACCGCCTTGGCCCCGCCCGCGAAGGACACCTCGGCGCCGGTGGCCATGGCGACCTGCCGGGCCATGGCCTCGGCGAGCACGTTGTCCGAGGTCAGCAGCAGCGTCTCGACCAGTTGCCGGATCGGCGGCGACTGCACCTCGGCCAGCACCCGCGCGTTCGGCGGCGCGGTGCCCGGGCTCGCGCCACCGGAGACGCCGAGCCGCTCGGCGAGCTTGCCCGCGGCGGAGCGGGCCGGCGTGGTCGTCCGCGCTGAGTCGCCGTTGGTGACGACCAGCCGTCCGCCGTCGAGCATCACCGGCTCCATCGGCGCCGCGTAGTCGTCGCCCTGGCCGTCCATGTCGGCGCCCATCCACCCGGGCCCCTTGGTGTCGCCGGCGTAGGCGCTGGTGTCCACCCGGACCTTGCGCACCTGCTGGCCGCCCGTGGCCGCCTTGACCTTCGCGACCAGGTCGTCCAGCTTCGCCGCACCCGGGTAGAACCCCTTGGCTCCCCCGGAGATCGTCGGGTCGCCGCCACCGACCAGCACGACCGTGCCGGGCTCCGGCCCCTCGACGACCTTGGTGGTCAGCGTGGCCTGCGGGTCGAGCGCCAGCAGCGCCGCGGCGGAGGTGATGATCTTCGCGGTCGAGGCGGGGACCATGGCGGTGGATGCGGACTTGTCCCACAGCACGTCACCGCTCGCCGGGTCGACGACGATCCCTCCGAGCGTGCCCAGCACCCCTGCGGCGGCAGGCCCGGAGAGCGCGGCCGAGACGCCCTGCTTGGTGGGCAGCGGTCCCTGCGCACCGAGCGGCCTGAGCGCGGCACGGAACTGCGCGGGCGGGGCGGGGGCGGGGGTGGCGTCCTCGACGATGCCGCCGAGGCCGACCGCGCGCAGCACCTGCGGCCCGTAGAACACACCGCCGACGGCCAGACCGGCCACCACGACGAGAGCGGTCAGCGCCAGCGCGACCCGGCGCCCCTTCTTCTTCGCGGGCGGCGCCTCCTCGGCTGTGTCTTCGGTCACGGCGGGCTCGGCCGGGGCGGCCGCCGGAGCCGCCTCCTCGGGCTTGCGCGCGGGCACCGTGGGACCGACCGGGAACACCTGGGGCTGGGGCTTGCCGGGCGGGACCGGTCCGACCCGCATCGGCTGAGGTCGTTGCATGCGAACGGTGGCCTGGTCGAGACCTGGGCCGGGCGGCTGCTGGAGCTTCCTCGTCGGCTCCTCCGGCGCATCCCCGCCCTGTCGCTGTCCAGCGTCGGACACCGGGCCCTCCCGTGCGGCGTCATGAGGCGAACACAAGCAATGTCACACAGTGGACGTCCCACGCGGATGCGGGTTCGGTGCGACTCTTGGTTCACACTAGACGCGTCTTGACATGGCCGTGCGGCACAGCCCTCGGTCGAGCACACATCAACGAGCGAGGAAGAGCGTGGAGTTCGACGTCACGATCGAGATCCCCAAAGGCGTGCGGAACAAGTACGAGGTCGACCACAAGACCGGTCGCATCCGTCTGGACCGCACGCTGTTCACGGCCACGCAGTACCCGGCTGACTACGGCTTCGTGGACAACACGCTCGGTGAGGACGGGGACCCGCTCGACGCGCTCGTGCTCGTCCAGGAGCCGACCTTCCCGGGCTGCCTGATCCGCGCCCGCGCCATCGGCATGTTCCGGATGACCGACGAGAAGGGCGGCGACGACAAGCTGCTCTGCGTCCCGGCGGACGACCCGCGCACCGAGCACCTGCGCGACATCCACCACCTGAGCGAGTTCTACCGCCTGGAGATCCAGCACTTCTTCGAGGTCTACAAGGACCTGGAGCCGGGCAAGAGCGTCGAGGGCGCGACCTGGGTCGGCCGCACCGAGGCCGAGGCCGAGATCAAGCGCTCCTACGAGCGCGAGCAGGTCCGGCTGGCCGAAGAGGGCTCGCACGACGCGCACTGACCCCGAACGGCACGAAGGGCGCTCCCGGAGATCCGGGGGCGCCCTTCGTCGTGGTGGGAACCGCCAGTACGTCAGTGGGCGGCGGCGGCGCGGGCCTCCGCGGCCCTCGCCTGCATGCCCGACTTCGTGGACAGCGGCTTCTCCTTGAGGAACCAGATCAGGATGAAGGCGCCGACCATGACCATGGCCCCGGTGAAGAACACCGTGTCCATGGCGCTGGAGAACCCGTCCAGGAACGGGCGCGCCAGCCTCGGGTCGAGGTGGTTGAGGAAGGTGGTGTCGTCCAGCGACGGCACCTGACCGGCCCCACCGCCCTGCATCATCTGCAACACCGGCCGGTTGGCCGGATCGGCGAGCACCGCCGGGTCGGTGAGCGCGGCGCGGAAGTCGACCGAGCCCGCCGCCACCCGGAAGGAATCGGCGATGCGGTCACCGACCACCCCGAACAGCACGGACAGGAAGGCCGCCGCGCCGATGGTGCCGCCCATCTGCCGGAAGAACGTCGCCGAGGCGGTGGCAACGCCCATGTCCGAGGGCGGGACGTCGTTCTGCACCGCGAGGACCAGGGTCTGCATGCACAGGCCCAGGCCGGCGCCCATCAGCACCATCACCGCGGAGGTCCACCACAGCGGGGTGTCGACGCCGATACCGCTCCAGATCAGCATCGCCACGATCATCGATCCGATGCCGAGGATCGGGAACACCTTGTAGCGCCCGGTCCGCGCGGTCATCGAACCGCTCACCCCGGAGGCGACCATGATCCCGAAGGTCAGCGGCAGCATCAGCAGACCGGCCTCGGTCGGCGAGGCGCCCTTGACGATCTGCATGTACAGCGGCAGCGAGAGCAGGCCGCCGAACATGCCGATGCCGACGATGAAGTTGAGCGCGTTGCCGACGCTGAACACCGAGCTGCGGAACAGCCGCAGCGGCAGCAGCGCCTCGTCACCCGCGCGCCGCTCGGCGAGGATGAACAGCACGATGCCGACGACCGACAGCCCGATCAGGCCCAGCGACGCGAACGAGGTCCAGCCCCACGCGCGGCCCTGCTCCGCGACCACGAGCAGCGGGACGAGCCCGAGCGAGAGCGTCGCGGCGCCCAGGTAGTCGACCCGGTGGTCGACCCGCTTGTGCGGGATGTTGAGCACCCGGCTCACCACGACCAGCGCGATGATGCCGACCGGCAGGTTGATCAGGAAGACCCAGCGCCAGCCGTCGACGCCGAGGAAGCTGTCCAGCCCGGCGAAGAACCCGCCAGCGACCGGCCCGAGCACGCTCGAGGTGCCGAAGACGGCCATGAAGTAGCCCTGGTACCGGCTGCGCTCCCGCGGCGGCACGATGTCCGCCAGGATCGCGAAGGCCAGCGACATCAGGCCACCGGCGCCGAGGCCCTGCACGGCGCGGGCGCCCGCCAGCTCGTACATGTTGGACGCGACACCGCACAGCGCCGAGCCGATCAGGAAGATCGAGATCGCCGTCAGGTACATCGGGCGGCGGCCGTAGATGTCGGAGAGCTTGCCGTAGATCGGCGTCGAGATGGTCGCGGTGATCAGGTAGGCGGTGGTCGCCCACGCCTGGATGGTCTGACCGTGCAGCTGGTCGGCGATGGTGCGCATCGCGGCCGAGACGATCGTCTGGTCCAGCGCTGCCAGCAGCATGCCGAGCAGGAGCCCGGAGAGCACGACGAGGACCTGCCGGTGGCTGAGTCCCCCGTCGGAGTCCTCCGCGGGCGCCGCGGCGGCGCGCGTTGCGGATTCGGACATCAGTGATTCCCCTCTTCCGAGCTCCCCTGGCGGCTGAGCTCGGCGATTGCGATAGGCATGTATTCCTCGTAGTCACTGGCGAAGCGCCCCAGCAGCTCCGCGAACAGCCGACGGTCCGCCGCCGACCAGTCCGCGACCATCCCCGCGATGGCCTCGTTCCGGCGGCGGCGGTGCACCCGCAGCAGTTCCAGTCCGGCGTCGGTGGCGGCGAGCAGCGTCGCCCGCCCGTCGACCGGGTCGGCCCGGCGTTCCACGAGGCCGTCCTTGACGAGTTGCGCGACCTGCCGGCTGATGGTGGACGGGTCGGAGTGCACGGCCTCGGCGAGCGCGCTCGACCGGGTCGGCCCCTGCCCGACGAGGGTGGCGAGCAGGACGAAGGAGGACTTGTCGATCCCGCCGTTCCTGGAGGCGTGTCCGGCGATGCACGCCTGGACCCGGTTGAGCCGGACCAGCGCCATGCCGAGCTCGTCGGCGATCGCCAGGTCGGCCTCGGTCGGCGCCGCCGTGTCGGTCGCGGAAGAAGTCACGCTTGCCTCGCTTGATTGCATCAGCCAACTAGTTGCTGGGTACAAGCATGCGATGCGGGTGGTTCTCTTAGCAACTGAAATATGCTGTGGGAGAACTCTCACCCACGCGACGTGACCTTGTCGTCACTGCGCGCAGCGTCGATGACCTCGCTCAACAGGCCGCGCGAGTGGACCAGCGCGGCGATCTCCCGGTCGATGCGCCGCCGCTCCGCGTCCAGGTCCTCGACGAGTCCGGCGCACGGCACCACGCGCGGCCCGTCCATCCGCATGCACGGCAGCATCCGCGCGATGGTCTCGGTGTTCAGCCCCGCGGCGAGCAACGAGCGGATCACGCACACCGTCCGCACCGCCTCGGCGTCGTACTCGCGATAGCCGTTGCCCTTGCGCACGGAGACCAGCAGCCCCTGGCGCTCGTAGTACCTCAGCGAGCGCGGGCTGACCCCCGTGCGCTCGGCCAGCTCTCCGATCAGCACTCCGCCCACAACGGCGGGACGCCCCACCGGCATTCCCGAATCGGACCTGGCCAGAGCTTGTTACTCGTGAGTAATATCCGTGGCATGAGCGTGGACACCAGCCAGGTTGGCGAGATGATGCGACAGATGGTCCCGTGGGTGCGCAACGCCGGCATCCAGTTCCTCGAGGCGGGACCGGAGAAGGTGGTCGTCGAACTGCCGGACCTGGAGGACAACCGCAACCACGTCGGCGGCCCGCACGCGGCCATGATGTTCGGCGCCGCCGAGACCGCGTCGGGAGCCCTGGTCGCGGCCGCCTTCATCGAGCAGCTGGCCATCGCCACCCCGCTGCCGACCAAGGGCGAGATCACCTACGCGAAGCTCGCGCGGGGGCGGCTCACCGCGACCGCCGTGCTCGGCCGACCGGCCGCCGAGGCCGTCGCCGAGCTGGCCGCGGGCGTCCGCCCGGACGTGCCGGTGCACGTGACGATCAGCAACGCCGAAGGGGTGGAGACCGGCCGCCTGGACATCATCTGGACCTTGAAACCGCACGCGAAGGACTGATCGGGCACTCCAGGCAAGTTCGGGCGAACGTCAGCCAACCGGAGGTATACCCCGTTTCTTCTTCACCACCAGACTGGATCACGAGCGGACCGCACCGACCAGGTTTCTGGAGGTGATACCCGTGGCCTACTCGCTGACCTGGATGCCGGGCGTCCTGCGCGAAGCCGGCCTGAACGTGGTGGAGATCGGCGGCTGGCAGAACCGGGGGCACGGCAACTTCTCCGGCGTCCGGGGTGTGCTCCTGCACCACACCGCCGGTCCGGCCAGCGGAAACTTCCCGTCGCAGAACGTTGTCGTGAACGGCCGTCCCGGCCTGGCCGGGCCCCTGTGCAACCTCGGCCTCGGGCGGGACGGCACCTGGTTCATCGTCGCGGCGGGGCTGGCGTACCACGCGGGCGCCGGCTACGTGTCCTGGTGCGGCAGGGACAACGGGAACAACCATCTGATCGGCGTCGAGGCGGAGTCGACCGGGCGGGGCGACTGGACCTCGGCGCAGCACGAGTCGTACCCGCGCGGCGTCGCCGCACTGCTCAGCCACGTCGGCCTGGGCCCGGAACGCGCGTTGGCACACAAGGAGTGGGCCCCCGGCCGCAAGATCGACCCCGCCGGCTGGCCCGGCGACATGGGCGGCTTCCGGGGCTCCGTCGGGGAATGGATGGAGGGTGGCATGCCAAGCCCAGAGGAGATCGCCACGGCGGTGTGGAGCCACATCCTGGCCCAACCGGACCAGCCGGAGAACAAGCAGGCCGCCTGGGTCTGGCTCACCTACGCCAACGTCGCGGCCTGGCGGTCGGCGGACGCCCTGCCCCAGCTACCGGCCGCGGTGTGGAACCAGGTGCTGGACAACCCGGACGACCCGAACATCAAACACGCGGCCTGGGTGTGGCTGACGTACGCCAACATCGCGGCGTGGAAGGCGGCGGGCCAGCCGAACCAGCCCTCGGAGATCAAGGATCCGGACATCAACAAACGTTTGGCGAGCGCGGCGGCCGACACCCTCCAGCAGCGGCGGGCGGACCTCACCGACGAACAGCTCGCGGCCGTGGCGCGGGCGGCGCAGGAGGAGCTAGACCGCCGCAAGGCCGCCTGACACGATCGGCGTCCCGATCCGGACGGCGTCGGCGAACTCGCGTCCGGAGTGACCGGGCGCGCGGAAGGACAACACGGTGCCCGCGGTGTGGATGGTGACCGTGAGGCCGAGCCAGCCGCCGGTCACGACGCTGGCGATCTGCGGGTAGAACACGGAGATCGCCCAGCCACCGCGGGCCACCGCGACCAGCCGTTTCGTCGTGGCCGCGAGGAGCACGTCGCCGATCCCCGGCGACAGCCCCGCGGTCACGGCGCGGATGCGCTCATCGCGCCCCAGCATGGTTTCCAGTGCGTGGGCGAGGGGGCCGTGCCGGGACCGTCTCCGGCGCGACATGACGGAGAGCGGCTCCGCGAGGTCTGAACGCATGCCGGGGAGTGTTCGCCGTCACACTTTTGGCGGCTATCAGCCATATGGATGCTTTACCGGTCATGAAACGGCGATGTGCCGGCTCTTGGCGCGAGGATGCAGGACGCGCACGAGCCGCTCTCCCTCCTCCTCCAGCTCTCGCCGCGCGGCTTTGGTGATCTTGCCGAACGGCCGGAGCGTCAGCACGGCCTCGCCCCGCTTGGCCTCGCTCCCCCAGAGCCCGGCCACGAGGCCGTCCACCAGGAACGTCGGCAGCACCCGCAGGTTCGCCTTCATGTAGACGGCCGCCCGGTGCTCGTCAGGCAGCACGCGTTGCCGCCGCTTTGCTTCGTACGCAAGCAGAACGCTGTCGAACGGGGCGAGAAACCGCGCCGGGGCACCGGTTTCCGCGTCCGGCCTCGGCGCGTCTGGCAAGTCGTAGAGCGTCCGCCCGGCCTCATCGGTGAACCGCAGCAGATCCCCTTGCGCCTCAAGCACTTTCCGCACCGGCGGCACCTTCCAGCCCATCCAGTACGCGGTGTCCTCCGCGGTCACCGGACCGAAAGCCCTTATGTGGCAACGCACAACGGTCTCAAGCGCTTCGGCGCTCCCAGGTCCTCGGCCCGGCGGGCAAGGCGCGGCGCGGAACGCTTCCGGTGTGCGGCTGCCCCACTCCCCCTTCGCGGGCCAGCGCATGAAATCACTCGTCGCGCGGAACGGCCGCCACTTCCGTTCCCGTTGGAACTGCGCCTCTTCGTCCGCGATGGCACCCGGGTTCGCGCGCACCCAGTCCTCAATGAACACACAGGTCTCTTCGACCGTGCGCGTGACACCGTCGGTGAACTTCCGCAACGCCTCGCGGAGTTCTTCTGCCCTCGGCGAGGATTCGGCTTTCGTGCGCTGCCAGGCGTTGAGCCCACCGTCTTGCACGACCATCGAGTAGGCCGGCTGCTCGCGCGCGGTCACGGCGTGCAGCGTTCCGCGCAGGAACTGCCCGGCCACCAGCTCCTGCCGCTCGAACGCGCTGTAGAGGCTTTCGGTCTCGAAGTCGTGCATCCGCGACCACAGGGCCACCGGCAGCGCGCCCCACTGCTGCGCCTGAAGCGCGCCGATGGCCTCGACCACCTCGGGCAACGGCGCCCGCCACCGCTCCAAGAGCCCTTGGCGGGCCAGCAGAGCGCGATTTTGTTCGACCAACGAGAGCCGTTCACCCATGCTGGGAAAGCTAACCCCGACCACCGACACCCGCCGGAGGAACCACTTGATGCGCGTCACCGCCGTGAGCCGCAACGCCACGTACTCGTTCAGCAAGCCGAACCACGAGTCGATCACGCTCATCGCGGGGCTCGGGGTCGAAGGTGACGTGCACATGGGCGAGACGGTCAAGCACCGCTCGCGCATGGCTCGCGACCCCGACCAGCCGAACCTCCGGCAGGTGCACCTCATGCACAGCGAGCTGCACGCCGAACTGGCCGGCGCCGGGTACACGGTCGGCCCTGGCGACCTCGGCGAGAACATCACGACCAGCGGTGTCGACCTGCTCGGCCTACCGACCGGCACCCTGTTGCACCTCGGGGCAAACGCAGTGGTGCGCGTGACCGGTCTCCGCAACCCTTGCGTTCAGATCGACCGGTTCCAGAAGGGCGTTCTGCCCGCGGTGCTGGATCGTGACGAGCACGGCGACGTCGTGCGCAAGGCGGGGATCATGGGTGTGGTGGTGACCGGCGGTGAAGTCCGGCCCGGCGACGAGATCCGGGTGGAACTCCCCGCTCAGCCCCACGAGCGTTTGGAGCCGGTCTGATGTCCTTCGACGTGATCGACGCTTTGGCTGTGGAGAAGGGATTCTCCGGCGTCATCTCCGTGAGCCGTGGCGATTCGGTCGAGTTCGCCACGGCGTACGGGCTCGCGCATCGCGGTTTCGGCATCCCGAACGAACTCGACACGCGCTTCGCAATTGCCAGTGGCACCAAGGGTTTGACGGCGCTGGCCGTGATGAGCCTCGTCTCCGATGGCGTACTCGACCTCACCACCACGGCGCGTTCGGTTCTCGGCGACGATCTCCCGCTCATCGATTCCGGCGTGACGGTCGAGCACCTTCTGGCTCACCGCTCGGGCATCGGCGATTACTTCGACGAGGACGCCGGCGGCGACATCAACGACTACGCGCTGCCGGTACCCGTGCACGCGCTCGCGACCACGGAGCAGTTCCTCGCCGTGCTCGACGGCTTCCCCACCAAGTTCCCTCCGGACACGCAGCTGTCCTACTGCAACGGCGGCTACGTGGTGCTCGCGCTCATCGCCGAGCGCACGAGCGGCATCCCCTTCCACGACCTGGTGCGATCCCGCGTCTGCGAACCAGCGAACATGGGCGACACCGAGTTTTTGCGCTCCGACGAGCTTCCTGGGCGCACAGCTCTGGGCTACCTGTCGCTCGATGGATCGCGAACGAACGTCCACCACCTGCCCGTGCGGGGCAACGGCGACGGCGGTATCTACTCCACCGTCGCCGACTTCCGCGCTTTCTGGACCGCGCTCTTTGAGGGCCGCATCGTTCCGCGTCCGCTCGTCGACGAGATGGTGCGCCCGCGAAGCTCCAATTCGTACCTGCGCTGCGGTCTCGGGTTCTGGATGCACGTGTCGCGGGCCATCGTGCGGTTGGAGGGCTACGACGCCGGTGTCTCGTTCCGCAGCGTCCACGACCCCGCGTCCGGCCTCACCTACACCGTGATCTCCAATACCTCCGAGGGCGCTTGGCCTATCGCTCGCGCTCTCGAAGAACTCCTGATTGATCCATCTCCCACTCGATGAAGGCCGCGATCATCGCCCGCCACACCGCCTCCGCCACGGCGGGCTCCAGCCCTTCCTTGTCAGCGCGCTCACGCGCCAGCGCAACCACCTGCTCGACCCGGCCAGGCGCACGAACCGCTTGCTCATCGGTCTTGAACGCCGCGGCAGCGCGCACAAGGGCTTGGCGGTCAGCCAGCAGACGGATCAGTTCGGAGTCCAGCGCGTCGATGCGCGCACGGACCTCGGCAAGCGACTTCGGCTCGGTCATGGTCCGATCATGACGCAGTGGATTCGGGACCACTTCGGTCAGGACCCTGCACGAGCCTGATCGAGGTGCAGCGATACGAAGCGCAGTACGGCGCCATCAGGCGATACCTCACCTGAAACGAACCAGGGCACCTCCCGATGGGAAGCGCCCTGGTCCTCGCTGAGCCGCCTAAGGGAATCGAACCCTTGACCTACGCATTACGAGTGCGTCGCTCTGGCCGACTGAGCTAAGGCGGCGAGGCGAGATCAGTGTAGCGGGCGGGCGGCCCACCTTCGAACAGGTATCCCACTAGCGGATCTACCTGCGGCGATCAGGATCAACGGCACGGAGCGTCACCCTTCCGATACCTCCGTCGTTGAGCACTGCGTGGTGCCCTGCGTCACACCAGCCCTGCGAGGAGGACGCCCGCCGATGCGTGCCCGCCGTTTATCCATCGCCCTGCCCGCCACAGCGCTCCTCGCCGCCCTCTGCGCCGCACCAGCACTCGCCGCACCGCCGACGACGCCCGTGCCCACCCCGGTCGACCCCGACCAGCCGCCGTTCACCAACCCGAACCCGACGCCGCAGCCGGGGCCGATCATCGGGGACGCGGGCGCCGGTCTCGGCCTGGTGCGGGTGCTCCCGGGCTCGGTGCAGACCAGCGCGCCCGGGCTGACCGACGAGCAGGAGAAGAAGCTGCCCAAGCAGGCGGCGGGCGAGTTCGGGGTGGGGCTGGCCATCGCGCAGGGCAACTCACACGCGGTCTACGCGCACGACCGGGCCATCGCGGAGTCCTCGCCATTCGGGTTCGCGCTGGGCGGACGGGCGCCGAGGACACCGGGGGCGCTGGCGCAGACGGCGAGTCCGGACAACGCGAAGCCGACAGTGGGTGGCCTGACGCCGCCGGCGAACCCGGTGCTCAACATCGGCCTGGTCGAGGGTTCGGTGCACGCGCGCTGGGACGACCGGCTCGGCCCCTGTGTGGAGCCGATCGCGGACGCGAAGACGTCGGTGGCGAGCCTGTCGGCGATCAACACGATCCCTTCGCTGCCAAGGGTTTCCGACCTCAGCTCGATCGCGGCGGGCAAGGCGGACCTGATCGACGCGGCCAAGCAGCTGAGCGCTCCGTTGAGCCAGCTCGGCGGGTTGCTCTCGGCCAACGGCTCGCTGGTGCGGCTGCCGGAGACGATGAGCGCGCACTCCACGGTGCGGCTCGTGGACGTTCCGGGACAGACCGGCAAGGCAGTCAACGCCGTCTCGACGGTGCAGCTCGCGAGCATCCAACTGCTCGCGGGCACCCCGCAGGAGATCCGCGTCGACGTGGTCAGCAAGCCGACGTTGACGGCGTTATCCACCGGCGATGCCAAGTCCTCCAAGGTCAGCTACACCGCGCCGGTGCTGCGGGTGTCGCAGGGCGGCAAGACGCTCGGCACGCTCGACGCGGCCAATCCCAAGCTGGACATCCCGGTCGGGATTCCCTTGCCAGGTTTGGGTGATCTGCCGAAGCTGCCGATCGTCGGCGGGCTGCTCGGCGACGGTGGCGCGCTGCCGGCGAACCTGCGCAAGCTCGACATCGGCGTGCTGCGCCTGCAGGTGGGACAGCTCAAGGAGAAGCGCGAGGGCAGCTCCGTCGGCGCGGTCGCCCGGCTGATGGACCTGCAGCTGCTGCCGACCGACGCGCTGCCGTTGCCCGGGCTTCCGGCCGCGCTCGCCCAGGTCGCCTTCGGTGAACAGGTCGCCCGCGCGTCCGCGCCGCCGGGCGGCGTGGTGTGCAAGGCGATCACGCCGACCAGCACGCACGGCGCGCTCCCGCCCGAGCCCCAGGGCTCACCGCCCGGTCCCGCGCTGGCGTACACCAACGCGGCCTACCAGACGGTGCCCCTGTTCTGGACGGGAACGTTCCTTCTGCTGGTCGGCGTGATCATGGTGGCGGCCCTGCCAGACCGCCGTCGGGTCTAGAGGCCGATCGCCGCGGCCAGCTCCGCGGGGCGGAACAGCCTCAGCAACGCCTCCACGTAGTAGTAGTCGCCGTAGGGCAGCGAGACCTCGATGCCGCCTTCGGCACCGCGATGGCGGGTGCCGCGCCCGACGATCGCCTCGGCCCGCGAGGACTTCGTCGTGAGGCAGGTGTCGGTGATCGCGTTGAGCACCGACACCGCCGTCTCGCGGTAGCGGTTGTTCCCGGTGATCTTGGCGAGGTCCAGCAGCGCGCACGCGGTGATCGCGCCCGCCGACGAGTCCCGGATGTCGTGGGGCGCGTACGGTGAGCGGTAGTCCCAGATGGGCACCGGATCAATGCGCAGGTACGGCAGCACGTGGTCGGCCAGCTTCGTCGCCACGTCGAGGAACTCGCGCTGCCCCGTCCGCCGGTAGACCGTGGTGAACCCGTACATCCCCCACGCCTGGCCGCGCGACCAGCAGGAGGTCGGGCTGTAGCCCTGCACGGTGTTCGGGCCGATCGGGGTTCCCGTCGCCGGGTCGAAGTCGTAGACGTGCGGCGTCGAGCCGTCCGGGCGGAGGAAGTACTTCGCGGTCGTCCTGGCGTGCTCGACGGCGATGGTCGAGTACTTGGCGTCCCCGGTTTCCTTGCTGGCGAAGAACAGCAGGTCCAGGTTCATCATCGTGTCGATGATGACGCGGCCCGCGTTGCCGGGGTCGTTGATGTTCCCCCACGCGCGGATGAACCGGCCCTTGGTGTTGTAGCGCCGGATCAGCGAGTCCGATGCCTGGATCGCACCGTCGCGCCACTCGCGCTCACCGGTGACCCGGTAAGCCGTCACCCACGACGGGTAGAACAGGAAACCCAGGTCGTGCGTTCCGAGGTCGGTGCGGCGCGGGGCCAGCCGCTCGGCCGACTCCTCGGCGAGCCGCCGGAACAGCGGGTCCTTGGTCTCCAGGTGCGCCAGCCAGAGCAGGCCGGGCCAGAAACCGCCCACCCAGCCGCCGCTGTCGGTGTAGATCCACTTCTCGAACTTCGTCTCTTCCGGGAACCGGCTGATCCCCGGGGCCACCGCGCGCAGCTTGCGCACGGCGTAGTCGAGCCCTTCGCGCAGGGCCCTCGGTCCGGCCTGGGCGGTCCCACCGGCCAGCGGCAAGCCGCCGATGGCCGCCGCCGCGGCGGCTCCGCCGAGGACCAGCCTCCTGGAAAGCGCTGTCATTCCTGCCCTTTCGTCGCGGCGGCGGCTCTTCAGGCGTGAGGGGTGTCGCGAGACGGCTTCGCAAGCCTTGTTCCGCCGGGCGGAACGTAGTTCCATGTGCTGCGAAGGACATCGTGGCACCGACCGCCGGGTGCGCGGAATAGGCCACCGGGCGGAACCGAGGCGGAACCGGAGGCAGCGCATGGCGGTACGGCAGGGCCGGATCAGCTTTCCTTTCACACTGGTGAAATCCCCCGCTTCCGGCTCCACAGTGGACCAGGTCGCGGCACCGGTGGGAGTCCACAATGGACGTTGCTGAGCTGTTCTCGCTCCGCGGCCGCACCGCGCTGGTGACCGGGGCCCGCACCGGCATCGGCAGGGCGGTGGCCATCGGTCTCGGCGCCGCGGGGGCGGACGTGGTCCTGCTCGGCCGGACCGACGACCTGGACGAGGTGGAGGCCGAGGTCAGGGCCACCGGAGCGGACACCACGCGGGTGGTGCTGGACCTGAGCGACCCGGACGCGGTCCGCCCGGCCATCACCTCGCTGCTCGCCGAGCGGCAGATCGACGTGCTGGTGAACAACGCCGGGATGATCCACCGCGAGCCCGCCGCCGACCTGGGCCTCGACCAGTGGCGACGCGTGCTGTCGGTGAACCTGGACTCGGCGTTCGCGCTGGCCCAGGCGGTCGGCAGGCCGATGCTGGCGCGAGGCCGAGGGAAGATCATCAACATCGCGTCGCTGCTGAGCTTCCAGGGCGGCATCCTGGTCTCCGGCTACACCGCGAGCAAGCACGCGCTGGCCGGCCTGACCAAGGCGCTGGCCAACGAGTGGGCCGAGCGCGGCGTCCAGGTCAACGCCATCGCCCCCGGCTACATCCGGACGAACAACACCGCACCGCTGCTGACGGACCCGGAGCGCGAACCCGCGATCCGCTCCCGCATCCCGGCGGGCCGCTGGGGCGAGCCGGGCGATGTGGTCGGCGCAGCGGTGTTCCTGGCGTCCTCGGCATCGGACTACGTCAACGGGCACACCCTGGTCGTGGACGGCGGCTGGCTCGGCCGCTGAGCCCACAGCCGGGTCAGCCGCGGTGCAGCGACGTCAGCATCGCCTCGATCGCGATCCGCGGTTTCACGTTCTGCCCCAACGCTTCCCGGCACTGGAGCACCGCCTCCAGCCTGCGCAGCGCCGAGTCGGCGCTCCACTCCGCCGCGGCCGTCCGCACGTCGGCGGCCCGGTCGGGGTGGTTCAGCGTGACCTCGGCGCGCATCGAGGCGGTCAGCACGTCGCGGTAGAACCCGGCGAGGTCGATCAGTGCCAGGTCCAGCGCGTCCCGCTGGGTCCGCGTCGCCCGCGACTTCTGCCGCTTCTCCAGGTCGCGCAGCGCCGCCTTGGCCCCGCGCTCCGCCGCGGCGACACCGCGACCGGTGCCGCCGGAGCCCATCGCGGTCTTCAGGGCCTCCTTCTCGGCCTCGTCCCGTGTCTCGCTGACCGCGCTCGCCTCGGCCTCCGCGGACTTCACCAGGTCGTCCGCCTTGGTGAACACGTCGCCGAGCCTGCGCAGGCCCAGCGGGATGCTCAGCACCGCCTCGCGCCGCGACCGCGCCTCGGGGTCCGTGGCCAGCCGCTGCGCGCGGCCGATGTGCCCGGCGCTGACCGAGGCCGCCCACGAGGCCATCTCCTCCGGGATGCCGTGCCGCTCGTGGAGGACCTGCGCGATCGCCCAGGCGGGCGGCGTGCGCAGGCTCAGCGCCCGGCACCGCGAGCGGATCGTCACCGAGATGTCCTCGGGGTGGTCCGACGGCGCGCACAACAGGAACACCGTGCGCTCCGGTGGCTCCTCGATCGCCTTGAGCAGCGCGTTCGACGCGCCCTCGGTGAGCCGGTCGGCATCGGAGATGATCACGACCTGCCAGCGGCCCGCAGTCGGCCTGCGCGCGGCGATCTGCACCAGGGCGCGCATCTCCGCCACCGCGATGGACAGCCCCTCCGGCGCCACCACGCGCACGTCCGGGTGGGTACCGGCGAGCACCGTGCGGCACGCCTGGCACTCCCCGCAGCCGGGGACGTCGCCCCAGCCCGCGGACGAGCACTGCAGCGCCGCCGCGAACGCCTTGGCCGCCGTGGTCCGCCCCGAGCCGGGTGGGCCGGTGAACAGCCACGCGTGGGTCATCGCACCGGGAGTGACGGCCCGTCCGGACACCAGCTCGTCGGCCGCGCGCGCCGCCGCGCCGAGCACGGCCACCGCCTCCGGCTGGCCGACCACCTCGGCCCACACTCCGGTGCTCACGTATTACCCCGCTTCGGAACTCGCCAGGGAGCCATCGGTCGGTGGCACCGTAACGCGCCGCGCCGACAGCGCGGGAAGCACCGCCTCCCGCACCCGTAGTGCCACCTCCTCCCCGTCTCCGTCCGCGTCGACGACCACGTAGCGCTCCGGGTCCGCCGCCGCGAGCTCGGTCAGCACGTGCCGCCAGGTGTGCTCGATCCGCCCGGCCGGCCCGCTCGGGGCGCGGTCGAGCAGCACGGTGACCTCCGGGCGCAACCGCCCGGTCGCCCAGTCCGCGAGCCCGTCCGGCGACCCTGAGGTCGGCTCGCACACCAGGACCACGACCGAACCGGCCTCGAGCGCGGGCACCACCTGCCGCTCCACCACGTCCGCGCGAACCGCGGCGGCGAGCAGGGCGTGTGCCCGGCGACCGGTCAGGCCACCGTGTTCGGCCAGGTCGCGCAGGCGTTCGCCCTCCAGCTCCGGGTCACCCGCCAGCAGCACCTCGCGTCCACCCTCGCGAAGCCAGTCCACCAGCAGTCGTGCCTGCGCGGCCGTCTCGGCGACGGTATCCCCCTCCACCGACAACAACAGGCCGCTGCCCGTCCGTGGCGTCCTGACCAGCGCGGACAGCAGGCCGCGAACAACTCCGGAACGCCGGTCGTCCATCTGCCGGTAGGCGATCCACCCGGCGACCGCGGCGACGAGGCCCGCGGTGAGCAACACCGGCCTGGTCGGGTCGACCCGCACCACCCGGCCCAATGCCTCGAAGGTCATCGGCGGCACCACCGCGACCAGCAGCGGCACCACCGCCATCGCACCCATCAGCACGAGCCGGACCAGCGACTGCATGAACGCCACGGTCCGGCCCCGCACGGTGTCCTCCACCTGCGCGCCGATGATCGTCATCCCGGTCAGGAAGGCGACCCCGGCCGAGGTGCCGACCAGGGCCACGGTCACCAGCGCCACCCACAGGTGGGGGGCGAGCGCCGCCGGGACCATCGCGAACCCGGCGGCGATGATCGCGGCTCCGAAGAGCCGGTTGTGCGGCATCCGCGCGGCCAGCTTCGGCGCGAACACCATGCCGACGCCGAGGCCGGAGAACACGGAGACGAACAGCAGGCCGTAGCTGCCGTCACCGCCGGACAGGCTCAGCGCGTAGAGCTTGGCGCAGGCGATCACCGCGCCGCCCGCGGCGAAGGCACCGCCGATGCCGATCACCAGACCGCGCACCAGCGGAGTCCGCCCCACGAACGTCAAACCGTCCCGGACCAGCGCGAACAGGCTCTCCCCCGCCAGTTTCCCGGCATCGTGGGCGCGGCTGGAGATCTCCGGGATGCGGGTCGCGACGGTGATCGCGTTGCCCAGGTAGAGCGCCGCGTTGAGCAGCAGCGCGACCGCCATGGTGCCGGTGGGGCTGAGCTGGAGGGCCAGCGTCGGGCCGATCACGGTCAGCGCGGTGAACAGGCCGGAGGCCGTCACCACGGAGACGCCGTAGGTCATGACCATGTTCAGCTGGTTGGCCGTCTCCACCTGGTCCGGCCTGCGCAGCAGGTTCGGCACGGCCGCGTCCTTGGCGGGCGCCCAGAACAGCGTGACCAGCTCGATCAGGAAGGTCGCGACGAACAGCCACCACAACGAGCCCACCAACGGCACGCTCACCAGCAGCACGCAGCGCAGCACGTCGCAGACCGCCATGAGCGCGCGCCGGTCGACCTTGTCCGCCAGGGCGCCCGCGAGCGGGGCGAACAGCAGCGCGGGCAGCAGCTTGGTGACCACGACACCGCCGAGCGCGAAGCTCTGCGCCTGGTAACCGCTGGTCAGGTTGGTCGCCAGGGCCGAGAGCGCCAGCAGCGACAGCCAGTCGCCCACGCTGCTCAGCGCGTTGACGGCCCACAGCCTGCGGAACGGCCGGATGGCCAGCACGCTGCGGACCCGGTGAGCGGTCGAGACCGGCGGCGTTCCCGCGTCACCCACGTCGATATCACCCGTTCGCGTCAGCCGAAGCGGAGCGCCCAGCCTAGGGGAACAGCTCCCCTGCCACGTTCAGGAAGATGCTCAGCAGCATGATCGCGAAGAAGATCAGCGCGCCGAACCCGCAACCGGCGTTCGACCGCACGGGCTGCTGCGGCTGCGATTGCGCGGGAGGCATGGGGGGTACCGGCGGCACC
The DNA here is from genome assembly GCF_900103775.1 of Allokutzneria albata. Taxonomy (GTDB): domain Bacteria; phylum Actinomycetota; class Actinomycetes; order Mycobacteriales; family Pseudonocardiaceae; genus Allokutzneria; species Allokutzneria albata. Next base: position 6,594,372 of record NZ_LT629701.1, on the reverse strand, counting down.
GGCTGCCGTGCCTGCGGGTGCGTCTGCCGCTTCTGCCTCGGCCGCTGCCTCGGTGCCGGGGCCCGCTCGGCGGCCATCGCCTCCTCGACGGCGCGCTGGACCGCCTCGGCATCGGGCGGGCCCGGCGGGCGCACGGTGATACGGGGTTGTTCGGCGAACTCGACGGGCGCGCTCAGCGCGTCCGGGAAGTAGCGCGGTGGTGGAGGGGCCTGTGTGCCGTCCGGGCCGAACAACGCATCGGAACTCACAGGCCCTCACCTCCTCGGGCGAGTGTCCCGCCCCCGTCGCCTCGCCCTCAAGCCCGCACAACCGGGCAGGGGGGCCGCAACGGGCCCCTCTGCCCGGTCCGGGTCAGGACTTCGCAGCCGAAGCCTTCTTCGCGGCGGGCTTCTTGGCCGCGGGCTTCTTCTCCGCCGTGCTCTTCTTCTCGGTCGTCTTCTTCGCCGCGGGCTTCTTGGCCGCCGCCTTCTTCTTCGGCGCCGGTCCCTTCGCCCGCTTCTCCGCGAGCAGCTCGGCCGCGCGCTCATCGGTCAGCGTCTCGACGTCATCGCCCTTGCGCAGCGACGCGTTGTACTCGCCGTCGGTGACGTACGGGCCGAACCGGCCCTCCTTGACGATCATCGGCTTGCCGGAGACCGGGTCGTTGCCCAGCTCCTTCAGCGGCGGGGCCGCCGCGGCCTGCCTGCCCCGCTTCTTCGGCTCGGAGTAGATCTTCAGCGCCTCCTCGAGGGTGACGGTGAAGATGTCGTTCTCCGTGGCCAGCGACCGCGAGTCGGTGCCCTTCTTCAGGTACGGGCCGTAGCGGCCGTTCTGCGCGGTGATCTCCTCACCGCTCTCCGGGTCCTTGCCGACCAGCCTGGGCAGCGAGAGCAGCTTGAGCGCGTCCTCCAGCGTCACCGTCTCCAGCGACATGGACTTCAGCAGCGAGCCGGTGCGCGGCTTCGCCTTGCCCGCGTCCTCCGGCAGGACCTCGGTGACGTAGGGCCCGAACCGGCCCTCCTTGGCCACGATCTCGTTGCCGCTGACCGGGTCGGTGCCGAGGGTTCGGCCCTCCATCGGGGTCGCGAACAGCTTCTCCGCGATCTCCGGGGTCAGCTCGTCCGGCGGCAGGTCGTCGGGCAGGTTCGCCCGCTGCACGTCGCCCTCGGCCCCGCTGTCGCCGTCGCGCTCCAGGTAGGGGCCGTAGCGCCCGACGCGGACCATCACCGTGCGGCCCTTGTCGTCGGTGAACATCGGGATCGAGTTCACCTCGCGGGCGTCGATCTGCTCCACCGACGAGCCCACCAGCTTCTTCAGCCCGCCGGCGCGGCCGATCGAGCCGTCCGGGCCGACGTCGCCGCCGAAGTAGAACCCGGACAGCCAGCGGGTGCGCTCCTGCCGTCCCGCGGCGATGCCGTCGAGCTCGTCCTCGAGCGCGGCGGTGAAGTCGTAGTCGACCAGGCGCCCGAAGTGCCGCTCCAGCAGCCCGACCACCGCGAAGGCCACCCAGGAGGGCACCAGCGCGGAGCCCTTCTTCCACACGTAGCCGCGGTCCTGGACGGTGCTGATGATCGAGGCGTAGGTGGAGGGGCGGCCGATGCCCATCTCCTCCATCGTCTTGACCAGGCTCGCCTCGGTCAGTCGCGGCGGCGGGTTGGTGGTGTGCCCGTCCGGGGTCAGCTCGGTGGCGGTGACCGACTCGTCCTTGGTCAGCCTCGGCAGGCGCGTCTCGGCGTCGTCCGCCTCGCCGCCCGCCTCGGAGTCCACCGTCTCCACGTAGGCCTTGAGGAAGCCGGGGAAGGTGATCGTGCGGCCGGACGCGGCGAACGTGCACTCCTCACCGCTCGCGGCGGTGCCGGTGATGCGCACGGTCATCGTGGTGCCCTTGGCATCGGCCATCTGCGAGGCGATGGTCCGCTGCCAGATCAGCTCGTAGAGCTTGAACTCGTCGGCCTCCAGCTCACGGGCCACCTGGCCGGGGGTGCGGAACACCTCACCGGCGGGGCGGATCGCCTCGTGCGCCTCCTGCGCGTTCTTGACCTTGCGCGTGTACTGCCGCGGCTTGTCCGAGACGAACTGGGCGCCGTAGAGCTCGGTGGCCTGGGAGCGCGCCGCGGCGATCGCGGTCTCCGACAGCGTGGTGCTGTCGGTACGCATGTAGGTGATGTAGCCGTTCTCGTAGAGCCGTTGCGCGGTGCGCATCGCCCGGTCGGCGGTGAACCGCAGCTTCCGCCCCGCCTCCTGCTGGAGGGTCGAGGTCATGAACGGCGCGTACGGCTTCCGGGTGTAGGGCTTCTCCTCGACGCTGGTGACGACCATTGCCGCGTTGGCAAGTCCGTCGGCGAGGCGGCGGGCCTCGGCCTCGTCCAGGGTGCGGACCTCGGCACCGGAGCGGAGGTTTCCGTCTGGCCCGAAGTCGCGGCCGGTGGCCAGGCGCGTGCCGTCGACGGAGACCAGGCGGGTGCCGAACGACCGCGGGTTGGCCGAGTCCCCGTCGGACTTCTTGGTCTCCATGACCGCGGAGATGTCCCAGTACGAGGCGGGGACGAAGCGGATCCGCTCGCGCTCGCGCTCCACCACGATCCTGGTCGCCACCGACTGCACACGGCCAGCCGAGAGCTTCGGCATGACCTTCTTCCACAGCACGGGGCTGACCTCGTAGCCGTAGAGCCGGTCCAGGATGCGGCGGGTCTCCTGGGCGTCGACGAGGTGCTGGTCCAGGTCGCGCGGGTTGGCAGCGGCGGCGCGGATCGCGGGCTCGGTGATCTCGTGGAAGACCATCCGCCGCACCGGGACCTTGGGCTTGAGGGTCTGCATCAGGTGCCACGCGATGGCCTCGCCCTCGCGGTCACCGTCTGTCGCGAGGTAGAGCTCGTCGACGCTCTTGAGCGCCTCCTTGAGCTCGGACACGGTGGACTTCTTGTCCGGGGTGACGATGTAGAGCGGCTCGAAGTCGTTCTCCACGTCGACGCCGAGCCGGGCCCACGCCTCGCCCTTGTACTTGGCCGGTACGTCGGCGGCACCCCTCGGCAGGTCGCGGATGTGCCCTCGCGATGACTCCACCACGAAGTTCCTGCCCAGGTAGGAGGCGATTTTGCGCGCCTTCGCCGGTGACTCGACGATCACCAGGCGACGGTTGCCCGAGCCTCCGTCACCGCCGTCCTTCTTCGCCCGTGTCGACCCTGCCACGCTTATACCGCTCTCTCGTCCCTGTAGTACGTCCCGGTTCGCAAGTGTGCACCGAGCGCAGTCACCCTCGGTGTTGCGGGTGAGCTGACAGAGTGGCACACCCGGGAACAGGCCCCGTCGTACTTACCCTGTGAACACGCTCGCCGGACGCCGGATTCCCAGGTCAGCCACCCAGTCGAACAGGCCATTCCCCGGGGACGGCCCCCGAGGGGACCGGTCCGACAAGCTCGGCGAGCCGCGCGAGTCGCCTCCGTCCGGTGATCCGCAGCGCGGGTTCGCCGTCACTGGCGGCGATCACCGTCGCCGTCAGACCGGCCGCGGTCAAGACCCCCAGCAGTGGACCACGGGTCTCCGGCGCTGTCGGATCCAGCCCGAGCAGGTACGCCGAGCCCTCCCACCGCCCGGCGGCCAGCGCCCACACCCGCAGCACCCGCCCGTCGAGGGTGAAGCTAACCGGGACCCGCTTGGTCCCGCCATGCGACCAGGCAGCGGCCAGCCCGGTGAGATCGGCCCGGAACGGGCTGCCGAGCTCCGGCAGCCCTCGCTCCGACCAGCCAAGACGGGTCAGCACACCGAGTTCGGCGCACACGGTGGCCAGCGCGCCCGCGCGCCACCGGTCAGCCAGCTCGATCGAGACCCGCGCGGCGGTTCCCCGCCCGAACCCGGTCACCCGGCCCGGCGCGCACAGCAGCCCGGCCAGGTCGCCCAGGGCGGGCGGCGCGGCCTCGGCCGAGTAGAAGGACAGCTGCCCCACGCGGGCAGCGTAGAACAAGTGTTCGAATCGGGGGAGCTGTGATCACGCACAGCGAGGAGACGATTTCGCCCTTCCGGATGACGTCGTGCGAGCTACGCCGGTCGAACCCCTACAGGGTGCTCTGACCGGTCAGCGCGCCCCGGAGGTCGCGGCAGGACGCGTGCGCGGCCATCGCCTGCTTGATCTCCGGAGTGTTCTCCAGCACCGCGAGCACCTTCGGCTCGCCCTGCGCGGCCGGGTTGCCCTCACCGCTGAGCGCCCGCATCACCGACTCGGTGAAGTTCGGCGCCGCCGGGTCGATCGCCTCGGTGTCCCTGCGCGAGGTCTCGAACACACCGATCTGCCCGGCGAAGTCGGTGAGGAGCAGCTGCTGGATCCGCTCACCGTCGGCCACGTCCGGCGCACCGCCGTCGGCCAGCTTCTTCTTGATCTCCGAAGTCCGCTTGATGGCCGCGTTGAGCAGGTCCAACGCCGCGCGCTTGGCCCGCTCGGTGGAGCCGTGGGCGGTGGGGTCGTAGTCGATGAAGGTGGCGATGGTCTTGAGCGTGTCGACGAACCCGGTGCAGGTGGAGGCGGCCCAGCTGCTCACCGGGGCCTTGCGCACGCCGACCGTGGTGGCGTCCGCGGGCCGCTCCCCCGCGGCGACCTCGGCGCCCCCGCGCGCGCAGCCCACCACTGCCGCGAGCACACCCGCGGCGACTGTCACCACCAGAAGCTTGCGATCCACCTGATTACCCCCAGCGCTTCAGTGATCTTCAGCAACTGATCCGGAAGTTACCGGCACCCACTGACACTCTCATGGCGGGGTACCCCCGGACGAGTTACTAAATTCAGGTCTGCACCCGAGAACAACTCGGCCCACCCCGGGAGTGTTCCCAGAGTGGGCCGAGTGATGCCGACGAGGATCAGGCGGTGGTGCTCGCCGCGTCCTCGGAGGCCTTGTCGTCCGCGATGGACGTCGGACGGCGCTTGGAGACCAGCACCGCGCCGACGATCACCAGGACCGCGACGACGGCGATCACGGCGCGCACGCCGGGCGAGGCGCTCTCACCGATGGACAGGGTCACGATGGCCGGCGCGATCAGCACCGACACCAGGTTCATGACCTTGATCAGCGGGTTGATCGCCGGGCCCGCGGTGTCCTTGAACGGGTCACCGACGGTGTCACCGATGACGGTCGCGGCGTGGGCGTCGGAGCCCTTGCCACCGTGGTTGCCGTCCTCGACCAGCTTCTTCGCGTTGTCCCACGCGCCACCGGAGTTGGCGAGGAAGACCGCCATCAGGGTGCCGGTGGCGATGGCGCCCGCCAGGTAGCCGGCCAGCGGGCCGACGCCGAGGCCGAAGCCGACCGCGATCGGGGCCAGCACCGCCAGCAGGCCGGGGGTGGCCAGCTCGCGCAGCGAGTCCCTGGTGCAGATGTCCACGACCTTGCCGTACTCCGGCTTGGTGGTGCCGTCCATGATCCCGGGGTTGTCCCGGAACTGGCGCCGGACCTCGAAGACGATCGCGCCCGCCGCCCTGGTCACCGCGTTGACCGCGAGACCGGAGAACATGAACACCACTGCTGCGCCGATGACCAGGCCGACCAGCAGGTTCGGCTGGATGATCTCGTAGCTGCCGGACAGGCCGAGGCCCTGGGCGACGCCACCGAGCGCCTTGTCGATCGCGTCCTTGTAGGAGCCGAACAGCGCGGTCGCCGCGAGCACCGCGGTCGCGATCGCGATGCCCTTGGTGATCGCCTTGGTGGTGTTGCCGACCGCGTCGAGCTCGGTGAGGATCTTCGCGCCCTCGCCCTCCACGTCGCCGGACATCTCCGCGATGCCCTGCGCGTTGTCGCTGACCGGGCCGAAGGTGTCCATGGCGACGATGACGCCGACCGTGGTCAGCAGGCCGCAACCGGCGAGCGCGATGGCGAACAGCGCGACGATGGTCGAACCGGAGAGCACGAACGCGCCGTAGACCGCCGCGCCGATGACCAGCGCGGTGTAGACGGCGGACTCGAAACCGACCGAGATACCGGAGAGCACGACGGTGGCCGCGCCGGTCAGCGAGGTCTTGCCGACGTCCTTGACCGGGCGGTAGTCGGTGCCGGTGAAGTAGCCGGTCAGCCACAGGATGACGCCGGCGAGCACGATGCCGATGATCACCGCGACGGCCGCGATCATGGCAGGGCTGCCCTCGGCGGCCGCACGCTCGGGCGCCAGGCCGGTCAGACCCGCGAAGGTGCCGGGCAGGTAGACGAACGCCGCGATGGTGCACAGGACCGCGGAGATGATCGCCGAGATGTAGAACGACCGGTTGATCGCGGTCAGGCCGCTCTCGCCGGGCTTGGTCCTGGTGATGTAGACACCGATGATCGCCGTGACCACCCCGATCGCGGGCACGATCAGCGGGAACAGCAGGCCCTGGGTGCCGAACGCGGCGGTGCCGAGGATCAGGGCGGCGACCAGCGTGACGGCGTAGGACTCGAAGAGGTCGGCGGCCATGCCCGCGCAGTCACCCACGTTGTCACCGACGTTGTCGGCGATGGTCGCGGCGTTGCGGGGGTCGTCCTCCGGGATGTTCTGCTCGACCTTGCCGACCAGGTCGGCGCCGACGTCGGCGGCCTTGGTGAAGATGCCGCCGCCGACGCGCATGAACATGGCCAGCAGCGCGGCACCGAACCCGAAGCCCTCCAGCACCTTCGGGGCGGCACCCGCGTAGGCGAGCACGACGATCGCGGCACCGAACAGGCCGAGGCCGACGGTCATCATGCCGACGACGCCACCGGTGCGGAAAGCGACCCGCGCCGCCTTCTCGCGGCCGCCCTCGCCCTCGTTCGCCGCGGCGGCGACCCGGACGTTGGCCCTGGTCGAGAGCCACATGCCGAGGTAACCGATGGCCGCGGAGAACAAGGCGCCCACGATGAAGAACAGGGAGCGGCCCAACCGCTCCGACCAGTCTTCGGCGGGGAGGGCGAACAGCAGGGCGAACACGATCACGACGAAGATGCCGAGCGTGCGGAACTGGCGGTTCAGGTACGCGGCCGCACCCTCCTGCACCGCCTTGGCGATCTCCTGCATCTTCTGGGTGCCCTGGCCGGCTGCCAGGACCTCCCTGAGCAGGACATACCCAATGGCGAGCGCGGCAAGAGCCACAACGGCGACGATCGCGACGAGGCCGCGATCACCTCCGGTGAGCTCGATGCCCTGCGCCCACATGCTTTGGGCGAGGTTGAGGCGGGACATCCGTCCTCCTGGTCTGTCGCGGTTATGCCGCGCCAGGAGCCACCAGCTGCGTCAGCTCCGACGCGGAAAAGGCACGTGCACCGCCGGGACGGCGCGGTCCCGGCGATGCAACGGAGGCGGAGTCTATTGCCAACGTCACAGGCGCCTTCACCGCGTCCCTACACGGACACCCTCCGTGATCATCTCGGCCGCCCTGATCTTGGGTTTCGAGGCTGTCGGTCCCTGCTGTCAGACTCCGGGACGTGCGTGGGCGGACGGACGGACGACAGGACATCCCCGGCGGCGCGTCGTACCGGCGCCTGCACGGGCGTGACCTGCTGGATCAGGTGGTCGCGGGCACCGGCCCGGACGAGCACCCGCTCACCCACGTCGCCTCCGTCCCACCCCGGGGGGCGGAGTTCGCGGACTGGCCGGACTGGGTCCCGGGCGCACTGGTCGAGGCACTGCGCGGGGACGGAGTGCAACGGCCGTGGCGGCACCAGGTCGAGGCAGCCGAATTGGCGCGCGCGGGGCGGAACGTGGTAGTCGCGACCGGCACGGCCTCCGGCAAGTCACTCGCCTACCAACTGCCGGTGCTGGCGGCGCTGACCGAGGACGAACGGGCGCGGGCGCTCTACCTCGCGCCGACCAAGGCCCTCGGTGCCGACCAGCTGCGCGCGGTCACCGCTTTCGGGCTGCCCGGGATCAGGGCTGCGTCCTTCGACGGTGACACACCGAGGGTGGAGCGGGACTGGGTGCGGGCGCACTCCCGGTGGATCTTCACCAACCCGGACATGCTGCACCGCGGGATCCTGCCCGCCCACGCCCGCTGGTCGGGCTTCTTCCGCAGGCTGACCCACGTGGTGATCGACGAGTGCCACGCCTACCGCGGGGTGTTCGGCTCCCACGTCGCCCTGCTGCTGCGGCGGCTGCGCCGGGTGGCCCGCAGGTACGGCTCCGACCCGGTGTTCGTGCTGGCCTCCGCCACCGCGGCGCGGCCGGCCGAGTCCGCATCGCTGCTGACCGGGACCGAGTGCCAGGCGGTCACCGAGGACGGATCGCCGAGCGGCGGGCGCACGGTCGCGTTGTGGGAACCGCCGCTGCTTGAGGACCTGACCGGGGAGAACGGCGCGCCGATCCGCAGATCCGCCGGTGCCGAGGCCGCCCGGATCCTGGCCGACCTGGTGCTGCAGGGCGCGCGCACGCTGGCCTTCGTCCGATCCCGGCGCGGCGTGGAGCTGGCCTCGCTCGGCGCCCGCCGTATCCTCGCCGACGTCGATCCCGAGCTCGCGCGGTTCGTGGACTCCTACCGCGGCGGCTACCTGCCGGAGGAACGGCGCGCGCTGGAGCGGGCCCTGCTCGACGGACGGCTGCTCGGGGTGGCCACCACCAGCGCGCTGGAGCTGGGCGTCGACATCTCCGGGCTGGACGCGGTGCTCGTGGCGGGCTGGCCGGGAACGCTGTCCTCGTTCTGGCAGCAGGCGGGCCGCGCCGGGCGGGACGGGGACGAGGCCCTGGTCGTCTTCATCGCCAGGGACGATCCGCTGGACACCTACCTGGTGCACCATCCCGCCGCGCTGTTGAGCCGCCCGGTCGAGGCCACGGTGCTGGACCCGGCCAACCCGTACGTCCTCGCGCCGCAACTGGCCTGCGCCGCGGCGGAACTGCCGCTGACCGAGGAGTGCGTCGCCGGGTTCGGTCCCGCCGCGCGTCCGGTGCTGGACGGGCTGGTCGCCGACGGGGTGCTGCGGCGGCGGCCGACCGGTTGGTTCTGGACCGACCGGGAAGGTCCACACGGGACGGTCGACATCCGGGGCTCCGGCGGTGAGCAGATCGCGGTCGTCGAGGGCGAGTCCGGCAGGCTGCTCGGCACGGTCGACCCGGATTCCGCTTGCGCCACAGTGCATCGGGGTGCGGTGTACCTGCACCGGGGCGAGTCCTATGTGGTCGACGAGCTCGACCTGGAGGCCGGTATCGCCCTCGTGCACGCCGAGGATCCGGAGTGGACGACCGCACCGAGGACGGTCGTGGACATCTCCGTGGTGCGCACCGTGGAGGAACGTCGCTATTCAGGTGGGGTGTCGGTCTGCCTCGGTGAGGTGGAGGTGACCTCCGAGGTGGTGGGCTACCTGCGGAAGCTGCCCTCCGGCCGGATCCTGGACCAGGTTCCGCTCGACCTGCCCGCGCAGACCCTGACCACGCGGGCGGTCTGGTACACGCTGTCGGAGGAGTTGTTGCGCGGTAGCGCGCCGGGGGGCGCCGGTATCGAACCGGCGCGCACCCCCGGCGCGCTACACGCTGCCGAGCACGCGGCGATCGGCCTGCTACCGCTTTTCGCGACCTGCGACCGTTGGGACATCGGCGGGGTGTCCACCGCTTCGCACGCTGACACCGGGGAGGCGACGGTGTTCGTGCACGATGGGCATCCGGGGGGAGCCGGCTTTGCCGATCGCGGCCATGCCGCGATTGTCCCTTGGCTAGCAGCTACGCGGGAGGCGATCGTTTCCTGCGAGTGCCCGGCGGGGTGCCCGTCCTGCGTTCAGTCGCCAAAGTGCGGGAATGGCAACGAACCGCTGGACAAGGCGGGAGCGGTCGCCGTACTCGATGCGGTACTCGCCGTTGTGGGGTCGAGTCGCGTCGAGCAGGCTGACCGATCCCCTAGCGCTCCGCGGTAACCAGCCGCGCAGCGTTGTCGACGGCGTCGGAGCGCAGAGCCAGGGACAGAGCGTCCTGAACGATCTCCGAGCTCGGCAGGTTCCAGCCGCAGACCTGCGGCTTGACCCGCCAGTGGGCGACGCCGTGCTGGAAAGGCGAAGGCGGAAGCGGGATGTAGCTGTCCTTGCCGTGCAGGACGATGCCGCCCTGCACGGCGAGCTCCCGGCGGAGCTGGGCACCGGTGCCGGTGAGGAACAGCCAGCTGCCGGAGGGGGTGGCCGCGATGGGGACGACGACGCCGGCCGCGCGCAGCTCGATGGCGGCGCGGCGACCCAGTTCCGCGTCCACCTCGATCGCGTCGAGGACGATGCCGGTGGCCACGAGCAGCGAGTAGGGGCGGCCGCTCCACCAGGTGGCGACCTGGTCGGGCTGGGTGCCGACGCGCTCGGCCCAGTCCTGGTGCACCGGAACGGGACCGTCGGTCTGGATGCCGTCCCGGCCAGCCCAGCCGGCAGCGGTCGGGTAGGTACCCGGCAGGACCGGCCAGCCGCGCCACGCGAGGCCGATGGCCTCAGCGCGCAGCTCGATCCGGAATGCTCCGCGCCAGCTGTCCGACCAATCCATTTTCTGCCTCCAACGGCTGCTTCTCGCTTCCACTAAAACCAAACGGCACAACGGCCACCTTGCGTAACCCCGCGTCGACAACCGGTAGCTACGGCACGGCGAATGAGACCTGGATCGCAGACGGAACGAACTTCGCGGACCATTCGACTGCGACGACCGGCACCCCCTCTCCGGGGGTAATGCCGATCACAGTGGATCTCCGTGCCGCTCGCCGTGGCTCACCGACCGCTCATCGCAGTCGGCACATGTCGATCACTCAGCCGGACCGGCCCTGGCCCGTGCGACGACCGGTACGACGAACGGCAGGGGGCCGTTCGCCCTCGCCCGAACCTCGACGAGCGCGTCCCATCCGTCGAGCCGGCAGGAGGTGATCGCGACGCCCATCCGGGCGGCGACCCGCTCGGCCGCGCGGCACGACGCCGCGACACCGGAGGCAGCCTGCCCGGCGGCCGCGAGCGCCGCGAGATCGGCCGCGGCCTCCGCCCGATGCCGGTGGATCAACGCCGAGCCGAGCCCGATCAGCAGCACCAGCACGGAGAGCAGACCGGCGACACCCACCGCCGCCGGGACGGTCGCCGACCCGAGGTCAGCGCGATCCTCGCTGGTCAGAACGCCGTTTCCGGGCTGCCGACGCCAGGTTCGAGCACGGCGAACGCAGTGCCCCGCAGCCGCAGGCCCGGCAGCAGGCGCCCAAGCGCCGCCACTTCGACCGCGACGGAAACACTGTCGCCGTCCTGCCGAACGGTCAGCGCGGCCCCCGCCGGAGCGATCTTGCTGAGCGCCTCGGCCGAACCACCGTGATCGCCCCGGGAGATCAACCGGGCGATCTCGCGGGCGGCGTCGACGCACCGGATCTGATCGGCGACGGCACGCAGACCGGTGAACGCCAGGCCGAGCACGAGCAGCAGAGCGGCCACCGCGATGGCGGCCTCCACGGTCGCCGCGCCCCGGTCGTTCACCACTAGAAGGCGACGTCGAGCGCACGCCGGACCAACCCCTCCAGGGCCGCCGTCACCGGCTCGCCGGTGACCACCGCGTAGAGGATGCCCGCCAATGCGGCGGCGGCAATGGTCACGATCGCGTATTCCGAGCTGGCCATCCCGGCATCGGAGTCGACGAGTCCGACAAGGCGGGACCGCGGAGTCGAAAACACTTTCCAACGCACTTTCAACCACCCCTTCCAGGGGTTCGGGTAGTTCTCCATGTATTTCCTGTCCACTTCGGACATTCCGGATACCGCGGTTACCAGGTGGCCATCAGTCCGTTCGCCAGGCCGACGATCACGGGCGCGACACCGAGGCAGAGGAAGGCGGGCAGGAAGCACGCGCCCAGTGGCGCGGACATGAGCACCGCCGCACGCTGCGCGCGCGATTCGGCCCGGTCAGCGGCGGTGGCGCGCTGCGCAGCGGCCAGTTCCCGGACGAGCTGGGCGAGCGCGGCACCCGACCGGGCCGTCCCCCGCGCCGCCCTGGCCAATCGAGCGGTCTCCGGGAGGGCCGACGCGGCCTGCCACGCGATCGCGGGAGCCGCGCCCAGCGCGAGCAGTTCGGCGGCTTCCACCAAGGCTGCACGGGCCCTGCCCGCAAGCCGGTCGGCGGAGACACGCACGGCAGCGGGCACTGGCATTCCGGAGCCCAGGCACGCCGCGAACATGTCCCATGCCGCAGCCAGTACCAACGGATCGGCATCCGACGGCTCCACCTGCCTGCTGAGCAGCCAGCGGGCGCCGTACCAGGCCGCGACCGCGACCCCCGGGCTCAGGAGCGCGGAATCCGGTGCGATGGCAACGAAACAGCCGCCAACGCTGAGCCCGGCGAGCACAGCCAACAGCCGCCGACGAGGCCCAGCTCGGGACTCCGCGTCGTGTACGGCGCTATGCTGTCCACACAGTGCACGGAGTCTCGGCCGAGCACCGGGCGCGGTGGGCGCGACGATCAATGCCGCCGCCAGCGCCAGCGCCGCCAAGGCTTGCGCCGTCATGCAGTCACCACCCGCGAGATCAACCGTGTACTCCACGCCACGCCCGCGCACATCAGCACGGATCCGGCGATCAACAGCCCTTGACCGAAGCCGGTTCCGACGAGCACCGCGAACGGAGCCGCCCCCATCGCCTCACCGAGGAGCAGACCAACGATCGGCAGACCCGCCAGCACGGCGGCTGTGGACCGTGGACCGGCCATCCGCGAGTCGACTTGGCTCTCGAACCGAACCCTCTGGCTCAGGTCGCGGTGCAGGGCCTCCACCAGCTCCGCCAGGGGCACGCCATGGTTCTCCGCCGTGCTCCACGCCTCGCCGAACTGCCGCAGGACCGGCCCACGCAGGCGGTCCGCTTCGGCGAACCGATCGATGGCGGCCCGCACGTCTCCACCGAGCCGGGCCGTACAAGCTATGGAGCGCAACACTTTCTCCGTCTCGGGGTCCGAATCCACGGCGACGTTCTCGACCGCGCTCGCAGGATGCGCACCTGACCGCAGCTCGCCGACGATGAGTTCAAGGGCTGCCGCCAGGTCCCGCGCCGCTGCGCGTCGGCGAAGGTCGAAGCGCCGACGCCGCAGGTGCCTCGCTCCGGTCCAGAACAGGGCAGCGAGGGCGAGTCCGCCACCCACCCCGGCGAGGAGGCACCCGCAGGCTCCGGCCGCCACGACGAGGATCGCCGCGTTCGGCCCGTGCCGTGTCCACTTGGAACGCTTCGGCACCCCGGACAGCGCCGCGAGCCTGGGTCGCGCGGACACGTTGGGCCACAACATGATTCCTACGGCGAGCAGGAAGAGGGCGACGGCGACCACGGCGGGTTCACCTCCCTTGCCTTGAGCAGATCGGCGAGCAGGGACCTGCCTGGCTTCCACCCGTCGTCGTGCTGCCAGACGGGAACGAACCTGGCGCGCTCGTCGACGCGGACGAGGGTGCCGATCCCCGCGAGTCGGCGACGTCCCCCGGGTTCGCGCTTCATGTGGAGCACCACCTGGATGGCCGCGCTGAGCTGGCTGTGCAAGGCGTCCCGGGGCAGTCCGCCGAGCGCGGCGAGCGCTTCCAAGCGCGCGGGGACCTCGGCCGGGGAGTTCGCGTGCACGGTGCCCGCCCCGCCGTCGTGCCCCGTGTTCAGCGCGGCGAGCAGCTCGCACACCTCCGCACCGCGGACCTCGCCCACCACCAAGCGGTCCGGGCGCATGCGCAGGGCCTGGCGGACGAGCTGACGCAGCGTGATCTCTCCGGCGCCCTCGACGTTGGGCGGGCGAGCCACGAGCCGGACCACGTGGGGGTGCGCCGGACGCAGTTCCGCGGCTTCCTCGACGCTGACGATCCGTTCGTCCTCCGGAACGCAGCCGAGCATCGCGGCGAGCAAGGTCGTCTTGCCGGAGCCGGTGTTGCCGACGACGAGGAAGGCCAACCGCGCCGCGACCAGCGATCTGAGAACCGCCGTCATCGCGTGGTCGAAGGTTCCCAGCCCGCACAGGGCGTCCAGGTCGTGCGTCGCCGGGCGGAGCACGCGAAGCGACACGGAGGTGCCGTCCGCGGCGATCGGCGCGAGCACCGCGTGCAGGCGGACGCTTCCTCCGGCGCCGCACTCGGGCAGCCAACCGTCCACGTAGGGCTGCGCGTCGTCGAGCCTCCGCCCGGCTGCGAGGGCGAGCCGCTGAGCCAGGCGCCGCACGGATTCCTCGTCCGGCAGGTCGACCGGCACCTGCCGGAGACCGCGGCCCTGGTCCACCCACACCTGCCCGGCACCAGCGACCAGCACGTCGGTGGTGGCGGGGTCGCGCAGCAGCGGCTCCAGCGGCCCGGCACCGACGAATTCCTGGTGCAGCAAACGAATCGTCTGCAAGAGGGTGGCGTCTCCGATGACTCCGCCGGCCTCCGCGCGAACCGCCTCGGCCACGGCTCCCGCGGTCACCGGCGCGGTGCTCGCCGCGATCCGGTGCCGGACCCGGTCGGCGAGGTCCTCGCTCATTGCCGGCTTCCGCAGAGGACGTCGAGCACGTGCCCCGCGGCCTCGGCGAGCGGCCCCTTGCCCTGTGCCGGGGCGTGGCCGTTGTCGAGTGCACGGTCGATACCGGGCTCCGGGCGCATCGACGTGAGCAGCGGCAGGGCGAGGGAACGCTCCACGTCGGTCGGCAGGAGCCCACCCGGTGCCGGACCCCGCACCACGACGCGGAGCTGAACCCCGCGGCTCAGTGCCCGCTCCGCGACCCGAGAGGCGGCTGCGCAGGCGCGGACCTCCGCGGGCACGACGAGCACCGCGAGGTCGGCGAGATCGAGAGCGGTGAGCGCGGCGGCGGGCAGGTGCCGCGGCAGGTCGCACACGACGATCCCGCCACCACGACGCCCGGCGGACACCACCGCCTCCACCGCGGCCGGCTCCGGTCCGCTGCCGTCCCGGTCGCAGGACAGCACGGTGAGGCCGCCGCCCCGCACGTCGGCGGTGGGCAGGGCGGATCGCAACGACGAGGGCGACATCCGCCCGCGCGTCGGTGTCAGGCCGGGCCAGCGCAGGCCCTCCGCGTGCTCGGCCCCGAGCATCAGGTCGAGGCCGCCGCCCAGCGGATCGCAGTCGACCAACAGCACCTGTTCGCCGCGGCGGAGCGCGACCACGGAGGTCGCGCAGGACAGCACCGACGCCCCTGCTCCGCCCCGGCCGCCGATCACCGCGAGCACGCGGCCCGCATCCGATCCCGGGCCTTCCGCTATGTCGGCAAGCGTGGCGGTCAGCCAGTCCTCGGCTTCGGGAAGGGCGAGGACCTTGTGCACCCCCAGCTCGACGGCCTGCCGCCACAGCGCCGGATCGGGCTCGGTCGCCGTCAGCACCACGATGTCCGCCCTGCGCGGCAGATCCGCTTCGGCGCAGTGCCTCAGGCCCGTGTCGTCGAGCAGCACCAGCGGCGCGGACGCCCACTGCTGCCGCGCGGCGGACGGGTCGGGCACCCGCTGCACGTCGCAACCCGCCGCCGCGGCCAGTCGCAGTGCTTCGTCGAGCAGTTCGGTGTCCTCCATCAACACCAGCGGCCGTGCCGTGTCCACTGTCTCCCCCTGACGTTCGCGTCGCGCCGGTGTGAGTTCCGGCGGCTGTTCCACGGTCGCCCGGGATCGGGTGGGGTGCCATGGGGTCGGGGCGATCTGTGGACAACGGGGTGCGTTGTGGACAACTCGGCCGCACCTGGTGGTCGCGGCGGCGGAAATGTCGGTGTGGCGCGAGAGAATTGAAAGCGGGGGTCCCCCTCGCGCGCGCGACCCCGAGTGAAGAACCGGCGGGCGCCGAATCGAACTCGGCGAACCCCGTCCCCATCGGCGCGTCGCGGCGGTGTGTGAGTTCGGCGTGAAACCGTTTTGCGGCACAAGGCATCCGCGGCACCACGGAGCTCCACCCCGCGCATAACGTTGGTATAGAACGTTCCAAGGGCGCGAGGAAGGCTCGGAAAGGCCGGCCGAAACGGGTCCGGACATGGGACGACCCCCGCCAGGGGGGAGGGACGGGGGTCGTCATAGGTTCAGTCCCGGGGGGTCGGACTGAACCCGTCCGGCACAGCCGGACGTGACTACTGTATCCCCCCGCCGCCAGAAGTTGCCTCTCGTCCGTTCGAGCGACAGGTGACGATTCGGCAGCGGTGCCGCAACGAGACCTATGCTGAACGCGTGATCGTTCCTGGTGAGAGCGGGCGAAAGACGGCAAAGACCCGGGTCGCGGCGTTCTTCGACCTCGACAAGACCGTCATCGCCAAATCGAGCACGCTGGCCTTCAGCAGGCCCTTCTTCCAGGAGGGATTGATCAACCGGCGGGCGGTGCTGAAGAGCGCCTACGCCCAGTTCATGTTCATGCTCGCCGGGGCGGACGCGGACCAGACGGAACGGATGCGCGAGCACCTGACCTCGCTGTGCACCGGCTGGGACGTCGAACAGGTGCGCGCGATCGTGGACGAGACGCTGCACGACATCGTCAACCCTTTGGTCTATGCCGAAGCCGCCGAACTGATCGCCGACCACAAGACCGAAGGTCACGATGTGATCGTCGTCTCTGCCTCCGGCGCGGAGATCGTCCAGCCGATCGCCGAGATGGTCGGGGCCACCCGCAGCGTCGGCACCAGGATGGTGGCGGCGGAGGGCCGCTACACCGGCGAGGTCGACTTCTACTGCTACGGCGAGAACAAGGTCGTCGCCGCGCGGGAGCTGGCCGAGGCTGGCGGGTACGACCTGGCCGACTGCTACGCCTACTCCGACTCCATCACCGACCTGCCGCTGCTGGAGGCGGTCGGGCACCCCACCGCGGTCAACCCGGACCGGTCGCTGCGCAAGGTCGCCGCGCAGCGCGGGTGGCCGGTGCTCACCTTCTCCGACCCGGTTTCGCTGCGCTCGCGCATCCCGAGCCCGTCGGGCACGGCGGTGGCCGCCGCCGCGGTCGGACTGGGCGTCGTCGCGGCGGCCGGAGTCGCCTTCTACGGCATCCGCAGGCACCAGCGGCGGGCCAAAGGGCAAGAGGAACAGAGCGACTGAACCTGTTAGGGCTAGCGGTTTCCAGCCGAAGGCGCAGCCCTACCGGTGGGTTGGCGCGGGGCGTGTCGACCTTGCTGAACCGGTGCACCCGGAAGTGCCCTTGCTGTGACGGCAGTCACGGACTACAAAGGGAAGTGCGGACCGGTAGAGGCCAGGAACGTTACGAAGAGAAGTACCGTTCACCCCCTGTCGCTCCGTGCGAGGAGATTGGGAACCCACGCGCAGCACGCCGCGGGAGGCATGTCGTCGAAGGGCTGCGTATCAGGACGCTGGACGCCGAGCCCTCACCAGGTACGACACGAGATGCACGCTTGGTACCCCGATCCTCCTCGCTGATGGGGCGGCGCCCTCGACGCAAGTCGACGGGCGCCGTCCCCTTTTTCGTGCCACCTTCGCTCCCTGCCACAGAGGGTGTGCACGTCCGCACGGTTCGTGAAAGCCTGCACCGACTGCGCCAGATGAACCAGCGATGGGATCGGATTGTTCGGCAAGCGGGCGACCAGGGCACTTGAGTTCGTTGCAGCCCCGTCACACGCGTTGACCCCCAGGATCCCCGTGGGTAACTTGCCGTGCTTACCGGGCATCCAGTTGAGAATTGGCCGCCAGCGACGTCGGGAGGCTCCGTTGCGTCACGTCAAGTCCATCCCCCGCAGGCAGGTCGCGGTGCTGCTGTCAGCAGCCATCGCCGCCGCCACGGTGGGCGTCCCCGGGGCCGTCGCCGCCCCGGACGCGCCCGTGCAGAACGCGGAGGCGGCCACCACGAGCGCGGCTGCCACCACGCTCCGCGGCATGACGCTCGAACAGAAGGTCGGCCAGCTCTTCGTCGCCAACGTCTACGGCAAGACCGCTGACACCCCGCACCCGAAGAACCGCGAGGAGTTCGGCGTCGACACGGCCGCCGAAGTCGTCAAGCGCTACCACCTCGGTGGCGTCATCTACTTCGCGTGGACCGACAGCTTCCACAACGCCCGCCAGGTCGCCGAGCTCTCCAACGGCCTGCAGCGCGCCGCGCTGGACTCCGGGAACCTGCCACTGCTCGTCAGCACCGACCAGGAACAGGGCGTGGTGACGCGGTTCGGTCCGCCCGCCACCCAGTTCCCCGGCAGCATGGCCCTCGGCGCGACCCGATCCACCGAGGACGCCAAGAAGGCCGCCGAGGTCACCGGCCAGGAGCTGCGCGCGGTCGGCATCAACCAGAACTTCGCCCCGGACGCGGACGTCAACGTCAACCCGGCCAACCCGGTCATCGGCGTGCGGTCGTTCTCTTCCGACCCCAAGCTCGTCTCCGACATGGTCGCCGCGCAGGTCAAGGGCTACCAGGGCGGACTGCCCACGCAGGGCGTCTCCGCCAACGTCAAGCACTTCCCCGGCCACGGCGACACCGACGTGGACAGCCACTACGGCCTCCCGGTCATCAACCACACCCCCGAGCAGTGGGCGCAGCTGGACGCGCCGCCGTTCCGCGCGGCCATCGCCAAGGACGTGGACTCGATCATGACTGCGCACATCGTGGTGCCGAAGCTGGACGACTCCGGTGAGCCGTCGACCTTGTCTCCCAAGGTGATCACCGGGATGCTGCGCGGCGAGCTCGGCTTCCGCGGCGTGGTCTACACCGACTCGCTGCGGATGGAGGGCGCGCGCAAGAAGCACCCGGACGCGCGGCTGCCCGTGCTCGCGCTGAAGGCGGGCGTCGACGTGCTGCTGATGCCGCAGTACCTGGAGCTGGCGATCAACAGCGTGATCAACGCAGTGCGCACCGGTGAGCTGACCGAGCAGCGCATCGACGAGAGCGTGCTGCGCATCCTGGTGATGAAGTTCAAGCGCGGCATCCTCACCAAGCCGCTCGTCGACCCTGCCGCCGCGGAGAAGTTCGTCGGCAACAAGCGCAACCAGGCCGTCGCGCAGAAGGTCACCGACGGCACCGTGACCGCGATCCGCAACGACGACAAGCTGCTGCCGCTGCGCACCAAGCCGGGCAAGGTCCTGGTGACGGGCTGGAGCGACCCCGCCGCCACGTGGGGCACCGCGAGCACGCAGACGCTGTCGAAGCAGCTCAGCGCGCGGGGCGTCGCGACGACCGCGCTCACGACCGGTCTCCGGCCGACGCCGCAGGCGATCGAGTCGGCGGTGACCGCGGCCGGGCAGAACGACGCCGTGGTCGTGCTGACCAACCGCGCGGCCAAGGAGCCGTTGCAGCGCGAGCTGCTGAACAAGCTCGCGGCCACCGGGAAGCCGGTCGTCGCCGTCGCCGTGCGCGATCCGTACGACGCCGCGCACGTGGACTCCGTGAAGACGTGGTTGAACACCTACTCGTTCAGCGCGGGCTCGATGGAGTCCGTCGCCAAGGTCGTGCTCGGCGAGCTCTCCCCCAAGGGCAAGCTCCCGGTCAGCGTGCCCAGCGCCGCCGACCCGACCGCCGTCCGGTTCCCGTTCGGCCACGGCCTGACCTGGTAAGCGGAGGAATGTCCACAATGGATGGTCTGAACAGGCGGAAGTTCCTCGCCGCCGGTGCCCTCGCCGCGCCCGCGATCGGCGTGGGTGCCGGTGTCGCCGCGGCGCAGCCGGAGGCCGAGGCCGGAGCCGGCTTCTGGCGACCGCCCGTCCGCACGGGTGCCGACCAGCTCGCCGCGGGCGGCTGGAGGGCGTTGGCGGGCAAGAAGGTCGGCATCGTCACCAACCCGACCGGCGTGCTCTCCGACATGCGCCACATCGTCGACGCCATGGCCGACAGCAAGAAGGTCAACATCGTCGGCGTCTTCGGCCCCGAGCACGGTTTCCGCGGCACCGCGCAAGCCGGTGGCTCCGAAGGCGAGTTCATCGACCCGCGCACGAAGCTGCGGGTGTTCGACGCCTACGGCATCAACGCGACCAAGCTCGCCGAGCTGTACAAGAAGGCCGGCGTGGACACCGTCGTGTTCGACATCGGCGACGCGGGTGTGCGGTTCTACACCTACATCTGGATGCTCTACACGGCGATGCACGCCGCGATCCTCGCGGGCAACCTCCCGGTCATCGTGCTCGACCGGCCGAATCCCATTGGCGGCCAGGCGTTCGGGCCGCAGTTGGACCCGAAGCACTCCTCGGGGGTCGGCCGCAAGCCCATCGCGCTGCGGCACGGCATGACCATGGGCGAGCTGGCGCGGCTGTACAACGACACGTTCCTGCCGCAGGAAACCGGCTCGAAGGTCACTCAGCTCGACGTCGTCGAGGTGCGCGGCTGGCGGCGGGACAGCCTCTTCTCCGACACCGGGCTGCTGTGGGTTCCGCCGAGCCCCAACGTGCCGACTCCCGACACCGTGCTCGCCTACCCCGGGACCTGCCTGTTCGAGGGCACCCTGTGGTCGGAGGGCCGGGGCACCACGAGGCCGTTCGAGATCATCGGCGCGCCCAAGGTCGACTGGCGGTGGGCCGAGGCGCTCAACGGCTACCGGATGCCCGGCGTGCTCTTCCGCGAAATGTACTTCCAGCCCACCTTCAACAAGCACGTCGGCGTGAACTGCGGCGGCGTGCAGCTGATGATCACGGACAAGCGCCGCTTCGAGCCGATCCGGGCCGGTGTGGCGATGCTCGTGGAGGCCAAGAAGCTCTACCCGGGCCTGTTCGCGTGGCGCACCGACAACTTCATCGCGAAGCTGTGGGGCACCGACCGGCTCAAGGACATGGTGGAGCGCGGCGCGGGCGTCGACGAGATCGTCGGCAGCTACCAGGCCGAAGAGGCCGATTTCCGCAGGCACCGCGCCAAATACCTGATCTACCGGTGAGAGGTGACATGCGTTCCCGTGCATTGACCTGTGTCGCGCTGCTGACCGGTCTCGCCGTGCTCGGCGGGACCGCGTCGGCAGCGCCCGCCTCCCCGGAGGCCTTCGGCACCGCGGGGCGGTTCGACCGCCCGCACTCCGGTTTCGCTCCACAGTGGACGAAGCTGCGCGACGGCAGTCCGGAGCAGGTCGGCCTCGACCGCGCGCCGATCGACGCCGCGTGGAACCAGCTGCGGGCGTGGACGGAGAAGCAGGGCACGGCCAACCCGCTCTACGCGGGCGCGGTCGGCGTGCTGGTGCACGACGGGGTCGTGGTCAGCAAGGGCGCGCTGGGACACGCGCTGCGCTACGCCGACGACAAGGGCACCGAACTGCCGAAGGACAAGTGGGTGCCGATGGGCGCCGACACGATCTTCGACATGGCCTCGATCTCCAAGCTGTTCACCTCCGTCGTCGTGATGCAGCAGGTGGAGCGCGGCAAGATCGACCTGGACCGCACGGTCGCCAGCTACCTGCCCGCCTACGCCGCCAACGGCAAGGAAGGCATCAAGGTCCGCCAGCTGCTCACCCACACCACGGGCATGCAGCCGTTCATCCCGCTGTGGCGGGACTGGCCGGACAAGCCGTCGCGGATCAAGGCGGCCCTGGAGTCCAAGCTCCAGCAGCCGCCCGGCACCGGCTACATCTACTCCGACCTCAACCTGATCACCCTCGCCGTGCTGGCCGAGCAGGTGGCGGGCGCACCCCTGGACGTGCTGGTGCGCAAGGGGGTCACCGATCCGCTCGGCATGACCGACACCGGCTACAACCCGCCGAAGGAGAAGCTGCACCGCGTCGCGGCCACCGAGTTCGCCGTGGTGCCGCCGCGCGGCATGGTGCGCGGTGAGGTGCA
Source organism: Allokutzneria albata (assembly GCF_900103775.1). Lineage (GTDB taxonomy): Bacteria > Actinomycetota > Actinomycetes > Mycobacteriales > Pseudonocardiaceae > Allokutzneria > Allokutzneria albata. Next base: position 6,572,832 of record NZ_LT629701.1, on the reverse strand, counting down.
CGACGAGAACGCGTGGTCGCTCGGCGGTGTCGCCGGGCACGCGGGGATCTTCTCGACGGCGCGCGACATGGCCGTGTTCGGGCAGATGGTGCTCAACGGCGGCAGCTACGGCGGGAAGCGGGTCCTGCGGCCCGACACGCTGCGAGACATGACGGTCAACTACATCCCGCAGTTCGCGCCGAACCAGCGCGGGCTGGGCTTCGAGCTCAACCAGCACTGGTACATGGACGGCCTCGCCGGGCAGCGGACCGCCGGGCACACCGGTTTCACCGGCACCTCGCTGGTGATCGACCCGACCTCGCGGTCCGTCGCGGTACTGCTGACCAACCGGGTGCACCCGACCCGCACCTGGGGCTCGAACAACCCGGCGCGGCGGGCGTTCGCCAGGGGACTCGCCCAGGCCATGGGCGTGCGGCCGGTGCAGGGCCCGGACGCCTGGTACTCCGGTGCCCCTGACGCGCGCGACGCCACGCTGACCACCCCGGCGCTGCCCGGGGCGAAGGTCGCCACGTTCGACGTGTTCGTGGACACCGAGCCGAAGCTGGACAAGCTGACCGTGGAGGCCAGTGTGGACGGCGGGACTAGCTGGCAGCCGGTCCCGCTGCGGACCGGTGGCCGCGGTGCCCCGGAAGGGCCGCAGGAGGCGCTCAGCGGCAGCGGGCACCGCTCGTGGTGGACGGTGCTGGCGGACCTGCCGGAGGCGAAGGACGTGACGCTGCGGTGGCGCTACAGCACCGACGCGCAGTCGTCGGGCCGTGGTGTGTACCTCGACGGCATCCGCGTCTGGGGCCCCACCGGGCTCGTGCTCGACGGCGAGCGGGAGCCGCGGCGCCTGACCGCGGACGGGTGGAGGACCGCCCGGCACTGACGGCCGGTGGGGCTTTCGCCACACCTCGACGTGACGAAAGCCCCACCGGAACGTGATCACGAAGCCCCACCTCCACCAGCGCGGGAGGTGGGGCTTCGTCACGTTTGTCCGGTGCCCGGTGACGCGTTCGTCACATCTCCCGACATCCCGGTTGACGGGCGGTGTAACGATTCGGCCTCGTGCACGACGCGGGCAGATGAATGTTTTACGTATTTTCGCGGAGCTGGACCGATTTCGAACAATCGTTGTCAACTGCCGCATCGCCGATGAGAGGGCTCTCACCCGCCGCGGCGCGCACGCCTCCTACCAGCCGGATGTCTGGCAGCCAGGAAGTTGAACGTGCTACAACCTGTCGTCCGATTGAATGACACCGGAAAGCACTTTGCGTTTCCAGATCGGGGCAAGTTCTTCATCAACAGCCCCGTTCAGCTGAGTTATGGTGGCGAAGCAGCCTCCGAGACAAGCACTTCGCCTGGGGTTGATCCGCAACCTACTTGTTAGTAAGTTTCCGACATGGCCTCAGAGAACGGCGTAGCTATGGACACCGGCGAAGCAAGCCCCCTCGTTCGGATCCGTTCACTGTTCCCGGGTCTCGCCCGTGCGGAGCAGCGGGTCGCCCAGGTCGTGCTCGCGGACCCGGCCACGGTGGCGCACCGGAGCATCACCGAGGTGGCCGAGCAGGCCGGTACCAGTGAAACGACGGTCACCCGGTTCTGCAAGGCGATCGGCGTAGGCGGTTACCCGGATCTGCGTATCGCCCTTGCGGCCGACACCGCTCGCACCGCCGCCCGTGCGGACCGGGACCTCGGCAGCGACATCGGACCGGGTGACGACCTGCGCGCCGTGGTCAACAAGGTCGCCTTCTCCGACGCCCGCGCGGTCGAGGAGACCGCGGACCAGATCGACGTCGCCGAGCTGGAGCGCGTGGTCGAGGCCATGGCCATCGCGCGCCGGGTCGACGTCTACGGCGTGGGCGCGAGCGCCTTCGTCGCCATGGACCTCCAGCAGAAGCTGCACCGCATCGGCCGCACCTCCTTCGCGTGGAGCGACACGCACATCGCGCTGACCTCGGCCGCCGTGCTCACCGAGGGCGACGTCGCGGTGGGCATCACCCACAGCGGCGCGACCGCGGACACCGTGGAGGCGCTGCGGGTCGCGCGCAGCCGCGGCGCGATCACCGTGGCCCTGACCAACTTCCCGCGCTCGCCGGTCACCGAGGTCGCCGACTACGTGCTGACCACCGCCGCGCGCGAGACCACGTTCCGCTCCGGAGCCACCGCGAGCCGGATCGCCCAGTTGACCGTGATCGACTGCCTGTTCGTCGGTATCGCGCAGCGGCACCACGACTCGGCGACCGCGGCCCTGGAGGCCACCTATGAGGCGGTGAGCGGTCACCGCCTCGGACCGCGGCCGGACGGCCGCCGCCGCCAACGGGAGTCAGGAAAATGACCGTGCCAAGCCCTCGCCCGGCCGTCCGGGTCAACGCGCCGACCGAGCGCCGCAACCCGCGCACCATGGACATCGACCTGCTGCCGACGCAGGAGATCCTGCGCCTGATCAACAATGAGGACCGCACGGTCCCGGACGCGGTCGCGGCCACGCTGCCGCAGCTCGCGCGGGCCGTGGACTTCGCCGTCGCCGCGCTGCGCGGCGGGGGCAAGGTGCACTACGTCGGAGCGGGCACCTCCGGCCGCCTGGCCACGCTGGACGCCGCGGAGCTCTCGCCGACGTTCAACGCGCCCGACGACTGGTTCCTGGCCCACCACGCGGGCGGTCCCGCCGCGCTGATCAAGGCCGTGGAGAACGCCGAGGACGACGACGAGGAAGGCGCGCGGGTCATCCGCGAGCACGCCGTCGCCGGCGACTTCGTGCTCGGTCTCGCGGCCTCGGGCCGCACCCCGTACGTGCTCGGCGCGCTCGCCGAGGCGCGGCGGATCGGCGCGCACACCGGCTTCGTCTCCTCCAACCCGGCGACCGCGTCGCTGGTGGACGTGGACGTGACCATCGCGCTGGAGACCGGGCCCGAGGCGATCGCGGGCTCCACCAGGATGAAGGCGGGCACCGCGCAGAAGCTGGTGCTGACGTCCTTCTCCACCGCCGTCATGATCAAGCTCGGCCGCACGTACTCCAACCTGATGGTCAGCATGCGCGCCACCAACGCGAAGCTGCGCGGGCGCAACGTGACGATCCTGCGCGAGGCCACCGGGCTCGGCGAGCAGGAGTGCTCCGACGCCCTGCAGGCCGCGGACGGCGACGTGAAGGTCGCGCTGGTCTGCCTTCTGTCCGGTGTGGACAGTGCGCAGGCCGCGCTGGCGCTCAACGAGACCGACGGACACGTGCGCGACGCCCTGGTGACCCTGGGCGCGGCCACCCGCTGAGCACACCCCGTGTGGTGATGCCCCCGGACTCTCCCCCGGGGGCATCACCACGTCAGGCCTCGAGCGCCGCGTCCGCGATGCTCTTGCCCTCGCGGGCACCTGCCTCCATCGAGGCGCAGCAGAACACGATCCACTCGCCGACGCCGTCCGGTTCGCCGGTCGCGAAGGCCGCGGCCGCCTTGCGGTAGTCGTCCGGCTTGCGCATCCAGTGCACCTCCGGCACCGCGAGCCCCTTGGGGTCCAGACCGGTGGCGATGGCGGTGAGCCGGGCCGCGGCCCGCGCGACCACGCCGTCCGCCGCACCGAAGGCGTCCAGCGCGAGCAGCTCTCCGTGCACCACGGCGACCAGCACCGGGCCGGGCACCTCCGTGCCACCCGCGACGAGCTGCGCGAGGAGGTCGAGGCGGGTCGAGGTCTCCGAGTCGCCCTTGGGCCTGCCGAGCGCGTCGGACTGGGCGATCGGCACCAGGTCGGCCGCGGCGAGCACGTGCAGCCGGGCGAGGGCCTGCAGCGGTGCGCGTTGCCAGGTGGTGAGCAGTAAACCGACGGACTCGGCCACGCGCAGCGACCCGGCGAGCACGGGATCGCTCACCTCGCCCCCGGCGGGGATCTCCGCGCTGCCGCCGTCGAGGACCGCCGAGGCCCGCGCGGCACGCACCGACGCCTCGGCGGCGGTGGTCGGCCAGCCCTTGCGGTTGGCCGGGTGCCGGTGCAGCTCGTCGATCGCCTCCCTGGCGGACTTCACGGCCTCGGACACCCGAGGCAGGTCGAGTAGCGGACGCAGTGGGTCAGCGACCAAGGAACTCACGAGACGGGGACGTTACCGCCAGCAGTGGCCTAGCGCGATCGTCGCGATGTGGACGTTCCCCCTTCGGAGGCTTGATACCTACCTTCGGGTTGTGACTGTTGACAGCAGGTGGTGGGAGCAGCCGGTCCTGATCGGCCGCCACGTCCGGCTCGAACCGCTGACCCAGGAGCACGCGGAGGGGCTGCACGCCGCGGGCAAGGACCCGGAGATCTGGCGCTGGCTGAGCTGGCGCCAGCCGGTCGAGCTCGCCGACACGCGGCGGATCATCGCCGCGGGCGACGCCGACCGCGAGCGCGGCTTCCGGCTGCCGTGGGCGCAGATCGACCAGCGCTCGGGCGAGGTGGCGGGCACGACGTCCTACTACGAGATCACCCCCGAGCACCGCGGCATCGCGATCGGCTACACCTGGATCGGCGCGCCGTGGCAGCGGACGGCGCTCAACACCGAGGCCAAGCTGCTGCTGCTGGCCAGGGCGTTCGAGACGCTGGGCGCGAACCGGGTCACCTGGCACACCGACATCGACAACCTGCGCTCGCAGCGGGCCATCGCCCGGCTCGGCGCGCAGCGCGAGGGCGTGCACCGGCACCACCGGATCCGCCCGGACGGCACCCTGCGGGACACCGTGACCTTCTCGATGATCGCCGAGGAGTGGCAGGAAGCGCGGCAGCGGCTGTCATCGCGGCTGCTCGACTAGCGCGGCGACGTGGTCTGGACCACACGGGCTCGGCTGTTTTCGTGAGCTGGATCGCACTACGGTCCAACGTGAACGTGAACGTGAATGTCCGATCCCCTGGAGGTCCTCCCCCATGGCCCCACCGAGCGGCAACGACGCCGGGCAGAGCGGGAACGCTCTGGACAACCTGCTCACCGAGAGTCGCACGTTCCCGCCCAGCGCGGAGTTCGCCGAGCAGGCCAACGCCACGTCCGACCTGGCCGAGCGCGCCTCCGCCGACCGCGAGGCGTTCTGGGCGGAGCAGGCCGGGCGGCTGAGCTGGACCTCCGACTGGGACCAGGTCCTGGACTGGTCGGCGGCCCCGTTCGCGAAGTGGTTCGTCGGCGGCAAGCTCAACGTCGCCTACAACTGCGTCGACCGGCACGTCGACTCCGGGCACGGGGACCAGGTCGCGATCCACTGGGAAGGCGAGCCCGGGGACTCCCGCGCGATCACCTACGCCGACCTCAAGGACGAGGTGGGCAAGGCCGCCAACGCGCTGGCCTCGCTCGGCCTCACCGCGGGCGACCGCGTGGCGATCTACATGCCGATGATCCCCGAGGCGATCTACTCGATGCTCGCGTGCGCGCGGCTCGGTCTGACCCACAGCGTGGTCTTCGCCGGGTTCTCCGCCGAGGCGCTGCGCTCGCGCATCGAGGACGCCGAGGCAAAGCTCGTGATCACCACCGACGGCCAGTTCCGCCGCGGCAAGCCCGCCCCGCTGAAGACCGCGGTGGACGAGGCCGTGGCGCAGACGCCGACGATCCAGAACGTGTTGGTGGTCAAGCGAACCGACACCGACGTCGAGTGGACCGAGGGCCGCGACCTCTGGTGGCACGACGTCGTCGACGGCCAGTCCACCGAGCACACCCCCGAGTCCTTCGACTCCGAGCACCCGCTGTTCATCCTCTACACCTCGGGCACCACGGGGAAGCCGAAGGGCATCCTGCACACCTCGGGCGGCTACCTGACCCAGGCGGCCTACACGCACCACTACGTCTTCGACCACAAGGCGGGCGAGGACGTCTACTGGTGCACCGCCGACATCGGCTGGGTCACCGGGCACTCCTACATCGTCTACGGGCCGCTGGCCAACCGCGCCACGCAGGTGGTCTACGAGGGCACGCCGAACACCCCGCACGAGGGCCGCCACTGGGAGATCGTGCAGAAGTACAAGGTCTCCATCTACTACACGGCGCCGACCCTCATCCGGACCTTCATGAAGTGGGGCGCGGACATCCCGGCGAAGTACGACCTGTCCTCGCTGCGCGTGCTGGGCAGCGTCGGCGAGCCGATCAACCCCGAGGCGTGGATGTGGTACCGCGAGCACGTCGGCGGGAACCGCTGCCCCATCGTGGACACCTGGTGGCAGACGGAGACCGGCGCGATCATGATCGCCCCGCTGCCCGGGGTGACCGCGTGCAAGCCGGGCTCGGCCATGGGCCCGCTGCCCGGCATCGGCGCGAAGGTCGTCGACGAGTCGGGCGTCGCGGTCGGCAAGGGCGGCGGCGGTTACCTGGTGCTGGACCAGCCGTGGCCGTCGATGCTGCGCGGCATCTGGGGCGATGAGGAGCGCTTCCGCGACACCTACTGGTCGCGCTTCGCCGAGCAGGGCTTCTACTTCGCGGGCGACGGCGCCAAGTACGACAGCGACGGCGCGGTCTGGCTGCTCGGCCGGGTGGACGACGTGATGAACGTGTCCGGGCACCGCATCTCCACCACCGAGGTGGAGTCGGCGCTGGTCTCGCACGCCAAGGTGGCCGAGGCGGCCGTGGTCGGCGCGAGCGACCCGACGACGGGCCAGGGCATCGTGGCCTTCGTGATCCTGCGCGGCGGGGCCACCGAGGGCGGTGACATCGCGAAGGAGCTGCGCGACCACGTCGCCAAGGAGATCGGCCCGATCGCCAAGCCCCGGCAGATCATGGTCGTCCCCGAGCTGCCGAAGACGCGCTCCGGCAAGATCATGCGGCGGCTGCTGCGCGATGTCGCGGAGAACCGGCAGGTCGGTGACGTCACCACGCTGGCCGACTCGACCGTGATGGACCTGATCAGCTCGGGCCTGAACAGGGGTTCCGATGACTAACCCTGTCTAGCGCCACCTGAGTCCTTTGTGGACGAACGGGGCCCGCCGACCTCCGGCGGGCCCCGTTCTCGTTGTCAGCGCCGGGGAAGGTGCTTGCGGAAGTGCTCCTGCACCTCGTCCGCGACACCGCCCGCGCCCAGCCGACCGTCCACTGTGATCACCCGGAAACCGCACAGCCGCGCGGACCGAACCGCGTCCTCGGCCAGCAGGCGATCCCGCGCGACACGATTCGCCTGTGCCAGAACGGGATCACTCACCTCGACCGCGAGATGGCCGATCGCCAGGCTGCGCGCCCGGTCCAGCTCGCGCAGCTGGTGCTGCCGGAACTCCTCGGACGGAACCAGGAACACCGCCTGGTCCGGCGCGGTCACCCGGGTGGCGACCAGCTCCGGCCGCAGGCCCCACCCCTCGGCGATCAACGGCCGCGTCGTGGACAGCGCACGCAGGTCGTCGAGCGCCATGTCGAAGCGCTCGGTGAAGCCGCGCAGGCAGTCCGCCGCCATCCGCTCCGGCGACCGCTGCACCCACTGCTCGTCGGGGCTGTCGTTGACGGCCGCGTTCCGGTGCGGGTACCGGAGCGCGTTGGCCATGGCCCGGTCCAGGTGACCCCGGGCGTCGTGGAAGTCGTAGTGGTAGGCGGTCAGTCCAAATCGTTCGGCGAGTATCCGGGCGACAGTGGTCTTCCCAGCCCACTGCGCGCCACCAATCCACAGCACGGTCCCCATGGTGCGAAAGTGTGCGAGCACGAAAAGAGAAGAACAAGTCTTGTTCTTCGCGAAAATAGCTGGTTTATTATTACTATGCCCGCTTGAACAGCGCGCGCAAGTCACTCCACACCGCACCGATACCCACTGCTACCAGCAAAAATGCCAGCAGGACATCGGAAAGGGCGTGGTCCATGAACACGGCGAACTGGCTCGCCGTCATCGTGGCGAGGACGCCGCAGACCCCGACCCAGAGTGAGTCTTTCAGGCAACCGTTCCCTTTTTTCAAGTTTTGGTGGCCACCGAGCACCGATGTCGGTAGAATAATCAGGAGCGAGGTTCCCTTCGCGGGCGCCGCCGGGAGCGAGAACCCCAGCTGCATGATCGGCACCAGCACGGTCCCCCCACCGATGCCGGTCAGCCCGGACAGCAGCCCCACCACCACCCCGATCGGCAGCAGCAGTGCCAGGGTCCCCAGCCCGTGGCTGACCGCACCGCCGACCTCGCCGGGAGCGATCCACAGCCGCACCGCCGTGCCCACGGCGATCAGCGCGTACAACCAGCGCAGCGCCGCCAGCGGGGCCCTGGTGAGCAGCGCCGCGCCCAGCCAGGCGCCGATCAGCGACCCGATGCCGAGCGGGAGCGCGAGCACGAAGTCGACCTCGCGGTGCAGCGCGTACCCGATCGCCCCCGCGACGGCGAGCGGTCCGACCGCGGTCAGCGAGGTGGCCACGGCCTGCCGCTGGTCCCGGCCGCACCACGCCACCAGCGCGGGAACGATCACCACTCCGCCGCCGACGCCGAAGAGCCCGGACAGCGTCCCCGCCGTCGCGCCGATGACGGCGAGCCGAGCGCGCTCGGAGCGAGGGGTCACGGGTCGACCCTAGGCCGACGCCCGGCGCTGACGTGCATGAACTCACTCACAGAACGTGATTTAGTTGCGCTAACTACTTTCGGGTTCCCGGCGCGCCGCTAAGATTGCGCACAGGTGAGCCGGGAAGTCTGGTCGGCAGGCGATACGCCGTCCCCGGACCAAGGAGCACGATCTTGTCGCGAGCCCGCCGAGCCGCCGCCGTCCTGCCGGACCTGGCCAGATACCTCCGCACCGAGACCGTCGGGGGCATGGTCCTGCTCGGCGCCACCGCCGTCGCGCTGCTGTGGGCCAACTCCCCGCTGGACGAGTCCTACCGGTGGCTGCGCGATCTGCGGATCGGGCCGGACCTGCTGCACCTGAACCTCACCGTGGGTGAGTGGGCCAAGGACGGCCTGCTCGCGCTGTTCTTCTTCGTCGCGGGCCTGGAGCTCAAGCGCGAACTCGTCGTCGGCGAACTGTCCGATCGCAAGGCCGCCACGCTGCCGGTGATCGCCGCGCTCGGCGGGATGCTGGTGCCCGCGGGCATCGCGCTCGCGGTGAGCTGGGGCGCTCCCGGTTCCGGGCAGGCGTGGGCGATCCCGGTCGCCACCGACATCGCCTTCGCCCTCGGCGTGCTCGCCATCACCGGCTCCGGCCTGCCGAACAGCGCGCGGATCTTCCTGCTCAGCCTCGCCGTCGTGGACGACCTCGGTGCCATCCTGGTCATCGCGCTGCTGTTCACCAGCGGCTTCGACCTGCTGGCCGTCGCCGTGGCGGTCGTGCTGCTCGCGCTGTACTGGTACCTGCAGCGGCGCCGGGTGACCTCGTCGTGGATCTACGTCCCGCTCGCCGTCGCGGTGTGGGTCGCGGTGCACTCCACCGGCGTGCACGCCACCATCGCCGGCGTCGCGCTCGGCCTGCTCACCCGGGTGAAGCGGGACCGCTACGAGCCCGAGGCACCCGCCGTGCGGCTGGAGCACCGCCTCCAACCGTGGTCGGCCGGGCTGGCCGTGCCGGTGTTCGCCCTGTTCGCCGCCGGGGTGCCGGTCGGCGGCGACGCGCTGGCCGCGCTGACCACCGACCGGATCGCGCTCGCGGTGATCATCGGCCTTGTCGTCGGCAAGCTGCTCGGGATCTTCGGCTTCTCCCTGCTGTCGGTGCGCTTCGGCCTGGCCAGCAAACCGAAGGACCTGGCGTGGCGGGACATGGCCGCCGTCTCGATGCTCGGCGGCGTCGGTTTCACGGTGAGCCTGCTGATCGCCGAGCTGGCGCTGCCGAAGGAAGCGGCCGAGCTGGCGAAGGCCGCGGTGCTGGTCGCTTCGGCCGCGGCGGCGCTGCTCGCCGCGGCGATGCTGATCAAGAGGAGCCGGGCGCGCGGCGCGTGACATGCCGGGGACGAGGAGCCGACACGCCGGTGTCCGTGGCGCATGGCACGATGACCGCGTGACCAGCGCCCAGCACAAAGGCAACGGCAGCGGAGCCGAGCTGCCGCCCGTCGCGTCCATCCCGCTGACCGACGACAACGCCAGCACCGCGGCGGAGCAGTCGATCGGCGGACTCGTCCGCGAGGCGACCACACACGTCTCCACCCTGATCAGGGCCGAGCTCGAGCTCGCCAAGATCGAGCTCAAGGGTGAGGTGCGCAAGGGCCTCAAGGGCAGCGTCTACTTCGTCCTCGCGCTCGCCGTGCTGGGCTTCAGCACGTTCTTCCTGTTCTTCTTCCTGGGCGAGCTGCTGTCGGTCTGGCTGTACCGCTGGGCCGCCTTCGGCATCGTGTTCCTGCTGATGCTGGCGGCGGCGGGGCTGTTCGGGTTCATGGGCTACCGCAAGGTGCGCAAGATCCGCGCGCCGGAGCGGACCATCCGCACGATGCGCGAGAACGCCTCGATCGCCCGCCGCTCCCACGATCCCGAGCCGGAGCACTACTGACCATCCGGGGCCTGCTCAGTTCGTGCAGGTGCCGGTGGAGACCCGGCTGAACAGCCTCGGGGCCGCGGCGAGTTCGTCGGCGACCTCCTTGGCGGTGAGCACGAAGCCGGTCTCGTGATCGTCGACGGCCGCGCCGAAGACCACGCCGAGGACGCGGCCGTTCGGGTCGATCAGCGGTCCGCCGGAGTTGCCGCTGCGGACCTTGGCGCGGATCGTGTAGACGTCGCGGACGACGGTGCGGGCCTCGTAGATGTCCGGGCCGCGCAGGTTGATCCGGTCCCGAACCCTGGCGGCTGACGGGGTGTACGGACCGTCCAGCGGATAGCCGACGACCACACCGTCCTCGCCGGGCTTGGCGTCGGTTGAGGCCCACGGCAGCACCGGCGCCTTGAGGTCCGGCACGTCCAGGATGGCCACGTCGGTCTGCGGGTCGTAGAGCACCACGGTGGCGTCGAAGTCGCCGCGGCCGACCTCGATGGTGACCTTGTCGGTGCCCGCGACCACGTGCGCGTTGGTCATCACGCGCTGCGGGGCGATCACGAACCCCGTGCCCTCCAACGCCCGCGCGCACGACGAAGCGCGGCCGCGGACCTTGAGCACGCTCGCGCGCACCCGCTGCACGACCGGATCGGTCTGCAGCGCCAGGTCCGGCGGGCCGACCTCGGCGCGCGGGGTGGAGGCGAACGGGTCGAGCGCGGCTGGGAAGCCGGAGGAGTCGAGCAGCTGGCGCAGCGAACCGGGCAGGCTCTGCGCGGCGGGCGGCATCACGTCGTCGACGACGCCGAGCACGGTGGAGCGCTTGACCGCGGAGGACAGCGCGGGCAGCCCGGCTGCCGAGGTCAACGGCACCGCGAGCAGCCACGCTACGACGAACACCACCGCGCTCATCGTGACCGCGCCGAGGGAGTTGTCCACCACGGTGAGCCTGGTGGCGTTGAGCTTCTCCTTGATCGGTCTGCCGACCCAGACGCCAAGCATCTCGCCGAGGGCGATCATGAGCACCACCAGCGCGACGCCGATGGCCACCCGGGTCGTCACGTCGGCGAAGTTCGCCACCAGCAGCGGTGCCAGCCACAGGCCGAGCATCGCGCCCGCGAGCACGCCCGCGACCGAGCACAGCGACACCACCATGCCCTGCCGCGCACCGGACACGGCGGCGAGCACGGCGAGCAGCACTATCAGCAGGTCGACCCAGTTCACGTCTGCTCCTTCGCGCTCGCGGGCAGCTCGGGCTCCGAAACTGCCAGCCACGCCTCGTCGAGGTCGCGAACGTCCTTGCGGTTCCACGGCCGTTCCCAGCCGCCGAGCGTCAACAGCCCCGACAACAGCCAGGCGGTGAAACCCCACACCAGCATCCCCGGGACCAGGAAACCGGGTCCTCGATAGCCGCGGTGGGCGATGGTGCAGCGGTTGGCCGGATCGGCCAGGTGCGCGAGCGGAACCCGCGCGACGGCGGCCGTCTCGTTGGGATCGACCGCGACGACCGGGCTCGGTTCGGCCCAGTGCGCGAGGACCGGGCTGACCAGGAAACCGGTCGGGGTGAGGTACAGCTCGGGCAGCAGCGCCACCGGGCGCACGCCCTGCGGCAGCACACCGGTCTCCTCGACCGCCTCCCGGAGCGCGGCCGCGACCGGGCCGTCGTCCTCCGGGTCGATCGTGCCGCCGGGGAAGGCGACCTGGCCCGCGTGCGAGTTCAACGTGTCCGCCCGGCGCAGCAGCAGCACGTCCGGCCCGTCCGCGCCCTCGCCGAGCAGCATCAGCACGGCGGCAGGCCGCCCGGAGCCGTCAGCGGGCGGCTTGACGCGTTCGAAGTGCTTGCGCTCCAGGTTGGCGACGGAGTGCATCAGCGGCCGCATCCACTCGGGCACGTCGTTCTCGCCGACCAGCGGCCCCGGGGTCACCCGAACCGCCTCAGGTACTCGTCGACCGTCGCGCGCACCTGGTCGGCGGTCTTGAAGACGACCGGCGGGTTCACCCGCTCCACCCGGCCGGACGGCGCGACCACGAACGAAGTCGGCATCACGGGCGGATTGAGCACTCCGGCGACCCGCTCGTCGAGGTCGATCACGGACGGGATGCGCGCGTTCAGCCCGGAGAGCATGTCCAGCCCGTCCGCCTCACCGCTCCTGACCTGCAGGCCCAGCACTCCGACCGCTCCGGGGGACGCCGCGTAGGCGGCCAGCGCGGGCAGCTCCTCGCGGCACGGCGCGCACCACGTCGCCCACACGTTGACCAACGTGGCCTTCCCGGCGAGCGCCCGCGCGAGGTCGATCCGCGAGCCGTCGGCCATGCAGGTCGCCGACAGCCCGGCCAGCCCGCTGACCGGCGCGACCCCGTCCGCAGGCACCGGGCACGCGGGCAGCGCCGCCTTGGCCCGGGCGGCGACGAGGTCCGCGGCGGGTCTCCCGGCTGCGGGCGGAGGGTGCGAGTCCGCACCGCGCGGCCAGATCGCCACGATCCCGGCCACGCCGAGCACCACGACCACGACCAGCCAGCGCAGTGCGTGTCCGCGATCGGTCATCGAGCGCCCTCGCCCTCGGTGACCAGCGATAACAGGTGCTCGGTCTCGGGGCCGCGGACGAGCTTGGCCGCCTCGGCGAACGTCGTCGGGCCCGCGCCGAAGGACGGGCAGTCCCTGGCCAGCACGCACGCGCCGCACGCGGGCTTCCTGGCGTGGCAGACGCGCCGCCCGTGGAAGATCACCCGGTGCGAGAGCATGGTCCAGTCCTTGCGCGGGATCAGCTCGCCGATCGCGTGCTCGACCTTGACCGGGTCCTCCAGCTCCGTCCAGCCCCACCGCCGCACCAGGCGGCCGAAGTGGGTGTCCACGGTGATCCCGGGGACGCCGAAGGCCTCGCCGAGGATCACGTTGGCGGTCTTGCGCCCCACCCCGGGCAGCGTGACCAGGTCCTTGAGCTTGCCGGGCACCTCGCCGCCGTACCGCTCCACCAGCGCGGCGCCCAGGCCCATGATCGAGGTGGCCTTGTTCCGGTAGAAGCCGGTCGGCCGGATCAGCTCCTCCAGCTCGGCCCGGTCGGCGCCGGCGTAGTCGGCGGCCGTGCGGTAGCGGGCGAACAGCGCCGGGGTGACCTCGTTGACCCGCTTGTCGGTGCACTGGGCGGAGAGGATCACCGCGACCGCGAGGTCCAGCGGCGTGGTGAAGTCCAGCTCGCAGTGCGCGTCCGGGAAGGCCGCCTCCAGCCCGCGCAGCATCCGCCGCGCCCGCCGCACGAGGCCGAGCCTGGTCTCCGCTGTCGTAGACGATCTGCCGGGCTTCTGGCGGGTCTGCGCTGGCACCCCACCAGCGTACGGGTGACTCCGACAGGGGAGCGGACCCCGGATGCGCGCGCGGAAGCCGGGTGGTGGAGGATCGGGGGCACTATGACTGCATGGCTCGTAGTAGTGGTCCCACTCATCGTGATGCTCTTCGCGCTCTTCATGGAGCGCGTGGAAGCTCGTCTGCGGCACGTGGCGGTGCAGGAGGACGAGGTCGAGGAGTTCCTGGAGAAGGCGCGGCCCGACGAGGTCCGCGCGCTCTACGGCCACGGAATCGGCCGCGCCCTCGAGCTGTTCCGGCGCAGGCGCCGCGTCGGCGGGACCGCGCGTCCCCCGCGCAAGCCGCGTCGCACCCGCAGCCGGGCCTGATCGGGCGACGCGCCGGGCCGAAGTGTCCTCCTCGGCCCGGCCGTGGCGCTCACGCGCTGATCGCCGCTGCTCAGGAGGACTTTTAACAGAGCGGTCGACCGACTGATCGGTTTCAACCGGCGAGCCGAGCGGCTCAACGCCGAAGACGGCCTAGACTGCTCGCCAGTGATCGGCGGCACGTGGCCGAAGACCGCATTCCTGCGGTACTGGCCAGCTCACGTGGACCGTCGCGTCTCAACATGGAGGGACGAGGTGGACGAGACCCTGGCCCGGGCGGGCATCTTCCAGGGCGTTGAACCGGCAGCCGCCGAGGCGCTCGTGGCCACGTTGGAGCAGGTGGACTTCCCGCGTGGGCACGTCATCTTCGCGGAGGGCGAGCCCGGCGACCGGCTGTACATCATCCAGTCGGGCAAGGTGAAGGTCGGCCGCAAGTCGCCGGACGGCCGCGAGAACCTGCTGTCCATCATGGGTCCGTCGGACATGTTCGGTGAGCTGTCCATCTTCGACCCCGGCCCCAGGACCTCCACCGCGACCACGGTGACCGAGGTGCGGGCGCTCACGATGGACCGCCCCAGCCTGCGCGAGTGGATCGGCAAGCGGCCGGAGATCGCCGAGCAGCTGCTGCGCGTGCTCGCGCGGCGACTGCGCCGCACGAACAACATGCTGGCCGACCTGATCTTCACCGACGTCCCGGGCCGGGTGGCGCGCGCGCTGCTGCAGTTCGCCCAGCGCTTCGGTTCGCAGGAGGCCGGTCTGCTTCGGGTCACCCACGACCTGACCCAGGAGGAGATCGCCCAGTACGTCGGCGCCTCCCGGGAGACCGTGAACAAGGCGCTCGCCGACTTCGCGCACCGCGGCTGGCTGCGGCTGGAGGGCAAGAGCGTGCTGATCCTGGACCCCGAGCGGCTGGCCCGCAGGGCCCGCTGAGGTCAGCGAGAAGAGAGAAGACAAGGAGGCCGGGCGCCGCCCCCGACGCGGCGCACCGGCCTCCTTGTGTGTGCGCGACCCGTCCCCCGACCGGCCACGCTTTCCCGACCTCCGACGCCCGGCCCCGACCCGTTAGCGCCGAAGGAGGTCTTGAGCTTCCTCAAGGCGAAGCACGTGTGAGCAATTGTGGTCCATGGGTGTAACGCGGCCGATACCAGCCCGGCGTTGGTGCCCACCATGGCCCCGAAGTGCTCGTTTACTCAATTGCTTTCACCCTCAAGGACGTCGGCGGGGGCCGTTTCGTTGTGCAGTTTCACCCATACATCCGAACGTTGTTATCAAATCGTAACCCGGTGAGCAAGGCCACCGCACATTAGTGGTACTGATGTACCAGTTCTCCGGCATACTGGTACGCGTGTCCCAGAATGCCTCCCTCGCCGCCTACCGCGAGGCGCTCACCGCCCCCGGTGCGCGCGGTCCCGTCCTGACCTCCCTGCTCGCCCGGCTGCCGGTCGCCATGGTCGGCATCGCGCTGCTGTTCTACGTGCAGCGGGTCAGCGGTTCCTACGCGGCGGCCAGCCTGGTCTCCGCGGGCGCGCTCGTCGGCGTCGCGCTGGGCTCGGTCGCGCAGGGCAGGCTGGTCGACAAGATCGGCCCCACCCGGATCCTGCTGGTGGCGTCCGCGCTGTTCAGCACGATGGTGACGGCCGAGATCATCGCCATCGAGACGGGCGCCCCGGTCTGGGTGATGACCGTGCTCGGCCTGGCGCTGGGCACCAGCCAGCCGATGGTCGGCTCCTCCTCCAGGTCCCTGTGGACCAGGCTGCTGCCGCCCGGACCGGCGCGGCAGGCGGCCTACTCCTACGAGGCCATCAGCATGGAGGTCTTCTTCATCCTCGGCCCCGGCCTGGCCGGCCTGTTCACCGCGCTGCCGTGGGCCGGGACGGGCGTGCTGCTCGGCGCGGTCTGCGAGGTCGTCGGCGCCACGGGCTTCGCGCTGACCCGCACCGTGCGGGCCTGGCGGCCGCGCAAGGACGAGCGGGCGAGCGTCGGCGTGCTCGGCGCGCTGAGCACCCCCGGCATGCGCACCGTCGCCATCGCCGCGCTCGGCTTCGGCGTGACCATCGGCTTCGTCGAGGTCGCGGTGCCCGCCGCGGCGACGCACGCGGGCCACGAGGCGCTGGGCGGCCTGCTGCTGAGCGTCTGGTCGGTCAGCTCGGTGCTCTTCGGCGTGCTCTACGGCTCGCGCCCCTGGCCGCGGCCGATGTACCTGCGGCTGCCCGTGCTGCTCGGCGGGTTCTCCGTGCTGGTGACCCTGCTGGCGATCCCGACGACGCTCGCCGGGCTGGCGGTCGCGCTGTTCGTGGTCGGCACGCTGATCACCCCGCAGGCGATGACGCACTCGGCGGCGATCGAGGAGGTCGCCCTGCCGGGCACGGCCACCGAGGCGTTCGGCTGGGTGATCACCGCGGTGACCGTCGGCCTCGCCTTCGGCCAGTCCGTGAGCGGGCAGCTGGTCGAGGCGTTCGGCCCACCCGCGGCCTTCCTCGCGTCGGCGGCCTCCGGCCTCGTGCTGGCGAGCGTGGTGTGGCTGCGCAGGCACAGCGTGCGCGACGGCAGGCAGTGGATGGAGAACGCGGCCAGCTGCACCCGCGACGAGGTGGAGCTGGCAGGTCGCTGAGGTCTACCGGCGGCCCAGGAACACGGGGTTGGTCAGAGCCACCATCGTGTCCGGGGTCGTCGGGGTCCGCAGTGGCCTGCGCACCTCCGCGCGCACCCAGTCCGCGTCGGTCGCCGTCCAGCGCACTTGGGCGCGACCGCTCGCCGGGACCCACTCGCTGTGCGCGATCCGCGTCGGCGTGATCAGGCGGACCTCGCAGCCGGGCGCTCCCGCGACGTCGAGTTCGATCCGCGCCTCCGCCGCGTGCAGCCGGTCACCGATCTCCGCGACACGGCGCCCCGCGACGGCCCTCATGGTCAGCTCGACGCGGGAGGACTCCGCGAGCCACGACCGCCCTGCGGCGATCCCCGCCAGGATCGAGCGCGTCTCGAGGTCCTGGGCCAGCACCACCGTCTGCGGCAGTCCGACGGGCTGAGGCTCGCGGTGCGCGTCGCTGGAGCCGATCGCGGGTATCCACCTGCCCTCGCGCAGAAGACCGTCCCAGTGGCGCACTGCGAGCTCGTCGTCGTACGACCAGTCGCCGTTCCACACCTCGACCGCGTCGACGTGGTCGTAGCCGAACTCCCACGAGCAGCCGAGGCACGTGGCGTACGGGTGCGCCGCGACGACCAGGCCGCCGACCGCGTGGACGCGCCCGGCGAAGCGCTCGAACGCGGCGTGCTCGGAGCCCCGGTAACGCCAGTCGATCCAGTACCCGGGCGGCAGACCGAGGGCGGGCCAGTGCCCGGACCGCGTCGTGACCTCCTCGCCGTTGATGATCAACAGGTCCGGCCGCGCGTGATCACCCCAGCGCAGGCTCGCCGAGGTGGTGTTGTGCTCGGTGGAGACGAAGAAGTCCAGCCCCGCGGTCTTCGCCGCGGCGATCAGCTCGTCGGGCATGCGCTTGCCGTCGGAGTGCACGGTGTGCAGGTGGCAGTCGCCCCGGTACCAGGCGCGCCCCCGTCCGGTCGCCCGGCGCGGCGCCGGGTTCGGCCGGATCGGCTCGCCGGGAGGACCGAACCTCAGGGTCACGTCGACCTCGTAGTTCATCCCCCGCGGCGAGACCGTGTACGGCCCGAGGATCACGTGCCAGGTGCCCGGGTCGATCGGGCCGGGCAGGTAGCCGGGGGTCGCCCCGGAGGCGCTGATCGTGAACCGGTCGCGCGCCCCGCCGGACCAGCCGCGGAAGCCGCGGTGGTCGCCCAGCTCGTGCCCCTCGGGCCCGAACATCCCGATGTCCAGCGCGTTGCCCGGCGCGCCGGGCGGCCTGTCGTAGCGGTAGACGATCTCGATCTCCCGCACCCCGCGCGGCACCACGATCGGCAGATAGGCCCAGTCCGGCGCGCCCGGCTCGAACCGGCCCTCGATCGTCCTGGTCTGCTCGGCCCCCTGCTCCGCGAAGGCGACCGCGGGCAGGAGGGCGCTCGCCGCTCCCGCGAACAGGACCGACCGCCTGGACACCCGCTTCGCGCATTCGCACATTGGCGAAATGCTATGGCGCACAACGGGTTTCGGACACCGCAGACGGAGTGAAACTCCTTCGGCCGGGGTCGTTGTCAGGGGCGTGTCCTAGCGTCCTGCGCATGAGCCTCGACCTTTCCGGTCTTGATGTCACCGCGGACACCGCCGTCCTCGCCGCGGCCGTGGCCGACGCCGCCCGCCTGCTGCCGGTCAAGGGCATCGACCCGCTGCTGACCGGCCTGCTGCTGAGCGGGCAGGACGACGAGCTGGTGCTCTCCGGTACCGACCGCACGAACACCGTCCGGCTGCGGCGCACGGCCTTCGTGCACACCGACGGTCAGGTGCTGGTCCCGGCGAAGCCGCTGGCCGACACCCTGGGCGCGCTGGAGGAGCCGGAGGTCCGGCTCGTTGTCGAGGGCAGCAGGCTGGCGATCCGCACGCCCGGCGGCCGGTTCGCACTGCCCCTGATGGACGGCGAGCTGCACCCGGGCGTCGGTGCGCTGCCCCCGGCAGTTGGCGAGGTGAACGCGGCCGAGCTGATCGCGCTCGTGGGCAAGGTGGCCTCGGCGGCGTCGAAGGACGACGCGTTGCCGCTGTTCACGGGCGTGCACGTGCAGGGGCGCGGCGACCGGCTGGCGCTGGTGGCCACCGACCGCTACCGGATGGCCATCGGCGACCTGCCGTGGCAGCCGGAGGGCGAGCTGGACGTGCTGGTGCCCGCGCCCCTGCTGAGCGAGGTCGCGAAGCAGGCGCGGACGGCAGAGGTGATCACGGTCCACGCCGACGGCAGCCGCTTCGGGCTGAGCTGGCCGGGGACGCAGCTCGGCACGGTGCTGCTGGCCTCACCGTTCCCGGACGAGTCGCGGCACACCGACGCCCCGGTGGACGCCGTGGTCGAGGTGGACGGCGACGCGCTGGCGGGCGCGGTGCGGCGAGTGGCGCCGTACTCGGGTCCGCGTGCGGTGATCGCGGTCGAGCTCGGCGACTCCGACCTGCGGATCAGGGCGGCCGATCCGCAGAACGGCGAGGCCGAGGAGACGGTGAAGGCCACCGTGGACGGTCACCGCTTCGCCCACGGCTACCAGGCGCGCTACCTGTCCGACGCGCTGCGCGTGTTCGGCTCGGCGAGGCTCCGGCTGAGCATGCGGCACGGCATGCGCTCCACGGTCATCTCGCTGTCCGACGTCGACCCCGGGGAGGCGAACCTGCGCTATGTCGTGATGCCGATCCGCATGCCCTCCGACTGAGCTGAGCGCGCCTACCGGGCTCGCAAGTAGTCGAGCTGGGCGCGCACGGACATCTCGGCGGCCCACCACAGCGACTGGTCGACGTCGGCGTAGACCAGCTCGACGACCTGACGCGCGGTCGCGCCGGAGCCCAGGGTGTCCAGGGCGCCGCGGACCTGTTCCAGGCGCTGGATCCGGTGGGCGAGGTAGTGCTCGGCGACCGGGACGACGTCGGCGAGCTCCGGTCCGTGGCCGGGGAACGCCGGAGTGCCCTTGGGCAGCGAGGCCAGCCACCGCAGCGAGTCGAGGTACGGCGCGAGGCTGCCGTCCGGATGCGCGACGACCGTGGTGCCGCGACCCAGGATCGTGTCGCCGGTGAACACCGCGTTCTCGACCAGCAGGCACAACGAGTCCGCGGTGTGGCCCGGCGTCGCGACGATCTTGATGTCGAGCCCGGCCGCGCGCACGACCTCGCCGTCCGCCAGCGGTTCGGCGTGCAGGCACAGCCCGGGGTCGATGGCCCGGATCGGCGCGTCGACCAGGTCGGCCAACCGGGCGGCGCCGTCTGTGTGGTCGCCGTGGAAGTGGGTGAGCAGGATCAGCTCGACCGGCCCCTGCGCCGCGATGCGGCCCAGGTGCGCCTCGTCGGCGGGGCCGGGATCGACCACGACGCACGACTCCGAGCCCGGGGCCCGCAGCAGCCAGGTGTTGGTGCCGTCCAGGGTCATGCCCGAGGGGTTCTCGGCCAGCAGCACCGCCGCGTACGGGGTGACCGCACGCAGCTCGCCGTACGCGGGATGGCTGATCATCGCCTCAGCGTAGGCCGGTGACGGGCGCACGGGGATGTGACGAACGTCAGCGTTCGATCCGGTCGCCCGGCTCGGCGTCCACGTGCCCCGGGGCTGCGTCGTAGCGCGGGTCGCCCGGCAGCACGGCGCGGATCACCGACCCCTCGCGCACCACCTTCGGAATGATCTTGTCGATCGCCCGGTCCTCGGCCAGCGCGGACGCCACGCTGGAGTGTTCGGCCAGCTCAGCGAGGGTCATCCAGGTCGGAGGCAGCAGCCCGCGCCGCCCCTCGCGCCACGCGGCCAGCGCCTCGGCCGGGGTGCACCACTCCACGTCCTCCGCCTCGCTGGTGACGCCGTCCGCGCGCTGGCCCTCCGGCAGCGCGGCGATGAAGAAGCGGGTGTCGTAACGGCGCGGCTCGTCGATCGGCGTCACCCAGTTCGCCCACGGCCGCAGCAGGTCCGCGCGCAGCACCAGGCCCTCCTCCGCGAGGAACTGGGCGAGCGAGACCTGCCTGCTCACCAGGGCGGCGCGGTACTCCGCGTACCGGGTGGTGTCGCCGACCACGCTGTCCCCGTCCGGCCCGGCGAGCAGAACGCCCGCCTCCTCGAACGTCTCCCGCACGGCGGCGCACACCAGTGCGCGTGCCTTCTCCGGGGCGCACCCGAACCGGTGAGCCCACCACGCGGGCTCCGGACCTGCCCAGGCCACCGAGGTGTCCGCGTCCCGGCCGTCCAGCCCGCCGCCGGGAAAGGCCGTCATGCCACCCGCGAAGGCCATCCCGAGCACACGGCGCAGCAGGAACACCTCGATGCTGCCCGGGACGTCCCGGAGCAGCACCACGGTCGCGGAGTCCTTCGCCGGGGCGGGCACCGCGGGCGGACCGTCGGCGACGTAGCCCTTCGGCAGGGTCAGTTCCTCGGGAAGTTCGGGCATCCCAGCAGCCTAGGCGGAAACGCTCCGGCAGGATTGGGCCATGGCCGACCAGCCCGAACCCGAGCAGGTGTCCGTCGCGCGACCGGGAAGGCCCGCCGCGTTCGGCTGCCTGGCGAACGTCGTCTCGGTGATCCTCGGCGCCCTCGTCGGCACGGTGATGACCGTGGTGGCGGGACTGCTGTTGTTCCTGCCCACCACGAGCACGGTCAGGGTGCAGGACGCGCCCGCGGAGGTGGCTTCGGCCGGCGGCTATCCGGGCTACGCCGCAGCGGTGAGAAGAACTTCGCGGTTCTTCGGCGGCGACTCGGACGCGGTGTGGCTCGGCCGCAACAACGGTGGAGACGTCACGCGCGGTCACGTCGTCGAGGTCTCCGCGGGCTGGGGCCCGACCACCGATCTGCGGGTGGAATGGCTGGCAGACGGGGCAGTTCTGCGCTTCTCGCGCGGTGTCGAGGTCCGTGTTCCGGTCAGCGTGTTTAAGGACACCCGGTGACCGGGCAGGATTAGCCGGATGGAAGAACAACTCCGGACCGGCCTGGTCGGCGCCGGGCCCTGGGCCCGCGCGATACACGCGCCGTTGCTCGCCGACCATCCCGGAATCCGGTTCACGTCGGTCCACACCCGTCGCATCGAGGCCGGGCGGGAGCTCGCGAGCCCCTACTGCGCCGAGGCCTACGACGACTTCGACCAGTTTCTGTCCACTGTGGACGCTGTGGCGTTCGCGGTTCCCCCGGAGGTCCAGGGGGAGCTGGCGCTGCGCGCGGCCACGGCGGGCAAGCACGTGATCCTGGAGAAGCCGATCGCCGGATCGCTGGAGCAGGCCGAGCGGCTCGCCGACGCCGTCGAGGGCGCCGGGGTGGCCTCGCTCGTCGTGCTCACCCGGCGGTTCGCCGCCGAGACGCAGGAATGGCTGGCGGGCATCGGCCGCGCGGGCGACTGGACCGGCGGCTCGGCGAAGTGGTTCTCCGGCGCGCTGCTCGGCGGTGACTACTCCACGTCCGCGTGGCGGCACAGCGGCGGCGCGCTCGCCGACATCGGTCCGCACATGTTCGACCTGCTCGACGCCGCGCTCGGCGAGATCACCGAAGTGCTCGCGGCGAAACACGAAGCGGCCACCGACCTGTGGCACGTGATGTTCGGCCACTCGGGCGGCGCGGTCAGCACGGCGAGCCTGTCGATGCGGATGCCGGTGCGGCCGACCCTGTGGCAGATCTCGGTCTACGGCGAGCACGGCTATCGCGAGCTGTCCAACAACAACGCCACCGGCGCGGACTGCTACACCGCTCTGCTCGACGACTTCCTCGCGATGATCCACAGTGGAACGTCGGAGCACCCGTGCGACGTCCGCAGGGGCCTTCACCTGCAACGGTTGCTGCACGAGGTCCGTCACCGGGCCGAGTGAGCGGAGTAACACCTCGGGCCGCGCTGCGATCTACAGCACGAAGAGGCACTTGCACCGTCCACAGAGGAGCATTGTGACTCCGCCTCACATCGAGTTCTACACGCTCGCGTTCAGCATGGACGACGAGACGTTGCAGGACTCGTTCGATGATCCGGCCGCGGCCACCGACTGGCTGCGCCGGGCGCTCGCCGAGCCGTTACCCACCGAGCCCGGTGAGGCGCGCCAGCACCACACGCGCATCGGCACCGCGGCCCGGATGCTGCGCAGGCTCGACATCGCCGAGGAACACCTGGCGAGCGCGCTGGAGCTGGCGGAGCGGCACGGCCGGGACGAGGACGCCGTCTTCGCGCGCATCCGGCTCGCGCACGTGCTGCAGTGGCAGGGCCGGTTCGACGAGGCGCTGGTGGAGTTCGACCGCTGCATCGAGGAGAGCGGTCGCATCGGAAGCCTCAACGCGCGCAAGTACTTCGCCTTCCAGCACGCGGGAAAATGCCACTACGACATGGGGAACTGGGAGATCGCGCGGTCCCACTTCGCGATGGCGCTGCGGCTGCGGCTGGCCTCCGACGCGGACCCCGAGCTGATCGCCTCGTCCAGCCAGGCGCTCAACGCCGCGGACGCTTGCTTCACCGGCAAGCTCGCCGCGCAGGAGCTCGACCGGCTCGTTCCGGTCGTGCACAACCGGATCGGCGATCTCCCGGACCACACCGAGCTGCTGGTCGACCTCCGCCGCCCGCTGATCGACGGCGTGGTGCCGATGTCGTTGGTGCGCGCGGTGCACCGCTGCGTGCCCAAGCTCGACCTGGCGCTGGAATCGCTCGTCGGTGACGGCTGGCTGCTGCGGCGCGGCGACGGCGTCGCGATCACCGAGCGGTCCCGCGACCTGCTCGACGACGTCTCCCGGCGACTCGACGCGGCCGCGACCGAACTGTGGGGTGAGCCCGCCGAACAGCTGGCGATGGTGGAGCAGGTGGTCGACCGTGCCGCGGGCACGTCGGCCGGACTGGTTTTCGACGCGCTCGCGGCGCGCCGCCCGGCGGGTCCGGCAGCTGGCAGGCTGCTCGACCGGCTCAGCGCGCTGCGGTACCACGGGGCGGACGCCCGCGCGGCCGCCTGGCAGGCGGAGGGCCTGACCGCCGAGGGCGTGCGCGCGTTGCGCGGCAGTGATCCGGTGCGCAGGCGGATCGAGGCCGCGACCGGTCGTGTGGCAGCACGGCCGTACCGCAGGATCGAGCCGGAGCAGCGAGTGCGGTTGATCGCCGCGCTGCACGCGCTCCCGTCCTGAGTACGACAGAGGCGGCGCCGGAGGACCCCGGCGCCGCCTTCGTCGTGTCCGGATCAGGCGATCTCGACGATCAGGTCCACCTCGACCGGGGCGCCCAGCGGCAGCTCGGCGACGCCGACCGCGGCGCGCGCGTGCGCGCCCGCCTCGCCGAAGATCTCGCCGAACAGCTCGGAGGCGCCGTTGATCACCGCGGGCTGGCCGGTGAAGCCCTCCGCGGAGGCCACGTAGCCGGTGACCTTGACGATCTTCACGACGGAGTCGATGCCGACGAGCGCGTCCACCGCGGCCAGCGCGTTGAGCGCGCACAGCCGGGCGTGCTCCTTGGCCTCCTCCGGGCCCACCTCGGCGCCGACCTTGCCGGTCGCGGCGAGCGAGCCGTCGACGAACGGCAGCTGGCCGGAGGTGAACACGTGCGAGCCGGTGCGCACCGCGGGCACGTACGCCGCGACGGGGGCCGCCACCACCGGCAGTTTCAGGCCGAGCTCGGCCAGGCGCTGCTTCCAGTCAGCCACTTCTCTACTCGCCCTTCGGTCGCTTCAGGTAGGCGACGTGCTGCTCGCCGCTCGGGTTCGGCAGGACCGTCACCAGCTCCCAGCCGTCCACACCCCACTGGTCCAGGATCTGCTTCGTGGCGTGGATCAACAGCGGGACGGTCGCGTACTCCCACTTCGTCATGGCAGGCAGCCTAACCGCCCGCGTCCTCGGCCATCCCCACCACGGAGTGATCCATCCCGCCCCGGTCGGCGTCGATGACCACGGTCACGCGCGCGGGGAAGAAAGGCCTGGTCATCGCCTGGATGATGGAGGGGGACCACGTCTCCTCCGTGGAGTTCCGGCACCGGGCCCCGGCCACCACGGGACGGTGGGAAGCACTTCTTCGCCTGACTGCGGCGCGGCAGCGACCCGAACGCCACCCAAGCGGGATCTTGGAGCGCTACCGTTGACGGGTGGAGACCTGGCGGATGATCGCCACCGGCGTGTTCGCGCTCGGTGGGTTGGTGCTGGTGCTGGTCGCGATGGCGCAGGTGCGGGACCGCAAGCACAGCACCCGCGGGCAGGTGACGCAGACCGGGCTGATCTCGCTCGCCGTCCTGTCCGCGGTCACCGCGCTCGTCGCCACGGTCCTGCCCGAGACGATCGCGTGGGCGCTCGTCGCATTCGTGGTGTTGATCGTGTTGACGCTCACCATGGTCGGCTGAGCACGCGCAGTCGGCGCCGCGCGCGCATACGCTGATCGTGTGACGAGCCCTGACCGGTGGACTGACGAGCTGAGCCGCGCGCGCCTGCACGTGGTCACCGGCAAGGGCGGTACCGGCAAGACGACCGTGGCGGCCGCGCTCGCGCTGGCCCTGGCCGCGGGCGGGCGGCGGGTGCTGCTGGTGGAGGTCGAGGGCAGGCAGGGCATCGCCCAGGTCTTCGACACCGCGCCGCTGCCCTACTCCGAGGAACGCATCGCCGCGGCGCCCGGCGGCGGCGAGGTCCGCGCCCTGGCCGTCGACGCCGAAGCGGCGCTGCTGGAGTACCTGTCGATGTTCTACAACCTGGGCTTCGCCGGGCGCACGCTGCGCAAGATGGGCGCCATCGAGTTCGCCACCACGCTCGCGCCCGGTCTGCGCGACGTGCTGCTGACCGGCAAGGTCAAGGAGTGCGTGCGGCGCACCGACTCCGGCGGCAGGCACGTCTACGACGCGGTGGTGCTCGACGCCCCGCCGACCGGCCGCGTCGTCAAATTCCTCGATGTCACCAAGGCCATGGCGGACCTGGCGAAGGTCGGCCCGATCCGGTCGCAGAGCGACGGCGTCGTCCGGCTGCTGCACTCCGGGGACACCGCGGTGCACCTGGTCACGCTGCTGGAGGAGATGCCGGTCCGGGAGACCCTCGACGCGGTCACCGAACTGGACGCGGCGGACCTGCGGCCGGGCGCGGTGATCACCAACCGGGTGCGACCGCCCAGGCTGCCCGCGCGGTCGGTGAACGCCGCGGCGGGCGGCCGGGTCGACGCGGGCCGGGTCCGCGCGGGACTCGACGAGGCCGGGCTGGAGCTGGGCTCCGACATCCTGGAGGGGCTGGTGGAGGAGACGGTGGAACACGCGATCCGGGTGCAGGCCGAGCAGCGCGCCCGCGCCGACCTCGACGCCGTGGACCTGCCCGCGCTGGAGCTGCCGGAGCTGACCGACGGCGTGGACACCGGGGCGCTCTACGAACTGGCCGAACTCCTCGGCGAGCAGGGTGTGCGGTGAGTGCGCGCACCCGTCCACCGCTGCTGGACGTCGACAAGCTGATCGACGATCCGGACACCCGGATCCTGGTGTGCTGCGGCTCCGGCGGCGTCGGCAAGACCACCACCGCCGCGGCGCTCGCCCTGCGCGCGGCGAGCCGGGGCAGGCGCGTGGTCGTGCTGACGATCGACCCGGCGCGCAGGCTGGCGCAGTCGCTCGGGCTCAGCGAGCTGAGCAACCACCCGCGCGCGGTCGACCTCGGCGCGGACGCCGACGGTCAGCTGCACGCGATGATGCTGGACATGCGGCGCACCTTCGACGACATGGTGCTGGCGCACGCGGGACGCCAACGGGCGCAACAGATCCTGAGCAATCCCTTCTACCAGACCATTTCCTCGTCGTTCTCCGGAACGCAGGAGTACATGGCGATGGAGAAGCTGGGCCAGCTCGTGCACGACGACCAGTGGGACCTCGTCGTGGTGGACACCCCGCCGAGCCGGTCCGCCCTGGACTTCCTCGACGCGCCGCAGCGGCTGTCCACAGTGCTCGACGGCAAGATCATCCGCATGCTCTCCGCACCGGCGCGGGCGGGCGGACTGGGGCTGAAACGCTTGGTGGGCGCGGGTTTCGGCCTCTTCACCAAGGCCGTCTCGACGATCATCGGCGGCCAGTTGCTCGCCGACGCCTCGGCGTTCGTGCAGGCGTTCGACAGCATGTTCGGCGGGTTCCGCGAACGCTCGCGCGCCACCTACGAACTGCTGCGCTCGCCGGGAACGGCGTTCCTGGTGATCGCCGCGCCGGAGCCGGACGCGCTGCGCGAGGCTTCGTACTTCGTCGACCGGCTCAGCGGTGACGAGATGCCGTTGGCCGGGCTCGTGGTCAACCGCACGCACCCGGTGCTCGCCGACCTGCCGGCGGCGCGGGCGCTGGCCGCCGCCGAGGACCTGGAACGCACCGCGTCCGCACCGCTGGCGAGCGCGGTGCTGCGGCTGCACGCGGACCGAGTGGCCGTGGCGGACCGGGAGAAGCGGATGCTCTCCCGGTTCACCAGGGCTCACCCGGCCGTCGCGCTGATCGGGGTCCCCGCGCTGCCCTCCGACGTGCACGACCTCGACGGTCTCCGCGAGATCGGCCACCGGCTGGCCGGCGAGTGAGCGCCCCTAGCTGACCTGGCGTTCGCGCCTGGCCTCGTCGAGCAGTTCCACCCACGAGTCGACGTCCGGGCGACGGCGCAGCAACGCACGCCTCTCCCGTTCCGTCATCCCGCCCCAGACACCGAACTCGATCCGGTTGTCGAGCGCTTCCGCGAGGCATTCCGTGCGCACCGGGCAGCCCATGCAGACCGTCTTGGCCTTGCGCTGCTCCGCGCCTCGAACGAACAGTTGGTCCGGGTCCTCGTCACGACACGACGCGTAGACCCGCCAGTCCCCCTGGCTGAACATCATGTTCCCCCAGCTCCTCAATACCGTCGTCGCGACCTGACCCAGCACCCCCCGGTGCCGAGCTGCGAGAACCGACGCGTCACAGAGACATAACACGTTGACCGGTTTCGCAGTCGTGAGACGTTGACGGACTGTAGAGCTTCACGGTTCCCGCTACCAAGTGGCGTTTGCCCACCCGTTATCTGCACTCACCGGAACGTGTTCGCGGTCACTACTCCGTCCGGGGCACGCGTACATTGGCCAACGTGGGTGTTCGCCGTGCGGTATTCAAGCTCGTCGGCCTGTGCGTCCTCGCCGGTGTGCTGCTGGCCGGGGTGCTGTTCCCCGCGGTCGGGGCCATGGGCGTGGTGTCCAACCGGGCCAGCGACACCGTCGACAGCACTTCCGCGGACCTGGTCCAGAAGGACCCGCCGCTGCTGACCACGATCCTGGACACGAACGGCAACCCACTGGCGCACCTGTTCGACCAGTACCGGGTGCTGGTCGCCCCGGACAGGATCGCCACCACGATGAAGGCCGCGATCGTGGCCATCGAGGACCAGCGCTTCTACGACCACCAGGGCGTCGACTGGCGCGCGGCGATGCGCGCGCTGATCACGAACACCATCCAGGGCAAGGTGGCGCAGGGCGGCTCGACGCTGACCCAGCAGTACGTGAAGAACTACCTCACGCACGTGGTCGCCACCTCCAAGTCGGAGCAGGCCAAGGCCCAGGAGCAGTCCCCGGCGCGCAAGCTCCGCGAGCTGCGGATCGCGCTGCAGCTGGAGAACAAGCTCAGCAAGGACGAGATCCTGGCCCGCTACCTGAACACGGTGCCCTTCGGCAACGGCGCGTACGGCATCGCGGCCGCGGCCAAGACCTACTTCGACACCACCGCGGACAAGCTGACCGTGGCCCAGGCCGCGCTGCTCGCGGGCATCGTCAACGAGCCGAGCGGGCTGAACCCGGAGCGGCACCCCGAGCGCGCGCTCGCCCGGCGCAACGTGGTGATCGACGAGATGGCCAAGCAGAACCGCATCCCCAGGGAGGTCGCCGAGGCGGAGAAGAAGACCCCGCTCGGCACCCGTCCGGACATCGGCGCCCCGCCCAACGGCTGCATCGGCACGGGCGACGCGGGCTACTTCTGCGACTACGTGATCAAGTACCTGGAGGCGGCGGGTTTCTCCAAGGAGAACCTGCGCAGGGGCGGCTACACGATCAAGACGACGCTCGACCGCGACGCGCTGACCAAGGCCAAGAAGGCGGTGGACGCCGAGGTCCCCCCGGACACCGACCACGTCGCCAACGCGATGGCGATCGTCAAGCCCGGCAAGGACAAGCACCGCGTCGTGGCGCTCGCGGCGAACCGCACCTACGGCCTGGACCGGGACGAGCACGAGACGACGCTCGGACTGCCCTACGCGATGCAGAACCTGGGCGCGGGCTCGATCTACAAGCTCTTCACCGCCGCGGCGGCGCTGGAGAAGGGCATGGGGATCAACAACTCGATCGCGGTGCCCGACACCTACGTCTCCGAGGTGTTCAAGGGTGGCGCGGCGAGCTGCCCCGGGCCCGCGGGGGCGAAGAAGTACTGCGTGCGCAACGCGGGCGACTACTCGGACCGGATGTCGTTGCAGGACGCGCTGGCGCTGTCGCCGAACACCGCTTTCGTCCAGCTCCTCGAGCGCACCTCGGTGTCCTCCGCGGTGGACATGGCGGTGCGCCTCGGGCTGAGGTCGCTGGCCACGGTGCCCGCGGGCGAGGACCCGAAGAAGCGGCCGATCGGCAAGTTCTTCGCCGAGCAGAACCTCGGCTCGTTCACCCTCGGCCCGACACCGACCAGCACGCTGGAGCTGGCGAACGTGGGCGCGACACTGGCCAGCGAGGGCATGTGGTGCCCGCCGAGCCCGATCGAGCAGGTGCTCGACCGCAACGGCCGCCCCGTGGCGCTGCGCGAGGACGCCTGCGAGCAGGTGGTGCCCGCCGGGCTGGCCAACGCGCTGACCGCGGGCATGAGCAAGGACTCGACCTCCGGGACCGCCAGGGACGCCGCGCGGGCGTTCGGCTGGAACCGCCCGATGGCGGGCAAGACCGGGACCACCCAGGAGCACAAGTCCTCGGGCTTCCTCGGCTACACCCCGCAGCTGGCCGGGGCCGTGTTCACCTTCGACGACACGCCCTCGCCGAAGACCCTCTGCGACCCGGCGGGCAACGCGCCGCCGCGGCCGTGCAACGGGGGGACGTTCATCTACGGCGGCAAGTCGCCCGCGCGCACGTGGTTCGCGGCGATGAACGGGATCGGGCAGGACCCGGGGATCATGACCGACATGGAGACGGCCCGTCTGCCGGGCGTCGAGGACCGCTACGCCGAGGGCGGCAGCGAGGCCAAGGTGCCGAACGTGGTCGGGCTGAGCGAGGGCTTCGCCCGCACCAAGCTGAAGAACGCGGGCTACGAGGTCAGCGTGTCCAGCACGGACAGCCTCAAGCCGAAGGGCACAGTGCTCAGCCAGAACCCGCGCGGTGCCGCGCTGCCGGGCGAGACGATCTCGCTCGTGGTGAGCAACGGCGTCGCGCCGACCACGACGACCGAACCTCCGCCGCCGACCCCGGGCCCGGGTGGCGAGACCGGCGGCCCCGCCCCGCCCGGCTGACCGCCGCGTCGGGCTACTGGTTGAGCAGCGTCTTGACGAGCGCGGCCACCCGGCCGCCGTCGGCGCGCCCGGCCACCTTGGCGTTGGCGGCCTTCATGACCAGGCCCATCTGCTTCGGGCTCGGCTTGCCGCCGACCTCCTCGGCCACCTCGGCGAGCGCCCGGCGCACCACCTCGGTCAGCTCCTCGTCGGAGAGCTGCTTGGGCAGGTAGCTGGAGAGCACCTCGCCCTCGGCGCGCTCCTTGGCGGCCAGCTCGTCCCGCCCGGCCGCGGCGAACGCCTCGGCCGCCTCCTTGCGCTTCTTCGCCTCCCGGGCCAGGACCTTGAGCACCTCGTCGTCGGACAGCTCGCGGGCCTGCTTGCCGGAGACCTCCTCGGCGCCGACCGCGGTCAGGGCCATCCGGAGGGTGTCCAGCACCACCTTGTCCTTCGCCTTGAGCGCGGCGGTCATGTCGGACTTCAACCGTGCCTTGAGCTCTGCCATGGCGGGGAGGTTACCCGCGGTGAAGAGGCTCACCCGTTCCGGCAACGCGGGCCGCGTTCCGTAGGCTCGGGGAGGTGAACACGTTCGGTCGGATTCTGCTCGGGACGACGGCGCTGGGCGCCGCGACGGTCGGCTACGCGGCGGGCATCGAACGCCTGCGCTTCACCCTGCGGCACGCCACCCTGCCGGTGCTGCCGGAGAACGCGCGGCCGTTGCGCATCCTGCACATCTCCGACCTGCACATGACGCCGAACCAGCTGAAGAAGCAGCGCTGGGTGGCCGACCTGGCCCGGCTCGAACCCGACCTGGTGATCAACACCGGTGACAACCTGGCGCACGCCAAGGCGGTCCCCACGGTGATGCGCGCGCTCGGCCCGCTGCTGGACTTCCCCGGCATGTTCGTCTTCGGCAGCAACGACTACTACGCGCCGAAGCCGAAGAACCCCTTCCGCTACCTGATCCCCGCGCACAAGGCCAAGCGCGTCCACGGCACCCAGCTGCCGTGGCGCGACCTCCGCGCCGCCATGACCGAGCGCGGCTGGCAGGACCTGACCCACCTGCGGCACACGGTGACTGTGGCAGGAGTCACGGTCACCGCGGCGGGCGTCGACGACCCGCACCTCAAGCGCGACCGCTACCAGAAGATCGCGGGCAGGCCCGGGCCGCAGACCCAGCTCAGCATCGGCGTCACGCACTCCCCCGAACCCCGCATCCTGGACGCGTTCGCGCAGGACGACTACGACCTGGTGCTGGCCGGGCACACCCACGGCGGCCAGCTCTGCGTCCCGTTCTACGGCGCACTGGTGACCAACTGCGGTCTCGACCGCAAGCGCGTCAAAGGCCCCTCCCGCTGGGGCGAGAAGATGTGGCTGCACGTCTCCGCGGGCCTCGGCACCTCGCCGTACGCCCCCGTACGGTTCGCCTGCCTGCCGGAGGCGAGCCTGTTGACGCTGGTCCCGCGCTCGGAAGAGGTCTCGGCGAAGGGCACCGACGCCCAAGCCCCCACCCGATTCGGAGCTGGCGCGGACATGAGATAGGCTTTCCCTCGTTCCACTCGGGGTGTGGCGCAGCTTGGTAGCGCGCTTCGTTCGGGACGAAGAGGTCGCAGGTTCAAATCCTGTCACCCCGACTCGACCGGGCCGGTCGATGTCCGCAGAAAGCGCGGAGCATCGACCGGCCTCGTTGTTTTTTCTGGGGGTGCAACCCCCAGGCCCCGCCCGGAGGGCTGTGCCCCCGGACCCCCATCTGGTCCCAGCCGGACTCGGCTTTCAGCCTCGGGTTCTGTGCTTCCGGGTCCTCGGGTTCTGTGCCTCTGGGTTACTGGGTGAGGGCGAAGTCGGTTATCAGGGCTGTCATTGCTACGGCGATCAGGGCGGTGTTGCGGAGTACGTGGCTGGGGCTGACCGGGGTGGGGCGGCCGAAGCAGCGGCAGGGGGTCCGGGTGCCGCGGAGCAGGGCCTGGGTCAGGGCTGCGGTGAAGCACAGGAGGAGCGCGGTGGCCATGACGAGGGCTGGGCGGGTCAGGGGCGTGATGAGCAACGCGCAGGTCACCACGAGTTCGGCGGTGAGGGTGAGCTTGGCCGGCTGACGGGCACGGGCGGGAGTGGTGGAGAGCAGGGTCGCGGTGGCTGCGACGAAGTCCCGGTACGCGGTTCGGCTGCGCAGCTTTCCGAACAGTGACACCACGAACACGCCGACGAGCACGGCTCGGCAGGCGAGGACCAGGTACGTCATGGTGTGGCGATCCTAGTCGGCGCGAATGGCAGGATCGGGGTGTGACGGAGCACCCGAGTACGGACATCCCCGAGCGGCTCTTCGACGATCCCGAGGCCGAGACGCGGTGGAAGGAGCGATTCACCGCGCGCCGCACGTCGTTGCCCGGCTGGGCCGAGGACGCGCCGGACCGCAACCTCTACGTCTCCAACGCCAGCGGAGTCTGGGAGATCTACGCCTGGGACCGGGCCACGGACACCCACCGGCAGGTGACCGACCGGCCGAACGGGACCTACCACGGCACGCTCACCCCGGACGGCGAGCGGATCTGGTGGTTCGCCGACACCGACGGCGACGAGTTCGGGACCTGGGTGGTGGAGCCGTTCGCCGGGCGGGCGCAGGGTGCCGAGCCCGAGCCGGGCGTTCCCGGCACGCACCCGGGCTACCCGGCCGGACTGCAGGTGGGCTCGAAGGTCGTCGCGCTGGGCATGTCCACCGACGACGGGACGACGATCTGGACGGCGCCCATCGGGGGCGAGCCGACCGTGCTCTACCAGCACAAGAACGACGCGGGCGCCGGATCGCTGTCGAAGGACGAGCGGCTGCTGTCGATCTCGCACTCCGAGCACGGCGACTCGCGGCACCCCGCGCTGCGCGTGCTGCGCGTGGCGGACGGCTCGGTCGTCGCGGAGAAGTGGGACGGCGAGGGCAAGGGCCTGGACTCCATCGGGTTCGCGCCGATCGCCGGTGACCCGAGGCTGCTGGTGCTGCACGAGCGGCGCGGCCGCGAGGAGCTGCTGATCTGGGACGTCGAGGCCGACACCGAGTCCCTGCTCGAGTTCGACCTGCCGGGCGAGATCGTCGCCGACTGGTACCCGGACGGCTCCGGATTGCTTGTCGTGCACACCCACCAGAGCCGGAACAACTTGTACCGCTACGACTTCGCCAGCGGTGAGCTGTCTCCTTTGGACATTCCAAAGGGGACAGTCGGCAGTGCTTCCGCTCGACCGGACGGGACGATCGAGTACTCGTGGTCCTCGGCAGGGCAGCCGCCGGTCGTGCGCGCGATGTCGCCGGACGGCTCGGACCGCGTGCTGCTGGAGCCCGCTGGGCACCGGCCTGCGCCTTCGCAGAACCTCGAAGACGCCTTCGTCCCGGGCAAGGGCGGCCCCGTGCACGCATTGGTCGCGCGGCCCGAGGGCAGGGAAGGCCCGCTGCCGACCGTGTTCCTGTTGCACGGTGGGCCGCACGCGGCGGACGAGGACCGCTTCTCGGCCTACCGCGCGGTGTGGCTGGACGCGGGCTTCGCGGTGGTCCACGTGAACTACCGCGGCTCGACCGGCTACGGCTCGGCCTGGCGCGACGCGATCGAGGGCCGCCCCGGTCTGACCGAGCTGGAAGACGTTGCGGTGGTTCAGGATTGGGCCGTCGAGTCCGGACTCGCCGACCCGCGGCGGTGCGTGGTCAACGGCGCTTCGTGGGGCGGGTACCTGACGCTGCTCGCGCTGGGGACGCAGCCGGAGCGCTGGGCGGCCGGTGTGGCCGGGGTGCCGGTCGCGGACTACGTCGCGGCCTACGAGGACGAGATGGAGCCGCTGCGCGCGTACGACCGCGCGCTGTTCGGTGGCTCGCCGGAGGAGCTTCCCGCGCTGTACAAGGAATGTTCGCCGCTGACCTATGTGGACGCGGTGCGCGCTCCGGTGCTGGTGCTCGCCGGTGAGAACGACCCGCGCTGCCCGATCCGGCAGATCGAGAACTACCTGGAGCGGCTGGCGGAGCGCGGGGCCAAGTACGAGGTCTACCGCTACGACGCGGGCCACGGCTCCCTGGTGGTCGCCGAGACCATCAAGCAGACCGCGGCGGAGGTGGCGTTCACCCGGCGGGTGCTCGGGCTCTGAGGTGAAAGAGGTACAGGGACGGCCCCTCGCCTGGGGGAACACGAGGGGCCGTCGCTGAGGGTGGTCTGCGTCAGGCGAGCTGCGCCTGCCACATCCACCTGGCTTCTTCGAGCTTCGC
The DNA here is from genome assembly GCF_900103775.1 of Allokutzneria albata. Classification (GTDB taxonomy): domain Bacteria; phylum Actinomycetota; class Actinomycetes; order Mycobacteriales; family Pseudonocardiaceae; genus Allokutzneria; species Allokutzneria albata. The sequence goes on along the minus strand of NZ_LT629701.1, from coordinate 6,538,662 downwards.
GGTGACCGCGATGAGCAGGTCCTGGGTGACCGGGTCGGACTTCTCCGTCTCGTCCACCCGGGCCCGCATCCGCTGGACCACCGTGTCCAGGGTGGTGACGATCGCGTTCACCACGTCGTCGGCCTGCTGCCAGCCCTCCGGGAAGCGGGGCACGCCCGAGGTCTCGGTCACCGTGCCCGCCCTGCCGTCCGGCGAGACACCGATGGCGGACGCCCGCTCGGCGACCTGGTCGGTGAACTCACGGGCCGCCGCCACCAGTTCGTCCAGCTGGAGGTGGACGTCGCGGAAGCGCTTGCCGACGACGTTCCAGTGGGCCTGCTTGGCCACCAGGGACAGGTCCACGAGGTCCACAAGGGCACCCTGGAGCGCGGCGCCGGTCGTCTGCCTCGCGGCGTCGCCCAACGTGCTCGTGATCGGGCTCATCGTCTCCTCCTCAACTCCTCAGGAGACGGATACCCGCACCGCCGAGCGGGCTAACGCTTGGTGCTCACCTTCACATCGCCGAAGAGGGTCCGCGCGCGCAGCCGGATGAGCGGGGAGCCGGGGATGCGGGGCACCTCGGCCACGCGGATCTTCTCCGTGCCGAAGAACAGCGACGAGCTGACCTCGACCTGCACGCCCTCGGGGACGACGACCTTCACGTCGCCGAACACGGTGCTGCCGGTGATGTCGACGACCTGCTCGGTGATCACCGCGTCCCGCAGGTCCAGCCGCACGTCGCCGAACACCGAGGAGACCGAGGTGCCGGAGCGCAGCGCGAACCGGCCCCTGCGCTTGACGTCGTCGAAGACCGAGTGCCGCACGCTGCCGACCACGACCACGGTGGAGTCCTCCAGCGGCTCCGGCAGCCCGGCGGTGGACTTCTCCAGCTCAGCGTGGGTTTCGGCCTGCCACACGAGGTCGACGCGCTCGGTGAACTGGTCGAGGGTCAGCCTGCCCTGGCCGACCGCGCGCTCCAGGCTCAGCTGAGCGGCCTCCTTGGCGGGCTGGAGTTCGTCGGTCACGCCTTCGAGCCTAGGACCTGCTCACGGCGGGAGAGCGCGAACTCCACCACCTGGCGGCCGACGGTTCGAAGATTTCCGGAGGTCTTCTCGTCCGAGCAGTCCCCCGCGCCGTCGAAGATCACCTCGGTGGAGTTGAGCGCGACCCCGAGCGGGGTCGGCCAGCCGCGCAGGGCGTGCACGATCGACCGCAGGGCGGTCAGCGTGGTCACCGACGCCTGCCAGCCGTAGGCGGTGGCCACGCAGCCGACCGCGCGGCCGTCCAGGTACGGGTGGGACTCCTCGCGCAGGTCCTCGATGTAGTCGAGGGCGTTCTTGAGCAGGCCGGAGACCGTGCCGTGGTAGCCGGGCGAGACCAGCACGATCCCGTCGGCCCCGCGCACCGTGTCGACCAGCCTGCGGGCGGCGTCGGTCCGGTCGGCCACGGCCGGGTCGTAGAACGGGAGCACCAGGTCGGCGCCGGAGATCGCGACGGTGCGCGCCCCCGCCTCCTCCGCGCCCGCCAGGGCCACCCGCAGCGCGCGCTCGGACTGCGAGTCCGCCCTGATCGAGCCGCCGATGCCCACCACCGTGACCGTCATGCACCTGATCCTTCCACCGTGGCCGGGCCACCCGCCGTCCTCATCAAGTCCTCCACGCTAGGACCTCCACCTACGTTGAGGTCAAGGTCGACCACGGAAGCGGAAAAGCTGTTGAGAACAAACGATGTCAGGAGTCTCATGGCGGGGTGGCCCTTTCCCGGTACCGGCAGGTGTTCGCCCTGCCGGGCGTGCGGCGTCTGCTGCTGATCGCCCTGTTCGCGCGGATTCCCGGCAGCGCGGTCGGCGTCGCGATGACCCTGCACGTGGTGCTCACCCTGAAGCAGGGCTACGGCGCTGCCGGGCTGGTCACCGCGTGCGCCACGATCGGCATGGCGCTCAGCGGTCCCCTGTTCGGGCGACTCGTCGACCGGCGCGGGCTGCGCCTGATGCTGGCGATCACCACGATCGGCGAGGCCACGTTCTGGTTCATCGCGCCGTCGCTGCCCTATCCCGCGCTGCTGGGCACCGCGCTGCTCGGAGGGTTCATGACCCTGCCGGTCGGTGCCACCTCGCGGCAGGCGCTGGCCGCGATCGTGCCGCCGGAGCACCGCAAGGCCGCGTTCTCGCTGGACACGATCTTCGTGGAGACCAGCTACATGCTCGGTCCCGCGCTCGGCGTCCTGCTGGCCACGCAGGTCTCCACCACGGTCACGATGGTCGCCATCGGTGGCGGTCTCGTGCTCTCCGGGAGCGTGCTCTACCTGGTCAACCCGCCGATCCGGTCGCAGGAGAGCACCGGCCCGGCCCGGCCGGTCCCGCGCAAGGAGTGGCTGACCAGGGAGCTCGTCGGCGCCCTGGTGATCTCCGCGGGCGCGGTCCTCGTGCTCGCCGGCACCGACGTCGCGATCGTCGCCACGCTCGAACGCCACGGCCAGGTGTCGTGGACCGGTGTGGTCATCGTGGTGTGGTGCCTGGTCTCGCTGAGCGGCGGATTCGTCTACGGGGCGATGACCAGAACGGTGTCCCCGCTCGTGTTGATGACGACGATGGGGCTGCTGACGATCCCGGTCGGTGTCGCGACCGACTGGTGGTGGCTGTGCCTGGCCATCCTGCCCGCGGGCGCGCTGTGCGCCCCGTTGCTGTCCGCGACCACGGAATGGATCAGCAGGCTCGCGCCGGAGTCGGTGCGCGGTGAGGTGATGGGGCTCCAGCAGTCGGCGCTGACCCTCGGCAGCGCGCTCGGTGCCCCGTTCGTCGGCGCGGTGATGGACGCGACCTCGCCCGCCATGGGCTTCGTCGCCGCGGGCGCTCTTGTGACCGTCTCCGCGGCCGTGGTGCTGGTCCTTCAGCGCCCGCGCAGGGGCGACGTGCCGGTGTCGACCTCCGCCAGCTCCGAGGAGAGCGTGCGCAGCGCCTCGTAGGCCCGTTCGACCACCGGTCGCGCCGCAGCCGAACGCGCGGCGTTGACCGGGTCGAGGGGCACGACGCCGACCGGCTCGATCAGGGCCGCCGCGGCACGCAGCGAGGACAGCTCGCCCAGCGCGCGCCAGCCGAGCAGCGCGGCGCCCAGGCCCGATCCCTCGCTGTCCTCGGCCAGCTCCAGCTCGATGCCGAGGCAGGCGGAGATCACGTTCGCCCACACCGGCGAGCGGAACGCTCCGCCGGTGGCGCGGACGCGGTCGATCGGGGCGCCTGTGGCGGCCACGGCGTCCCGGACCAGGGCGAGCTGCTGGCCGACGCCCTCGATCAGGGCACGCACGATCTGCGCCCTGCCGTGTTCCCGGCGCAGCCCGATGATCATCGCGCGCGGGTCCGGGTCCCACCACGGGGCGCGTTCACCGAGCAGGTAGGGCAGTGCGAGCAGGCCGCCCGCACCCGGCGGGACGCTTTCCGCCTCGACCAGCAGCGAGCCGATGTCGTCGGCACCGAAGGTTTCCGCGGCCCACTTGGCCACGCTGCCGCCGTTGCTGATCGCGCCGCCGAGCACCCACAGGCCGTCGCCGATCGCGTAGCAGAACACCCGGCAGTGCTCGTCGATCCCGGGCTGGTCGCGGACAACGCGCAGCGCGCCGCTGGTGCCGAGCGAGAGCGCGGCCATGCCCGGTACGACCGCGCCGACGCCGAGGTTGGCCAGCGGACCGTCTCCCCCGCCCGCGACGACCGGCAGACCCGTTGGCAGGCCGTCGATCTGCGCCGTCAGCGGTAGGACATCGGTGGGCGCCAACAGCTCCGGCAGCTGGTCGGCGGTGATCCCGGCCAGCCGCAACGACTCCGGGTGCCAGTCGAGGGTGTGCACGTTCATCAGGCCGGAGCCCGAGGCGTAGGAGTGCTCGGTCGCGAGGCGGCCGGTGAGGTGCAGGAGCACGAAGTCCTTGAGGCTGCACCACTTCACGGCCCGCACATCGGTCTTCTCGTGGAACCACACGAGCTTCGACAGCGGGGCGAACGGGTGGACCGGCGTCCCCGTCGCGCGGTGCAGGCCCGGCCCTGCCGGGCCGGCCTTGATGCGCGCGGCCTGGTCGGCAGCTCGGTTGTCCGCCCAGCTCAGCGCGTGGGTGAGCGGGGTGTTGTCGGCGTCGAGCGCCATCAGGGTGTGCATGGCGCCGGTGAGCGAGAGCCCGGCGACACCGAGCCCCTTTTGTCCACAGTGGACAATGCACTCGGTGAGCGCCTCCAGCGCGGCGGTGAGCACCTGCCGCGGGTCGTGCACGGCCTCGCCGGGGTGCTCGCCGAGCATCGGATAACCGCGCTCGGCGAGCACGTGGACCACGGCCGAGGCATCAGCGGCGACCACTTTCGTCGCCGTGCTGCCCAGGTCGACCCCGAGCACTACCCGTGTCGTCACGGGTTCTTCATACCAGGGGTCAGACCAGCGACTCGGCGATCTCGTAGGTGTTCAGCGCCGCGCCCTTGCGCAGGTTGTCCCCGCACACGAAGAAGTCCAGCGTGTTCGGGAAGTCCAGCGCCTGGCGGATGCGGCCGACGTAGGTCGGGTCGCCGCCGACGACGTCCGCGGGCGTGGGGAACACGCCGCCGGCCGCGTCGTCGACCAGCCGGATGCTGGGCTGCGCCTCGAAGATCTCCCGCGCGCGCTCGACGGTGACCTCCTCGGCGAAGACCGCGTGCACGGCGAGGGAGTGCGTGGTGACGACGGGAACGCGCACGCAGGTGGCGGAGACCTTCAGGTCCGGGATGCCCAGGATCTTGCGGGACTCGTTGCGCACCTTCAGTTCCTCGCTGGACCAGCCGCCGTCGCGCAGCGAACCCGCCCACGGGACCACGTTGAAGGCCAGCGGCGCGGGGAACGGCGAGTCCGAAGCGGACAGTCCGGCGGCCTCGAGGGCCTCGCGGACGTCACCGGCGCGGTTGCCGACGCCCTTGCCCGCGACCGCGGCGGCCTCGGCGTAGAGGCGGTCGATGCCGTCCTGACCGGCTCCGGAGGCGGCCTGGTAGGACGCCACGACCAGCTCGCGCAGGCCGAACGCGCGGTGCAGCGCGCCGAGCGCGGCCATCATCGACAGCGTTGTGCAGTTGGGGTTGGCGATGATGCCGCGCGGCCGGTTGGCGACCTGGTCGACGTTCACCTCCGGCACCACCAGCGGCACGTCGTCGTCCATCCGGAACGCGCCGGAGTTGTCCACGGCGACGGCCCCGCGCGCGGCGGCGATCGGCGCCCACTCGGCCGAGACCGCGTCCGGCACGTCGAACATGGCCACGTCGACGCCGTCGAAGGCCTCCGCGGACAGGGCGACGACCTCGAGGGACTCACCGCGGACGGTGATCCGCTTGCCCGCGGAGCGCGGGGAGGCGATCAGCCGGATCTCCCCCCACGGCACGGACTCGCGGCCGTTGATGATGTCGATCATGACGGTGCCGACGGCGCCGGTCGCACCGACGAGGGCGAGGGTGGGACGCGAGGACATGCCGCTCACCTCCCGGTTCCGGCGTAGACGACGGCTTCCTCGGAGCTGCCCAGGTCGAAGGCCTCGTGCAGCGCGCGCACGGCGTCGTCGAGCTGGGTGTCGCGGCAGACCACCGAGATGCGGATCTCCGAGGTGGAGATGATCTCGATGTTCACCCCGGCCTCGGCCAAGGCCTCGCAGAAGACCGCGGTGACGCCGGGGTGCGAGCGCATGCCCGCGCCGATCAGCGAGACCTTGCCGACGTGCTCGTCGAAGAGGACCTGCTCGAAGCCGATCTCCTCGCGCACCCTCTCCAGCGCGGCGACCGCGGTCGCGGCGTCCGTCTTGGGCAGGGTGAAGGTCAGGTCGGTGCGGCCGGTGGCGACCTGGGAGATGTTCTGCACCACCATGTCGATGTTCAGCTCGGCCTCGGCGATCACCCGGAAGATCCTGGCGGCCACGCCGGGGTGGTCCGGAACGCCGGTGACGGTGATCTTGGCTTCGGACCGGTCGTGCGCGACGCCGGTGATCATGGCCTGTTCCACGGGAAGGTCCTCCATGGACCCGGACACGATGGTTCCGGGCTTGTTGTTGAACGACGAGCGGACATGGATGGCGACGTTGTTGCGGCGCCCGTACTCGACGCAGCGCAGCATCAGCACCTTCGCGCCGCAGGCGGCCATCTCCAACATCTCCTCGTAGGTGATGTTGTCGAGCTTCTTGGCGTTGGGCACGATGCGCGGATCGGCGCTGTAGACGCCGTCGACGTCGGTGTAGATCTCGCAGACGTCGGCGCCGAGCGCGGCGGCCAGCGCGACCGCCGTGGTGTCGGTGCCGCCGCGGCCGAGCGTGGTGATGTCCTTGGTGTCCTGGCTGACGCCCTGGAACCCGGCGACGATGGTGATCGCGCCCGCGTCCAGCGACTCCTGGATGCGGCTCGGCGTGACGTCGATGATCCGCGCCTTGCCGTGCACCGAGGTGGTGATCACGCCCGCCTGCGAACCGGTGTAGGAGCGGGCCTCGGCGCCGAGCGAGTGGATCGCCATGGCCAGCAGCGACATCGAGATGCGCTCGCCCGAGGTGAGCAGCATGTCCAGCTCGCGGTCCGGCGGGACCGGGGACACCTGGCTGGCGAGGTCGAGCAGGTCGTCGGTGGTGTCACCCATCGCGGAGACCGCGACGACCACGTCGTTGCCCGCTTTGCGCGTCTCGACGATCCGTTCGGCCACTCGTTTGATTCGTTCAGCGTTTTCCAGCGATGATCCGCCGTACTTCTGGACGACGAGCGCCACCGAACCTCCTCCGGACGACGGCCCGGCCGTGCCCGCACGGGTGGCGCGGGCGCGACGGATGGGCCTTCTCACAGGCTGTACCTGGACCGCGCCATCGCAGTCTGCGGGCCAGCGTACTCACCCCGGCCATCCGGTCCACCAGTGTGTTTTCGCACCTCGGAACGCCACCACCTCGGAGAACGCCTACCAGCCCGGCGCGTCGTGTGGCAGACCACACGACTACGGGCCAGGGTGGGAGGAGATCCGTTCGCGCGCCCCGGTCCGCCGTGGAGGATCTTCGGCCCCGCAGGTGACGGCCGTTCCCGGCGGCGCCCACCGCGAGCGCGCGAACGTGACGCTACTCACATCGTGATCCAAGGAGTACAGGTGTCGGAACTGAGTGCGCACCGGCCTGCGGAGTCGAGCGCGCCCCTGCACGAGCTGATCCGCGACCGGTGGAGCCCCCGCGTGCTCGACCCGAAGGCGGAGATCACCGACGACCAGCTGCGCGCGCTGTTCGAGGCCGCGCGCTGGGCCGCCTCGTGGGGCAACACCCAGCCGGCGCGGTACCTCGTCGGCAGACGCGGTGACGAGACCTTCGAGCGGATCTACGCGACCCTGACGCGCGGCAACAAGTCCTGGGCGGGCGCGGCGGGGGCACTGGTCCTCGGCATCGCGGTGACCCGGAACGAGGACGGCGAGCCGATGCCGTACGCCGAGTACGGGCTGGGCCTCGCGACGCAGAACCTCGTGCTGCAGGCGGTCGCGGAAGGACTGGTCACACACCAGATGGCGGGCTTCAGCCCGGATGCGGCGAAGGCGGTCTTCGAGCTGCCCGAGGGCATGGAACCGCTGGTGGCCATAGCGATCGGGCACTTCGGTGACGGCGAGGGCGTGGACCGGTCGCTGATCGACCGCGATACGAAACCCCGCCAGCGCAAGCCGTTGGCCGAGCTGGTGTTCGGCTCAGCCTGGGGAACTCCCGCGCTGTAGCAGCTTCACCACGAGCGAGGTGACCACCAACCAGAAGATCGCCGCTGCGCCGTAGTTGACCAGCACGGCGGTCTCCGGGCGGTCGGCGGGGAACAGGTCGCGGAAGGCGAGCGCCAGCGGATCGGCCCACGCGCGGACGAAGCGGGTGATGGCGTTGTCCGGGTTCGCGCCGCCGACAGTGAGGACCACGTGGACGACGAGCAGAACCGCGATCAGCGTGCCCGCCCAGCGAACGACCTGGGCGAGCACGCCGGAGATCGCCTTGGCGTCCCGGCGCTGGGCGTGGTTGGCCATGCCGGGGATTCTGACAGGAGATCAGGCGGTCCTGCGCAACAAGCGGGCCACGATTCCCGTCACCACCAGCCAGAACACGATGGCCAGGCCGTAGTTCAGGAGCAGGTCCATCGTGGCGTTGCCGGTGTCGAAGAGGTTCACGAACCACAGCGCGAGCGCACTCGCCGCGCTCGCCACGAACTGGACGAGCGCGTTCGCCTCGTTCACCGAGACCAGAACGAAGATCACATGCGCCAGCAGGATGAGCGCGATCACCGTGCCGATCGCCCGGACGACCGACGCGACGACGGAGCCACCACTGCGAACGCGGTCACTGGCAACCATGGAAGACATCCCTTCCTCGGCGGCTGTCTGCCCGCCGGGTACCCCCGCCCACCACGCCCTAAGCCCGGCCCCCGCCCCGCCCACCGCCGCGCTTTCGCACCGAATGAGTCATTCGGTGCACAACGAGCGCGGTGGGGTGTCCAGGATGTGGGAGGCGGGTTTCATCCACCGGCCTCCGCATGGTTACTCTGGCCGCGTGGCGCGTGCCCTGCTCCTTCTTCGCCGCGACGGGGTCTGACCAGACCGGCCCCCCGTCGCGGGATTCGGCTGCGGCCCCACGCCCGCCGGTCGACTCTTCCCCGGCAGCAGGAGCCCTCTCAGCGATGACGATCGACCCCGCCACCTTCACCTCCGCGACCAGCAGGCTGAACACGCCTTCCCGCCCTGCCCCCGCGGACCAGCCGACGTGGAACACCCAGCGCGGCAGCTCGATGCCCTACCACCGCTACCGGCCGTTCGCCGAGCTGGTCGAGCCCGTGTCGCTGGCCGACCGCAGCTGGCCCGACAAGGTCATCGACCGGGCGCCGCAGTGGTGCGCGGTCGACCTGCGCGACGGCAACCAGGCGCTGATCGACCCGATGTCCCCCGCCCGCAAGCGGCGGATGTTCGACCTGCTCGTGCGCATGGGCTACAAGGAGATCGAGGTCGGCTTCCCGGCGGCCAGCCAGACCGACTACGACTTCGTCCGCGAGATCATCACCGACGACGCCATCCCGGCGGACGTGACGATCCAGGTGCTGACCCAGTGCCGCGCCGAGCTGATCGAGCGCACCTTCCAGGCGCTGGAGGGCGCGCACAGCGCGATCGTGCACATCTACAACTCGACCTCGGTGCTGCAGCGCCGCGTCGTGTTCAACTCCGACCGCGCGGGCATCATGAAGATCGCCACCGACGCCGCGCACCTGGTGCAGGACCTGGCGGGCAGGTACTCGGAGACGAACTTCCGCTTCGAGTACTCCCCGGAGTCCTACACCGGAACCGAGCTGAGCTACGCCGCCGAGGTGTGCAACGCGGTCACCGGGATCTGGCAGCCGACGCCGCAGCGCCCGGCGATCATCAACCTCCCCGCGACGGTGGAGATGGCGACGCCCAACGTCTACGCGGACTCCATCGAGTGGATGCACCGCAACCTGGAGCGCCGCGACGCGGTGGTGCTCAGCCTGCACCCGCACAACGACCGCGGCACCGGTGTTGCCGCGGCCGAGCTGGGCTACCAGGCCGGGGCGGACCGCATCGAGGGCTGCCTGTTCGGCAACGGCGAGCGCACCGGCAACGTCTGCCTGGTGACGCTGGCGATGAACCTGTTCAGCCAGGGCATCGACCCGCAGGTCGACCTCTCCGACATCGACGAGATCCGCCGCACCGTCGAGTACTGCAACCAGCTGGCCGTGCCCGAGCGGCACCCCTACGGCGGCGACCTGGTCTACACGGCGTTCTCCGGCAGCCACCAGGACGCGATCAAGAAGGGCTTCGAGGCCCTGGAGCGCGAGGCCAAGGCCGCGGGCGAGCACGTGGACGACTTCCCGTGGGAGGTCCCCTACCTGCCGATCGACCCCAAGGACGTCGGCCGCAGCTACGAGGCCGTGATCCGGGTGAACTCGCAGTCCGGCAAGGGCGGCGTCGCCTACGTGATGAAGGCGGAGCACCAGCTGGACCTGCCGCGACGGCTGCAGATCGAGTTCTCCAAGCTCGTCCAGGAGGTCACCGACAACGAGGGCGGGGAGATCGACCCGAAGGGCATCTGGGACGTCTTCGCCACGGAGTACCTGGACCGGATCAGCCCGGTCCGCCTCGTCCGGCACCGGCTGTCCGACGACGGCGAGGGCCACGACGAGATCGAGGCGGTTGTCCGCGTCGAGGACGAGGACCACGAGGTCACCGGTCGCGGCAACGGCCCGATCGCGGCGTTCGTGGACGCCCTGGCCACCGTGGGCTACGACGTGCGCGTGCTGGACTACGCCGAGCACGCCATGTCGGCCGGTGACGACGCCCGCGCCGCGGCCTACGTGGAGACCACGATCGGCGACCGCGTCCTGTGGGGTGTCGGCGTCGACGGCTCCATCGTCACCGCGTCGCTGCGCGCGGTCCTCTCGGCCGTGAACCGCGCCTACCGCTGAGGCGGTACCCACCGTTCGCGGGCATTGAGTCCGCGAACGGTGGGTATTGCCCCGGGGTGCGGCTGCGGCGGAGCGATCCCAGTGGTCCCGGGCTGACCAGACGGCGGTGCGGGCGCGGCTTCCGGTATTTCGACCGCCACGGTCCCGTCAGCGACCCGGAGGTCCTGGAGCGGATCAAGCAGCTGGTGATCCCGCCCGCGTGGCAGGACGTGTGGATCTGCACGGCCCCGAACGGGCACATCCAGGCCGTCGGGGTCGACGAGGCCGGGCGCAAGCAGTACCTCTACCACCCGGCGTGGACCGAGCGCCGCGACGCCGAGAAGTTCGACCGCGTGCTCAGGCTCGGCGCGCGCATGCCGAAGGTGCGCGAGGAGATCGCCGGGCGGATCGACGGGCGCGGGCTCGGCCGCGACCGCGTGCTCTCCGCCTCGGTGCGGATGCTGGAGCTGGGCGCGTTCCGCGTCGGCGGGCACACCTACGCGAAGGAGAACGGCAGCTTCGGGCTCTCGACGCTGCTGCGCGAGCACGTGACGCTGCGCCGGGGCCGGGTGCTGGTGCGCTACGTCGCCAAGGGCGGCCTCGACCGCGAAGTCACCATTGAAGACCCACAGGTGCACGACGTCGTTCGCGGACTGCTGCGGCGGCGTGACCCAAATCCGGAACTGCTGTCCTATTGGGACGGTCGGCGGTGGCACAACCTGCGCTCTCCGGATATCAACGACTACGTCCGGGAGATCACCGGAGGTCCATTCACGGCGAAAGATCTCAGAACCTGGAATGGCACGGTCCTGGCGGCGATCGCGCTGGCAGCGGCCCCGCGCCCGGAATCGAAGCGCGGTCGGCAACGCGCTGTGACGGCGGCGATGCGGGAAGTGTCGGAAGAGCTGGGAAACACGCCCACCGTGTGTCGCAAATCCTATGTGGACCCGTATGTGATCGATGCCTTCGAGCACGGAATCACGACGGGCAGTAGAGTGCTTCGAGTCGGTTCGGCGGAACTCGCGTCGGCCGGCACCAGGAACAGAGTGGAACGCGCGGTGCTGGCACTGCTGCGCCGGGCTCGCAAGGAGCTGGACCCACCGAGCAAGAGCTGATGACTTGCTGAAGATGTCCGCGTGGCAGGTGCCCCGCGGCCGACGTGAGGCGTTACTGGACTCGTGACCTTCGCCCAGGCCCCTGAGCTGGCGCTGCTGCTGTTGTTCGTCATCGCGGCAGTGCCGCTGCTGCCGACGGAGGCGGCCGTCATCGGCTGCGCGGTCCTGGCGGCCGACGGCGAGGTGCACCTGATCACGGTGATCCTGGTGGCGACGGCGGGCTGCCTGGCCTCCGACCTGTTCAACTACACGATCGGCAGCAGGCTGGGCATGCGCGCGCTCCAGCGCTTCGAGACCAAGCCGCGCACCGCGGCCGCGCTCGCCTGGCTGCGCAGGCAGCTGGACAACCGCGGCGAGCCGATGATGGTCGCCGGGCGGTTCATCCCCGGCGGCGGGATCGTCGGCGCCGTGCTCGCGGGCGCGTTCCGGATGGGCATGCCGAGGTTCCTGCCGGTGGCCACGATCGGTTCCGCGCTGTGGTCCACCTACGCCACGCTGATCGGCTACACGGGCGGTCAGCTGATCTCCGAGCCGTTCGTCGCGATCGCACTCTCGATCGGGATGACGGTGCTGGTCAGCCTGCCGATCGGGTACGCGGTCAAGCGGGCGCAGGCGAAGGACACCGTGCGCGAGCGCGCCGCGGACTACCGCTCCGGCGCCTTCTGGCCGTAGGTCGCCAGCCGGTCGACCGCCTCGGCCATCCGCTCCTCCCCCAGCAACCGCGGCAGCAGGTTCGCCGTCTGCACGCGCAGCGCCACCTCGCACAGCCATTCCAGGTACTTCGCGCGCTCATAGGTCTCATCGAGGGTGTTGCCCAGGACCACGGCGCCGTGGTTGGCGAGCAGGCACGCGGTGCGGTCGGTCATCGCCACGCACATGTTCTCCGCGAGCTCCGAGCTGCCGTAGAGCGCGTACGGCGCCACGCGCACGCTCCCGCCGAACAGGCCGAGGTAGTAGTGCACCGGCGGCACCTCGTCGACCAGGCACGACAGCGCGGTCGCGGCGACGGAGTGGGTGTGCACGACCGCGCCGGGCATGGACTGCAGGTAGGCGGCCGAGTGCATCGGCAGTTCGCTGGTCGGTTTGAGGGGCGAGTCCACCGGAGTGCCGTCCAGTTCGCACACGGACACCAGGTCGGGAGTGAGCGCGTCGTAGGACAACCCGCTGGGGGTGATCGCGATCAGCTCGCCCTTGCGCACGCTGATGTTGCCCGCGGTACCCACCACGAGCCCTTCCGCCGACATGAGGCGGCAGATGCGGACGACGGCTTCGCGTTCCTCTTGGAGCAGCACGTTCCCAGTATGCGAAAGGAACGGCCGCCGATGTTCTCGGCGGCCGTTCCGATATCGAACCGGAGATCAGCCGTTGGCCATCGCGACCAGGCGGTCGTAGGCACCGTTGAAGGTGTTCTGGTCGATCGGGGTCTCCGAGTACTGCCAGATCGTGTAGAAGCGCCACGCGTGCGGCAGGGCGCCGACGGAGGACGCGTAGCGCGCGACCCACAGCGGGTTGGTGTTGCTGAAGTCGCCCCGGTTACCGGTGCACGTCGACCACCAGCTGGTGCTGGTGTAGATCATCGGGTAGCGGCCGGTGCGGGCCTTGTAGGTGTTGCTGAAGTCGAGGATCCAATTGACCATCGCCTGCTGGCTGAGGCCGTAGCAGGTCGCGCCGTACGGGTTGTACTCGATGTCCAGCGCACCGGGCAGGGTCTTGCCGTCCTTCGACCAGCCACCGCCGTTGTTGACGAAGTAGTTGGCCTGGGCGGCTCCGCTGGAGCGGTCGGGCAGCGCGAAGTGGTACGAGCCGCGGACCATGCCGATGTTGTAGGAGCCGTTGTACTGCTGGGCGAAGTACGGGTTCTTGTACCCGGTGCCCTCGGTGGCCTTGACGTAGGCGAACCGCTTGCCCGCGTTCCACTGGGCCTGCCAGTTCACGTTGCCCTGGTGGCCGCTGACGTCGATACCGGCCACCGAAGCCATGATCTGCGGGTCGGTGGGCGCGGGGTCGGTCAGGTTGCGGGCCCGGTCGGGCGCCAGGCCCTCGTGCTTGGCGATCTGCGAGCCCATCGCGGTGTCGCCGACGGGCACGTCCGGGTTCCCGACGATCGGGTCGGCCCCGGCGGGGGCCAGTGCGCTGAAGCCGAGTGCCGCGACGAGCGCGGCCACGGCGACGGCGGAACGTGCGGTCCTCGTGGAGACAGACATGTTTCAGCCCTCTTTTCGTCCGTTGCAGGGGTGTGGGTGGAGGCAGGGCCACCCACCGGACTGAGCTGATGGTGACAAGAGGGGCTAAAAAAGCGCTGAAGTTCTCGTTGGAGGGGCGCCCTTTCGGACGCCCCGCCAACTCCGTTCAGATCAGTTCAGATCACTTCTGTCACCGAAGCCGGGCCGCCGATGTCCGGCGAGATCGCGTCGGTCTCCTCGACCAGTTCCGGCTCGACCGCGTGTGGCTGGATCTTGCCGTCGCGGATGTCCTCGGCCCAGTGGCAGGCCACGCGATGCCCTGCCGAAGATCCGCTTGCGGGACCGAGCGTCGACACGGCCAGTTCTCTCAACATCGGCCGTTCCGTGTCGCACTTGCCCGGCTGCCGCCACGGGCAGCGGGTGTGGAACCGGCAGCCCGTCGGCGGCGCGGCGGGCGAGGGCAGGTCCCCGGTGAGCAGGATGCGCTCGCGGCGGTCCTCCAGCTCCGGGTCGGGCACCGGCACCGCCGACAGCAGCGCCCGCGTGTACGGGTGCAGCGGCTGGGCGTAGAGGGCGTCGGAGGTGGCCTCCTCGACCAGCCCGCCGAGGTACATCACGCCGACCCGGTCGGAGATGTGCCGCACCACCGCGAGGTCGTGCGCGATCACCAGGTAGGTCAGCCCGAACTCGACCTGCAGGTCCTCCAGCAGGTTCACCACCTGGGCCTGCACCGAGACGTCGAGCGCGGAGACCGGCTCGTCGGCGACGATGAGGTCCGGGTTGACCGACAGCGACCGGGCGATCCCGATGCGCTGCCGCTGACCGCCGGAGAACTCGTGCGGGTACTTGCGCAGCGCCGTGGACGGCAGGCCCACCGCGGACAGCAGCTCGCGCAGCCGCTTCGCCGTCGCCTCCTTGTCCTTGTCGAGGTCGTGCGCGCGCAGCCCCTCGACGAGGATGGACTCCACCGACTGCCGCGGGTCCAAAGAGGACAGCGGGTCCTGGAACACCATCTGCATGCGGCGCCGCATCTTCCGCAGCGGCTCGCCCTTCATGGTGGACAGGTCGGTGCCGTCGAAGACCACCTTGCCGCCGGTCGGCTCGGTCAGCCGCAGCATCGCCCGGCCCAGGGTGGACTTGCCGCAGCCGGACTCGCCGACCAGGCCGTAGGTCTCGCCCTTGCGGATCTCCAGGTCGACCCCGTCCACCGCGTAGACGTAGCCGACCGTGCGATCGAGCACGACGCCGCGCTTGATCGGGAAGTGCACCTTCATGTCCTGGACACTGACCAGCGTGCTCACGCGGGCACCTCCTTCCGCTCCTGCGCGACCGGGTTGTGGCAGCGCAGCAGCCGCCCGTCGGCGTCCGTCTCCATCGCCGGGGTCTGCTGTACGCAGACGTCCAGGGCGTTGGGGCAGCGCGGAGCGAAGGCGCACCCGTCGGTCCACGGGATGTTGTCCGCGACGGAGCCCTTGATCGGGACCAATCGCTCCCCGCGCGGCGCGTCCAGCCTGGGGATCGAGGCCAGCAGGCCGTGGGTGTAGGGGTGCCGCGGCCGCTTGAACAGCTCGTGCCGCTGCGCCCGCTCCACAACGCGCCCGCCGTAGAGCACGTTCACCTCGTCGCACAGCCCCGCGACGACACCGAGGTCGTGGGTGATCATCACCAGCGCGGTCTCGGTGTCCTTCACCAGCTCCGCCAGCAGCGCCAGGATCTGCGCCTGGATGGTGACGTCGAGCGCGGTGGTGGGCTCGTCGGCGATGAGCAGCCTCGGCTTGCAGGCCAACGCCATCGCGATCAGCGCGCGCTGCCGCATCCCGCCGGAGAGCTGATGCGGGTACTCGCTGAGCCGTCGTGACGGGTCCGGGATGCCGACCTTGTCCAGCAGGTCGACCGCGTGCGGCTGGGCGGCCTTGCGACTCATCCCGCGGTGCCGCTCCAGGACCTCGGTGACCTGCAGCCCGATCGGGATGACCGGGTTCAGCGAGGACAGCGGGTCCTGGAAGACCATGCCGAGATCGCGACCGCGGCGATCGCGCATCTGCCTGTCGGACAGGGAAAGCAGCTCGGTGCCCTCGAAGCGCACGGAGCCGGAGATCTTCGGGCCGCGCCTGGGCAGCAGACCCATGATCGCCAGTGAGGTGACCGACTTGCCGCAGCCGGACTCACCGACCAGCCCGACCGTCTGGCCGGGCTCCACGTCGAAGCTGACGCCGTCCACCGCGGTGAACGGGTCCTCCCCCTTGCGCTGAAAGACAACGCTGAGATCGCGAACTTCAAGCAGTGCCAAGGGAAATCACCGCCTGTTCTTCGGATCGAGCGCTTCGCGCAGCGCCTCGCCCATGAGGGTGAAGCCGAGCGCGACCACGATGATGCAGCCCGCGGGCCAGAACGCCAGGTTGGGGTGGCTGTCGAAGACCTGCTGCGAGGTGCCCAGCATCTGGCCCCACTCCGGGATGGAGTCGTCGGGGTTGCCGAGGCCGAGGAAGGACAGCGCCGCCGCGTCGATGATCGCGACCGCGAGCACCAGGGTGGACTGCACGATCACCGGGCCGAGCGAGTTCGGCAGCATGTGCCGGAACACGATCGCGCCGGGCTTCACCCCGAGCGAGCGCGCGGCCAGCACGTGGTCGCTGTGCCGTTGCGCCAGCATCGATCCGCGCAGCAACCGCGCGAAGATCGGTACCTGCACGATCGCCACCGCGACGATCACCGTGTAGATGTTCGGCGGCGAGAACAGCACACCCACCGAGACCGCCAGCAGCAGGCTCGGAATGGACAGCATCACGTCGACCGCCCGCATCACCAGCGAGTCGACCCAGCCGCCGAGCGCACCGGCCAGCGTGCCGAGCACCAGGCCGCCGATCAGGCCGAGGAAGGTGGCGAGCACGCCGACCATCAGCGTCTGCTGCGAGCCGATCAGCAAGCGGGACAACAGGTCCCGGCCCTGGAGGTCACCGCCGAGCGGGTGCCCGGCCTGGGCGGGCGGGATCTCGTTGCGCGCCTTGACGACCTGGTCGGCGAGCATCCGCTCGGCTGGATCGTGCTGGGCCAGCAGCGGTGAGAGGAGCGCGACGAGCACGAACAGCGCGACGATCACCGCGCCCAGCAGGAACACCGGGTTCCTGCGGAGCCTGCGCCACGCGCTCGCGGCGAGGCTGACCCCGCTGTCGTCGGCCTTCTTCGCGGAGGAGGCGGCGAGCGCGTCCACGCGTTCTTTCTTGGTCGTGGTCACTGGTTCCCTCCCCTCACCTGGTCCGGATGCGCGGATCGATCAACGCGTAGGACAGGTCGACCACCAGGTTGATCACCACGTACACCAGCGCGGCCATCAGGATCACCATCTGCAGCACGGGGTAGTCCCTGCGCTCGAAGCTGATCGCCAGCGCCTCGCCGAGGCCGGGGTAGGCGAAGACCTTCTCGGTCAGCACCGCCCCGGCCAGCAGGGCGCCGGTCTGCAGGCCGATCGTGGTGACCACCGGCAGCATCGCGTTGCGCACGACGTGCCTGGTCCGGATGGTCTGGAGGGTGAGGCCCTTGGACTCCGCGGTCCGCACGTAGTCCTCGTCCAGCACGTCCAGCACGGCGGCCCTGGTGATCCGGAAGATCACCGCGAACGGGATGGTCGCGAGCGCGACGCCGGGCAGGATGAGGTGGACGAAGGCGTCCCAGGCCGCGTCCCACTCCTGCGTCAGGATCCCGTCCAGCACGAAGAACCCGGTGACCCGCGTGGCCTCCAGCGCGTCGGCCTGGCGGCCGTAGGAGGGCAACCACTGCAGGTTCACCGCGAAGACGTACTTGAGCAGGAACGCGAGGAAGAAGACGGGGACGGCGACGCCGACCAGGGAGCCGACGACGCCGACGTTGTCCAGCCAGCCACCGCGGCGCTTGGCCGCCAGGTAGCCGAGCGGGATGCCGAACGCCACCGCGAGGATGATCGCGAAGATGCTCAGCTCCAACGTCGCCGGGAAGCGCTCCAGGAAGATGTCCATGGCGGGCGTTCCCGGCTGCACCCCCGTCGATGTCCCGAAGTCGCCGGAGAGGGCGCGGCCGATGAACTTGAAGTACTGCGTGATGATCGGCTGATCGAGGCCGAGCTCTGCGGTGAGTCGCGCGCGCGACTCCTCGGTGCCGCGTTCCCCCAGGAGGGCCGAGACCGGCCCTCCCGGGAGCGAACGCAGCCATGCGAAGAGCAGCAGCGACAACACCGCGACGACCCCGACTAGCTGGATCAGCCGCCGCACGGTGAAGCGGAGCACTGGCTATCCCGTTGTTCTCGTGGTGGGGAGGAGAAGATCAGCCCTTGCTGACGGGGCCGAACTCCTCAGCGGTCAGCGGGCTGGGAACCAGGCCCTTGATGTCCTTCTTCAGCACCAGCGCGGGCGGCGAGTGCGACAGCGGGACGGCGGGCAGGTACTCCTCCATGATCTGCTTGTTCAGGCCCTTGTAGAGCTGGTCGCGGGCGGCCTTGTTGGGTTCTGCGTCGGCCTTCTTCAGGTCGGCGGCCAGCTTGCTGCCCCACGGTGAACCCGCGGTGTAGAAACGGTTTTCGGGAGTGCCGAAGAACGTGCCGACGAAGTTGTCCACGGTGTTGTAGTCACCGGTCCAGCCGAGCAGGAACAGGTCGGCCTTGGCCTGGTCGACATCGGTCAGGTAGCCGCCGTTCCACGGCTTCGTGGTGACGTTGACCTTGATGCCGGCCGCCTGCAGGTCCGCCGAGATCGCGCCGAAGATGTCCTTCGGGTTCGGCATGTACGGCCGGGTGACCTCGCTGGGCCAGTAGAAGTTGACCGTCAGGTCGGACGCGCCCGCCTCGGCCAGCAGCTGCTTCGCCTTCGCGGTGCTGTACTCGATCTTCTTGACGTCCGGGTTGTAACCGTCGACGGTGTCCGGGACGAACTGCGTCGCCACCACGGCGCCCTCGGGCAGCTGCGACTTGACCAGCTGCTCGCGGTTGATCGCGTGCGCGATGGCCTGCCGGACCCTGACGTCCTTGAGCTTGGCGTTGTTCTTCTGGGTGAAGCCCAGGTACATGATGTTGAACGCCGGGCGGATCGCCACGTTGAAGCCCTGGCTCTTCAGCTGCGCCCAGTCCGCGGGGGCCGGGTAGTCGTAGCCGTCGATGTCCCCGGTCTGCAACGCCTGCTTGCGCGCGGTCTCGTCGGGGATGATCTTGAAGATCAGCTTGTCCAGCTTGGCCTTGTCACCGCGGTAGCCGTCGAAGCGGGCCAGCTCGACGGAGTTGTTCGCGGTGTCGTAGTTGACGAACTTGAACGGGCCGGTGCCGGTCGGGTTCTTCAGCGCGTACTCGTTGAAGACGAAGCTGTCACCCTGGGCCTTGACGTCGTCGGCGTTGAACTTCTTCATCGCGGTCGGGCTCTGCATCGAGAACGACGGCAGGCCGAGCACGTCGGGGAACTTCGACGTGGTCGCGGTCAGCTCGACGACGGCGGTCTTGGGGTCCTTGGCGGTGCAGGACTTGAACAGCGAGGGTTCCTTGCCGTCGGAGAAGCCGCCGAAGTTGTTCACCCAGTACTGGGAGACCGCCTCGCTCTGCCCCGCGCCCTTCTGGTTGTACCAGCGGTTGAAGTTGAAGCAGACCGCCTCGGCGTTGAAGTCGGTGTTGTCGTGGAACTTCACACCCTCCCGCAGGGTGAAGGTCCAGACCTTTCCGTCCGGCGAAGAGGACCACTTCTCGGCCAGCTCCGGGGTGGCCTTGGCGGTGCCCGGCTCGAAGCCGACCAGGCCCTCCATGATCTGCCGGGAGATGCGGAAGGTGGCGCCGTCGGTGGCGTAGAACGGGTCGAACAGCTTCGGCGCGCCCTCGGCGCCGAAGGTCATCGTTCCGCCGACCTTGCCCTGACCCGCGTCGTTCCCGCGCTGCGACTGGGCGCAGGAGGCGAGGGACAGCGCGGTCACGCCGGCGACGCCGACCACCGCCAGCCTGCGCATGGGGGTTCTGAGCGCAGTGAATTTCTTGGGCATCGCGCACACCTCATGGTCCGATGTCACTGTGTGTGGTGGCCGACACTAACCCCTTACGAGCTCGTTGCCGAGTGCTCCAGGTCACGATCCGGCCACGCAGAACGCCGTAAGATCGGGTGAATTTTCGCCGGTGTTACCCGGGAGTCACACCGCTTTCTGGCGTCAACCGGCTGCTGCTACCGGAGGTGTTCCGCGATCACGAGGTCGGCGCTGTCCGCCGTCCCGTCCACGGCGAACCAGCCCTGCTCGAACTCCTGCCAGCGGAGCAGCTGGTCGCGGCACGCTTCGCCGTCCCTGGCAA
Organism: Allokutzneria albata; assembly: GCF_900103775.1. Lineage (GTDB taxonomy): Bacteria > Actinomycetota > Actinomycetes > Mycobacteriales > Pseudonocardiaceae > Allokutzneria > Allokutzneria albata. Next base: position 6,518,676 of record NZ_LT629701.1, on the reverse strand, counting down.
CTGCCCTCTTCAGGCGAAGCTCTCGATCACCGGAACAGACCCACACCAACACGGACAGCGACGACCGGATCGGGCGACGGCCACTGGAGACGCCTTCCAGCACCAGGATCTCGGGCGTGTCGATCCGGACCTCCGCGCCCAACCGGGGCAAGCCATCCGACCATTCGGTCCGCCGGTAGACGGCCGGCTCACCCCGCCGGAAAGGATCGAGCACCCCGTCGACGAGCCTCGGCCACCACGACACGGGCTCGTCCCAGGTCGCGAAGTCGTCGGTCGGCACGAGCGCCGTGCGGTCCGGCCCCAGCGCCCGGACCAGGGCGCGGGCGAAGGTGGACTTGCCCCCGCCGGAGGGGCCGTCGACCGCGACGAGCTTCACCGGGCCGAGGCGGGCCGGAGCCGCCTCGACCGCGGCGATCACGTGTCTCACATGGCCCGGCGGCCGGACAGGGCCCGCCCCAGGGTCAGCTCGTCGGCGAACTCCAGGTCACCGCCCATCGGCAGGCCGGAGGCCAGCCTGGTGACGGTGAGCCCGGGGAAGTCCTTGAGCATGCGCATCAGGTAGGTCGCCGTCGCCTCGCCCTCGGTGTTCGGGTCGGTGGCGATGATGATCTCCGTGATGTCCACGCCGTCCAGCGTGGTGCCGATCCTGGACAGCAGCTCGCGGATGCGCAGCTGGTCCGGGCCCACCCCGGACAGCGGGTCCAGCGCGCCGCCGAGCACGTGGTAGCGCCCCTTGAACTCCCTGGTGCGCTCGATGGCGAGCACGTCCTTGGGCTCCTCCACCACGCACACCACCGACAGGTCGCGGCGCGGGTCCCGGCAGATGCGGCAGGTCGTCTCCTCGGAGACGTTGCCGCACACGTCGCAGAACTGGATGCCCTCCTTGACCTTCTGCAGCACCTCCTGCAGCCGGGTCACGTCCGCGGGCTCGGCCGCGAGCAGGTGGAAGGCGATGCGCTGCGCGCTCTTCGGCCCGACGCCGGGCAACCGGCCGAGCTCGTCGATCAGGTCCTGGACCGGTCCCTCGTACACGTTTCCCTTGCCTACATCCCGGGGAGCTGGAACCCGCCGCCGAGACCACCGGCCAGCGGGCCCATGGCGCGCTGGGCCAGCTCCTGCGCGTTGGTGCTGGCGTCGCGGACCGCGGCGACCACCAGGTCGGCCAGCGTTTCCGGGTCATCGGGGTCGATGACCTTGGGGTCGATCGTCAGTGCCTTCAGCTCACCCGCGCCCGAGACGGTCGCGGTGACCAGGCCACCACCGGCGTTGCCGGTCACCTCGGCCTCGGCCAGCTCCTGCTGGGCGACCATGAGCTGCTGCTGCATCTGCTGGGCCTGCTGCAGGATCTGCTGCATGTCAGGCATGCCACCGGGCTGCAAAACGGCTCCTCTCGGTGAGCTGTGCACCGGAAAGGCACAGCATGTGGTCAGGGTAGTCGCGGTCGGTCTGGCACCGTGTATCGCGTGCGACGCCGTGACTTGAGCTTCCTCGTGGCCGGATCCGCTGCTGTGGTGTTCACCGCCTGCGGGGGCCCATCGCCCACCCCGCCCTCCAGTGCCGCCCCGATGCCGTCGACGACCTCAGCCGAGGCCGCCGCGCCCGCCGAACCCAGCACCTCCTCCCCCGCGCTCGCCGGCAAGACGGTCGTGATCGACCCCGGTCACAACGGCCGCAACGCCGCGAACCCGTCCATCATCAACAAGCCGGTCCCGGACGGCCGGGGCGGCACCAAGGCGTGCAACACCACGGGCACCGCCACCAACGCCGGCTACAGCGAGCACGAGTTCACCTGGGACGTCGCCACCCGCGTGCGGCAGGCGCTGACCGCGCGCGGGCTCAAGGTGGTCATGACGCGGGAGGACGACAACGGGGTCGGCCCGTGCGTCGACGAGCGCGCGAAGATCGGCAACCGGGCGAAGGCGGACGCCGTGGTCTCCATCCACGCGGACGGCTCGAACTCGGCGACCGCGCGCGGTTTCCACATCATCTACTCGGCCCCTCCGCTCAACGCCGCGCAGCGCGAACCGGCGGCGAAGCTCGCCGGAACGGTGCGGGACACCTTGCGCGCCAAGGGTTTCCCGGTGTCGAACTACATCGGCAAGGACGGCCTGCACGGCAGGCCGGACATCGCTGGGATGAACCACTCCACCGTTCCCGCCGTGCTCGTCGAGTGCGGCAACATGCGTCACCCGGAGGACGCCGCCCAGCTCTCCAGCGCGGCGGGACGGGCCCGGTACGCGAGCGCGATCATCGACGGCATTCTGCGCTACCTGGGCTAACCGGCTGGTCCGAGCGGTCTCCGGCAGGCGCCGAGTTGGTATCGATCGCCCGCCCGGTGACGGCACCCGGCAGTCGGCGAGCTATCACTTCAGCCATGAGCAGCACCCTCGCCGACATCGTGGTTGCGAAGGACGCCACGCGCATCGCGCTGTCCGTGATCAGCGGGCTGGTGCTGCTCGGCGGCGTCTTCTGGTCGCTGCGACGGCGGACCACGCGGCGGTCGCTGCTGCGGGCCCGGGTCGAGGAGGTCGCGGACGCGCCCGGCGGCAGGCGGACCGCGACGCTGCGCCTGGTGGCCGGGCCGCGCGACGGGGAGCTGGTCGAGCTGGCCCCCACCCGCGTGGCCGTGGAGGTCGGCGACGAGCTGCAGGTGCACCCCAGCCTCGACCACCCCGAGGCGCTGCGGCTGACCGGCACTCCGCGGACTGTGATGCCCGGCGCGCTGATCGGCTACGGCGTGCTGTTGCTGGCCGGTGCCTGGATCGCGCCGCCCCACGCCGAGCTGGTCGAGCTGGCGCCGCTGGCGTTCCCGCTGTTCTCCGGCCTGCTCGTGGTGGCGGGCATCGCCGTGCTGGTGGGGGCGCTCCGCTTCGCCAGGGCCTCGCGCAAGGTCGGCGGCATGATCGTCGCGCACCGCTCGCGCACCGGGGACAGCACCTACGAGCCGCAGGTGGAGTACGAGATCGACGGCCGCGTGCGGCGCAGCTGGACCGGCGCGCGCAGGCAGAGCTCGTTCGGCGTCGGCAAGCGGGTGTGCGTCTACGTGGACCCGCGCGCCCCCGCCGTCGGCACCCTCTACACGGTGTGGACGTGGATCTTCCCGATCACCCTGCTCGTGCTCGGCCTCATCGGCCTGACCACCGGCGCCGCCTTCCTCCGCTGGTGGTGACCCCCGGGGCGGAGGGGCTAGTCGATGCGGCGGGCGCCGAGGGGGCTGAAGAGCTTGATGATCTCCTCGTCCGGGTCGTGCTGCTGCACGTCCGGGCTGCCCATCGGGGCCGCGGCGACCTCGTCCAGCATCGCCTCCTCGTCCTCGCGTTCGCTCGCGGGGTCGGGCGGCAGCGGCTCGTCGAAGTCGGCGGGCGGCTCCGGCGGCGGTGGCTCGTCGGCAGCGGGCGCGGACCTGCGGACCGGCTCCGGGCGACGGCTGGGGGCAGCGGCCGCGGGCGCCGCGGTGTCGGCGGCGGGCTGCTGTTGCTGCGGTTGCTGACTGCGGCGCTGCACCACGGGGCGCTCGGGCGCGGGCTTGGCGGCGGCAGGGCGCACAGGTGCGGCGGCCGCGGTGCCGTGCACGCAGCGGACCTGCCACTTCCCGCCGAGCACGCTCTCCACGGCGGCGGCGATGGCGTCGCTGTTCCTCGGGTCGGACAACCGCTTCGCCAGCGGTTCCGCCGTGTGGCTCAGCGTGATCGTGTTGCCCTCCACCGACTGCACGGTGGCGTTGGTCAGCATCGCCTCGGTGCTGCGGCTCTGGGACCGGACCGCCGCGAGCAGCGCGGGCCACGACTGCCGCAGCGTCGCCACGTCCACCGCGCCGGGCGCTGCCGCGGCGGCGGGCTCGGGCTCCGGCTCGGGAGTCGGCGCAGGGGCCGGGGCGGGCTCGGGCTCGGCCGGGCGCTGCGGTGGCTTGGCGGCCTCGGGCTTGGGTTCGGCCGGAGCGGGGGCCTGCGAGCGGCGCTGGAAGACCGGGCGGTCCCCGGCGGGCGGCGCGGTGGGAGCGGCGGCGACCGGGGCGGCGGCCGGGGTGGGAGCGGCGACCGCCGGAGCCGGGGCGACCGCCGGAGCGCGCCGTTCCAGCCGGTCGATGCGGTCGAGCAGCGCGGCCTCGTTGTCCGCGGCGCCGGGCAGCAGCATCCGCGAGCAGAGCAGCTCCAGCACCAGCCGCGGGGCCGTCGCGCCGCGCATGTCGATCAGTCCATTGTGGACGATCTCGGCGTAGCGGGTCAGCGAGCCCGCACCGATCTTGTCCACCTGGCCGAGCATCGTGGTGAGCTGTTCGGCGGGGGCGTCGATCAGCCCGCGCTCCCCCGCGTCCGGCACCGCGTGCAGCAGCACCAGATCGCGCAGCCGGTCGAGCAGGTCGCTGGCGAAGCGGCGCGGATCGTGGCCCGCCTCCACCAGCCGGTGCACCGTGCCGAAGACCCCGGCGCCGTCGTGCGCGCCGAGCGCGTCGATCATCTCGTCGATCAGCGCGACGTCGGTGACGCCCAGCAGGGAGACGGCGCGCGCGTAGGTCACGCCCTCCGGCCCCGCGCCCGCGAGCAGCTGGTCCATCACCGAGAGCGTGTCCCGCGCCGAACCCCCGCCCGCGCGGATGACCAGCGGGAACACCGCGGGCTCGACCTGCACGCCCTCGTCGGCGCAGATCCGCTCGACCAGCTCCCGCATCACCCCGGGCGGCATCAGCCGGAACGGGTAGTGGTGGGTCCGCGAACGGATGGTGCCGAGCACCTTCTCCGGCTCGGTGGTGGCGAAGATGAAGATCAGGTGGTCCGGCGGCTCTTCGACGATCTTCAGCAGGGCGTTGAAGCCCTGCGTGGTGACCATGTGGGCCTCGTCGATGATGAAGACGCGGTAGCGCGACTCGGCCGGGGCGTAGAACGCGCGGTCGCGCAGCTCCCTGGTGTCGTCGACACCACCGTGGCTGGCCGCGTCGAGCTCGACGACGTCGACGTTGCCGCCGCCCTCGGGGGCCAGCGCGATGCAGGAGGAGCACTCGCCGCACGGGTCGGGCGTCGGGCCCTGCGCGCAGTTCAGCGAGCGGGCGAGGATGCGCGCGCTGGAGGTCTTGCCGCAGCCGCGCGGTCCGGAGAAGAGGTAGGCGTGGTTGATCCGACCGGCCTGCAACGCCATGCGCAGCGGCTCGGTGACGTGCTCCTGCCCGACGACCTCGGAGAAGCTCGCCGGGCGGTACTTGCGATACAGGGCCAGCGCCACGGTTGCGCACCTTACTGGCGGGCACCGACAACGGGGGAATCCGGGCCGATGGGGACAGAGAAGACGGAGACATGAAAGGGGACCCCACGCACCTGCCAGAGCCCGCTTATCCTTGCTGCCTTCCGGCCCTGGGGAGGTTCACGAGATGCGCACCGCATGGGGTCCACGATCAGTGTAGCGCGCCGCTCACCCCAGCGTGTACAGGGTCGCTGCCAGCGAGAACCCGAACAACACCGGCCAGTAGGCGATCCTCGGCAGCAGGTTGTCCCGCCAGCGCACCACCAGCGTCGGGTTGCGCGCGGTGACCAGGAGGGCGTTGATCGCGCTCAGCAGCACCACCAGGTACAGCACGAACGAGTAGTACTCCAGGTACACGATGCCGGGCGCCGCCGTGGCCTCCCTGATCGCGTTCTGCCGGACGGCGACCACGAGCACCATGCTCACCGCGAAGCTGATCACCCCGAACGAGGTGAAGCCGACGAAGGTCCTGCGCAGCTCGTCGCCGCGGGTGGTGACGAACAGCGCCGCGAACACCAGCACCGCGATGAACCCCGTCGGCACCAGCGTCTCGAACAGCGGTCCGTGGAACTGGCGGCTCACCAGCAGGTTGAAGTACAGCTCGGGGAACGGCGGCCGGTCCGCGTAGCGCCCCTGCCCGAAGTTCGTCGTGTAGTCGTGCCGCGAGTAGCTGAACAGGGTGGACTGCGGCTGCCAGCGCGCGGTGACGAACTGCGGGTCCAGCCCGTGCATCGCGCTGGCCTGCCACGGACGCGGGTACGCGCCGAAGTCCGGGGTGAGCACGACGCGGCGGTCCAGGTCCGGGTGCCACATCCGTATCCACACGTCCTGCCGGTCCAGCGGGTAGCGCGTGTAGTCGAACTTCTGGACGAACGAGGTCTTGAAGTACCAGCCGATCACCTCGGCCCCGGGCTCGCGGTGCCGGTACGCCTGCTTCGCCGGGTAGGAGTCGTCGGCCTCCGGCAGCACCACCCCGCGCGAGACGGACGCGGGGATGTCGTCGCTGTAGCGCTGCCAGACGTAGCCGCTGACCTTGACCTCATTGCTGTTGGCGAACTGGATCGACTCCAGGTAGACGCCGGTCGGCACGCGCCAGGGCGCGCTGCCCCGGGGCAGTTCCTGCGCGAGGTAGGTCTCCACCATCTCGGCGGAGGTGACCTCGGCGCCGATCACCACGTGGTGGTCGTCCTCGTGCACGAGGTGCCACGTACCCACGAGCCCGGCCAGGCAGAACGCGCTGACCGCCGCGGAACAGACCCAGTAGTGCCGGGGTTCGCGCCCGAAGGGGCGGACGACGAACACCACGAGCGCCGACAGGAACACCACCCCGCAGCCGACCAGGGCGGACAGCCGCGGGCGGTCCGCCAGGGCCAGTGCCGCCAGGAGACCCGCGCCCGAGAGCGCGCACAGCGCGGCCGTGGCACGCATCAACCAGCGATGCAGACCGGACCTGTCCCGCTCCATGGGCGAAACAGTGACCCGATCATGTCCGCGCCGCCCGGCGTGACCGGTGAAATCAGCCGGTCGGAGGTCTCTGTCACATCTGTCCGGCCCACGGCGAACTCAAGGTGAATTGTTCACGGCTATCTCGCTAGCCTGCGCCGATGCGCAACGTGGTACTCGTCGACCCGTACTCCACGGGCAGTGCCCTCGCCCCCGCGTTCGCCGAGCGCGGCGTCTCCTCGGTCGCGGTGCTCACGACGCCGGAGCCGACCGCGTCCTTCGCCGGCACCTGGCACCCGGAGAACTTCACCGAGGTCTTCGTCCTCGACGACGTGGACAAGCTCGCCAGGCGGCTGCGCGAGCTGGACCCGCTGTGCGTGCTGCCGGGGACCGAGACCGGGGTCGAGGCCGCCGAGCACCTCTCCGAGCTGGTCGTCCCGGGGCAGAGCAACGTGGCGGAGCTGTCGTCGGCTCGGCGCGACAAGTGGCTGATGGGCGTCGCGCTGGCCGACGCCGGTGTGCCCCACCTGCGCCAGCTGAGCGCGTCCAGCGCCGACGAGGTCGCGGAGTGGTTGCGCGCCAACGAATTCGACGACTCGGCGATCGTGCTGAAGCCGCAGAACAGCGCAGGGGCGGACGACGTGTTCATCGTCCGGGAGGGCGAGGACTGGCGGGCGCCGTTCCACCGCATCCTCGGTGCCGTCAACCGCCTGGAGCTGGTCAACACCCGCGTGCTCGCGCAGGAGCTGGCCGAGGGCGTGGAGTACGCCATCGACACCTACTCGGTCGACGGCGCGCACGGCCTCGTCTCGGTGTGGCGCTACGACAAGCGCGCCGCGGGAAACCGGCTCGGCGTCTACCTGTCCGCCGGTGTGGTCCCACCGGAGGACCCGGCCGTCACCGAGGTGTTCGGCTACGCGCGGCGCGTGCTCGACGCCGTTGGCGTGCGCAACGGCCCCGGGCACATCGAGGTGATGGTGACCTCGTCCGGCCCCCGGCTGATCGAGGTCGGCGCGCGGCTGGCGGGCGGCGACCAGCAGCACCTGTCCCGGCTCGCCGTCGGGGACTCGCAGGTGGAGCGCACCGTGCGGCACTGGGTGGACGGCGAGGGGGCGATCGAGGACTACCGGCTCCTGCGCCACGCGCGCTCGGTGTACCTCTCCGCCCCCGACTCGGGAGTCCTGCGCAACGCCGACCGGCTCAACCAGCTGTGGGAGCTGCTGCCGACCCTCCACAAGGTGGTCATCCCGCACCGGAACGGCTCGCGCGTCACCCGCACGGAGGACCTGTGGACCAGTCTGGGCCACGTCTTCCTCGTCTCGGAGGACCCCGACGCCGTCGCCGCGGACGAGGCCCTGCTCCGGGAAATCGAAGCCGAACTGCGCGTCGAGCCGTCATGATCAGGGCATGAGCGGACAGGTCATCCTCCTCAGCGGACCGCCCGGGGCGGGCAAGAGCACCGTGGCCCGCCTGCTGGCCGACGAGTTCTCGGCGAGCGTGCACCTGCACACCGACGACTTCTACGCCTGCATCCGGCGCGGCGCCGTGCTGCCGTACCTGCCCGAGGCCCAGCACCAGAACCGGGTCGTCACCGGGGTGATCGCCAGCGCCGCGTTCGGCTACGCCGCGGGCGGCTACGACGTGATCTGCGACGGCGTGGTCGGACCGTGGTTCCTGGACCCCTTCCGCCGAGCGGGCAACGAGATCGCCGTGCACTACGTGGTGCTGCGACCGGACGAGGGGACCACCGTCGCCCGCGCCGTGGCCCGGGGCGAGGACGCGCTCACCGAGGAGGAGCCGGTGCGGGAGCTGCACCGCCAGTTCGCCGACCTCGGCGAGTGGGAGCACCACGCCGTCGACTCCGCCGACCTCGACGCGGACGCCACCGCCACGGTCGTGCTCGCCGGGATCGCCCGCGGCGCCTACCGACTGCCGGACCCCGCCTGACCCCCCGTTTTGGGCGGCACCACCCTCCTCCGGTAAAGTCTTCGACGGAGGATTCGCATAGTGGCCTAGTGCGCACGATTGGAAATCGTGTTGGGGTAAAACCCTCGCGGGTTCAAATCCCGCATCCTCCGCGGACAAGGCCCCGGACGCTCAGGCGCCCGGGGCCTTCGTCGTTCTGTGCGGGTTCAGTGGCTGTCGATCAGGCTGCGATCGTCGTCGGGTGCGGGATCGGCTCGCCGCTCTGACGCATTCCCCCGAGGTGGAACTCCACGGCCTCGCGCATCAGGCGCAGGCACTCGTCCTGATCGTCGGCAACGGCCACGCACCCGGGGAGATCAGGGCACCACGCGCCGTAGCCACCGGTTTCGGCGCGTTCGATGATGATGGCGTAGGTGCTCACTGTCGCCTCCATCAGATACCAGCCTGCTTGCGGATACTGCGCTCGGTACCGATCGGCACGTCGGTGCTGGGCTTGCCCGGCACACTGACCTTCAGCGGCACGGCGACTCCGGGCCGCGCCTGGCGTGCAGCAGCAGGAGCAGGGCTTCGGACAGGTTGATCAAGACGTCCAGCGCGGCTTCGTCGTCGAGGGTGGGCACGCCCGCGTCCTCCTCCCGGAGGATCTGAGCGGCCGCGAAGAGGGGTTTGCGGATTCCGTCGTCGCACACGCCCAGCACCCTCTCAACGAAGAAGCATTTGCCGCGCCGGCAAAGCTTCCCTCGATGTGCTGATACGACTCCGGCCCGCGCCCGGGGTGCGGGAGCGGGCCGGAGGGCGTGCTATCAGGGGATCAGGCCGTGCAGGAACTCCTCCAGGTCGTCGAGCCAGTCGACGCCGGTGCGCGGGAGGAACCGCACGACCTGCGGGTCGTGGTCGCTGGCCTGGTCGTGGAACTCGGCGTTGATGTGCACCACGTCCAGGTCCGCGCGCTTGAGCAGGCGGCTGCCGACGAGGATGTGGTCCAGGGTCTGCGAGTTGCCCTCGTACACGTAGCTGTAGCGCTCACCGGAGGGCAGCCGGTCCATCGGCGCGGCCAGCGCCTTCGGGCCGACCAGGGTCTGCACGGCCGGGGAGAACACGAAGTCGTTCAGGTCGCCGAGAACCACGACGTTGGCGTTGCGCTCGGCCTTGATCAGGCTGTCGACGAAGCCGCGGACGAGCTTCGCCTGGGCGACGCGCTGGGTCTCGCTGGAGCGCACCGGCGGCTGGATGCGGCCGTGCAGCGGCTGGTCGCCGCCCTTGGAGTTGAAGTGGTTGGCGATGACGAACACGCTGCGCTGCAACGGTCCCTGGGCCGGGAAGCGGAACTCGCCGACCAGGGGCTTGCGGCTGGCCTGCCAGGCGGGGTCGGTCGGGGAGATCCGGCCGGGCGACGCGCTGAGCTTGGCGCGGCCGTGCTCGCGCTGCACGGTCACCGGGGTCACCGCGTCCCCGCCCGGACGGTCCACGAAGGACACGCGCTTCGGGTTGAACAGGAAGGCGACCCGGATGTTGCCGCCCGGCTGGCCGCCGTCGGCGTCGTCGACCGGGTTGATCTGGCGCCACTCGTAGCGGGGGCCGCCGGCGGCAGCGATCGCGTCGGTGAAGCGGCGCAGCGTCTCCCCCGCCGAGACCACGCTGTCGTTGGTGGAACCGTTGTCGTCCTGGATCTCTTCCAGCGCAACGATGTCCGGGGACGCGAGGTTGCGGACGACGGCCCCGGCGAGCCGGTCGAACTTCGCCTGGGTGTCCTTTGTGGACAGATTTTCCACGTTGTAGGTCGCGGTGGCCAGCTCGTGCTCGCGCTGCTTGCGGGTCGACTCCGGCGCGACCGGTCCCGCGACGTGCTCGCCGAGCGCACTGGCCTGGAGCACGTACCCGCCGAAGCGGCTGTAGTCCAGCGGCCCCTCGGTCGTACCGGTCAGCCTGTCCCCGACGTTGGCGACCGGGAACGGCCGTTCCGCGAACGGGATCAGCGACTCGATCTTGATCCGGCCGGTGTTGGCGTCGGCGTAGGACTGGTAGTTCGAACCGCCGCGCACGGTGAGGTTCTGGCCGGGCTTGCTGGTCACCCACAGCGCGTTGAAGTCGTCCGTCGCTCCGACCACGCGCGCGTCGTCGACCCGCAGCCGCATGCCCTCGCGGGACTCGTAGAAGTCGAGCGCGTACTTCGCGGGCTCCAGGGCGAGCGCCTCGATGTTGCCGCCAGGGCTCGGCGCGATCGACACCGGCACGGTGTCGGGCTTGAGCAGCTCCGCGGCGGGAACGGCGTTGCCACCGGACTGCACGGTCCACTGCGCGCCCGTGAGCTGGGTGATCGACTGGTTCGCGGTGGTGGCCACCGTCTCCCCACTGGCCAGCGGGTAGAACTCGGCGACCTTGCCCGCCACCAGGACCGCGTCGCCGAGCTTGACGTTCGGCGTGGTGGTGCCGGTGAAGACGAACAGGCCCTCGCTGGTGCGCGGGTCGGTGTCGGGCTGCGCGTCCTGGATCCAGAAACCGCGGGAGGAGCCGAAGGCGCGGACCGCGGTCACGACCCCCGGCACGTCGATGACCTGCTTGCCCACCAGCGGGGACAGCCTCGTGGTGCCCTGGATCTGGTGGATGCGGGCCTTCTCCGGGGCCGGGCCGGGCTCGCCGCCGCCGGGGCGCTCGCCCTTGCTGTTCTCCGGGGTCGGCTCGCCCGCGGTGAAGTCGGCGGAGTTGTCGTCGGTGTCGGCCTTGCGCGCGACCGAGGTGGTGTTGCTCGCGGCAGGGGCGGCGGTGCCCTCGCGGACCACCGCGGCGCCGAAGCCGACCAGGTCGCGGATCACGGGCACGGCGGCGCAGTCGGCCGCGGTGAGGCAGGTCAGCGGCTGGTCGTTGGTGACGAGCGCGACCGTGCCCCCGGTGCCGGACATGTTGGTGGTGCCGGTCGCGTCCGGGGTCGGCAGCGCGACCGTGCCGCCACCGCCCTTGGCCTGCGCGACCAGGTAGCGCTTGCCCGCGGGGATGCTCCCGGAGAGCTTGGTGACCTGCCACCGGCTGGTCGGCGACGGCGACGCGGGCAGGTACTGCACGCTCCAGCCGTCGAGCGAGACCGCGGACGGGCTGCTCAGCTCGATGAAGTCCGTGGTCAGCGTGGCCCCGGCGTTGCCGCCACCGCCGTAGACCTCGGCGATGACCGCGTCCGGCGACGGAGCCGCCGCGGCGGCTGGGGCGAGTGCGACGAGCAGGGTGGTGCCTGCCAGAGCCGACAGGGTGGTTCGGCGGCGGTGCGGGGTCACGCGTCCTCCCGTACGGGTATTCGGGAGGAGGAATCTTTCCCCGACGGGGTGAACTTGGATAGGCGCTTATGCAACAACTTGCCACCGGTTCGAAACCGATTGCGTGGTCAGCGATGCTGGAAGAGTGATGGAGCAGTTGCACGCCCGCTACGACCGGCACACCTGGGAGCAGGTGACCATCGGCCGTTCCGGAGCCGGGGTCTGGCGCCTCTCGGGCCCGACCGACCACTTCCTGAAGTCCGTCGACGGCGGTACCGAGCTGTTCGAGGAAGCGGAACGTCTGCGCTGGTTGCGGGCGCAGGGCCTGCCCGCGCCGGAGGTGGTCGAACTCGGCGGTGACGACAGGGCGAGCTGGATGGTGACCACGGCGGTGCCCGGGAAGTCGCTCGCCGAACTGGGCGGCGACGAGATGCTCTGGACCGCCGGTCAGATCACCGCGCTGGCCGAGATCGCCCGGGCGCTGCACGCGCTGCCGGTGGCGGACTGCCCCTTCGACCGCACGCTCGACGTGGTCGTCCCGCAGGCGCGGAGCAACGCCGAGGCCGGACTCGTCGACGAGACCGACTTCGACCAGCACCGGCTCGGCCGGACGGCGCTGGACCTGATCAAGGAGGTCGAGGCGACTCGCCCCGACCGCGAGGACCTCGTTGTCTGCCATGGCGATCTGTGCACGCCGAACGTGCTGCTCGATCCGGACACCCTCACCGTGACGGGGCTGATCGACGTGGGGCGGCTCGGGATCGCGGACCGCTACAACGACCTCGCGCTGACCGCACGGAGCCTGGGCCCGGCCAACGCCGGGATGTTCTTCGAGGCGTACGGCGAGGTGCCTGATCCCGAGCGGCTGGAGTTCTACCGACTGCTCGACGAGTTCTTCTGAGCCAGTAGACGCAGCCGGGGGTCCGGGGGCGAAGCCCGCCGGGCGGGGCCTGGGGGTTGCACCCCCAGAAACAGGCGAGGCGACGGGTCCGCGCTTTCCGCGGACATCCGTCGCCTTCGCTGAGCGGTAGCGGTGGGATTTGAACCCACGGAGGGCGTGAACCCTCACACGCTTTCGAGGCGTGCTCCTTCGGCCGCTCGGACACGCTACCGCGGGACAGCCTACCCGAGCTTCCTGCCGTGTTCGCACGGCCCCCTGGCTACTTGCCCGAGAGCTTGTCCTTGGCGTCCTGGACCACGCCCGCGGCCTTGTCCTTCAGGTCGTGACCGGCCTCCTTGACCTCACCCGAGAGCTGGTCGCGCTTGCCCGCGTTCTCCAGCTCCTCGTTCCCGGTGAGCTTGCCGAGCCCCTCCTTCGCCTGACCGACGAGCTGCTCGGCCTTGTCCTTGGCCTTGTCGAAAACGCTCACGGCGGTTTCTCCTCCTCGTGTTGTGGCAGGGACATGTGAGAGATGCCCGCGCCGGGAAAGCCATCACGGCTTCGTGGCCCGGATCACTCGGACCGGTGAGAAGGAGCGGAGAAGAAATCGTTCATCAGCTCGGCGCATTCGGCTTCCAGAACGCCGCCGACCACCTCGGGCCGGTGGTTGGACCTGCGGTCCCTGAGCACGTCCCAGAGCGACCCGGCCGCGCCGGTCTTCGGTTCCCACGCGCCGAAGACCACGCGACCGATCCGTGCGAGCACGAGCGCGCCCGCGCACATGGTGCAGGGTTCGACGGTCACGGCCAGCGTGCAGTTCTCCAGCCGCCAGCCGTCGCCGTTGCGGGCGGCCGCGGCGCGCAGCGCGAGGACCTCTGCGTGCGCGGTGGGATCGCCCAGCTCCTCGCGGGCGTTGCGGGCACGCGCCAGCTCGGTGCCGTCCGGGGCGACGACCACCGCGCCGATCGGCACGTCGCCGGAGGCGGACGCGGTGCGGGCGACCTCGATCGCGACGCGGATCAGCTCCCGGTCGGCCGGGGTGGCGAACGGTGTCATGCGCTCAGGCCAGCAGCGGCTCTGCGACCTTGTCGAACTCGTCGACGAAGCCGCAGCGCTGGGCGATCATGCGCAGCTGCTCGTCCGGGTAGAGGTCGACCTCGTTGACCACCAGGCGCAGCTCCGGCTCCGGCATGCCGAGGTCGGCGAGCAGGCCTGCGTCGCCCTCCGGCCAGATCTCCTCGTCGTCCGGATCGGGCGGGTCGACCCGCAGCAGGTCGAGCACGTCCGCCGCCACGTCGTAGTCCAGCGCCGCTCCCGCGTCGGAGAGCAGCAGGTCCACTCCGCCCGGCGTCGGGCGGACAACAACGAAGAACTCGTCGTCGACATCGAGGAGGCCGAACACCGCACCCGTCGACCGCAGCCCGCGCAGCTCGGTGATCGCCTTGTCGAGGTCGGTGAGCACCGAGCTGTCCATAGGGCTGCATCGCCACCGTCCGTCCTCGCGGACGACGGCGACGGCAATTCCCCCGATCGGTTCTTGCACCGCCATATCCATACGCTAGGCGCATTCGCGCCCTGCCGAAAGCCGAGAGCGGCTTCGAGGACCTGCGAATTCCCGATACGGCAGGCCCCGGGGTGGTTTGCGGCGCGCTGAGGAGGACAGCTCACGTGATCGGGTGAAGGTTCGACCCACCCGCCTACTGCCGCCCGGGCCTGGCTACCGGCAGGATGGCTGAGTGCGTTCGGTGTGTGTGATCGGGTTGGGTCTCATCGGTGGATCGGTGCTGCGCGCCGCGGCCGCCGCCGGCTACCAGGTGTTCGGCACGGCGGCCTCCGCCGCTGACCGGGCCGCCGCGGAAGCCGACGGCTTCACCGTGGTGTCGACGGTGGACGAGGCGGTGATCCACGCCGCCGAACGGGACTCGTTGATCGTGCTGGCGGTCCCGCTGACCGCGGCGCCGGACGTGCTGACCGTGGTCAACCGGTTCGCCGCGAAGACCAGGCTGACCGACGTGATGAGCGTGAAGGGCCCGATCGCCGAGGCGGTCCGCCGCTACACGCCGGAGGCCCGCTACGTCGGCGGGCACCCCATGGCGGGCAAGGCCGACTCGGGCTGGGCCGCGGGCGACGCCAAACTCTTCGAAGGCGCGGCGTGGGTGGTGGCCGCGGACGAGGGCACCGACCCGATCGTCTGGGCCGAGGTCGCCACGCTGGCGCTGGAGTGCGGCGCCTACGTGGTGCCCGCGGGCGAAGGCGACCACGACGCCGCCGTCGCGCGGATCTCCCACCTGCCGCACGTGCTGGCGGCGGTGCTCGCCGCGGTCGGCGCGGACGGCGGGCCGATGGCCATGGCGCTGGCCGCGGGTTCCTTCGCGGACGGCACGCGCGTCGCGGGCAGCGACCCGGCGTTGGTGAAGGCGATGTGCGAGGGCAACCGCGACGCGCTGCTGGACGCGGTCGACGACGCGCTCGGACGGCTCGGCGCGGCCCGCGGTTCGCTGGCCTCGACCGGCTCGCTCGGCGCGACGCTGGAGTCCGGGTACCGGGCGCGGCGGGCGTGGGAGGCCGGACGCGAACAGGCCCCGGAACCGCTGACCAGTGTGGACCTGACCGCCCCCGAGGCGATGGAGCTGTTGCGCAGCCTCGGCATCCTCGGCGGCCGGATCACCTCGCTGGACGGGATGACCGCGGTGGGCGAGTACGCCGACTGGCCCATCTGAAGATCGCCGAGCATTGCGGCTCGGCAAACAGTGGTGACCCGGGTCACGTTCGCGGTTAGCGTGGCCGGGTGGAACGTCGGCGTCTCGTTGTGCTGCTCGGAGCGGCGGTTCTCCTCGTCGGTGCGGTCGCGGTGCTGCGATCCACCGGTGACGGCACGGAGCCGGTGCGGCAGGGACCTCGGCACACCGCGCCCCGCCAGCTGGAGCGCTTCGCCACGGCGGGCGCGATCCTGCCGATCCCGCAGGCTCCCCCGGCCGCCGTGTCGGTGCTCTCCGTCGAGCCCGGTCCGCGCCAGCTGCTGTTGCGGTGGGGCGACTCGCTCTCCGACGGCGTCGTGCCCGCGGGCGCGGTCGGCTACGAGGTGCGGTGGGGCAAGGGCACAGCGCTGGAGCACTCGCGGCTGGTGGCCCGCTCGCTCGTCCAGATCAGCGGGCTGGAGAACGGGGCCGAGTACCGCGTCGAGGTGCGCTCGGTGGACTCCTTCGGGCAGCGTTCGGCGCCCGTTGGCGGGTCCGGGCGGCCGGAGCCGTACCCGCTGCTCGAACCGTGGAGCTACGTCGACGCGTTCGACGATCCCAGGACCATCACGGACAACTGGCGGTTGGGCCACCGCGGGTCCTGCGGCACGGCGTTGCCCGGCGAGGGCGAGGAAGCCGGGCAGCTGGTGATCACCGGCAACTGCGGCACCGAGCCCGCGACGCTGCGCACGCGCACGCCGTTCCGGCTGGCGCAGACCCCGCAGCCGAACGGTGAACTCGGCCGCGCCGTGGTGGAGACCGACGGTTCCGGTACCGCGCAGCAGTTCACCATCGACCTGGTGCCGGGACCGGTGGACCTCGTGCTGGGCACGGTGAAGGAGGTCGAGGGCTCGACGCGGCCGACCGAGGCGGTCGAGGACCAGTCGCTGCCGCCGGGAACCGTGCGCCTTCGGGCGACCGCGTTCGGCGACAGCGGGAGCGCGCAGCTGCTGGTGCCGCCGGGCACACCACGCTCGGCCGCGGTGATCGCCCCGCGCTCGGTGCCCGCGACCCTGCCGCCGATGCCGATCCGGGTGCGCCAGCGCTGGGAGGTCGTCGTCTACGCCGACCGGGTGGAAGTGTTGCGGGACAAGCAACCCGTGGCCGCCGCGAACATCGTGGTGAACTGGCGGGAGGCCACGGTGCTGCTCGGCTTCACCGGCCGCGGCTCCGGGCCGACGCGCAGCACGGTGGACCTGGTCGGCTTCCTCGGCGCGCCGACATCGCCCCCTCCGGCCGCGGTGCAGCCGCGTCTCAACTGGGTGCAGGGCACCGCGCGAGAACCGCTGGAACGCCCGATCGACGGGCGTCAGCTGGCCCAGTACTCCGGCGCCCAGCTGAGGCTCACCCTGCTGTCGCGGGCCGCGGTGCGGCTGGACCAGATGACGGTGCGGGTGGGTGCGGTCCGCGTTCCCGTGCGGCTCGCCGTGCCCAGGACCGAGATCGTTCCCGGGGTCGGCTTCCCGGTCGTCGCGGACCTGCCGAACGACGCCCTGGTGGTCAGCGGTGAGCTGAACACGTTGAGCGTGGTGGTGGAGTACGAGGCACCGCTGGAGGTCATGCAGGTCGGGATCGAGGTCTTCCCTGAGCCCGGCGCGCGCGTCGACCCGCCCGCGACGCAGTCCAGGCGCCCGTTGGTGCAGCGGACCCCGCCACTGCTCGCGGAGCCCCGGGCGGAGCTGCTGGACGCCTCGGCGCGGCCACTGGTGCCGGGCAAGACCCTGACCCCGGGCCGGGTGGTGCTGGCGGTCGAGCTGGACGGCCCGGCAGCGCAGATCGCCGCCGGGGAGCTGGCTCCGCTGGCCGGGATCGAGGTGTTCGTGGACAACGAGCGGGTGGCCCGGCTGCCGACAGCCGAACAGGGTCCCGGTGTCGCGGGGCGGTGGCGGTTCGGGCTGAACACCACCGACCTGCCGTTCGGACCGCACACGGTGGAGGTGCGGGCCATCGGGGTGAATCCGACGACCCCACCAGCGCAGGCGTTCGTCTCGTTCCTGCTCGGGCCCGCGTAACCGGCCGGGAGACGGCAGCATGGGGACATGCCCGCGCTGATCCTGGACGCAGCACGCACGCCGTTCGGCCGGTACCGGGGCGGCCTGTCCGGAGTCCGGGTGGACGACCTGGCCGCCCTGCCGATCTCCGAGCTGATGCGGCGGCACTCCGCCACCCTGGACCCGGCCCGCGTCGACGACGTGGTCTACGGCAACACCAACGGGGCGGGCGAGGAGAACCGCAACATCGGCAGGATGGCCGCACTGCTGGCGGGCCTGCCCGTGACCGTGCCGGGGACCACGGTGAACCGGCTGTGCGCCTCCGGCGGCGAGGCTGTCGTGCAGGCGGGGCGCGCCATCTCCGCGGGCGACGCCGAGGTGGTGATCGCGGGCGGCGTCGAGGGGATGAGCCGTGCGCCGTTCGTGGTGCCCCGGCCCGAGCGGGCCATGCCGGACCGGATGGAACTGGTGCCGACGCTGGGCTGGCGCCTGGTGAACCGGCGCATGCGTCCTGAGTGGACGGTGCCGATGGGACTGGCCGCCGAGCGCGCCGCGGCGGAGCTGGGCATCGACCGGACGGCGATGGACCAGTTCGCCCTGCGCTCGCACCGCAGGGCGGCCGCGGCCTGGGACGCCGGCGTGCACGACGGCTTCGTGTTCCCGGTGCTGGCCCCGGACTCGGCGCATCCGGTGCGGCGCGACGAGTCGGTCCGGCCGGAGGCCAGCGCGGTGAAGCTGGCGTCGCTGAACTCGGCGTTCTCCACGGACGGACCGGTGACGGCGGGCAATTCCTCCCCGTTCAACGACGGAGCGGTCGCGCTCTTGCTCGGAACTGAGCGGACCGCGGCGGAACTCCGGGTGCGGCCGCTCGGAGAGCTCGCCGGCAGCGCAGTCGTCGCGTGCGAGCCGCAGAACTTCCTCGGCGCCGCAGCGTCGGCCGTGCGGAAGCTGTTGGCCAGGTTGGGCGTTGCGGCCGAGGACGTGGCGCTCTGGGAGATCAACGAGGCTTTCGCGGCGGTGGTGCTCGCCCTGCTGCGGCATCTGCCGGAGATCGCGCCGGAACGGGTGAACGTGCACGGCGGGGCGATCGCCTACGGGCATCCGCTCGGCGCCTCGACGCTGCGGGTGCTCGCCGACCTGTGCCGTCACCTCCGTGCGCGCGGGGGCGGCATCGGCGTCGCGGTGAGCTGTGTTGCGGTCGGCCAGGCCCAGGCCATCGCCGTGCGCACCTGAAGCGACGGCGGATTCCCGCCAGAACCGCGAGGCGGCGCGGGCGAGGCTTGAGCCATGTTGGACGTGTTGCAGGGGATGTACGCGGCGGAGTCCCGGTACTTGGCCGCCGGTGGACCGGGCAGGGCGGATTTCGCCGAGCTGGCGCCGTTCTTCGCCGAGGACGTCGTGCTGCGCCAGGCCGACGCGCTGCCCTACGGCGGGGAGTGGCGCGGGCACGCGGGGATGGAGCGGTTCTTCCTGGCGATGAGCGCCGCCTGGGGGTCCTTCGAGATGGTGCGCCAGCGCTTCTTGTCAACCGGCGAGCCGATCGTGGTGCTCACCGATGTGCGGGCGCGGGCGCGCGCGACAGGGCGCGTGCTGGAGTTCCCGATCTTGCAGACGATCGGGTTCCGGGACGGCCGGATCAGCGAGGTGCGCCCGTTCTACTGGGACACCGCCGCGATCGCCGAGGCCACGCGCTAGATCTGGCGGGCGATCTCGGGGTAGTCGACCACGATGCCGTCGCGGTCCACGGTGATGTCGGAGCTGAAGCCCTCGGAGGAGTAGTTGACCACCGAAGTGCTGTCGCCGACCGAGACCGTGCGGTAGGTCTGCCTTTTGATCTCGACGGTGAGGTCCGGCAGGCTCACGTAGGCGATCGGCAGGTCGTGCTCGCCCGCCTCCTGGTGCAGCTGGAGCCTGCGCACGGGCAGCGTGTTGAACAGCACGCAGTGCTGCACGTCGACCTCGGCGGCCCCGTCGAACTGGGTGCGCTGCGCGCCCTGGCCGCGGTCCATCAGCCAGAAACCGTCCTCGGAGCGGCTGAACGACAGCTGGCGCTCGACCTCGGCGGTGATGCTGTGCAGGAAGACCCGCTTCACCACGCCGTTCTCGCCGACCGTCACGTCGTAGGTGGCGTTGAAGGCCTCGGCCTCCCTGGTCCGCGGGGCGATCATCCGCCCGGCGGCGCGCAGTCTGCGGTTGTCGGAGAGCAGCAGCCGGGCCGACTCCAGGCGGGGGGCGCCTACGCCCTGCCAGGTCAGCAGCAACGGACGGCGCTGGCCGGGAGTGGTGTTCGACACGCTCATCGCTCCTCGTGCGTCCCCGCGTTCCGGCCCGGCCTGGTCACGATCGGTGTGCGCCGAGCACCAGCAACGCAGCGTACTCGACTTCACCCGGGCGTTCCCATCGCCGACCCGACCGGCCCCGCCATCCGTGGCGGTGCGTCACCAGGGCCGAGGCAAGATCACGCTACCTCCGTGGTGGCCCGCGCCGGTAGCCACGTGCGACGATGTCTTGCCGCCGCCTGGAGCGCGGCCCCGCAGGGGTCGCAACCAGGAGGTCCCCGCCAATGTCGCGATTGCTTCGCGTCCTCGTGCCGTTGTCGCTGCTCGCGGCGACGGTCACCGCAACACCGGCCGCCGCGGCCGCCGTCGCCGCGCGGCCCGCCCCGGAGTTCACCACGACCACCACGGCGAGGACGGTGGCCTCGCGCACCGACCGCAGGCCGATGGCGGGCGCGGTGCACGACCCGGTGGCAGGCGCCACCTACATCACCTGGTCCGGCCAGCACGCGGACAACTACGTGCAGGCGTACGACCACCGCCGCGGCACGTGGAGCCCGCCGCAGAAGATCGCCGCGGGCGAGTCCGACCCGCACAACTACCCCACGGTGCTGCTCGCCGACGACGGGCACGTGCTGGTCTTCCAGGGAGTGCACAACAAGGCGCTGGTGATGACCCGCTCCAACCGCGCGCACTCGGTCGCCGACGGCTGGACGCAGACGGAGATCGCGCAGGGCGAGGCGGCGAGCTACCCGATGCCCTTCAAGACCGCCAACGGCGACATCTACGTGTTCTTCCGCGAGACCACCCAGGAGCTGGACCCGTCGGTGCCCACCGACACGCGGCCGATGCGCTACGTGGTCTCCACCGACGACGGGCGCACGTGGCGCAACTCCGAACAGCTGACCGGGAAGCCGTTCGCGATCGGCTCGACCGCCCGCGCGGACAACATGAACGAGATCTACATCGGCCAGATGCGCTACGAGCGGCTCGGCGGCCGGGAGCGCGTGCACATCGTCTACACGCTCGCAGGCGGCGGCCCGGAAGGTCACAAACACGACCGCTACCACCGCAACGTCTACTACGCGTGGTTCGACCCGGCCACCCGCACGTTCCATTCCGCGGGCGGGCGCGACCTGGGCCCCCAGATCGACGACGCCGACCAGGAACAGCACCTGAAAGTCGCCGAGACCCCCTTGGTGCTGCCGGGCGGAATGAAGTCGCCGGACTACATCCAGCTCGTCGGCGCGAACGGCAACCGGCCGTTCCTGCTGTGGTTCACCGGCGACGACGACAAGGTGCTGCACGACTTCGCTTCCGTCTGGACCGGAAACCGCTGGGAGACCTCGGAGATCGCCACCGGGCTGCGCCTGCGCGAGGCGGAGCGCGTCGACGGCTCGGCCTGGCGGGTGTACGCCACCCGCGAGGGCAAGCCGGGCATCGAGACCTTCCTGCTCGCGGAAGGGCGGCGCTGGCAGGCGGAAACGGTGATCCCGACCGCGAAGCCCGTGCAGCGGGTCGAGGTCGTCACCGGTTTCCGGGACCCGGCGCGGATCATCGCCACCGGCGCCTCCAGCGACCGCGACGTGAAGGTGGCCGACGGCGACATCACCGTCGCCGGGATCAGGGCCTGCCGCGTCCAGCTGCCCGTGCTCGGCTGCGTCCTGCGGTGACGACGAAGCGGGGCCGTGTCCACAGTGGACACGGCCCCGCTCAGGTCAGCTCAGTCGGCCGTCAGGCCTTCTTGCGCTTGCGCTGGAGCACCAGCGCGGTGGCGCCACCGGCGACGAGGACGCCGCCGAGGATCGCCGGGAACAGGATCGACGCACCGGTGTTGGCCAGGTCGTCGGGGTTGCCGGGGGTGGTGGAGGTGGTCGGCGCCGTGGTCGGGCCGGTGGTCGGGACCACGGTGGAGGTCGGGGTCGGGCTGGTGGTGACGACCGGGGCCGCCTTCCAGTCCGCCTTGGCCTTCGCCTTGACCTTGGTGTTCTCCGCCTGGGCCAGGATCAGGGTCTGGGTGCGGGCACCGTCACCGACGAACAGGCGGCCCTTCTGCAGGGTGGCCTTGGCGCTGAAGTCGATGGTGGCCTTGCCGGCCTTGGCGTCGGCCGGGACCGACACGAAGACCTCGCCGCCGTTGGCGACCGAGGTGATCGCCGCGCCCTTGGCGTCGACGAGCTTGGCGCCCGCGTCGCCCTTGACCTCGACGTTGACCTTGTCGGCGGTGGTGTTGACCTTGAACGGACCGACCGGCTTGCCCGCGACGCCCGACTTCTCGGCGGGCTCGACGTTCAGCGCGGGCGCGGGCTGGTTCTTCATGCCCACGTTCTTCGGACCGGTCAGGTACTTGTACAGCGCGACGACGTCGGCCGGGTTGTCACCCGGCTTGTCGCTGAGCCCGACCTTGTTGCTGAAGTGCCAGATCGCGGCCTGGGTGCCGGAGATGGCCTCGCGCTCGTCCAGGGGGCCGCTGCCCGCGGCCTTGGCCAGCTCCGCCAGGTTCGACACGGCCGGGTAGGAGTGGTGCAGGATCCAGTTGACCTTGTCCGGCTGGGTCTTGAAGCCCTTGGAGCTGTCGGGGTACTTCTCCCAGGGCGATTCGACCAGCGGGGCGCCGTTGACGTTGTTGACCGTCAGCTCGACGCAGTAGGTCTTGACCTTGGTGCCGTCCTCCAGCTCCACGCCCAGCAGCTTGGCGTGCCAGGAGTTGCCGTCGGTCAGCTTGACGTGCAGGCCGTCGACGTTGGCGGAGTGGTTGACCTTGGCCTTGGCGGCTTCGGCGAACGCCGGACCCGCGACGGCCAGGGTGATCGCCGCGGTGCTGAGCAGCACTGCGCCGAGACGCGCGGAACGCAACCCGGATGCCATAACTCTCCTTCCCGCTCGGGATCGCTCCCGGAAACGGGGCTTAAAGGGTTTGGAATTGTTCCCAGTCGCTCGACGTCGAGCCGGTTAGCCCGTTCGGGCTAGTTCCTCGGCGAGAAATACCAGGTTCGCGGAACGACCGGCCGAACAATACTCGTTCGTGTCAAACCAGGAAGACGGGGGTACCCCATAGCGGGAAAATGATCTTCACGCTCGGTAACGAAAGCCGAACGTCCGCCACAAAGCCCAGGACAGCCTCGGCACATTTGGGCTAATCGGACGAAAATCCGCTTTACCTGTAACGCGGCGAAAGCGCTTCGGAACCGTTTCCGAATCCACTTCGCGTGCTTCGCTGCACCGGCATCCCGGCCGTGGTCGCGATCCAGTCCCGGACCGCGTGCGCGTCGGTGTAGATCGACGTCGGCGAGTCGCAGCTGTCGGTGCCGTCCGGCGCACCGAACCGGCTGGCGACACCGGCGATCCGCCACCCCGTGCCCGCCTTGACGAGCAGCGGGCTGCCGGAGTCGGCGAAGCAGACGGCTCCGCCGGCCTCGACGGAGTTCAGGCAGGTGTCCCCTGTGGACATTCGGTCGCACGACTTCGGTTCGACGACCTTCATCTCCAGTTGCTTCAACGAGGGGGACGGCAGCGGGCAGTTGACCTCGGTCTCCTTCGCGCAGGTCCGTCCCCAGCCGATCGCCCGCACCGCGCTCCCCTCACCGGGTGTGGCCGCCACCGGGATCGCAGGCAGGTCAACAGGATCGACGAGGTGGACCAGCGCGATGTCGGCGTGCGCCCCGGCAGGGCCGTTGCGGATGTAGTCCGGGTGCAGGACGACCTTCTCCAGCTTCACGATGCGGCCACCCGCGTCGCTGCGGTCCGAGCCCACCCGCACGGTCGTCTTGGCCACGTTGCCCGCGTTGTCGACGCAGTGCGCCGCGGTCAGCAACCACCTCGGCGCCAGCACGGAAGCGCCGCAGAAGTGCTTGCCCCCAGGGGCTTGCGGGTTCTGCAGCGACACCATGAACGGGTACGGCTGGTCGGCCTTGGTCCCGCCGACGACGGCTCCGGCCGGGGCCGCGCCGACGACCGCGACCGCGGCGACGAGCAACCCGAGGACGAGGGGCTTCCGCACTTCACAGCTCCTTGGAGAGGTGGTGGGTGATCCAGTCGCGATAGGGGTTCGCGGCCGCGGGGATGGCGGAGTTCATCGACACCGGCACGCTCAGCCGGACGAGGGCGATGTCGTGGTCGGGGTGGGTGATCCGCTCACGGACGCCGAGGGTCGCGCCGCCGGAGCCGTGCCGCGCACTGATCCGCACGGTCAGCTGCGCGGGCTCACGCGACTCCAGGCAGTGCGCCGAGGTCACCAGCCACTCCGGCGACACCGCCGTGGCGTCGCACAGGTGCGCGCCGGTGGCCGCGCTGCGCAGCGATGCGACGAACTCCTTGCCGCCACGGGTGAAGGGGACGGCCAGCACCAGTGCGGCCAGCGCCAGCAGTCCTGGTAGGACAGTCGTCGTCCGCATCGGCGTCTCCTCCCCGTCACGTCGTCGAGTGTGGTCGCGGAAGGCGGTGCGGTCTGCGGGGCCAACACCGGGATCGACAGGGGTGCTAGCAGGTGTACGAACCCACGTGCTCGCTGGTTGGCGCAGGTCAACGGCTCGCAGAAGGATGATCTCCGTGAGTGGTGAACTGGCTGCCGCCGAGGCGCCTCGTCGAATCGGCACGGCGCTCCGCTACGCGTTCGGCAGACGGGCGTGGCTGAGCGCGGTGCACCTGCTGCTCGCCCCCTGGTGGGCGTTGCTGACCGCGTTCACGGCCGCGGCGGGGCTGGCCGCCTCCCTGGTGACGATCCCGCTCCTGCTGCTCGGGGTGCCGCTGTTCGTGGTCACCGGCGATCTGCTGATCAGCGCGGCGCGGACCGAGGCCACGTGGTTGCGCCGGGTCTTCGGCGTCGACATCCGCATCTCCCCGCGCACGCGGCTCTCCGGCACCTCGATGCTCGGCGCCGCGCGGGCGCTGCTCACCGACTCCGGGTTCTGGCAGCTCGTCGCGTACAACGTCATCCGGCTGCCGCTGGCCTGGCTGACCCTCGTGGTGCCGCTGTTCGGCATCGGCATCGGGATCGTGCTGGTCTCCGAGGCGCTGCGGATGATGCTCACCGCCGAACCCGAGCCGGGGTTCGCCTTCCTGTCCAGCCCCGTGGAGGTCGCCGTCAACGGGCCGCTGTGCGTCGTGCTGGGCTCGACCCTGGTCCTCGCCGCACCGTTGCTCTGGCGCGCCTTCGCCAACGTCCACATCGGACTCGCGGAGTTGTTGTTGCGCGGCAGCAAGGTGCACGAGCTGACCGAGCGCGTCGGTGAGCTGGAGGTCAGCAGGGCCGCGACGGTGGACTCGGTGGAGGCCGAGCGCAGGCGGATCGAGCGCGATCTGCACGACGGAGCCCAGCAGCGCCTGGTGTCGCTGGCCATGACGCTCGGGCGGGCGCGCAGCAAGAAGGACAACGACCCGGACGGCGCGAGCGCGCTGCTCGAACAGGCGCACAACGAGGCCAAGGAGGCCATCACCGAACTGCGCGACCTGGTCCGCGGCCTGCACCCCCCGGTGCTCGCCGATCGCGGTCTGGACGCGGCGCTGTCCGGCCTCGCCGCGCGCTCCCCCGTCCCGGTGACCGTGCGCTACGACGTGCCCGACCGGCCGCCGAAGACGATCGAGGCCATCGCCTACTTCATGGTCGCCGAGGCACTGACCAACATCGCCAGGCACGCCGACGCCAGCCGGATCACGGTGACCGTGGAGCGCTCCGGTGCGGTCCTGCGGACCACCGTGCGGGACAACGGCTCGGGCGGCGCCGTCGTCCGGCCGGGGCACGGCCTCGCGGGGCTGGCCGACCGTGCGCGCGGCGTTGACGGAACCCTCAAGGTCGACAGCCCGGACGGCGGGCCGACCACCCTCACCATGGAGCTGCCGTGCGCATCGTGATCGCCGAGGACTCCGCGCTGCTGCGCACCGGGCTGACTCTGCTGCTAGCGGAGAACGGGCACGAGGTCGTCGAGGCGGTCGGCGATGCCGAGCAGCTGTTGCGCGCGGTTCGCACGCATCGGCCCGACGTGGCGGTGGTCGACGTGCGGATGCCGCCGACCTTCACCGACGAGGGGCTGCGCGCCGCTTTGTTGATCAGGCAGTCGGAGCCCGGGACCGCCGTGCTGGTGCTGTCGCAGTGGGTGGAGGAGCGCTATGCGGCCGACCTGATCGGCGGCGATCTCAACGGCGTCGGCTACCTGCTCAAGGACCGCGTTGCCGAAGTCGCGGACTTCCTGGACGCGTTGCACCGGGTCGCGGCGGGCGGTGCGGTGTTCGACCCCGACGTGATCGCGCAGATCCTGGCGCGCAACCGGCGCGACGACCCCCTCGCCCCGCTCACCCCGCGCGAGCGGGAGGTGCTGCAGCTCATGGCGGAAGGCCGCTCCAACGCGGGCATCGCGGCGGCGTTGACCATCACCGAGCGGGCGGTGGAGAAGTACGTCGGCAGCATCCTCGGCAAGCTCGACCTCCCGCCCGCGAGCTCCGATCACCGGCGCGTGCTCGCCGTGCTCCGCTATCTTGAGAGCTGATGACTGCTCTGCAGCGGTGGCGGGATTGCCTTGCGGCGTGGGCGATCCCGGCCGGGATCGGCCAGGCCGAGTCGCCGTGGGTGCTGCCGCGCGAGGTCTTCGTCCGGCGCTGTGACCGACAGCTGGAGCGGCGCGAGGGCGCATCGCTGCGGCTGGCCGAGGAAGCTCTCGGGGCGGGCGGCAGCGTGCTCGACGTCGGAGCGGCGGCGGGCGCTGCCAGCGTCCCGTTGCGCGGGGTCACCGAACTCGTGGCGGTGGACGGGGACGCCGAACTGCTCGCGGAACTCATTCGGCGGGCGGACGCCCGGACCGTGCTCGGCCACTGGCCGGAGGTCGCCCCCGGCTGCCCGGTGGTGGACGTGGTGGTGTGCGGCCACGTCGTCTACAACGTGGCCGACCTCGAGCCCTTCGTGACCGCGCTGAACGGGCACGCGCGGCGGCTCGTCGTGGTGGAGACGGCGGAGCGGCACCCGCTGACCGCGCTGAACCCGCTCTGGCGGCACTTCCACGGCATCGAGCGACCCGAGGGCCCCACCGCGGACGACTTCGCGGACTGCCTGCGGGAGCTGGGTATCGAGCCGCGTATCGAGAGCTGGAGACGGGAACCGGCCGCCGAGCACGCCGACTTCGACACGCTCGTCGAGGTCACCCGGCGGCGGCTGTGCCTGCCACCGAAGCGTCTGTCCGAAGTGGACAGAGCACTGCGGCGGCTCGGTGTCGACCCGCACCGGCCACCCGACCTCGGTTCGTCCGGGGACGACGTTGTCACCCTGTCGTGGCGGCCTTCGGTGATCCACTAGCCTCGGCCGTCACATCGGTGAGGCCAGGAGGAAAAGTGACCGGGGTTCTTGACTGGAGCGGACTGCGTGACGCCTATGGGCCCGCGACCGAGGTTCCGGCCCTGCTGGACGCGCTGACCGGCGCGGACGAGGACGGCCGCCAGTCGGCGATCAACGACCTCTACGGCCGGCTGCTGCACCAGGACACGCTGTCCGACGCCACGCCGCACGTCGTGCCGCTGCTCGCCGAGCTGCTCCCCCGTCCGGGCCTGGACCCGGAGATCCGCGCGCACCTGACCTTCTTCGTCGCCGGGATCGCCAACACCACCTCGGCGTTCTCCGAGAACGGCACGGAGATCGTGTGCGCCTCCTACGACGAGGCGGGCGCGGAGACAGACATCCCCGAGACCGTGCTCGCGGCCAGGGCGGCCGTCGCCGCCGTCGCGCCCGCGCTCTTCGAGCACCTGACGCTGGACCGGGACGCCGCGGGCATGATCGCCCTCGCCACGGTCGCCCCGGACGCGGTGTCCCCGCTGCACGTCGAGGAGTTCGCCAAGATCGCGACCGAGGGCGGCGACCTGGGCGCCGCCGCGTGGATCGCGGTGGCGCTGCTGCGCGGTGAGGACGTGGACGCCGAGGAGCTGCGCGACCGCGTCTCCGGCAACCCGGACGTGCTCGACATGGTGGAGTGGAACCTCGCGGACGCGCCGATGGAGATCGTCGCCCGCTCCGCCGCCTTCGAGCTGGCCGCCAGCGCCGCGTTCCCGGACGGGTTCGGCCCTGACGGCTTCGGCTCGGACGACGAGTAGGCCGCTCACCGGTCCGCCGCCACCGCGTGGTGGCGGCAGGCCGGGCGGCGGCGGTAGTAGTGGGCCAGAACCGCGGCTGCCAGCAGCGGCGCCCACAGCGGGAACGGGAAGACCAGCAGCATCAACGGTTGCGGGTTCGGCCCCGACAGCGACATGATCCCGAACGACACGGCGGCGAACGCCATCACCGCGGCGATCAGGGCGCCGAAGGTCACCGGGAACGCGATCGGCACCGGACGGCCGCGCAGCACGGGCACCCACCGCGGCCAGATCTCCCCCCACCGCTGGATCAGCCCGAGCGTCAGCACGCTCCCGCCGATCGCGGCGAATCCCAGCAGCAGCCCCATCAACCGGATTCCCGGCGACTCCGCGACATTGCCCGGCCCCAGCACCGGCGCCGGGGTCAGCCACGACATCCGCAGGAGTCCGTACGGCAACGGGCACAACGCGGCGGCGATGGTGACGTACTTGCCCCAGCGGGCTGCCGCGTCCGGCTCCGTCCAGCGCGCACCCGGACGCCCGCACGAGCCGCAGCGTCCCTTCCCAGCGCGGAAACCGACAACGGCCGCCCAACCCCACACCAGGCCACCCACGAGGAAGAACACCATGTGGAGCGGCCGCACCGACAGCTGGTTCTCCGGTGCGCTCTCGGCGTTGAGGAGCGCGGAAACCGCCGTGCCGTCCAGGATTCCGCTCCACCACGCGATGGACCCGAGCACCGCCAGCCCGCCGATCACGACCACGGCGCGGCGGAAGCTCCTCAGCGCTCCGGCGACGAGCATGGTCACCAGGGCGAGCGGCGCGGCGAAGGCGAAGAGGTACCCGACCAGGATCAACACCTGCATGTCCGGCACGAACAGGCCGAACAGCACCGCGTAGAAGCCGCCCAGCCAAGCCACTGGTCGCCCCGCACCTCGGCGCAACGCGAGCGCCGCGACGATCCCGACGACGCCGAGCACCAGGACCGCGGTCGCGCCGAAGCGCACGTCCAGTCCGGCGAGCAGCGACCCGCCGCCGGGCCGGGTGTCGTTGGCGCCGAACGGAAACGCCGACGTGTCGATCGTCCACCACACGCCGAGCGCCGCGGCGAACAACGACCAGAGAAGGGTGAGCGCGGAACTCCGCTGGTGTGCTCGATCGGTCACGCCACGAAGTCTCGGCGGGCGGCGGCGCGCCGAACTCCCGCCGCAGAGGGAGAAAGCCTCGTGCCGATGAGGGAAACCGGGACCTGTCCCGCGACGGCGCAGCTAGTCTCCCCGGGTGGCCGGAAGCAGGGAGCTGGGCGCGCGCGTCACGCGCTACGAGACGGACAACGCCAAGCGCGGCCATCTGGCTTTCGCGCTGTTGTCGATCGGCGTCGTCTTCCTGGTCGCCTGCTTCCTGCCGTTCCCGAGCCCCGTCGTGGGCGGCATCCTCGGCCTCGCGTGCCTGGGGGTCGGCTGGAAGCACGCCCGGCTCGCGGCGAAGCACCCGGAGGAGGCGTTCCTGCTGCACGAGGGCGGCCTGGTGCACGAGCACTCCGGGCAGGCCCACGTCTATCGCTGGCACGAGTTCGCCTCCGCCACCAACAACACCAGGGACAACGCGCTGACCCGGCTGCTCGGGCTGGACGTGCACCTGCGGATCACCCTCGTCGGCGGTGGCGAGATCGTGGTGACAGGCCTGACCCCGGGTGCCCGGCAGCTCGCCGACACCGTCCTGCGCGTTGCCCGATAGGCCGCCAAGGGGCCCCACAAAGACGAAAACCCCCTGTTGCCAGGGGGTTTTCGGCTGTCTCAACCAGACGCGCGCTCGACAGGATTCGAACCTGTAACCTCTTGATCCGTAGTCAAGTGCTCTATCCGTTGAGCTACGAGCGCAGGCTTTTCAGTTGTGGCCCCACCGGGGTGAGACCTTGCGGAGGCTCCGGGATTTGAACCCGGGATGGGCGATAAACCCAAACCGCATTAGCAGTGCGGCGCCATAGACCGGACTAGGCGAAGCCTCCCGGGGCCATCTCTGACCGCCGGGGTAAACCTTACACAGAGCGTCCAGCGCAAAGCAAAACGGGGGTCCCCTGACTGCGTTCGAGCAGGTCAGAGGGGGCGCCGGACTCCTCCGGCGCCCCACGGCGCTACGTCTCCTCGCGGTCGGAGTCGACCGTGCCGAATCCCGATCCCGGGCGGCCGATCTCGCCGTAGCCGTCCGGGTCCGGGGTGTGCCCGCAGTGGTCCTGCTCGTCCAAGGCCATGCGGAGAAGCTTCCAGGGCCGACCGGGCGAGGCAACGCCCAAACGGGTGGAGGAGCACGTCACGAGCGGTGACGCGCCAGCTCCTCGAAGGGGCGCAGCGCCTCGGGGTTGCTCAGCGCCTCCCTGCTCACGGCGCGGTCGGCGGGCGTGCCGGTCAGGATCTTCTTCACCGGCACCTCGCACTTCTTGCCGTTGAGCGTCCTCGGCACGTCGGCCACCGCGACGAACTGGTTCGGCACGTGCCGCGGCGAGAGCTGGGCGCGCAGCTCGGTGCGCAGCCGGGGCTCCACGTCCTCCAGCGCGATCCCCTTGGCCAGCACCAGGAAGCACAGCAGCTCGCCATCGCCCCCGCCCGCCCCGGAGGTGTCGATCACCAGCGAGTCGAGCACCTCGTCGAAGCCCTCGACGACCCGGTAGAACTCGCTGGTGCCCATCCGCACGCCGCCCCGGTTGAGGGTGGAGTCGCTGCGCCCGTAGATCACGCAGGAGCCGCGCGGGGTGATCCGGATCCAGTCGCCGTGCCGCCACACGCCGGGGAAGGTCTCGAAGTACGCCTCACGCAGCCGCGTGCCGTCCGGGTCGTTCCAGAACGAGACCGGCATCGACGGCATCGGCTTGGTGATCACCAGTTCGCCGACCTCGTCGGAGACGGGTTCGCCCGCCTCGTCGAAGGAGTCGACGGCGGCGCCGAGCATCCGGCAGGAGATCTCCCCCAGCCACACCGGGACCTCGGGCGCCGCGCCGACGAAGGCGGTGCACAGGTCGGTGCCGCCGGAGACGCTGGCGATCTGCACGTCGCCGACCTCGTCCATGATCCAGCGGAAGCCCTCAGGCGAGAGCGGGGCGCCGGTGGAGCCCAGCGCCCGCAGTGCCGCCAGGTCGTGCTCCCGCGCGGGCTTCAGGTCGCGCTTGAGGCAGGACTGGATGTAGGGCGCCGAGGTGCCGAAGAAGGTGATCCGGTGCCGCTCGGCGAGTCGCCACAGCGCGCCGAGGTCGGGGTGGGCCGGGTTGCCGTCGAAGAGCACGATCGTGCTGCCCGCCATCAGGCCGGAGATCAGGAAGTTCCACATCATCCAGCCGGTGGTGGTGAACCAGAAGAACCGCTCCCCCGGGCCGAGATCGCAGTGCAGCGCAAGGGCTTTGAGGTGTTCGAGGACGATCCCGCCGTGCCCCTGCACGATGCCCTTGGGCAGGCCGGTGGTGCCCGAGGAGTAGAGCACCCACAGCGGGTGGTCGAAGGGCACCGGCTCGAACTCCGGCGCCGCACCGGCGTTGCGGTCCAGCAGCGCCCGCCAGTCCACGGTGTCCGCCAGCTCGCCGCCGGTGCCGAGGTAGTCCACGAGCACCGTCGCCTTGAGGCTCGGGATGCCCCGCCGCAGTTCGTCCACAGTGGACCGGGTGTCGAACTTCCGCCCGTTGTAGACGTAGCCGTTGACCGCGATGAGCACGGTCGGCTCGATCTGGGTGAAGCGGTCCGACACCGCGCGGGCGCCGAAGTCCGGGGAGCAGGAGGACCAGGTCGCGCCGAGGCTCGCGGCCGCGAGGAAGGCGATCAGCGCCTCGGGCGAGTTCGGCACGAGCGCCGCGACGCGGTCGCCCCTGCGCACGCCCAGCTCGACGAGCCCGGCGCGGGCGGCCCCGACCTCCGCGCGCAGCTGCCCGTGGGTCAGCGTGGTCTCGAACCCGTCCTCGCGCGCGAAGATCACCGCGATGTCGTTGTCGCCCTTGCCTTCGCCGCCCCGCAGCGCGTGCTCGGCGTAGTTCAGCGTGGCGCCGGGGAACCACCGGGTCCCCGGCATCCGCTCGTCCTCGAGCACCGCGGCGGGGCGGTCGTGGAAGCGCACGCCGGCGAACTCGGCGAACGCGCCCCAGAACCCGGCGAGGTCGTCGACCGACCACTGCCAGAGCGCCGGGTAGTCCGGCAGGTCCAGGTCGCGTTCGGTGCGCAGCCACGCGCGGAACGCGGCGATCTTGGTGGCACCGACCCGGTCGGGGTCGGGTCGCCACAGCAGCTCGGGCTCCTCGGCGGTGAGGTTCTCGCTCATGCCTGCTTCCTAACTCATCGGCAGGCGAAGAACCAGCGCTGCGCCCCACACGCCGGGCGGCTAGCGCAGGTGGGAGTCGAACCAGTTGAGGATGCGCTGCCAGGTCTCGGCCGCCGCGCGGGGGTCCTCGGCGTGCGGGTCGATCGGGCCGGAGTAGACGACCACGTCGGTGGCGACCTTCGCCGAGGATGCGGCGTCGCGCAGCTTCTCCACGTCCTCGCGCGGGATCATCGCGTACTGCTCGCTGTAGATGCCCAGCCACGGGCAGGTCAGCTCGCCCGCGACCTCCACCAGCGGCGGCAGGTTCGGCGAGAGCGCGGAGACGATGCCCGCGCCCGCCACGGTGACCGCGGCGCCGAGGCTGCGGCTGGTGGCCACGAACAGGGCGACCGAACCGCCGATGCCGAAGCCGACGACGCCCATCCGGTCGGACTCCACGCCCTGCTGGGCGAGCCAGACGAAGGCCGCGTCGGTGTCGGCCAGCACGGAGTCCGCGGAGAGCCTGCTGACCTGGTCGAGGATGCTCTCGGCGTCCTCGGGGTCGTGCACCTGGTCGTCGCCGTCCCGGTGGTAGAGGTGCGGCGCGATGGTCAGCCAGCCCTCCTGAGCCAGGCTCGCCGCGACGTCGCGGATCGCGTCGGTGACACCCCTCGCCTGGTGCAGCAGGACAAGACCGCCACGAACCGCCGTGTCCGGTTCCGCGACTGTGCAGCGGAGTTCGCTGCCGTCGGTGAGCTGGAGCGTTTCGGTGCGGGTCTGCGTCATAAAGCCAGCCAATCACGTGGGGGTGAACACCAGTCAACGTGACCAACCATACGGAGCAACAACCCCGGGCCGCTCAGTGGAAATCCGGCCGACCGCGTCGGCGCGCTCGTGCATTAGGTTCATCTTCGGGTGTTCAGCCAGCAACGGAGCTACGAGGAGCGGCGATGACCGTGCGGACCCGCCCTGACCTGGAGACACTGCCCGGCTACCAGCCCGGCAGGACGATCCCGGGCGCGATCAAACTGGCCAGCAACGAGGTCTCCCTCGGCCCGCTGCCCAGCGTGCGCGGAGTGATCGCCGAAGCCGCCGCGGGCGTGAACCGTTACCCGGACATGGGTGTGACGGCCCTGGTGGACCGGCTGTCGGCGAAGTTCTCCATCGAGCCCGGCAGGCTCGCGGTCGGCTGCGGCTCGGTCGCGCTGTGCCAGCAGCTGGTGCAGGCCATGTGCGGTCCCGGTGAGGGCGTGCTCTTCCCGTGGCGGTCCTTCGAGGCGTACCCGATCGTCACGCAGATCGGCGCCGCACGGGCGATCCGGGTTCCGCTGACCGGAGCACACGCGCTCGACCTGGACGCGATGCTGGCCGCGATCACCGAGGACACCCGGCTGATCTTCGTGTGCACGCCGAACAACCCGACCGGGACGACGTTGCGGCGCGCCGAGCTGGAGCGCTTCCTCGACGCCGTGCCGAAGGGCCCGCTGGTCGTGCTGGACGAGGCCTACAAGGAGTTCATCACCGACCCGGACGTGCCGGACGGCATCGAGCTGGCCCGCGACCGCGACAACGTGGCGGTGCTGCGCACCTTCTCCAAGGCGTACGGCCTCGCGGGCCTGCGGGTCGGCTACTGCTACGCGCCGGAGGAGGTGGCCGAGGCGATCCGCAAGGTCTGCGTTCCGTTCAGCGTCAACATGATCGCGCAGGCCGCGGCGATCGCCTCGCTGGACGCCGAGGACGAGCTGATGGAGCGCTGCCGGATGATCTCCGGCGAGCGCGACCGGGTGCGCGGCGAACTGCTGTCGATGGGCTACGACGTGCCGGAGACGCAGGCCAACTTCGTGTGGCTGCCGCTGGCCGAGCGCGGCGCGGCGTTCAACGCGCACTGCCTGGAGCAGAAGCTCGTCGTGCGCCAGTTCCCCGAGGGCGTGCGCGTCACGATCAGCACTCCCGAGGAGAACGACCTGTTCCTCGCGGCGGCCCGGTCGTTCTCGGCCGGGTAGCCGGAGTCGATCACTTCCGGGGACGGGTGCGAAAAGTGGGACGACCGCCACCGATCGCCCCACTCCGCTCTCAGTGTGTCAGGTCGTGAGCTTCCACAAGAAGTTATTGTTCTTGACCGGAGCGACAACATTCTTGGTCCACACGGTCTTGACATTGCAGGGGGCGACGATGGTCGTCTTCTTGACCGTAAAAGAACGCGCTTCCTTGTACTGCTGGAGACGCCTGGTCTGCCCTGCGGGAACGTCGGCGCGATAGGACCAGGAGTCGCTCTTCGACCAGCTCTTGCCGACCTGGACGCCGAGCGAGACGCTGGCCTTGGCGAAGATCGCCCCGGCCTCCGCCGTCGTCGTCCCGGTCAGCGACGCGTTGGTCTCCGAGGTGGCGGTCTTGGTGTAGCTGATCGCCCCGGGGCCGGTCAGGTAGTCGCTGCGCAGGTTGGTGGCTCGCCACGCCTTCGCGCCGTTGGAGATCGAGTAGTAGACCTGGCCCACTTCCGGGCAGGCGGCAAGGGCCTGCGCGCCGATGCCGAGTGCGGCGGGCGCGATCGTCGCGGTGAATGCGAGTGCGGTCGACGCCACCGCGGTCTTGAATCGCATTAGCTCTCCTGATGTATTCACACCGAGGTCCGCTACAGGGGGTGGGACCTCGGTTCCCCAGTGAAGAAGAGGCTAAGCAGGCCAGCGAATCACAACCATATTGACATTATTCGGACTAGATGCATCGGCACTCATTGATCCGGGCGCAAAAACGCAGCGCCACCCCGTCGTCACGGAGCGGAACCGACATTCGCTACTCCGTTCGCGAAGAATGCAGCTCAAGGGCACATCAAGCCGAGCACCAAAGGCGAGCGTCCCTCCACATTCATATTTTTGTCACTTCGGCACCCCCCGAAACCCGGGAGGCGAGCACCTTGACCACTACCGAGAAACAGGCGCATACTCGGTAGTGCATCCGGACGGGGAGGTCATCATGACGGTCACCGAGGAGACCCGCCAGCTGATGGACCTGTTCGAACAGGTCGAGGACATCGAAGAAGTGGCCGAGTCGCTGCCACTGGACGATCACCGCCGCAAGAAGCTCGTCGACGTCGCGGACCGCATCCTGGCCAAGGTGCCACCGGTCCGGCCGGTGGTCGCGGGCGCGCTGCTGGACATGACGGACAAGACGGTGCGCGCGTGGGCGCACGAGGGCGTGCTGACCGTGCTCAGCACGGAACCGAGGATGCTGCTCGACCCGGCCCGGCTGCACGAGGTGCTGCACCTGGTCACCGACCTCCGCCGGGCGGGCAAGACGAGGGGCCTGCTCGACGAGGTGTACCGGCGGCTCAGCGACCAGGCGCTGCTGGACCGCGAGGACCTGACGGAGAGCATCGACCAGATGCACCGCGGCCAGGGCAGAGTCGTGCGGCAGGCGAAGGCGGACAGCTGAGACGTGCCGGTGAAGGTGACCGAGACCTGGCTCGCCAGCTCCCAGGTAGCCGGTCTGCGCGGTCCCGCCCGCAAGGCCTACGAAACGTTCCTCGACGACCTGGCCAGCCGTGGTTGCGCCGCACTGGGCTACCGCGTGACCGGCCCGGAACCGCTGCCCCGCCTGTGCGTGAAACACCTGCGGGGCAACGATCGCGTGGTGGTGGCGTTCGAGAACCGGTCATCGGCGTGGGTGCTGCTGGTCGGCCCGCACGAGGACGGCGACCCCGGCCGCAACGTCTACGACCGGCTCTACGAGCTGGCGGGCGTGACCCCGCCGCCGAGCTGGAAACGCACCCGGCCCAGCTGCTGCTCCGAGACCGGCGAGGCGCCGTTGACCAGCCCCGAGGTCGTCGACGACCTGGTGTTGCGGGCCCGCGCGGTCGGGCGCAAGCACCGCAACCAGTTCCGCCGCTGACTCAGCCCGCCGCGCCAGGCACGTGGATGCCGAACGTCCACTCGTAGCCCTCGGGGTCGAGCACGCGGCAGCGGTAGTTCCACTCGGTCTTCTCCGGCTGCCACACCTCCGTGGCGCCTCCGGCGATGGCCGTGGCGTACACCGCGTCGACCGCTTCCTCCGTGGCCAGGCTGATGTAGAGACCGTGCCCGACCGTGGGACCGCGCTGTGCGGACCGGTCGTAGCCTGCACCGTCCTCGCTGAACACGATGATCGCCACGTTCTCGCGCCGCAGTTCGGCGTGCGCGATGCCGCCCTTGTCGTCAGGGAACTCCATGGTGGTCTCGAAGCCGAAAGCCCGCTCCAGCCAACGAAGTGCGGCCGGGGCGTCGCGGTAGCTGAGGTAGGCGTGCAGGGTCGCGGGGCGTGTCGATCGGGTCATGGAACGACCCTGACAGCCAACTAGGACAGCCAGTGTCCTCAGTCGTAGTAGCCGTCGACGGCGGCTTTCGCTTCTTCGAAGAGCGCCGGTCCTTCCGTTGGCACCACAGGGAAATCGCCACCTGACTTGAGGCCGAGCAGCTGCTCGGTTGACAACGCGAACACGACGCGGCCCAGGCCCGACCGCGCGATCGCGCCCTGGCACATCCCGCAGGGCTGGCAGCTGGTGTACATCGTCGTTCCCGCCGCGGTGTCCGGGTCGAGCTCGCGAGCGGCCCACCTGGCCAGCTTCAGCTCGGGGTGCGCGGTGATGTCCGAGTCGGTGATCGAGCTGTTGCGCTCCTCCGCGAGCACCGCGCCGTCCGGGCCGACCAGCAACGAGCCGAACGGCGGGTCCCCGCCCTCTCGTGCGGAGCGGGCGAGTTCGATGGCGCGGCGAAGAAAGTCCTCGTTCACAGGTGGTCCTTCCGGATCTCGGCAACGGTGGCGAGCGCCCGCCACGCGGTCTCGGGTCGCAGCGTCTCGCGGGGATCGCCGTTGAACGGATCGAGCAGCACGGTCTCGGCACCGAGCGCCCGGAGCTCCGCGATGTCCGCCGCGATCTGCTCGGCGGTTCCTTCCCCCGCAAGGCGATCGGCGTCGTGCACCGGCTCGTCGGTCAGTCGCAGCGCGATGCGCGGTGCCAGCGCCGGGGCTCCCGTCTCGGGCAGTTTCGCCACTGCGGCGCGCATCCAGGTCGGGGTGAACCGCAACATGTGCCAGGCATCGCCGAAGCGCACGGCGCGACGCAGCGCGGCATCGCTGTTGCCGCCGACCCAGATCGGGATTCGCCCGGTGCCGTAGTCATCTACGTGTGCCCACTCTTCGCGAAGCGTTCGGAGGGCTTCGTCGGTGAGCCGGCCGCGCTGCTCGAACGGCACTCCGAGCGCGGCGAACTCCTGGCGCGCCCAGCCGACTCCGACGCCGAGGATGAAGCGTCCACCGCTGAGCTCGTTGAGGTTCGCCGCCATGCGCGCCAGCAGCAGCGGATGGCGGTACGGAGCCACGACCACGGTGGTGCCCAGGCGGACCCGGTCGGTGATCCCGGCAAGCCAGGACAACGTGGTGAACGGCTCGTAGAACGGAGCCGGGTACTGGTCGGCGACATCAGGGGTCACCGCGACGTGGTCGGACATCATCAACAGGTCGAAGCCGAGGCCCTCGACGGTCCGGGCCCACGCCCGCAGGACGCCGGGATCCGTACCGGGGCCGAAGTTCGGCACGTTCACACCGATTTGCACAGCTCAAGCCTAGGAAGCCGGGGCGGCTGACTGAAGAGATTCATCACGGCGTTAAGCGCGGTCGGCCGTGGATCTCCCGGTATTTTCGGCGGATGACCGAGAGTCTTGACCCGACCGATTGGGAGATCCTGGTCGAGCTGCAACGCGACGGCCGCATCCCGCTGACCGAACTGGGCCGCCGGGTGAACCTCAGCGCGTCCGCCACCACGGAGCGGGTGAAGCGCCTGGAGGCCGCAGGCGTGATCACCGGCTACCGCGCCACCGTCGACCTGCCGAAAACCGGCTACCCCGTGCTCGCCCTGGTGCGGTTGAAGTACCCGGGCAGCCAGCACCAACCGCTGCGCGACCTGCTCGGTGAACGCATGGAGATCCTCGAGTGCCTGCGCACCACGGGCGACGACTGCTACACGTTGAAGGTGGCCGCGGGCTCCATGGAGCACCTGGAGGAGATCATCGACGATCTCGCCCGCTTCGGGAGCACTACGACCAATGTGGTCTACAGCCAGACGCTGCCCTATCGGGGCCCTCAGCGACCGTCCTGACCGCCGCCTCCGCCTCCGCGGCCAGCCCCCGGCGCTCTCGCCCAGCCGTGCTGATCAACGGGAGCACGTGCACTTCGATCTCCAGCCCGCGCAAGGCGACCGTGCGCCGCAAGGCCGTCAGGAACGTCTCTTCGCCGAGGAACGAAGCCGCCGTTGTGGGCTTGCCACCCACCACGAAACGCAGCGCCAGCGGGCGCACCGGCACTCCCGCGTCGATCGCCGCCTGGAACGCCGCAGGCTTGTACAGCCCGGATTCGCGGCCGCACCACGTCGTCCCTTCGGGAAACACGCTCACCGCCGCGCCGCCGCGCATCACCTCGGCCACTTCCGCGACCGTCGCGGGCAACGTCGACAGCTTCGCCCGATCGACGAAGACCGTCCCCGTTCTGGCGGCCAGCGCGCCGATCACCGGCCACTCGCCCACTTCCCGCTTCGCCAGCGCACGCGCCGGTTGCACCGCGTTGACCGCGACGATGTCCAGCCAGGAGGTGTGATTGCCGACCACCAGCACTCCGGACTGCTTTTCGGGCTCGCCAAGGACTCTCAGCTTGGCGCCCAGCGCCCGCAGCACCGCCCTGAACCACCACCTGCGGCCACCGGACAGGGGACCTGTCAGCAGCACCGCGACCAGGGCCAGCAGGCGCAGAGCGCGTCGCGGTGGCGAGACCGTGTCCTCGCTTTGCAGGCATCTCATCCCGCACGGAGACTGCGGCATCCAGGCGTGCGCCGTCATGCGTCGACTGTGGCCGGTGTGCTTGAACCCCGTCTGACGTCGACGTGTCCGCCCGGCTCAGATCTCCACAACGGTTACCCGTGCCGCGCGCACCCCGCGCTGGCACCGGTCCCCTGTTCCTGCTGGTCAACCTCTGCGGAAGTGGAGGGATTTGAACCCCCGGACCCTCTCAGGTCTCCCGCTTTCAAGGCGGGTGCATTCGGCCGCTCTGCCACACTTCCCTCGTCGTGCACGGGCAGCCTAACCCGAGCAGTCAAGATCAGTTTCGTTGGCCGCGCAGGTGCTCGTCAACGCGCTCGAAGACCCTGGCCAGCACGGCCTGCTCCTCGTCGGTGAGCAGGTCGATCAGGTGGCTGCGGACGCCGTCGAGGTGGGTCGGGGCCGCGGTGCGCAGGACGCCCACGCCCTTGTCGGTCAGCTCGGCGAACACGCCACGGCCGTCGCTGGAGCACTCGGTGCGGACCACGAGGCCCGCCTGTTCCATCCGGCCGATCTGGTGCGAGAGGCGGCTCTTGGACGAGGCCATCTCACCGGCGAGCACGCTCATCCGCATCCGCAGGCCGGGCTGCTCGGAGAGCCGCACGAGGATCTCGTAGTCGGCCAGGGCCAGGTTGTGGTTCTCCTGCAGCTCCCGGTGCAGCCGGTATGACAGCATCTGGGAACCGACGATGTAGGCGCGCCACGCGCGCATCTCCTTGTCGTCGAGCCAGCGCGGCTCGGCGTCGGCAGTCCGCGTCACGCCGTCAAGGCTATGCGTACCCACCCGGTATCTGCCCTTCATCGTGATGTAACCGTTTGACCTGGTGTCGGCGGGCGGCAGCGGGCACACTCCTCGCCCGTGCGCCCAGGAGGCGCCTGGAGGAGGACGCAAGTATGACCACGACCACCCGGTCGGCGACCCGGCAGCACCGGCGCGCCCGCGCCGTGGCGGTTGTCGCACTCGCCGCCGCCGCACTGGTGGCAGGCACGAGCGGGACCGCCGCCGCCACCCCGCGCGATTGGACGAGCGATGTTCGCCTGATCGCCTTCAACGACTTCCACGGCAACCTGGAGCCGCCGTCCGGCTCGTCGGGCCGGATCACCCTCTCCGACGGCAAGACCGTCGACGCGGGTGGGGCGGCCTACCTTGCCACCCATCTGCGGGATCTGCGTCGCCAGGCACGCGACTCGATCGTGTTGTCCGCGGGCGACAACATCGGCGGCTCGCCCGCGGTGTCGGCGCTGTTCCACGACGAGCCGACGATCGAGCTGCTGAACTCGCTGGACGTCAAGGCCTCTGCCGTCGGCAACCACGAGCTGGACGAGGGCTTCCAGGAGCTCAAGCGGATGATCCACGGCGGCTGCCACCCGAAGGACGGTTGCCAGTTCCGCAAGACCTTCAAGGGCGCCAAGTTCCCCATGCTGGCCGCCAACATGATCTCCGAGAAGACCGGCCTGCCCGCGCTGATGCCGTTCTCGGTCGAGTTCTCCGGTCCGATGCCCGTCGGCATCATCGGCGTCCCGCTGAAGGACCTGCCGACCGTCGTCACCGCCGACGCCGTCAAGGGGCTGAAGTTCGAGGACGAGGTCAAGGCGATCGACCGGACCGCGAACCTGCTGGACCGCCTCGGCGTCAAGGCCCAGGTCGTGCTGCTGCACCAGGGTGACAA
Source organism: Allokutzneria albata (assembly GCF_900103775.1). Classification (GTDB taxonomy): domain Bacteria; phylum Actinomycetota; class Actinomycetes; order Mycobacteriales; family Pseudonocardiaceae; genus Allokutzneria; species Allokutzneria albata. Next base: position 6,478,106 of record NZ_LT629701.1, on the reverse strand, counting down.
CACCGAGGGCGGCGGCCCGAACGACTGCCGGACCACGCCCGGCCCCGCGCGGGCCATCGCCGAGCGCGCCTCCGCGAAGGTCGACGCGATCTTCACCGGGCACAGCCACCAGCAGTACGTGTGCTCCATCAAGGACCCGGCGGGCAAGCCGCGCCCGGTGCTGCAGGGCGCGTCCTTCGGCCGCATCCTGTCCGTGGTGGACGCCAAGATCGACTGGCTCACCCGGGACATCGACCGGTCCTCGGTGAAGGCGTTCAACCACGTCGTCACCCGCGACGTCGCCGAGGACAAGGCGACCAAGTCGCTGGTGGACGAGGCCAAGGCCAAGGCAGCCCCGATCGCCAACCGCGCCGTCGGCACCATCAGCGCCGACGTGATGCGGGCGGCGGCGCCCTCCGGCGAGTCGCCGCTGGGCAACATGATCGCGGACGCGCAGCTGGAGTTGACCAAGGCCGCCGGCGCGCAGCTCGCGCTGATGAACCCCGGCGGTGTGCGCGCGGACCTGGTCTTCAAGGGCTCCAGCGCCAACGAGGGCGACGGCGTTGTCACCTACGGCGAGGCGTTCACGGTGCAGCCCTTCGCCAACATCCTGCAGACGATCACGCTGACCGGAGCTCAGCTCAAGGCCGTGCTGGAGCAGCAGTTCCAGACCGGGCCGGACGGCGCGCCGATCACCCGCATCCTGCAGCCGTCCAGCACGCTGAAGTACACCTGGACGGCCTCGGCGCCCAGGGGCTCGAAGATCTCCGGGATCACCGTGGCCGGTCAGCCGGTCCAGCCGGAGACCAAGTACCGCGTGACGGTGAACAACTTCCTGCAGACGGGCGGCGACGGCTTCACCGAGCTGTCCAAGGGCGCCGAGCTGACCGGCGGCGCGATCGACCTGGACGCGTTCCTCGAGTACCTCAAGCTCAAGCCGAACGCGGCTCCCCCGGCGACGGACCGGATCACCGCGAAGTAGTCACCCGAGTCGGGCAAAGGACGCCCTGAGTAGGTGGAAACGCTCTCAAGGCGTCCTTTCGCGTTTCCGGCCCCGCTAGCTTCGGGTCGATGGGCGCACGGCACGGACTGGTCCTCGGCGGCGGGCACGCCGGAATGCTGACCGCGACGGTACTGGCACGGCACCTCGACGAGGTCACGGTGATCGAGCGGGACCGGTTGCCGGAAGCTCCGGAGGACCGCACCGGACTGCCGCAGGGCAGGCACACGCACGCGCTCTCCGGGGGCGGCGTGGCCGCGCTGGACGGCCTGCTGCCCGGCGTCGTCGAGGAGCTGGTCGACGCGGGCGCCCGCCGGATGCGCAACCCGGAGGACGTGCTGATCCACACCCCGGCGGGCTGGCTGCCGCGCTACGACCGGATGGAGACCTTCCTCAGCGTCAGCAGGCGGCTGCTGGACTGGAAGATCCGTGGCCGGGTGCTGGGGAACCCGCGCGTCACCGTCCGCCAGGCGACCGACGTGATCGGCTTGACCGGGGACGCGGGCCGGGTGACCGGAGCGCGGCTGCGCTCACGCGAGACCAAGGCCTTCGAAGATCTCGCCGCTGACCTGGTGGTCGACGCGACCGGGCGCGGTTCGCACGCGCCGAAGTGGCTGGGCGGAATCGGGATCTCCCAGGTGCGCGAGGAGCTCGTCGATCCGGGCCTGGTCTACGTGACCAAGGTCTTCCGCGCGCTGCCGGGAGCGGAGCGCAGCTTCCCGACGGTCATGATCAGCAGTGATCCGGCGAGCGAGACGCCGAGCGCGGGCGCGCTGCTGCTCCCCGTCGAGGACGGCCGGTGGATGCTCACCGTCACCTGTCGACGCGGAGTCACTCCGCCGTCCGACGACGCGGCGTTCCACGAGTTCGTCCGCGGCCTCAAGAACCCGCTCCTCGACACGATCATCGACCGCGCCGAGCCGTTGTCCCGGCTGTACCGCTACGACCTCACCGACAACCGCCGCCGCCACTACGACCGCCTGCGCCCGGCTCCGGAGGGGTTCGTGGCGATCGGCGACGCGCATTGCTCGTTCAACCCGGTCTACGGGCACGGGATGACCGTGGCGACGTTCGGCGCCCTCGCCCTGCACGGAGTGCTTGCACAGCAAGGAATCGCGCCGAGCACAGCACGGCTCGCGCAGAAGGCCGTGGCGCGGGCGACGAATCCGGTCTGGTCGATGGCGCGGCGCTACGACATCCGTTTCCGCGGCACCAGGGGAACCAACGTCACCGTGCTCGACCGCGCGGTGCAGGCGTACGACCGCCGCCTGCAACGCGCCGCCATGGACTCACGGGAGATCGTCGCCGCTCAGATCTCGGTGTTCGAGCTGACCGGCTCGCCGAGCCGGCTGCTCGCACCGCAGATCCTCCGCCAGGCCATGCGCAGGCCGCGGGGCACCGGCCTCGCCGAGCCGCCGCTGACCGAGCACGAGCGCGCCGTGCTGGGCCTCGGCTAGTCCCTGGCGCCCGGCCACGGTCCGATCGGCTTGTCGGCGACCTCCACCATCTCCTCTTCGACGCGGAAGACCTCGAAGCCCCGCGCCTCGTAGTTGGCCAGTGCCGCGGGACCGTCCAGCGAGCACGTGTGCACCCACACGCGCTTGGTGGGCCGCAGCTGCGGCCAGCGCTGCGCGAGGTTCCACGCGCGGACCCCGGCCTCGTGCAGCATGTGCCCGCCGAGTCCTCGCCCCAGGAAGCCGGGCAGCAACCCGAAGCAGGTGATCTCGACCTGGTCCTCCGGCTGGGCGTCCAGTTCGACGTACCCGGCCGGGGTGCCGCGCGACCACAGCACCCAGGTCTCGGCACCGGGCCGCTCCAGCCACTCCGACCAGCGCTTGTGGTTCCACCCCAGGCGATCCGTCCAGTGCCAGTCCCCGCCGACCGCCGTGTAGAGGAAACGGCTGAACTCCGGGCTGGGCACGTCCACCCGCACCAGGTCGACCGGTTCCGCGGGCGGTCGTGCTTGACGGAGACCGTCAGGGTCGGTCTGGTGCAGCGACCACGTGGTGACGAGCTGCCGGCTCACCCGATCACGTCCACCCACACGGCGTGGTGGTCGGAGGCGTCGTTGAGGCGGGCCAGCGGCGAGTGGCTGGGCTCCCAGAACACCCCGGCGCGCACCGGGATCAGCGGCAACGACGGCAGCACGTAGTCGATGCGCAGGTTGCCGGGGCTCTTGTCGTCGAAGTCACCGGTGTCCTGCCAGGAGGGACCGCGGTGGTCCTTGTTCGCGCCGCCCTGGACCAGTGCGGCCTCGACGGCGCCGATGCTGTGCGGCATCGGGTCGATCACCTTGTGCGCGTTGAGGAGCAGCTTCGCCGGGAGGTTGGCGCTGTCCCCGTCGACGGGATCGGCGTTCTGGTCACCGGCGATCACGAACGGCCCCTTGGCCAGCCCGCCGCGCTCGCCCGCGTCGTCGTAGATGTAACCGCCCTTGCCGGGGTTGACGTAGTCGGCCCAGAAGCGGATCTCGTCGTGGTTGCGCTTGCCGTTGCGGTCCTCGGGGCCGTCGAAGGTGGGCGGAGTGGGGTGCGAGACGAGGAAGTGCACGGTCCTGCGGTCCAGGCGGATCGGCAGGTCCCAGTGCGACTTCGAGGACAGCCGCAGGATAGCCTGCGCCTGCTCGGAGTAGAAGTCCTTGGGCAGCGACGAGTTCGGCATGTCCGCCCAGCGGAACTTCTGGAAGGTCCTGATCGCCCCGGTGTCGATCGGGTACTTCGAGAGCACCGCCATCCCGTACTGCCCGGGGAACAGCCCGAAGCCGTACGCGTCCTCCCCGCCGCCGATCTTTCCGTCGTTGTTGAGGTCGACGCCGGTCGGCACGCCGGTGTTGACGGGAGCGGTGAAGGAGTAGCGGTACTCGATCGGCTTCGCGCCCTGCTGGCCGACTTCGAGGTAGTTGCGGCGGAACGCGTCCACCGCCCTGTTGCCCGAGACGTAGTCGAACTCGTTGAGCAGCAACACGTCCGGCCGGATGCGCTGGACGACCTCGGCGACCTTGCGCGCCTGCGGATCGTCCTTGGTGGACAGGTTCGCCAGCAGCTCGCCCTCGGTCGCGCGGTTCAGCGACGCGTTGAACGTGGCGAAGCGGGTCGTGGGCTTGTGCTCGGCGTGGGCCGTTGGAGCGGCGAGGACCACCACGGCGAGCGCGGCGGCGAGACTGCGACGGAACAACTTCGAACTCCTCAGGACTCCCGCACGACACTGGTGCGGTCCAACTGGGCAGGGTCGGCGTAGCCGGAGAGCGCGAGCATCAGGTCGAACTCGGCGAGCAGGCAGCGCATGGCGTGCTCGACGCCCTGCCGCCCGGCGATACCGAGCCCGTAGACCCAGTGCCTGCCGACGAGGACGGCGGACGCGCCGAGGGACAGGGCGACCATGATGTCCGCACCACACCGGATCCCGGAGTCGAAGAGCACCGGGATCCTGCCGGGGAGGGCGCCGACGACGTCGGGCAGGCAGTCCAGCGCGGCGCGCGCACCGTCCACCTGACGGCCGCCGTGGTTGGACACGATGATCCCGTCGGCTCCGGCGTCGACAACGGCGCGCGCGTCCTCGGCGTGACAGATCCCTTTCACCACAAGGGGAAGGCTCGTCCAGGACTTCAGCCGCGCGAGATCGGCGAAGGTCAGTGCGGGATTGCCGAACTGCCGGGACCACTCGGCGATCGCGGCTCGCAGGGCGTCCTCGCTGGACTCCGGCGGTTCGGCCAGCCCGGCGCGGAACACCGGGTCGGTGAGGTAGTTCCCGATCCCCTGTCCACTGTGGAACGGCAGGTTGCGGTAGCCGAGGTCGCGGGGCCGCCAGGACACCGCACTGGTGTCCACGGTGAGCACGATCGCCTCGTAACCGGCCCGTTCCGCCCGTGTGACAAGGGATTTCGCCAGCTCGTCGGTGCGCGGCCAGTACAGCTGGAACCAGCGACGCCCCTCCGGTTCCGCGCCGGCGATCTTCTCCATCGGGGTGGTCGAACAGGTGGACACGACGTGCACGAGCCCGAGCGCGGCAGCCGCCGCGGCGGGGGCCAGCTCCGCGTCGTCGTGCACGATGCTGTTGAGCCCCACCGGTGCGAGCAGCACGGGGGCGGCCATCGGGGTGCCGAAGAGCGTCGTGGACAGGTCGCGCCGGGAGACGTCGCGGAGCATCCGGGGCACCAGGCGCCACCGGTCGAAGGCGCTGTGGTTGGCGCGCGCGGTGCGTTCGGTTCCCGCGGCTCCGGCGACGAAGGCGAAGGCCTGGGCCGACATCGCGCTCTCCGCCGCGCGCTCCAAGCCGTCGTAGGTGATCGGCAACCCTTCGCCGGTGTCGGCGTAGATCTCCTGTTGGAAGTCCCCGAAGTGGCCCACCGGGGTATGTCTACCCCTCGCACCGGGTACAGGGAAGGCGGTTCGCCTATCTTCGTCAGCGCTGGGGGACATCGCGCGTGGAGGCAAGGTGCGGTTCAACGAGGACGCCGATCTGGACGTCTCACAGGTGGAGGACCTCCGGGGCTCCGGCGGCGGCGTCGGCGGCCGGGTGGCCATCGGCGGCGGCGGTCTCGGCATCGTCGGCCTGGTCATCTACTTCCTGTTCTCCCAGTTCGGCGGGGTGCAACTGCCCGCGACACCGAGCTTCGGGCTCGACCAGGTGGAGCAGGGCGGCCGGGTGGACAACTCCAGGCTGGCCGAGGAGTGCCGGACCGGGGCCGACGCGAACACCAAGCAGGACTGCGCGCTGGTCGCGGTGATCAACTCGATCCAGGGCTACTGGAAGCAGCAGTTCGCCTCCTCCGGGCGGACCTACCAGGCCGTGCCGACCAACTTCTTCCGCGGCGGCGTGAACACCCGGTGCGGCAGCGCCACCTCGGACGTCGGGCCGTTCTACTGCCCAGCGGACTCCGAGGTCTACATCGATCTCGGCTTCTTCACCGAGCTGCGGCAGAAGTTCGGCGCCCAGGGCGGCACGTTCACCCAGGCCTACGTGCTCGCCCACGAGTACGGCCACCACGTGCAGAACCTGCTCGGCACCTCCCGGCAGGTGCGCGGGAACGCGACCGGGCCGACCTCCGGATCGGTGCGCCTGGAGCTGCAGGCCGACTGCTACGCGGGCGCGTGGGCCAACCACGCCACGACGACGCCGACCAGTTCGGGCAAGCCGCTGATCACCCAGGTCACCCAGCAGGACATCAACGGCGCGCTGGACGCCGCGGCCCGGATCGGCGACGACTTCATCCAGTCGCAGCTGGGCGGGCGGCGGGTGGACCCGAGCCAGTTCAGCCACGGCAGCTCGCAGCAGCGGCAGAAGTGGTTCACCACGGGCCTGCGCACCGGCAACCCGGCCGCCTGCGACACCTTCCGCACCAACGATCTTGGCTGAGGCCGCGGCCCCGGGCGAACACCCGGGGCCGCGCCGGCTGATCAGGCCGTGACGTGGTCGTGCGCGTGCTTGGCCGCCTTCGCCGCGGGCGCCGAGCGCAGCGCCGCGAGCCTGGCGTCCTTGCGGGCCGCGCGCGAGGGAACGCCGTTCACGTCCTCGGTGCTGGTCGCGTAGACCCCGACCGACCAGGCGATGGCGCCGGAGTTCCGGTTCAGCGCCGCCCGGTTGATGTTGCCCAGGTTGTCGCAGGCCTGGTGGTAGCACTTGTCGTAGGCGACACCCGCCTGGCCGCCCCACTTCTCGGCCTGCGCGGCGGTCATGATCCCCTCGGCGCCGGTGAACAGGCCACCGGCCGGGATGCCGACCTTGATGAACTCGCCGTAGTCGGAGCGGCCGGAGAAGTCCGTGCCCTCACTGGGAACGCCGCGGTTGGTGAAGTAGTCGACGAAGGTCTTCTCGATCTGCGCGGAGCCGTACGGGCCGGCCCCGGCGCCGGTCTTGTCCGAGTCGTCGCCGTCGTAGACGAAGTACGCCGCGTTCGGCGAGCCGACCATGTCGAAGTTCAGGTAGAGCGCGATGTCCAGCTGCTGCTCGAAGGTCAGGCCCTGGACGTACTTGGTCGAGCCGACCAGGCCCAGCTCCTCGGCACCCCACCAGGCGAAGCGGACCGCGTTCTTGACCTTCGCGGTGCCGCCGAGCTGGAGCGCGGTCTCCAGCAGCGCCGCCGAGCCGGAGCCGTTGTCGTTGATGCCCGCGCCACCGTCGACGCTGTCCAGGTGCGCCCCGGCCATCACCACGTTGTCGGCGCGGCCGGTGCGGGTCTGCGCGATCACGTTGCGGCTGGGCCGCGCCTCGATGTGCACGCGCAGGTCGACCGTGGTCGTGGTGCCCGCCTTGGCCGCGAGCGCGGTGCCCTCGGCCTTGCTCACCCCACCGGTCGGGATCTTCGCGCTGGCCGCGTCGCCGAGGGTCCAGCCGTCCGGACCGCTGTCGCTGTTGTCGGAGATGACAACGGCCTTGGCGCCGAGCCCGGCCGCGTTGAGCTGCTTCTGCGCGAACGAGCAGGCGCCGCGGCGGATCAGCACGACCGCGCCGCTGACCGGGAGCCCGGCGAAGTCACTGGTCTCACAGCCGGGGCTGCCGTCCTCGGGCACGACCACCAGCGGACCGCTGAGGCCGCCCACCGCGGTGTTCGGCGAGTACTCCAGGGGGTCCGCCGCGGCCTTCACGCCGCCCGCGTCCACCACACCGGCGTCGATGATCTCGTGGTCGTAGGTGAAGGTCGGCGTGGTGACGTCGAAGCCCGCCTCGCGGAGCTTGCCCGCGACGTAGTCGACGCTGGCGTCGTAGCCCTTGCTGCCCGCGGCGCGGGTGCCGCCGTTGGCGTCGGCGATGCGCTGCAGGGCGCGCAGGTGCCGGTGCACGTTGTCGACGGTGACCTTGCGGTCGAGCTGCTTGGCCAGCGCGGGTCCGTCGATCGCGCCGCCGGGCGCCGCGGGGCCGGGGATCGCGCCCGCCGACGCGGAGCTGATCGCCAGCCCCGCGCACACCGCGGTCGCGACCAGGGATGTTCGGAGAGCCGTACGGGGTGAACGCATGCATGCTCCTGAATTAGTTCCGCCCAATGGCGACACCCTCGTCGGCGCGTCCTGCCTGTTCAAGGGGTTATCCGGCCGTCTGGGCTAGGCCAAGCAGCCGCACCGGTACCGCCGACCTCTGCCGGAGAGCACGTCTCGCTCGAGTAACCGTCTTATCGCGACTCGGGTCGGGTGATGGTCGCTGCGCGGGGCACGAGCTTGCGCCGATTGCCGATAGCGTCGACGCCATGCAGGCGATCGTGATCCGTGAACCAGGTGGTCCCGAGGTGCTCAGATGGGCGCCGCTGCCCGACCCGAAGCCGGGAAAGGGTGAGGTGCTCGTCGAGGTCACCGCAACAGCGGTCAACCGCGCCGACCTGTTGCAGCGCAAGGGTTTCTACCCTCCCCCGCCCGGTGCGTCCAAGGTGCTCGGCCTGGAGTGCTCCGGCACGATCATGGCCGTCGGCCCCGAGGTGGGCGGCTGGAAGGTCGGCAACCAGGTGTGCGCCCTGCTCGCCGGTGGCGGCTACGCCGAACGGGTTGTGGTGCCCGCCGCGCAGCTGCTCCCCGTCCCCCAGGGAGTGGACCTGGTGACCGCGGCGGGCCTGCCCGAGGTGGCCTGCACCGTCTGGTCGAACCTGGTGATGAAGGCCGGTCTGAGCGAGGGCGAGACGCTGCTCGTGCACGGTGGCGCGGGCGGCATCGGCACCTTCGCCGTGCAGGTGGGGCGCGCGCTCGGCGCGCGGGTCGCCGTCACCGCGGGCACCGACACCGGCCTGGAGCGCTGCAGGGAGCTGGGCGCGGAGATCGCGGTGAACTACCGCACCGAGGACTTCGTCGAGGTGGTGCGCAAGGGCACCGGCGACCGCGGCGCGGACGTGGTGCTGGACAACATGGGCGCCGCGTACTTCGAGCGCAACGTCGAGGTGCTGGCCCAGGACGGCCGCTTGGTGGTCATCGGACTCCAGGGCGGGGTGAAGTCCGAGCTCAACCTCGGCTCCCTGCTGACGAAGCGGGCCTCGGTGTTCGCGACCGCCCTGCGCAGCCGCCCCGTCGAGGGCCGCAACGGCAAGGGCGAGATCGTCGCCCAGGTCCGCAAGCACCTGTGGCCGCTGATCGCCTCCGGCCAGGTGCAGCCCGTCGTGCACACCAAGCTGCCGGTGAAGGACGCGGGCGACGCCCACCGCATCCTGGAGGCGGGCGGCGTGATCGGCAAGATCATCCTCGTCGTCCGCTCCTGACCGCCGTTCTCCACAGCCCTCATCCACAGCCCGGCGCGTGTTGTGGATGAGGGCGAGACGGGGTGGGGGTACCCGCCACGGGGGTCCCCATTTCCAGTGTTCAGGACGACGCGACCAGCGCGGAAGCGGCTTTCCCCAACCTGTGGACAACTGCCCCGGTTGTGGATAAATCTGCCGCACCCGATCTTCCTCGGGCGGCGGGCTACTCCGGGGCGAGGGTGGCGATGGCGAGGCGGGTGCCGGAGGGATCGGAGCGGGTCTGCAGGTCGAACTCGTCCTGCCAGCGGGCCGCCACGGTCAGCTCGCCGGGACGGTCCACGTCGTCCAGGACGAGGGTGGCGCCGGGCGCCATGGCCCAGCGCAGCGTCGGCAGGGCCGGGTAGCGGACCATCGCCTGGCCGGGGTCGGTGCTCGGCGGGCCGTCCACGATCAGCATGTCCACCAGGCCGTACTGGTCGACGTAGGAGGCGACGGCCGGGGAGACGATCTCGGTGGAGTACCACCGCATCCCGTTGGCGTTGTCGGCGAGCGGGGCGTGCACCACCTTGGCGACGCCGTGCAGTCCCTCGCGCCGGAGCTGCGTCTCGGCGTAGGTGGTCCAGCGCTCGTCGTTGTCGATCGAGAGCAGGCGGCCGTAGCCCCGCCGGGCCAGCAGCCGCGCCAGCACGATGGTCGACGGACCGGTACCGCACTCCACCAGCACGGTGCGCCCGCCGAGCAGGACCTCGTCCAGCAGCGCGGTCAGTCCGGTGGGGCGCAGCGTCGCGGTCGCCGAGAACGGCAGGTACTCGGTCAGCAGCGGTCCCAGTCGGATCCACGCGCTGATGTCCGCGACCGCCCGGCGCAGGGACTCGTCCACCAGGCCTCCAGCTCCCCCGGTCAGCGCAGCTCGGCAACGGCGCGCACGAGCTGGTCGACCTCGACGGTGTTCGTGTAGTGCGCGAGGCCGACGCGGACGGCGCCACCGACCTCGCCGACGCCGAGTGCGGCGAACACGCCGTTCTGGCCGTTGTCGGAGAAGGCGCAGACACCGCGCTCGGCGAGGTGCTCGACCGCGGCCCACGCCTTGGTGCCCGCGATGGTGAAGGCCACCGAGGGGATGCGGCGCATCGCGTCGCCGATGACCATCACGTGGCGCAGCGCGCGCAGCTCGTTGATGAGGCTGGCCATCAGGCCCGCCTGGTACGCCTTGACGGAGCCGAGCGAGGTCAGCAGCCGTTCGCGGCGCGGCCCGATGGCGGCGTCGTCCAGCGAGGCCAGGTAGTCCACCGAGGCGACGACGCCCGCGAGCAGCGGATAGGCGTGCGGGCCGAGCTCCAGCCGCTCCGGGCCGCGCGCACCCGGGTCCAGCGAGCACGACGGCAGCCGGTCGAGCAGGCTCGCGTCGCGGAACACCAGCGCCCCGACGGGCGGGCCGCCCCAGGCGGACGCGGAGACGGCGACGATGTCCGCGCCCATCGCGGTCATGTCCAGCGGCAGGAACGGGGCGGCCGCGGAGGCGTCGACCACCACGAGCGCGCCCGCCGCCCTGGCGTAGTCGGCGATCTTGCGCACGTCCGGGCGGGTGCCGACGGCGCCGGAGGCCGCGGTGATCGCGACGACCTTGGTGCGCGAGCTGACCAGGTCGCCGTACTGCCACGCGGGCAGCTCGCAGGTCTCGATGTCGACCTCGCCCCAGCGGACCGTGCAGCCGGAGCGCTGGGCGGCGCGCTGCCACGGCAGGACGTTGCCAGGGTGGTCGAGCCGGGAGACGACGACCTCGTCGCCGAGCAGCCAGCCCTGGCCGACCGCGTCGGCGAGCCGTTCCAGCAGCACCGGGGAGCTGGGCCCGAGCACCACCCCGGCGGGGTCGGCGCCGACCAGGTCGGCGAAGGCGCGGCGAGCGGCCTCGACGATCGCCTCCGCCCGTTGGGAGGCAGGGAAAATTCCCCCGGGGCCGGAGACGGGGGCGCGCAACGCCGTCGACACCGCCGTCGCCACCTGTTCGGGGACTTGCATACCGGCTGGTGTGTCCAGGTGCACCCAACCGTCGCCCAGCGCAGGAAAGAGCCCACGGACTTGAGCGACGTCGAACGCCATGCGACACACCGTACGGAGGATGTCCAGTCCGGTGGTCGCCGGGTAGGCGTCGTCACGCAGCAGAGTCGGACGGTTACCGCGGCCGGGTCGCATCGCGGCACCGGCTCGGGCCAGGATGGGGACATGACTCAGCCCAGCGACAACGACGGCGAGCAGCGGGTCGTGGTCATCGGACCGGACGGCACCCCGATGGGCGCGCTGCCGACCGGAGGTTTCGGCAACAACGGCGAGGATGCCGACGGTCAGCAGGAGGTGACCGACCTCGTCGAGCAGCCCGCGAAGGTGATGCGCATCGGCACCATGATCAAGCAGCTGCTCGAGGAGGTGCGGGCGGCTCCCCTCGACGACGCCAGCCGCAGCAGGCTCCGCGAGATCCACCGCTCCTCCATCAAGGAGCTGGAACAGGGGCTGGCCCCGGAGCTGCGGGAGGAGCTGGAGCGGCTGACCCTGCCGTTCGAGGAGGGCTCGACCCCGTCGGACGCGGAGCTGCGGATCGCCCAGGCCCAGCTGGTCGGCTGGCTGGAGGGGCTCTTCCACGGCATCCAGACCGCGCTGTTCGCCCAGCAGATGGCGGCGCGCGTGCAGCTGGAGCAGATGCGCAGGGGCGCGCTGCCGCCCGGCGTCGGGGGCGGCGGTGACGCCGACCACGGCGGCCCGAAGATCAGCGGGACCGGCCAGTACCTCTGACTGCTCCGTTCGGCGGAGCCGCTCGCTAGTTGAAAATGGTTATCGTCTTCTCTGACACTCCCGCAGAGAGGCGATACCCATGCGCTCCTTGTCCTTGATCGCGACCGCGCTGCTCAGCGCGGTCGCGATCGCCGCTCCGGCCCAGGCCACCCCGGGCCCGGTCCGATTACTCGTCGCCGACCCCGCGGCGAGCGCCGTTCACGTGCTCGACGCCCGCACCGGGCGCGTCACCGGCACGCTGAGCGGCCGCAAGCTCAACGACCACGCGGGCACCGTCGTCCTCGCCGACGGACGCGTGCTCTTCGTGGACGACGCGGCCAAGCAGCTCGTCGTCGTCAACGTCGCGGGCGCCGCTCCCCGCATCGTCGGCACCGCTCCCGTCGAGGGCGAGATCTCGCACTTCGCCGTGGACGCCGCGGGCCGCTTCGCCGTGACCGCGGGCAGCGAGGGCCACGAGCACGACGCGGCACCTTCGGACGCAGCCGAAGGGCACGCCACCCTCACCGCGGTCGACCTGACGACCTTCAAGTCCGGCCACGGCGTCGTCCACAGTGGAGAGCCGGGCGTGCTGCTGGACGGCGGCACGGTCCTGCACCGCAACGACGCGCCCGCGCAGCTGGAGAGCTACCGCCTGACGGATGTCGTCAAGGCGGGTGGCGCCCACCTGACAGCTGCCGTCAAGACAGCGATCGGCGAGCACGGGCACGGCGAGGCGTTCTCGTCGAAGCACCGGCGCGCGATCACCGCCACCGAACGCGGTGTCGACCTCACCGAGGTGACCCGGGCGGGTGACTTCGGCGCACAACGCGTAGCCGCGTGGGGCGGTCCTGGGCGCGGCTTCTACCTGCGCCTGCACGACGACGCCGACACCGCCGTCACCTACGTGCGGGACAGCTCCCACCCCGACTGGACACAGTGGACCGAGCACGCGTACCTGCTCGACGTGCGCACCGGCCGGACCACGCGCACCCCGCTGGGCAGCGGTTACGTGTTCCGCTTCGGGCTCTCCGACGAGCTGGCCGGGTACGTGGTGCACGGGGCGGCGCGGGACGAGCTGGCCCTCGTCGACGTCAACGCGCGCGACGGCGGCTTCGGCAGGCTGACACGTCGAGTTGATCTAGGAGTCCTGCCCGGCGGTCCACAGGGTGGGAAGGACCCCTTCGCCGCGCAGACGCGGAAGATCGCGCTCGACGACGCGGGCCGTACCGCCTACCTGACCGCGGGCGGCCAGGGCCGAGTGGACATTGTGGACACCGCGGCCGGAAGGATCACCAGGTCACTGGCCGTGCCGACCCCGCTCGACCGCGGCGGCGCGATCGCGGTGTGGGAGCCCGGTGTGTCGCACGCGGACACCGTGGGGCGGTAGCACGGACGGGGCGCGCGTTCCGCCGGAAGTGGGACGCGCGCTTTTTCCACCCGACCGGGAATGCGCTGAAGAAGCGCGAAAACGCCGCGGGTTGCACACTGGGGGACACAGCTTTGTCCTTGACCCTCGAATTCGGAGGAGCCCCCTGTGAATGCGCTCCGTGGCAGCAGAATCGGTGGCGTGAGCTACGAAGCCGACACCGACAAGGATCTCGCCCCGCGCCAGGTGACCCGATTCGCCTGCCCCCGCGGCCACGAGTTCGGTGTCATCTTCGCCGCCGACGCAGAGCCGCAGGACACCTGGATCTGCCGAAAGCACGGGGTCACGGCGGTGATCGTGGACGGGAAGCCCGCCGAGCAGCAGGCGAAGCCCGGGCGCACCCCCTGGGACATGCTGCGCGAGCGGCGCACGATCAGCGATCTCGAAGAGTTGCTCGACGAGCGGTTGGCGCTGCTGCGCCAGCGGCGTGAACTCGACAACGAAGTGACCTAGCCGAAAAACGCACCACCGCCCTTTTCGGGCAACATTCGTGCAATCGTTTGACCTAAACCGGCGCGCCCATCGCCAGTGCGTGGACAAGCCTGCGCCGGTGCCCGAGATCGACCACGAGGTCGATCCAGCACCCCAGCGGCCGGCACCGGAGGCCGTGCGCCGTGGCGCGCAACCAAGCCCGGTGCACGGCCATCCCGGCGAGCACGTGCGTGCGCAGCGCCTGCTCCGGCGTCGGGTCGACCTCCCCCAGCACGAGCAGCAGCGCTCCGCTGTCGGCCACCTCCGGTTGCCCGCAGGACCGCGCAGCGAGCGCGGCGGCCAGGTCGGGATGGTCCGCGGGCTCGATCAGCAGGGCTTCGACGCCGTCCGCCGCCGCCAGCACCTCGTCGGCGACGTCCCGGGGAACCCGGCCCGCCACCGGCCAGGGCGCGCTGTGCCTGGCGAAGACCTCCCTCGCCGCGACCGGTTCGGTCTTCGGCAGCGGGATCGGTGCCAGGCCGGCCAGCTCCACCAGCGCGTCCCCGATGAGTTCCGGCGTGGTCGCGTCCAACGGCGGCACGTGACCGACGTGGACAGAGCCGGCCATCGCCAGCGGGAACTCGGCGGGTGAGGTCGGCGCGACACCACCGACGACCAGCTCCGCTCCGGCGAACCCGGCGAGCGCGTGACCGAGGTCCAGCAGCAGCACCGGCAACGACCGCGGGCCATAACGCCAGGTCGTGCGGGATGGCACCAGGGAGAGGACGACCCCGTTGCCCGCGCCTTCGCGTGGCGCGGCGAGAGCGTGGGCGACCGGGTCGTAGGTCCACGCGACGTCGTCGACGACCACGTGCGCTTCGACGGGGTAGCGCCCGCCCGCCGAGGGCACCCGGCGCAACCGGACTCCGCCGAGCTTGCGCGTGGGGTCGGCGGCGAGTGCGAGGTCCAGCAGGCCGCCGATGCCCTCATCGGGCCAGCGCGGCAGCGGGACCGACTCCCCCGGCAAGGCCCGGTGCGCGGCTGGGCGCAGCTCCGGGACGGTCGGCCCGGGGTCGGCCCCGGACCACGCGGCTTCCAGTGCTGCGCGAACGGCGCTCACAGGAACGGCGGCGGGTCGAGCACCAGCCCGTCCGGGCCCGCGAGCGGATCGGCCCCGGGTGCCCAGCCCCGCTCGGCGATCACCTGGCGCCACCGGGGCAGGCCGAGGTAGCGGAAGGCGGCCGGAGCGTTGGGCACCAGCCCGGTCGCGCAGACCCGGCGCACCCGCAGCGGGGTCTCTGCGACGTCAGGAGTCGTGAGATCGACACTGGCCACCCGGCACCCGCCCGCGCGCAGGCTCGCCTGCAGCGAGTGGAGATCACCGCGCGGGAGGTCGTCGACACCGATCAGCTCCGCGGGTTCGGTGAACCTCGGCAGCAGCCGGTCCTGGACACGCTTGTCCAGCCAGACCTGCGGTTGCGCGCCCAGGTCCCGCACGCGACCGAAGTGGACACCCGTGTCGTCCGCGTACGCGCGGTCCTCCCGGTGCGCGAGGTAGAGCCCTTCGGCCAGTACTCCGGCCTTGATCGCCGCGAAGACCCATCCGTCCGGATCGAGCAGGCCGAGCGTGAACACCCACGTGTGCACGGCCTCCAGCACGGCCTTCACACAGGCTTCGGCCGGGTCGAAACGCGCGGCGCCACCTCCCGCGACGATGCCGGTCACCTTGTCGACCGCGACCGCCGCGACGCAGGCGACGGGGTGCTCGGTCGGCAACTCCACGAGGTGCACCCGCAGCCGCGATCCGGCCAGCTCACCGGCGAGGCCCGGCACCGAGTCGAGGTCGATGCCCCGGCTCGGAGCGCCGAGGTGCCACCACAGCTCCAGCGCGTCCCGCTCCAGCAGCTCCAGCAACCCACGGCGGAAGGCGTCGTCACCGTCCGCGCCGGTGGCGATGCCCGCGTAGTTGAGGTGGTGCGTGCGCGGCTCTCCGCGTCGCTGCCCGGAGTGGAAGTTGAGGTAGACCCAGGACGCGGGCAGCCAACACGCCTGGCCGTCTTCCTCGCCCTCCACCCACAACTGGGACAGGTCGGCGGTGAAGGGCTTGAACGGAACCTGTTGCCACTGGGCGAAGAACGGCAGGTCGTCCGGCCCGAACAGGTGCGCGCCCTCGGCTTCGAGCTCGGCGGCCGTCGCCCGGCGCAGGCCGTTCGGCACGCGGTTGCCGCAGTACCGCTCGACGGCCTCGCCGATCGCGGCGATGCGCGCTCCGTCCACGTCGCCGAACGTGGTGCCGAGGCTGACCCGGTCGGCGGGCCACGCCCCGAGCCGCCGCGCGTCGGCGACCTCGGCGGTCACGCCGCGGTAGCGGTTCGGCGCGCCTGGCACGTGCTCGACGTCGACGAGCCGCCGGATGACTCCGGTCAGCGGATCGATCAGCGCGTCAACGGGCAGCGTCACCTGCCGACCTCCTTGATCACATCGACCGGTGTCCCGTCGGACCACGGAAGGCTGAGCGTGCAGTCCAGGACCTCGCGCCTGCTCGGCAGCAGCTCCGTCGCGTCGACGGCGTCGACCCCGGTGTGCGGATTGCGGGCGTGGCGCGGCCAGTGGTGCCCGGCGATCTCCAACCGCAGCCGTGCTTTCGGTGGCACTTCGGCGCCAACGGGTCCGATCTCGGCGCGGATCGTCGTGGGCTCGCCCGGCGTGTGCCGATGCCGGACCACCGCGTTCCCGAGCTGCGGCCACGAGCCGTCCGGCAGCTCCACCGCGAGGCGGAACGCCCAGTCCGCGTCGGGCGCGTCCGCCACCGCCTCGATCTCGACTTCGACGAGCCCGGCCAGCACTCCGCCTTCGCCGCACTCCGCCAGCACGAGCGCCCGGTCCTCGCGCTCGGCGTCACATCGGAGGTCGACGCCCACCTCGCGAGACGGGAACGGCCGCGTCGGCTCGGCCCTGAACTGCCGTTTCGCACTCACAGCCCGGATCGGGCTCCCTCGCTTCCCGGCGGTGCGAACGAAACGGGAGGAGACGGCGACGGTGGAGAGTGCGCGGGGCGAGCTGGCCCAGGAGGTGTAGAGGGCCCCGATTCGCTTGTCGCCGAGTTCGTGAGCCCAGTCGCCGATGACGAGGGTGGTGGGGCCGCCCCAGGTCTCGGCGAGGCGGAGGGTGTGGCGGAGGAACGGGTCGCGGAGACCGCCGACCGCGAGCAGCGGCGTGTCCGTTCCGGACAGCTCGGCCCACAGCGGCGAGAGGGGCGGGGCGTCCCAGAGGTCCTGCCATGCGGGGATGTCGAAGGCGGCTCGGACCGGCAGGGCTTCGAGGGAGTACGGCAGCGGAGTCGCGCGGGCGGCCGAGGTGCCGCCGTGCTCGGCCCACCAACCGAGGCGGCAGGCCAGGCGCGCGGCACCGCCGGGTTCGCGGGCGGTCTCACCGAGCCCCAACGCGGGGACGGCGGTGATCACTCCGGCCAGCTCGCCTTCCAAGGCGGTCACCACGGCGCAGTACGCGGCGTAGGAGGCTCCGACCGCGAAGACCCGGCCATCGGAGAAGTCGTTGTCGTGCAACCACTTCAGCACTGCGGCGCCGTCCGCACGCTCGTGCGCGTACGGCACGAAGTCACCAGTGGAGCCGTAGCGACCGCGGACGTCGACGAGAACGCAGGTGAAGCCGCGCTTGGCCCAGCCGTGGGCCTCCGCGATGTGGTTGTGACGGCCGTAGGGCGTCCGGATCAGCACGGCGGGGCCTGGCGATGCGGCCCTGACGACCGTGGCTCCCAGACGGGCGCCGTCAAGGTCGATGACGTGCTGGGAGATCACGGAGCTGCCTCGGGCACGCGCAGCACCGGGTGATCGGTGATCGCGGCGGTGTCGAGGTCGAGCACGCGGAGGCGACGGCGGGCGGGCAGCGACGACGTGAGCGAGCCGTCCCGCTTCGACGCGCCGAGCGCCCACGCGCGGAGGTCGAGCGCGGCCAGCGACGCGACGGCCGCCGCGTCGACATCGTCCACAGCGTCGTCCCCGGCTACCGGAGCCTCGGTGGCCCAGAAAGCGGCGAGGTGGGCGTGGCCGGACCCGGCCGCGGCGAGGCGCCTCTTACACACATCCACATGCCGGATATCCCCAGGCTCGGCGGCGACCGGTTCGAGTAAGGCATGGCGGCCCTCGCGGCTCACCCGCTGCCACGCGATCCCGTGTTCGGGCAGGTCATCGAGGTTGTTCCACCAGGAGGGCGCGGGCCCGTCGGAAACGGCGCACACAGCCGCGAACCCACCTGTGGACAACTCTGTGGACAACAGGGCGGCAGTTGTCCACAGATCACCTCCCTCGGTGAGCGGCCCGAGAACGCAGGGTTGCGCCCCGGCCCTGCTCAGGGCCACCTTGAGGGCTTCGACCAGCACGGACGAGCCGATTAAGGCCACGAACGAGTTGTCCACAGGCCACTGTGCGCGACCGCCCAGGAAGCCCGCCTCGCGGAAGGCGCCCAGCTCAGCGGGCGGGTCGGCGGAGTTGTCCACAGCCAGGGCGTCGCGGACGGCGAGGGCGGTGTCCGCAGGCAGGGCGACGTCGACGATCTCGCCGTCCGGGCAGCGCAGCGCGGGGCCGCGGCCGGGCACGTCGAACAGGACAGCTCCGGGGATGAGCCGTTCGCCCACGGGGGCCTCCAATCGCGAACACAGCGGTGACCGCCGCCCCCGGGTCGCGGGAACGGCGGTCACCTGTCGGTCAGTCCTGGTCGTCGAACGGGTTCTCCACCAGGGCGTTGCTGTGGCTGGCCGAGTTGTGCGGCAGCTCCCGCTCGGACTCGACTCGCACGAAGATCTTCTCCATCTCGCAGTTCACCTCCCCCCGTCTCGTCGGGCATCGGCTTCCAGGAGTACCACAAACGATAATCATTACCAACAGGGCTGAACGGGTGACGACTGTGACAATCGTTGTCAGTTAGCATGCGCGGGTGAGCACCGAAACCCTGCGTGGCGACCCCGACTTCCGGCGCTACCTGCTGGCCAGGGTGATCTCGGTGGCCGGGACCTTGGTGAGCGTCGTCGCGCTGCCGGTGCTCGTCTACCAGCTCACCGGCTCGGCGGCGTGGACCTCGGCGGTCGCCGCGACGGAAGCCTTGCCGTACCTGCTCTTCGGCCTCTTCGCGGGCGCCGTCGCCGACCGCCTGAACCGGCGGAAGCTGATGATGGCGGCCGATCTGGTCAGCTCCGCGCTGCTGGCGAGCGTGCCGATCGCCTGGGCCGCGGGCGGCCTCACGGCACCGCACGTGCTCGTCGTGGCGTTCCTCACGCAGACGATGTTCGTGCTCTTCGACGCGGCCAATTTCGGTGCCCTGCCCGCACTCGTGGGCCGCGAGCGGACCACGGCGGCCTTCTCCGCGGTCTTCGGCACGACCACGGTGGTCGAGATCGCCGTGCCACCGCTGGCCGCGCTCGCCGTGACGATGGCCGCGCCCGCTCCCCTGATCGCGCTCGACGCGCTGACCTATGCGGCCTCCGCGATGCTGATCAGGGCCATCGTCCGCCCTCTGTCCACTTCGGACAGATCGCGACCGCGCTCGGCCCGGGACGTCCTCGTCGACGTTCGCGGTGGCCTGTCCTTCCTGTGGCAGAACAAGATCGTGCGCACGTTGACGCTCGTCGGCGCGACGCACTCTGCGGTCGGTGGCGCGTGGATCGCGATGCAGCTGCCGTGGGCGGACCGCGTCCTCGGCGTCGCCCCGTCCGGGGACGCGCGGCTGGCCGTGCTGCTGAGCTGCTGGGCGGTCGGTGGCCTCATCGCCTCCCGCCTGGTGCCACGGCTCACGAAGGCGCTCGGCGCGGCGCGGCTCGCCCTGCTGGCGCTGCCGACGTCGCTCGGCGCGGGCCTGGTGGTGATCGCGACTTCGCACTGGGTGGTGGCGATCTTCGCGATCACCTTGTGGAGCACGGCCTTCACCACCGTCGTGATCAACGGGATCACCTACCGGCAGCAGGTCACCCCGGACGAGCTGCAGGGGCGCGTGAACACCACCGCGCGCATGCTGGCGTGGGGCGTCGGCCACCCGGTCGGCGCCGCGCTGGCCGGGGCCGTGGCGGTGTGGACCGATCCGCGGGTCGGGCTGGCCTCCGCCGTCGCCGTGCTCGCGGTGGGCGTGATCGCGGCGTGGTGCTCACCGCTGCGCGCTGAAGCCGAGAAGCAGCTTCAGAGCACCGCGTCGTAGGCGCACGCGGGGCGACCGGTGGCGGTGTCGTGCCAGACCCGCCCTCGAACGCCGAACACCTCGGCGAGGAGGTCGGCGTCGACCGCCTCCGCCGCAGGGGCGTCCGTGTGGACGATTCCGTTGTGCAGAGCCACGATCCGGTCCGCGTACCGCGCCGCCTGCTGAAGATCGTGCAGCACGCTGACGACGGTGAGGCCGCGCTCGCCCTGCAGACCGGCGATCAGTTCCAGGACTTCGAGCTGGTGTCGGACGTCCAGATACGTCGTGGGTTCGTCCAGCAGCAGCACCGGCGCGTCCTGGGCGAGCGCAAGGGCCAAGCGGACCCGTTGGCGTTCACCGCCGGAGAGGTGGTCGACCGCAGCGTCCGCATAGGACTCGACGCCGGTCGCCTCCAGTGCTGCGTGGACCTGCTCGTCATCGCCGGCCCGGAGCATCCCCAGCGGCCCTCGGACGGCATAGCGACCCTGGCGGACGAGCTGGCGCACGGTCATGCCCGGCACCGCTGGCATCGCCTGCGGGAGCGTCGCGACCTGTCGCGCGACCTGTCTGCGGGACAACGACTCCAGCGGCTTATTGGCGATGTGGACCGTCCCGTCGTCCGGCTTGTGCAGACCGGCGATCACGCGCAGCAGGGTGCTCTTGCCGCAACCGTTCCTGCCGACCAGCGCCACCCACTCCCCCTCGCCGACGCTCAGGTCCACTGTGGACAGAACGGTGCGCTGCCCGAACCTGACGCTCACACCGGAGACGGTGATCATCGTGCACTCCCTTCCACCTGTGCTCTTGATGCGCGCCGGGCGACCACTACGAGGACGACAGCGCCGAGGAGCGCGGTCACCGCTCCGGTGGGAATGCCGATGCGCTGTGAGCCCGATGACGGGACCAGCGCGGTGAGCGCTTGGGCGACGAAGTCGGCTCCGGCGACACATGCCGCCCCGGCGAGCGCGGATGCCGGGAGCAACCAGCGATGTTCCGCGCCAAGGATTCTGCGAACGGCGTGCGGCGCGAGGAGGCCGACGAAGGACACCGTGCCCGCCGCAGCGACTGCCGCCGCCGTTGCCAGTACCGCGGCGCCCAGGGCGGTCAGGCGCCACGGGACCACTGCGAGCCCGACTGTTCGGGCGTGATCGTCATCCACCGCGAGCAGGTCGAGCGCGGGAGCGAGCACGACAGCGGTCAGCGCCACGACGAGCAGCCAGGGCCACAAGCCGTTCCAGTGCTCCCAAGTGCGACCGGACAACGAACCGACCAGCCAGCGCGCCGCGGCTCCTGCGAGCTGTGGACGGGCCGTGAGCAGCACCAAGGACGCGCCCGCGAGGACCGCTGAGACCAGCACTCCGAGCACCGCGAGTCGCAGCGGATCGGCCTTCGCCGCGATCAGCCACAAGGAAGCCCCGCCGAGGACTCCGCCGAGCACAGCGGCGACCGTCAGGGTTTCCGGCTGGTCGGCAATGCCGAGGAACACAGTGCCCGCCACCGCTCCCAGGACCGCGCCGGAGCCGACACCGGTCACCTCCGGGGAGGCCAGCGGATTGCGCAGCACGGCTTGCAGGATCGTGCCCGCGAGGCCGAGCGCCGCACCCACTCCGAGACCGACCAGCACTCGCGGCACGCGGAGTTCGACGAGCACACCGCGGGTCAGCTCATCGCCTCCGCCGAAGATGGCCGCGAGCGTGTCCGCCGCGGAGACCGTCGAGCCGACGAGCAGGGCGGCACAGGCCGCCACGACCACCAGTACGGGCAGGTAAACGAGGGTCCACCTCATCCGAGCACCGCCCTGCGCCGAATCAGCAACGCGGCCAGCACGATCGCGACGAGCGCCGTGAGGCCGCCGACCGGAAGCTCCACCGGGTAGAGCACGGTGCGCGCCGCGAGGTCCGCGACGACCACGAGCAGCGCTCCGAACAACGCCGACCAGCCCAGCCAGATCCGTGGGTCGGCGTTCGGGCGGAGCCTGCGGGCGAGGTGCGGGCCGAGGAAGCCGACCCACGCGATCGGCCCTGAGGGTGCCACCGCGATCGCCACCAGGGCGCAGGCGACCACCAGCACGATCAACCGCGCCCGGTCGGCACGGACTCCCAGAGCCGATGCGGTCTCATCGCCGAGCCGGAGCACCCCGAGCAACGGGACGCACAGCAAAGCCAAGGGCAGCAGGGCAATCAGGCCCGGCGCGGAGACTGCCACGGAGGACCACGTGGTGCCGGTGAGCGAGCCGAGGAGGTAGCGGAACAGCACGCCCTGCTCGCGGGAGTCGGACAGCGAGACCGCCGTGAGCAGCAGCGCCTGCATGGCCGCGTTCACCGCCGCCCCGATGAGCAGCACCGCCGCCGGGCCGACCGCGCGCCTCGCCGCGAGCAGGGTGATCAGGCCGCCGATCACCGCTCCGACCAGCGCGGGCACGAGTGGGGCTCCGGGGAAGGGCAGCGCCCACACCACGCAGACCCCGACGAGGACCGCCGCGCCGCTGGAGACGCCGAGGAGTTCGGGCACGGCGAGCGGGTTGCGCAACGACTCCTGGAGGAGGAGCCCGGCCACCGCGAGCGCCGCGCCGACGAGGAGGCCGAGGACCAGTCGCGGGGCCCGCAGCAGCACGACCACGGCGTGTTCGAGGTCGGTCTCGCCGGCGAACGCGGCGGGCAGCCGGTTCACACCGACGATCGGGGTGCCGAGACAGAGCGCGGCCACGCTCACCACGAGAAGGGCGAGCGTGGCCACGAGCAGGCGTTTGGTCATGCGAGGACAAACCGTCCGTAGCGGGTCGGCGTCGCTGATGCACTGAATGAGTCATTCGGTGCGTTCAAGTACCTCAATGACTCATTCGGTGCGTAAACGCGGGCGGTCAGGGGGACTTGGCGAGGAGGGACTGGGACTCGTCGATGATCAAGGAAAGGGAGCGGGTGCCGCGGCCCGAGCCCCACGGCTTGGGGGCGACCTCGTGCACCTGACCCGACTTCACCGCGGGGACCTGCGCCCAGACGGGGTTGGCGGCCAGCTGCTCGGAGAGCTTCTTGTCGGTGCCGAACAGCAGCGAGTAGACGAAGACGACGTCTGGTCGTTTGACCAGGATCTCCTCGACGCTGAAGGTGCTCGCGGTCTCCGCGTTCGTGCCCTTCGCGGTCCAGGGATAGGTGTAGAGCGAGCCGAGCAGCTTGCCGACCACGGAGTCCGTCGTGTCCACACCGATCGAGTCCGCGCTGCCGTACATCAGCAGCACCGTCTTCTTGGAGTAGCCCTTGTCACGGCTGGTCTTGACGGCAGCCGTCAACTTCGAGCGGAAGCGCTGCTCGGCGTCGGTGGCCTCCTTGACACGTCCCGTCAGGGAGCCGAGCGCGCGCAGGTAGCCGACGGAGTCCTTCCAGTCCTTCGGGTCGACCGTCCACAGTGGAGCGTTGAACTTGCCGACGGCCTGGCGCAGCTGGTCGTGCACCCCGGCGAGGCCGATCACCAGGTCGGGCCGCAGTCCGGCGATGGCTTCGACGTCCTCGGAGCCGAAGCTGCCCGGCACCACGGGGACGGCTCGCCCGGCGTCGCCCAGCAGCGCGGGATGGGTGAGCAACGCGGCGTTGCTGGTCCCGGCCGGCTTCACGCCCAGCTCTGTCAGCACGTCGTCGCAGAGACCGGTCAGGCAGACCACGCGTTCGGGCGCCTTGGGCAGGGTGATCCTGGTGCCGCGCGGGTCGGTGATGTCGAGCGCGGGCGACAGGGGCTGGACCCGGGTGTCCACCTGATCCACTTCGCCTTGGGCGGCAGGGGTTTGCGCGGGAGCCGAGGTGCACGCGGCCAGCGCGAGCAGGGCGAGTAACGCGAGCGGGGCGCGCGGGCTGCGCACGGGGAACCTCCGGGGTCGGCCACCAGGACACCGAAGACGATAACGGTTTTCAAAAGCGGCTGTCGAGCGCCGTTATCGAGGCATTACCGGCCCGGGACCGCGCCAACCGAGGGCCAACCGGGGGCCGTCCGGCACGCCGGTACGCTCGTCCGCGTGTCCACCAGCACCATTGACGAACACGCCGCCCCACCGGCGCACACGCACCGCACCTGGGGCAAGGCCTTCGACGACCTGCGTCGCGGTTGGCAGCAGAGAGAACTGTGGGGCCATCTGGGCTGGCAGGACATCAAGCAGCGTTACCGCCGCTCGGTGCTCGGCCCGATCTGGATCACCCTCAGCATGGCGGTCACCGCCGTCGGTCTCGGCCTGCTGTACTCGCAGCTGTTCCCCAACACGCAGATCCACAACTTCCTGCCGTACGTCACCGTCGGCTTCATCGTGTGGAACTTCATCTCGGGGTGCGTGAACGAGGGCGCCGAGGTCTTCATCTCCAACGAGGGCCTGATCAAGTTCCTGCCTGCGCCACTGTCGGTGCACGTCTACCGCCTCGTCTGGCGGCAAGTGCTGTTCTTCCTGCACAACCTGCTCGTGTGGGCCGCGATGCTGGTGATCTTCCCGCCGGACGGGGAGACCGCGCACTGGAAGCTCACCATGCTGATGGCGATCCCGGCGTTCGCCATCCTCGCGCTCAACGGCCTGTGGGTGACGTTCCTGACCGGTGTCATCTCCACCCGGTTCCGGGACATCCCGCCGATCATCGGCAGCGTCATGCAGCTGCTGTTCTTCGGCACGCCGATCGTCTGGGAGATGTCCAGCCTCAGCCAGAAGATCAAGGTCACCAAGGACGTGCTGGAGCTGAACCCGTTCCTGCACTTCGTGGAGATGCTGCGGCAGCCGATGCTGGGCAGGGACATCATCTGGCACCACTGGGTGGTCGCCGGGATCATCACCGTCGTCGGCTGGGCGTTGGCACTGCTGTTCATGCGCAACTACCGTGCCCGCGTGTCCTACTGGGTCTGAGTGAGGCCGAAAACCAATGGTCAGCATTGACGTCTGGAACGCTTCCGTCGAGTTCCCCATCTTCGACGCGAAGACCCGATCGCTGAAGAAGGCCGTGCTCGGCAAGGCGGGCGGCAAGATCGGCACCGACCAGAAGGTGCCCGTCATCGAGGCGCTGCGGGACATCAACCTGTCGATCCAGCACGGCGACCGGATCGGCCTCGTCGGGCACAACGGCGCGGGCAAGTCCACGCTGCTGCGACTGCTGTCCGGCATCTACGAGCCGACGCGGGGACGCTCCCGCATCATCGGCCGGGTGGCGCCCGTGTTCGACCTCGGCGTCGGCATGGACCCGGAGATCTCCGGCTACGAGAACATCATGATCCGCGGCCTGTTCCTCGGGATGAGCCGCAGGGAGATGCTCAAGCGGGTCGACGACATCGCGGAGTTCAGCGAGCTCGGCAACTACCTGTCGATGCCGCTGCGCACCTACTCCACGGGTATGCGGGTGCGCCTCGCGCTCGGCGTGGTCACCTCCATCGACCCGGAGATCCTGCTGCTGGACGAGGGCATCGGCGCCGTCGACGCGGCGTTCCTGGAGAAGGCCCGCGACCGGCTCAACGACCTGGTCAAGCGCTCCGGTCTGCTGGTGTTCGCCAGTCACAGCGACGAGTTCCTGATGGAACTGTGCAACACCGTGATCTGGATGGACCACGGGCAGATCAAGATGCAGGGCGGCCTGCGCGAGGTGCTGACCGCGTACAAGGGCCGCGACCCGTTCGAGAACCTTCCCCAGGCTGTACTGGAAAGGATCGGCGAGGGCCGATGAGCAACGAGACCACCCCCGAGAACCCGCCAGCGCTGCCGGCGGGGGCGGTCGTCGCCGTTATCGTCACCTGCCGCAGGCGGGAGCTGCTGACGGAGTCGCTGAAGGTGATGGCGTCGCAGACGCGGCAGCCGGACCACCTGATCGTCGTCGACAACGGCCCGGACCAGCCGGTCCGCGATGTCGTGGACAACTGCCCGCTGAACACCACCTACCTGCTCTCCCGGCGCAACCTGGGCGGCGCGGGCGGCTTCGCGCTGGGCATGCTGCACGCGCTGGCCATGGGCGCCGAGTGGGTGTGGCTGGCCGACGACGACGGCAGGCCGGCCGACGACTCGGTGCTGGAGGTGCTGCTGGAGGAGGCCGACAAGCGCAAGCTGGCGGCCGTCTCCCCGGTGGTGGTCAACATCAACCACCCGGACAAGCTCGCCTTCCCGCTGCGCCGCGGCCTGACCTGGAAGCGCCAGCGCGAGGAGCTGTCCTCGGCGGAGAGCCCGGACTTCCTGCCCGGTATCGCCTCGTTCTTCAACGGGGCGCTGTTCCGGGCGTCCACTTTGGACGTCATCGGGGTCCCGGACTACCGGCTGTTCGTCCGCGGCGACGAGGTGGAGATCCACCGCAGGATCGTGCGCACCGGGCTGCGGTTCGGCACCACGCTGCGGGTGGCCTACGCGCACCCGGACGGCTCGGACGAGTTCAAGCCGATGCTCGGCGGGCGGTTCCACGCGCAGGACCCCGGTGACTCGATCAAGCGCTACTACACCTACCGCAACCGCGGTTACCTGTTGGCGCAGCCGGGAATGCGCAAGCTCGGGATGCTGGAGGTGGCCCGTTTCGGGTTGTACTTCCTGGCCCAGCGCAAGGACCCGAAGGCATTCGTGGAATGGGCGAAACTGGTCAACCAAGGTCGCTCGGAGAAGTTTTTCCGGCGGTGAACGAGCCGGTTCGCCGTGAGCTGATCCGCTGACGGCGAACCGCCTTGCCGGTCCGGTTCCCGCACTGGTGTCGTAAGCGCATGAGCGACAAGAAAACCCTCGTGCTGCACCTGTCCGGCGTTCCCACCCCGCTGCTCTTCGCGATCAGCGACGAGACCGCGACCGAACTCGGCGGCTCGCTCGCCGACCTCGTCCGCTCCGGTTCGACCAGCGCGGTGCGCTGCGCGGACGGCTCCGACGTCGTCGTCGACTTCGGCAAGATCGTCACCGCGCACATCGGGGCGCTGCCCACGGTCGGCGAGGTCTACGGCGCGCCAGGGCGGCGAATGCGCGGTCTCGCCTGACCAGTCAACCGCTTTCACAAAAGAACGCTCCAACGGGCTACGCACTTCAATGAATTGACCATCGTTTTCGCCGCGTTACCTCAGGGTTTCTGAACCGAGATAGGTGCCGACGCGAGGCCGGCAACACACTGGCCGAATGGCGCGTGCGATTCGGCATTCGATGTTGACGGCCTTGGTCCTGATCGGTGCCGCACTGGCGACCGCGGTGTGCGCTCTGCTGCTCCCGCTCGCGCCCGTGCACCAGGACGACCCGGTGCTGAGCTGGCCGCAGGCCGGTGGGCGGGTGGAGAACACCGTCGTTCCGCTGATGCCCTACCGGCCGCTGGAGCTGACGGCGGAGCTGCCGTGCCGGACGCTCGCGGCGGTCGACGGTGACGTGCTGCGCACGCTGCCCGCCCGGCCCGACCAGGAGCCAGGTCGCGGTCTCGTGGTGCGGGCAAACGATGGCAGGCTGCGCATCAGCTCCTCGTCGACGGCGTTGGTGGACGAGGCGCGGCCCACCACCGGAGAGTGCGCTTACCAGGTGCGGGCCGACGCGAGCGGGACGAGCGTGTTGCGGGACGGCCGGATCATCGCCCAGCAGGCCGGTCTGCTGCCGCCGCAGGTCGCCATGTTCGAGACGGCCGGGGTCGGCAACGCGGCGGCCGACGGCCTCGGCGTCACGCTGCACACCGACGCGCGCTTCCAGTCGTCGCCGACCGCTGCCAAGGCGATTCTCCTTGTACTGCAAGGATTTCTGCTTGCCGGATGCATCGTGCTCGCCGTGCTGCGCTTCGGCGCGAGCCGCGTGGGAAGCCGGTTGCGGCTGTCCCCCATCGACGCCGTCGTGCCCGCCGTCCTGCTGGGCTGGACCGTCATCGGCCCGATCAACGAGGACGACGGCTGGTACCTGCGGCACGCGCTGAACTCGGCGAACAGCGGCTTCGTCGGCAACTACTACCACTCGTTCAACACCTCGGAAGCGCCGTTCGTGGTGTCGCAGTACCTGCTGAGCGGGTGGACGTCGATCAGCACTTCGTTGCTGTGGCTGCGGTTGTCCACCACGGTGATCGGGATCGGCGTGTGGTTCCTGCTGCGGTGGACGCTTGCGAACGCGCTCGGCGATCGACGGGTGTACCGGGCCGTGCCGTGGTTGCTGGGGCTGGCTTTCCTGGTGTGGTGGCTGCCGTTCACGCCGACGTTGCGCCCGGAGCCGGTCGCGGCGCTGGGGGTCGCCGCGACGCTGGCGCTGTGCGAGTACGCGCGTCGCCGCGAGTGGCCGGGCCTGATCGCGCCCGCGGTCGGCGTAGCCGCGCTCACCACCCTGACCACTGTCGCCGGACTTGTGGCGTGGGGCGCGGTCCTCGTGCAGCTGCCATGGTTGTGGCGGTGGGCGCGGACGCGAGCGGTGCGGGACCGTTTCGCTTACGTGGGCGCGACTTTGGCCTCCGGAACGACTGCGTTCATCGCGGTCTTCGCCGACGCGAAGTTCTCCGACGTCGTCGAGGCAACGCGCGTGCACTACCACTACTGGATCTCGATGCACTGGTACGAGGAGGGATTCCGCTACGCGAAGCTCCTCGGCGTCGACCACCACGGCAACTGGGCGAAGCGCGCCGCGGTGCTGCTCACCTTGGCGGCGTTGGTGCTCGCCGCGTTCCGGCTCCGGCGTCGGCGCCGCCGTCTCGACGGCGCGATCGTCCGGCTGGCCGTTGTCCTCGTCGTCGGGCTCGTGGCGCTCACGCTGTCGCCGACGAAGTGGTCGCACCACTTCCTGGCCATCGCTCCGCCCGCGATCGCGCTGCTCGGCCTGAGCGCTGTCGGCGTTCCCACGCCGCGCGGAGCACGCGCCCTGGTGCCCGGCCTGGTCACCGCGGCGCTGACCGGGGCGACCGCCGTGGTGGCCTTCGCCGGGCCGAATCTCTGGTACGGCTTCTCCGACTGGGGCCAGCCGTTCGGTGACCACAGTTCGGAGATCCCGACGCTGGCGTTGACTCCGGAGCAGGTCGCCGACCTCATCGCCAGGTCCGCGGCGATGCACCCCACGCTCGGCCCGGTGCCGCTGGGCAACCCGCTGCTGTGGGGCGCCGTGCTCGTCGCGTGCCTGCTGCTCGCGCTGCGCGGCCGCGACGGCGGCTGGGCGGCAGCCGGTTCTGCGCGGCTGCTGGTCGTCGTGCAGGCGACAGCCGTCGCATTACTGGTCGCGGTGTTCACGATCGCGCCCCTGCGGACTCCCGGCTGGTCAGTGGCCGGAAGCGTGCTGCGCAACGACTGCGGCCTCGCCGACTGGGTGCGGTTGGTCAGCGGCGAGAGGTTGATGGAGGTGGCGCGCTCCCGACCGACCGCCGTTGACTGGGAGTTCAGCCTGGTCCACCCGTGCACTCCGACCCTGGCGATCGCCGACGGCCTGAGCACCGCGCCGGAGTTCCGCATCCTGCCCGCGGGGCGGGGCGCGCTGGCCGGGGTCGTGCACGCGGGTGAGTTCCTGGGGGCACCCAGGGCTTCCTGAGCCAGGTCGTCGTCCGCGCCGAGCCGGCGCCAACGATCGGCCCGCCGAACGACGGGAGCGTTCCCGACTGGGGCGAGGTGCAGCGGGTGCACTACACGCACCCGGTCGGCAGGTACACCCTCACGCGGACGTCGCGGGTGGTGAGCGGGCTGGAGGCCGCGCCGACGCTGGCGCAGACCGGCTACGTGGGCGTCCCGGAGGACTTCCTGCGCAAGGTCCAGTCCGGCGACTCGGGCCGGGCGGCGGGACAGTCTCGCTAACCAGAATTCGCACGATTAAACATCGACTTCCTACTTTACCGATTAAGGTTGTGACGCTTAGACATCTTCACTACAGCTGGAAAGAACGGCCCATTCGGGGTTACATGATTGCGGACCGCACGCGACCGCGATCGGGGATTCCCCATGCAGCAGCGCTTTACCGCGTGGATTTTGCTTGCCTCCGCGCTTGTCACCGCAGCAATGGCGCTGTCGCTACCACTGGCTCCCGTCACCGTTGACCAGCCAGTCGTCACATGGCCGAAACAGGGTGAGCGGGTCAGCAACACCGTCGTCCCACTGCTGCCCTACCGGCCGCTGGAGCTGACCGCCGAGGTGCCCTGCGCCGCGATCTCGGCGGTGGACTCGCGGGGTGGCGAGGTGCTGCGCACCCTGCCGCCCGCCCGTGATCCCGCACAGCGGGAGCACGGCCTGATCATGCGCTCGGTGGACGGCATCGTGCAGGTCAGGGTGTCGGGGAAGTCCGTGATCGAGGAGCGGCTGCCCCGGGCGGACTGCTCCTACCGGGTGCACGCCGACGCCGGCGGGGTCGAGGTGTGGCGCGACGGCATGCTGCTGGTCAAGCAGGCCGGGGTGCTGCCGCCGCAGGTGGCGATGCTGGAGACCGGGGCGGCGGGCCTGCCCGCCTCCGACGGCATGCGGGTCGTGATCGACACCGATGCGCGATTCCAGTCGACGCCGACCAACGCGAAATTCCTTCTGTTGATACTGCATGGTTTGCTGTTGACGGGCTGTGTCACACTCACTGTTCTTCACTGCCGGGCGAAACGCCCATCCGAAGATCGAATTCGCTGGTGCGCGGTCGATTTCCTCGTGCCCTCGGCACTACTCGTGTGGACGGTGCTCGGACCGACGAATGACGACGATGGTTGGTATCTCCGGCACGCGCTGAATCTCGACAGCGCCGGATACGTCGGCAACTACTACCACTCGTTCAACGCGCCCGAGTCGCCGTTCCTGCTCGCCCAGTACCTGCTCGCGGGCTGGACGTCGGTGAGCACGTCGATGCTGTGGGTGCGGCTGTTCCCCGCCGTGCTCGGCATCGGGGTGTGGTTCTCGCTGCGCTGGTTCCTGCACAGCGCGCTGGGCGAGCGCAGGGCCTACCGGGCGCTGCCGTGGCTGCTCGCGCTGGCGTTCCTGGTGTGGTGGCTGCCGTACAACCCGACACTGCGGCCGGAGCCGGTCACCTGCCTCGGCGTCGCGCTGACGCTGGCGCTGTGCGAGTACGCGCGGCGCCGCGAATGGGCGGGGCTGATGGCGCCCGCGGTGCTGCTGGCCGCGCTCACGACGCTGACCATGGGTGCCGGGCTCATCGCGTGGGCGCCGGTCGCGCTGCAGGTGCCGTGGTTGTGGCGGTCGGTGCGCGGACGGGACCGGCTCGCGCTGGTCGCGGCCGTGCTCAGCGCGGGGACAGCGGCGTTCACGGTGCTGTTCGCCGACGGCAGGCTGAGCGACCTGCTCGAAGCCACCAAGATCCATTACTACTACTGGATCACCATGGGCTGGACCGAGGAGTGGGGCCGCTACGGCACGCTGCTCGTGCCCACCGGTTCCGGCAACTGGGCCAAGCGCGCCCCGGTGCTGCTGATGATCGTCTGCCTGGTGTTCGTCGCGGTGCGGGCACGGCGCAGGCGCGGGCGGCTCGACGCGGTGATGGTGCGGCTGGCCGGGGTGCTCGGCTTCGGCATGGTGGCGCTGGCGGTCATCCCGACCAAGTGGACCCACCACTTCGTCGGCATCGCCGCGCCCGCCATCGCGCTGCTGGCGTTGACCACGCTGACCGGGCCGGTGCCCGCGCGCGTGCGCAGGGCGGCGCCCGCGGTGGCGGCGGGCCTGTTCATCGCGTTCACCGGTGTGGTGATCTTCAGCGGCCCCAACATGTGGCACGGCTTCGGCAACTGGGGCCAGCCGTTCTCGGTGCACGGCACCATCGACCCGATGCGCACCCTCGACCCGGACGAGAAGGACCTGGTCGAGTCGCTGATGCTCGCGGTCGGCCCGGTCAAGGTCAACAACGTGCTGGTCTGGGCGGGCGCGATCGGGCTCTGCTGGTTCCTGCTGCGGCGGCGCCTGCGATGGGCGAGCACCGGCTCGACGCGGGTGCTGCTGGGCACCCAGGCGCTCGTGGTCGCCCTGCTGATCGCGCTGTTCGTGATCGCGCCGCTGCGGCAGCTGCCCGGCTGGTCGCTGGCCAGCGGCACGCTGCGCAACGGCTGCGGGATCGCCGACACCGTGCGCGTGCACGACGGCCGCACGCTCACCGAGCACCTGGCCGGGCACGTGACGTACGTGGACTGGAGCGTCGGCATCGGCTACCCCTGCGTGCCCGTGCCGCCGGTCAGGGACGGCATGGTGACGCCGCCGGAGTTCCGGGTGCTCGCCGCGGAGAAGTTCACGATGGGCGGCCTGGTCTCGGTCTACGAGGGCATCGGCGGCACCCACGGATTCCTCGGACGGGTGGCGGAGATGGTCAAGGTGCCCGCCGATGCGCCCAATGGAGTGGAATCCCCGTGGGGCGGCCTGGAGCGGGTGAAGTACCGCCACGAGCCCGGCCGCTACACCGTGACCATGACCCACCGCGTCGAGCACGGCCTGCAGGGTCCGCCGACCATCGCGCGGCTGGAGTACGCGGGCGTGCCCGCGGGCTACGTCAAGCAGGCGATCGACCCGAGCCGCCTCCCCGCCGACGTGGACGACGACCGCTACGACACCCTCGGCCTGCGCTGAGCCGGCGGCTACCGGGGCTTGAAGACGACCAGGCGGAGCATCACGAAGTTGATGGCGGTCGCGGTGGCCTGGGCGATCACCCAGGCGATGGTGATCTTCAAGGCCGATGCCGGGAGCAGGGCGAGGAACAGGGCGTTCACGCCGACGTTGACGAAGAAGGTCACCCCGTAGAGCAGGATGAACCCGCCGAGGCGGCCCGCACCGCTCGGCGCCGCCTGGAACGTGAAGCGCTTGTTCAGGAAGTACGCGGTCGTGGTGCCGAACACGAAACCGAGCGCCTTGGCCAGGTGCACCCACACGCCCAGCGCCAGGATCAGCTGGTAGCTGCCGTAGTCCACCAGCGCGGAGAAGCCACCGACCAGCACGAACCGGGTGAGCTGGGCGGCGAGGCCGAGCTTGGGCGGCTGCGCCTGCGTCTCGGAGGCCGCTTCGGAGGTGGTCACAACGGTCCGCCTTACTCGATCACCGACTGCCCTGGCAGGGTGCGCCCGAGCGGCGGACGCCCCGGAAGTACGCTACCGCGTGACCTGACCGCCTGAACGAATGGGCGTTTTCGCATGCCACGACGCCTTACGGGCCAACACGCCGTCACCGCGTGGGTATTGGTCGGCGCAGCTGTGATCACCGCGGTGCTGGCGGTCCTCCTGCCCCTCGCCCCCGTCCGCGTGCAGCAGCCGATCCTGAGCTGGCCGGAAGCGGGCGCACAGCCGCGCTCGACCGTGGTGCCGCTGGTGCCGTACCGGCCGTTGGAGATGTCGGCGGAACTGCCCGGCAGAACCATGGACGCGCTGGACCGCAGCCGGTTCACCGCGGGCGGCAAGTGGGCCGACGTGCTGACCACGTTGCCGGAGGACGAGAACCAGCCCGTCAGCCGTGGTCTGCGGGTGCAGACCCGCGCGGGCGAGGTGCGGATCTCCGTCTCGGAACAGGTGCTGCTGACCGAGCGCCGCCCGGCGGGTACGAAGGCCTACCGCGTGGTCGCGACGTCCCAGGGCGTGTCCGTGCAGCGGGACGGCGTGGTGGTCGCCGACCGCCCCGGGCTGCTGCCGCCCCAGGTCGCCATGCTGGAGACGGCCGCGGAGAACTTCCCCGAGGCGAACGGGCTCTCCGCGAAGCTGAACACCGACGCGCGCTTCCAGTCCGCGCCCGCGACGCTGAAGCTCGTCCTGCTCGCGTTGCACGCGCTGTGCCTGCTGGGGTGCCTGTGGCTGTGCGTGAGCCGCTACCGCTACTCCGAGCGCGCGCGGCGGGACCCGGACGAGCCGCGGTTCAAGCTCGGTCTCGCCGACATCGCCGTGCCCGCGATCCTGGTGCTCTGGGCCGTCATCGGGCCGTTCAACGATGATGACGGGTGGTACCTGCGGCACGCGCTGAACCTGCCGAACGCCGGGTACGTCGGCAACTACTACCACTCGTTCAACGCGCCCGAAGCACCGTTCATGTTCAGCCAGTACCTGCTCGGCGCGTGGGGGCTGATCAGCAAGTCCACCCTGTGGATGCGGATGTTCCCGACGGTGATCGGGATCGCGGTGTGGTTCGTGCTGCGGCGGTACCTGCACGCGACGCTCGGCGGCAGGCGCGCGGTGCGCGGCCCGTACCGGACGCTGCCGTACCTGCTGGCGCTGGCGTTCCTCGTGTGGTGGATGCCGTTCGAGCTCACGCTGCGGCCGGAACCCGTTGTGTGCCTCGGTGTCGCGGTGAACCTCGCGCTGGCGGAGTTCGCCAGGCGCCGCGAGTGGCCCGGGTTGTACGCGGTCGTGGTCGCGGTCGCCTCGCTGACCACGCTGACCACCGCGACCGGCATCGTCGCGTGGGGACCGCTGCTGCTGCACGCGCCGTACCTGGTGCGCTACACCAGGAGCTGGGTGGGCAAGGAGCGCCTGGCCTACCTCGGCATGCTGCTGGTGTCCGGAACCGCCGCGTTCCCCGCGGTGTTCTGGGACATGAAGCTCAGCGACCTGGTGGAGACCACCCGCATCCACTCCTGGTACTGGTTCGTCACGCCGTGGTACCAGGAGATCGAGCGCTACAACGCGTTGCTGCACCCGGGAACCCTGGGCAACTGGGCCAAGCGCGGCGCGGTGCTGCTGACCGTGGTGGCGCTGGTGTTCGTGGTGATCCGGCTGGCAACGCGGCGGGACCGCAACGGGCCGCTGGACCGGCTGATCGTGGGCAGTGCGGCCATGTCCGGGATCGGCCTCGCCGCCCTGGCCATCTCCCCGACCAAGTGGGTGCACCACTTCGGCGGCATGGCGGTGCCCGCGATCCTGGTGCTGGCGCTGACCGCCTTCGCCAGCCCGATCCCGGCCCGGGTGCGGCGCACAGCGCCAGGCCTGCTCGCGGGCGGGGTCGCGGCCTTCGCCACCGTGGTGATCTTCAGCGGGACGAACTCCTGGCACGCCTTCTCGGACTGGGGCCAGCCCTTCGGCGACCACACCAGGGTGGTCGACCCGGCCGCGGTGGCCAAGGACCCGAACGCCTTGAGCGCCAAGCAGATCCTCGAAGGGCAGATCCCGCACGTCGGTCCGCTGAAGTTCGGCAACATGGTGCTGTGGCTGGCGGTCATCGGCCTGTGCTGGTGGCTCGCGCGGCGGGCGATGGGCGGCGGCGGACGCCGGTGGGCGGCGCTGGGCACCGCGCGGTTGTTCACCGTCGTGCAGACCTCGCTGGTGGTGCTGATGCTGGCGGTCTTCGTGATCGCGCCGATCAACCAGCGCCCGCAGTGGTCGCCGGCGAAGGGCAACGTGAAGAGCGTCATCGGCGGCTCCTGCGGGCTGGCCGATGACCTGTTCGTGCCGCTGGACAAGCTGTCCCCGGTGCTGCGCGGACCCGACCGGCCCGCGCTGCGCGCCGGGGGCACGATCCGCGTGCGCGAGCTGCTCCGCGACCAGCCGACGTTCGTGGACTGGCCGATCGGGCTCGCCTACCCGTGCGTTCCGGTGCTGCCGGTGAAGGACGGGATGACCACGCCCGCGGAGTACCGGCTGGTCGCCTCCGACCAGCTCGGCGGCTCCAGGTCGGTGACGCTGAACGAGCGGGTCGGCGGGACGCAGGCCTTCATCAGCCGCGTCGCCACGATCGAGCGGGTGCCGGTGAACGTGGTCCCGACCGCGACGCCGCGTGCGCCGTGGGGGCACTTGGAGCGGGTCGTGTACCGTCATCCACCGGGCCGCTACACGGTTTCGCGCACAGAACGCGTCGAATGGGGCCTGGTCTCCTGGCCGAGGCTGGCCCAGTTCGACTACGTGGGCGCCCGCGACGGCTGGCTCAACGAGTAGCGCATCCACGGAGATTTGCACCTATGCCTGAGAAGCTCGGCAGACTGACCGGATGGGGCCGCACGGCCCCGACCACCGCGAGAGTCCTGGAGCGCGCCGATCGTGCCGAGCTGGCCGACGCGGTGCGCGCGGCCGACGGCCGGGGTGTGATCCCCCGCGGTCTCGGTCGCAGCTACGGCGACGCCTCGCAGAACGCCGGTGGCCTGGTCCTGGACATGACCACGTTCGACCAGATCCACCACGTGGACACCGAGACGGGCATCGTCACCGTGGACGCCGGGGTCAGCCTGGACAAGCTGATGCGGCAGATGCTGCCGCACGGCCTGTGGATCCCGGTGCTGCCGGGCACCCGCCAGGTCACCGTCGGCGGTGCCATCGCCGCGGACATCCACGGCAAGAACCACCACGTGGAAGGCAGCTTCTGCAACCACGTGCTGGCGATCGAGCTGCTGACCGCGGACGGCGAGATCCGGACGGTGACCCCGGACGGCCCCGGTTCGGAGCTGTTCTGGGCGACCGCGGGCGGCATGGGTCTGACCGGTGTGGTGCTGCGGGCCACGGTGCAGCTGAAGTCGGTGGAGTCGGCGTACTTCCTCGTCGACACCGAGCGCACCAAGGACCTGGACGACCTGATGGCCAGGCTGATGGACAACGACGACCAGTACACCTACTCGGTGGCCTGGTTCGACGCCGCGTCCACCGGCGCGAAGATGGGCCGCGCGGTGCTCACCCGCGGTTGGTCGGCCAAGCTCGACGACCTGCCGGCGAAACTGCGCAACGACCCGCTGAAGTTCAACGCGCCGCAGCTGGCCACGGTGCCGCCGGTGTTCCCGAGCGGCCTGCTGAACAAGCTGACCGTGAGCGCCTTCAACGAGCTCTGGTATCGCAAGGCGCCCAAGGAGCGGCGCGGCGAGGTGCAGAACATCACCCAGTTCTTCCACCCGCTGGACATCGTCGGCGAGTGGAACCGGGTCTACGGCCCGCGCGGGTTCCTGCAGTACCAGTACGCGGTGCCCTACGGCGCCGAGGACACGGTCCGCAAGTCGATGGAGATCATCTCCTCGGGTGGCGCGGTGTCCTTCCTCAACGTGCTCAAGCGCTTCGGCACCGCCAACGCCGGTCCGCTGTCCTTCCCGATGCCGGGCTGGACGCTCGCCGTGGACATCCCGATCACCGACGACCTGGGCCCGCTGCTGGACAAGCTGGACCAGCTGGTGCTGGAGGCGGGTGGCCGGCTGTACCTGGCCAAGGACTCCAGGCTGACCGCGGACGCGTTCCGCTCGATGTACCCGCGCCTCGCCGAGTGGCAGAAGGTCCGGGACGCGGTCGACCCGCGTGGTGTGTTCAACTCCGACCTCTCCAGAAGGCTGATGCTGTGATCGACGCCGTTGGCAATCCCCAGTCCCTGTTGCTGCTCGGGGGCACCTCCGAGATCGGCCTGGCGATCGTGGACCGCTTCGCCGATCAGCGTCCGCTGCGCGTGGTGCTCGCCGCGCGTCCGTCCGAGCGGCTGGACGAGGCCGCGGAGCGCCTGCGCGCCAAGGGGTGCACCGTCAGCACGCTGGCCTTCGACGCCCGCAGGCCGGAGACCCACGAGGAGGTCGTCGGCAAGGCGTTCTCCGACGGCGACATCGACGTGACCGTGGTGGCCTTCGGCGTGCTCGGTGAGGCCGAGCGCGCGTGGCAGGACGTCGAGCACGCGCGCGAGATGGCCGAGGTCAACTTCGTCGCGCCGGTGACCGTCGGCGTCGCGCTGGCCAACCGCCTGCGCCAGCAGGGGCACGGCGCCGTCGTCGCGCTGTCCTCGGTGGCCGGTGAGCGCGTGCGCAGGTCGAACTTCGTCTACGGCTCCACCAAGGCCGGCATCGACGGCTTCTACCTGGGCCTCGGCGAGGCGCTGAAGCCGCACGGCGTGCAGGTGACCGTGGTCCGCCCCGGTTTCGTGCACACCAAGATGACCAAGGGCATGAAGGCCGCTCCGCTGGCCGCCCAGCCGGAGCAGGTCGCCGAGATCGCGGTGACCGCGGTGCGGCGGCGCCAGGACCTGGTGTGGGCGCCGGGCGCGTGGCGGTTCGTGATGTCGGTGCTGCGGCACATCCCCCGGGCGATCTTCCGCAAGCTGCCCATCTGAGCCTCTCACTTCGAGAAGAGGCGCACTCACGCGAAGTGGGTGCGCCTTCTCGTCAATGAACCCCGACCGTCCTGCGATGGCACCCGTGTGCGCGAACGCAAAGGACTGGCCGCGGCGTTGGCCGGCGCGGCGAGATCATCTCCTTCTCCGCGACGGGTGAGTCCCGCAGGCTGGGCTCCCTGCCCTCGGTCGGCCGGATCGCGCTCGCGGTGCCGCCGGCCTTCGCGTCCGCGCCGCGGCTCTACGTGAACCCGGCGCGCTGGCCGGACCTCGCGACCGGCGAGGTGCGGGACTTCCGCACCTGAGCCGTTCGGCGGCACCCGATGATCGCAAAAGGCGCACCCTGTTCGACCGGGTGCGCCTTTTCGCTGCTCAGAAGGTATGGACCTGAGCAATATCATCGTTATTGTGACCGGCTCCCCCGCCTTCGCTCCGTCAATTCCCCCCGCTGTCCAGCGATCCCCCTGTTAGTTGCCGCCCGGGCCACTTGAGCTGGGCTTTGTTACTGAGTGTCAACTTGGTTGCGGTCGGTAACGCGACTGGCTTGTCCTACGAATGAGGGATCGTGCGCCTTCGCCTGTTCTCCGCCGCCGCCACCGCGGCGGTCGTCGCCGCCACAGTGGTCGTGCCCCGCGTGGCCGCCGCCGACGAGGTCCCGATCCTGCCCGCCGGGTTCGTCTTCACCGACCAGCGCAGCGGCCAGGAGCCCTTCGAGCTGACCGACTTCGCCCACCTCCCCGATGGCAGCGTGCTGACCACCGGGAAGAAGGGCACCGTGGCGTGGGTCCCGGCCACCGGGGAGCCGCGCACCATCGCCACCCTGCCGACCCGCTCCAACGGCGACCTCGGCCTGACCGGGCTCGCGCTGGCCAACGACTTCGCCACCACGCGGCAGCTCTACCTGACGCGCGCGGTGAACGTCGGCGTCGGCAAGGAACTGCGGATGAGCCGGTGGACGCTCGGCTACGCGCAGGGCGTGCCGTCCGGGCTCACCGACGAGGTGCCGCTGCTGCAGATCCCGGGCAACACCGACATCCACGGCATCACCGGTCTCGCGGTCGGCCCGGACGACTCGATCTGGGTCTCGGTCGGCGACAGCGCGGGCGTGCGCTACTCCGAGGGCGCGACCCCGGACAACGTGGACAAGTTCGCGTTGAGGTCACTGGAGATCGACGAGCCCTACGGCAAGCTCTTCCGACTCACCCCGGACGGCAGCGGAGCGCCGGGCAACCCCTTCTACCAGGCCGACAACCCGCGTTCCTGGCGGAGCAAGGTCTACGCGAGCGGGTTCCGCAGCCCGTTCCGGTTCTCCCTCGACCCGTCCTCGGGCGCCCCGGTGCTCGCCGACGTCGGGTGGGAGCGGCGCGAGGAGGTCAACCTCGTCCAGCCCGGCCAGAACTACAAGTGGCCGTGCTGGGAGGGCGACATCCCCACACCCGCCTACAGCCTGATCCCGGTGTGCACCACGATGGTCAACACCCCGCCGCTGCTGACCTACCTGCGCAACGAGGGCAACGCGATCACCGGAGGCATCGTGTACTCCGGCACCGCCTACCCCGAGGAGTACCGCGGCGCCTACTTCTACGGCGACTACGCGCAGAAGAAGATC
The DNA here is from genome assembly GCF_900103775.1 of Allokutzneria albata. Lineage (GTDB taxonomy): Bacteria > Actinomycetota > Actinomycetes > Mycobacteriales > Pseudonocardiaceae > Allokutzneria > Allokutzneria albata. The sequence goes on along the minus strand of NZ_LT629701.1, from coordinate 6,438,724 downwards.
TGGACGCTGCGCTACAACGCGGACGGCACGCTGGTGCCCGGCTCGCAGAAGCCGCCCTTCGGCACGCAGATCGGCGGGCCGGTGAAGTTCGGCGCGGCCAGCAACGGCGACATCGTCATGGCCGACATCTACTCCGGCCAGCTGCGCAGGCTCAGCTACTCCTCGGCCAACCACGCGCCGATCGCGAAGGCCACCTCGACGACCGCCCCCTCCACCCGCACGGTCACCTTCGACGCGAGCAAGTCCTACGACTTCGACGGCGACGCGCTGACCTACAAGTGGGACTTCGGCGACGGCACCACCGGCGAGGGCATCACCGCGACGCACAAGTACGAGACCAGCCAGAACGTCCTGACCGCGAAGCTCACCGTGACGGACGCGCTTGGCAAGTCCGGCACCGCGCAGCTGACCGTGGCGCCGTCGAACAACGCGCCGACGATCACCCTGACCAAACCACCCGCGAACAAGGTCTTCGCGGTCAACGAGCAGGTCCAACTGAACGCCACCGCGAACGACGTCGAGGACGGCGCGCTCACGGTGACCTGGAGCAGCGATCTGGTGCACTGCCCGACCAACGCCGCGTGCCACTCGCACCCGGACGTGGGCGGGACCGGCCCGACCTTCGGCATGCCGTTCACCGACCACCCTGAGTCGCGCGTGGACATCACCGTGAAGGCGACCGACCGCTACGGCGTGACCACCACGGAGTCCTACTCCGCGATGCCGTGGCAGCAGCGGCTCACGGTGAACAGCAACATCCCCGCCGGGGTGCGCATCGGTTCCAACGGCTCGACCACCACGGCGCTGATGACCGTGGGCTCCGAGGTCGGCATCGAGGCGGCGGCCGAGGCTTCCGACGGTGTGGCGACGTTCGCGAAGTGGACCGACGGTTCGGCCTCGCGCACCCGCAATGTGATCATGGGCGGCTCGGACGTCACCGTGACCGCGAACTACGTGACGCCGCTCGACCAGCGCTACGACGGCGACGAGGCGCTGCGCACCCAGTTCGGCGCGCCGCTCGCACCGGAGGTGGCCGAGGGCGGTCTGCGGTACCGCGAGTACGAACGCGGGCGGCTCTACTGGACGCCCGCGGCCGGGGTGAAGGCCGTGCACGGCGCGATCCTGGGCACCTACGTCGCCAACGGCGGGCACTCGCGGCTCGGCGCGCCGACTACCGACGAACTGCCGACGCCGGACGGGGTCGGCCGGTTCAACCACTTCGCGGGCACCCCGTACAGCGGCTTCGCCTCCGTGTACTGGACACCGCAGATCGGGGCGGTGGCGATCTGGGGCGACATCCGCGGCGCGTGGGCGCGCACGGGCTGGGAGGCCGGCCCGCTCGGCTACCCGATCACCAGCGAGAGCGGGACACCGGACGGTGTCGGGCGGTTCAACCACTTCAGCAAGAACGGCTCGGTGTACTGGACCCCGTCCACCGGCGCGCAGGCGATCTACGGCGAGATCCGCCGGACCTGGCAGCGCACGGGCTGGGAGCAGGGACCGCTGGGCTACCCGACGACGGACGAGATGGGCACCCCGGACGGGGTCGGCCGCTACAACCACTTCAGCAAGGGCGGCTCGGTCTACTGGACCTCCTCCACCGGGGCGCACGACATCTACGGCGCGATCAAGGCGCGCTGGGCCCAGCTCGGCTGGGAGCGGTCCTACCTCGGCTATCCGACCACCGGGGAGCACGACGTCACGGGCGGAAGACGAAACCTGTTCCAGAACGGGAAGATCGTCTGGGAGCGGGCGACCGGCAAGGTGACCGACTCCCGCTGACGAAGACCACCTGAATGTCCTTAATGGACAGATGGCGGCGACGGTGTGCAGGGCGCCGTCGCCGCCGTCTTTTTCCCCCGGTTCGCACCTATCCGACGAAGATCATTTGGTCGTACCGTGCGGGGATGCATCCTGGGCTTGAGATCGCGAAGACCCTCGCGCGCGTCGGCGGCCACGTCCTCCGCGAGCGGTTCACCACCGCCCGCGCGACCGGCGTTGCGGACATCCCCGTCTCCGGCAAGGAGATCACCACGGACTGGCTGACCGCGGTGCTCTGCGCGGAACACCCCGGTGCGCGCGTCACAGCGTTCCGCACCGAGGACGTGAGCAGCGGGACGTCCACCCGCTGGCGGATCGCCGTGACCTACAACGAGATCGGCCGGAATTCGGAGCTGCCCGAAGCGTTGTTCGTGAAGACGACGCGCGGTTTCAAGCAGCGCCTCACGCTCAGCCTCGCCCACGTGCTCGACGGCGAACCGAACTTCTTCAAGCACCTCCGGCCGCACCTGGACATCGAGGCCGCGCGCGGTTTCCACGGTGCGGCCGACCCGGCATCGGGGCGCTCGATCTCGCTCATGGAGGACATCGCGGTCGCCAAGGGCGCGACCTTCTGCACGCCGAAGACGCCCATCTCCCGCGCGGAGATCGAGGACCTGCTGTCCACCATGGCGCACTGGCACGCGCGGTACTGGGACTCCGACGAGCTGCGCGGCCACACCTGGCTGAAGCCGCCGAGCGGGCACTTCCACAACCTGGACCGGCTGATCGGTTTCGCCAAGCGCTCCGAGGTCGGGGCGCAGCGGGCCCGCTCGGTCATCCCGGATTCGCTGATCTCCTTGCAGGACAAGCTCTACCGGGGTCTTGAACGGTCGCTGGAGATCGCCAGCCAGGGACCGCTGACGCTGCTGCACGGCGACTCGCACATCGGCAACACCTACCGCACCTCCGACGGCCGGATGGGCTTCACCGACTGGCAGATCGTGATGCGGGGCAGCTGGGCGTTCGACTTCGCCTACACCGTCAACTCCGGCCTGGACATCGCCGACCGGCGGGCGTGGGGCCGGGAGCTGCTGGAGTTCTACCTCGACCGCCTCGGCGCGGCCGGCGCGGCGGCCCCGGACCCCGACTCCGCCTGGCTCGCCTACCGCAGGCAGTCGTTCTTCCCGTACTTCGTCTGGCTGGCCACCATCGGCCACAGCGCCATCCAGCCGAAGTACCAGCCCGACGAGGTCAGCCGCGGCATCATCGAACGCGCCGCGACCGCGCTGGTGGACCTGGACGGCCTGGCCGCGCTCGACGGGTAGCGAATGACGAAACCGCCGCCCCGGAGCCCGGAGCGGCGGTTCGGCACAGAACGATCAGCGCAGGTAGTAGGCGATGCCGAGGAAGACGACCCAGGCGACGCCGAGGATCTGCAGCCAGCGGTCCTTGAGCACGATCTCCTCGGGCTCACCGCCGTTGCCGCTGTCCACGTCCACCGCGTAGCGCAGGATCGCGATCACGAACGGCACCATCGAGACGACCGACCACGCGGACTTCACCTGCTCGTTCAGCTCGAACGCCCACAGGCCGTAGGTCATGATCACCATGGCCGCGGCGATGGCCCAGACGAAGCGAAGGTAGCTGGCGGTGTAGCTCTCCAGCGACTTGCGGATCTTGGCGCCGGTGCGCTCGGCCAGCCGGATCTCGGCGTAGCGCTTGCCCGCCACCATGAACAGCGAGCCGAACGCGGTGACCAGCAGGAACCACTGGGACAGCGGAACGCCCGTCGCGGCACCACCGGCGATGGCGCGCATCAGGAAGCCCGAGGCCACGATGCACATGTCGATCACCGGCTGGTGCTTCAGGCCGAAGCAGTAGCCCAGCTGCACGACCTCGTAGACCGCGATGACGATGACCAGGTCCCAGCTGGCCAGCACGGACACGCCCAGCGCGCCGAACAGCAGCAGGACAGCGGTGGCGAAGGCCAGCGGCACCGGGACGATGCCCGCGGCGATCGGCCGGTTCCGCTTGGTCGGGTGCGCCCGGTCGGCCTCGACGTCCTTGCTGTCGTTGACCAGGTAGATCGCCGACGCCGCGAGGGAGAACGCCACGAAGGCGATCAGCGCGTCGACCAGCACGTCGACGTTGTTGACCTTGCCTGCGGCGAACGGCGCGGCCAGCACCAGGATGTTCTTGATCCACTGACGCGGGCGGGCGGCCTTGAGCAGGCCCTTGGTGGTGCGCACCAGGCTGGGCTTGTTCTCGCCGGGATCCACAGCGGCGGCCTCGGGGGCGGACGTGGTCATGGTCAGGTCACTCCGAACGTTCCGATTTGCGCAGCCAGCGGCTGACGCCGGCGCCGATGGTGGCGCCCAGTACGGACCCGGCCAGCACATCGGTCGGGTAGTGCACGCCCAGCACGAGGCGGCTGACGAGCATCGGCGGCACCAGCAGCGGGGTGAGCCGCTTGCCGGTCAGCCCGCCGTAGATCACCGCGGCCGCCGCGGTCGAGGTCGCGTGCGAGGACGGGAAGCTGAGCTTGCTCGGCGTTCCGACCAGGATCTCCACGTCCGGGCTGTCCGGACGGGGCCGCCGCACCACGCGCTTCACCGCGATCGAAGCGCCGTGCGCCGCGGCGACGCCCGCCGCGCCGACCAGCCACTGCTTGCGACGCTTGCGGTCGACCACCGCGCCGAGCGCGCCGATGGCCAGCCAGCCCGCGGCGTGCTCCCCGAAGAACGACATCGCCCGCGCCGCCTTCACCACGGGGGGCTTGGCGATCCGGCGCTGCACCTCGGAGAGCGCGGCGGTTTCCTGCGTAGACATGTTTCTCCAGCTTTCACCGTGTGAGACGCCGCGGCCCGGGACCGCGCGCTTTTGGGTATGGACGCGCAGTCCCGGGCCGGTGTTGCGTCAGGAGCCGAACAGCTGCTTCCACGCGTCCCGGCTGGACAGCTGCGGCAGTGCCTGGCGGTACTCCCGCTGCACCCGCGGCCATTCCTTCACGAGCCGCTTGTGGTTGTGCAGCGCCCGCGCCATCAGCTGCTTGAACAGCTTCGGGTCGCGACGGCGGAAGGCGACCCCGCTGCCGTCGGCGTTGGAGACCGTCGCACTGTCCAGCGCGCCGAGCAGGAACCAGCGACCGGCCTGCGCCGAGACGTTGATCTGCGGGCGGTCGATGGCCTCGCGGTCGGGCTCCTTCAGGTGGTGCGCCAGGGAGAGCGCGGCGCGGGCCGCGATGACCACCGGGTTCACCGGCGGCTTGAGCAGGCGCTCAGCCTTCACCGGGTCGAACGTCGGCGGCGGGAACTCCCTGGCCGAGGGCAGGATGTGCGCGTCGGAGTACTCGTTGCGGATCTTGAGGATCTCCGGGCGCTTGGTACCCAGGGTCTCGAAGAGCTTGTCCGGACCCTCCAGGAAGTCCTCGATCGCCTTCTGGTGCAGGGCGACCGTGGAGTACTCCATGGAGAACAGGTGCCGCAGCGAGAGCTTGAGCCCCTGCTTGAGCAGCGGCCCGCGCACGTCGTACGGGCTGTGCAGCGCGGCCATGATCAGCCGGTTCCGGACGTGGAAGTACGCCGTCCAGTCGGTGGCGTCGTCCTTGTCCGTCCACGGCATGTGCCAGACCGCCGCGCCCGGCAGCGACACGGTCGGGAAACCGTGCGCACCCGCGCGCAGCGCGTACTCGGCGTCGTCCCACTTGATGAACAGCGGGAGCGGCAGGCCGATCTGGTCGATCACCTGGCGCGGGAACAGGCACATCCACCAGCCGTTGTAGGTGCCGTGGATCCGCAGGTGCAGTTCCTCGGTCTCCCGCAGCGGCTCCTCACCGAAGTCGTGGTCGGTGACCGCGCCCGGCGCCTTGCGCCACATGGCCGACTTGAGGTCGACGACCTCGCCGAAGCTGTGCAGCCGAGCCCGCGCCTGGAGGTTGAGCATGTGCCCGCCGACGACCACCGGGCTGGACGCGGCCCGCGCGAAGGCGTTGGCGCGCAGCACGCTGTCCGGCTCCAGCCGGATGTCGTCGTCCAGCAGCAGGATCTGCTCGCAGTCGGTGTGCTCGACGCCCTCGTAGAGCGCGCGGGTGAACCCGCCGGAGCCGCCGAGGTTGGCCTGCTCGATGACCTCCAGCTTGTCGCCGAGGCGGCGGACCGCCTCGTCGTAGCCCTCGGTCTCGCGGACCTTCTTGGCGCCCTGGTCGACCACGAACACCTTGCCGACCACGTCCAGCACGGCCGGGTCCTCGCCGAGCGCCTGCAGGGCGATGACCGCGTCCTGCGGGCGGATCGTGCAGATGCCGACGGAGACCTTCTGCTCCGGCAGGTCCTTGTCCGTCGCCCAGACCGCGTCCTTGATCTCCAGCTGCGCGTCCTCGGTGAAGACGTCGAACCAGATCCAGCCGCCGTCCTCGAAGGGCTGGAGCGAGGTGTGGAACTCCAGCACCGTCCAGTTCTTCGCGCCGCGGACGGCCTTGCCCTGCAGGTGCACGATGTCGCCGCTGGGCTTGGAGCGGTAGACGTCCACCCGGCCCGTGCCGCGGACCGTCATCCGCAGCACGACGTCGCTGACCCACGTCCACCGCTTCCAGTAGCTGGCGGGGAAGGCGTTGAAGTACGCGGCGAAGGAGGTCTTCGTCGAGGACGGGACCGTCACCGAGCGGCGAGAGGTGAAGTGCACCCGGCTCGAGGCGTTGGCCGGCTCGTCCACGTAGAGCGGGCGGACGTCCAACGGGTCCTCGTCGCGCGGGAAGATCACCCGCTGGAGGACGCGGTTGGCCGGGACCTCGCTGTTCCGGCCACCAACGCGGACCGAGCTGACATCGCTCAGCTTGGCGTCCGGCGCGTCGTCACGCCCCTGCGCGGTCGCGGTGCTCTGCTGCTCGGTCACTTCTCTTCAATCCTCCAGCGAACCGTCGAACGCGCGACCCTCGGTGAAGTACGGCGCGATCTTGTTGTCGAACATGCTCAGCGCGGATCCGATCGCCATGTGCATGTCGAGGTACTTGTAGGTGCCGAGGCGACCGCCGAAGAGGACCTTGTTGTTCTTGGCCTCTGCCTTGGCCAGCTCGCGGTACCGCTCGAGCTTGGCGCGGTCCTCGGAGGTGTTGATCGGGTAGTACGGCTCGTCTTCCTTCTCCGCGGCGCGGGAGTACTCGCGGACGATGACCGTCTTGTCCGTCGGGTAGTCGCGCTCCGGGTGGAAGTGCCGGAACTCGTGGATGCGGGTGTACGGGGCGTCCGCGTCGTTGTAGTTCATGACCGCGGTGCCCTGGAAGTCGCCGATCGGCAGGACCTCGGGCTCCAGGTCGACCGTGCGCCAGCCCAGCCAGCCCTCGGAGTAGTCGAAGTACCGGTCCAGCGGGCCGGTGTAGACGACCGGGGTGCCCGCGGGGATCTCGTTCTTGATGTCGAAGAAGTCCGTGCTCAGCCGAACGTCGATGTTCGGGTGGTCGGCCATCTTCTCCAGCCACGCGGTGTAGCCGTTGACCGGCAGACCCTCGTAGGTGTCGTTGAAGTACCGGTTGTTGAAGGTGTAGCGGACCGGCAGGCGGCTGATGACGGCGGCGGGCAGCTCCTTGGGATCGGTCTGCCACTGCTTCGCGGTGTAGTCCCGCACGAACGCCTCGTACAGCGGGCGCCCGATGAGCGAGATCGCCTTCTCCTCCAGGTTCTTCGCGTCCTTGGAGTCGATCTCGGAAGCCTGCTCGGCCACCCACTTCCTCGCGTCCTCCGGCGACATGTACTTGCCGAGGAACTGCGAGATCAGGCCCAGGCCCATCGGGAACTGGTACGCCTGCCCCTTGTGCATGGCGAACACGCGGTGCTGGTAGTCGGTGAACTCAGTGAACTGGTTCACGTAGTCCCAGACGCGTTTGTTCGACGTGTGGAAGAGGTGGGCGCCGTAGCGGTGCACCTCGATACCAGTCTCCGGCTCGGCCTCGGAGTAGGCGTTGCCTCCGATGTGGTCGCGGCGGTCGATGATCAGCACACGCTTGTCCAGCTGGCTGGCGACGCGCTCGGCAACCGTAAGGCCGAAGAGTCCGGAACCGACGACAATCAGGTCATAGCCTGCGAAGCTCACGGTTGGCCAGGGTACCGACGTCCCGGCGAGGTTCCGAACCGGCCCTGTCAAGGGCTTGATCAGGTGTTATCACTCACCGCGAGCGGAGGGCCCGGCTGAGGCCGACGTCAGCGCCCCCTGCTCCGGTGAGACTGACCCGTTCGGCCCAACGCGCCGCCCGGCGGCGGCTGTCGCCGCTCAGCCGTTGAACAGCCGTGACCCGCACCGGGGCGCCGGGAGGTAACCCTCCGGACACCCAACCGTCGGGTGATGGGACGGCCTGGGCAACCGAAGCCGACCGGACACGCACCGTGACAGCACCGCGTGGCCCAGATCGCCCCGAGACCTACCTCTCAGCCCGGGTTCCCCGCCTTCGCACCCGGGCCGCGGCGCTGGAGGACGGTGAGCACCAAGGCGGCCAGGAGGCCCGCGGCGGCGCCTGCGAGGCCGATCCAGAGGCCCGGGGGCGTCCAGGTGAGGTTCAGGCGGCCTGCGGAGACGTCGGCGGGGAGATCGACGGTCACGAGGCCGCCGGGGCCGTTGCGGACCTCTACGGGCCTGCCGTCGACCGTCGCCTTGTAGCCGGGCCAGTTCAGCCGCGCGAACGTCAGCGACAGGGGCCCCCGTGCGGCTCCGCGCTCGAACGCCACCGATTCCTTGTGCTGGGCGGGCATCGCGTCCTCGACGACCTTCATGCCGGGCGTGGTGCGGCTCAGCCGTGCGCTGCCCCAGTCCGGCATGTCCCGCACGCGCCGGAGCACCGTCACGAAGTTCGTGCGCTCCGCGACCGTCCAGCCGGGGGGCACGTGCGGAGAGTCGATCAACGCGCGCTGCACCACGATCGTGCGGACCTTGATCAGGTCCGCGAGGGGAACGCCCGCCTCGGTCGGTGCCCACAGGTTGGCGAAGGTGTCGCCGGGGCACTCGCGCACCTTGGCGCCGCCGTAGTCGTTGAGGCACAAGGCTTTGTGGAACGGCTTGAAACCCATCCCGGAGTACGAGGTCGTGGTGTCCACGCCCGCGACCCGGTAGACGTTGCCGAACAGGATGTCGCGCCACACCGCGGTGTCCGGCTCCAGGAACTGGCCCTTGCCCCGGTATATCACCGGATCGCGATCGGCGACCTGGACCATCGTGCCCGGGTAGCGCGACGCGAACGTCTTCAGCTCCGCGACCGAACTGGGGAAGCCGTACGGCGCGACGTCCCGGTTGATCGGGAACCACACCACCTGGAGCAGCAGCGCCGCGGCCGTGCCGACGTGCAGCACCGCGACCAGCGGCCTGCTTCCCCAGCGCCGGAACACGATCACCGACAGCGCGACCAGGACACCGAGCAGCAGCACCGAGACGATGTGCCACGCGGCGATCTTCGGCCACGAGGAGAACGACAGGTAGGCGGTGACCGCGAGCGCGCCGACCGTGGTCCAGGCGCGCCGGCGCAGGTGGTCGCGGCGCAGCCCCGCGGACAGCAGCACCGCGAAGAGCACCATCACCGCGAGGTAGAAGTACTCCACCAGCCGCAGCGGCCAGCGGAACATCCAGAAGTTCGACGGCCCGAGCGTGGCGACCAGGTACACGCCGCCGATCACCAGCACGCCGAGCAGCTGCCGCCAGCGCTGCCGCAGCACCGACCAGTCCAGCCACGCCAGCAGCGGAACCACGAACCACGCCAGGTACATCGCGGGGAACGTCATCCGCACCGAGATGGTGGAGAAGGAGTGGATGTCCGGCACGTGGCTGGGCAGGCTCGAACTCAGGTAGTCCTGCAGCGACGGCACCAACTGCGTGTTGTTGAACAGCTCCTTGCTGTTGCGCCAACTCACCTTGGAGTTGCCCAGCAGCGGCAGGAACACCAGCAGCGCGACGCCGCCGACCGTGGCGCCCAGCGCGAACAACCGGACGACCGCCTTGCGCGCGCGGAACTCGATCATCAGCACGAGCAGCACGAGACCGACGCCGAGCAGCCCGTAGGGATTGCCGACGGTCACGCACAGCGCGCCGAACAGGAACGGCCAGATGGTGCCGATGCGACCGCGGGCGAGCTTGCGGGCGGCCCACCAGAAGTGCGGCACCCACGCGAAGGCCATCAGCCCGGCGATCCAGATGCTGGCCTCGAAGTACAGGGTGAAGCCGGAGAACGGCATCGCCACCGCCACGGCCGAGCAGGCCCAGCGGGAGGCGCCGTACTCACGGGCGAGGAAGTACACGCCGAGCGCGAGGATGACCAGGAACTCGGCCTTCACCACCGCCCCCGCGCTCGCCAGGTCGTCGAAGTTCGCGACGAGCACGTAGTTGAGCAGGTTGACCGGGTTCCACACGCCGAACATGGCCTCGGCGGTGAGGTTGCCGCCGATCCACGCCTCGGTGTCCAGCAGCAGCGGGAAGTCCCCGGACAGCAACCGCTGACCGAGCCGGTACCACATGGGCAGGAACTGCGCGGCGCTGTCGTCCCAGTAGTAGAAGACGCGGTTGACCAGCACGGGGATCTGCGACAGCACGGCGACCAGCACCACGACACCGACGGGAACGCCGATGCTGAGCACCGGCTTCTCGTACTCGCGCTTCTCGGCGGGCGCAGCGGGTTCGTCGGTCGAAGTGGGCACGGTGGTCACCGCGGGTTCTCCTGTTGTGCGGCGGCCAGTGGGCTCGCGGCTGGGCGATCGGTGAGCACGAACTTCGCGACCAGGTAGGTGATCGGGATGGACACGGCCATGGTGATCAGCGGCGCGTAGTCCTCGTGCATGCCGATCACGTCGACGAGCAGGTACAGCCCCGCCGTCTGCACGACGAAGCTCGTGGCGTTGGACAACGGGAAGAGCAGGAACTTCCGCAGCGTCGGCCGCACCTTGAAGGTGAAGTAGCAGCTGAGGAAGTAGGAGCCGACCATCGCGATCAGGAACGCCGAGATGTGCGCCACCTGGTAGTGCGCCACCTGACCGAACAGCAGGTAGAGGCCGTAGTAGACGCCGGTGTTGATCGCGCCGACGACCGCGAACCGGACGATCCGGTCGTACTTGCCGAAGTTCACTTCGCCGTCGCCTCGGGGTGGTTGTGGACGTGCTGCAGCAGCTCCGCGTGCTCGGAGGCCAGCTCCGAGGCCAGCATCGCCTCGGTGCCGAGCGCGACGGTGACGGGTGTGTCCCCGCTGGACTCCTTGACCAGGAAGTGCGGGCGCCGCTTGCTCTCGTAGTAGATGCGGCCCAGGTACTCGCCCATCACGCCGAGGAAGATCAGTTGCAGCCCGCCGAAAAGGATCACGCCGACCATGACGGTGGCGTAACCGGGGGTGTCGACACCACCGATGATCGAGTCGAGGATGACGTACACCGCGTAGATGAAGGCGAGGCCGGTGGTGAGCAGGCCGAGGTAGATGGCCATCCGCAACGGCTTGCTGTTGAACGACACCACGCCGTCGATGCCGTAGTTGAGCAGCTTGCCGAAGGTCCACTTGGTCTCGCCGTGCTGGCGCTGGACGTTCTCGTAGGGCACGACCGCGGTGTCGAAGCCGATCCAGGAGAACAGGCCCTTGGAGAAGCGGTTGTACTCGCCGAGCGACAGCAGCGCCTTGACCGCGCGCCGGGACAGCACGCGGAAGTCGCCGACGCCGTCCTTGAGCTCGACGTCCACCATCTTGTTGATCAGGCGGTAGTAGAGCCGGGAGACGAAGGTCCGCACGGGCTTGTCGCCCTTGCGCGTGCGCCGCGCCACCACCTGGTCGTATCCGTGGCCGAGCAGTTCGACCATCTGCGCCAGCAGCTCCGGCGGGTGCTGGAGGTCGGCGTCCATCAGCGCGACGGCGTCGCCGGTGGCCTGGGAGAGCCCGGCGAGCATCGCGGCTTCCTTGCCGAAGTTGCGGCTGAGCGCGATGAACCGGAACCGGGTGTCCTCGGAGCAGATGCGTCGCAGTTCGTCGAGGGTGCCGTCCGAGCTGCCGTCGTCGACCAGCAGGACCTCGAACTCCTCGGCCGCCTCGGGCAGCACCGTGCTGAGCGCGTCACGGAGATGCTGAAGACCGCGCTCCTCGTTGAAGCACGGCACGACTACGGACAGACGCACGGCCACTCCCCCAAACGGCCCAACCAGCCGTTCCGCCAAGCTATCACGCTGGGTACGACGCTTCAGCTGAGCTTCAGGTTGCCTTGGTATAGGGCGCCAGTTCACCCTATGCGGACTTTGGTTACCGTCGCCACATGCGTCGCAGTGGGGTCTCGGTGGTTCTCGCGGTCGTTCTCGCGGCGGCGTTGTTCTCCTGCACGGAGCCGAGTCCCACACCACCGCCGGCGACATCCCCCGGTCCCGCTCCCGAAGTCCGTCACCTGCAGGTTGTCGCGCACCAGGACGACGACATCCTCTTCATGAACCCTGACGTCAGCACGGCCATAAAAGTTGGCCAGCCCGTCGCGACTGTGTACTTGACCGCAGGCGAGGCTAACGTTGCGGATACGTATGGTTACGCAGCGAAGCGCCAAGCGGGCACGCGCGCTGCTTACGCGCGAATGGCTCGCGTTCGTGATGACTGGCGAGCAGAACCGCTTGTTTTGGACCGCGATCACCGTGTGGAGCTTTACACCCTTAAAGAGCGCCCGAGCATTCAGCTGGTGTTCGTGAACCTCCCGGAGAACGCGGACGCGAAGGCACTAGGCGGCCCGCGCGCGCTCGTGCGCCTCTGGCAGGACCGCGCGAACTTCGTGCGCGTGCGCGCTCTCAAGCCCACGGGCGGAGTCGAAGGCGTCAACTGCTTCTACGACCGCCAGTCCGTGATCGACACGTTGGTCGGGCTCTACGCGCACTTCCGGCCCACGGTGCTCCGCTCGCAGGACACCGCGCCCGATCGCCGCTACACGGGGAACTGGGTCCCCTTCCACGACCACCCCGACCACGTGATGGCCGCGCTGTTCGCCAGGGAGGCCGCTGACCTCTACCAGCGCTCGGGCGCCAGTCCACGCTTCGTGTCGATGAACTACCGCGACTACAACGTGGACGAGGCACCGATCAACATCACGCCCGAGGAGCAGCGGGAGAAGCTGGACACCTTCGCCGCCTACGTCCCGTACGACGACCAGGTCAGCATGGGCGGCCCCTACGACGCGTGGGCCCGGCGCACGTACTACCGCTGGCCGCGCGGGGTGAACTGGGTGGCCACCGACCAGTCCGGGCGGCGGCGGGCGTTCGCCGTGCTCGCCGGGCGGCTCGTGCGGTGGACCGAGACCGACAGCGACTGGACCGGCCCGTCACCGGCCCCGGATGCCGGTGGACCGCTCGCGCCGACGATTTCCGTTGCGGGACAACGAGTTTTCGCGCGACGCCAGGACACCAACGATGTGCTCGTGCTGTCCGAGTCCGGCTGGACGAACCTCGGCAACCCCAACCGCGGCGGGGCGCGCGAGTTCGAGGGCGGCGCTCCGGTGGCGGCCGTGGCGCGGGGCGAGCTGTCGGTGTTCGTGCGCAACGGCGGCGGCGGGGTGAGCATGCTGACCGCGCCGGACGGCCGGACCTGGCCGACGCGGTGGGCCGACCTCGGCGGCTCCGACGTGCAGGACGGAATCGCGGTCGCGGCGAACGGCACCGGCTGGGATCTGTTCGCGCCGACCCGGCAAAGCGTGCTGCGCTGGTCCCGGCGGGACGGCGAAGCACCGCGACGCGACACCGCCTTCCGCGCTCCGGCTCCGAGCGGGCCGCTGTCGGCGACCGCGACCGACGGCGATCAGACCGCGCTGGCCTACCGGGTGACGGACTCGGCGGCCGTCGCGGTGGTCCGGACGGGCAGCGCGCCGGTCCTGCTGCCCGCGCCCGGCGGCCTCGGCGCCCCCGGCCTGGCGTGGGCGGGGGGCCGGCTGTCGGTGTTCGTCCGCGACCGCGCGGCCGGGGTCTCGGTCTCGACCGGCGGCGCGTGGACGCCGTTGCCGGGCCAGGTGGCGGAGACCCCAGCGATCTCGTTGCGCGACAACAGGATCACGCTGTTCGCACTCGGGCTGGACGGGCGTCTGCAGACCAGCGCGCAGGACGCGCCCGGTGGCGCGTTCCGGCGCTGGGGCGCGCTAGGAAGCTAGGCGCTGCACGATCTTCTCGGCGAGGACGTCGACGATCGTGCACGGATCGACCTCCGGAAACCGTTCGTTCACCAGGGAAACGCCGCCGACCTGGCCGTAGTCCAGGGTGAACCGGGTGACGCACTGCCCGCCGGGGTACACGCTCCGCACCCCGCGCCGGTTGCCGTAGACCACCGGCTTGTCCTCGGGACCTTTCGGGTCGACCCGGATCTTGGTGATCGAGCCCCAGATGACCAGGGCCATGAACGGCTTCTCGCCCATGTTGTCGAAGGCGCACCCGTCGGCGTACACCTCGTCCGGCGCCTGGGGGTTCGGCGGCCGGTGCCGGGGCACGACGTTCTCCACCGTGCGCACCTCGAGCGGGAAGTCCGCCCAGGTCACGATCTTGCAGGGGTCGTAGGGAGCGGCGCCCGGCACCCGCCCGGGAGTGGTGGTCGGCGTCGGACCGGCCAGCGCCTCACCGCGCACCGGCTGGGCGCAGCCAGCGGCAACGGTCGCGATGACGAGCAGGGCAGCGATCAGGGGTGTACGCCTCACCCCCAGAGTGTCCATCACCCCCGACGGGCGAGGTCAAGCAACCGTCCCAGCTCGTCATCGGTCAGCGCGGCCTTCGCCCGGCCCCACTTCGACGCGGCCTCGCCCCAGTAGTCGAAGTCGCTGCCGGGCTTGGCCAGCAGCCCGTGGTGGATGCAGAACCACAGCGTCCAGGTGAAGTTCGACATGATCGAGAACAGCCGCACCCGCGCCAGCGCCGCGGCGTCGAAGGCGTCACCGAAGTACTCGCGGGCCAGCAGCTCGGTCAGCTCCGGCGTCAGCTGCGACTCGGCCGCGATGTTGCCCAGCTCGAAGCCGGGGTCGTTCATCCCGCTCAGCTGGTAGTCCACGATGCGCACGCGATCGCCGGTCTCGATGAAGTTCTCGGCCAGCAGATCGTTGTGGCACGGCGCTTTCTGCAGCGGTGCGGCGGTGAGCGCCGCCCGCACGTCCCCGACCAGCGGCAGGTGCTCCCGGTAGTCCTCCGGCATCGTCAGCCCGTGCCGTTCGCACAGCTCGAGCAGCTCGGCGAGCTTGTCGAAGATGTCCATGTCGTTGACGAACGGCCGCGTCCTCGTGTGCAGCACACGCACGGCGGCGGCGATCTTCCGGATGCGCACGGGCTCGCGGACGTCCGCGGCGCACAACGTGGTGCCCGGCAGGTACTCCAGGATGAGCGTCGGTGGTTCGTCGAGCACGTGCAGCACAGCCGCGCCGACCCCGGACTCCGCGGCGCGCACGGTGTTGGCGATCTCCTGGTCCAGCGGAACGCCGAGCCCGGCCGTGGACACCGCGGGGTCGAGCACGCGCACGATGAAGTCCGCACCGTCCACCCGCACCAGGCCGACCTGATGGCTGAGCCCTCCGACCAGGGGCAACCGCTGCACGGGTTTCCCGGCCCACCCGGGTATCAGCGTGAGCACGTCGGAGATGTCCATCGCGGGAGTGTCTTGCGGGTGATCTTCTGGCGTCAAGGCGTTCCGCCGGGGGCGCCCGCCCGGTACGAATGGGTCGTGGCCACGGACCGAACGCTCCCCGCCCGCGCCCGCGTCGTCGTGATCGGCGGTGGCGTCGGCGGCACGAGCATCGCCTACCACCTCGCCGAACTGGGCGAACGCGATGTCGTGCTGCTCGACCGCGCCGAGCTGACCAGCGGCTCCACCTTCCACTCCGCCGGGCTGGTCGGCCAGCTGCGCGCGGATCCCACGCTGACCAGGATGAACACCTATTCGGCTGAGCTGTACGCGAAGCTGGAGGCGAGCGAGCACCCGGTGGGCTGGGTGCCCTGCGGCGGCATCCGGCTGGCCTGCACCCCGGAGCGGCTGCAGGAGACCCGCCGCCAGATCGGCTGGGCGCGCACCTTCGACCTGCCGCTGCGGGAGATCTCCGCGGCCGAGGCCAAGGAGCTGTTCCCGCTGATGAGCACCGACGGCGTGCTCGGCGGCTCGTACCTGCCGACCGACGGCTACGTGGACCCCTCGCAGCTGACGTACTCGCTGGCGGCGGGCGCACGCGCCGGGGGCGTGCGGATCTTCACCAGGACCCGGGTGCTCGGCATCGACGTGCGGGACGGGCGGGTGCACCGGGTGCGCACCGACTCCGGCGAGATCGAGGCGGAGATCGTGGTGAACTGCGGTGGCATGTTCGCCGCGGAGATCGGGCGGATGGCCGGGGTCCGGGTGCCGATCGTGCCGATGTCGCACCAGTACCTGGTCACCGACCCGGTACGGCCGCGCGACGGCACGCACCTGCCGACGCTGCGCGATCCGGACAACCTCGTCTACTGGCGCGAGGAGGTCGACGGGCTGCTGATGGGCGGCTACGAGCGCGATTCCCGGCCGTGGGCGCAGAGCGGCGCCGCGTTCGAGGCGGTCCCGGCCGACTTCAACGGCAAGCTGCTTGCCGAGGACTGGGACCGGTTCACCGAGATCGGGGCGAACGCCGAGGCCAGGGTGCCGGTCATGGGCACCATCGGCGTCCGTCGCATGATCAACGGGCCGGAGGCGTTCACCCCGGACAACGAGTTCTGCCTGGGCGAGACCGAGGTCGGCGGGTTCTTCGTGGCCGCGGGCTTCTGCGCGCACGGCATCGCGGGCGCAGGCGGGGTCGGCAAGGTGATGGCGGAGTGGATCGTCAGCGGCGACCCCGGCCCGGACGTCTCGCACATGGACATCCGCCGCTTCGGCAGGCACTACGGCTCGCCGAGCTACACCCGCAAGCGCGTCGTGGAGAACTACGAGACCTACTACGACATCCCCTATCCGCACCGCGAGCGCTCGGCGGGGCGGCCGCTGCGCGTGTCCCCCGCGTACTCCTGGCACGTCGAGCACGGCGCGAGCTTCGGCGAGAAGTCAGGCTGGGAAAGGGTGAACCACTACGAGTCCAATGTGGACAGTGGAGACTCTTCACTGCGCCCGCACGACTGGGCGGGCCGCAACTGGTCCCCGGCGATCGGCGCCGAGCACATCGCCACCCGCGAGCGCGCCGGGCTGTTCGACGAGTCCTCCTTCGCCAAGATCTCGGTCAGCGGGCGCGGTGCGGCGGAAATGCTGAACTGGTTGTGCGCCAACGACGTCGCCCACGAGATCGGCGCGGTGACCTACACCCAGGCGCTGAACACGCGCGGCGGCATCGAGTGCGACTTCACGGTGACCCGCCTCGCCGAGGACGAGTTCATGATCGTCACCGGCACGGCGTTCGGTTCGCACGACATGGGTTGGCTGCGCAGGCACGCGGGCCCCGACGTCCGGATCGCCGACGTCACCGGGCAGTTCGCGTGCTTCGCGCTGTGGGGGCCGCGCGCCCGCGACATCCTCGCCCCGCTCACCCCCGCCGACCTGGGCAACGCGGCGTTCCCCTACCTGACGGCGCAGGAGACCACGGTCGGCGACGTGCCGGTGCGCGCGCTGCGGGTGACCTTCGTCGGCGAACTGGGCTGGGAGCTGTACTGCTCGGCCGAGTACGGCGCCGCGCTGTGGCGCACGCTGTGGGCGGCGGGAGCCGAGCACGGCCTGGTCGCGGGCGGGTACCGGGCGATCGACAGCCTGCGGCTGGAGAAGGGCTACCGGCTCTGGGGCTCCGACCTCTCCCCCGAGGTCACCCCGTACGAGGCCGGGCTGGGGTTCTGCGTGAAGCTCGACAAGCCCTTCCTGGGCCGCGACGCCTTGATCGCCGCCAGGGAGCGCGGGCTGACCAGGAAGCTGGCCTGCCTGGTGCTCGACGACCCGCGCCAGGCGGTGCTCGGCAGCGAGCCGGTGCGGATCGACGACACGGTGTTGACGAGGGTCACATCCGGTGGCTACGGCTACACCGTCGGCGCGTCGATCGCCTACGCGTACCTGCCGGTCGAGCTGGCCAAACCGGGTACTCGCGCCGAGGTCGAACTGTTCGGCACCTGGGTACCGGCCGTCGTCTCGAAGCAGCCGCTGTTCGATCCCCGGGGAGAACGCGTTCGACAGTGAGCGACGAGTCGGTACCTTCGGGACTCGTGAGTACCCCCAATCGAGCGACCACCGCCCACACCCTCTGTCCCGGCTGCCTGGGCATGCGGGAACGCAGCATCGGTCGCTGCGGCATCACCGAGGGTCGCCCGATCACACTGGACGAGGTGCGCCCCTGCCGCTCGTGCCAGGGCCGCGGGCGCTTCCCCGGGCTGGTCGCGCCGGTCTAGCCGGGGTTGCGCGTCGCGGGCAGGCGCTGCCAGGTGAGGTCGTCGGTGGGGGTGTAGACCCGGATGCGGAGATCGCCCGCGCCTTCGACGACCAGTTCGTGGTTGACGAAGCTGAGCGATCCGGCCGCGCTGTGGCGCAACCGCAGGCAGGTCGGGGTGGGGGCGAGGACGTCGTGCCGGGCCCACAGCTCCCGGAACTCCTCGCTCAGCTCGGAGAGCCTGCGGATGTCCTCCGCCCACTCCGGATCGTCGACGTGCTGTGCGTACTCCGCGCGCAGCCGCCCGACGAAGTACGGCACCACCTGGTCGTAGTTCTCCAGCATGTCGCGGGCGAGCGGCTCGGTGACGCAGCACCACAGCAGGTTCTTGTGCACGCACGGCAGGCTGTGCCAGCCGAAGAACATCTCCTCGTGCGCGGCGTTGGACGCCAGGATGTCGAACCGCGCGTTGAGCAGGACCGCGGGCAGCGGGTCCAGCGAGCGCAGCACCACGTGCACCGACTCCGGGACCTCAGTGACCGGGGTGGCGAACCGGGCCGGGGTCGCCTCGGCGAGGTCGTAGAGGTGCCTGCGCGCGGGCGCGTCGAGCAGCAGCGTGCGGGCGATGGCATCGAGCACCTGGTAGCTGGCGTTGATCGGGCGCCCCTGCTCCAGCCACGTGTACCAGGTGAGACCCACCCCGGCGAGCAGCGCGACCTCCTCGCGGCGCAGTCCCGCGGTCCGGCGCCGCCCGCCCGGTTCCAGGCCGACATCGGCGGGGTCGATCCGCGCGCGGCGCGCCTTCAGGAACTCGGCGAGCGCCGTGCGGCGGCGGGTGGTGCGGCTCTCCACGGTGGTCACCGCCGGAGTGTGCCACCGGGGACCGACATCTCAAGGGTGGTAGTGGCACTACCAGCATCGACGGGCTCTCGGTAGCGCGCGGGTCCGGCACGCACGGTGGTCGTCATGACCACTGCGGTTCCCACAGAGCGGCGAAGCTGGCTGCTGCTCGGCACCCTGTTGCTCGGCCAGTTCATGGCGCTGCTCGACGTCACCATCGTCAACGTCGCCCTGCCCAGCATGCGCGCCGACCTGGGCGCCTCCGGCAGCGAGCTCCAGCTCGTGGTCGCGGGCTACACGGTGAGCTACGCGACGCTGTTGATCACCGGGGCGCGGCTCGGCGCCCTGTACGGCACGCGCAGGCTGTTCCGGACCGGCGTGCTGGTCTTCACCGCCACCTCGCTGCTGTGCGGGCTCGCCCCCACGGCGACGGCGCTGGTGGTCGCGCGGTTCGTCCAGGGCGCGGGCGCGGCGCTGATGATGCCGCAGATCATGAGCGTCATCCAGCTGCGGTTCACCGGGGCGGCGCGGGCGAAGGCGCTGTCGGCGTACTCCGCGGTGCTGGCCACGGGCGGGGTGGCCGGCCTGCTGCTCGGCGGCGTGCTGGTCGAGGCCGACCTGGCCGGCCTGGGCTGGCGCCCGGTGTTCCTGATCAACGTGCCGATCGGCATCGCGGTGTACGCGCTGGTCGGCAGGGTCGCCCCGACGGACCGCCCGAGCGGGGAGCGCAGGCTCGACCTGGCCGGGCTCGCCCTCTCGCTGCCCGGGGTGCTGCTCGTGGTGACGCCGCTGGTGCTGGGGCACGAACAGGGCTGGCCCGGGTGGACGTTCCCGGTGATGGCGGTGGGCGCGCTGCTGCTGGTGATCTTCGTGAGGGTCCAGCGCCGTGTCCACGACCCGCTGCTGAACCTCGACGTGCTGCGCGTCCCCGGAGTGCGCTCCGGCCTGGTGACCTTGGCGCTGACCATGATCGCCTACGGCGGGTTCCTGTTCAGCACGGCGCTGCACCTCCAGAACGGGCTCGGCGACACCCCGTTGCAGGCCGCGCTGACCTTCACCGCCTTCGGCCTCACCTTCGGCCTCGGCAGTTTCCACTGGCAGCGGCTGCCGAAGCGGACGCACCGCTGGCTGACCCCGGTCGGCATGGTGATCAGCGCGCTCGCCTGCGCCGTCGTCGCGCTGGGCTTCGCCTCCGGTGGCCACGGCGGAATCCCGGTGATCGTCGCGCTGGCCGTCTGGGGCGGGGCGGTCGGTGCCGCGTTCAGCCCGATGCTGGGCAACTCCCTGCGCAACGTGCCCCCTGCCGAAGCCGCGGGCGCCAGCGGACTGCTGACCACGACGGTGCAGCTCGGCCAGGTCGTCGGCGTCGCGACGTTCGGCACCGTGTTCCTCGGCTTGGCGCCCGGCGCGCACGCCATCTCGATCACCCTCGCCCTGCTCGCCGGGGTCATGGCGCTGGGCGCGGTGAGCGCCGCCGCTCTTGCGAGGGCCTAGGGCTTGTCCTGCGAGCTGAGCTCGGGGTTCAGTCTTCCTGGTCGATCAGCGCGCTCGGGAAGAACTCGTGCGGGGAGGCCGGGTAGAGCGACCAGAGCAGGTCCGAGCGCACTTCCCCGGTCAGCGTCGCGACGAGGAACTCGGCGCACCCCATCTCGAAGTGCTCCCACTCCGCACCGCGCGCTTCGTTGACCAGTGTCGTCCACTCGTGCGGATCATCGCCTGGCCGCGCCAGCCAGTAGAGGTACTCCCCGTTGTCGGTCGAGCCCCAGGCGATCGCGCGAACCCCGGGCGCGTCGAGCAACGCCGGTTTGGCCTCACCCCGGTTCCAGAGGTACTCGAGCGCCTCCTCCCGCTCCTCCGCCGTCTCGGCGAGGTCGTAGGGGCTGCGGGAAGCGGGTTCCAGCAACCAGAGGTAGTCGTCGAACTGACCGCCTCCGTACCGCTCGATCAGCTGGACGTAGTCGGCGGGCCGAGCCGTCCGCAGGCGTCGGACGGTCTCTTCCCAGTCCACCGCCGTTGCGGCCGGTGCGGGTGGCGCGATGATCTCTGCCAGGCGGTCGACCGGGTTCTCCACCGCCCAACCCTGAGGGGAAACCCGACCGCTAGTCGGCGGGGACGTGCTCGGCGATGTGCTTGGCGATCTCCAGCGCGCTGGTCGCCGCCGGGGAGGGCGCGTTGAGCACGTGCACCTGGTGCCGGGCCGTCTCGATCAGGAAGTCGTCGACCAGGCTGCCGTCCGGGTTGAGGGCCTGGGCGCGAACGCCGGACTCCGCGGGCACGAGGTCGTCCGCGGTGATCGCCGGGACCAGCCGGGCGAGGCTCGCCGCGAACCGTTTGCGGGAGACCGAGCGGGCCATCTCGTCGATGCCGGTGCGCACGTGCTTGCGGGCCATCCGCCAGAAGCCCGGGAAGGCGAGCGTGCCTGCCAGGTCGCGCGGGGTGACGTCGCGGCGGCGGTACCCCTCGCGGCGCATCGCCAGCACCGCGTTGGGGCCCGCGTGCACCGTGCCGTCGAGCATGCGCGTCAGGTGCACGCCGAGGAACGGGAAGCGGGGGTCCGGGACCGGGTAGATCAGCCCCCGCACCAGATCGCGGCGCTCGGCGCGGAGTTCGTAGTACTCGCCGCGGAAGGGCACGATCCGTGCGGTGGGGCGCAAACCGGCCATCTTCGCCACCCGGTCGCTGTGCAATCCCGCGCAGTTGACCAGGAAATCGGCCTTGATGTCGCCGTCCGTCGTCGCGAGCACCACTCCGTCCACAGTGGACGTGATGCCGCGGACCGTCGTCCCAGTGCGGAGATCGGCCTCCCGGGTGCGGATCCGGTCGACGAGCGCCCTGCACACCTCGCGGTAGTCGATCACGCCGGTGCTCTTGACGTGCAACGCCGCCACGCAGAAGGCTTCCGGCTCGATCTCCATCGCGTCCGCGGCGTCGAGGAAGTCGGCGGGAACGCCGTTGGCGGTCGCGCGCTCCTCCAGCACCCGAAGGTGGGGCAGCTCCGCGGGCGTCGTCGCCACGACGAGCTTGCCGCAGATCTTGACCTCGACTCCGTTGCGGCGGGCGAACTCGACCATGGAGGCGTTGCCGGCGACGCACATCTTCGCCTTGTGACTGCCCGGCTTGTAGTAGAGCCCGGCGTGGATCACGCCGCTGTTGTGCCCGGTCTGGTGGGTGGCCCAGTCGGATTCCTTCTCCAGCACCGTGACCTGGTGCCCGCCCACCGTCGCCAGCTCGTGCGCCACCGCCAGACCGAGGATGCCGCCCCCGACTATCGCGACGTGCATGCGCGTCAGACTCTGGTTGTCGCGGACAGCCGCGCGGTCTTGCGGTGCCTGCGGCGCACGCTGAGCAGGCCGACGCCCATGTACCAGACGTCGGCGAGCTTGATCCGGGTCCCGTGCTCGCCGTGCGAGGCGCGCAGGCGCACCGGCACCTCGACCGTCCGCACGCCCTGCCGCTCGGCGACGTAGATCAGTTCGGTGGTGAGCAGGAAGCCCTTCTCCTCCAACCGGGGCGCGATCTCGCGCACCCAGTCGCCGTTGAGCACGAAGGTGCCCTGCGGGTCGCGCGTGCGCATGTTCAGCACGAGGGTGCGCAGCACGAGGAAACCGTTGGTGGCCACCCAGCGGACGAGGCCGCGGCCGACCTGGGACTGCGGGTGCGCCTTGGAACCGACCACCACGGGGAAGCGGTTCAGGTCGACCTTCAGGCCCGCCTCGTACTCGTCGAAGCCGAAGGGCAGGTCGTCCGCGGTGGTCACGACGACCTCGCCGCGCGAGGCGAGCAGACCGTGCTTCAGCGCGTTGCCGAGGCCCTTCTCACTGCTGAGCGAGCGGAACTCGACACCGGGCACCGACCAGTTCGCGGCGATGCGCGCGAGGACCTCGGGCGTCTCGTCGGTGGAACCGTTCTCCACCACCAGGATCTCCGCGTTGCCACCGCTGAATCTCTCCCCCAGCTCGCGTACGGTGGCCTCGATGATGCCCGCGCAGTTGTGCGCAGGCACCACGTAGCTGAGCGAGATGGTGGTCCCTGAAGTCGGCACTGGAGCTCCCTGGCACGATATGGCCGCCGGTGGACGTGAAGTCCGGCTACGGCGGCCCAGACCTTACACGCAGCCTCGGCGGGCCCTTCCGCAGCTGACCGCGACGGGCGCCGGCCCCGATCGAGCAGCCGGTTGCGCGCCGCGCAGCCCCAGGAAGGACCCCCGTGACGGCGACGGAGACCCGCAGTGACGCGGACACCCCTCCCCCCGCTCAGGAGCACCGCCAGCACCCGCCCGAGCGGCTCAGCGGCCTGCGCACCCCCTTGATCGTTGCCGCCGTCGTCGGCCTGCTCGCGCTGTTCCCGCTGATCAAGAACCCGATCTTCTACTTCTGGGACGACTCGGCCGCGGCCTTCCTGCCGTACTGGCACGAGATCGGCCACCAGCTGCTGTCCGGGAACTGGCCCGTGCTGCGCCCGGACATGTGGATGGGCGGCAACCTCGCGGGCGAGGCGCAGATCAGCCTGTGGAACCCGGTCTCGCTGCTGAACTACGCGCTGGTGGCGCTGCTGCCGGACCTCGCGCTCGCGGCGACCGTCGTCAAGGTCGAGTTCCTGATCGTGCTGGCGCTGGGCGTGTACTTCCTGGCCCGCGAGTACGGCGCGAAGGAGTTCGCCGCCGCGATCGTCGCGATCTCGTTGCCCGTTTCGGGTTACACGCTCTACGTCGACGCTTCGGCGTGGATCGCGGGGTTGATCGGATTCGCCTACCTGACGCACTTCTGGTGGTCGCTGCGCCGGTTCTCCCGCGGCCTGCTGAACCCGATCGTGCCGTTCCTGTTCGGCGCGCTCGCGATGACCACCGGCAACCCCTACGGCGCGCTCGGCGTGATCGTGGTGCTGCTGGTGATCGGCGTGGAACGCCTGCTGATCAAGGACATCAAGCGGTTCTGGCAGATCGTGCTGGTCGGCGGCTCGGTCGGGCTGACCGGTCTGGTGGCGTTCCTGCCGCTGCTCACCGGTGCCGCGGTGACCTGGCGCAAGCCCGCCGGGGTGTTCAACAACGGCTTCATGGTGCCGGGGATCGGCGATCTGGCGACGATGTCCTCGCCGACCTACCTGCCGCGCATCGAGATGTTCGACCCCACGTTCACCACGTTCCCGATGACCTACCTGGCGTGGTTCATCCTGCCGCTCGCGCCGTGGTTGTCCTTCCGCGCGATGCGGGCCGGGCTGCGCGCGCGCTTCGGTCTCTTCCTGTTCGGCACGATCTACCTGTTGATGGCGATCGCGCCATCGGACCTGTGGCTGTTCCGCTGGCCCGCGCGGCTGACCCAGTACGTGTTCCTGCCGGTGCTGGTGCTGGTGGCGATCGCGTTGTCGGTGGGCCTGCGCACGAGCCAGTGGCGGCGCAGGGCGCTCGGCTCGGCCGCGATCATCTTCGTCGGCACCTACCAGGCGTGGGCGACCACGCCGCAGAACATCGAGTGGCACGCCGCCGCCTTCGTCCTGGTGTCCGCGGGCACCGCGGCGGCCGTGTGGGTGGTGCTCAAGCACCGCGCGAAGCTGCTGCCCCCGGTGCTGGTGACCGGTACCGCGCTGGTGCTGCTGATGCAGGTGCTGGTGATGCCGCACAACGGCAACATCACGCCGTGGTTCTTCCCGACCGACGTGGCCGAGCTGAAGGAGCGCTTCGCCGACCGCTACACCGGGAACACCCTGCAGATCGCGGAGATCGGCCCGGCGATCGGGCGGCACGGCTACAGCCCGGACGGCGCGTGGCGGGACCTGTTGTTCGGCAACATGTACCACGTGGCCGGGGTGAAGGCGCAGAACAGCTACACCGGCATCGGCTTCACCACCTTCGCCGAGGAACTGGAGATGGAGTACCACGGCGGCACGCAACCCGAGGCCTACCAACGGTTGTGGCAGAAGCAGCAGGCCAACGGCGGCAAGACCCTCGCCGACCTGATGCGACTGGAGACCGTGGTCGTGCTCAACGACTACGTTCCGGACTTCGACCCGGCGAAGCCGCCCGCGGGCTGGTCGGTCAGGCAGACCACGCACATCGTGAACGTGTTGCACCGCAACGGAAAGATCGATTGGCCCGACGGTCGGCTGTCCTACGCGGCGCCGGGCGTGCGGATCAGCGAGGACCGCTCGACCGGGTTCACCGGCGAGTCGGTGCGCTACACCGGCGCAGGCAAGGTCACCTTCGCGATGCTGGCCTGGCCGGGCTGGAAGGCCACTGTGGACGGCAAGCCGGTCGAGGTGAAGCAGGGACCGGCCGGGCTGCTGCAGCTCGAGCTCCCGCAGGCGGCCAACGGCACGCTGGTGCTGAGCTACTTCCCGCCGGGCTGGGGCCTGGGTATCCCGCTGCTGGGCGTCGGCCTGTTGGTCGGCGTCGGGTTCAGCGTGCTGACCGCGGTCCGCGCGCGACGGGAGCGGGCGAGCGCCTGATCGCCGCCCGGCCCGGCCTGTCAGCCGACGGGCTGGGCCAGGTGGCGCGCGACGAGTTCGTCCAGGCCGAGCTGGTGCCGTCGCACCAGTTCGGCCGTGTCACCGGCCAGCCGCAGCTCGCCCCGGTCCAGCAGCACGAGGTGGTCGCACAGCTGCTCCAGCTCGGTGACCTCCCGCGCGGAGACCACGACGGTGCACCCGGTCTCGGCCTGCGCGGCCAGCAGCGCGGACACGGTTTCCTTGCGCGCCAACGGATCCAGCCGCGTCACCGGCGCGTCCAGGATCAGCAGCTCCGGCGTGGTGGCCAGGGCGACGGTCAGCGCGATCTGGGCCCGCTGACCGCAGGAGAGCTCACCGACCTTGCTGTCGAGCGAGATCCCGCGCTCGCGCAGCCGGTCCTCGGCGATCCGCTGCGTCCACCGCGCGTTGAACAGCCGCGCCGCGGTGAGCAGGTCGGTCACCTTGAAGTTGCGGCAGAGCGCGTCCTCCTCGGCGATGTGCGCGACCCGCTCCAGCACGCTGGTGGGCCCGACCCGCTCGCCGAGCACCTCCAGCTCGCCCTCGGAGGGGTGCAGCAGGCCGACCATCATGTTCATCAGGGTCGACTTGCCCGCGCCCGCGGGTCCGACGACGCCGACCACCCGGCCCGCGGGAATCCGCAGGGTGCAGTCGCGCAGCGCCCACTTGGCGCCGTACTGCCTGCCGAGGTTGGTGGTGGCGATCGCTGTCTCGGTCATCGCGGGATGCCTTCCGCACCGGAGTTCACTACCACGTGCGATCAGACAGAGTAGAACTGCACCCATTCGGCGTATAGACCGGGGTCAGATTCTCGAATATCAGCCCCGTCCGGGGCGTGCTCCGGGCACCCACGGGAACAGGCTCCGGGTGTACTTCGTGATGCGGTCGGAGCCCTCCTTCCACGTCGTGCCCTTGGGAAAGGTGGAGAACACCACGACGACGCTCCGGTCGCCCTCGCCGACGGTCCCGGTGGTGTGCAGCAGCGGACTGCTGAGGTCGACCACGTCCTCCTTGGCCGCGGGCACCGGCGGACCCGCCGCCATCCGCGCGGATCCGAGCGAGCAGTCCTGCCCGGCGGGCGGGGTCGCGCCCCACGCGGACCACCCCTGCTTCGCGCTCCACGGTTTGCCGAAGGCGCGCGGAATTCCGAAGGACTGGTCCCAGGCGTCCTCTCCGCACTTCTCCCACATGTGGATGTTGGTCATGATGAAGTCGCGGTACTTCGCCGGGGCTTCGTCGAGAATGTGGTTGTAGACGCGCACGACATCGTTCGGCGTGATCGACGTGTAG
Organism: Allokutzneria albata; assembly: GCF_900103775.1. Classification (GTDB taxonomy): domain Bacteria; phylum Actinomycetota; class Actinomycetes; order Mycobacteriales; family Pseudonocardiaceae; genus Allokutzneria; species Allokutzneria albata. Next base: position 6,412,079 of record NZ_LT629701.1, on the reverse strand, counting down.
CCCCACATTCCGGGCTTCTCCGGTGGCGAGGTCCCCGTGAGCCCGATGCGTTCCACCATGCGCCTGAGGATGTCGGCATATCCGCCACGCACCCAGAAGACACTGGCCGCGTAATCCCAGCTGCCGCGCAGCATGGCGCGCAGGTAGAGGATGTCGCTGCGCGCCGCGTCGGTCTTCGCCTTCTCCAGTACCAGCTCGGGATCATGCTGGTACAGGTGGTCGAGTGCGATCAGCAATTTGACGACAGAAGCGGAGCGGAACGGTTTGTCCGCATCCCGTTCCACCGTGAACCGATCCCGCTGGCGGTCGTAGACGGCGACCGCGGCGGTCATGTCCGAGGGCGCGAGCGGCTCGGCGACGGCCGCGGGCGAGAAACCGGCGACAAGGGAGAGGGCGAAAAGAACCACAATGGAGCGGCGCACGCGCGGAATATAAAGCACAGATCCGACTTCCGAAGAACGCGAGGAAACTTCGTTTCGGTGGAAGTCGAAGCGAAAACTCGTGGCAACCGAATGACCGCCTCGGTGGTGTAAGGGTGCATGCTCGTCTCGACGGCACTGCGGACGCGGGCCGCGGCACTCTCCGCCGGCCGGTGGCCACGAGTGACGGCGCACGCCACCTGGGTGCTGCTGCTCAGCGGCTGGGCGGTGGCGCGGATCGGCCGGTTCGGCTTCCACCCCACCGACCAGGGCTTCACCCTCGCCCTGAGCTGGCGGCTGCTGCACGGCGAGGTCCCGCACCGCGACGTCGTCTCGGCCCGCCCGCTGGGCTCCGCTCTGCTCCACACCCTGGACTTCCTGGTGCCCGGCCCGCTGTTCCTGGTCTCCACGCTGATCGCGATGATCGAGCTGGCGGTGGCGACGATCGCGCTGGCAGTCCTGGTCACCGGCCGCCCCGTGCGGACGTGGGGACCGCTGCTCACCGGCCTGGTCGCGGCGGCCTCGCTGGTCAACCTGCACACGTTCCCGCTGATGGCGTGGCACACGATCGACGGGATCCTCCTGGTCGCCTGCGGTTGGTGGGCGCTGCGCGCGGGGCTGCGGTCAGGCGAGGCGCTGCCCAGGTACGGCGGGCTGTTCCTGCTGGGGATGGCCGCGTTCACCAAGCAGAGCTTCGTCTTCGCCGCCGCGGTCACCCTGACCTACCTGTTCACGCGGCACCGTCTGTCCATTTTGGATCTCCTGTGGACGGCTGCGTTCCCGTTGGCCTACGGCGGTTTCGTCGCGCTCTCCGGCGGTCTGCGGCCGATGGTCGAACAGCTCGGTGGCGCGCACGGCGCCTGGCCGCAGCGCGCCTTCACGGTCTGGGAGGCACGCGAGGCGATGACGACGATGCTCTGGGCCGCAGGCTGCATCGTCGCCATGTTCCTGTTGCGGCGCAAAGAGTCGGCGGTGATCCCTGCGGTGTTCACGGCGGTGGTCGCGGTGCTCGTGGTGGTGCAGAGCGACATGCTGCGCGCCGGCGACTGGGGCGTGGTCCTGCTGTGGGTGCTGATCTTCACCACGGCGGCCCGCTGGGCACTCGACGCGCGAGCACCCCAGGGCGCGCTCGCCGTGGTGGCACTGGCGGTGATGTCCGCCCTGTCCTGGGGATACGACTCGCCGACCCTGCTCGGCGGAACGCTCGCGCTGAGCGTGCTGTGCCTGCTGGCGCCCCAGCTGCCCACGTGCTCACCCGGCCCGGCCTGCGGCGTCGCGGTGGCCGTCGTGGTCCTGCTCGGCACGTCCAGGCTGCTCGTCGACGCCCATGACGCCTCGCCGTACCGGGACCGTCCGCAGTGGGAGCTGTCCGCGAGCCTCGGCCGGATCGCCCCGGCGTTGAACGGGCTGCGGACGAACCCGTCGACATACCGCTACATCGCGAAGATCGAGGCGTGCGTGCGCGCCCATCCCGCGAGCCGGTCGCGGTGCTGCCGGACAACGCCTTCGTCTACCCGGCGCTGGGCCTGCGCAACCTGTTCCCACTGGACTGGCCGCTGCCGCAGTGGGCTCAACGGGCGGCGCATCACGTGCGGATCGTTCTCCGGGGCGTGGCTCAGCCCCGGGTCGCGCAGTAACCGTCGGCGGTGATCGGCTTGGCGAGCTGGGTCACATTTCCGGTGGGGCCGTAGGATTCAACGAACTTGTGGTTTCCGAGGCCCTTGTAGAACTTCAGCTCGGACTTCCCGGCCACCCACACGGCCAGCACCTTGGCGGTGTTGCCGAATTCGTCCACCTCGCACACCTTGGGCTTCTTGGCGTCGGCGACCGCGCACTTCCAGCCGCTCATCCGCCTGCCGCCCTCGGTCCACTCCATCCGGAACGCGGCCTGCGGAGCCTGCACCAGCTCGGCGAACTGCCTGCAGGCCTCGGGCACACCGGCGGGCGCGGCGGTCGCGGTGCCGACGAAGCCTACGGACAGCGAAGCGGCGGCGAGCACGGGGACGAGAATTGAACGAAGCACGCTTTCCTCACAGAGAACGAGTTCCAATGGGGACAGCGACGACACTACTCAGCCAGAAAGTGCTGGCAATTCTCAAGAAAACGTCAATAGATCCGTTCGATTGACGCGATCTTGAGGAATGGCGAATTCGAGGATTACTCGTAAAACAAACGCGGCGGTGAGAAGAAGTCTCACCGCCGCGTTCGCGTGCTTCGTGCTAGACGGCCGCGACCGCCGTCGCCGAGACGGTCGCCTCGTGCACGGCGCGGTGCGCGGGCAGGATCGCCTTGCGCTCCGCGTCGACCCCGGCGCCGGTGTCGAGCAGGTTGAGGAAGTGGTCCAGCTGCGCGGCCAGCGGCTCCGCGCTGTGCTGGATGGAGGGGATCTCGATGACGGTCTGCTGGCGGTAGCCGACGCCGTCGGAGGCGGGCGAGTCGGCGACGTGCCGGTAGATGGTGATCCCCTTGCGCAGCAGGTCGATCTCGATCAGCCGGTGCAGCTCCATCACCGAGATCTCGCGGATCTTGCGCTGGCTGATCCGGCTGGCCGAGATGGTGGCCAGCGCGCCGTTGGCGAAGGACATGGTGGCGTCGGCGCTGTCCTCGGACCGGTTGGTCTTCGACTGGCTGTGGAAGTAGCCGAAGGAGCCCTTGACCGAGTCCGGCTCCTGGCCGGTGAAGCCGATCGCCAGGTCCACGTCGTGGATCAGCAGGTCGGTGGCGACACCGGTCTTGATCCGGGAGACGAACGGCGAGTGCCGGGTCGCGTTGACCTGCACGACGTCACCGATGAACTGCTTCGCGGTGAGCACCGCCGGGTTGAACCGCTCCAGGAACCCGCACAGCAGCGGCAGGCCGCGCTGCTCGGACTCCGCGACCAGTTCGGCCGACTGCTCGTAGGAGGCCGCGAGCGGCTTCTCCACCAGCAGCGGCTTTCCCAGCTCCAGCACGCGCTTGGCCAGCGCGTAGTGCGCCTCGGTGGCCGCCGCGATCACCACCGCGTCCACATTGGACAGTCCGTCGAAGTCCGGGGCCCATGCCGCGCCGTACTTGTCGGCGAGCAGCCTGCCGGACTCCTGGCGCGGCTCGATCAGCTGGACGAAGTCGGCGCGGGCGGACTGGGCGAGCACACGGGCGTGCAGCGAGCCCATCTGGCCCCCGCCGATGAGGGCGATCCTGGGGTTGCTCATGCGCCGAGCACCTCCCGCACGGTGCCGACGACCTTGTCGATGTCGGACTCGGAGAGCTTGGGGTGCACCGGCAGCGACAGCGCCTGCTGCGCGACCCGCGCGGTGACCGGCACGTCGGAGGCGATCACGCCGGGGTGGTCCCGGTAGCAGTCGTAGTCGAAGACGACCTTCGGGTAGTAGATGCCGTTGCCGACACCCTTCTCGGTCAGCTTCGCCGACAGCTCGTCCCGGTCGACGGCCGCGTCCGGGCCGACCAGCACGGTGTACTGGTGCCAGACGTGGGTGCGGTCGGCGAGCACCTGCGGCAGCCGCAGGCCGGGCACGTCGGCGAGGCCCTTGGACAGCGCATCGGCGTTGCGCTGGCGCTGCTCGGTCACCGCGGCCAGCTTCTCCAGCTGCGGGATGCCCACGGCGGCGTGCAGGTCGGTCAGCCGGTAGTTGTGCCCGGCGACCTCGTACTGGTAGCGGGCCCGCATGCCCTGGTTGCGCAGCACGCGCAGCCGGTCGGCCAGCTCGTCGTCGTTCGTGGTGATCACACCGCCCTCGGCGGTGGTGATGTTCTTGGTGGCGTAGAGCGAGAAGCAGCCGAGACCGTAGCTGCCCGCCTTGTTCCCGGCGAAGCTGGCGCCCACCGCCTGCGCGGCGTCCTCGACCAGGGCGAGGCCGTTGCGCTCGGCCAGCGGCGCGATCCGGCTCATGTCGGCCATCTGCCCGTAGAGGTGCACCGGCATCAGGACCTTGGTCCTCGGCCCGATCGCGGCGGCGATCGCGTCCGGGTCGACGCAGAAGTCGTCCTCGGAGATGTCTGCGAAGCGCGCGGTCGCGCCCGCCTCCAGGATCGCGTTCAGCGTGGCGACGAAGGTGAAGGGCGAGGTGACGACCTCGTCGCCCGGCTTCAGGTCCAGGACCTGGATCGAGGCGACCAACGCTGTTGTGCCGCTGTTCACGGCGATCGCGTGGCGCACGCCAGCGACCTCGGCAAAAGCATCCTCGAACCGCTTGACCATCGGGCCCTGGGCGATGACGCCCGAACGCAGGACCTCCATGACCAGCGGTTCCGCGTCGGCGACGTCGACGACGGTGATGGGGATCATTCACTCGTCTTTCGGCTCGGCAGGACCAACATGGCAGTCGGCCACGTTACCGATGTATCGCCGGTCACCCCGGCGGTGGGCCGCTCCGGCGTCACGTCCGCGCGCGCCCGGCGTCGGAGCGGGTATGGGATACGACACGCTGCCGGGAAGCGAACGTTGCGGGCCCCTCGAGCGAATACACAGGTGATGGAGCCTTCACCTTCGCCCAGGAAGGGCACGGCGACGCGCCTGTGGCAGCAGGAGCGGACACCGCAGCTGAACGCGGTGCTCACGGATGTGGTGAGCACCGCGACCCGGGTGTGGGCACTGGGCTTCCTGGTCACCAGGACCGGTCACATGACCAAGGCGCTCTACCGCGAGGGCGCCGTCTGGCGCGAGGCCCCGATCCCGGACATCGGCCGGGTCACCGCGCTGACCGCGCCCGGCGACGAGATCTGGGCGGCGGGGGACAACGGCCGGATGCTGCACCACTTCGGCACCGGGTGGCGCCGGGTGGACACCCCGTTCCCGGACGACTCGCACGGCTCCTACCTGGGCATGGCGGAGTTCGGCCCGGACGACGTGTGGGCGGTCGGCGACGTCTGCCGCCGCGCGGACAGCCACCGGCGCGGCCTGGTCCAGCGCTGGGACGGCCGGGAGTGGACCGAGCTGCCGCTGCCGGACATCGGCGAGCACTGGGGCCTGTCCGGGATCACCGGTACGTCCGCCACCAACGTCTGGGCGGTGGGCTGGGCGTTCGAGAGCGGCCTGGAGACGGCCGTGGTCCTGCACTACGACGGTGACTACTGGCAGCGCTTCGCCACGCCGACCGAACCGGGCCTGGAGCACAGCCTGCAGGACGTCTCGATCGTCCCGGACAGCGGTGACGTGGTCGCGGTCGGCTACCGCACCACCGAGGCCGGGGTGCGCTCGCCGCTGACGATGACGTGGACCGGCTCCGGCTGGCGGCTCACCCGGGCACCGGAGGACGACGGCCAGCTCAACGCGGTCGACGGACGCGTTGCGGTCGGCTACTCCGAGGGCGACGACGCCTACGCCGCACACCTGGGCACGCGGGCGTGGCACCGGCTGCGCACGCCCCGCCCGCTCGGTCCGCGGGGCAGGCTCACGCTCAACGGCGTGCTGAGCATGCCGGACGGCGGCGCCATCGCGGTCGGGGTCGAACGGCTGCCCCTGCCGTCGACGGAGACGCTGCGGCCGTTGGTGCTGCACTGCTCTCCGACCGCACTGCGGGAGCTGGGCTTCGGCGGTTCATGGCCCTGGTCCGAGGGCCGCCGCAGCGTGACCGGGGAGTAGCACACAACCTTCACCCATGTGTCCTAATCCCCGCTTTTCCCGCCGAACGGAGCAGGACCGGCTGCGTTTCGCCGGAGGACGGCCGGTAGCCTCGACGGGCCGGACTGGCACGCACACGCACGGGACGAGCGAAAACTGTGACTGACCTCAGCCCCAAGCTCGACGAAGGCGGACGCCTGGTGGCGGTCGCCCGGTGAGCAGCCCGCTGGTCGCCGACGGCGCACGGCTGATCGACGCGCCGACCGGCACGGAACTGGGCGGGGCGGAGTTGCAGGCCCGGGTCACCGTGGTCGCCGGGGAACTGACCGCGCTGCCGGCCGGGGCGATCCTGGCGCTGACCGCCGTCGATCTGCCGAGCACCCTGCGCTACCTGGGCGCCTTCCAGGCACAACGCGCCGTCGCGGTGCTCGCTCCCGACCTCGACCCCGAACCGCTGAACGATCTCGTCGAACGTTTTCAGCCTGCCGCGGTGCTCGGCGTCGAACCGGGCGTGCCCGTGCCTGGTGGCTACGCGTCCGCCGACCTGACCGGGCCGGCGTGGGTGCGCGCCGACGGGGACGGCGTCGAACCGCACCCCGATCTCGCCGTGCTGTTGCCCACGAGTGGTTCCACCGGCAACCCCAAGCTCGTCCGGCTCTCCCGGACCGCGGTGCTGTCCAACGCCAGGGCCATCGCGCAGGCGCTGCGGCTGGACTCCCGCGAAATCGCGCCGACCAGCCTGCCGCTGCACTACGCGTACGGCCTGTCCGTGCTCAACAGCCACCTCGTCGTCGGCGCGGCCGTGCTGATCGAGCCGAACGGGGTGACCGCACCGTCGTTCTGGCGCGCAGTCGACGAGCACCGCGCGACCTCCCTCGCGGGCGTGCCCTACCACTACGAACTGCTGCACCAGGCCGATTTCGACCCGGCCGCGCATCCCGCGCTGCGCACGCTGACCCAGGCGGGCGGGCGGTTGCGGACCGACCGGCTCACCCACTTCGCCAGGCGGATCGAGGCTGTCGGCGGCCGGATGTACGTGATGTACGGGCAGACCGAGGCCACGACGCGGATGGCCGTGCTGCCCGCGGAACGGCTGGCGGCGAAGATCGGTTCGGTCGGCCAGGCGCTGCCGGGCGCGGAGTTCGGCATCCGGCCGTTGCCCGGCGAGCCCCCGCAGGCCCAGGGCGAGGTGGTCTACCGCGGCCCGAACGTGATGATGGGCTACGCGGAGAACGCCGCCGAGCTGGCCGGGCCGGACGAGCTGCGCGGCGAGCTGGCCACCGGCGACCTCGGCTACCTCGACGACGAGGGCTTCCTGTTCATCACCGGGCGGCTCAGCCGCATCGGCAAGGTCTTCGGCAACCGGGTCAACCTCGACGACCTGGAGCACCTGCTGCGCGGCCACGGCCTGGCCGCCGCGGTGCCCGGCGACGAGGACCGGGTGGTGATCTGGCTGGAGGACGCGGACGCCGAGTCCTGCACGGCGGCCGCGAAGGAGCTGGCGGAACGCCTGCACCTGCACGTGTCGGGCTTCCGGGTGCGCCCGGTGGAGCGGCTGCCGCTGCTGCCCAGCGGCAAGATCGACTACCGCGCGCTGGAGGGCCGATGACCTGCCGGCCGCATTCCCCCAACGAGGTGAATCCCGCCGCTTCCGCGCACACCGGGCAACCGGGCTCGCGGACCGGCGTCCTTCATATGGTGAGCACTGTGCCCGGGCCTGCCCCGAGGCGTGCTGCCCTCTCCCCAGCAGTCGCCGGGCATCCCACCAGGGTTGACGGGTAGCCGCCGCATGCTGTTCCGAACGAAGAGAGCCAACGGGAGCAACGGAGGTCCCATGACCGTGCAGGACGAGGCCGCGCCGGCCGCATCGGCAGCGCCCGCCCCGCAGCCGGCCCCGCGCTCGGGCAGAGCCGCGCTGATGACCTGGCTGCGCAGGGCCCTGCTGGTCCTGGTGCTCGCCGCCGCGGGCTGGGCGCTGTACTCGCACTGGGGCGGGGTGTCCAAGACGCTGGTCACGGTGCCGTGGCACTCCACCGTGCTCAGCCAGCTCGCCGTCGTGCTCGGTATCACCGCGGGCACGCTCGGCTGGCAGACCATCGTCGACGGCCTCGGCAAGCCGATCGGCGCCTTCCGCGGCGCGCAGATCATGCTGGTCGGCTCGCTCGGCAAGTACGTCCCCGGTTCGGTGTGGGCCTACCTGCTGCAGATGGAACTGGGCCGCCAGGCCGGTCTGCCCAGGGCCAGGGTGTTCACCGCGACGCTGATCAACCTCGGCGTCGGCGTCGTGGCCTCGCTGCTGCTCGGCGTGCTGGCGCTGCCCGTGATGATGAGCTCGACGCCCGGCCTGATGTGGCTCTACCTGCTGCTGCCGATCGGCCTGATCGCGCTGCACCCGAAGGTGCTGACCTGGGGCGCTTCCCTCGTGCTCAAGGTGCTGAAGAAGGCTCCGCTCGACCACGTCCTGCCGTGGAGCACCGTCGGCCGCTCGCTGGGCTACGCGCTGCTGTCCTACGTGCTCTTCGGCGTGCACCTGTGGCTGCTGTCGATCAGCTCCGGGCCGGTCAGCGTGCGCGTGCTGCTGCTGTGCGCGGGCGCCGTGGCGATCGGCATGACCGTCGGCCTGATCGCGTTCATCCTGCCGTCCGGCGCCGGTGTCCGTGAGCTGGTCCTCGTCTCCGCGCTGAGCACCACGATGCCCGTGGAGCAGGCGCTCGCCTTCACCCTCGTGTCCAGGCTGATGTTCACCGTCGCCGACATCGCGATGGCGGGCGGCGCGGCCGGTCTGGCCAGGTGGCAGCTGTCCAAGAACAAGCCGGTGGATGCCTGAACCACCGCTCCACCGAAGGGTGCGGGGCCCGCGAAGTCACCTTTGCGGGCCCCGCACCCTTGTTACCGTCGATCCATGACGGACATCGGGGGGATATCCGGCGATCCGCGGTGGCGTACCGAATGGACCTCACTACCCACGCGCGAGGAAGCGTCGCGACCGGGAACGCTGCGCATCGACCGGGACAAGATCCCACAGGCCATCGCGCTGTTCAGCAAGATCAAACAGCGCATGGACCAGCTGTACACGGAAGCAGCGCAGGCTTTGTGGGTCGCACCGATGGCCGAAGACAGGGTCAGCGTCTACATCGCGGACGTGCTCACCGCAAAAGGCTTGTCAGACCCGGAATGCGCTCTCAACGCGATCTTGGCGTTCAGCAGACAGCTCCAAGACATGGTCGACCGGCTTGAGGAGACACACCGACTCATGTCCACCACTGAAGACAGCAACCGGCGAGGACTCCAAGGGGGCCGCAATGGCTGACTGTCGCCGACTCACTCGGTTCAGCGTCCTCTTGCTCGCACTTCCCCTCACCGGTTGCGTCAACGTCGTCGGCGGGGACACACCCCCAGTGCCCACCACTGCCTTGGTTGAGCGACCGCGCGTCCTCGACATGAACGGTGTCGACCCATGCGCCCTACTCACCCAGGAACAGCAACGCGGCTTCGACATCGACCTGCCACCGACTCCTGGTGACAGCGCGGTCCTCCAAGCCAAGTCGTGTTACTTCGCCAACCAAAAGGGGTTCGAGAGCATCAGCCTCGTCCCGATCCCGCACACGGGCGTCGACCGGTTCACCGACGGCAAGGTCAACGCTGACGTTCGAGACCTCATCGTCAACGGGTTCCCGGCCAAGGAGAACGTCATCAGGGTCAATCTCCCCAACCACCCGCCGTCGTGTGATGTCGTCGTCGATGTCGCGCCAGGTCAGGTGCTGGACGTCCACTACGGGGAGACGGGGCGGAACGGCCCACCGGTACGGGATCGGGAGTACGTCTGCAAGCGCGCGAAGGAGGCGGCGGAAGCGGCGATCAGCACGCTCATGAAGGCGAAGTGACGAGCCCGAGGGGACGAGATGGGCGACGTTTCAGGCATCAACTGGTTGGCGATCCCACACGAGCAGCTCTACAAGGAGATCAGGAGCGGGCGAGGGGTCGCGACGGCGCGTTCCGCGGAGGCCTTCTACCGGAAGCTCCGCAAGGAGTACGAGGACGCCAGGTTTGACCTGGCTGAGGGGTTGAAGGCACTCGGTGCGGCGTGGGACGGGCTCGCCGCTGACAGCGCGAAGGCCAACATCGGGCGGTACGGGCCGTGGGCGGAGCTGGCCGGGTCGAGCGCGTCGAGCGGGATGACCGCAACGGTCGCGCAGTCCGATTACTACACGCGGGCGAGGGACACGATGCCAGAGCCGAGGCGCGTGACGGCGATGCCGGACAACGGCGTCATCCAGGGGCTCGCGAACTTCTTCGGTATCACCACGGATCGACAACTGCAGGAGAAGGCCGCGCATGAAGCACATCTGCGTGCGGTCGAGGTGATGCGTTCCTATGCGCAGAACTCGAAGCAGACCGCGACCGGCTTCCCGGCCTTCGCCCCGCCGCCGCAGGTCGGGATCGACGTCCCGGGCGCTCCCGTGCCCGCCCCCCGCCCGCCGATCGGTGGTGCGCCGCCGATTCGTGGTCCGAGGGGCGGCCAGATCGGTGGCGGTGATGCGGGCAGTCAGCAACAAGGTGGCGGAGTCGCGGATCAGCAGCTGGATCCCGCGCTGAACGACGCGGGTCGGCGGGGCACCGTGGAACAGCAGGGCTTTCAGCCGACGCTGACCGATCCGGTCGTGCAGCCGATCGTGCGGGATGGCGGCGGCTACACGGGTTCTGGAGGCGGAGGCGGACTCACTGGCGGCATCGCGGGCTTCAGCGGAGGCGTAGGTGGAAGCGGGGGCGTCGGCGCTGGTGGCGGGTCCGCGCGGGGCGGCCAGCAGGGTGGCGGGGTCGGCCAAGGAGGCAGAACCGCAACGCCGTCGCCTGCCGCCGCGCAGGCCGGACGAAACGTGACGGGGAAGCCGGGGCAGTCCTTCATGCAGCCCGCTCTTGGTTCGCCGCAACGGGAAGAGGACACCGAGCACACGCGCAAGTACTCGGTGACCGATGACCTTGTCGGCGAGCTGCCGAAGGTCGCTCCCCCGGTCATCGGCGAGTAGCGGTGTTCACGCTCTCAGCGTCCGCGTACCAGGTCTTGTGGGAACGGCTCGCGCTGCCGCAGATGCCGATCGAGCTGTTGGTGCGACCGCGTGGCGTCGAAGCGCACGAGCGCCGGGCGGAGATCGAGCGAGCCCTGGAAGAGTTGCGCGCCAAGGGATTGCTCGATCGTGGGGAAGCACATCCCGAGCTGTCCGCGGCGCTGTGGTTGCTGGCGGACCCGGAGTCCACTGTGGATGGTCGATTGTGGAACGCTCGGGTGCTCGCGGGGCGGGCGAAGGGGCGTGCGGTGCTCAGTGTCCTGGCCGACGACCGGTTCACGGTGCGGTGGATTGATCCTGGTGATCTCGCCCGCGCAGCGGTTTCGGTGCTGCCGCCGCTCGCGGCCGGACCGGGTCAGGCCGTGAACGTCCCCAGCGAGGTGCTGGGGACGGCGGCCCGGGCTGCTGGCGAGTCGGAGTGGGCCATGGTGGACGCGCTGTCGGCCGCTGGTGTGCCGAGCGGTGACGCGCGGCGACTGGGGAACATGATCCGGGGCCGGAGCAACGGCGCGCAGTTCGGCGCGACCGTGCGGCAGCAGCGAGGCAGCCACGTCGTGGCGTCCTTCGACACTCCCGCCGGGCGGTACCTGATCGAGGAGCGGCGCGGGTGGACGACCGTCGCTCCCGCCGACGCGCAACGGATCAGCGCGCGCGTCGATCAGGTGCTCGCCGAGCTGGTCAGCCGATCTCGCCGAGCAGGTAGCCGATGAAGCCGGCCGTCGCCGACGCGGGAAAGGCAAGCCCGGCAAGGGTGTCGAGGCGTCGGCCGAGTTCGTCGAGCTCCCGGGAGCGTTGCAGGTAGAGGCAGCCGTCCCGGTGTGGGACGTAGCCGACCTCCATGTCCGGTTCGTCGAAGTGCAGCAGGGTGAACGGCCCGTCGATGCCCGGGTGCAGGCCGACCTTGTTGGGCACGACGCGGATGTCGATGTGCGGTGACTCGACGAGTGCCTGCACGTGGTGGAGTTGTTCGCGCAGGACGTCGATGCCGCCGATGGGCCTGCGCAGCACGGACTCGTCGACGAAGAGGCTGACGCCGAGGGGGTCTTCGGTGCGGCCGATGAGGTCCTGGCGGGCCACGCCGAGCGCGAGCAGCTGTTCCCGGCGGGTGTCGTCGGTGCCGACGCGCCAGTTCGCGGCGAGCACGGCGCGGGCGTAGTCGGTGGTCTGCAGCAGCGGGTGGAAGGCGTGCGTGTCGATGCCGCAGAGCAGCGACGCCTCGGACTCCAGGCTGAGGTAGGTGCGTTGCACCTTGGGCAGGTGCCGGGCGAAGGGTTGCCAGTAGCGGGGCCGCTCCGCCTCCTTGATCAGGTCGAGCACCTGGTCGCGGAGGTCGTCGGGCGCGCCGTAGATGTCGAGCAGGTCGTGCACGTGCCGCAGCACGATCGTGTTCTGCCCGCTCTCGATGCGGGAGATCACCGTGGTGGAGGACGCGATCCGGCCCGCCACGTCGGTGTGGCTCAGACCGGCGCGTTCCCGCAGCTCACGCAGGATCCGCCCCACCCGGCGCTTGCGTACGGTCGGCGTGTCGGTCACAACCGATCATGGTTGTGGCGCCGGGTGGGACGGACCAGGGCCGTCACGGCAGCTTCACCGGATCGGGTCAGTCGGCGAGGACCTTGCGACAGGTGGCCATGAGCACGCCCTCCGCGCTCTGCGGGGTCGCCGGGCTGGTGCCGACGGGCTGGGAGGAGGCGAGCGGGACGGGCCAGCCGAAGGCCATCATGCTGGTACCGCGGCCGCTGAACTTGGGGTTCTCGTCCCAGCCGGACTCGTAGTGGCAGGCGGGTCCCGGCCAGTGCCAGAGCACGTCGTCCGCGGGCACGTAGCCGGGGATCTCGTTGGCGTAGGCCATCACCCACAGCTTGCGCGGGGTCGCGGCGCGGGTGCCGACGTTGTAGCCGGAGAGCGCTTCGCCGCCGAGGCCGAGGATGCCGAAGTCGCTGCCGAACTTCCAGCACTGCACCGGCACGTTGTAGACGACCGGAGTGGAGCCGTCGGCGAGTTCGCGACGCATCGCTTCGCAGAACCGGACTCCGGCGGCGTCGCCTTCCTGTGCGGCGCGGATCCGCTCCTGCTCGTAGGCGGCGTCGAGGCGGACCAGGGTGTCGGGGTTGGTCAGGTCTTCGGCGAGGGGCAGCCGCGCGGCGCGCAGGATCGCCTTGATGGGGCCGCGGAGCGGGCTGAGCGCTCCGTCGCGGACGACCTTGAGCGCGCCTTCGCCGACCCGGGTGCCCACGTTGACGACGTCGGCGTCGCTGCCCATGCGGTCGGGGTTGCGGTCTCCGGCGGCGCCGTTGAAGAAGAACGCGGGGCAGCCGAGCTCGGTTTCGAGGAGTTTGCCCGCGACGCCGGGGAAATCGCTGTCGAAGACGGGTTCGCTGCCGCGGGCGACCGGGTGGCAGGAGTAGCCGAACAGGGCGAGCACGGGTGCTTGGGTGCCTTCGCGCCTGGCGAGCAGCACCGGGACCTCGTCGGTCTGCCAGCCGAGGCCGACGCGGTTGACCGCGGCCTTCGCCACGCCTTCGCCGTAGGACAGGGTGACCGCGGTCGGGCTCTTGGCGACGGTTTCCCTGACGAGGGCGACCAGCCGCCGGATGAGCCATTCCGCGTACTCGTTGACCTCGTCGAGCTGGCTGCCGGAGAGCCCGTAGATGATGTACGGGTCGGGCTCTTCCGGCAGCGCCGGGCCCGAGTGGGTGTGGCTGGACTGCAGCATGAACGACGCGTTGCCGGTGAGGCGCAGTTCGTTGACCACGCGGGCGCGGATCCTGCGGGACAGGTACGTGGGCAGGTTGAGCAGGTCGACGCGCACCGCGACCAGCGGGTCACCGGTGGTCTGGCGGATCATGACGCATTCGGCGCGCAGCGGTCGCGCGGTGGTGAAGTTGGGGTTGCCGCGGGGATCCCAGCCGTAGCCGGCCATCCACCTGTTGCGGGCGGTGTTCGGCCCCGGGGTGATGTCGGTTCGGGTGAACGCGACGGAGAACTCGGCCATGCTGTACTCCCCCTCGTTGCGAAGTAACGATCTCCAACGCTAGTGACGGTGACCGGCCACAGCTAGCGCCACACGAGCGAGCCCGCCGGTCCGGCCAAACGCCGCGCTTTTCCCGCCCCAGAACAGCCCCCACCCTCCCAGGGGGGCGACCCCAGTCCCATTATCCCGCGTCCAGCCACCGTGAAGTGCGACGACGCGTCGCCTGTGGACAACCTGTACCACTGTGGACAACTGAGCCGCGCAACGTCGTCGCGCGGCTCTTTCCGTTCAGCCGCATGAAACAATCGGTATTGGGGGGAACCCCCTCACGGCAGGCGTTGCCAAGGCGTGAAGGGGGAATCGGCGCCGGGGTCGGTCTGGGCGCGTTCCCACACTCCGCCGTCGCCGCGCTGCGCGAGGAGCCGGATCCGGCCGGTCGCGTCGATGTGGGCGGAGAGGCCGGACTCCACGCTTCCGCCGAGATAGGTCCACGAGGTGAACCGCACACCGTCCTTTTCGGACTGTCGAGCCATGATCACACCGCCGGAGTGGTCGCGGGCGAAGACGACCATGCGACTGTCGGGCATCGGAGTGGTGACCGCGACCGGCGCGGTCCACCCCGTGCCGCCGAGGTGGGTGATCTGCGGGGACCAACCACCGCCGGGCAGTTCGCAGGCGGTGCCGAGCGCCCCGTCGGTGTGTTCGCGGTTGAAGATCTGCACGCGCCCGTCGGCGTTGCTGGCCACGGCGGACGCGCCGACGCACTCGACGCGCGGGAACGCGGTGTCGAGCGCGAATCCCACCGCGGCGGTCCGCCATCGGAGGGTTTTGCCGCGACCGTCGGCGAAGACGTCGATCTGGCCGTCCGGGCCGAGGAACGCGGACATGGAGTCCTGCACGTCGGGGCCGCCGCCGAGGTCGTTCCACGCGCCGAACGGGCCACCGGGGCTGGACTGCACGGTGGCGCTCAGACCGCCGGAAGCGTTGCGGGCGAACAGGTGCAGCCTGCCGTCCGCTCCCCTGGCCAGCGTGGGCGTCGACGAGAACTCCCCCGTCCCCGGTGGGCGGCCGACCGTGGACCACGCCCAGACCGAACCCGTGCGGAACGCCGTTCGCAGCTGTCCGCCGTCGAGGTCGAGCACGGCGATCTGAGGGCGACCGTTGGCGTTCAGCGCGGCGGTCACGCGGGGCGCGTACGAGCCGGAACCCGCGAGCACGGACGCTGACCAGCCGGAGGATTCCCGTTGCCACACACGAAGTCCTTCTGCGGTGACCGCGAAGACGTAGCCGGGGATCGACCAACCGCCGTCCACCGGCCAACGGCGGTAGACGCGGCGCAGATGCGGGTCGAAGGTGCTCCCGGTCAACGGGTCGAAGGCCTGGAACCGTTGGAACGCAGTGGTTTTCCTAGACAAGTGCGGCTCGGGAACGCACTCCGGGAAGTGGTCGGTGCTGTAGCAGCGGTACGCGGACACGTACGCCCTGCCCCGGTACGCGCGCGCCGCCTTCATGGCGAAGTTCGCGGTGGCGACGTGGTCCTCGTGTTCGCCGAGGTCGCCCAGGTACCGCGGGTCGGGAACGGTGTCCTGGAGCCGGATCACGGTCGGGGCGAACTGGCGCATCAGCTCGGTGAGCATCGCGGTCAGCGAATTGTGGTCGTAGCGCTGGACCGCCGTGATCGGAGCGCCGGTCGGCACGAGGGTGTCCGTCACGAAACCCGGGCGGGACCAGAGGTTGGTCATCGGGTGGTCGTAGCGGTCGTCGAAGCCGTCGGGGATGTTGACGAACATCAGCTCGACGTGGGGGGCGGCGCGCAGCGTGTGCAGTTCGACCTGCTTGCCCGCGATCGTCACCGCGGTCCGGGTCCAGCCGTTGGCGACACCCGCGAGCACCGCGTAGGCCGCGTGCATCCCTCGCTGCAGGTCAGCGGCGTGCTGCTCGCGAGTCAGGGTCTTGGTGCCGTTGTACTCACCGGCGGTCAGGAAGACCGTGCGGGTGGCGCAGCCGCGGGCGATGCCCTGCTGGATGTCGGGATTCATGAACAGCAGGTCGTCGTCGGGGTGCCCGACCACCGCCAGGTGCCGTTCCGTGGTGTTCGACGCGGCCGCGAACCTCGGCAGGCCGACCGTTCCGACCACCGCGCCGACTGCTCCGGCCGCGAGCAGTGTCCTTCGTTTGACACACGACATTCGTCGCTCCCCCAGACAGATAGTGACCCCCATCACTGGTTCGAGTGTCCCGAATTCGCTCCATCGGTATGCGCGTCGTCGCAAAACTGTGATCAACCGGCCTCCGGCTTGACCCTGACGCGGCGTCAACCCTCGACGCTGTCGGCATGAAGCGACTGGTGGTCCTGTTCCTCGGCGCGGAGACGCTGTCCCTGCTGGGCAACTCCATCGCCGGGATAGCGCTGCCCTGGCTGCTGCTCACCCGGACCGGGGATGCCGCGGCCGCGGGTGTCGTCACCGCCGCGACCGGGCTCCCGATGCTGGTCGCGGCGATCGCGGGCGGGGTGGTGATCGACCGGATCGGCAGGCGGCGGATCTCGATCGGCGCGGACATGGCCTCTGCCGCGTGCGTCGCGGCGCTGCCCGTGGTGGACATGCTCTTCGGGCTCGACCTCGGCTGGTTCATCGTGCTGGGCATCGCAGGGGCGGTCTTCGACATCCCCGGTATGACCGCGCGCGAGACGCTGCTGCCGGACGTCGCCAAGGCCACCGGGATGTCGCTGGAACGGCTCAGCGGGCTCCGGCAGGCCATGGTCGGCACCACGCTGATCGCCGGTCCCGCGCTCGGCACGCTCGTGCTGGGCTGGTTGGACAGCGCGGTCGCGCTCTGGGTCACCGCCGCGACCTCCGCACTGGCGGCGCTGCTGACCTGGCTGCTGCCCACGAGCCTCGGCACCACCGGCGTCGCCGAGAAGCAGCACTGGACGAAGGACCTCAAGGAAGCGGCCGCCGTGCTGCGCGGTGAGCCCGTGCTCATCGCGCTGACCGTGCTGTCCGCGGCGAGCGTGCTGGTGATGGCGCCGATCCAGATGCTCCTGCTGCCCGCGCACTTCGTCGCCGCAGGCGGCTCGGCGGGCCAGTTCGGCCCGGTGATCATGGCTTCGGCACTGGGCATGATCGGCGGGAACCTCGTCTACTCCGCGGTCGGCGCCCGGCTGTCCCGCCGCGGCTGGCTGACCGTCTCGCTGATCGCGTCGATCGGCGCGGTGGGCTGGCTGGCCGCGCTGCCCGGCTACTGGTGGCTCGTCGCGGCCTCGGCGGCGCTCGGACTGGTCAGCGGGCCGATCCAGCCGCTGATGCTGGTGCTCACCAGCGAGCGGGTGCCGGAGGGGGCGCGCGGGCGGGTGTTCGGCGTGCAGAACGCGGTGCTGCTCAGCGCGACGCCGGTCGGTGTCTTCGCCGGGGGCTGGCTGATCAGCGGGTTCGGTGTGCACGCCACCGGCACACTGATCACAGTGGTGTGGGCCGTGCTCGCGGTCGGCATGCTGCTGCTCCCCGGGGCCCGGCAGATGGAGGAGGTGCGGGTCGGTGCTGACCATCGGTGAACTGGCCAGGCTCGCCGGCACCACGGTGCGCGCGGTCCGCCACTACACGGCGGAGGGCCTGATCGCCGAGCCGCCGCGCGACGCCTCCGGTTACCGCCGTTACGGAACCCGGGCGCTGATCACCGTCTCCCGGATCCGCCGTCTGCGCGATCTCGGCCTGTCGCTGGACCAGATCCGCGGGCTGCTGGACGGGAAACCGCGCTCACTGGACGAAGCGCTGTCCACTTTGGACGAGGAGTTGGCCGGGCAGGAGCGGAGGATCGCCGCTCAGCGCAAGCGGATCGCCGAGCTTCGGTCGTCCGACGAGGACCCGGAGATCCCCGGCCGGCTGGGCGAGCTGCTGCGCGGGCTGGAAGCCGCCGGAGCCGACGAGCAGATGCTGCGCCGGGAGAAGGAGGCCGTTCTGCTGATCACCGTGACCGCACCGGAAGGCCTCGACCAGCTGACAGAGGCCTATCAAACCCTCTTGGGCAACCCCGCCGACCAGGAGGCGATGGCCGAGTTCTCCCGCGGCTTCCAGGCGCTGGCGGACCTGCCGGAGGACAGCCCCGAGGTCGAACGTCTCGCGGAGAAGTTGTTGGCGGACAACCCGAAGATCTCGGAGATGGCGCGGGCCCAGCAGCCGGCGCCCGGACCGAGCGACGCGTTGTTCCTCGACTTCGTCGACTCGTTCGCACCCGCGCAACGGCGGTTCATGTACGTGATCGCCGAGCGCGTGGCGGAGAGGGGAGGACAATGATCGCGTTCAGGGCCCTGTTCCTGTTGCTGCGCGGGCGGAAGGACGTTCCCGAGGGTGGCGTCGCGGTGCCGTACTCCGGCGAGTCCACCACCGTCCTCGTCGCCCTGCTGGTCGCCTCGCTGGTCGAGATCGTCGCCGTGGAGTTCCTGGTCCCGTGGGCGACCGTGCGTTGGAGCCTGTTGCTGCTCAGCGTCTACGGAGTCGTCTGGATTCTCGGGCACCTCGCGTCGCTGATCACCCGGCCACACGTGATCGGCCCGGCGAACCTGGTGCTGCGCAACGGATCATGCACCGAGCACGCCTTCCCGCTCACCGCGGTCAGGAGCGCGCGGGCCGAGCGCAAGGGCAACCACGAAGGCTCGATGTCCATCGACGACGAGACCCTGAACATCCCGGCAGGCGACACGACCACGGTCTTCGTGGCGTTCGACCCACCGCAGGAGTTCGACGGCCGCACCATCACCGGCGTCCGTTTCCACGCCGACGACCCGAAGGCGGCGTTGCGGCTGCTCGCTAGAACCACCGCTCCAGCACCTGCGCGACACCGTCCTCCGAGTTCGGCGCCGTGACCTCGTCGGCGGCCTCGACGGCGGAGGGGTGGGCGTTGCCCATCGCGACGCCGAGCCCGGCCCACTCCAGCATTGCGATGTCGTTGGGCATGTCGCCGAACGCGACCGCATCGGCCGCGGTCAGGCCGAGCCGGTCGGCGAGGAGCTGGAGGCCGGTGGCCTTGGTGATGTCCTTGACCACCAGCTCGATCAGCCCGGAGCCGATCGAGAAGGTCACGTCGACCGCGTCGTCGAGCACCGCCTTCGCCGCGGTGGCCATCTCGTCACTGGTCATCAACGCGTTGCGGACCAGCAGCTTCACCGCGGGTTTGCCGAGCAGTTCGTCGCGCGGCGCCAGGATCGAGCCGTCCATGGGCCAGGCGTGGACGTAGCCCTTCTCCGCGAGGAAGCAGTCGGCGGCGGAGCCCTCGGCCCGTTCCACGGCGAGCGCGCTGCCCGGGATGGCACGCAGGACCGCGTCGGCCGCGTCGCGCAGCAGGATCGGATCGAGTGTGTGCTGGCTGAGCACGCGGTCCTCGGTGAAGTCGTAGACCATCGAGCCGTTGTTGCAGACCGCGGGCCCGCGCAGGTCGAGCTGGTCGAGGATCGGCCGGGTCCACCTCGGCGGTCGCCCGGTCGCGACGACGAACACCGCGCCCGCGTCCATGGCGCGCCGCAGAACGGCGGCGGTGCGGTCGCTGACCCGCTCCAGCGGGGTGAGCAGGGTGCCGTCGGCGTCCGAGGCGATCAAGCGCGGAATCGTCACACCGCCAATACTGCCAATCCGGGATAGCGTCGTGGAGTGCGCTTCGGAATCGTGATCCTCCCTGATCAGCCCTGGCCCCAGGGCGGTGACCGGTGGCGGAGGGCGGAGTCCTACGGCTTCGACCACGCCTGGACCTACGACCACCTCGCCTGGCGGTCGCTGGCCGACGGCCCCTGGTTCGACGCCGTGACCACGCTGACCGCCGCCGCGCTCAGCACCTCGCGCATCCGGCTGGGCACGCTCGTCGCCAACCCGAGCATCCGGCACCCGGTGGGCTTCGCCCGCCAGGTGATGGCGCTCGACGACCTGTCCGGCGGCCGGTTCACGCTCGGCGTGGGTGCGGGCGCCGCCGTACTCGACCCGACGATCCTCGGCGACCCCCCGCTCGCTCCGCGCGCGCTGGTCGATCGGCTCGGCGAGTTCGTCGAGCTGCTGGACGCGCTGCTGACCACGGACCACGTGAACTACTCGGGCGAGTACTACACGGCGGTGGACGCACGCACGCTGCCCGGCTGCGTGCAGCGCCCGAGGCTGCCCTTCCTGGTGGCGGCGAACGGGGCGAGGTCGATGCGGATCGCGGCGCGCTTCGGCCAGGGCTGGGTCACCACGGGGCCGAAGGTCGAGGACCTGGACGCGTGGTGGAAGGCCGTCGCGGAGCTCATCGACCGGCACCGTGAACTGACCGGTGAATCCACAGTGGACAGATGCCTTTCGCTCGACGCCGCACCGGTCTTCTCACTGTCCAGTGTGGACTACTTCGCGGATGCGGCCGGTCGCGCGGCGGAGCTGGGCTTCACCGATGTCATCACGCACTGGCCGCGGGAGCGCGACTGGTACGCGGGTGACATCGGCGTCCTGGAGGACGTGGTGACGAGCGTCATTCCCCGATACCGGTAGGCGGGCGTAGCGTCGACCGGCATGCGGACCGGAGTGCTGGACCTCGGGCAGACCCGACTGGCGTGGACCCGCGACGGCAGAGGTGATCCGATCGTGTTCGTGCACGGTTCCTGGGACGACCACCGCAGCTGGGACCGCGTGGTCGGGCCGCTCGGCGAGCGCAACACCGTGATCCGGTACGACCGGCGCGGGCACACGGCGAGCACCGCACCTCGCGGCCAGGGCAGCATCCTGGAGGACGTCTCGGACCTGCTCGCCGTCGTGGACCAGGTGGCGGGCGGCCGGGCGCACCTCGTCGGGCACTCCTACGGTTCGTCGATCGTGGTGCTGGCGACGGCGAAGCGGCCCGAGGCGGTGCGCGGTGTCGTGGTGCACGAGCCGCCCCTGTTCGCCGCTCTGTCCACTGAGGACGACGAGCTGCGGCTGGCCGCGGCGAAGCGGATGCGGGAGGCCGCCGAGCTGCTGGGGTTCGGCGACGTCGAGGCGGGAACGCGGACGTTCGTCGAGCACGTCGGGTTCGGCGAGGGCAGCTGGCTCGGCCTGTTCGACGCCGAGCAGCGCGCCACGATGATGGCCAACGCGGAGACCTGGCTCGACCAGTACCGCGACCCGGACCGGCTGGCCGTGGACCCGTCCGCGTTGGTGGGCCTCGGTGTTCCGGTCACCGTGACGACGGGCGGGGACACGCTGCCGATCTACCGCGCGGTGGTGCGGGCGATCAGCGGACTCCTGCCGGAAGCACGGGTGCGGGTGATCCCGGGCGCCGGGCACGCACCGCAGTTGTCCCACCCGGCGGCCTTCGTGGAGGCCGTGCGGGAGGGTCTATGCCTCTGACTTCTCCCTGAGCACGAACCAGGACAACGCCGCCGCGCTCACCAGCAGCACGGCCGCGACGCCCGCCGCGACCACCGCGCCATCGACGAAGGCGTGCCTGGCCACGTCGACGAGCTGAGCCGCCTGCTCCGGCGGCAGTTTCGGCGCGGCGGCGAGCGCTCCGCCGATGGACTCCCGCGCTCCGGTGTAGATCTCCTGCGGCAGCACGGGGGCCAGCACGGTCATGCTGTTGCGGTAGACGATCGTGCTCGCCGCGCCGAGCAGCGCGATGCCGAGCGCCGCGCCGAGCTGGTAGGCCGTCTCGGACAACGCGGACGCCGCACCGGACTTCTCCTTGGGCGCCGCGGTCAGCACCATGTTGGCGTTGACGGTGAACGCCAGCCCGGCACCGCCACCCGCGACGAACATGACGAAGCCGACCGTCCACGCGCTGGTGTCCGGTTCGAAGCCGAGCGCGATGCACAGGCCGCCGCCGATCACCGCGAGCCCGATCGAGGTGGCCTTCCGCGCCGACCAGCGGTGCGCGATGGTGCTGGACATCAGGCCGCCGGTGACCGCGCCGACCGTGCCGGGCAGGTTCAGCAGACCGGAGTTCAGCGGGCTGTAGCCCTGCACCAGCTGCAGGAACTGGGACAGGATGAAGGAGGCGCCCGCGAGACCGAGCACTGCGAGCAGGGTGGACAGGATGGCGCTGCTGAACTTCGGGTTGGCGAACAACCGCACGTCCACCAGCGGGTGCGGGATCACCATCTGCCGACGGCAGAACCAGACCAGCGCGAACACGCCGAGCGCGGCGACCGGCAGCGCGAGCGGCTGAGCCCAGCCGTAGACGGTGATCTCCTTGATGCCGTAGACCACCGCGACGACGCCGACCAGCGAGGCGAACACGCTGGGCAGGTCCCACGCCCCCGGCACCGGGTCCTTGGACTCCGGCACGACCCACAGCCCGACGCCGATGAGCACGATCATCACCGGCACGTTGATCAGGAAGACCGAGCCCCACCAGAAGTGCTGCAGCAGCACACCGCCGATGAGCGGGCCGAGCGCGGCGCCCGCCGAGGCCATCGCGCCCCAGACGGCGACGGCGAACCCGCGCTCCCTGGGGTTGGTGAAGATGTTGCGGATGATCGACAGGGTCGAGGGCATCAGTGTCGCGCCCGCCACGCCCTGCACCACCCGCGCCACGATCAGCAGGTTCGCGCTCGGGGCGAAGGCGGCCACCGCGGAGAACAGGCCGAACCCGGCCGAGCCGATCATCAGCAGCTTCTTGCGACCGATCCGATCGCCCAGCGTGCCCATCGTGACCAGCAGACCGGCCAGCACGAACGCGTAGATGTCGCCGATCCACAGGATCTGGGTGCTGGTCGGCTTCAGGCTCTCGGTCAGGTGCGGGATGGCCAGGCTGAGCACGGTGGTGTCCAGCGACACCAACAGGATCGCCAGGACCAGTGTGGCGAGGGCGATCCACCGGTGCCGCACACTCACCGGGCTGGTCTCGTGGACTGACGACAAAGCGGTCACTCGGTTTCTCCTCGCGTGACGCCACCCACCAGCAGGTCGATGACAGCGCGGGGGTTGTCGTTCCCGGGCAGCCTGCCCGCCCGGGCCGCGAGCGCGGCGGCGAAGAGCAGGCTGGCGAGCGCGTCGACCATCCAGGTCGCGGGCAGGTCGCCCCGGAACGCACCGGAGTCCTGGCCGCGGCGGAACAGCGCGGTCAACCGCTCGTCGAGGGCGTGGAAGCCGGCCTGGAACTCAGGGGTGGTCTCGTCCAGCGGCTGCGTGGTGACGAAGCGGAACAGCTCGGCGACCGGGGTCAGCGCCGAGACCACCCGTTCGAGGGCGGCGAGCGGCTCACCGGTCTCGGGTTCGGCCGTGGTCAGCGCGGCGACCGTCTCGCCGAGGCCGAGCCAGAGCAGCTGGTCCAGCAGGGCGTCGCGGCTGGGCACCACGCGGTGCAGCGTGGCCCTGCTGATCCCGGCGGCCTCGGCCACCTCGGTCATGGAGGCACCGTGGTTGCGCACCAGCAGCGACGCGGCCGCGCGCAGCACCTGGTCCCGATCGGTCACCACGGCGGCGACGCTAACACGGTTGAGACAGCAGCGTCTCAGTAATGCCGAGAACGTAGCGAACTCATGATCTTGCAATGCCGCACCGTCCACTCGCAACATCGCCGGCGAGTTCTTCAGACGGATTTCAGCAGGCGGCCGGGGTGTCCACTTCGGACACCCCGGCCGGGGCTCAGCGGACGGGCTCGAGCACGTCCTTGCCCAGGAACGGGCGCAGCGCGTCGGGCACCCGGACCGAACCGTCGGCCTGCTGGTGGGTCTCCAGGATCGCCACGATCCAGCGCGTGGTGGCCAGGGTCCCGTTGAGCGTCGCGGCGATCTGGGTCTTGCCGTCCGCGTCGCGGTAGCGCACCGACAGCCTGCGCGCCTGGAAGGTGGTGCAGTTGGAGGTCGAGGTGACCTCGCGGTAGGCCTGCTGGCTGGGCAGCCACGCCTCGCAGTCGTACTTGCGGGCCGCGCTGCTGCCGAGGTCGCCGCCTGCCACGTCGATCACCCGGTAGGGCAGCTCGACCTTGGCCAGCATCTCCTCCTCCCAGGCGAGCAGCCGCAGGTGCTCGGAGTGCGCGTCCTCCGGGCGGGTGTAGACGAACATCTCCACCTTGTCGAACTGGTGGACCCGGATGATGCCCCTGGTGTCCTTGCCGTAGGAGCCCGCCTCACGGCGGAAGCAGGTCGACCAGCCCGCGTAGCGCTTCGGCCCGGCGCCGAGGTCGATGATCTCGTCGGCGTGGTAGCCGGCCAGCGGCACCTCGGAGGTGCCGACGAGGTACTGGTCGTCGTCGCGCAGCCGGTAGACCTCGCCGGCGTGGGCGCCGAGGAAGCCGGTGCCCTCCATGATCTCCGGACGCACCAGCACCGGCGGGACCATCAGCGTGAACCCGGCCGCGACCGCCTGCTGGGCGGCCAGGTTGAGCATGGCCAGCTGCAGCTGCGCGCCGACGCCGGTGAGGAAGTAGAACCGCGAGCCGGAGACCTTCGCCCCGCGCTCCATGTCGATCGCGCCGAGGCGTTCGGCGAGCTCCAGGTGGTCCTTGGGCTCGAAGTCGAACGCGGGCTGCTCGCCGACGTGCTTGAGCACGACGTAGTCGTCCTCGCCGCCGTGCGGGGCGCCGTCCTCGACGATGTTGGAGACCGCGCGGTGCGCGGCGACGAACGCCTGCTCCGCCTCCTGCTGCTCGGCCTCGGCGGCCTTGACCTCCGCCGCCAGCTCCTTGCCCTTGGCCAGCAGCGCGGCGCGCTCCTCGCCCTGGGCCCTGCCGACCTGCTTGCCGAACTGCTTCTGCTCGGCGCGCAAGGAGTCCGCGCGGGAGACCGTGGCGCGGCGCCGCTCATCGGCGGAGAGCAGCGCGTCGACGAGGGACGGGTCCTCGCCCCTGGCGCGCTGCGAGTCGCGTGCGGCTTCCGGGTTTTCGCGGAGCGTCTTGAGGTCGATCACACCTGGTGAGCTTAGTGGTGGGGAAAACCGGGAATCGACGGACCGCCGATTCCCGGTCTCCCGAGATCGCCTAGCTGATCGCGACGGCGACCACGAGGCCCAGCGCCAGGTGCGCGGCCGCGATGACCATGCTGGCCGGGGTGTAGGTCTGCGAGCGGATCAGGTTGCCGATGTCGATCCGGGTCACCCACTCCAGCAGCCGGACGGCGAGCACCTGCACGACCACCCCGACGAAACCGAAGACCAGCGCGGAGAGCAGGCCCTCGGACAGCTTGCCGCCGGCGTTGTTGATCACCACCACGACGATGAAAGCCATGCTGATCAGACCGGCGGAGGTGATCACGACCGCGTTCGGCGCGCCGTCGCGGACGAGCTGGCTGAGCTTGCCCGGGGTGGTGAGGTCGATGGCGTAGAACCCGACGAGCATGAGCAGCAGGCCGACGACCGCGTACAGCGCGATGGCGCCGACGCCCCGCAGGAGCGCACCGCCGAAGCCCTCCTCCAGCGCCAGGCTGGAGACGGCGAGTTGGGTGGTCACGAACTTCCTCCTACGACCCAGCCGGGAGAACGACCCGACTGTCCATTATGGATAGTGATTGGCGGTTTCAGGACTCGGGGATGCGGTGCGGAACGAACGCCGCGCCGTCGTCGGTGACCAGGCCGACGGTCTCCCGGATGCCCAGGCCCGCCGAGTGGTCACCGACCACCCACGCGCCCAGCACCGGGCGCATGCCGTCGAACTCCGGCAACGGGTCGAAGAGCTGGTAGACGTAGCCCTCCTTGCCGTACACGCCGCCGGTCTCGTGCTCCATCCCGGGAGCGACGATCTGGATGTTCGACCCCTCCCTGCCGAGCCGCGGCTTGCGCACGTACTCGGTGAGGAAGCCGGGTTCGTCGAGGAAGCACGGCAGCAGGTTGGGGTGCCCGGGGTGCATCTCCCAGAGCACCGCGAGCAGCGCCTTGTTCGACAGCAGCATCTTCCACAGGGGTTCGACCCACAGCGTCCCGGGCTGGCTCTCCACCGCGTGCTTGCCGAACGGGTCGTCGACGACCCACTCCCACGGGTAGAGCTTCACCACGGTGGACATCACGTCCTCGCGCAGGTCCACGAAGCGCTTGAGGTCGGGGTCCCAGCCGATCTCCTCGATGGCCAGCCCGACGGTGTCCAGCCCGGCCTCGGCCGCGGTCTCCTGCAGGTAGGCGGCGGTGACGTGGTCCTCACCGCTGGAGTCCGCCGCCGACCAGGTGAAGTGCGCCTGCCCGGCGGGCAGCCGGTCGGCGAGCCGGCTCCACCGCTCCACCAGCTTCTCGTGGATGGAGTTCCACTGGTCGTCGCCCTCGTGGGTGTCGGTCAGCCAGTGCCACTGCACGACGGCCGCCTCCAGCAACGAGGTCGGGGTGTCGGCGTTGTACTCCAGCAGCTTGGCCGGGCCGGTGCCGTCGTAGCGCAGGTCGAAGCGGCCGTAGAGGTGCGGGTCGCCGCGCTTCCACGACTCGGCGATCGCCGGCCACACCCACTCCGGCAGGCCGAAGTCGCGGTAGCGCTCGGTGGTCACCACGTTGTCCACGGCGTCCAGGCACATGGAGTGCAGCACCTCGACGTCGGCCTCCAGCGAGAGCACCTCGTCGAGGCTGAACACGTAGTGCGTCGACTCGTCCCAGTACGGGCGCTGCACGCCGCCGGGCCCCGCGGCCGGGCTGCCGAACACCAGGCCCTGTTCGGCGACCTTGCGCTCCCAGTCGGCGCGCGGTTCGGAGGTCTGCCTCTGCACTCAGCTGCCTCCGCTGCTGCCGCTGCGGACGCCGAAGCCGCCGCGCTGGATCGACTTGCCGGACGGGGTCGAGATGTTGGCGCCGCTCGGCCGGATCGAGGTGCCACCGGTCACCCTCTGCCCGATGGCCCCGCTGCCGCCGTAGTTGTAGCTGTACTGGCGGCCGCCGCCACCGAGGTAGATGAAGGTGCTGCCGCCGCCGCTGCTGTAGCCGCCGTTGGCGCGCGCGTAGTCGTCGTCGCAGTACTTGTCGTCGACCACGATGTTGTTGTTGTCGACGCAGCGCGCCTCGACGTCGTCGGGCTGGGACGCCGCGTACCAGATGGCGACCAGCGCGACGACGCCGACGGAGACGCCACCGCCGATCAGCAGCCGTTTGCGCAGCTTGGCCTTGCGGGCGGCCTCCGCCTCCTCGGCCTCCTGGCGCCTGCGCGCCTCGCGCCTGGCGGCCTCGCGCGCCCGCTGCTCGGCGACGGTCGGCGGCCGGGCCTTGGTCGTGCTCGGGTCCTGGAAGTTGATCTGACCGCGCTTCGGCTTCGCCGGTGTCCCGACCGGTGTCGCCTGCGCCGTCGGCTCTGCGGCCGGTTCGGGCCGGGCTTCGGCCCCCGGCCGCGGCTCGGCGGATGCGGGCTCGGCCCCGGACGGCCCCTGCTGGGTCGCCGGGGTCTGCTTCGGCTCGGGCGGCTGCTCGCCGCCCGGCGTTTCGTTGTTCGTCATCAACCACTCCCGAGCGGCACCGTACCTAGGTCCTGGGTGTGACGTAGGACAGTGGCCAAATAGCAACCCAGGTCACCCGGATAGACGCTTGGGTTGGCCGGAGCGGGCATCATGGGGTAGATGCCGTTAGCCCCTGCCGTCCAGACCCGCGATCGGACCCACCGCATGGATCACACCCAGAGCACCCGCAGAGTCATGGCGGGCGCGTTCGCCGGTGCGCTGCTCATCCTGGTGGCCAGCACGGTCTTCGGCTGGCAGTTCGGTTCGGACGCGTCCAGCTCCGGCCCGGGTCACGTGCTCGCCGACGCGCCGCCGGGGACCTGCCTGACCTGGACGAAGCCCGATGCCAGCGATGTGAGCAAGGTCCCGTGCGAGAAACCGCACCTGTTCGAGCTGACGCTGACCGCCGACCTGTCCACCGACGCCAACTTCGGTGACGAGGCGCCCTTCCCCGACGAACTGCGCTGGGCCCAGATCGGCCAGAGCTGGTGCGCGGAGAAGACCGTCGAGGTGCTGGAGGGCAGGCTGGACCCGGCGGGCAGGCTGAGCGTGAGCGCGCTCAAACCGACCCAGAAGAGCTGGGAGAACGGCGACCGCAAGCTCTGGTGCGGCGTCCAGGCGGCCGGCCCCTCCGGCGTTTTGTACCCGATCGTGGGAAGCGCGAAGGCCATCGACCAGTCCGACGTGCACTCGGTCGGTCTGTGCGTGGGCATCAGCGGCCGCGCCGTCGCCGACCCGGTCACCTGCGACAAGGCGCACGCCTACGAGGTGGTCGGCGTCGTCGACCTCGGTGCGCACTTCCCGTCCGAGTACCCGGACGAGTCCAAGCAGAACGCCCTGCTCGGCGTGCAGTGCCCGAAGCTGGCCGCGGAGTACGCGGGCGGCCCCAACGTGGTCGAGCAGAAGGGCCTGACGGTCTACTGGGACACCCGCAAGCAGGACAGCTGGATGGCGGGCTCGCGCCGGGTGGACTGCAAGGTCGGCACGCAGCTGCAGGACAAGTCCGGCCTCGCGCCGATCAGCGGCAGCGTGAGCAAGGACAAGCCCGGCAAGATCGACATTGGCAAGGAGCCCGCGCTCGCGCAGGTGCCGGTCGCACCGCCGGGCGCGCCCGCTCCCCCCGGTTCGCCCGGGACCGACGTCAGCGACCAGATGGACGACGTCTCGATCGAGCAGAACGGCGGCGGCCACGACACCGGCGGCTCCCCGCCGCCCACGTCGCAGGGCGGCGGCTGATCCGCCGATGCCGGTCGAGATGTCGCGGGTCCGCTTCGACGAGCTCGTCGAGGAAGCGCTGGACCTGATCCCCGCGGAGCTGGCGGCCGCCATGGACAACGTGGTCGTGCTGGTCGAGGAGCGCAATCCGGACGAGCCGTCACTGCTCGGGCTGTACGAGGGCGTCGCGCTGACCGAGCGCACCTCGACCTACGGCGGGGTGCTGCCGGACCGGATCACCATCTATCGCGAAGCGCTGATGGACTTCTGCTCCGACGAGGACGAGCTGGTCGACGAGATCGCCGTCACCGTGGTGCACGAGGTCGCGCACCACTTCGGGATCGACGACCACAAGCTGCACGAGATGGGCTGGGGCTAGGCCGCGTTTCACAGGCCCGTGTTCGCGATGTCCAGTGCGAGCCCGCCCCTGGCGGCGCGGCCGGAAAGCCCACGTACAACACCGGTGCGCGGACTTCCCGCCGACTTGCCAGGAACGACCTCGATCCTGGCTCTCATCGAACGAGACCTGTGAAACACGGCCTAACCGGCCAGCTCCTCCTCCGGCCAGTGCAGGCAGCGCCAGCCGGAGGAGTCGACCTCCAGCACCACCCGCCCGGTGTTGGGCAGGTACGCGTGACCGGCGACGAGTTCGTCCACGTCGGGGACGAGCTGCCCCACGATGAAGCGGATCACCCCGGCGTGGCTCACCAGCACGACCGTGCCCTCGCTGTGCACGCTCGTGATGCGCTCGATCGCGCTGAGGAAGCGCTCGCGGATCTGCCTGCCGGTCTCTCCGCCGCCCGGCATCGCGCGGTCGAGGTCGCCGCCCACCCACGAGCAGTAGACCTCGCGGTACTTCTCGACGGCGGGCATGTCGGAGCGGCCCTCCAGCTCGCCGATCTGCACCTCGTGCGCACCGGGCAGCACGACGACGTCCAGCCCGTGCGCGTCGGCGATCGGCGCCGCCGTCTCGCGCGCGCGGGCGGCCTCGCTGGCGTAGACCGCGCGCACGGGCTCGCTCGCCAGCGCGAGCCCGGCCGCCAGCGCCTGCCTGCGCCCCTCGCCGGTGAGCGGCGGGCCGGGCAGCTTGGTGTCCAAGATCAAGTCCACATTGGACTGGGTTTGCCCGTGCCGGACCAGGATCAGGCGCAGGCAGCTCACGCTCGCCCTCCGGAACGGATGCCCGCCAGCCACTCCGCCGCGGCGGTGAACGCCTCGTCCGAACCGCTGGAGCCGCCCTCGTCCGCGCGCGGGAACGACCCGAGGAACCGCACGTCCTGGCAGTGCCGCCGCAGCGCCGCCAGCGCCTCGCCGACGTGCGCCTGGTTGACGTGCCCGGCGAAGTCGAGGAAGAACCGGTACTCGCCGAAGCTGCCCTTGATCGGCCGCGACTCGATCCGGGTGAGGTTCACCCCGCGCAGCGCGAACTCGTTGAGCACCCTGGCCAGCGAACCGACCGAGTCCCCGGTCACCACGACCACGGTGGTCCGGTCGGCTCGGGAGGGCGGGGGCACCGCTCCGGGGCGGCGCACGAGCAGGAACCGGGTGACCGCGTCCTCGACGTCGGCGACCTGCCCGGCGAGCACGCTCAGCCCGTACCGCTCGGCGGCCAGCGGCGCGCACACGGCCGCGTCGGCCTGCCCGTCGCGCACGGCGACCGCGGCGGCGGAGGTCGAGGTCGTGGCGGCATGCGCGGCGTCGGGGAGGTTGACCGACAGCCAGCGGCGGACCTGCGCGAGCGCGTGCGGATGGCTGGTGACGGTCCGGACGTCCTCCACGGTGGTACCGGGGCGGACCAGGATGTCGAAGCGCACGGGCAGCATCGTCTCGGCGACCGCGACCAGGGGCGTCCCGTCCGCGAGCGCGTCCATCGTCGAGGTGACGGACCCTTCGACGGAGTTCTCGATGGGCACGCAGGCGGCGTCGCGCTCACCGGAGCGGACGGCGTCGAGCGCGGCGGCGACGGATTCGGCGGGAACGAGGTCGGCGTGGCCTTCGGTGGTGTCGGCGAGCAACTGGCGCGCGGCCTGCTCGGTGAACGTCCCCTCCGGGCCTAGGTATGCGATGCGCGGCACACGCTCCACCTTAAGCGTCGGAACGCGCCCTCAGCGGGCGAATCGGGTGCGGCCGAATGGGTCAGATCGGGGTGAGACGCGGAAGACATATCGAGTCCCCTGTTCAACCCTTGCAATGTTTCCCCCCTCTCGGGCGATGCTTGAGCTGTGAGCGGCGATGCGGAACGCATGGAGACGGCTGGCCTACAGATCAACGACAGTCCCGCGGTCATCCCCGCCCCACGCCGCACCCCGCAGCTCGTGCTGTGCGCGGTCGAGGACGACCTGGCGGAAGCGTGGCTGGAGATCGCGCGGGACCGCCCGGAGATCAGCGTGCACCGGGGCACGATCCTGGAGCTGGACGTCGACGCGGTGGTGAGCCCGGCGAACTCCTACGGCTGGATGCGTGGCGGGATCGACGCCGTCTACGCGCAGGTGTTCCCGCAGATCGAGGAGACCGTGCGACGCGCGGTGCTGGCCTACCACGGCGGTGAGCTGCCGGTGGGTGAAGCGCTGGTCGTGCGCACCGGACGTCCGATGCCCGCGTGGCTGGTGAGCGCGCCGACGATGCGGGAGCCGGGCGAGCGGCTGCCCAAGGACACCGTGCACCCCTACCTCGCGGCGCGCGCGGTGTTCCGGTTGTGGTCTGGCGGGCGGTTGGAGAGCGGCACACCGCTGCGGCGGGCGGTCAGCGCGCTGGCCATGCCCGGCCTGGGCACCGGTGTCGGCGGCGTTTCGCCGCAGGACTGCGCGCGGCAGGTCGCCGCGGCGTGGGACGAGGTCATGGCATGAGGAGAAGGCGCCCTGGCCGAGGAACCAGGGCGCCTTCTCCGGCAGCGTCAGCTGGCGGTGTCAGCCGGGTCGATACCGCGGATCTTGATCTTCGCGGGCTCGACGGGCTTGCGGACGACGCCGCGCACCCGGACCCGGAGCAGACCGCGGTCGTAGTCGGCTTCGACGTTGTCGCCGGTCACGCCTTCCGGCAGGCGGAACTCCCTGCGGAACTCGCCGCCGCGCAGCTCGCGGAAGACCGCGCCGTCCTCGGGTCCCGCCTCGCGGCGGCCGCTGACGGTCAGCTTGCGCTCGCTGACCTCGACGTCGACGCCGTTCGTGATGTCGACGCCCGGCAGCTCCAGGGTGATCACGACGTCCTCACCGTCGCGGTGGACGTCGGCGGGGGGAACGAAGGCCCCCGCACGGTTGTTGACCCCGAAGGCACGGCGGGTCAGCAGGTCGAAGTCGGTGTCCAGCTGCTTGATCAACGACGTGAACGGGTCGCGCACTGCGAGAGCCATCCGAATCCCTCCCTACGTATTTTGACGTCCGGGTTTAGCACTCGGAGTCTATGAGTGCTAACGGAGGACGGGGGGCCGTTGTTCCCAGTACCGTGTGACGCGTGACAACCCGGGTGCTGCTCGTCGACGACCACGAAGTGGTCCGGAGGGGACTTCGCGACCTGCTCGACTCCGAACCCGACATCGAGGTCGTCGCCGAAGCTGGCACGGCCGAGGAGGCCGTGGTCCGCGCGCAGGCCGTGAGCCCGCGGGTGGCGGTCGTGGACATGCGCCTGCCCGACGGTGACGGCGTGACGCTCTGCCGCAGGCTGCGCGATCTGCCGGAGCCGCCGTTCTGCCTGGTGCTGACGGCGTTCGACGACGAGCAGGCGCTCGTGGGCGCGATCCTCGCCGGGGCGTCCGGGTACCTGCTCAAGCAGGTGCGCGGCCAGGACCTGGTGACGGCGATCCGCGAGGTCGCTGCGGGGCGCTCACTGCTGGACCCGCAGACCACGGCCCGCGTGCTGGAGCGGATGCGGCGCGAGGCGGCCGAGCCCGCCGACGAGCTGGCGGCGCTGACGGACCAGGAGCGCAAGGTGCTGGAGCTGATCGGCGAGGGCATGTCGAACCGCGAGATCGCGGAACGGCTGTTCCTGGCCGAGAAGACGGTGAAGAACTACGTCACGTCCGTGCTGGCGAAGCTGCGCATGCAGCGGCGCACCCAGGCCGCCGCGTGGATCGCTAAGCGAACGCGAGGGGAATCTCCCAGGTGACCTTGGTGCCGCTGCGGGCGGAGGAGGTGACCCGGCACCGCCCGCCCGCGGCCGCCGCGCGCTCTTCCAGGTGGCGCAGTCCGCGCTTGGACACGTCCTTGGGGATGCCGCAGCCGTCGTCGACGACTTCCAGTCGTAGCAAGGAGTTCTTCCGCCGCACCCGCACGCTCACCGTGTGCGCCCCGGAGTGTCTGACCACATTGGACAGTGCTTCGCGGAGCGCGGCGCGCGCGTGGTCGGCGGCCTCGGCGGGCACGTTGTCGAGGTCGCCCTTGGTCTCCAGGTCCGGCGGGAACCCGAGCAGCTCACCGGCGATGTCCACCTCCGCGCGCACCGACGCGAGCAGGTCGGCGGGCGGCTCGGGATCGGGCGACCGCAGCGCGCGCACGGTTCCGCGCACCTCTTCGATGGTCTGGTCGAGCTGGTCGACCGCTTCGGCCAGCCGCGCGGCGTCGGCCCGGTCCAAGCGCGTGGCCAGTCGCCGCCCCAGCAGGTCGAGCTGCATCCCGGCGGCGTAGAGCCGCTGCACGATCACGTCGTGCAGGTCCCTGGCGATGCGTTCGCGCTCCTCGTAGACGGCGATGCGCCGACGCGCCGTCGCGCCGTCTGCGAGCACGAGCGCCAGTCCGGCCTGGGCGGCGAAACTCGCGAGCAGGTCCACCGTGAACTGGCTGAACGGTTCCGCCCCGCGACGCCGGTAGACCGCGAGAGCGCCAAGGCGTCTCTCCCGGGTTCCGAACGGCGCGACGGCGAACGGGCCGTAGCCGCGGAGGGCCGCGGGGACGAACGGCGCCGTGCGCGGGTCCACGACGAAATCGTCCACGGCGACAGGCACTCCGCCTCGCGCGACGCGAGCCGCCGCCGAGCGGGCGGAGAGGGTGAGTCCGACCGGATCGTCCTCCGTGGTGGTGGGATGCGCGGCCTCGACGGTCAGCCTGTCGTCCTCGGCACGGACCATGACGAGCCCGAGGTCCGCTTCGGCGAGCGCGGCTGCTCGCCGGACGACGAGCGGCAGCACACCGTCCACGTCATCGCCCTCCAGGGCGGCCGTGGTGATCTCCGTGGAGGCCGCGAGCGCGCGGGCTGCGAGCGTCGGGTCCACCCAAGATCCGCTTGCGGGATCGAGTGTCGGCACAGTTTCCAGGCTACGCATGCACCGGCTCGCGCAGCAGCACCCGGCCCGCGGTGACCTCGATGAGCGTGTCTCCTTGACGGATGTCGTCAAGGCGGTGCGTCACGTGCACGACCGTCCTCCCTTCGAGCGTGGTCCGCAGCCGCTCCAGCACCTCGTCGGCAGTGCGCTCGTCGAGGTGCGACGTGGGCTCGTCCAGCAGCACGAGGTCGGCGTCGTCGGCCGCGAGCAGCATCCGCGCCAGCGCGATCCGCTGAGCCTCGCCTCCGGAGACCGCTGCGCCGCCCGCGCCGAGCAGGACGTCCAGCCGCTCGGTCCAGTCGCTCATCCCGGCGTTCTGCAGCGCGGCCTTCAGCTCCTCGTCGTCGGCCTGCGGCTTGGCGGGCAACAGGTTCTGCCGCAAGGTCGTGGACACGAGCTGTGCGTCCTGGGGGCACCACGCGACGCGTTCCGGCAGCTCGGCGCGTCCGGCGGTCGGCTCCAGGAAGCCCAGCAACAGCGCCAGCAAGGTCGACTTCCCGCTCCCCGACTCCCCCACAACGAAGGTGTAGCTCCCCCGCTTCACCTCGATGTCGATGTCTCGCAACACCTCGTCGCCACCCCACCCGACGTCGACGCCGTGCAGTCGCACCCCGTCCGATGTCTTGTGAACACGCTTCACAGGAACGGCGCTCGTGTCGGCGTGCACGTGACGGACGCGAAGCGCGCGGAACTGCTGGAAAGCGGGCGGCAGCAGGGCGAGCGCTTCGGCCGTCGCGAGCGGGATGAGGGCCAGGACCGGCACGAGCAGCGGATCGATCTTGGCGGCGGCGCCGAGCGCGATGCCCGCGAGCGCGGTGAGGCCCGTCGCGAGGACGATCACCGCGTTGGCGGCGCCGACCCCGAGGGCCTGGCGGCGGGAGCGCGCGGCCAGCCCGGCGTCCACCTCCGCCAGGTCCGCCCGTCGATCACGGTGTGCGCCGAAGGAGATCAGGTCCGCCGAGGCTTCGAGCAGCACGAGAACCTTCGCGCTCACCTCGCGCCGCCCGTTGGCGAGGGCGATCGATGCGTGCCGCTCCACCGCCAACGCGGTCACCGGCGCGAGCACCGCGGCGAGGCCCAGCGCGATCAGCGCGACCAACCCCGCTTCCGGCAGGATCACCGCCTCGACGCTGATCGCCGTCGCCAGCACCGCGACCGAGACCAGCGGCGGAACGAGCACGCGGGGCACGAGGTCGCGGATGGTGTCCGTGTCCTCCGCGAGGCGCTGCGCGGCTTCCCGATCGACCCGCGCGGGGCCGAGTGCCACCAATGTCTCCCACAGCCGCACACGAAGCCGGCTCGCGAGGCGGAAGGCGGCGTCGTGCGACACCAGGCGTTCGACATAGCGCAGGACCGCCCGCCCGATGCCGAACGTGCGCACCGCGACCACCGAGACCGTGAGGGTGAGGATCGGCGGCTGTTGCGACGCCTTCGCGATCAACCAGGCCGAGACCGCCGTGAGCGCGATGCCGCTGCACAGCGCCGCCGCGCCGAGCAGGGCTCCGCCGACCGAGCGCGCGGTGATCAGCTCGCGGAGAGGCGCGGGCCAGTGCGGGCGATCCGCCTGAGAGATCGCCCGCACCGTGCCGCCACCACCGGCGTCGAGTTCGGCGGCGGGCTCATGGGTGCGGTGGGCGGCGAGCAGCACCGCGACACCCCGGCGCGCGGCTTCGCGCACCGCGGTCATGACGCGCTGCGCGGTCGGGGCGTCGAGGTGCGCCGTGGGCTCGTCGAGCAGCAGGATGCGCGCGCCGCGGTTGACCCTCAGCAACGCACGGGCGATCGCGACGCGCTGCCGCTCGCCGAGCGAGAGTTCGTCCACGTCCCGGAAACGAAGGTGCAGCGCCGCGGCCGAATCCAGTGCCTCCGCGAGTTCTTCGGCGGTCGGGTCGACCACGGCCAGCGCGAGTTCCTGGGCGACCGTGCCCGCCGCGAACGCGGGCCGCTGCGGCACCCAGGCGATCTGCTCCCGCCACGCCCCCATGTCCACTGTGGACAGATCGGTGCCGTCGACGGTGACGGAGCCGGAGTCGGGCCGCACGAAACCGAGGAGCACCCCGAGCGCCGTTGACTTTCCCGCACCGCTGGGCAGATCGAGCCGGGTGATCCCACCCGGGCGCAACGTGAAGCTCAACCCGTCCGGCGCGTAGCGCCCCCGCCGCTCGACGCGCACCGAGTCCACGACCACCTCGTGCCGGAACACCGGCCGCGCCGTGCCCGTGGCAGGCGAGGCCGAGTCGATCTCCGCGACCCGGCGCACCGCCTCGACGCCGTCCTCGCTCGCGTGGTGCGCCGCCCCGGCCGCGCGCAACGGCAGGTAGCACTCCGGCGCGAGGATCAACGCGAACAACCCGACCGCGAGCGTGAGATCACCGGACACCAGGCGCACGCCGACGAAAACCGCCACCACCGCAACGGAGATCGTCGCGATCAACTCGAGCACGAACGCCGACGCGAACGCCACCCGCAACGTCGCGCCGGTGGCCCGGCGGTGCGCCTCCCCCACGCGGCGCACCGCCTCCGCCTGCGCCGCGGCCCGCCGCAGCGAGGTCAGCACGGGCAGTGCCCGCACGAGCTCGAGGAGGTGGCCGGACAGCCGCTCGTTGGCGTCCGCGGCGCGCGCGACCTGGTCCTCGGTGTGCTTGCCGACCAGGATCGCGAACAGCGGCATCAACGGGATGGTCACCGCGATGATCACC
Source organism: Allokutzneria albata (assembly GCF_900103775.1). Classification (GTDB taxonomy): domain Bacteria; phylum Actinomycetota; class Actinomycetes; order Mycobacteriales; family Pseudonocardiaceae; genus Allokutzneria; species Allokutzneria albata. Next base: position 6,375,565 of record NZ_LT629701.1, on the reverse strand, counting down.
GCGGACACCCAGTCGGAGAACAGGATCGACGCACCCACCACGAGCGGAGTGGCGACCGCGGACAGCAACGCGGGCAGGTAGCGGGTGAAGTAGGCGTCCAGTGCGTCCAGGCCGCGGGTGGCCAGCGCGGTCAGCTCGGCGGGGCCGCGCCCGGCGATCCATTCCGGCCCACGCGCCAGAGCGGAGTCCAGCACCCGCGCGCGCAGTTCCTCCTTGGCTCCCACGGCCGCGCGGGCGGCGACCGCTTCGGTGGCCCACGCGAGCGCCGCGCGTGCGACGACCGCGCCCGCGAGCACGATGAGCGGGGTGCGCAGCGCGTCGAGCGCTCCGCCTGCGACCACGGTGGCCAGTGCGGTGGCGATGGCCCAGGCCTGGGTCACCAGGGCGATGGCGGTGAGCACCGACAGCACACCGGTGACGGCCAGGGCCCGCCGCGCCGACACCGACATTCCCGGCAACGAACCGAGCGGGCCGCGCGTTCCCGATTTCGCGGAGTCCACGCTGGTGGGGAGTGGTGCGGCTGGGTTGCTCATGGAACGTGCACCGGGGGGATGTGGGTGGTGCTGATCCGCTTCCGGAACACCCAGTAAGTCCAGGCCTGGTAGACGAGAACGGCCGGAGTGCCGAAGAGCGCGACCCAAGTCATTACTCCGAGCGTGTAGGGGCTGGACGCGGCGTTGTACACGGTGAGTGAGTTCGCAGCGTCCACAGTGGACGGGAGGACGTCGGGGAAGAGCGCGCCGAAGAGCGCGACGACCGTCGAGGCCAGCGCGATGCCGAGCCCGGCGAAAGCCTGGCCCTCGCGCCCGCGGCGCAGGCGGAGCAGCGCGACGACCACGGCGACGAGCGCCAGGGCGAGGGGGACCACGGTCCACGTGAAGCCCTCGCGCGACTGCACGAGAACGAGCAGCGCGACGAGCGGCAGCAGGGCAACGGGCGCGAACCGAAGCGCCAGCGACCGCGCTCGATGGCGGATCTCCCCGTCGGTCTTGAGCGACAGGAACACCGCGCCGTGGACCAACGCGAAGCCCGCCACGGCCGCGGCGCCGAGGAGCGCGGGCCACTGGAAGGCCGCGAAGGCCGAGCCCACGCGGTCGCCACGGGCGTCGAGCGGGAGGCCGAAGATGTTGGTGGACAACACGAGCCCGACCCCGAGCGCGGGCACCCACGAACCGATGACGATCACGCGGTCCCAGTTCCGGCGCCACCGGGGCGAGTCGACCTTGCCGCGGTACTCGAACGCCACGCCCCGGCCGATCAGGGCGAGCAGCAGGAGCAGCAGCGGCAGGTAGGCCGCGCTGAACAGCGACGCGTACCAGGTGGGGAACGCCGCGAAGGTCGCGCCGCCCGCGACGAGCAGCCACACCTCGTTGCCGTCCCAGACCGGGCCGATCGTGTTGATCAGCACGCGGCGCTCGGTCTCGTCGCGGCCGAGCACGGGCAGCAGCATGCCGACGCCGAAGTCGAACCCCTCGAGGAACAGGTAACCCAGCCAGAGCAGGGCGATGATCACGAACCAGATGACCGGCAAGTCCACTGTGGACGCTCCTAGTAGGCGAAGGCCAGGACGTCGGGCTTGGCGTCACCCGAACCGGAGTCCGGGGTCGAGCCGGGATCGGGCGGCATCACGCCCTCCACCCCGGCGCGGACGAAGCGCCGCAGCAGGAAGATCTCCACGACCGCGAGCACGCCGTACACCGTGGTCAGCGCGATCAGCGAGAACAGCGCCTCGCCGACGGTGACCCCGGCCGAGACCGCCTGCGCCGTGTACATCCACACCCCGTCGACGCCGGTGGGGTTGGGCGCGACCACGAAGGGCTGGCGGCCCATCTCGGTGAAGATCCAGCCGAAGCTGTTGGCCAGGAACGGGGTCGCGATGGACAGCAGTGCGAGCGGCGCGAACCACCGGCTGCGGGGAATCCGTCCGCGCCTGGTCAGCCACAGCGCCAGTGCCGCCGCTCCCGCGGCGATCACGCCGAAGCCGATCATGAGGCGGAAGCCCCAGTAGGTGACCGGCAGGTTCGGCACGTAGTCGATGGGCCGTCCCGACAGCTCGCCCAGGCGCGGGTCCACCGGGTAGTTCGACCCGTACTTGGCCCTGTACTCGCCGACGAGCTGGTGGACGCCCTTGACCTCGCTGTCGACGTCGCCGTTGGCGAGGAACGACAGCAGCGCCGGCACGGTGATGCTCTTGACGCTCTCGCAGTCCGCCCGCTGCACGTCGCCGTAGGCGAACACCGAGAACCCTGCTGGTTTTTCGGTGTGGCACAACGCTTCCGCGGCGGCCATCTTCATCGGCTGCTGCTCGAACATCAGCTTGCTCTGCAGGTCGCCGGTGAGCGCGACGGCCGCGAACGCGACGAGCCCGACCCAGCTGCCGAGGCGCAGCGACGCGAACCAGACCTTGCGGTCCGGGTCGTCCGCTTCCGAAGACCTGCTTGCAGGGCCGAGCATCGATGGAGTGGAGCGGTTCCTACGCGCCAAGTGCCAGGCGGCGATGCCGACGAGGAAGGTGCCCGCGACGGCGAAGCAGCCCGCGATGGTGTGCGGGAACGCGGCGAGCACGGTGGAGTTGGTGAGCAGCGCCCAGATCGAGTTCAGCTGGGGCTTGCCGTTGACGTACTCGATCCCGACGGGGTGCTGCATCCACGAGTTGGCCGCGAGGATGAAGTACGCCGAGAGCATGGTGGCCAGCGAGAACGCCCAGGCGCACGCGAGGTGGACCCGCTTGGACAGCCGGTCCCAGCCGAAGATCCACAGGCCGAGGAAGGTCGACTCGACGAAGAACGCGAGCAGGCCCTCCATCGCCAGCGGCGCGCCGAAGACGTCGCCGACGAAACGGGAGTAGGCGCTCCAGTTCATCCCGAACTGGAACTCCTGGACGATGCCGGTGACCACGCCCATGGCGAAGTTGATCAGCATCAACTTGCCCCAGAACTTGGTCATCTTCAGGTACTGGGGCTTGCCCGTGCGGTACCAGGCGGTCTGCATTCCCGCGACCAGCAGGGCGAGTCCGATGGTGAGCGGGACCATCAGGAAGTGGTAGACGGTGGTGATGCCGAACTGCCACCGGGCGATGTCGAGGACGTCCACGCCCTAACGGTGCCTTGCGGGCACCGCCGACGAGCAGGTCAACACGTCCCTGATCGCCCGACCGAGGGTCCCCCGCCCTCGGGACCTAAGTCCCGTGGGCGGGGGTGGGGCGGTCAGCCCTCGTCGTCGCCGAAGAAGGCGTCGCCGACCTCGTCGAAGACCTCGCCGAGCACCATGCCGCCGACCACGCCCGCAGCACCGGCCGCGACGATGCCGCCGACGCCCATGCCGCCCCCGTCGTGGTGGCCGCCGTGGTAGCCGTGGTGACCGCCGTGGTGGCCGTGGTGGGACTGGCGGCGGGAGGACACCTCGTGCAGCCAGTTGTCGATCATCCCGGCCCAGTCGGCGCTCATCGAGTCCTCGTGGGAGAGCTGGAACCGGCCGAAGGCGTCGTGGCCGGAGCTGAAGAAGCCGCCGCGCTTGTCGGCCTCCAGCACCACGGCCATGCCGTGCGGGTCGGCGACGAAGGTCAGCTCGACCTCGTTGATCCGCCCGGCGAACTGGTGCGGCGGCAGGAACTCGATCTCCTGGAAGAACGGCAGCTGCTGGTGCAGCCCGGCGATGTGGCCCTGTTCCACGTCGGCGCTGCGGAACCGGAAGCCCAGCTGGCCGAAGGCGTCCAGGACGCGCTCCTGCGCGGGCAGCGGGTGCACGAACACCGGGTCGAGGTCGCCCTTGTCGACCGCGCCCGCCACCGCGAGCTCGGTGCGCAGGCCGATGGTCATGCCCGGCAGGCGCTGCCCGTAGACATCGGTCACCGGGGTTTCCCACGGCACGGGGAACTGGAACGGGATGTTCCTGCTCTCCTTGGCCGCCAAGCGGAACGCGCCCTCCACCCCGATGCGGTGGAACTCGGCGTTGACGCTGCGCTCGTGGTCGCCGTGCTCGGCTTCCACGCGGGTGACCAGGCCGAGCGCGACGAACTCGATGTTGACGTCGTGGTCGCCGCCCTGGATGCGCACCTCTCCGCTCAGGACACCGCCCGGCCGGGTGTTCGGGTCGAACAGCACCGTGTCAACGGACGGGCCACCGATGCCCAACGCGCCGAGCAGCTTCTTGAAGACCACCGAGATCCCCTTCTGTGGGACGGAACAGCCGTGTTGGTCGCTCAACGTACCGGGGCGGCACAAAGTGCCCGGTTCACCTGAGGGCCGCTGCCACCTCGGCCGCCGCGGCGACCACGAGCGGCCCGACCTCTTCGCTGACGAGGGTTTCCATCGAGACCACGCCGACGCTCGCGCGTAGCCCGATGACGCCGCGCACCGGCGCGGCCACCCCGAACGCCCCCGGCTGGAGCTCTCCCGAGGTCGCCAGCCACCCCGCTCCGTCCGGCGGCAGGTTCAGCGCCTTGCCCGCGGCTCCGCGCTGCACCGAGTGACGCGTGCCCACCCGGTACGCGACGTGGTAGGAGGTCCACGTGGGTTCGACGACCGCGACGGCCTGCGCCTCGTTGCCGTCGGCGACGGTGAGGTGCGCGGTCGCGCCGACCCGCTCCGCCAGGGCGCGCAGGGTGGGCAGCGCGGCGAAGCGCAGCTGCGGCATGACGCGCCCGGCCAGCCTCAGCACGCCCAGCCCGAGGCGGACGCGGGAGCCCTCCCTGCGCACCAGTCCCCTGGCCTGCAAGGGCACCAGCAGCCGGTAGACGGCGGCGCGGCTGGCGCCGATCGCCGCCGCCAGATCGCTGATGCTGGGCGCCTCGGTGTCCGCGTCGGCCACCGCCTGGAGCAGGGCGAGGCCCCGCTCCAGGGTCAGCGAGCTCTCTCTCGGCACGCCCGCCGCAGCGCCCTCGGGCATCGCTCAGTCCGCCGGAGCCGGTAGCACGGTGCCGCTGACCTCGGCGAACCCGACGACGGAGCCGTCGGGGCCCGGTGCGGTCGCTGTGATCACCACGGTGTCCCCGTCCTCGAGGAAGGTGCGTTCGGCACCATCATCGAGCACAACGGGCTCCTTGCCACCCCATGACAGCTCGAGGAAGCTGCCGCGCTCCTGCTTCTCCGGCCCGGAGACGGTGCCGGAGGCGAACAGGTCACCGGGGCGGACCGTGGCGCCGTTGACCGTCATGTGCGCGAGCTGCTGGGCGCAGGTCCACGCCATCGACGCGAACGGCGGACGGCTGACCAGCGTGCCGTTCCACCGCACCTCCAGCCGGATGTCCAGCCCGAGCGGCCGGTCCTCGACCAGGTAGTCGTGCAGCTCGTTGCCCATCGGCGGCGGCGCCACCCTGGCCTGGGACAGCGCGTCCAGCGGGGTGATCCACGCGCCCACGGAGGTGAGGAACGACTTGGCCAGGAACGGGCCGAGCGGCACGTACTCCCACGCCTGCAGGTCGCGGGCGGACCAGTCGTTGACCAGTGCGACACCGAAGATGTGCTCGGTCGCCTTCTGCACCGAGACCCGCGAGGTGACGGGGCCGCCGCAGACGAAGCCGACCTCGGCCTCGATGTCCAGCCGGGTGCTCGGCCCGAACGCGGGCGCGGGGTCGTCGGGCCCCTTGCGCTGGCCGTTCGGCCGGACCACGTCGGTGCCGGAGACCACGACCGTCCCGGCGCGGCCGTGGTAGCCGACCGGCAGGTGCGTCCAGTTCGGCAGCAGCGGGGCGGAGTCGGGGCGGAACATCCGGCCGACGTTCTCCGCGTGGTGCCGCGACGAGTAGAAGTCCACGTAGTCGGCCACCGTGAACGGCAGCCGGTTGGTGACCTCGCCGACCGGAACCAGCCTGGCCCCGCGTGGCGCCGAGCCCGCGGTGACCAGTTCGGTCAGCCGCGCGCGCAGCTCGCTCCACACGGGGCGCCCCGCGGCCAGGACGGCGTCGAGCGAGCCCGTCGCGACCAGCTCGCGGAGCCGGTCGCCGAACGATCCCGCGATCGGCCGGAGCGGGAGCGCGTGGTCGCCGACCCGCACCGCGAGTGCCGGGCCGCCGTCCACCTCCGCCGACTCGATGACGCCGTAGGGCAGCGTCTGCGGCCCGAAGGGCTGGTCGGCGCCGAAGGCCGGATCCTCGATCCAACTCACAGCAGGCCCAGCCCCTTCAGGTCTTCCACCGGCTCGGTCAGGGAGCAGGAGCCGTAGGAGGCGAAGACGCCGCGGACGGCGTGGGCCGCCGCCTCGGAGAGGTTGCCCGCCTCCTCGGCGAGCGCCTGCGGGTCCTCGCTGGCGAGCGCGGCCCTGGCGTCCCCGCCGGAGAGGGTGCGCGCGGTGGCGACGAGCAGGTTGAGGAAACCGTGGTGCTGGAACCCGGTGTTCTCGTCCACGTGCCGGATCGCGTTGTGCAGTCCGGCGGTCGCCTTGAACGGCACACCGGCGCTGCTGCTGACGGCGAGGAAGTCGGCGACCTCGTTGATCCCGGGGAACGCGTCGGAGGTCATGCCACCGCAGCGCAGTTTGGGCCAGCTGCCGTGGTCGGCCACCCTGCGCACGCTGGCCAGCCACTCCTCGTGGCTGATCGTGCCGTTGGTGGTGCCGGGACGGCGGGGTTCGACGACGCGGATCACGTCCTCGGGGACGAACTCGGACACGCGCTCCAGCCAGACGTCGTCGACGTCGGAGGGGGCGGGCATCTCGACCATGCGCAGTGCCAGCAGCTCACTGCGCGATTCGACGATGGAAACGGCCTTGGGAACACCGCCGAGGCCCGTGTCGATCACCAGTGACAGGCCGACCGGCTTGGCCGGCTTCGCCTTGATCAGTTCGGTGATCAGCTCGGGCAGCCGGGATGCCGGGCAGAGGAACAACCCGATCATTCCGGCCCAGTTCTCCGAGCGGGAGTCCAGGTGGTGACGCACCGCGTCCGCCATCGGGGCGTCGCCCGGTGGGAACAGCGCCGCGTCGTCAACCAGTCGGGCTAGCAGGGGCGGTGTGCCGCGCGGACCGGGCGCGCGGAGCTCCTCGACGCTTGACACGCCTGACACGCTAGTGGCGTCTACCTGAACGAACAAAAATGTCCGCTCTGCGAACACCCGAGGAAGGGGCCGGAAAGGCGATGCCGTACTACCGCACGGTCGGGGAACTCCCCCGAAAGCGCCACACCCAGTTCCGCAAACCGGACGGCGGCCTCTACGCCGAGGAGCTGATGGGAGTCGAGGGTTTCTCCTCCGACTCCGCGCTGCTCTACCACCGGTTCCTGCCGACGGCGATCGTGAACGCCGAACAGGTGGAGGACACCAGGGGCGGCACCGTGGCGAACCTCCCGCTGAAGCCGCGGCACTTCCGCACCCAGGAGCTGAAGTGGGCCGAGCCCGACCGCGTCGACGCGGTGACCGGGCGACGGCTGCTGTTCGGCAACGCCGACGTGTCGATCTGCTTCGTCGCCGCGAACGAGCCGAGTCCGCTCTACCGCAACGCTTTCGGCGACGAGCTGCTGTACGTGCAGACCGGCGGGGGCACCCTGGAGACGATCTACGGGGTGCTGAAGGTCGGCGTCGGCGACTACGTGGTGATCCCCACGTCGTGCACCTACCGGATCGTGCCCGAGGGCGACCAGGAGCTGCGGCTGCTCGTGCTGGAGGCGACCGGGCACATCGGCCCGCCCAAGCGCTACCTGTCCGCCAAGGGCCAGTTCCTCGAGCACTCCCCGTACTGCGAGCGCGATCTCCGCATGCCGACCGAGCCGCTGCTGGTCGACGGCGAGGACGTGCCGGTGCTCGTGCGGCACCGCGCGGGCCTGACGCGGTTCACCTACGCCAACCACCCCTTCGACGTGGTGGGCTGGGACGGCTGCCTCTACCCGTGGGCGTTCAACATCGCCGACTTCGAGCCGATCACCGGCCGCGTGCACCAGCCGCCGCCCGTGCACCAGACCTTCGAGGGCCCGAACTTCGTGGTGTGCTCGTTCTGCCCGCGCAAGGTCGACTACCACCCGCTCGCGGTGCCGGTGCCGTACAACCACGCCAACGTCGACTCCGACGAGCTGATGTTCTACGTCGGCGGCAACTACGAGGCGCGCAAGGGCTCCGGCATCGGCCTGGGGTCGCTGTCGCTGCACCCCTCCGGCTGCGCGCACGGACCGCAGCCGGGAGCCGCGGAGGCGTCGCTGGGCGCGGAGCGCTTCGACGAGACCGCGGTCATGGTCGACACCTTCCGCCCGCTCAACCTCGGCGAGGCGGCGCAGGCCAGCGAGGACCCGCGCTACGCCTGGACCTGGGCGCGTCGCGGCCCCGACTGGAGCTGATCGACCCTCTGATCTGTCAGTTCCTGCTCATGAGCGTGGCGATGGCCGCCTCGGCCGCCTGCGCAGCCCGCTGGCATAGCACGTCGGAGGTCAGGAAAGGTGGCTTGATACTTCCGTTCTTGGAGTAGCGGGCCTGGAGTGTCTGCCCAGGAGCGACGTCGACGACGACGTCGCAGGCCGGTGGCGGATCGGTCTTGGTTCGGATCAAGTTCTCCTTGGCCGGGAAGCCGCCGATGACGAGGTCGCGGACCTCGGCGTTGACCTTGCCCGCGGCGAACCGGTCGATGCCGGTGTGCGGAATCGGCACGAAGCTCACGCTCGTGGAGAGCTCTTCGTTCGGGAACCGGCAGGACTTCGCCTGGAGAACCACGCTGTCGTCGGGGCGGGGTGGCCGGTCGATGCCGAAGGTGCGTTGCTGTTCAGGGATGAGCAGTGTGCACGGGTCGACGTTGGTCATGTCGAGGACGCGCGGTCGTTGGATCGAGGGGGTGGTCGACACGGTGGTGGGGGTGTCGGCACCGACCACGTTGACGCACCCGGCGAGGGGCAGCGCGAGCAGGGTGACGCCGAGTCCGACGAGTCGGTGACGTGCAGCTCGACTAGCCATGCTGCCCCCTTAGTCCTCGGCGGTTGGTGTCCTCGATGCTGGTCATCAGGCGCTGAGTGTTCTCAAGTCGGTCGATCATGCCCTGGAGTTGATCACGGAATGCCTTGATGGCGTTATAGGCGCACTCGGGCTCGGTCAGTCCCTTGGCGGTGAGTTCCGCCGCGACCCAGAAGCTCACTCGGTCCTCGGCCATCGGCTCCACCTTCAGCGCAGTTAGCGCTTCCTCGGCCAAGTCATCCATGCGCTCCTTGATGTTGCGGAACAGGGCGATCGCCTCCGGGATCTTGTCCCGGTCGATGCGCAGCGTGCCCGGTCTGGTCGCTTCCTCACGGGTGGGGATGGCGGTCCACCCGGCTTGCCACCGTGGGTCGTTGTTGCCCGTCGGTCCCCGGTAAATCCCCCCGTTATCGGCCATGAACCGACGGTAACAAGCTTGCTGGGGCGGCAAAGGGTAGCTCGACAGTGGCTTGGGGATTCGCCCGGTTTGCCGGCGCGCTACGCCTGGACCTGGGCGCGTCGCGGCCCCGACTGGAGCTGATCCGCGACGGCGAGGATCGCGCTGCCCGGGACGCCGACGGCGAAGGTCGTCCCGGGCTCGCCCGCGATCCACACCGTGCCCGTGTTGCGCATGTACTCGGCGACGTCGATGCCCATCAGCGGCAGGCGCACGGGCACCCGTTCCCCGTCCGGGAACGTCAGCGTCGCGGTCGCGTCGGCGTAGCCCCGCCTGCCCGGCTCCCACGGCTCGTCGAGTTCGGCGGGCACGCGCTGCCACGGCCCCGCGTCCAGCAGCTGCCTGAGTTTCGTCCAGCCGCCCAGCCGTTTCCGCGCGCGCACGAACAACACGACGGCGACGAGCACGGCGACGGCGCTGATCGCGACGAGCACGACCTCGCCGGTCCACACGGTGGAGAGCAGCACGCCGAGCCCGACCGAGAGCGCAATCTTCGCGGGCGTGTAGAGCTGGCGGGAGTGCCGGATCAGCAGGCGCGCGACCGTCGAGGTGACGGCGTCGGCCGATGCCGGCGCTTCGGGGTCGTAGGCGGAAATCGCCGTGCGCGGCAGATCGGGTCGCTGCTGGACGGCCCGTCCGGGCAGCGGAGCGCGCATGCCAGCCAGGTGCACCGCGACCCAGCCGTGCTTGTCCGGCCCGACCAGCCACACCTCCTCGGCGCGGCCAACGGCTTGCAGGAACGGCTCCGCGCCTGCCACGAACCGGATGTGGATCACGCCCTCCGGCGACTCCACCTCCAGGAACCGGCCCCGGACGCCGCGCACGGCGACCGGCCGCCAGGACTCCGCGGCGAACATCCGCGCCGCCGCCCGCAGCCAACCGCCGATCAGCACGTACAGGACGATCGCGAGGACGGTGATCAGCACCGCGAGAACGACGATCGCGACCGTCGCCAGTCTCCTGGCGTCGAAGGCGATCGCGAGCGCGCCGAGCAACCACATCGCCACGGCGCTCAGCCCGATGCTCCAGAGCTGCCGCCGCGCCGCGCGCAGCGCCAGGTCGAGGTAGCGCAGCCCGAACGCGGGCCCGGTCGTCGGTGGAGGTGGGGTCACGGGAGGAAAGGTAACCCCTTCAGCTCACAATCGGGCCAGGTCGGCCAGCGGATAGCCGGGAACGCCGATGGCGCTGTCCGATCCCGGCTTCGGCATCCCCGCGAACCACATCGTGCCGGTGGCCCGCGTGTACTCGACGACGTCGCAGCTGACCAGAGGCAGCTTCACCGCGACCGTCTGCCCGGACGGCAGGCGCACCTCGGCACTGCCATCGGCGTACCCGCGGGCGTTCGGCCGCCAGGTCTCGTCGATGGTCGCGGGCAGCCTGGTCCACGTGCCCGCGGCGAGCAGCTCGGGCAGTGGCTTCCACACGGCCAGCGGGCGGGCGGCGAGGAACAACGGCACCGCGCCGACCACGCACAGCACCAAGAGGGCGGCGCCGATCAGCGGAGCGCCGAGCAGCCAGCCGACGGCGAGGGCGAGCACGCCGAGCAGGATCACGGCTCCCGCGGCGGCTTGGCCGCGCGCGGTCGCACCGGCCTTGAGCTTCGCCTGGCCCGCGACCACGAAGTCGTCGGCGGCGGGGGCGTCCGGGCCGGTGATCGGGGCCTCGGGCAGCACCGGGTTCGCCGGGCGCGCCTTGCCCTTCTCCAGTTTCCCGCCCAGCGGTGAGTGCAGGCCGGGCGTCACCAGCACCGCCCAGCCGTTCTTGTCCGGGCCGACCACCCACACGTTCCTGGTGCGGGCCAGCACCTCGCGGATGAGGGCGGGCATGCCGAGGGTGCGCAGCCGGAAGGTCTCCCCGTTCTTCTCGGTCACCGTCATCATCAGCGTGTTGCGGCCCGCCTGCTCCAGCTCCGCCGTCGCGGGGCGCCAGGTGCTCGAGGGCAGCAGCCGGTCGGTCGCCCGGGTCCAGCCGTCCAGCATCAGCAGCAGGTCGATGGCCATCGCGACGAACAGGCTGACCGAGATCCACACCACGGCCTGCACGTAGCCGGAGACGTCGGCGACGCTGGCCGCGGTCGCCCCGCCGACGAGCACGGCCAGGAGCAGCCACCAGTTCACCAGCTGCCGTTTCATCAACCGGATCGCCATCCGCAGGTGCGGGGTCTCAGCCGCCGGGCGGTCGGTTGGGGGGACCGGAACGGACTGCGCTGCAGCCTGGCTGGGGTGCACGCTCTCATGGTGGCCGCTGGAGGCCCGGTTGGGACCCCCTGAATCAGCACCCCTGAACGGGCCCCTTCCCCCTATCCCGAACACAGGTTAGGCTCACCTAAGTCGGAGGTGAGCGGTGAACGTCGAGACCACGAAGGCGCCAACGCCGAGCGCGGCGGAACGGGCCAGGACCATGGCGACGCGGGGTGGACCCGCGGTGCTGATGCCCGCCGCCGAAGGTCCGCTTGCGGGATCGAGCATGGGCACGGCCGGACCGATCTCGTTGCACGTCCAACCGTTGCTGCACCACGTGCACGCCGACGGCACCACGGCACTGCTGCTGCCCGCGCACCACGAGCTGGTCGGGCTGGCGTGGCAGGCGCCGAGGGGCGAACTCACCGCGATGCTGGAGATCACGGACTCGGCTCCGGTCCGGTTGCGGGAACCGGTCCGGGGCCTGCTGTGGCTCACCGGCTGGCTGCAGGCGCTCGACCCGAAGGAGTCGCGGGCGGAGGCGCTTGCCGTCGCGGAGAAGCAGCCGGACCACCGGCTGCTCGACGTGGGACACGGTGCGGTGATGCTGCGCCTGGTGCCCGCGTCGCTGGTGCTCGCCGACGCGGAGGGGACCGCGTCGGTGGAGCCCGGCGAGTTCACCGACGCGCGCCCTGACCCGTTCTGCCTGATGGAGACGGGATGGCTGCGGCACCTGGAGTCGGCGCACGGGGACGTGGTCGGGCAGCTGGCCCGGCACATCCCGGACGAGCTGCGCACCGGGCACGTGCGCCCGCTCGGGCTGGACCGCTACGGGCTGCGGCTGCGGGTGGAGTCGATCACCGGGGACCACGACGTCCGGCTGGCCTTCTCCCGGCCGGTCGGCGACACCCGCCAGCTGGCCGCCGAACTGCGCCGCCTGGCCGGCTGCCCGTTCCTGAACCGGCTGAACGGTCACTGATTGCCCCGATAGCCGCTTGTTAGGTCAAGAATTTTCTAAGACGCTGACCGCATGCGTCTGCCGGCCGCCGCCCTCGCGCTCGCCCTGCCGCTCGCCTCGATGGCACCGGCGAGCGCGGCGCCCCTGTTCACCGTGCACATGGCGCCGGGAGCCCCCGCGCACAACGACGGCCTCACCGCGCGCACACCCGTGGGCTCGCTCGCCCGCGTGCAGGAGGTGCTGCGCAGGCACCGGCCGAAGTCCGACGTCGAGGTGCGGATCGAGCAGGGCGTCTACCGGTCGGCCGGGATGCAGGACTGGCGCTTCTACATCCCCGGGCACACGATCTCGTTCATGCCCGCCGACTACGAGCAGGGCACGGGGTTGCCGCCGGGCGGCAGGCCGGTGTTCCGCAACGTCGCGGGACACCCCGGCGGCTTCTGGTTCCAGGCGCGGCTGCCGAAGGATCGCACCGACCCGCTCCACAACGGCGGCGACAGCGGCCTGCGCTTCTACTACCTGCAGGTCGAGGAGTACTCGGCGGGCGCGATCTCGATCTTCGGCGACTCCGAGCGGGACGTCAGCGACGAGAGCCACGACCCGCCGCTGCGGGTGCGCGGCAGCCAGGGGCTGAACGGGAACCTGCTGTTCGGGATGATGCTGCGCAACCTCGGCGACAAGCACGCGCCAGGGGCCCCGTTCGGCTACGGCGCGGTGGTGCTGACCAACTCCTCCGGTAACCGGATCGAGAACAACACCTTCGACCGCGTGGAGAACACCGATCCGCACGCCGGATACGTCCACGGCACCTATGTCACGCATTTCAGCTCGTCGAACGTGATCGTCCGGAACAGGTTCGAGTGGATCAGCGGAGATCCGATCAAGGTCCGGAACGCGAGCAGCTACAACGTATTCGAGCACAACACCTTCGACCGGACCGGCCGCACCGCGCACTACGCGGATGAATTCTGCGACCTTGATTGCGCACGCAAGAACAAGATCGACAGGCAGTGCGCCTCGTTCCACAACCGCCTGTTCCGGAACAAGCTCGGCCGCAGCCACACCGGCGATGCCGCACTGCCCGCGTGGCTGCTGACCCCGGCCGGCCTGACCAATGCCGGCGGTGCGCCATGCTCGATCCCCGCAGGCGACGTGCGGCTGCGGACGGGGTCCAACACGAGCTGAAGTAGCGTGCGCTGGTGACCAACCGCCTGCGCTCCTGGCTGGCACCGGCCCGGCCGGACGGCATCGAGACGATCACCGATCCGGCGCGGCGGCGGGCCGTCGGCATCGAGGTCCTGCTGGTCTTCTCGATCACCTTCGGGCTCTCCGGCGCGCGCAGCCTGCTGTCGCTGCTGAACTCCCTGCTGCAGCCGGTGCCGCTGAGCCAGCAGTCGGTCGCGCTCAACGTCTCGCGCTCCCAGTTGGGCCTGATCGACCTGCTCTACCAGCTGCTCGGGGTGGTGCAGCTGCTGGCGTGGGGCGCGCTCGGGGTGTACCTGCTCTACCGCGCCGGTGTCCGGCTGAGCAGCATCGGCCTCGACCGGACGCGCCGCGGCCGCGACCTCGCGTCCGGGGTCGGCCTCGCCGCGCTGATCGGCGTGCCCGGACTGGTGTTCTACCTGGTGGTGCGGGCGATCGGGCTGAACCTCACGGTCATGCCGAGCGCGCTGGATGACGTGTGGTGGCGGGCCCCGGTGCTCGTCCTGTCGGCGATCGCGAACTCGTGGGCCGAGGAGGTGCTGGTCGTCGGCTACCTGATCACCCGGCTCCGCCAGCTCGGCTGGGGCGAGAACCGCTCGCTGCTGCTGTCCTCGGTGCTGCGCGGCTCCTACCACCTCTACCAAGGCTTCGGTGGCTTCGTCGGCAACGTCGTGATGGGCCTGGTCTACGGCCGGTTCTGGCAGCGCTCGCAGCGGCTGTGGGCGCTCGTCGTGGCGCACGCGCTGATCGACACCGTCGCGTTCGTCGGCTACGCGCTGCTCAAGGGAGTCGTGCCCTGGCTGCCGTAGGTATACGGCGGGCGGAGCGGTCTCTTGGGTGGGGGGCAAGGAGTAACCGCTCCGCCCGCCGGAAGCCGAAGGGGCAGGCAGCTAGCCCGATCGGCTTTGAGTGATCTGACTGGGCGGAGCCAGACCACTTGGCGAGGGAAGTCCCCATACGTCGTAGTAACGCATTCTTTCCGGCCGATATTCAGGCCCTGGCTGAATACCTGTCGCAAAGAACAGTTCATCAATTCGCCGGACGAGTTCGTCCGCGCTCCACCGCAGGGAGCCCGCGGTGATTTCCGCGGCCGCGACACAGGACTGGTAGATCTCGACATTGCTTTCCTGGACGCCGAACACTTTTCCGCTGATGTAAGCGGAAGCTTCCGACACCAAGAATGCCACCAGTGCGGCGCAGTTGTCGAGGGTAAAAAGTTCGAAGTCACGTCCAGCAGCGCCGACGCCGTCGGACCCATCACCGGAACGGGTCAACGCGGCAAAATTTCGGGTTCTGCGCACTGGGGCGATCACATTACTGGCGACGCCGAACGGCGCCATTTCCATCGACACGATGGCCGAGAGCGAACTGAGCGCGAGCTTGGCGGCGCCGTAGCCCAGGTAGCCGTCCCGCCCGCCGAAGCCCAGCGCCGAGGTGGTGTGCGCCATCCGGCCCGGCCTGCGGGAGTCCTTCCAGTACCGGCACACCGCCCGCGACGGCTCGCAGCCGCCGTTGACGTAACCGCGGACCACCTCGTCCCACTCGGTGTCCGCGGCGCGCGGACCGCTGCCGGTCCGCAGGTCGTCGGCGTTGTTGACCAGCGCGTCGAGCCCGCCGAAGCGCTCGGTGGCCACCCGGACCAGGCGCTCGGCGACCCGGGTGTCGGAGACGTCGCCGTAGACCGGGGCCGACCGGCCGCCCTCGCCGGAGATCTGCTCGGCGACCGAGGTCGCGGACTCGCGGGAGGCGTCCGCGACCACGACGGCGGCGCCTTCCCGGGCGCATTCGAGCGCGATCGCCCTGCCGAGGCCGCGACCGGCTCCGGTCACGACCACGACGTTGCGATCCAGAACGCCCATGTGTCGAAGAGTAGCGGCGAAAGCCCCATGTTCACCCGTCAGTGGGTTACTTTCACGCTCTGGTCGGAGAGTAGTCAAACCCTGGGCTGACCAGGAGTACATCTGGCGTGGGTCGTCAAAGGCGCAGGCGGAAATGCCGCCGGGCCGCCGTCAGGGGTTCTCGGCGACCTGAGGCGGTTCAGGAATCTTGTACCCGGATTTGCCGACGCTGTCCGAGACGATCCGATTCCAGCTGCCGTCGGAGATCATCTTTCGCAATGCCGCGGTGATCTTCTGCAGGCGCTCGTCGCCCTTGCGGACGCCCACTCCGTAGCGTTCGGTGGAGAAGGGCTTGCCGACCAGCTTGAACTTGTCCGGCTGCTGCGCGGCGTACCCGGCGAGGATCACGTCGTCGGTGGTCAGCGCATCGATGTCGCCCCGCTCCAGCGCGGTGACGCACTCGCTGTAGGAGGAGAACTCCTGGAGGGTGACGCTGCGCGCGTAGGTGTCCTTGACCTTCTGCGCCGGGGTGGAGCCGGTCACCGAGCACAGCTTCCAGTCGCTGTAGTCCAGCGACTCCGGCCCGGTGATGTCGCCGTTGGTCTTGCGGACCAGCAGCGACTGCCCCGCGACGAAGTACGGTCCGGCGAAGTCGACCTTCTGCTTGCGGGCGTCGGTGATGGAGTAGCTGGCCGCGATCAGGTCGACCTTTCCCTGCTCCAGCATGGCCTCGCGGTCCCCGGAGCGGGCCTCGACGAAGGTGATGTTGCCGGGGTGCACGCCCAGCTCGCGGGCGACGTAGCGGGCGACCTCGACGTCCAGGCCCTCGAAGGTGCCGGAGGGCGTGCGCAGCCCGACGCCGGGCTGGTCGAACTTGATGCCGACGGTCAGCTTGGGGCCGTTGGGCGGTGGTGGTTCCTCGGCCGGGCCGGAGGAGCCGAACATGCCGCACCCCGCGACCGCCAACATCGTCACCGCGACCGACAGCGCACGGAACTGACGCATCTGTGCAGACCCCTCCGCAAGGTTGCGCGAGCGGCCCTGCCCACGCCGAACGGAGGCTACCCGAACGGATGAATGTTGCACTTCGCGACCGCTGCGCCGGGCGTTGGTTAGTCTCCGCCACGTGACAGCTCCTTCCAGCGCGACGGCGCTCGGCGTCGACAGCGAGGTCGGTCCGCTGCGGACCGTCCTGCTGCACCGGCCGGGTGACGAGCTCAAGCGCCTCACCCCGCGCAACAACGACCAGCTGCTCTTCGACGGCATCCCGTGGGTGGACCGGGCCCAGGCCGAGCACGACGCCTTCGCCGAGACCCTCGCGAGCCGGGGCGTGGAGGTGCTGCTGCTGGCCGACCTGCTCGGTGAGGCACTCGCCGACGGCCGGGCCCGCGCCGCGGGCGTGCACTCCGCCGTCGACGAGCGGCGCCTCGGCCTCGACCTGGCCGACGCGCTGCGCTCGCACCTGTCCGGGGTCGACGCGCGCACCCTGGCCTCGGTGCTGATGTCCGGGATGACCTTCGAGGAACTGCCCTCCGCCGAGGGCGCCTCCCTGGTGCGGCGGATGCACCACCCGAACGACTTCGCCGTCGACCCGCTGCCGAACCTGTTGTTCACCCGGGACTCGTCGGTGTGGGTCGGTGACCGGGTGGCGATCACCTCGCTGGCGCTGCCCGCGCGGCGGCGGGAGACGGCGCTGACCGACCTGATCTACGCCTACCACCCGAGGTTCAGCCACAGCGGCCGCGCGTACGGCGCGCACTCTGCTCCCCTCGAGGGCGGCGACGTGCTGCTGCTGTCCCCCGGCGTGCTGGCGATCGGGGTCGGCGAGCGCACGACGCCCGCGGGCGCGGAGTCCTTCGCGCGGTCGGTGTTCGCCGACGGCCTGGTGCACACGGTGTTGGCGGTGCCGATCGCGCAGGAGCGGGCGACCATGCACCTGGACACGGTCTGCACGATGGTCGACCGGGACGCGGTGGTGATGTACCCGGCGGTGCGGGACACGTTGTCGGCGTACTCGATCCGCCCGGACGGCTCGGACGGGGTCCAGGTGACCGGCCCGGAGCCGTTCCTGGAAGCGGCGGCCGAGGCGATGGGCATCTCGCGGCTGCGGGTGATCGACACCGGCCTGGACCCGGTCACCGCCGAGCGCGAGCAGTGGGACGACGGCAACAACACACTGGCCGTCGCGCCCGGTGTGGTGGTCGCCTACGAGCGCAACGTCGAGACCAACGAACGCCTCGAGCACGCGGGCATCGAGGTGCTGCGGATCTCCGGCTCCGAGCTGGGTTCCGGGCGCGGCGGGCCGCGCTGCATGTCCTGCCCGATGCTGCGTGAACCCCTGAAGTAGCCGCGGCACGACACGAAGCGGGCCCGGAACGTCGGTGACGTTCCGGGCCCGCCCGGTGTGCAAGTGCCTGTCTGAGGAGGAAAACCGGTCTGGGAGCGCCCGCCCCTGGTTGCACCCACAGTGGGGCGGGCGTCCCGTTTCAGTCGTTCAGCCTCAGCCCTTGAACATGCGCAGCATGTCGATCATGCCGAGCGCCGGGGCGCCCCCGACCTCCGGCAGCTTGGGCAGCGCGGGCAGCTTGGGCAGCTGCACCAGGTCCGCCGGCAGCGGGAGGGCGGTGGTGGCGGCACGCGGCTGGGCACCGAAGGGCAGCGTGGGCAGCTCGGTGGCGGCCAGCAGCTTCGGGTCGGTGACCGGGACCAGGGCCTGGGCGGGCTCCTCGCCGACGATCACGGAGGTGGCGTGGTCACCGGCGGCCAGCGCCTGGCCCAGCACCCGCACCGGGATGTCGAAGACCTGGACGCCCGCGCCGACCGGAACGACCGCGTCGACACCGGACAGACCGTGGCCGCTGGTGGTGGTGGCACCGCCGACGACCGACTCCAGCGTGCTGTCCGCGACACCGGTGGCGTTGCCCGCGGGGGCACCGACCGCGTTGCCGAAGACCTGGCCGACCGGGCCGAGCGGCAGGTGGACGATGTTGCCGGCCACCGCGCCGTTGTCACCGGCCGAGGTGCTCTCGCCACCGGCGTTGACCGCGGTGACGTTCGAGCCGAGGCCGTCGTTGACCGCGGCCGCCGCGACGGCGTTGCCGAAGCCCTGGACCACGGGGCCCAGCGCCGGGTTCACCACGTTGCCCGCGAGCGCGCCGCCGGTGCCGTCGGTGGCGGTGGCGGAGCCGGTCTCGGAGACCACGTCGTTGGTGGCGGCGGCGGAGTTGTTGGTGGCGGCGCCGAGGGCGTTGCCGAACACCTGCACCGCACCGGCCAGCGGCACCCACGCCACGTTGCCGGAGACGGCCGCGTTGCTGCCGTCGGTGCTGTTGGTGCCACCGGACATCGAGGTGATCGCGTTCGCGGCCTCGGCGTCCAGCTTGGACGCGACACCCGCGGCGTTGCCGAACAGCTGGACCGGCGGGGCCAGCGACGGGTCGACGATGTTGCCCGCGATGGCGCCGTCGGTGCCGTCGGTGGTGTGGTCGCCACCGGCCTTGGTGTCGGTCAGGTTGCTGGCCGTGGTGCCCGCGTTGCTGGCAACACCGCCCGCGATGCCGAACAGCTGGGTCGCGCCGGACAGCGAGGGCACGACGGTGTTGCCGGTCAGCGCGCCTTCGTCACCGGTGGTGATGGTGTCGCCGCCGGAGGTGGAGACGACCTCGTTGGAGGCCAGGGCGTCGGCGTGGGTGCCGATGCCGCCCGCGACGCCGAAGACCTGGGTCGGACGGGCGATCGCCGGGTGCACGACGTTGCCGGCCAGCAGGCCGTCCTTGCCGTACGCCTTGACCTCGCCACCGGCCTTCACGTCGCTGGCGTTCTCGACCGTCGAGTCGGTGTGCGAGACCAGGCCACCGGAGATCGCGAAGACGTCGAACGGACCGGCCACGGTCGGGGCGATCGCGTTGGCCGAGACCACACCGGCGTCGTCGTGGGCGTTGGTGCCGCCACCGCTGTTGCTGGTGCGGTCGTTGGTCACGTGGGTCTCGACGTTGGAGAGCACGCCACCGGCGCCACCGAAGACCTGGGGCAGCGAGGCGACCGACGGCTGCAGCACGTTGCCGCTGCCGATGGCCTCGGTGCCGGTGCTGCCGGTGTAGCCACCCGCCTGCACGTCGACGGTGTTGTTCTGCTGGGCGTCGCCGTTGAGCAGCACGCCGGCCACGTTACCGAAGGCGCCGGCCGGGCCGGTCACGTTCGGAGCGGCCACGGTGCCGGCCACGACACCGTTGTCGCCCTTGGAGAAGCGGTCGCCACCGGCGGTGGAGGAGATGACCTGCTCGTCGGCGGCGTCCACGTTGGACACTGCGCCGATCGCGTTGCCCGCGAGCTCGACGGGCAGCGCGCCCGCCGGGGAGACGAGGGTGCCGGCGAGGACGCCCTCCTCACCGCTGGTGCGGGTGGTGCCGGTGGCCGAGACGTCGGTCGAGGACGCGTTGTCGGCGTCCGCGTTGACCAGCACGCCACCGCCGTTGCCGGAGGCCACGACCGGGCCGGCGACGAACGGGGCGACCAGGTTGCCCGCGAGGATGGCGTCCTCACCGGTGGTGGTGCGGTCGCCACCGGCCTCGGCGCACAGCTCGGTGGTGGAGTTCGAGTCGGGCAGGCTCAGCACCGCGCCCAGCGCGTTGCCGTTGACCTCGATGGGCAGCGCCGCGGTGGGGGCGACGATGTTGCCCGCGCCCGCGCCGTCCTCACCGGTGGTGGTGATGTCGCCGCCGGAGGTGGCGCCGACCTTCGACTCGGAGTTGCTCTCCGCGCCGGACAGCACCGCGGCCAGCGCGTTGCCGGTCACCTGCACGGGGATGGCCGCCTGCGGCGACACGACGTTGCCCGCGAGCGGGGACTCCTCGCCCGAGGTGGAGATCGGGCCACCGGTGGCGGCGTTGACCTCGGAGGAGCTGTGGGTCTCGGCGCGGCCGGCGACCGCGGCGATCGCGTTGCCGGAGATGTCGACCGGCAGGGCGATCTGCGGGGCGACGACGTTGCCCGCGACCGGGTGCTCGGAGCCGTCGGTCTCGACGCCGCCGCCGCTGCTGGCGGAGGTGACCGAGCTGCTCTGGGCCTCGGCCTTGCCGCCCAGGACGGCGACCGCGTTACCGGTCACGTTCACCGGGACGACGACCTCGGGCTGCACGGTGTTGCCGCGGAGGAGCTTGGCGCCCTCCTTGCCGACCAGGCCCTCGACCACGGCGGTCGGGTTGATGGAGATGTCGCGCTTGATCGAGGGCAGGTCGACCTTGGTCAGACCGAGCGGGGCGCCGATCTGGTTGCCGTCGATGTTCACCTTGACGGTGATCGTGCCGTCGACCGTGTTGATGGGGCGATCGGGGTTGTCGGCCTCGTGGGCCTGAGCAACACCGGCACCTAGCATGAACATCCCACCGGTAACAATCGCGGCGCGGATTCCACGCTTCGCCCAGGTGTTCATTATTGTTCCTTTCGTAGTCCCTTGCGGGAAGAAAACAGGCGCCATCGCATGGCAGTGCGGAATGTGGTCGCCTGGACCTGAGAGTGGTTCTTCAACGCGACACGGCGAGCGGTCTGGTGCGCTGTTGGCAGACAGCGTCAGACGGCTCGCCGTGCGGGGTTTCAGTCAGGAGTGGTGCCGGGCTGCCGGTGGCTGTCGCCGGCCATCCGCGCCAGCGCATCGGCGCTGATGGACAGCTCGCTCACCACACGCACACCGGGGGCGTCGAAGCCCACCGCGTGGCTCGGCAGCTGGTCCGCCCATGCGTCCTCGGAGGAGGCGTTGGTGCTCGAAGGCGCGATGATCGCGAGCTTCGGCGAGGGCGAACCGGGGAGCCGGACCGGGTCGGCAGGACGCGGTCCGGACTGCGCGGCGTTGGCCGCGGGGGACGTCGCAGCGGGCTGCTGCACGTCGACCGGCGCGCGCCTGAACAGCGCGGGCGCCGGAGCCTGAGGGGTGTCCACCTGCGTGTTCTCGCCGGTGGAACCGTCGCCGACCAGGGAGTCCCCTGATGCGGCAGGGAAGGAACGGGCGGAGCCCTCCGCCGTCGGCGCGCCGAGCCCGACCAGTCCGGCGAGGCCGGAGACCAGGGGCGCGCTCTGCCGGGGCTGCTCCGGCGCGTGGCCGGTGACGACGCCGAGGACCTGGCGCACGACCCCGTGCACGGTGCCCTCGACGGCCTTGCCCGCCTCGACGACCGGAGTGGTGACGTGCTCGACCACGGGGGTGGCGACGTCCTCCACGGTGGTGACGATCCGCATCACCGGCTCGAAGGCGGCGGCGATCGGCTCGGCCTGGGCACTCGCGGTGCCCGCGGTGAGCAGCCAGCCCGCCGTGATCCCGCCCAGGACCAGCGCGGTGCGGGTGAGCGCACGGCGGACACGGCCGCCTTCGCCCACTCGACGCGTCTGGTTCCTGAACAAGGATTTCACCCTTCGAAAGAAGATTGTGGTGGCCGAACCAAGTTCTCCAAGGAACTTCCGTCCGACAGGAGAGAAGATGCCACAGAAATGGATCTAGGTAAACCTCGGAGAGTCAAGGTCGCCTCTTCGAGTTAACCCGGACCCTTCCCTATACGGGGAGTGAGCACAAGCCCGGGTTACCGACGGTAATATGAAACCCCTCCGGTTATCACTATCGAACCAGCTCAGCGGCGGTGGATAGCCGGATCGCGGGGTAGCGTCTGACGACATGGCCCCGAACACCACCACCACGAAGTTCCACGAGTTGCTGCGGGCGCAAGTACGCAACGAGTTCACCGCCTCGCAGCAGTACATCGCCGTCGCGGTCTGGCTGGACGCGCAGGACCTGCCCAGGATGGCCGCGCACTTCTACCGACAGGCGCTCGAGGAGCGCAACCACGCGATGATGATCGTCCAGTTCCTGCTGGACAACGGCCTGCCCGTGGCGATCCCGGGCGTCGACGAGGTCCGCAACGACTTCACCACCGTGCGGGAACCGGTCGAGCTGGCGCTGAACCAGGAGCGCAAGGTCACCGAGGAGATCACAGCGCTGGCGCGGGCCGCCCGCGACGAGGGCGACTACCTCGGCGAGCAGTTCATGCAGTGGTTCCTCAAGGAACAGGTCGAGGAGGTCTCCTCCATGTCCACGCTGCTCACCATCGTCGACCGCGCCGGTGGCAACCTCTTCCACATCGAGGACTTCCTCGTGCGGGAGAAGGTCGGCGCCGAGGGCGAGGACCCCACCGCTCCCCCGGCGGCGGGCGGCGCCGTCTAGCCCGGAGCACCCGCGACGCCCGGTCCGTCCACTGTGGACTGGCCGGGTGTCATGCGTTCGGCTCAGCCCGAACAGCTCTCGTCGTTGTCGTTGAAGCGCAGGCTGATCGCCGTGACCTTGGAATGGTTGAAGTCCACGGTGAACACGGCCCTGCTGTTGCCGGGCACTGGCGTCTGCGCGCTGCCGGAACCGGAGCTCAGCGCGACCTTCCGCAGCTCCGGGTAGACGTTGCCCGCCTGCTCGACCGTCATCCCGGCGCGCAGCCCCTCCGGAGTGCGCGGCGCGTTGCGCGGCAGGACCTCGGCGAGCCCGGCCTTGCGCGAGACCACCACCGTTCCGAAGCTGGTGCCCGAGGAGTCCAGCAGTTCGTGCCTCGTGCACCGGTGCTCAGCGGCCTGCTGCTGGTCCAGTACGTCCTGCGACACCATGCCCGTCTCGTGTGCCTGTTGGCGTGTCATGCCCAACCTCAGCGCGCCCAACCCGTTGGGACCCAACACGGTCGGCAACGGCTGCTTCGCGGGTGTCGTCACCGACGGCGTGCCGGACTGGGCAAGAGGTGTCTTCGCGGCGAGCCCGACGCTCGACGCGGCCACGCCCCCGACGACGGCGAGCACCGCGACGATGGCACCGCCCCCGACGGCGAGACCTCGACGGTTGCGGCGACGCCTGCGTGCTCCCGCGACGATGGCCCGCCCCGCGACGGGCGACGGTGTCAGGCTGATCCGCTCGTCCTGGAACATCCGGCGCAGCTCGTCGTCGAGGTTCACCGATCGCCCCCGTCCCCGACGAGGTTGCCCAGTCGCAGTCGCAGCGACGCCATCGCCTTGCTCGTCTGGCTCTTCACCGTCCCCTTGGTGACCCCGAGCGATTCGGCGATCTCGGCTTCGGAAAGGCCGTCGTAGTACCTGAGCACGATCACCGCGCGCTGCTTCGGCGGCAGCGCCCGCAGAGCCTGCCAGAGCGGCTCGTCCTCCAGCCGGTCGTGGTCGTGGTGGATCGAGACGTCCGGCAGCTCCGCGACCAGGTTCTCCCTCCGCGTTCTCCGCCACCGGCTGACGTGCGCGTTCGCCATCGACCTGCGCACGTACGCGATCGGCTCGGCCCCCCTGCGCAGCAGCGACGTCCAGCGCGAGCCCACCTTCTCCAGCACCGTCTGCACGAGGTCGGCGGCGTCGTGCGGGTTGCCGGTCAGCGCGTGCCCGTACCGCAAGAGACCGGGTAGCGCCGCCCGCACGAACTCGCCGAAGTCCTCTTCCATCGTCCCGTCCCCATGAAGCTCCACCCCGCTGACAGCGACTACACGCGCGACACCCCCGTGCGGTTGCCACGAGTCCGAGAAGTCAGCGGTAGCAGTCCTGTTCCTTCAGCTCCAACCGAACTTCGGTGAGGACGTCGTTGCGAACGATCACCCAGTAGTTGGCCTTCGGGTTGCCGGGAACGTCGGTCACGCGCTCCCCCACGGCGCCGTGCTTGACCTTGTTGCCCGTGTAGACCCGGTTCAGCTCGCCCAGCCTCGAGCCGATCCCGATGCCCTCCGGCGTCTTCGCCCCCGGCGTCGCCTCCAGCCGGACCAGGCCGTGCTTGGCGGAGAACAACAGGGAGTAGTAGCCGTACCGGATGTTCTCGCCCGCGTAGTTGTAGCCGCGGCAGCCGCCTTCTGAGTCCGGCTTGGAGTTGGCCTTGATCAGGCCGGTGGCCACTGCCTCCGCCTCGCTCATGCCGAGTTTCAGCCTGCCGAGGCCGTGCGGGCCGAACGTGGTGTCGTCCGCCACGGGATCCACAGTCTCCGGCGCGCCGGACCGGTCCGGTTGCTCGGTCGCGGGCGGCGCCGACGCCGTCCTGCCGAAACCGCTCAGCGCGATCCCGCCGCTCAGCGCCGCGACCACCGCAACGGCCGCGCCCCCGACGGCGAGGGTCCGCCTGCGGGCGCGCCGTCGGCTCACCCCCCGCAGCACGGTCTGCTCCGCATCGGGGCGGACCGGCAGGCCAAGGCGCTCGTCGTCGAACAGTCGGCGCAGTTCCTGGTCGAGGCTCATCGCTCACCACCCTCCATCCATCCCGCCGTGTGTGCTGTCAGGGAGAACACGCGGTGAGATCCGCGAAGGTTGCCTCCAGATGCCAAAAAGATGCCGGGCGCACTCGTGGAGTGCGCCCGGCAACCGTCGTCCCGCGGTCAGCGCAGGGTGACCTGCCTGCCCCGGAGCCCGTCCCGGGAGCGGCGCTCGGCCTCGGTGAGCGGCTCGCCGTCGATCGTGGCCAGCGCGGCGTCCAGCCGCTTGCCCAGCTCGACCACGGGCTGCTCCCACTCCTTGGCGTGCATCTCCCGGTCGATGTCCCACACCGGGACGAGCAGCCCGTGCGCGCGGAAGCAGCCCGCGTAGCGGGTGTTCTCGCCCAGGTCCAGCTCGCCCTTGGCGGAGAGCCGGGCCATCGCCGCGAGCAGCTTCTCCTCCGGCTCCGGCCGCACCCAGCGGATGTGCGCCTTGTCGCCCGCGTCCACCCAGTAGGCGGCGGTCACGCCGGTGACCCGCTCGGTCGGCATGATCGCCTCGTTGGCCCGCTGGAGGGACAGCGCGACCTCGCCGGTCGGCTCGTCATCGCCCGGGATCCACCAGGCGAAGTCGGAGTGCACGGTGACGTCCAGGCCCGCGTCGGCGGCCAGCACGTCCTGCAGCCGCGCCTCCTCGCGCGCGTCACCGGCCACGGTGAGCACGTCGCCCGGCTCCGCGGTCAGCGCCCAGCGGATGGAGCGGCCCAGGTCGGCGCTGATGTCGCCAGACCGGGTCTGCACCTGCATGCCGACGAACGCCTCGCCGTCGCTGCGGACCAGCGCAGCCGCCGCCATCGGCAGCACGGTGGCCAGCGTGACTGTGCGCTCGCCCTGCTCCTTCAGCGTCAGCGGCGCGGTCGCGGACGGGACGAACTCGCGCAGCGCGATCAGCTCGCACTCGGCGGCGAGGCCGTCGAACGGCCGGGTGACGATGACGTCGGCCGGCCCGTAGGACGAGCCGTGACACGCCTTGTAACGCTTGCCGGAGCCACAGGGGCACGGCTGACGGGCGTTGACCGCGCCCTCGACGGCGTCGCTTCCGCGACCCTTGCGCTTGGCCGCTGCGCGCTTGGCCACCGGTCCTCCTCGACCTCGACTCACTTCGGTTTCGCGACCGTAGTCGACCCGGGCCGGGCCAGGAGCGACCGGGTCGCCGAGGGCGAATCCGTTGCCAGGTACCGCACTCCCAGCTCGGCGCACAGCAGCACGTCCTCGGGCTCGTTCACCGTCCAGCAGTAGGTGGGGCGGCCCCGCGCCGCGGCGCGCTCGACGAAGCCCGGATCGGCGCGCAGTTTCCGGATACCGGGGCCGAGGATGTCCGCCCAGGGCGGCAGCTTCCTCGGCGGGCCCGCGGTCAGCAGCACCGTCGGCACCGCGGGCGCCAGGCGCTTCACCCGGCGCATCGCCGCCGAGGAGAACGACATCACCACCACCTCGGCGGCCTCGAGGCTGACCGGGCTCGCCTTGCCGTAACGGGCCAGCAGCCGGACCAGCTCGCGCTCGACCTGCCCGCCGTAGCGGATGGGGTGCTTCGTCTCGACGAACAGGCGCACCGGCCGGTCGTGGTCGACGACCAGGGCCAGCAGCGCGTCCAGGCTGAGCACGCCGATCTCCGGCTCCGCACCGGACCAGCCTGCGAAGTCCAGCTCCGCCAGGTCGGCGAGGGTGCGCGCGCTGACCGGGCCGGTGCCGTTCGAGGTGCGGTCCAGCAGGCGGTCGTGCACGCAGACCAGGTGCCCGTCCCTGGTCAGCCGGACATCGCACTCCAGCCCGTCGGCACCGTCGGCGATGGCAAGTTCGTAGGCGGCGCGGGTGTGCTCGGCGCGGTGGGCCGACGCTCCTCGGTGGGCCACGACTTCGGGGTACACGTCTTCGATGGTGCCAGTGCTCCGAGCGTCCGCGAGGCGGTCGGCAGCACGGGAAAGTGCGGCCAGGGTGAGGGCGCTCACCCATAGGTACCGCACCGTTGGACTATCGCAACCTTGACGTCTTACCGTCAGTAATCATGAGCCAGGCTTACTCCCGCGACTGGTCGACCGGATCGGATGAACCGCCCTTCGACCCGAGGGACGAGCGGTTCATCCTCAACCCGTATGCGGCGTTCGCGGACCTGCGCGCTCGTGGTGAGCTGCACTGGCACGGCGGTCTCGGCATGACGGTCGCGGTCTCGCACGCGGCCTGCTCCGCGGTGCTGCGGCACCGTTCCCTCGGCCGGATCTGGGCGGACGCGCTGCCCGCCGACCGGTTCACCGCGTTCAACCTGCTGCACCGGAACTCGTTGCTGGAGAACGAGCCGCCGACGCACGGCAGGCTGCGCAAGCTGATCTCCGCCGCGTTCGGCCGCGGGCACGTGGAACGGCTCCGGCCTTGGGTGCGGCGGCTGGCCGACGACCTGGTCGCGGACCTGGTGGGCAGCATCGACTCCGACGGCGCCGGGGACCTGCTCGCGCACGTGGCGGCGCCGCTGCCGATCCAGGTGATCGCCGAACTGCTCGGGGTGCCCGACTCCGACCGCGGGCTGCTCCAGCCCTGGTCGAACGCGATCGTGAAGATGTACGAGTACGGCCTGCCCGACGACCAGCGCGATCTCGCCGAGCGCGCCGCGGCCGAGTTCGTCGCCTACCTGCGCGAGCTGATCGCCCTGCGCCGCCGTCGCCCCGGGGACGACCTGGTCAGCGACCTCGTCGCGGTGACCGACTCCGACGGTGCCCGGCTGACCGAGGACGAGCTCGTCGCCACCGCGGTGCTGCTGCTGATGGCGGGGCACGAGGCGACGGTGAACGTGGTCGGCAACGGGGTGCTCGCGCTCATGCGCCACCGCGACCAGTGGGAGCGACTGGTCGCCGATCCCCGGCTGCTCGACACCGCGGCCGAGGAGCTGATCCGCTTCGACTCGCCGCTGCAGCTGTTCGAGCGGACCGCGACCGAGGAGGTCGAGATCGCCGGGCACGTGCTGCGGCCGGGCGAGAAGATCGCCGCGCTGCTGGGCGCAGCGGCCAGGGACCCGCTGGTCTTCGCCGACCCGGACCGCCTCGACATCGGCCGCTCGC
This sequence comes from Allokutzneria albata, assembly GCF_900103775.1. Classification (GTDB taxonomy): domain Bacteria; phylum Actinomycetota; class Actinomycetes; order Mycobacteriales; family Pseudonocardiaceae; genus Allokutzneria; species Allokutzneria albata. Next base: position 6,347,758 of record NZ_LT629701.1, on the reverse strand, counting down.
CCAACCCGCACCTGGGCTTCGGCATGGGCATCCACTACTGCCTCGGCGCCCCGCTGGCCCGGATCGAGATCGTCGCCGCGCTGGAGGCGCTGACCACGCGGTTGCCGGACCTGGAGCTGGCGGGTGAACCGCTGCGCCGCGCCGAGTTCGTCATCCGCGGCCTCCGCGCCCTGCCGGTCACCACCGGCTGAGGTTCAGCGGCGGTGGGTCGTCGCGCGGGGGCGGCGTTGCGGGGTGGGCGCGCCCTCGACGCGGACCACGAGCATGCGGTGCGCGGCGGCGTTGTCCAGCGGTGAGAGCAGCGCGGTGATGCTCGCGACCACCTTCACGCTGAGCACGGCGACGGCCACCGCGACGGAGTCGGTGAGGATGCGCAGCACCACACCGTCAGCCTGGGCCTGGACGCCCGAGCGCAGGCCCCACAGCAGCGTGACCGCGGCCAGCAGCAGACCGGCCGCCCAGGTGACCCACCAGATCCTCAGCAGCCTCGACGGGGACGGCCTGCGGTCGGCGGGCTCGCCGAGCGCGGCGTGTTCGAGCTCGGTCAGCGTGGAGCCGGGAACGCTCAGGTTGGGCCCGGGGAGCAGGCCGAGCAGCACCTGCCAGTCCGGCCGCGCCGGGGCCCGGTCGGTCGCCTCCGCCGCCGCCTGCCGCGCGCGCAACAGCCACAGCACGGTGGCGGTACCCGCGACGAGCGCGGTGACCGGGGCGAGCACGCCCGCGGTGATCACCAAGGCGTCGGAGGCCTTGAGCCAGCCGTAGGACAGCACGGCGGAGCGGCTGATCAGCAGCATCACGTAGCGCCACAGCTCGGCGACGGCGGCGAGGCCGCACGCCAGGGCGGTCACCCAGAGCAGCGTGGTCGCGGTTCCGGCGAGCACCCGCATCCGCTCCGCGGGGCTGACCCGCGGCACGGTCCCGGGAACGGTCACCTGCCAGCGCCACGGCAACGCGGGCAGACCCCACCGCGGCGGCGCGGGGTAGGACGGCGGCCCGGTGTAGCGGGGCTGCCTGCGCGGCTCCCGGTACGGGCGCACGGGAACGGGTGGACTGGCCACCCAGTCCACCGCCATCGGACGGCCCGGCCGCATGGTGCTCAGATCACCTCGGGTTCGGCACCGGCGTCGGCCGCGACGAGCGGCTTGCCCGCCGCCTGCCAGCTCTGCATCCCGCCTGCCACGTTGATCGCGTCCCAGCCGTTCTGGTTGAGGAAGGCGACGGCCCGCGCGGAGCGGCCACCCATGCGGCACACGACGTGCAGCTCGCCGTCCTCCGGCAGCTCGGCCAGGCGCTCGGCCAGCTCGCCGAGCGGGATGTGCAGCGCGCCGGGGGCGTGGCCCGCGTTCCACTCGTCCTGTTCGCGGACGTCGAGCAGCTTCACGTCCGCGCCGAGGTCGGTGACGTCAACGGTGGGCACCTGCATGGGGTTCACACCCGAGATGCTGCCATGCCGCCGCGTATCGCCGCAGTGAGCCGGGCTAGCCGAGCGCGGCCAGCTTGGTGAGCAGGTCGACGATCACGTTCTCCGACGGCGCCGTGGTCTGGGCCTTGTACCCCTCCTTCGTGGTGGTGCGGGGCGGCAGCGCCATCTCGTAGCCGGTGATCTGGTACCACCTGCCGGACCGGGTGAACGCGCGGATGCCATCGGGGGTGGCCTGGAGGACGGCGCCGTCGGGCAGGTTCAGCCAGTGCATCTTCTGCGCGCAGCCGCCGGAGTCGACCGACGCGTAGTACTCGGCGGCCTGTTCCAGCGATCCGCCGTACCGCCCCGCCGTCAGCGCGAAGGTGCGCTGGACCTGCCTGTCCTTGCTGTAGATCGCGACCTCGGCGCGCCCCCGGTTGACGTTCACCCAGGTCGCGTCCAACACGTGCACCGAGTCGCCCGGGTAGTGCTTGCCCAGCTCGTTCAGCAGCACCGGGAGGTACTTCTGCTCCGGTAGCACCTCGCGTCCGCTCGCGGGCGGCAGGGTGATCGGGGCGCACACGGGGGCGCCGCGCACCCCGGGCCCGTTCGGGCGGGGTACCGAGGTCACGTACGTCGGCTCGTGCGCCACCCAGCCGGGACGCGGCGCGTCGGGCAGCGGCACCGGCGGTGTGGAGATCGCGGGCCCCGCGGGGGGCAGTCGCTCCCCGTCCGCGCCGAGGCCGAGGTTGTTCAGCGCCGACGCGCCGACGCCGATGCCGACCACCGCGACGATCGCGCTGGCGACGGTGCCGATCCTGGTGATCAGCACGCGTCTGCGTCCCCTGCGGATCACCTCCTCCACCCGCGTGCCCTGGGGTGGGGCGTCCACGTCCACGACGCGCCGCAGCGCCGCACGCAGGTCCTGTTCGTCATCCCACATGTCGATCACCTCCTCAGCAGCCCGCCCGCGTCGCCGGATGCAACGCAGGTGTGTTTCCGCCGCCGGGACCGTACGCCTGGCGAAGGGCTTGCAACCCTCGTGATGTCTGACTCTTGACGGTGCCCGTCGTACAGCCGAGCACGTCCGCAACCTGCTCAACGGACAGATCCTGGATGAATCGGAGCACGATGACCGCCCGTTGGCGTGGCGGCACCTTCTGCAACGCGGCGAGCAGCGCGGGCCGGTCCTCGATCGCGCCGGTGTCCTGGACCACCGGACGGTCCGGTGGTGACTCGGTGGGCTCTTCCCGCGCCCGGCCCCTCCGCTTGGTATCGAGGAAGGTCCTGGTCAGCACGGTTCGCAGGTAGGCGTCGGCTGTCTCGGACCGGACCCGGCGCCAGTGCGCGTAGATCTTGACGAAGGCGTTCTGGGCCAGCTCCTCGGCCTCGCTCCAGTTGCCGCACAGCGCATACGCGATGCGTCTGGCGAAGTCGAACCTCGCCGAGAAGAACTCGGCGAACTCGTCATCGCGCCGCGTCAACCCGCTCCTCCTCCGCCGTCCGTCACGGAGTAATACGCGACGGGCGCCCGGGAGGTTGCTCGACGCGACGCGGCCCCGTCAGCGAGTGCTGACGGGGCCGCTGCCGATCGGCGGGACTCAGTGGTCGACGGCCTTCTCGGCACCCGCGCCGGTCAGCGCGCGCACCTCCATCTCCGCGTACTTGGCCTCGTTCGCCTTCTCCTTGCTCAGCACCGTGCCGAGGTAGCCGAGCAGGAAGGACAGCGGGATCGACACCAGGCCCGGGTTGTCCAGCGGGAACCAGTGGAAGTCCACGCCCTGCAGCATCGACGCGCTCTTGCCGGTCGCCGGGTCGACCGGCTTGCCGGAGACCACCGGCGAGAACACGATCAGCACCACGGTGATCGTCAGGCCGCCGTAGATGCTCCACAGCGCGCCGGTGGTGTTGAACCGCTTCCAGAACAGCGAGTACAGGATCGTCGGCAAGTTCGCCGACGCCGCGACGGCGAAGGCCAGCGCGACCAGGAAGGCGATGTTCTGCCCGTTGGCCAGGATGCCGCCGAGGATGGACAGGACGCCGATGACGACCGCGGTCCTGCGGGCGACCCTGACCTCCGCGTGCTTGTCCTCGACCTCGCCCTTCTTGATCACGTTGGCGTAGATGTCGTGCGCGAAGGAGGCCGCCGCCGTGATCGTCAGGCCCGCGACGACCGCCAGGATCGTGGCGAAGGCGACCGCGGCGATCAGGCCGAGCAGCAGCGTGCCGCCGAGCTCGTAGGCCAGCAGCGGGGCGGCCGAGTTCGCCGCGCCGGGCGCCTTCTTGATCGCGTCCGGGCCGACGATGGCCGCCGCCCCGTAACCGAGGACCAGGGTGAACAGGTAGAAGATGCCGATCAGCCAGATCGCCCAGACCACCGAGCGGCGGGCCTCCTTGGCCGTCGGCACGGTGTAGAAGCGCATCAGGATGTGCGGAAGGCCCGCGGTGCCGAGCACCAGCGCGAGGCCGAGCGAGAGGAAGTCCAGCTGGGTCAGCCCGGTCTTGCCGTACTGCAGACCCGGGTTGAGCAGCTTCTCCCCCACCTTCGGGCTGTTCTCCACCGCGGCGCCCAGCAGCGAGGACAGGTTCACCCCGTACTGCGCGAGCACCCACAGCGTCATCACGGCCGCGCCGGTGATCAGCAGGACCGCCTTGATGATCTGCACCCACGTGGTGCCCTTCATACCGCCGATCAGCACGTAGACGATCATCAGAACGCCCACGATCGCGATCACGCCCGCCTGCGCCCAGCTGTCGGTGACGCCGAGCAGCAGCGCGATCAGGCCGCCCGCGCCCGCCATCTGCGCGAGCAGGTAGAAGAAGGACACCGCGAGGGTGGAGATCGCCGCGGCGGTGCGCACCGGGCGCTGGCGCATCCGGAAGCTGAGCACGTCGGCCATCGTGTACTTGCCCGTGTTCCGCAGCAGCTCCGCGACCAGCAGCAACGCCACCAGCCACGCCACCAGGAAGCCGATGGAGTACATGAAGCCGTCGTAGCCGTTGATCGCGATGGCTCCCGCGATGCCGAGGAACGACGCCGCCGAGAGGTAGTCACCGGCGATGGCGATGCCGTTCTGCGGGCCGGTGAACGCGCGCCCCGCCGCGTAGTAGTCGGCGGCGGACTTGGTGTTCTTGCTCGCCCGGAACACCACGACCAGCGTGATCACCACGAACGCGGCGAAGATGCTGATGTTCAGCAGGGGCGATCCGGCGACCGTCGCCGTCTGGGCCAGGTTCACGCGCCCTCCTTCTCGACCTTGTGCCGGAGGTCCTCGGCCAGCGGGTCGAGGTGCTTGTTCGCGTGCCGCACGTACAGCGTGGTGATGAGGAACGTGGAGACGAACTGGAGCAGGCCGAGCACCAAGCCGATGTTGATGTTGCCGACCACCTTGATGCTCATGAAGCCGTGCGCGTAGTCCGCCAGGATCACGTAGAGCAGGTACCAGCCGAGGAACAGCGCGGTCATCGGGAAGACGAACCGCCGCAGCCGGCGACGCAGGTCGCCGAACTCGGGGCTGGCCTGCATGGTGGCCCAGACCTCCTGGTCAGGCGCACCACCGCTCACAGGCCGCTCGGTGGAACTCACGGAACCTCCCGGATCGGGTGGGATGTTCATGTTCCGGGGGACGGTAGCCGAGAGCTGCGTCACCTTTAAATGGGACGTGCCCAATCGTTGGGATTGATGAACCGATCCATCGCGTTTCGGTGGCACGGCTAGGCCGAACGGCCCAGTATCAGGGCCGTGAGCAGCATGAACGCGCTCTATTTGCGCTGCCGCCGGTTGGCCCAACCGGTCAGGGTGGTCGTGGTCCGCTTGGACACGTCGACCGGGGGCTGGGACTGGTTGCCGAACCGCTGCACGTCACGGTCCTTGGTGAATCCCAGCCGATCGGGTGCGTGCATCCGGAGCATCACCTGGGAGACGTCCCTGGGCACGCTCCTCGGCGTGAGCTTGCTGAAGAACCACATCGACAGGAACGACAGCGGCACGCTGATCATGCCGGGCTGCGCCACCAGCGAGTTGACCCAGCCGCTTGTCGAGGTGGTGAGCAGGACGTAGGCGGTCGAGCCGAGCACCACCCCGCCGCCGGTGAGGATGCCCATGGTGGCGCCGAACGGGGTGAGCCCGCGGTACCAGATGCCCAGGATCAGCAACGGGCAGAACGTGGACGCGGCCAGGCACAGCGCGAGGCCGACCGCCTGCGCCGCACCGAGGTTGGGGAACAGCAGCGCGCACACGATCGGCACCGTCGAGGCGAAGACCGTGGCCAGCCGGAAGTCCCGCACCCGGCCCGGCAGCACGTCGGTGGAGAGCACGCCCGCCACGCTGACCACCAGACCGGAGGAGGTGGACAGGAACGCCGCGAACGCCCCGGCCGCGGTCAGCGCGGCCAGCAGCTGGCCGAACCAGTTGTCCAGCATCGCGCTCGGCAGCAGCAGCACCGCGGTGTTGTCCTGGCCGGTGACCAGCAGCTCCGGCACGTACAACCGGGACAGCCCCGCGAAGATCAGCGAGAACAGGTAGAACCCGCCGACCAGGACCAGCACGTAGAGCGTGGTGGTGCGGGCGGAGGAGCCGTCCGGGTTGGTGTAGAAGCGGACCAGGACGTGCGGCAGCCCCATCGTGCCGAAGAAGGTCGCGAACATCAGCGACCAGATCTCCAGCACCTGGGGCCAGCCGCCGGACATCGGCCGTAGCCAGCTGGCGTTGTCGGCGGCGGCGGTGGTGACCGAGGGGACCGGCGCCCCGGCCGGGAAGACCAGCTTGGTGTCCTTGCCGACCGACTTGACCGTGCCCGCCGCCCAGATCGCGCCGCCGTCGACCGGAGCGCCGTCGATCACGCCCTTCGCCCGCAGTGACACCGTCTGCGGCACCTGGAGCCTGACCGGGGTGGTCACGTCGATCGTGGTCTCGCGGGCGAACGCGGGCGGCAGCGGCTCCGACAGCGACCGGTACTCGGCCTTGTCGTCGTTCAGGAAGACGAAGAACAGCAGGAACGCCGGGAACGCCAGCGCGAACAGCTTCAGGTAGTACTGGAACGCCTGGACCAGGGTGATCGCCCGCATGCCGCCGCCGATCACGTTGATCGTGACGGTGGCCGCGACGGCGAGCCCGCCCAGCCACGGTGGCACCCCGGTGAAGGTGGACAGGGTCAGCCCGGCCCCCTGGAACTGCGGCACCAGGTACCACCAGCCGAGCAGCACGACGACCGCCGTGCACAGCCTGCGCACCCCGACCGAGCCCAGCCGGGCCTCGGCGAAGTCCGGCACGGTGTAGGCGCCGGAACGGCGCAGCGGGGCCGCGACGAACAGCAGCAGCGCCAGGTACCCGCCCGCGTAGCCGAAGGGGTACCACAGCCCGGTGGCCCCCTTGGTGAACACCAGCCCGGCGACGCCGAGGAACGACGCGGCGGAGAGGTACTCGCCCGCGATGGCGGCCGCGTTGGCGTGCGGGCGGATCGTCCTGGACGCGACGAGGAAGTCCGGTGTCGTCTTGGACCGGCGGCCCGCGTAGACGCCGACGCCGATGGTGAGCGCCATCGCGAGGATGACCCCGCCCAGCGCCCAGTTGTTCTGCACCATCGCGTCCGCCCGACCTCAGTCTTCGACCATGCCGGTGTACTGGTTCGCGAACTTCGCCTCGTTGCGCTCGACCACGCGGTTGTAGACCACGCCGACGCAGACCATGAACGGGTAGGCGAGCCCGCCGACCAGCAACCAGGGCAGCCGGATGCCGAAGACCACCGCCTCACCGATCTCCGGGACCAGCACGAACAGCACGGGCAGCCCTGCGTAGAGCGCGAGCACCAGCGTCGCCAGCAGCACCGCGATCTTGAGCTGCCTGCGGACCAGCTCCTTGACGACGCTCTCGGCGATCCCGGTGTCCTGGCCCTCCAGCTGGGCCATCGGCCGCAGGATGCGCCGGGCCCCGCGTCGTTCGGCGAGCACGACCTTGACCCGCCGCTTGCCGCGCAGCGGGTAGGTCGGTTCCTCCTCGGCGGTGTGGCCGGGCCCGCCGTGCCCGTTGCGCGTGTGCTCCTGCCCGCCAGGCCCGATTCCCTCCAGGGGGTCCTGGCCGTGCGGGAAACTCACCGCTGACCCCAGTTGTTCTTGGGTGCGCGGACCAGGCGGTCCTTCAGCTCCCTGGTGTGCCTGCGGCTGACCGGGAGCTCGGGCGCCCCTGCCTCGTTGCCCAGCCGCACCGTGTAGCCGGAGGACACCATCTTCAGCTCGGTGATCAACGGCAGCGCGACCAGGTACGAGCGGTGGATGCGGACGAAGCCCGCGTCGGCCCACTTCTCCTCGAGCTGGGCCAGCGGGATGCGCACCAGGTGGCTGCTGCCGTCGGAGGTGTGCAGCCGCGCGTAGTCGCCCTGCGCCTCCACCCACCGCACCGAGGAGCGCGGGATGAGCTTGGTGGTGCCCGCCAGCTCGACCGGGATGACCTCTTCCTCGACCGGCTCCGAGACGGCGGCGGCCGCGGTCTCCAGCTGGGCGGTCAGCTGCGTGCGCTCGACCAGCCCGAGCACCCGCTCGATCCGGTCCTCGCGCGGCGGCTTCACGATGTAGTCCAGCGCGCCGAGCTCGTAGGCGCCCAGCGCGTACTCCTCGAAACCGGTGATGAACACCAGCGCGGGAGCGGGCTGCACGCCGACCATCAGCCTGGCCAGCTCCATCCCGGACAGGCCGGGCATCTGGATGTCCGCGAAGACCGCGTCCACCGGCGCGATGTTGTTGCGCAACCGGTGGTGCACCTCGGGGTCGGCGCCGCGCAGGATGCTCAGCGCCTCGGTGGCGTCGCCGGCCAACAGCACCCGCCGCACCCGCGGATTGGAATCCAGCAGGTACCCGATTTCGTCCAGGTTGTTGGGCTCATCGTCGATGGCCAAGACGATGAGCCCCGCTGGCTTTCCGTTCGTACTCACAGTGACGCCATATCCTGCCGATCGCCCAGGCCCGCTGTCCACGACCAGTGTCGGGTCAACAGGGTGACAGATCGCAGACGTTAGCCCAACACACGGTCATCCCGCGCCACCGCTACAACCCCAGGCGGGACCACCAGGCGCGGTGCTCGACGGCCTCCACGGCGGCGAGGACCTTGTCGGCGGGCGAGCCGAACAGCGCGCTCGCCCCGATGCCGAGCTTGGCGAGCAGCGGTTTCTTCGGTTCGGTCACCGTGATCTCCGCACGCTTCCAGCGCTTGGTGACCACCTGGCGCAGGGTGCCGACCCCGTCGGTCAGCCCCAGCTCGGCGGCCTTCGTGCCGAGCCAGACCTCACCGTTGAACAGCTCCTCGTCCGTCCCGCGCAACCGGTCCCCGCGCCGCTGCTTCACCCAGTCGGTGAACTGCACGTGCAGCTGGTCGAGCATGCCGCGCATCCACTCGACGTCCTCGGGCTTCTCCGGGCTGAACGGGTCGAGCCTGGACTTGTTGGTGCCCGCGGTGTGCAGCCGCCGCTGCACGCCGAAGCGCTCCAGCACCCGGTCGAGGCCGAAGCCGGAGTTGATCACGCCGATGGAGCCGACCATCGAGGTGCCGTGCGCGTAGATCTCGTCGGCGGCGCAGGCCAGCCAGTAGCCGCCGGAGGCGGCCGCGTCCTCGCAGAAGGCCAGCACCGGCACCTTCTTCTCGTCGGCCAGCTCGCGGATGCGCGTCGCGATCAGCGCGGACTGGGTCGGCGAGCCGCCGGGCGAGTTGATCAGCAGCGCCACCGCGGCGAGCCGGTCGTGCTCGAAGGCCTTGGTCAGCGCGGATTCCAGGGCCTGCAGGTTGAGCGCTCCCCTGGCGACCGGTGACGGGTTGGGGGTGATCACTCCGTGCAGGCGGACAACGGCGACGACGGGCGCGCGCTCGCCCTGGTTGCCGAGGATGGGCAGACGGGCGGCCAGCTTCTCGGTCACGCTCATGCCCACGACCCTACGGAAAGATCATCCGACCGGCGCGGGCGGCGGCGCGTGCACGCCGACGGCGAACTTCGGCACCCGCAGCACGACCTTGGTGCCCGCGTTGAGGTTGGTCTCCACGACCAGGCCGTAGTCGTTGCCGAAGGCCCTGCGCAGCCGGTCGTCGACGTTGCCGAGGCCGACGTGGGCGCCGGTCATGTGAGCGTTGTCGGTGGCCTCGCGCAGCCGCTGCGGGTCCATGCCGACACCGTCGTCCTCGACGCTGATCACGGCTTCGGCGCCGTCGTCGATCGCGGCGACGGTGACCGTGCCGCCACCCGGCTTGCTGGCCAGCCCGTGCCGGACCGCGTTCTCCACCAGCGGTTGCAGCGTCAGGAACGGCACGACGACGGGCAGCACCTCCGGCGCGATCTGCAGCTTCACGTTGAGCCGGTCGTTGCCGTAGCGGGCGCGCTCCAGCGTCAGGTAGCGGTCGATGTTGCGCAGCTCGTCGGCGAGCGTCACGTACGGCCCGGCGTTGCGGAAGGAGTAGCGGGTGAACTCGGCGAACTCCTGCAACAGGTCCCGTGCCTGCGAGGGATCGGTGCGCACCAGCGAGGAGATCGTGGTCAGCGCGTTGTAGATGAAGTGCGGCGAGATCTGCGCCCGCAGCGCGCGCACCTCGGCGATGGCCAGCCGCTCGCGGGACTCCTGCAGCTCGGACAGTTCGAGCTGGGTGACGACGTAGCGCGCGCCCTCCTCCGCGGCCCTGAGCAGTCGTTTGCCACCGATCCCGGCCACCACCACCATCGCGCCGACGATGGAGCCGTCGACCTCCAGCGGGTAGGCGACCGCGTGCCGCATCGGGCACTTGTTGATCTCGCAGTCCATCGTGCCGTGGTTGGCCAGCGCCGGCTTCCGGTCGTTGACCGCGATGGCGACGATGTCGCGCAGGTCCTCGAAGTGGTAGTTCGCCTCGCCCGCCCAGGACAGCGGTTCGCCGTCGGGGTCGACCAGCGCGACCGCGACGCACGCCAGCAGTTCGCGCAGGTGCGGGGTGGCCTGGTCGGCCGAGCGCACCGAGAGCCCTTCGCGGAGCGCCGGCGCGGCCTGGGTGACGCGGTGCAGCGCGGTCAGCGTCGCGTCCTCGACGGAGGTGCTGACGCGGCGGGCGCGGCAGAGCATGACGAAGAGCGCGAGCACTGCTATGCCCGCGATACTCCCCATGATTGCTCTGTCGGTGAGCAGCTCACTCACTCGCTCATGCTCCGCTGTGACGGCCCCGCAAGGCAACTGTCCCGCCGCACTGAAAATGTGCCGAATGGATGAACCCGGCCGGTGCGCGATGTGGTCGGTGCTTCCTGTTGAACATTACGGTACCGCCGGGAGAGGGTGTTCGGTGTGCGAACACTCGATGGAACAGCCGTTCGAGTCGCGCTCTTCGCGACCTGCCTCGCCGACACGCTTTTCCCGGAGACCGCCAAGGCCACCGTTCTCCTGCTGGAGCGGCTGGGCTGCGTCGTCGAGTTCCCGGAGGCCCAGACCTGTTGCGGCCAGATGCACTTCAACACCGGCTACCGCGACCAGGCGCGGCCGCTTGCGGACAACTTCACCCGGATCTTCGCGGGCTACGACGCGATCGTCGTACCCTCCGGTTCATGTACGGGAATGGTTCGCGAGGTCTATCCCGAGCTGACGGGATCGGCGGACTCCCCGGCGATCGCCCGCACCTACGAGCTGTCGGAGTTCCTGGTCGACGTGCTCGGGGTGACCGATGTCGGCGCGTATTTCCCGCACCGCGTGACCTACCACCCGACGTGCCACTCGTTGCGCATGCTCGGGGTCGGTGAGAAACCGTTGCGCCTGCTGCAGAACGTGCGCGGACTGGATCTGGTCGAACTTCCCGACGCCGATTCCTGCTGCGGTTTCGGCGGCACCTTCGCGATGAAGAACGCCGAAACCTCCACGGCGATGCTCGGCGACAAGATGAGCTGCGTGCTGACCACGCGCGCGGAAGTCGTGACGGCGGGCGACAGTTCCTGTCTGATGCACATCGGCGGCGGGTTGTCGCGGCTGCGCACCGGCGTGCGACCGGTGCACCTCGCCGAGATCCTGGCCAGCACGGAGGAGGACCCGTGGCGCGCAACCCGGTGACCTGGCTCGGCACCCCGGCTTTCCCCGTGGCGGCCAAGAAAGCACTCGCGGACACGCAGCTGCGCCGCAACCTCCGCAAGGCCACGACGACGATCCGGGGCAAGCGCGGCCTCGCGGTGGGCGAACTGCCCGACTGGGAGGACCTGCGCCGCGCGGGCGAGGCGGTCAAGAACGAGGTTCTGTCCAATTTGGACAGTTATCTGGAGCGCCTGGAACGCTCGGTGACCGCGCGCGGCGGGGTCGTGCACTGGGCGCGGGACGCCGCCGAGGCCAACGAGATCGTGCTGCGGCTGACGAAGGCCGCGGGCGCCGACGAGGTCGTGAAGATCAAGTCCATGGCCACGGCGGAGATCGGCCTCAACGAGGCGCTGGAGGCCGGCGGGGTCACGGCGATCGAGACCGACCTCGCCGAGCTGATCGTCCAGCTCGGCAGGGACCGGCCGTCGCACATCCTGGTTCCGGCGATCCACCGGAACCGCTCGGAGATCAAGGAGATCTTCCGCAGGGAGATGCCCGACGCCCCGGCGACGCTGTCCGACGAGCCCCGCGAACTGGCCGAGGCCGCCCGCGCGCACCTGCGGCGCAAGTTCCTCACCGCCAAGGTCGCGGTGTCCGGGGCGAACTTCGCGGTCGCCGACACCGGATCGGTCGTCGTGGTGGAGTCCGAGGGCAACGGCCGCATGTGCCTGACGCTGCCGCAGACGCTGATCACCGTGATGGGCATCGAGAAGCTCGTGCCGTCGTGGCGCGATCTGGAGGTCTTCCTCCAGCTGCTCCCCCGCTCCTCGACGGCGGAGCGGATGAACCCGTACACCTCGGTGTGGACCGGGGTCACGCCCGGCGACGGCCCGCAGGAGTTCCACCTGGTGCTGCTGGACAACGGCCGGACGGCCACGCTGGCGGACGAGGTCGGGCGCGCGGCGCTGCGCTGCATCCGGTGCTCCGCGTGCCTCAACGTCTGCCCGGTCTACGAGCGCACGGGCGGTGGCGCCTACGGCTCGGTCTACCCGGGGCCGATCGGCGCGATCCTCACGCCGCAGCTCATGGGCAACCTGCAGGACAAGCAAACCGCCTCGCTGCCGTTCGCGTCGTCCCTGTGCGGAGCGTGCTTCGACGCCTGCCCGGTGCGGATCGACATCCCGAAGATCCTGGTGCACCTCCGCGGGAAAGTGGTGTCCGGGAAGGGAAAACGCGGCCCGGAGGCGGTCGCGATGTCGGCGCTGGCGTGGGTGATGCGCGATCCGAAGCGGTTCGCCGCCGCCCAGCGCGCGGGCTCGCTCGGCCGGTTCGTCGCGAAGGGCGGTCGCATCGGCAGGCTGCCGTGGCCCGGCTCGAAGTGGACGGACTCGCGCGATCTTCCCGTCCCGCCGGCAGAATCCTTTCGCGCGTGGTGGAGGCGAACCCGTGGCTAGTTCAAGTGCCCGCACAGAGGTGTTGCGCCGCATCAGGAACGCCCTGCGCGACAACCCGCAGCCCGCGCCGGTCCCGCGGAACTACGACGTTTCCAGGGATCTCGGCGATCTGGTCGAGGTCTTCGCCGAGCGCGTCGCCGACTACCGCGCGATCGTGCACCGCGTCCGCGCGGAGCGGCTGACGGTGTGGATCGACGGCCTGCTCGAAGCCCGTGGCGCACGGCGGATGATCGCGCCGACCGATCTGCCGGAGGACTGGCTCAGCCCCGACGTGGAGTGGCAGCGGGACTCGCCGCCGCTGTCGATCGAGGCGATGGACTCCAGCGACGGGGTGCTGACCGCCTGCGCGGTGGGCATCGCGGAGACGGGCACGATCGTGCTCGACGCCGGGGTCGGCCAGGGCAGGCGCGCGCTGACCCTGCTGCCGGACTACCACCTGTGCGTGGTGCGGGCGGAGCAGGTGGTGGGCACGGTGCCGGAGGCACTGGCGCGGCTGGACCCGGTGCGCCCGTTGACCTTCATCAGCGGCCCGTCCGCGACCAGCGACATCGAGCTGGACCGGGTCGAGGGCGTGCACGGCCCGCGCACCCTCGAAGTGATCATCGTCAGCGACTGAGCTACTTCAGCAGCCGGTCCATCCGCCGGTCCGACAGCGGCTTGCCGCCGGTCTGGCAGGTCGGGCAGTACTGGAACGCCTTGGTGGCGAAGGAGACCTCGCGGACGGTGTCGGAGCACACCGGGCACGGCATCCCCGCCCGCCCGTGCACCCGCAGCCCCGAGCGCTTCTCGCCCTTGAGCCGCGCCGCCGACTGCCCGACCGACCGCTCGACGGCGTCGGTGAGCACCTGCCGCATCGCCGCGTACAGCTCGTCGATCGCGTCGTCCTTGAGCTTGCCGCTCGTGGCGTAGGGCGAAAGGCGCGCGGTGTGCAGGATCTCGTCGGAGTACGCGTTGCCGACGCCTGCCAGCGTGGACTGCTCGACGAGCAGGGTCTTCAGCCGCTCGGACCGGTTCTTCAGCAGGTCGGCGAACTCGTCCCTGGTGATCGCGAGCGCGTCCGGCCCGAGCCGGGCGATACCGGGCACCTCGGTCGCCGGGTCCTCGACGATGTAGACCGCCAGCCGCTTCTGCGTCCCGGCCTCGGTGAGGTCGAACCCGGGGCCCTCGCCGGGCGGGCCGAGGTGCACGCGCAGCGCGAGTGGTCCCTTGCCGGGGCGGGGCGGCGGCGCGGCCAGGGTGTCCGCCCAGCGCAGCCAGCCCGCCCTGGAGAGGTGGGTGACCAGGTGCAGCCCGTCGCAGTCCAGGTCGAGGAACTTGCCGTGGCGCCCGGCACCCGTGACGGTGCGCTCGTGCAGCGCGGTCCACGACGGGCTGACGGTCTTGAGCACGGTCAACGAAGCGACGTCGACCCTGCTCACGGTGCGTCCGGTGGCGTGCTCGCGCAGGTGGTGCGCGAGTGCCTCGACCTCGGGAAGTTCAGGCACCCGGCCAGTCTGACCCAGCCGGGGCGCCTGCGCGACCACTGCTCACTTCTCCAGTTCACGCGCCTGGTTCAGCCAGTCGACGAACAACTCGGCATCGATGTCCTCAACCGCGCGGAGCTTCACGCTCGCCATGGCGCGGGCACCGGCTTCGAGCCTGCCGGACGGGTCGGTGATCTCCTGCCCCCGCCAGAAGCCGAAGGTCACGTGGCCGCCGTATGCCTTGATGAAGCAGACGGGCGATTTGCCGGGCGCGGACCCGAAGCTCCACACGGGGTGCCCGTGCCAGACCGCACCGGTGCCCGGGCTCGCGGACTCGATCAGCGGCAGGAGCCGATCGGTGATCCGGCGCTGGGACTCCGGGAGCGAGGCGGCGTACTCCGCGATGGTGGCGAACTTGGCCATGACTGTGTCCTCTCTGGTTGGTGTGGTGGGGAATCAGGCGCGGTACTGGGCCGCGACCGCGGAAACCCAGAGCATCGCGGTGATCGCGCCGACGGCGAGAGTCAGCGATCCCGCGGTACCGCCGCTCATCGCCCATCCGTTGCCGAGCAACAGCGCGGTGGCCGCGATCCGGGAGGCGACGGCGTGCCCGCGGCGCCCGGCACGGCTGAAGTGACGGCCGAGGACGTAGCAGGCGGCGATCAGGGCGATGAAGCTGATCGAGCCCGCTGCCATGTGGCCGATGCTGTGCCAGCTCATGGCGGTGGTCGTGCCCGCGGGCGTGCCCACCGGGAAGCCGTCAGCCGGGTCCATCACGAGCAGCCCCGCCGCGACCATGCCGATGCCGTTGACCAGCATCAACCGCGGCGCCCACGTGCCTCCCGGACTGCCGCGCAGCACCCGGCGCAGCCCCACGGCTCCGACTGCGGTGAGCAATCCGGAGATCAGGAAGTTGGCGATCTGGAGCCACCCGAGCGAACCGGTGCTGAGGACGCTCAGCGGGTGGCGGGTGATGTCGAAGCCCTCCCGGGTGACGGCCTGGAGGAGCGAGACGCCCGCCCACAGCGGGGCCGCGGCGGCCGCGCAGGTGAGCAGGAGACGGGTGTCGGTCGAGCTGCGGTGCTGGATCGCGGTCATGGCTGGAGCCCTTCGTTCCGAGGTGTGCTGCTGCCCATGCGTCGATCCGGCTATGTGACAGGGAACGCCCTTTCTGCCTGCGGCGATGTGGAGCATGCTGAGCACGTGCGCTACTTGATGACGACCAGGCCCACCGACGCCCCGCCGCCCGACGACCTGCACGTCGAGATGGCCAAGTTCGTCCAGGAGCTGACGGAGGCGGGAGTCCTGCTGGCCACCGGCGGCCTGGAGCCCGGCGGGGTGCGCGTGACGTCCTCCGGCTCGGAGATCACCGTGACCGACGGCCCGTTCGCCGAGACCAAGGAGTCCGTGGCCGGGTTCGCGCTGGTCGAGGTCGCGTCCAAGGAGGAGGCGATCGAACTGGCCCGCCGCTTCCGCGCCATCGTCGGCGACGGCGAGAGCGTGGTCCAGCAGGTCTTCGGCCCCTGACGGGCGGTGCCCGTGCGAGACGTCCGCAGCGCGGTCAGCGCGGTCTGGAAGCAGGAGTCCGGCCGGATCGTCGCCGGGCTCACGCGGATGGTGCGCGACGTCGGCCTCGCTGAGGAGCTGGCGCAGGACGCCCTCGTCGCCGCGCTGGAGCAGTGGCCTGCCTCGGGGGTCCCGGACAACCCGGGTGCTTGGCTGACCGCGATCGCCAAACGCCGCGCGATCGACCACATCCGGCGGGCGCGGCGCCAGGAGAACCGGGACGAACAGCTCGCGCGGGACCAACGCACGGACGAGCCGGAGCAGGACGACGTCCTGCGGCTGATGTTCCTGTCCTGCCACCCCGTGCTGCCGACCGACGCCCGCGCGGCGCTGACACTGCGGCTGCTCGGCGGCCTGACCACGGCGGAGATCGCGCGCGCGTTCCTGGCCACCGAACCCCGGATCGCCCACCGCATCGCGGAGGCCAAGCGGACGCTCGCCGACTCCGGCGCCCCGTTCGAGCTGCCCAGCGGACCGGAGGCGGCGCAGCGCCTGTCCTCGGTCCTGGAAGTCGTCTACCTGATCTTCAACGAGGGGTACTC
Organism: Allokutzneria albata; assembly: GCF_900103775.1. Classification (GTDB taxonomy): domain Bacteria; phylum Actinomycetota; class Actinomycetes; order Mycobacteriales; family Pseudonocardiaceae; genus Allokutzneria; species Allokutzneria albata. Next base: position 6,331,335 of record NZ_LT629701.1, on the reverse strand, counting down.
GGCGACCTCCGGCGACGACCTGATCCGCCCCGGGCTGTGCCAGGAGGCGTTGCGGCTGGGCCGTCTGCTGGCGGAGCTGGTGCCGCGCGAGGCCGAGGTGCACGGTCTGGTGGCGCTGATGGAGATCCAGGCATCCCGCTCCGCCGCGCGCACCGGGCCCTCGGGTGAACCCGTCCAGCTGCACGAGCAGGACCGCGCGAAGTGGGACCAGCAGCTCATCCGCCGGGGCTTCGCCTCGATGCTGCGCGCACGAGAAGCGGGCGGCCCGCCTGGCCCCTACCTCCTCCAAGCCGCGATCGCCGCGTGTCACGCGCAGGCGCACACCGCCGACGAGACGGACTGGGCGCAGATCGCGGCGTTGTACGCGGCGCTCTCACGGTTGGTGCCGACACCGGTCGTGCACCTCAACCGGGCCGTCGCGGTGGGCAGGGCGGAGGGACCCGCTGCCGGACTGGCCCTGGTCGACGCACTGGTCGCTGATCCGCTGCTGCGCGACTACCACCTCCTGCCCGGGGTCCGCGGTGATCTTCTGCTCCGGCTCGGCCGCGACCACGAAGCCCGGCTGGAGTTCGAGCGGGCCGCCGCACTGGCCCGGAACGACGCCGAACGCGCCTTCCTGCTGCGCCGGGCGGACGCGATCATCCCCGGTGACCAGGCGGTGCGGACCCTCGGTGCGGCCGCCCGCGACTTCCTGAGCCGTGACGACCTCGACGAGGCAACCCTGCGCTCCTACGGGCAGACGCTCCGGCGGCTCCGCCGCTCCCTGGGCGAGGGATTGCCCATGGCCTCGCTGACGCCGGACCGCATCGCGGAAGCCTTTACCGCGGCCTGGGGCGGTGCCGCCGCCAAGACGTGGAACCGGCACAGGTCGACGGTCCGCTCCTTCGGTGCGTGGGCGGGGATGGACGATCTCGCCGCGAGCCTCGTGCGCCGCGCCGAGACCGGGAGCCCGGCACCGGCGATCGACCCGGCACTGGTGCGCGCGCTCTGCGATCGGGAAGACCTCTCCCTGCGCGAACGAACGCTGTGGCTGCTGTTGCACGAGTCGGCAGCGCCCGTGTCGGCGGTGCTCGCACTCGACGTCGAGCACCTGGACCTCGCGAACCGGCGAGCCAGGGTCGGCAGGACCTGGGTGAGGTGGCGTTCGCGGACCGCTGCGGCGCTGCCGCGCCTGGTGGCGGGCCGCAGCCGGGGACCGGTGTTCCTCTCCGACCGCAGGCCGGGACCGGCCCGCACGCCCGCAGAAGCCGACCTGTGCCCGGAAACGGGCCGTCGCCGACTGTCCTACGAGCGGGCGGAGTACCTGTTCAAGCAGGCCACGGGGTTCACCCTGCGCCGGCTCAGGCCGAGCGGTCAGTCGATGGGCTGGAGGGGGCCGTCCACGGCGGGCGTGGAGTAGACCTCGATATCCCTGGCGATCTTGGTGGTCTCCTGGTGGGCGGCCATCATGCCGCGCACCGCGCCGACCCACCGCTCGGGACCGTGTTCTTCCAGGTCACCCGGTGTCTCGGCGACCACGGTCCACTGCCTGCGCAGCGCCCACCGGGCCGGGAAGAAGAGCACGAGCATGGCCAGGGCCAGCAGCAGCCAGAACGGCACGACCACGTCGCTGGGGGTCCACGCCACCAGGACCGCGACCAGGCCGAGCACCAGCACGCCCATGACGATCCCGGAGGTGCGCCCTGCGTTGACGTCGTGCTCGAACTCGTCGACCCCGGCGGGGTTCGACCACTCGATATGGGTGCGCACGGTCCACATCCGACCGTCCGCTCCCCGGACCAACCGCGTCATCAGCGCCTCCTCAGCCGTCGGCACCGGTCACGCTGGTGCCACGATTCACCGAGCGCTCTGTGTCTGTAACGGTACCGCGACGCGGGTAGGCCCCGCGGGTGAAACTGGCGAGCACCGAACCTCCGGGCACACGGCTGCGAGCGGTGAGCATCACGCTCGGATTGTGCCGCGACCAGCCCCCGGTTGGCACGTGTGGGTGAGGCAAAAACCCAAGGACGATCACTGACCAGCAACATCCCCGCCGCGCAACTCGTCCGCGAGCGGCCGGCGAGCCCGTGGGGACCCCCGGTGGAATCTCGCTTCCGGCGTCCGCTAGAGTTGACGACATCAACGCGGGCAGCACGCCGGGTTGAGAAACGCGGATGTAGCGCAGCTGGTAGCGCATCACCTTGCCAAGGTGAGGGTCGCGGGTTCGAATCCCGTCATCCGCTCGTCAGCCAGGGGCCTTCGGCAGTCGCCGAGGGCCCCTGGCTTTTATCATCTCGACGTGGACCTCGAAGCGGCGTTGGACGTTGTCCGGGAGCAGCACCGCGCGGTGCTGACGACGTTGCGGCGGGACGGCACGCCGCAGATGTCCCCGGTGCTCGCCGGGGTCGACGCGGACGGGCGCGTGGTGGTGAGCACCCGCGCGGGCGCGATGAAGACCCGGAACGTGCGCCGGGACCCCCGCGCCTGGCTGTGCGTGCTGCCCGACGGGTTCTTCGGCCGTTGGGTCCAGGTCAGCGGCACCGTGGAGATCGTCGAGCTGCCCGGGGCGATGGACGGGCTCGTCGACTACTACCGGCGCGTGAGCGGCGAGCACTCCGACTGGGACGAGTACCGGGCCTCCATGATCGCCGAGGAGCGCGTGCTGCTGCGGATCACGGTGGAGCAGGCCGGACCCGACGTCTCGGGCTGAGTCAGCGGCCGGTGAAGTCGGCCTTGCGGCGCTCAACGAAGGAGAGCACGCCCTCCTTGGCGTCGTCGGTGCCCATCAGCTTCATCAGTCCCGGCACCAGGTCCGCGATGGCGGCGGCCTCGCCCTCGGTGGCGGCGGTGCGGGCCGAGCTGATGGTGGCCCGCACACCGAGCGGGGCCTGTTCGCAGATGCGCTCGGCCAGGTCGATGGCGCGGTCGAGCTGCTCGCCGGGCGGGACCACCTCCTGGACCAGGCCGAGCCGCAGTGCCTCCGCGGCGTCGAACTCGTCGCCGGTCAGCAGCCAGCGCATCGCGTTGCCCCAGCCCGCCACCTGCGGGAAGCGGATCGTCGCGCCGCCGAACGGGTAGATGCCGCGCTTGATCTCGATCTGGGCGAAGCGCGAGTTGTCCGCGGCGATGCGGATGTCGGAGGCCAGCAGCAGCTCGATGCCCAGCGTCAGCACCCAGCCCTGCACCGCGACCACGATCGGCTTGGTCCGCGGCTGTCCCTGGGTCCCCCACGGGTCGATCGAGCCCTCGGGCAACGGGAAGCCGGTGTCGACGATCTTGGGCGCCACCTCGGCGAGGTCCAGTCCGGCGGTGAAGTGCTCGCCGTGCGCGAAGACCACGCCCGCCCACAGCTCGGGGTCGCGCTCCAGTTCGGTGTAGGCCGTGGCGAGCTCGGCGAGCATCGCCGAGGTGAAGGCGTTGCGCTTGTCCGCGCGGTTGAAGCCGATCAGCAGGACCCGGCCCCTGCGCTCGGTGGTGATCAGTGCCGTCCCGGACATCCTCTACCTCCAAGCTACTGGCGAGTAACGGACGTTATCCGCCTGGGTCCGGTAGAGCAACTCGCTCTCAGCGGTTGAGGTACGCGTAGTGCTGCGTCGAGAACTCGCCTCCGTTGAACCGGTCCCAGTTGATCGACCAGCTCATCAGCCCGCGCAGGCCGGGGTAGACGCCGCGCGGCTTGTACGACTCGCAGTTCTGGCCCTTCATCAGGCAGTCGAGGACCTTGTGCACCGCGGCGACCGAGGTGTGCCCGTTGCCCGCGTTGACGCTCGCGGGCAGGCCGAGCGCGACCTGGTCCTGGCGCAGTCCCGCGAAGACGTTGTTCGCGTCGCCGCGCACCGGGAAGCCGCCGAGCACCATGTCGCCCATGGCCACGTGGAAGTCCACGCTCGGCATCTGCTTGTACTGGTTGTCCGGAGCCATGATCGGGCCGGAGTTGTACTGCTGGACGTGCAGCAGCGTCAGGTCGGCGCGCAGCGCGTGGATCACCGGCAGGTAGGAGCCCGCGCGGTTGTCCGCTCCGCCCTGACCGCCGTAGTGCTGGTAGCCGAGCTGCACGAAGAAGGTCTCCGGGGCCATGGTGAGCGTGAACCCGCTGCCGTACTTGGCCTTCAGCGTCTTCAGCGCCGAGATCAGGTTGACGATCACCGGCGTCTTCGGGTTCTTGAAGTCGGTGTCGCCCGCGTCCAGGTAGAGCGAGTGCCCCTCGAAGTCGATGTCCAGCCCGTTGAGGCCGTACTTGTCGATGATCGCGCTGACCGAGCGCACGAAGGCGTCGCGCGCGGCCGTCGTCGTGAGCTGGACCTGGCCGTTCTGGCCGCCGATGGAGATCAGCACCTTCTTGCCCTGCGCCTGCTTCTCCCGGATGCCCGCGATGAACTCCGCCTCGCTCTCCACGGTCGGGCACTCGGCGACCGGGCACAGCGAGAAGCGCAGTTCGCCGGAGGTGACGGAGGTGGGCTCGGCGAAGGCGAGCTGGATGATGCCCCACTCGTTGGGCACGTCCTTCATCCGCACGTAGCCCGACCCGTTGGCGAAGCTCGCGTGCAGGTACCCCACCAGCAGCTTGTTGCCCGCGGGCGGCTGGACGACGGAGGTCGTGGTCGTCGCCGTGGTGGTCGTGGTGGTGGTCGGCGTTGTGCTTCCCTCGCAGGGGTTTCCGTTGATCCGGCAGTTGGCGGGTGAGGCGGTTCCGGTGGCGTTGAAGCCGAAAGTGACGCTGCCACCGACCGGAACGGCGCCGTTGTACTCGCGGTTGGTGAACGTGTAGTGCCCGTTCTGGTTGGTCTGCAAGGCGTCCCAGTACGCGCCGACGCTGCCCTGCGGCAGGTCGAACTCGACCTTCCAGCCGTTCACGGCGCCGGCGGAGTCGTTGCGCACGGTGATCTGCGCGGTGTACCCGCCGTCCCAGCTGCTCTGCTTGGTGAAGCTCGCGGTGACCGATCCCGCGTAGGCGGGGACCACGGCGAGGAACGCCGCGGCCAGGAGCAGGGTTGCCAGCGCCGCAACCCGAGCGAACAGGACTCTCCGAGCCACTTTTCCTCCCACCGACGCACGGAAGCGCACCCTCTGCGGCGGCGGAGTGTTCACATGAGTGGACTAGACCACACCGAAGCCTGTCAAGGTCTGGACCACACGAGCCCTTCCGCGAGCATCCGGTCCAGGATCTGCCCGTCGGCGGCGGAGAGCTGGTCGCGCTGCGCGGGGCCGATCCAGCTGAGCTCCGCGATCTCCCCGCACGGGGACGGCTCCCCCGTGAACGCGGCGGTGTAGCAGGCGGTCCGCACCAGCACTCCGGGCGGGAAGCCGTGCGCCTGCGCCTCGAAGACCCCGAAGCACTCCGCGCCCTCGGCCAGCACCGTGATCCCCAGCTCCTCGCGCACCTCGCGCCGCAGAGTGTCCACATCGGACTCCCCGGGCTCGCGCTTGCCGCCCGGGAGGTAGAACACGTCGTTGCCGGTCGAGCGCGCGCCCAGCACCTTCCCGGCTCGGACGTTGAGCCAGGCCACCCGGTCGATGAGTCGCACGCCGACCACTGTGCCAGGCTGCGCGGCATGCCTTTCGCGGAGATCAACGGGCAGCGGGTGCACTACCAGGACAGCGGCGGCGAGGGCCTCGCGCTGGTGTTCTCGCACGGAATCCTCATGGACCACGAGATGTTCGCCGCGCAGCAGGAGCTGGCTCGTGAGTACCGGGTGATCACGTGGGACGCGCGCGGGCACGGGCTCACCGAATCCGACCGGCGTCCCTTCACCTACTGGGACCAGGCGCGGGACGTCCTCGGCCTGCTCGACCACCTCGAGATCGAGCAGGCGGCGCTGGTCGGCGCGGCCGAAGGCGGGCAGGCGTCCGTGCGCGCCGCACTGCTCGCCCCGGACCGGATCGTCGCGCTCGCGCTGATCAGCACCCTGCTCGGGGAGGAATCCCCACGGGCGCAGGAGTTCTACGGCCAGATGTTCGGCAGGTGGCTCGCCGAGGGGCCGATCGACGAGCTGACCACCGTCTTCGCCGCGCTGACCATCAACGACCCGGAGGAGAACGCGCGGTGGATCGCGAAGTGGCGCGAGCGCGACCGGGAGCTGGTCGCCGAGCCCGCGACGTGCCTGTTGGAACGTGAGGACTTCAGCGAGCGGCTGCGCCAGATCCGTTGTCCCGCAGTGGTCATGTACGGCACCGCTGATCCGTTGTTCGGCGCTCAGGAGGCCGAGGAGCTGAGCGAGGCGCTGCGGTACTGCGTCGGCGTCGTGCCCGTCGAGGGCGGTTCGCACGCCACCCCGCTGACGTGCCCGGACCAGGTCAACGCGGCGCTGAGCTACTTCCTCGGCGAGATCTAGTCGAGCGTGAGGGTGCCCGGCTCCGGCCACTCCGGGACCGGGTCCTCGTAGAAGTACGCCTCCAGCAGCGACAGGTATCCGTTGCCCACGAACAGAAGCACGCCGCCGGACGCCCCGGAGGCGGACGCGATCATGCCGTCGGGCGCCGACGTCGCGGGCGCCACGGCGTCCCCGTCGACGGTCAGGTCGACGGTGGGACAGCCGCAGGCGCACCCGGCCTCGGCCGTGGTGAACGGCAGCTGCGCGAGCAGTTCCCCGTGCCAGGGCCGGGAACCGGGCAGCAGCGACCGCAGCACGCGCTCGACGTCGGCGGGCAGGGCCATCTCGCTCCGTTCTCCGGGTCCGATCGGACTGGGCCAGCCAGCCTCGAGGTCTAGACCAAAGTGGGCCCCGAACGGCGGGTCAGGTTCCCCCGCCCGGCGCTGTCCGCCCCGTCCGGCCGAATGTAACCATCGAATTGCTCCGCCGCCGGAGAGGGGCAGAAATGCTCAGCAAACGCTTCAAGCGGGCAGTCGGGGTCGCCCTGTTCGGCCTTATTCCAGTCTCACTCAGCCTGGTCACCGCAGGCACGGCAAATGCACACGGATACACCCAGAGCCCGGCGAGCCGCAGTTACAACTGCAAGCTCGGCGTGGTGCAGAACTGCGGCCCGATCCAGTGGGAACCGCAGAGCGTCGAAGGCCCGAAGGGCTTCCCGAGCGCGGGTCCCGCGAACGGGAGCCTGTGCAGCGCGGGCAACGCGGGCTTCAAGCAGCTCGACGACCCGCGCGGCGGGAGCTGGCCCGCCCCGACGCTGGCCAGCGGCTCGAACTACCAGTTCACCTGGACGTTCACCGCCCCGCACCGCACCACCAAGTTCCACTACTACATCACCAAGAACGGCTACAACCCGTCGCAGCCGCTGACGCGGGACCAGCTCGAACTGACCCCGTTCGCGACCGTCGACTACGGCGGAAAGCAGCCGCCGACGACGTACTCGCACACCGCGAAACTGCCGTCCGGCAAGACCGGCAAGCATTTGATCTACGCGGTGTGGGACGTGCACGACACGGCGAATGCCTTCTACTCCTGCGCCGACGTCAATTTCGGCTGACGATAATTCGCTTGGCCGGGGTCGCGGTCGTGTCGCAGACTGCGCGACGTGACTGAAACCCGTATGCCTCGCGTGCAGACCTCCGCTCCGGCGGAAGGTGTGCGGCGACAGCAGGCGTTCGCGGGCCTCGGTCACGACCATCCGCGAAGGTCGTGACCGAGGTCCTGGTCGCGGGCTTGCTCGCCGGGTACGGCATCGCCGTCCCGGTGGGCGCCATCGCGGCCTTGATCATGAGTCTGAGCGCCCGGACCTCGTTCCGCGTCGGAGCGGCGGCAGCACTGGGCGTTGCCGCGGCCGATGGCCTGTTCGCTCTGGTGGCGGTGTTGGGCGGGGCCGCGCTCGCCGGGGTCGTCCATCCCATCGCCGTCCCGCTCCGCTGGCTGGCCGTGACTGTCCTCATTGGACTCGCGGTGCGCACGGCGGTGGTGGCGCTGCGTCATCACCGAGCACCACCGGACCAGGTGGGCACCTGGACGACGACACCCGCGCGGGCGTTCTTCGGCTTCCTCGGGCTCACGCTGCTCAACCCGCTGACGATCGTCTACTTCGGCGCACTGGTGCTCGGCCGTCAAGGTGCGGCGGGCCTAGGAGCGTTGGGAGACATGGTGTTCGTGCTGGCGGCGTTCGCCGCGTCCGCCAGCTGGCAGCTGGTCCTCGCCGGTGGCGGGTCGGTGCTCGGCCGCCTGCTCACCGGTCGGCGCGGCCGCCTGGTCACCGCACTGGTGTCCAGCGCGGTGATCGCGGGGCTCGCCGTGGACCTGCTGCTCTCCGGCTGACTCAGACAGGGAGATCATCCGCCCGGACCTGGGCGAGGCCGATCAGGAACGAGCGCTGGCGCGGGACGTGCCACTCGGAACTGTCGGCCATCGCCCAGGTCCCGAACTCCCACAGCATGTAGTCGACCGCGTCCGGCCACGCCGCCACCTCGGCCTCGGACAGCTCCACGTGCGCCAGGTAGGCGTCGCGGAAGGCGATCCACTCCTCGCCGGTGAACGGCCTGCCAGGGATGTCCTCCATGTGGAACATCAGTGCGGCCAAGGCGAGGTCCAGCACGCGCGGCAGGCACTCACCGTTGTCCGGGTCGATGAGCACCGGCCCCTCATCGGTGAAGACGAGGTTGTTGGCCTTGTAGTCCACCGTCGCGTCGACCACCGGCAGCCCGGCGTCCCTGATCGCGGGCAACGTCGTCCGCTCGAAGCGCTCCCCCAGCGGCACGAGCCGGTCCATGATCGCGTCCAGGTGCTCCGGCGCGTGCTCCCCGAACTTCTCGCGCAGTTCCGGCAGGTCCTTCGCGGGCTCACCCGGCTCGTAGACCGGCCACGTGAACGGCTTGAGCTCCGTCCCGCCCACCGCGTGGATGCGCCCGAGCAGGTCCCCCGCCGCGGTGACGTCGGCAAGACTTCCGTCGTACCGGCGCCCGTCGATCCACGGGTAGACCACCCACCGCTTGCCGTCCACCTCGGCCACGTCCACCGGCACCACCACCGGAATGCCTTGCGCGTCGAGGCGATGGCACCACTCGGCGATCCGGTCCGCCGTGCGCTTGAGCACCACCGCCGCGCCGTCGCGCTCGGCGCGGAAGACCAGCGACCACTGGTAGCAGGAATGGGTCCCGATCGCTCGCGCTCCGAAGTGCTCGAACACCCCGGCGACATCGGCAACGGCCGCGAACTCGGTCACCCGGCGAATCCTCAGCGGCCCCGGTACCCACCCGCAACCGGATTTGCCTGGCCCGCCCTACCGGCCGAGGAGACCGCAGGAGTTGCGCAGTTTTCTGAAAAAGTTCAGAATTGACGGCGTGGGAACCGAGGTGCAGTGGAGCGAGTTGCAGAGAGATCCCAAGAGCGTCGCCGCACTCGCCGACGAGGGCGACGTGCGGGTGCGGCGCCGGGATGGGGCTGCACTGCTGCTGACCCGCGAAGACCGCGTGGGAAGCGCCAGCGAGGGCGCTGTCATCGCATCTCGTGCTCTGCGCGGGCTGCTCGGGCGCGTCCCGCCGGACGCTCTTGCCGATGCGCTCCTGGAGGAGTTCCCCTGGATCTCGGTGTTGCCGCAGGCTGATCGCCGGGAGTTCGTCGAGGACTTCGTCCGCGCGTTCCGAGCCTGTGCGGAGATGGGGCGGTGGTCGCTGCTCACGGAGACGCTGCACGAGTGGCGGACCACCGCTGTGATCCACACCGATCCGGATCTCGTGAGGCAGCTCTCCGAGCCGCTGAACGACGACTTCGGCCCGGTTCACGACCCCATGGAGTCCTGAACGTGCCACCGCGCAAGGGGGACCGGGCGGCACCACCAGGGCGTCCGGGCGGCTGGGAGGTCAGATTCGCGACGTCCGAGGCGGCAAAGGGCTGGGAGGAGCTGTGCCGCAGCGCGCGCTCGAACACGTGGGAGGCGTGGGTCGTCCTCACAGAGCGACCGATGACCCCGGAGAACAGGGCGCGACAGCAACGGCTGAAGGGCGCGCTGAAATGTCACGAGATCCGGGGCCGGGCGTTGGAGCAATGGCAGTACGAGGTCACGTCGGGTGGTCGGATCTGGTACTGCCCGGATCCGGACACCCGGGTCGTGTGGCTGGTTGTCGCAGGACCCGGGATCACTGAGTGAGCTGCAGACGGGCGCGGCGGTGGCGCCAAGCGACGCGCCGGTCGAGTTCGCGCAGGAGCGCCGGGTCGGTGACGGCGTGGCGGAGGTTGGAGGCCGCGTCGATGAGGTTCTTGTTCCGGCGGGTCAGCTTGGCGGTGTAGCTGCGCGGAAGCGCGTTCAGGCAATCCGTGACAAGAGCGTCAGCGGAGGGCAGAAGGTCGCGTAGTTCCTCGTAGCGCTCGGGCCTGCAGTCGTCGAGGAGGTACACCGCGTCGGCTTTCTCGATGGTGGCGAGCGCGGGATCGACGGAGCCGGTACGCACACCGTGATCCCACGTCCACAAGGCGAGCTGGGCCCATTCCCGTCGATCCGGCACATCGTCCGCGTGGAATGCCTGCATGCCCGCGGCAAAGCAGTGGGCCATCCACCAATCCGGATCGTCGGTGATTCGGCCGGCCCGGTCGTCGTCGGAGAGCGGCAACAGCGCCTCCAGCGATCGCATGACCGATTCCCGGTCGTACTTCGCGTTGCCCCGATGCCGCTCGGCGGAGTGGTACCAGGACGGCGAGATGATCTTCTCGACGCTGTCGGCCACGTTGAGGCCGTCGTCGGCGATCAGGACCATGACTTCCACGCCTGACTCGGGCTGCACGTAGGTCTGGTGGTCGAACTCCAGCTCGCCGACAGGAACGAGCGCGATGCCGCGGCGACCGAGTTCGGCCTTGAGATCGGTGAAGAACAGCGGCCGTTTGAACGGCGTCAGCCCGTGGCGCGCACGGATGGCCTTGCTGACGAAACGAGCCGGGAGAGCGCCGAGGCGGTGCGCCTGGAACGTGAAGTGGTGGCCCGCGTAGCCACGGCCGTGCGGGCGCTTGGTCCAGAAGATCTCCAGAAAGCCGTAGTCGCGCCAGAAGTTGGGGTCGAAGGCGTTCTCGCCGCACTTCGAACCGAGCACCTCGGAGGCGAGATCCGGGCCCAGGTTCTCGTCGACACCGAGCACCGTGCGCGTCTCGACGATGTCAGCGAAGAAGTCGACCTTGGCCATGCGAACGATTCTCACGCGCGGGGGTCGGACCGCCAACTCACTTCCGGGGAAACGCGAAGCGGGCTACTCGCTGACGCCGAGGCCGACCGGGCAGGAGACGCCGGTGCCGCCGAGGCCGCAGTAGCCGTTCGGGTTCTTCGCCTCGGAGAGGTACTGCTGGTGGTAGTCCTCCGCGTAGTGGAACTCGCGCAGCGGGGCGATCTCGGTGGTGATCTGGCCGTAGCCCGCCGCGCTCAGCGACTTCTGGTACTCCTCGCGGCTGGCCTCGACGAGGGCGCGCTGCGCGTCGGAGGTGTAGTAGACGGCGGAGCGGTACTGGGTGCCGATGTCGTTGCCCTGGCGCATGCCCTGGGTGGGGTCGTGGCCCTCCCAGAAGACGCGGAGCAGCGTCTCGTAGGAGACCTTGGCGGGGTCGAACACGACGAGCACGACCTCGGCGTGGCCGGTGATGCCGGCGCACACCTGCTCGTAGGTCGGCGAGTCGGTGCGGCCACCCGCGTAGCCGACGGCGGTGGACCAGACGCCGGGGGTCTGCCAGAACAGCCGCTCGGCGCCCCAGAAGCAGCCCATGCCGAAGACGGCCGTGTGCAGTCCTTCGGGGAACGGCGGCTGGATGGTCCGGTCGGTGAAGACGGCATGGGTCGCGGTCACCCTTCCAGGGTACGCGCGCCGGGAGCGGGGTTAACGTGCAGAATCCTCCGCGTGCCGACCCTGTCCGTCCTCGTCCCCGCCAAGGATGAACAGGACACCATCACCGAACTCGTCCGCCAGCTGCACGAGAGCCTCGACCCCCGGTTCGACTGGGAGGTCGTGTTCGTCGACGACGGCAGCACGGACAAGAGCTGGCAGGTCATGTCGGACCTGGCCGCGGCGGATGACCGGGTCCGCGCGACGCGCCTGCGCTGCAACATGGGCAAGGCGGCGGCGCTCGCGGTGGCGATCCGGGAAGCCAGGGGCGATCTGCTGGTGACGATGGACGCGGACCTCCAGGACGACCCGGCGGAGGTGCCGCGGCTCCTCGCCCGCCTCGATGACGGAACGGACCTGGTCAGCGGGCACAAGAAGGACCGCAAGGACCCGTTGTCGAAGCGGCTGCCGTCCAAGTTCTTCAACGCGGTCACGGGCTGGGTGACCGGGCTCCGGCTGCGGGACCACAACTGCGGGCTGAAGGCCGGGCGCCGTGAGGTGTTCACCACGATCCCCATCCACGGCGAGCTGCACCGGTACGTGCCCGCGCTCGCGCACGCGATGGGGTTCCGGGTCGGTGAGGAACCCGTGCACCACCGGGCGCGCGAGCACGGCCGGTCCAAGTACGGCTTCGAGCGCTACCTGCGCGGTGCCCTCGATCTGCTCACCGTGGTGGCGCTGACCAGGTACGGGCGCAGGCCGGGCCACCTCTTCGGTGGGCTGGGCGCGCTGTCCGGGCTGGTGGGGACCATGATCCTGCTGTACCTGACCGGGGTCTGGGTCTTCACCGACCAGTCGATCGGGACCCGTCCGCTGCTCACCCTCGGCGTGTTGCTGGAGATCCTGGCCGTTCAGCTGGTCGGGCTCGGGCTGATCGCCGAGCTGGTGCTGGCGCGAACGCTGCAGAGCGAGGAAGTGGAGCGGTATGTCGTCGATCGCACCACCCCTGGGCCGGACCGCTAGCGTGGCCGATGTGTCCACAAAGGACGTTCTGCGGCGGGTGGCGGCCGGAGCGCCGCGCTGATGCGCAAAGCCCTGCCGCAGATCCTGTTCGTGGTGCTGGCCGTGGTCGCCGCCGCCATCGGCTTTCGCGACCGCGTTCCCGAGGTCCTCGCGGGCTTCGAACGGATCGGTTGGGTGCGTGCGGTGGTCGCGACGCTGCTCGCCGCGCTCGGGTTGCTCGCCACCTCGCGGATGTGGGCGGCCGGGCTGGGCTCGTTCGGACACCGTCTGTCCATTGTGGACACATGTCGGGTGTTCTTCCCCGCACAGGTCGGCAAGTACCTGCCGGGGCTGGTGTGGCCCTACGTCGCCCAGGTCCGCTTCGCCGCACGCCACGGGGTCCCCGCGGCGGTCACGCTCGGCGTCGGAGCGCGGTTCCTGGCCGTGCACCTGGTGAGCGGTGTGGTTGTCGGCGCGGTTCTGCTGCCCGGCTACGCGGACCTGAGCCTGCTCATCGCGGTGCCCGCGGTGGCGCTGCTGCACCCCGAGGTCCTCACGAGGCTCGTCGCGGCCATGCCCGCCAGGCTCGGTGCCCCGGAGCGGCTGCCGATGACGTGGTCGAGCGTGGGGGCGGCGCTGGCGTGGATGGCGCCCGCGTGGGCCGCCTACGGGCTGAGCGCATTCGTGCTGGTAACGCCGTTGGTCCCGGCGAACGACATGCTCGGCGTGGCGGTGACCTGCACGGGCGCCTTCGCGGTGGCGTGGGCGGTCGGGCTGGTGGTGATCGTCGCCCCTGCCGGGCTCGGCGCCAGGGAGGCGGTGCTGGTCGCGGCCCTGGCACCGCTGGCCGGTGGGCCCGCGGCCGCCTCGGTGGCGTTGCTGTTGCGGTTGTGCCATACGGTCGCCGACGTCGCGCTGGCCGTGGGATTCACGAGGGGGAACCGAGGGTGAGTGACAAGCGTGCCGCGGCCGTGCTGTCCGCGGTCGCCGTGCTGCCGGTGCTGGTGACGATCTTCGAAGTGCTGCGCTCACCCCGGCTGAACTTCGCCGACTACTGGTGGTTCGTCGAGGGCGCGACGCATCCCGATGGCAGCCTCGACCCGGCAGGCCTGCTGAAGCAGCACAACGGGCACCCGACCTTCATCCCGCGCCTGGTGTTCTGGGCGGAGGCGCGGTACCTGGGCGGCAACAACCACGCACTCGGCCTGCTGACCGTGGTGTTGTCGCTGGTCGTGCTCGTTGTGCTGCACCGAATGCTGCCGAGGGACCTCTCCACGACGAACCGGTTCGCGCTGACGGCGGCGTTCTCGTTCCTGCTCTTCGGTTCCCGCGAACTGGAGCTGTACGGCGTCGGGGTCACCGGAGCCACCTGGCTGCTCATGGCCGTGCCCGGGGTCCTGGCGCTGCTCTACGCGCACCGCGGCCAGACCGTGCGAGCGATGATCGCCGTCGCGGTCGCCTGCGCGTGCTTCGGAGCCGGGTTCGCGCTGTGGCCGGTGATCGCGCTCATCGCGTGGCTGCGCCGGGACGCGCTGTGGCAGATCGTCGCGCCGTTGGTGGTGCTGGTGGTCGCGGGCGGCGCGTGGGCGCTGACGTTCGAGACCGATTCGTTGCAATCGCCGCACCCGCTCGGCCCGGAGAACTACCTGTCGGTGCTCACGGGGACGCTCGGGCAGCAGTGGGCGTACAAGCACGCCGACTTCGCGGTCGTGGCGGGCGCGGTGATCGGAGTGCTGCTGTTCTGCCTGATCGCCGTGGCGCTGAAGCGCCGGGACGCCGAGACCGCGGCGTGGATCGGCCTCGGCCTCTGGGGCGTGCTGATCGGTGTGATGATCGCGATCACCCGCGTCGGCTCCGGTGTGGAAGTGGCGCTGGCCGGGCGGTTCGCCCTGGCACCGGTGCTGGCAACGGCCGCGGTCCTCGTGCTGCTCGCGGTGTACAAGCCGGGTCTGCCCGTGCTCGCCTGCTCGCTCGTGGTGTGCGTGGCGACCTACGCGCTCGGTACCCATCTCGCGACGGCAGTGCGCGCCCTGTACTTCGACCAGCGCGTCCTTGAAGTCGCCATGCACGTCGGTGCCAACAAGACGATCACGGAGCTCGGGTCCACTCCAGCCGTGGTGAGCCGCCTCAAGGGCATGCGCAGCTACCCCTTCAACGACGCGTTCGGCATCGGCTGCGGCACCAGGCTGGGCGCCAAGGTCGGTGCGCTGCGCGAACTCAGCACGGGGGCGGTCGATTCCGGGCCCGTCACCGGGGATGCCAAGATCTCTGGCTGGGCCATGGTCGACGGCAGGCCGGTCGACTGTGTTCTTGTGGTGGATGGCGCCGGAATCGTGCAGGGTGGTGGCGCCGTCGGCATGCCGCGCCCCGATGTGCAGGGCGCGCTCCAGACCAGACAGGCCCGGCTCGGCTGGCGGGCGGTGGCGATCCCGGGGATCGCGGGCGCCTCGGTCGTCGTCGGTTCGGGTGGCGTGCTGTACCGGTTGCCCACGGTGCGGGGCGCCTGACGGAGCCGGATGAGGGACCCAGTTCCCCTTCGGCAGAATTAGCCCAACTACGGGACGACACCACTAGGGGGTGCCTGTGAGCTGGCAGGAAGAGCTGCGCAGCCTTGACGCCGAACTGGCGGCCGGCAACATCTCGGCCGACCAGTACCGCCAGCGCCGGGACCACCTGCTCGCCCAGGCTTCGGCGGCGGGTCCGACGCCGAAGCAGCCGGAACCGAGCAGCGGCGACGGCCCCTTCCCTCCCCCGTTCCGGTGGGAGAACTCCGCACCGGCGGAGACCGAGACCACGCAGATCATCCAGCCGGTCAGGGACGACACGCCCGAGCCCGAGCCCAAGGCCGAGCCCAAGGCGGAGGAAACGCCCGAGGCCCCTGCGGAGCAGGCCCCCAAGGCCGAGGAGCCGCCAGCGGACGCGACCCAGGTCGTGGCCCCGAGCAGCGACGCCACCCAGGTCGTGGCGCCGGTCGGGGACAACGCCGACCGCACGCAGGTGGTCTCCACCCAGCACAACGCGGGTGACGCCGACCGGACCCAGGTCGTCCCCGGCGCCGGTCAGCCGCTCTACCAGCCGCAGCAGCAGCCCTTCCCCGGACAGCAGCAGACGGGCAGCCCGTGGCCGGCCCACCCGCAGCACCAGCCCTACCCGCAGCAGCAGCCGCACGGCTCCACCCCGCCGTGGGCGAGCAACGACCTGCCGCCGGACTTCGGCTCAACGTCGGCCTGGCCGCGGCAGGGCCCCGAGGTGTTCGAGAGCAACAGCGGCTCCAAGGTCGGCAAGATCGTGGCGATCGTGGCCGTGGTGCTGCTGCTGGCCGGTGGCGGCCTGGCGATCTGGTACTTCACCAGCGGCAGCGGTGGCGATACCCCGCCCGCCGCGTCGTCCTCCGCACCGCCGCCCGCCCCCACCACGACGACTCCCCCGCCCAAGCCGAAGCCGAAGGGCGGCCAGTTCGTCGACCTCGACGGCGAGCTGCGGGCGAACATGACGCACGGCATCGACTCCGCGGTGACGGCGAACGTGCCCACCCCGGACGAGGTCAAGGTGCTCAAGGAGGCCGGTGCCACCGAGGTGCTGGGCTACGGCACCGACGACAAGGGCGTGAAGCTCGGCCTCTGGGAGTTCAAGGCGGGCGCCGACGCCGTGCAGAAGGTCCTCGACGAGATCGACAAGATGTACGTGAACGCCGGGTTCCAGCCCTACACCGGCGCGGGAACGCCCGAGGCGGTCAAGGCGCGGGTCAAGACCGACGCGGGCGGCGCCACCTACCGGGCGCACTACAAGGCGGGCTCGTCGGTCATCAGGGTCGAGGCGTTCGGCTCGGACGCCGCTGCCGCGGAGACCGCGTTCAAGGCGCTGATCGAGCGCCAGCTCAAGCAGTACCCGCCGGCGTAATGGCGGAGCGCGACGACGAGGTTCGCTACGCCGACGGCGCCGAGGACTCGGTGCTGTCGGCGTTGCGCGCCGCCCGGGACGTCTCCTCCGGCTCCGACGAGCTGGCCGCGCAGGCCGTCGGGTGGGAGCTGAACTACCACTTCTCCCCGCAGCGCCAGGGATTGCTGGCCCCGCTGCGGCTGCGCGAGGGCCTGCGCGCCGCGGACCTCGGGTGCGGCAGCGGTGTGCTGGCCAGGGGACTGGCCGAGGCCGGGGCCCACGTGCTCGGCGTCGAGGGCGTGCCGAGCCGGGCCGAGGCGGCGCGGGTGCGCTGCCGCGACCTGGCCACCGTGGAGATCGTCACCGGCCGGGTCGAGCAGGGCCTTGCCGGGCGCGACCCGTTCGACCTGGTGCTGCTGTGCGGCCTGCTGGAGCACACCGCGGGCGATCCGGACGGCCCGGCGAACACCCTGCGCAGCGCGGTCGGCGCGCTCGCCGAGGACGGCGTGCTGGTGCTGGCGATCGAGAACCAGCTGGGGCTGGGCTACCTCGCCGGGCGGCACGAGGACCACCACAGCACCCCGTGGGTCGGCCTGGCGGACTACCCCGTCGGCAGGCGCAGCCCGCGCACCTGGGGCGCCAAGACGCTGGCCGCGATGCTCGCCGAGCACGGCTTGAGCGCGCAGCGCTGGCTGGTCCCCTACCCCGACTACAAGCTTCCCAAGGTCGTGCTGGACGGCCGGATCTTCAACCGCCTGGACGCTCCGGTCCTGATCGACAAGCTCGTCCGCGATCCCCTGCAGGGCGCGTTCGGCGGCAACGACGCGGTGGTCTCCGGCCGTGCGCTGCAACGGGTTCTCGTGGGCGAGGGCCTGGGTCTGAGCACCGCGCCGTGCTTCCTGATCGTCGCCGCGCGGTCGGCGGACGCGATCCGCGCGCACACTCAGGACCAGATCGGCTGGATGGTCAACAACTCGCGACGCGCGGCCTACCGGCGCTCGCGGGTGCTCTCCCCGCAGTTCCAGCTGGAGACCCTTGGTGGCGCGAGGGAAGCCGCTGACGGCTGGCTCCGCCACCAGGTCCTCGCCCAGGAGCCACTGCTCCCCGGGCGCCCGCTGGACGCGTACCTGCTGGACGCGCTGCACAACGGTGACCAGCAGGAACTCGAACGGCTGCTGCGGTTGTGGCGCGAGGTCTGCCGCGCGGGCGCGCGTCCGCCGGCCGAGGACGACCTGCTGCACCCGTTCCTCCCCGGGCGGCCGGGTGTGCCGGTGCTGCCGCCCGATCACCTGGACATCCACCCGGGCAACATCCTGGTGCTGCCGGACGGGGCGACCGTGCGCGTGGACCGCGAGTGGCTCGCGGGCTCCGGGGTCGACGCCGAACTGGCCGAGCTGCGCGCGCTGCTGGAGTTCTGCCGCGAGGTGGTCACCAGCCGCGCCGCGCACCCCTGGCAGGACGCGATCACCCTGCGCGGCCTGTTGCTGCAGCTCTGCGAGCCGATCGGGCTGCGCGCGGCGGCGGAGAGCCGCTGGGACGAGCTGGTCGAGGCGGAGTCGGTCTTCCAGGAGCTGGTGACCGGCAAGGCAGCCGCCACCACCGCGGACGCGATCCGCAGCGAGGCCGAGGCACTGGTCCTGCCGCCGCTCTGGGATGCCGTCGGCGGGTTGACCGCGCTGCGCGAGCGGGCCGCCGGGCTGGAGACCCAGATCGGCGAGCACCTGGCCGCGATCGAGGCGGAGCGCGGCGAGTTCGAGCAGCTGCTGCACACCACCCGCGTCGAGGCGCAGCGGGCCGAGGAGGCCCTCGCCGTGCGGACCGAGGAAGCCGAGCAGCTGCGGCACAACCTCGAAGTCGCCAAGGCCGAGGTGGCCAAGCTCGACCGCAGGATGGGCATGGCCATGCGCGAGCTGGCCGCCTCCGCGCAGCAGGAGACCCGCGCGCGGGCCGAGGCGCAGCAGGCTCGCCAGGCGGAGGCCGCGCTGCGGGCGGAGCTCGACGGCATGGCCGCGCGGCTCAACCAGACGCGAGCCCGGCTGGACCGCCTTGAAGCGTCGAAGCTGGTCAAGCTCGGGCACCGGCGCTTCTGGCCGACCGCTCGGGCCCTGCGCGGCGCCCGCGACCTGGTGCTGGGCCGAGCCGGTGAGGAACCGGACGCGGTGCTGCGCAAGGTCGCCAAGCACGCTCCGGGCCTGGCCGCGGTGGTCGGTGCGGTCGCCCGGCACCGCTCCGGCGCGGCCCGCGAGGGGGCGCTCCGGTTCCACGTGGAACTACCGGACGAGCCCGTGCACGTCGGCCTCGGGCAGGTCGTGGAGTTCACCGGCTGGGTGTTCCACGCCGACCTGCCGCTGCGCGCCGCGTGGATGGTCTCGCAGGGCCGCGAGCACCCGGTGAGCCTCGGCTACCCGCGCCCCGACGTGGTGGCGGCCTTGTCCCCCTTGGGTTTGCGCGTTCCGGACGGCAGTGGCATGCGAGTCCGCGTCCCGGTCCGCGCGGTCCCGGCGGAGCAACGCGTCGACCTCGCGCTGCGGGTGGAGCTGGTCGACGGCACGGTCCTGGAGCGCCAGCTGCCCGAGTTCACCGTGCTGCCCGGCACCGGCGCGAAGCCACTGGACGTGAGCTGGCCGGGCTCCGGCCCGAAGGTCGCGATCTGCATGGCGACCTACTCGCCCAGCCGGGAGTACCTGGAGCAGCAGCTCGACTCGATCCGCGCGCAGACGCACAGGAACTGGGTGTGCGTGCTCTGCGACGACGCCTCGCCGGAGCCCGCCCGCAAGCTCATCCGCGAGCTGGTCGGCGGCGACACGCGTTTCGTGTTCGTGGAGAACGAGGACAACGTCGGCTTCTACCGCAACTTCGAGCGGGCGCTGCGGCTCGTCCCCGCCGACGCTGACGCGGTGGCGCTGAGCGACCAAGACGACGTCTGGGACCCCGACAAGATCGAGACCCTGCTCGCTGAGCTGGCCGATCCCCAGGTCCAGCTGGCGTACTCCGACATGCGTCTGGTCGACCACGACGGCAGGCACCTCGCGGACTCGTTCTGGCAGCGCAGGCGCAACCAGTGCGAGGACCTGCTCGCGCTCGCCCAGCTCAACACGGTGACCGGGGGCGCGTGCCTGGCGCGCGGGGACTTCGTGCGGGAGCAGGTGCTGCCGTTCCCGCCCGGAACGATCTCGGTGTTCCACGACCACTGGATGGCCGTGATGGCGCTCGGCACCGGGCGGATCGCGTTCGTGGACCGGCCGCTGTACTCCTACCGCCAGCACGGCGACGCGATCACCGGTCACCGCGAGGACGACCTCGACGAGGGCCTGCCGCCGCTGTCGAAGCTGGCGATGGCCGCCGTGGGGCTGGGCGATCCGCTCACCGACGAGCAGCGCGCGCGGCTGGACGCGGTCGCGGAGTACGAGCTGACCCGGCTCGCGCAGTTCGCGACGGTGTTGCTGCTGCGGGATTCCGGCCGCATCACCGGCGAGGTGCGCGAGCGGCTGCTGGAGCTGGCGATGGCCGACCGCAGGGTGAAGCCGCTCTACGAGCTGACCCGGCTGCCGGAGTCCACCCGTGCGGTGACCGCGGGCGCGGAGAACCTGTTCCTCGCTGCGGCGCTCCGCCACCGGGCGGAGGTGGCGCGACGGCTGGACCTGCCGCCGCGCCCCGAGCCTCCGTTGGACTGATCAGCCGCCGTCGACCGGGCGGTAGGCACGCGTGCGGTAGCTGCGGGCGGAGCCGCTGTGCAGCTTGGAGACCGCGTCGAGCATGGCGCGGCCCATGCGGGCACGGGCTTCGAGCGCCGGGTGGGTGCCACCGAAGTTGGCGTTGTTGGTCGCCGCGTCCCCGGTGAACGCGCCGCCCGCGAACACCGCGTAGGTCAGCATCGGCTTGGCGTCGCCGTCGAAGATCACGCCCGCCTCGTGCCGATCGGAGTTGAGCCATCCGGCCTTGGTGGCGACGCGCTCGCGCTCCGCGGTGGACATGTTGCTGCGGATGCCGTCGATGTAGCCGTCCTTGGAGCGCAGCACGTCCAGGATGAACGCCGTGGAGTCGGCGGACACGAGCTTCCCGGCGACGAGCCGCTCCAGCAGCGAGTGCGTCTCCCGCGCGGTGGTCTTGCCGAGGAAGAACCGGTTCGGGTTGGCGACCGGGATGACCTGGGTGTGCACGAAACCCTTGGCGCGCAGGATCTTGTTGAGCTCCAGCGCCGGGCACACCAGCCCGCACAGCCGGACGGCGGTGTCGTCGGAGACCAGCAGCAGGGCGGCGAGCGCGGCGGCGACGGTGATCTGGTCGCCGTAGACCTTGTGCAGCCGGAAGATCCCGTCGCCGTCCTTGATGATGATCTCCGGCGTGAGCTCGACCTTCTGGTCCAGCTTGATCAGCCCGCGGTCGACCCTGTCCAGCACGGCGACGGCGATGGCGATCTTGTTGACGCTCTGCGCGTTGACCACCGCGTCGGCGTTGTCGTCGACGGCGGGGATCACCCGGCCGTCCGGGTCGACGATGCTGACGAACGCCGACCAGGTGCCGCGCGCCCGGCGCGTCTCCCTCCGGTAGACCGAGGCGATCCTGGCGCGGGCCCGGGCCGCTGTCGACGGAGTCACGTCTTCAGGCGTCTCACCGGCTTCCGCGGGTTCGGCCGAGGCCGAAGCGGCGGTGGGGCCGAGCACGGCGGCTGCGGCGAGCCCGAAGGCGGCGCGGCGGCGGATGGTGGCCATTCGCGGAGTTACCTTCCTGGACGACTCCGTCGACACGGAGCATGCCGACGCACACATCTACCATTTCCACAGGTGGTTCGCCCACCACCTCGGCCTGGCCCGAATCCTGGAATTGCCAAACGAGGACCCTTGGACGCCAGGAACGGGCATGTGGTTGGGCTCTTTTCGAGAGTTCATCAAATCGGCTCCCAAAGGCACTACCGGCACGAATTCCGGGTAGAACCGAGAGGGAGACATTCGCCGCCACCACGAGGAGAGATTCGGCATGAACCGCAACACCGTTGTCCGTGGAATCACCGCAGCCGCTGTCGCTTTCGGTGGCCTCGCCGTCGCCACCACCGGTGTCGCCAACGCCGGGACCCCCGCGCCGTGCACCGCGTCCGAGCTGACCGCGACCGCGGGCGACGGTCAGCAGGGCCAGGACCCGCTCTTCCGGCAGCTGGTCGTCGAGTTCAAGGCCAAGGACGGGGTGCACTGCCAGCTCAAGGGCCTTCCCGGCGAGCTGACCTTCTACAAGGACGGCAAGCCGATCCCGGTGACGCCCAAGGTCAAGGACGCCGACCGCGCGCAGGTCATCGACGTCAGGGGCATCGACACCGCGACGCTCATCGTGGACATCCCGAAGGACGGCGCTCCGGTCACGCCCACCGACGAGGTGTCCTTCACGCTGCCCTCGGCGAACGCCGACGTGATCCGCCTGCCCTACACCGCGGGTGTCGCCGAGACCCCGACGATCTCCCCGGTCATCGGCCCGACCGGCTGAGTTCTGAATTCCCGGTCCCGCCCGCACCATGCGGGCGGGACCGCGTCAGGCGATTCCGCAGTCGACGAGCACCTTTGCCATGCTGCGGCGGAATCCTTCTGCGGAGAAGCGTTCCCGGCAGATCCGCAACATTTCTTGCTGCACATCGGCCCACAGCGCGTCGTCGCGGAGCATGCGATCGCACAACTCCACCATTTCCGCGGGTGATTCGCCCACGAGATAGCGGGCGTACGCACCGAGGTGCAGGCCCTCCGCGCCGACCGGCGTGGTGATGAACGGCAGGCCCGCCGACATCGAGTCGACGAACTTGATCTTCACTCCGGCCCCGAAGCGCATCGGCACCACGTGCAGCCGCGCGGAGCTGAGCCACGGCCGCGGATCGGGCACCCGGCCGACGACCTCGTTCAGCCCGCCGTGCAGGGCCAGCACCGCCGGCGAGGGGTCCGCGCCGACCACGCGCAGCGTCAGCCCGGGGTGCCGCTCGCGCAGGCTGGGCAGCACCTCGTCGGCCAGCTCCAGCACCGCGAACTCGTTGGGCGTGCGCGGGGTGTTGTCGAAGCCGCCGAAGAACACGATCCCCTCGCGCCCCTCGATCCCGGGCACCTCGTCGGGCGTGACGATCGGGTAGCAGGCCACGTGCGCCGGCGTCTCCGGAGCGACCCGGCGCGCCCACTCCGCCTCCTCCTCGCTCACGCACACCGCGACGTCGGCCCAGCGGAAGGCGCTCTGCTCCTCCTCGCGCAACCGCGCCGCCTCGATGGCGTGGCGACGGCGCTCCGCCGAGTCCACCGAGTGCTCGAAGTGCTGCTCGGGACGGCGGTGGAACAGGGCTTCGGAGTCGTAGACGCGGATCGCCTGCGGCTGACTGCGCGCGATCGGCACGCCGTAGTTCGCGTAGTTGTGCGGGCGGAACGCCACGATCACGTCGTAGAGGCCCGCCCGGGAGCGCGACCAGGCTTCGAGTTCGGTGACGCCGTGGACGATCTCGACGCCCTTGGCCTGCCACCGCGGCGCGTACTCCTCGACCCGCTCCGGCGAGACCGCGAAGAACGTGACGCGAGCGTTGGGGTGCGCCTCGATCCACGCGTCCACCACCGCGGCCGTGCGCGGGTCCCCACGACCGCGATCCGCTTGCGGGACACGGTCGTCGATGAGCAGCACGCGGTAGGGCGCATTGCGGTCGCGGAGCCAGAGCGCGCGGTGCGGCCACTCGTCGAGCGAGGTGACGGCCGGGCGCTTGGCCAGCTCGTCGGCCCAACGGCGCTGGAAAACCCCGTGGTTGAGCCGCATCAGCTCGGTGGCGCGCTCCGACGAGCTGCTGCCGTGCCGCGCGTGCTCCACAGTGGACTGTGGGACGACCCAGGTCTGCCAGCCGCGCGCACGCAGCGCCAGCTGCAGGTCGACGTCCTCGAAGTAGGCGATCTCGTACTCCGGGGAGAAGCCGCCCGCCTGGTAGAAGGCCTTGCGGCGCACGACGAGGCAGGCCGCCGACGCGTAGTCCACCTCGCGCGGGAACGAGGCGTCCTCCCACGCACGGCACCACCCGTCGCCGCCGATCAGGCTGCCGGACTCCTGCACGGAGCCGTCCGGGTTCAGCATGACCGGGGCGACCGCACCCACCTCCGGGCGATCGTCCAAAAAGGACAAAAGCGGCTCCAGCCAGCCGTCCCGCACCTCGACGTCGGCGTTGAGGAAGCAGACCAGCTCCGTGCGCGCGTGCTGCACACCGAGGTTGCACCCCGCGCCGAAGCCCAGGTTCTCGGACATCTGATGCACCGTCACGCGGAGACGATGGGTCGAGCCTGCAAGCAGCTCTCCCGCAAGGTTCGCTGCCAGCCACTCCCCTGTGCCATCAGGAGACGCACTGTCCACGACGATCACGTCGTAAGGCGCGGGCGTGTGCGCGGCGAGCGTTTTGAGGCACGTGACGACCAGGTCGCGCCCGCCGTAGGAGACGAGGACGAAGGTGAGCCGGGGAGTCACGAGCCCTTGATCTTTCCGTAGACCTCGCGCACCGGCTGCGACCAGCGCAGCAGCTTGGTGTTGCGCAACGCGTCCAGCTCCCGGCTGTCCAGGGCGAGCCGGTCGATCTCGTTGCGCAGTTCGCGGAGCTGCGTCTGCACGACGGCGAGATCGTTGCGCGCGCGCTCGGCGTCGGCCTTCGCGTCGGCGACCTCGCGCCACGCGTCCGCGAGCGTGTCGGCCAGCTTCTGCCGCTCCACGAGCATCCGGTCCCGCAGCCGCCACTGGGCGTGCCGCAGGGCGTTGTTCTCCTCGGCGAGATCGGCGAGGCGCCGGGTCAGGTCACCGCCGCGCGCGGTGAACGCCTGTTCGACGGCGGCGGCGACGCGGTCGAAGTGCGTGGCGACCGCGCGCTTGGCGTGCTCGGAGGACGCGGAGAAGCGCAGCCCGGCGCTGATCGCGTCGGTGATCCGCTCCGCCCGGTCGACGATCTGCTTCGGCGAGCCGAACTCCAGTGCGGGCCAGCGCTCTTCGCCGGTCGGGTCGTAGAGCGCCCACGGCGTGCTGAGCGCGGCGCAGGCGGCGGCCACGTGCTCGTCCGTCGCGATGACGGCGCTCGCCGCCTGGAGAACGGCGAGGCGGTCCTCCAGCACGAGGCCGGTCGGCATCTCGACGACGTGGTCCGCGGCGAGGAAGTCGCGCAGGGCGTCCAGCGGCAGCTCCGCGCTCTGCACGACCACGACGCTGCCGTCCGCGGGCAGCACGCCGAGCTGGCGCAGGTGCTGGGTACGCGTCCGCAGGGCTTCCGCGTCGACCAGGCCGTCGAGCAGCAGAGCCGGGTGCGGCACCACCGGGATGTCGCCGGAGAGCCCGGCCGCGGCGAGGCGGTCGCAGGAGCGGCGGTCGCGCACCGTGAGGTACGGCTGCCGGGCGAGGGCGGTGACCAGCTCCACCGGCGGCTCGTCGGCGACCCGCACGCAGCTGCTGATCAGCGGGTGGGTCCGCTCCGCCTCGGGGTCCAGCCCCTCGGTGAAGTAGGAGTGGGCGGTCCCCTCAGGGTAGGGCCAGTCCGCGCGGGGCGCGCCGAGCGGGAAGGCCGGGGTGAGCACGGAGGCGTCCGCGGACGCGGCGATCTGCTCGATGCGTTCGGAGCCGTGGTCGCCGAGCGGGGCCGCGACGTAGCCCCCGTCCTCCGGGATCGGCCGGGTCCAGCCGAGCGGCGCGTACCAGGTGGCCCGCCAGCCGGGCAGTCTGCGCAGCAGCTCGCGCTCGGTGAGCCGAGCGATCAGCTGGTCGCCGAAGCCGGGCAGGTCGGAACTGGTCCAGAGGGCGAAGGCCCCGATGGTTCTCGGCGTGGGTTCCCGCACCCGCCGAGCCTAGCGCTCCGCCTGTACACGGGGTTCCGCTCCGCGGCTAACCCGGTGGCCGGGACACCGCAACCGGGGCTGGGGAAGATCAACGATCTTGGTCACCGACCGCCCGTCGAGGCGTGGATATCTGGGGAACTTATCAACAGGCTGTCGCCGAACGGCCACTCAGCGGCGACGAGCGGCACCCCGAGCCGGGTCACGCCGACGCGTCCCGGCGAAGAAATCTCACTCTCCGACATACCCGCAGGTCAGAGCCTCGCATCCGGCGCAACTCGCCCGCGCCGCCCGCACGCGGACGCCGAGGTCCCCTTCGCGCCGGGGACCCCCTAACACTCATTTTCTCACTTCGTGCCCACAGGCGAGCGAAGTTATCCACAGGAATCCGAAGTTGTCCACAAGCCTTTCAGTCCACAAGATCGTGGGCCGCGGCGCGGATCGCGGCGGCGTCGATCCCGTGCAGCCGATGGGCGTCGCCGAGCGAGGACGACTGTCCGAAGTCGGTGACGCCGAGCGTGGTCGTCGGGACCCCGCGCACCGTGCCGAGGAAGGCGAGCGTGTGCGGGTGCCCGTCGAGCACCGTCACCAGCGGCACGTCCTCGGCGAACAACACGTCCAGGATCGACTCGTCGACGAGCGAGGCCGGACCGCCGGTCGGCAAGCCCGAACGGGACCGCGTGGCCCGGAACAGCAGGTCGGCGCTCGTGACCACGACGACCGCCGCGGAGACGCCTTCCGAAGCCAGAGCCGACGCGGCCGCCAGAGCCTCGGGCACCATCGCGCCCATCGCGGCGATCACCACGTCCGGCGCAGCCGGGGACACCAGGCGGTAGCCACCGGCGACCGCGTGCCGACGGCGCTGCTCGCGCTCCTCGGGCGAGGTCGGCACCGCGGCCAGCGACTGGTCGACCGGGCGGGTGGACAGCCGGAAGTACGCCGAGCACCCGCCGGGCCTGCCCACGAAGCTCATCGCGTGCAGCAGCGTCCACTCCAGGTCGGCGGCGAACGCGGGCTCGTAGGCGATCACGCCGGGGTGCTCCAGGCCGACCGACGGCGTGGTGATGCTCTGGTGCGCGCCGCCCTCCGGAGCCAGGGTCACGCCGGACGGGGTGCCGAGCAGGATCGACTGACCACCCGCGTAGATGCCGAACGTCCACGGCTCCAGCGCGCGGTTGACGAACGGGTCGTAGATCGTGCCGATCGGGATCAGCGACTCGCCCCACCGGCTCCACGTCGCACCGAACTCGCCGAGCGCGCCGACCAGGTTCACCTCCGCGATGCCCAGCTCCACGTGCTGACCGACCGCGGCCTCGTCCCAGTGGATGCGGGTCTCCGGATCGTCGGAGAACCAGTTCTTCGGCGGCTGCTCGCCATCGACGGTGAACACACCGACCTTGTTCAGCCACGCGGCGAGGTTGGTCGAGGACGCCACGTCCGGGGAGATCGTCACGACCCGGCCGGCCACCTCGGGGGCTTTGCGCCGCAGGTCCATCAGCACGCGGCCGAACGCGGCCTGGCTGGACGAGGTGCCCTTGTGCGCCGGGGAGACCTCGGTCGGCACGGACAGCGGACTGACCGCACGGACCTCCGGGCGCTTCAACCGGGACGCGGCGGCGGCCAGCAACCCGGCTTCGGGGCTGCCCGGCTCGAACAGGCGCCACGGATCGTCGACCGAGGTGCCGAGCGTCGCGGCCAGATCGGCGTACTGGTCCGGCTTGAGCAGCGCGGAGTGGTTGGCCGGGTGCCCTTCCACGGGCAGGCCGCGGCCCTTCACCGTGTAGGCGAAGACGACGGTGGGCCTGGTCGGGTCGGCGCCGGCGAAGGTGTCCATCAGGCCGCCGAGGTCGTGCCCGCCGAGATCGCGCAGCGCGGCGGCGAGGCCCGCGGCGTCCACAGTGGACAAAAGCCGGGTGAAGGCGGGGTCGGGGCGCTCACCGACGAGGCGGGCGCGCAGCTCGTCGCCGCTCGTGCGCAGCATCCGCTGGTACTCGGCATTGGGCATGCCGTCGATCCGGGCGCGCAGCAGCTCCCCGCCGTCCGCCTCGAACAGCGACCGCAGCAGCGGGCCGTACTTGCAGGTCAGAACCTCCCACCCGGCCGCTGCGAACATTCCGGACATTCGGTCGTAGGCGATGCCGGGGATGACGCGGTCCAGCGACTGGCGGTTGAGGTCGACCACCCACAGCAGCTCGCCGAGCTGGGCGACCTGGGGGTCGTGCACGGCCTCCCAGACCGCGCCCTCGTCCAGCTCCGCGTCGCCGACCAGGGCGATCATCCGGCCGCGCGGGCTGGTCGAGCGGCCGCCGCCGAAGTGCGCGTCGCAGTACCTGCGGGCCAGCGCGGCCCAGATTGTCGCGGTCGCGCCGATGCCCACGGAGCCGGTGGAGAAGTCGACGGTGTCCGGGTCCTTGGTGCGCGACGGGTAGGACTGCAGCCCGCCCAGCTCGCGCAGGCGGGGCAGGTACGAGGCGTCCAGATCGCCGAGCAGGTAGTTGAGCGCGTGCAGCACCGGCGAGGCGTGCGGCTTCACGCTGACCCGGTCCTCGCTGGTCAGCGAGCCGAACCAGAGTGCGGTCATCAACGAGACCATCGACGCCGACGACGCCTGGTGACCGCCGACCTTCAGGCCGGAGGCGTCCCCGCGGACGTGGTTGGCGTGGTGCACGATCGAGGTGGCCAGCCACAACACCCGCCGTTCCACTGAACGCAGGACGTCGATGTCGAGGCCGGTGTCCGTGGCGACGCTGCTCACAGGTCGGGACGGTAGCCCACCGCACCCGCGTTCGGGCAGCGACGAAACTCACCAGCGGCAGATGAAGGAGTCCTCATCGGGGACTCACGAAGGCTTCGAAGTCGGAGCCCAGAGTGGTTGCCATGACTTCAGCAAGCCGCGTCGGCATCGTGTCCATGGTCGCCGCCGGAGTGATCGGCCTCACTGCCGCGGTGTACGCCTTCGCCGGGCAGGCCGCTCCCCCGCAGGTCTCCGGGGAGGCGCCACTGGCACCCGTTCCCGGCCTCGTGAACCACGTCCAGCAGCCCGGCGCGCCGGTCGCCCCGGTGCTCTGCGACGACGATGATGACCCCGATGACCTGGACGACCTGCACGACGATGACGACGACAACGACCCGGATGACGACCTCTACGACGACGACTGCGACTGATGAGTAGTCCGGTCCCCGTGCGCCGCCGGGTCCCCGCGCGGGTCCGGATCATGGGCTGGCTGCTGGGGCTGATGGTCCTGGTGCTGGCCGCAGTCGTGCTGATGGTCTGGCGGCTCTCGCTCACCGACGTGGACAACCGGGTCAACCGCGGCCTGGAACAGGAGGTCCACGAGTTCGCCGACTTCGTCTCGGCGGGCCGGGACCCGCGCACGGGTGAGCGGATCTCCGATCCGACCAGGCTGCTCGCCGCGCACCTGTCCACGCAGTACCCGGAGAACAACGAGGTGCACGCCGGGGTCGTGGTGCAGCCGGACCGGATGGTCATCCGGGTCGAGGGCAATCCGGCCTTCGACATGCGCGCCGACGAGGCGCTGTTCCGCCGGATCATCGACGCTCCGGCGACCTACGGCGACACCGACACCGCGGGCGGGACGATGCGCTGGGCGAAGTCCCGGCTCACCGGCGAGGGGATCGCGCCGTCCTACTTCGTCACCGCCTACTTCGTCGGCGGGATGCGCTCCGCGGCGCTGTCCACGGTGCGAATCCTGTTGCTGGTCAGCGGTTTCGGCCTGGTGCTGGCGGCCGGGGTGGCCTGGGTGGTGGCCGGTCGCATCCTGGCGCCGGTGCGGACCGTGCGCCAGGCCGCGGCGGAGATCACCGAACACGACCTCTCCCGCCGCATCCCGGTGCACGGCAAGGACGACATCGCCGCGCTGGCGGAGCAGTTCAACGCGATGCTGGACCGCCTCGACCAGGCGTTCGCCACGCAGCGCCGCTTCCTCGACGACGCCGGGCACGAGCTGCGGACGCCGATCACCATCGTCCAGGGGCACCTGGAGCTCATGGGCGACGATCCGGCGGAGCGCGCCGAGGTGGTGCGGCTGTGCACCGACGAGCTGGAGCGGATGAACCGCATCGTCGGCGACCTGTTGCTGCTGGCGAAGGCGGAGCGACCGGACTTCGTGAACCGGCACGAGGTGTCGCTGCACGAGCTGACCAGCGACATCGACGCCAAGGTCCGCGCGCTCGGCGACCGCAGGTGGGTGCTGGAGGCGATGGGCGAGGGCACGGTGCGGGTGGACGAGCAGCGCGTCACCCAGGCCGTCGTGCAGCTCGCCCAGAACGCCGTGCAGCACACCGAGCCCGGCGCCGAGATCCGCATCGGTTCGGCGCTGATCGACGGGCGGGTCTCGTTCTGGGTGGCCGACTCCGGGCCCGGCGTGCCACCGGAGGAGCACGAGAAGATCTTCCAGCGCTTCGGCAGGGCGGGCACCGGCACGCGCGACCGCACCGGCGCCGGGCTGGGGCTGGCGATCGTGCTGGCCATCGCCGAGGCGCACCACGGCGTGGCGAAGGTGGTCTCCGAACCCGGCCAGGGCGCGACCTTCGGCATCGACCTGCCCGCGACGGAGGAAGAGCAGTGAGCCGCATCCTGATCGTCGAGGACGAGCAGCGCATCGCGTCGTTCGTGGAGAAGGGCCTGCGCGCCAACGGGTTCAGCACGACCGTGGTCGGCGACGGGGAGACCGCGGTCGACTACGCGGTGACCGGCGGGTTCGACCTGGTGGTGCTCGACCTCGGGTTGCCGGACCGGGACGGGTTCTCCGTGCTGCGTTCGCTGCGCGAGGCGAAGGTGACCGCGCCGGTGATCATCCTGACCGCGCGGGACTCGGTGCACGACACGGTGGCGGGCCTGGAGGGCGGGGCGGACGACTACATGACCAAGCCGTTCCGCTTCGAGGAGCTGCTGGCGCGGGTCCGGCTGCGGCTGCGCGGTCCGGAGCGGGCGCCCGAGGTGACGGTGCTGCGGCACGAGGACCTGTCGCTGGACCTGCGGACCCGCCGCGCCCAGCTGCCCGGTCAGGTGATCGACCTGACCGCGCGCGAGTTCGCGTTGCTGGAGCTGTTCCTCCGGCACCCGGGCCAGGTGCTCGCGCGCGAGCAGATCCTGTCGCACGTGTGGGGCTACGACTTCGACCCGGGCTCGAACGTGGTGGACGTCTACGTGCGGGCGCTGAGGAAGAAGGTCGGGGCCGAACGGATCGACACGGTGCGCGGGATGGGCTACCGCATGGGTCGCTAATCCTCGAAAATGTTTGCAGGCTCTTTGCGGGAGCGAGCAACCACTGCATGATCGAGCGCATCGTCCCTCCCAGTGCTGCGAGGCTCCGATGCGCAAACTCGCCCTGGCCGCTTCATCCCTGCTTGCGGCCACCCTGCTCGCCCCTGCAACAGCCACAGCCGCCCCACCGGGCGACAAGGACGTGATCGTCAGGCTCTTCCAGTGGAACTGGCCGTCGGTGGCCAAGGAGTGCAAAGATTTTCTGGGTCCGCGCGGGGTCGGCGGGGTGCACGTGTCCCCGCCGCAGGAGCACATCGTGCGCAAGGACCTCGGCAGTCCGTGGTGGCAGGACTACCAGCCGGTCAGCTACAAGATCGACAGCCGCCGGGGTGACCGGGCCGCGTTCGCCGCGATGGTCACCGCCTGCAAGTCGGCGGGGGTGAAGGTCTACGTCGACGCGGTGATCAACCACATGGCCGGCCAGGACGTGCCCGGCACCGGGTGGGCGGGCAGCCGCTACGACCACTACTCCTACCCCGGCGTCTACGCCGACCAGGACTTCCACCACTGCGGCCGCAACGGCAACGACGACATCAAGAACTACTTCGACCGCTTCGAGGTGCAGAACTGCGAGCTGGTGAACCTCGCGGACCTGAAGACCGAGAGCGAGCCGGTGCGCAACCGCATCGCGGGCTACCTCAACGACCTGCTGTCCCTCGGCGTCGACGGGTTCCGCATCGACGCGGCCAAGCACATGCCCTCCGCGGACATCGGCGCGATCAAGGCGAAGCTCTCCCGCCCGGCCTACGTCTTCCAGGAGACCACCTTCGCGGCCGGTGAGCCGATCGTGCCGGACGAGTACCTGCCCAACGGCGACGTGAAGGTCTTCGCCTACGGCTACGACATCGCGCGGATCTTCAACCACGAGAAGCTGTCCTACCTGCGCACCTTCGGTTCCTCGCTGCCGAGCAACAAGGCCGTGGTGTTCACCGACAACCACGACACGCAGCGCGGTCACCCGGTGCTGACGCACAAGGACGGCGGGCGCTACGCGCTGGCCAACGCCTTCGTGCTGGCCTGGCCGTACGGCACCCCGCAGCTGATGAGCTCGTTCGAGTTCGGCACCACCGACCAGGGTCCGCCGAGCGACGCCGACGGTCGCACCAAGAACGCGACCTGCTTCACCGACGGCTGGCGCTGCGAGCACCGGTGGCAGGTGATCAGCAACATGATCGGCTTCCACAACGCGGTGCGCGGCACCAACGTGAACAGCTGGTGGGACAACGGCAACGACCTGATCACCTTCGGCCGCGGCGACAAGGGCTACCTCGTGCTCAACGACGAGGGCTCCGCGGTCACCGGCCGGTCCTTCCGCACCCCGCTGCCCGCCGGCAGGTACTGCGACGTGATCCACGGGGACTTCTCCGGCGGCAAGTGCTCCGGTCCGGTGTACACGGTGGACGGCGGCGGCTGGTTCCGCGCCGACGTCGCCGCGCACGACGCGATCGCTCTGCACGCCAACGCCCGCGTGGGCTGACCTTCCCCGCCGACTGGTTCAGTGCACTGGGGGTGTGCTGAACCAGTCGGCTACGTGAAAGCAGTTTCATCACCCTGTCACGGATGCCTCACCACCGGGCACGACCGTGGTCGGCATGCAGACCACGGCGACGAGAGCCCCGGTGCTACGCCTGCTGGCGGGCGTGCTCGGCCTCGGCTCCGTGGCTTTCCTGCTCGTCGAGCACGCTCCGGGCCTGTCCGTCTCGGGCCGCCTCACCCTCGGGGTGTTCGCGGTCGCGATCGCAGGGTGGACCCTGACGAAGATCGACGACACCTACATCGGCCTGGCCGCCGCCGTCGCCCTGGTCGCGATCGGCGTGGTGAGCCGGAACGAGCTGTTCGCGACCCTCGGCGATGACACGATCTGGTTGCTGGTGGCGGCATTCGTGCTCGCGGCGGGTGTCACGGCGACGGGACTGCCGACGCGGGTCGCGACCGCCATGGCCACCCGCGCGCGCAGCGTCCGAGGTCTTGCGCACCTGACCACCGCCGCTCTCCTGGCCAGCGCGTTCGTGATCCCGTCCACCTCCGGCCGGGCCGCGTTGGCCCTGCCGGTCTTCCTCGCGCTGGCCGACGCGCTCGCCGACCGGCCGCGCGTGGTGCGCGCTCTCGCGATCCTCTTCCCCACGGTGATCCTGCTGTCGGCGATCGCCTCGCTCCCCGGCGCGGGCGCGCACCTGATCACCAGCCGGCTCCTCGCGAACACCACCGGGCATGAGATCGGCTTCGCGCACTGGATGCTGCTCGGGCTGCCCTTCGCGCTGGTCAGCTCGCACTCCGCGACGGAGCTCGTGTTGTTCCTGTTCACCACGAAGGCGGATCGGCGCCTTGGCCTGTCGCTGCACCTGCCCACCTCGGCGCTGTCCTCCGCCGAGCGCCGGTGCGCCGTGCTCGTGCTGGCGGTCGGCATCGCCTGGGCGGCGGGAGCGCCTGCCACGATCGTCGCGGTGCTCGCCGCCCTCGTCGTGACCGCGCCGAAGTTCGGCACGGTCACGCTCAACAAGGCGTTGACCGGAGTTCCCTGGCCGCTGCTGGTGTTCATGGCGTCGGTGACCGCGCTCGGCACCGGGCTGAGCAACTCCGGCGCAGCGAAGTGGCTGGCCGAACGCCTGCTCACCGGCGTTTCCCCCGACGCGCTGCTCGTCGTCGCCGTCGCTGTCAGCACCGCGGCGCACCTGCTCGTCCAGTCGCGCTCGGCGCGGTCCTCCGTGCTCGTCCCGCTGCTCATCCCCGCCGCGACCGCGGTGGGCCTCAACCCCGCCGCGGTGGCCTTCGCCTCGACGGCCGCCGCGGGCTTCTGCCACACCCTGCCGTCCTCGGCCAAGGCGACCGCGATGTTCGAGGGCTACCGCACCGCCGACCTCGTGCGGCTCGCGGTGTTCCTCGGCCCGCTCACCGGCCTGCTCGTGCTCGCCTTCGCCACCGGAGTCTGGCCGCACCTCGGCCTCCCGCTCCGCTGACCGTCCACTGTGGAGGA
This sequence comes from Allokutzneria albata, assembly GCF_900103775.1. Classification (GTDB taxonomy): domain Bacteria; phylum Actinomycetota; class Actinomycetes; order Mycobacteriales; family Pseudonocardiaceae; genus Allokutzneria; species Allokutzneria albata. The sequence goes on along the minus strand of NZ_LT629701.1, from coordinate 6,297,733 downwards.
ACAATGTCTTTCCCGAACCGGTTCGTGGTCGCCCCCAGCGGGTTCAAGGAATGCTTGGAGGCGGATGCCGTGGCCGCGGCGATCACCGCGGGCATCTGGCGGGTCGTCCCGGGAGCCGTGGTCGACCAGGTTCCGCTGGTGGACGGCGGAGAGGGTTCGGCGAAGGCCCTCGCCGCGGCGACGGGCGGCAGCCTCGTCCCGGTGCGGGTCACCGGCCCGGTCGGCGCTCCGGTCGACTCTCACTTCGCGCTGCTCGGCGGTCCCGGTCCGCTCACGGCGGTCGTCGAGATGGCCGCCGCCGCCGGATTACGCCTGGTGCCGACCGATCTGCGCGATCCAGGAGCGACGACGACGCGCGGGGTGGGCGAGCTGATCACCGCCGCCCTCGACCACGGCTGCGAGCGGATCATCGTCGGCTGCGGCGACTCCGGCACCTGCGACGGCGGCGCCGGAGCCCTGCAGGCACTCGGCGTGCGACTGCTCGACGCCAGCGGTGACGAACTGGGCGTGGGCGGTGCGAAGCTGGAGAAGCTGACCGGGATCGATCCGTCCGAAGTGGACGGACGACTGCACGAGGTCGAGGTGGTCCTCGCGTGCAACCCGCACAACGTGCTGACCGGACCGCGCGGGGTCGCGCGGGTGTTCGGCCCGCAGAAGGGCGCCACCGTTGAGCAGGTCGAAGCGCTGGCGTGGGCCATGGAGCGCTGGGGCGCCGCGCTGCTGGAGACCTTCGGCGTCGACCTGCGCACGGTCGCGGGCGCCGGCGCCTCCGGCGGGCTCGGCGCGGGCTTGGCCGCGCTGGGCGCGAAACTGTTGCCGCGCTTCGAGGTCGTGCTCGCGCACGCCGACCTCGACGCCCGGCTGGCCACGGCGGACCTGGTGATCACCGCCGAGGGCGCCATCGATGCGCAGACCGTTCGCGGCAAGGTCCCCGCCGAGGTCGCGCGCCGGGCGAAGTGCCACGGCAAGCCCGTGATCGCCCTCGCGGGCACCATCGGCGCGGGTGCGCGGACGAACTACGACATCGGCATCGACGCGTTCACCGGCATCCTCGACGCGCCGGTGCCGCTGCCGGAGGCGATGGACCGCGCGGCGGAACTGATCACCGACGCGACCGAGCAGACGCTCCGGCTCGTACTGGTCGGAGCGGCGCTCGGCGCGTCGGCGGCGTGAGCCGGATCAGCAGCGCTCAAGACGGTCGACGCGCCCGCTCGGGCCGTAGAGGTCGTGCCGCTGGCCGGGCTTGTAGGTCCAGCACGAGCTGTCCGGACCGAAGTCGACGATGATCTTCACCTTGTGCGTGCTCTTGCAGCGGTTGGTGACCTCGATGCGCATCTTCCACTGGTTGTTCTTCCAGGTGACGCACGACGGCGCGGACTCTGCGGCCGAGGCGGGGGCGGCTGTGAGGAACGGGGCGACAACGGCCAGTCCGGCACCGAGCAGTGCCACACGCATCCCCCGACGAGACTTCTTCACTACGACTCCAAAGGAAGAGAACTAGGTCATCGGGGTGACGTGAGTCGGCACGTGCCGGTTCCTCCGCGCACGGCTGTTCGGCCGACGCCGAAGTCAGCGACCGGCCGCGTACCCCTGAGCGCCACGGGGATTGGCCGCGCCGTAGAGCAGTCCGGTCTCCGGATCGCGCGCGACGGCGGACATCCTGCCCAGCGACCACGCCCCGCCGTCCACAACGCGGTGCCCGCGCTGTTCGAGCGAGGCGATGGCGGAAGTGCCCAGCCTCGACTCCACGACCAGCTCGCCGGGCGTCCAGTTGCGCGGGTAGAACGAGCTGGGCACGGCGTTGGAGTGCCAGGTCGGCGAGTCGATCGCGGCCTGCAGATTGAGCCCGCCGACCGTGTGCGCCAACCAGAAGCACAGCTGCCACTGGTCCTGCTGGTCCCCGCCGGGCGTGCCGAAAGCGAGCACCGGACGGCCGTTCCTGCTGGCCATGGACGGGCTGAGGGTGATGCGCGGGCGCTTGCCGGGCGCGAGGGAGTTGGGCAGTCCCTCGTCCAGCCAGAACATCTGCGCGCGGGTGCCGAGGCAGAACCCGAGCGAGGGAATTGTCGGTGAGGACTGGAGCCACCCGCCCGACGGCGTCGCGGACACCATGTTGCCCCAGCGGTCCACGACGTCGACGTGCACGGTGTCGCCGCGCGTGGTGCCGGTGCGGGACACCGTCGGCTCGCCGACGCCCGCCGCCGCGGTGGCCGGACCCGCGGCCCGGCCGGAGTCCACATAGGACGGAAGCGTGACCGCTCGTCCCTCCGGCGTTCCCGGGCGCAGCTCCAAAGACGCCTCCGCGCCGATCAGCGCCGCGCGGGAGGCGGCGTAGGACCGCGACACCAACGCGTCGATCGGCACGTCCGGATCGTCGCCGTACCACGCCTCACGATCGGCGAAGGCGAGCTTGGTCGCCTCGACCGCCTGGTGCACCGTGTCCGCTGTGGCCACTCCGTCCACATAGGACAAGTCACGGCCGTCGAGCAACCGCAGCTGCTGGGCCAGCGCGGGCCCCTGGCTCCACCGGCCGATCTTGTGCAGCGACCACCCGTCCGCGAGGTCGACGGTCAGCGGCGCCTCGTAGGAGGCCTGCCAGGACGCGATGTCCTGCGCCGTCAGCACTCCGGCGTGGTCGCGGCCGGAGTCGTCGCGCACCGGAGTCCGGCAGAACGCCTCGATCTCCTCCGCGACGAAGCCCTGCGACCACGCCCGCCGCGCCGCGTCGATCTGCGCTTCCCGGCCGCTGACCGCCTCGGCCTCGGCGAGCAGGCGCTCCCACGTGCCTGCCAGCACCGGGTTCGTGAAGCGGCTGCCCGGAGCCGGGGCCTTGCCGTCGCGCAGCCACATCGCGGCCGAGGTCGGCCAGTGCTCGGCGAACAGCCCGGCGACGGTGTCGATCGTCATCGGGACGCGGTCGATCAACGGGAAGCCGTCCCGCGCGTAGCCGATCGCGTACCCGAGGACCTGGCGCAGCGATCGCGTGCCGTGGTCGCGCAGCAGCGTCAGCCAGCCGTCCCAGGCGCCGGGGACCGTTGCCGCGAGCAGCCCGGTTCCCGGGATGAGGTCGAGCCCCTGGTCGCGGTAGTGGCCGATGCTCGCGCCCGCCGGGGCGACGCCCTGGCCGCACAGCACCTCGACGCGATCGGAGCCCGCGGTGGCGAACAGCGCGGGCACCTCGCCGCCGGGGCCGTTGAGGTGCGGCTCCACGACCTGGAGCACGAAGCCCGCGGCGACCGCCGCGTCGAAGGCGTTGCCGCCGTCCTCCAGCACCGCCATTCCCGTTGCCGAGGCCAGCCAGTGCGTGGAGGCCACCATGCCGTACGTCCCGACGAGCTCGGGCCTGGTCGTGAACACGCTCCCAACCTAGGCGAAGTCGTTAACATTGCTAAATACCGGATCGATTCAGAGAGCGGCGCCCACGCAGGCGACCAGGAAGACGACCTGCTCGATGGTCCGCGGGACGAGCGGCGTTGCGGACCGCCCGCCGAAGTCGAGCCGCTTCACCGCCGCGTGGACGTTCGCCGGGAACATCGCCAGCAGCAACAACGCCAGGCAGATCGCCGCGGCGCGGGCGGTCACCGGAACGAGCAGCCCGACCGCGCCCACGATCTCCAGCACTCCGGTCAGCGTCACCAGCAGCGCCGGGTTCGGCAGCCAGGGCGGAACCATCGCGATCATGTCCGCGCGCAGCTTCGACCAGTGCGCGAACCCGGTGAGCAGGAACATCAACGCGAGTCCGACCCGCAGCGCGGGCTGCCACCCGTCCAGTACGTCGACGCCGGACAACCCGGCGACCCGAGCAAGACCCCAACCAGCGAAAAGCGCGATCAACGGTGCCATGCCCAGAAGCATAACACTGTTTTAGAACGGCGTTATCAAATTAGTCGACCGGCTGCATGCCGACCCCGCGCCAGCCCAGCCCCGCCCTGCGGAGCACGTCCGGGTCCAGGTGGTTGCGGGTGTCCACGACGATCCGCCCCTCCAGCAGCGAGGCCACCCTCGCCCAGTCCAGCGTGCGGAACTCCGGCCACTCGGTCAGCAGCACCAGGCCCGCCGCCCCCCTGGCCACCTCGTACGCGTCCCCGACCACCCGCACGGTGTCGGTGGTGCCCGGCACCGCGCCCGCGACGCCCGGGTCGTAGGCGGTCAGCTCGGCGCCTTCCTCGCGCAGCAGTTCGGCGACCGCGAGCGCGGGCGAGTCCCGAAGATCGTCCGTGCCCGCCTTGAAGGTCAGGCCGAGCAGGCCGAGCCGCACCCCGGCCAGCGAGCCACCGCAGGCCTCGCGGATCTTGGTGACGATGCGCTGCCGCTGGCGGGTGTTCGTGTCGATCGTGGCGCGCAGCAGCATGAAGTCGAATTCGACCGCGTCGGCGGCCTGGATCAGCGCGTGCGTGTCCTTCGGCAGGCAGGAGCCACCCCAGCCCGGCCCCGGCTGGAGGAACGCCTGGCCGATCCGGCGGTCGTAGCCGATGCCCTCGGTGACGTCGGCGACGTTCGCGCCCAGCCGCTCGGAGAGCTCGGCGATCGCGTTGACGTAGGACAGCTTCATCGCGAGGAAGCAGTTCGCCGCGTACTTGACCAGCTCCGCGCTGGGCGCGTCGGTCAGCACGGTCGGGGCGCCCAGCCGGGCGTAGAGGGCGGCGACCCGCTCGGCCGCGTCCTGGGCGCTGGAGCCGACCACGATCCGGTCCGGGTTGAGGAAGTCGTGCACCGCGCTGCCCTCGCGCAGGAACTCCGGGTTGCTCACCACGGCGATGTCCGGCCGGTTCAGCAGCTTGTGCACCCGCTCGGCGGTGCCGACCGGAACGGTCGACTTGTTCACCACCACGCAGCCCACCGGCAGCAGGTCGCGCACCTCGGAGATCACCGACTCGACGGCCATCAGGTCGGCGGCGCCGCCGACGCCCATCGGGGTCGGCACGCACATGAACACGACCTCGGCGTCCAGCACGGCCTTGCTCGCACCGAGCACGAACTCCAGCCGCCCTGCGGCCAGTCCTTCGGCGACCAGCTCGCTCAGCCCCGGCTCCAGGATGGAGACCTGGCCGGCCGACAGCCGTTCCACCTTCTCCGGGTCGACGTCCGCGCAGATCACCCGATGCCCGAGCGAGGCGAGGCACGCGCCCGTGGTCAGGCCGACATAGCCGGAGCCGACCACGGCGATACGACGGGCGAACACGACACCACCCCCGATGGCGGCCAGGGAAGAGGAAACCTTCAGCCAAGGCATCCTGGCATCGCGCACAGGCGCATCGCCAACCGGCCAATTCTCTGCAACGCGGAGTGACTGGGCGGTAACCGGGGCATTAGTGTCTCCGGCTTGTGGAGCAGCGTCGTCTAGGTAAGTCGGGCCTCGTGGTGAGCGCGGTCGGCCTCGGGTGCAACAACCTCGGCAGGCCCGGCACGTCGACCGAGTCGCTCGCGGGCACCCGCGAGGTCGTCAACGCCGCGCTCGAGTCCGGTGTGACCTTCTTCGACGTCGCCGATGTCTACGGGGCGCCGCGCGGGCGCAGCGAGGACCTGCTCGGCCAGGCGCTGACCGGGGTCCGCGAGCACGCGGTGATCGCCACCAAGTTCGGCATGGACATGCAGGGCACCAACGGCCCCGACTTCGGCGCGCGGGCCTCCCGGCGCTACATCACCAGGGCGGTGGAGTCCTCGCTGCGCAGGCTCAACACCGACTGGATCGACCTCTACCAGCTGCACCGGCCGGATCCCGCCACCCCGCTCGAGGAGACGCTGGCCGCCGCCGACGACCTGGTCCGCTCCGGCAAGGTCCGCTACGTCGGCCACTGCAACCTGGCGGGCTGGCAGATCGCCGACGCCGCGTGGACGGCGAAGACCGCCAACCGGGTCGCCCCGATCTCGGCGCAGAACCACTACTCGCTGCTGGAGCGGGAGGCCGAGCGCGACGTGATCCCCGCGTGCGCCCGGTTCGGCCTCGGTCTGCTGCCGTACTTCCCGCTGGCCAACGGCCTGCTCACGGGCAAGTACCAGCGGGAGACCGAGCCCCCGGCGGGCAGCAGGCTCGTCGGCAGGGACCGGCTGCTCGCGGACGCGCCGTGGGACCGCATCGACGCGCTGCGCGAGCTCGCCAGGGAACGCGGGATCTCCATGATCGATCTCACCGTCGGCTGGCTGGCGCACCAGCCCGCGGTCGCCTCGGTGATCGCGGGCGCGACCAGTGCCGAGCAGGTCAAGGCCAACGCGGAGGCCGCGCGCTGGCGACCGACCGCCGACGACCTCCAGGAGATCGACCGGATCTGCCCGCCGGGTCGCCGCTGAGTCACGCTGAGTAGCGACCGGGGTCGCCCGAACGCTGATCACGACTGGCCGCATGGCCGATGCTCACCGAGGGTGCGGCCCGCCAGTCTCTTCCCATGGAGCTTCTCGGAATCCTCGCCCTCCTCGGCGGGCTCGCGGTGCTGGCGGCCCTGCCCCTGGTCGTCGTGCTGCACACCGTCGAAGCCCGCAGACGGTAAGGCATCTCACCTCCCAAGCGCTCGCTTGGACCCCGTAGCCTCACAGCGCGGGCGGCAGCTCGGGCCGCCTTCTCGACGCTGAGAGGACAGGCATGCAGATCACCGACACCGCTGCGATCGTCACCGGTGGTGCTTCCGGCCTCGGTGCGGCCACGAGCCGCGCCCTCGCCGCCAAGGGAGCGCGCGTGTTCGCGCTTGACCTGGAGAACTCCATCAAGAACGCCGAGCAGGTGGACGGCGTCACCTACGTCGAGGCCGACGTCACCGACCCCGAGCAGGTCCAGGCCGCCATCGAGCAGGCGAGCGCCGCGGCCCCGCTGCGCGTCGTGGTCAACTGCGCGGGCGTCGGCTGGGCGGGCCGCATCCTGAACAAGGCGGGCGAGGCGCACGACTACGACCTGTTCCGCAAGGTCGTGGAGATCAACCTGGTCGGCACGTTCAACGTGATGCGCCTGACCGCCGCCGCGATCGCCACCACCGAGGAGCTGGCGGGCGGCCACCGCGGCGTCATCATCAACACCGCCTCGGTCGCGGCCTTCGAGGGCCAGATCGGCCAGATCGCCTACTCCGCGTCGAAGGGCGGCGTCGTCGGCATGACCGTGCCCGCCGCGCGCGACCTCGCGAACAAGGGCATCCGGGTGATGACCATCGCCCCCGGCCTGGTCAACACCCCGATGCTGGCCGGTGTGGACGAGAAGTTCCGCGAGGGCCTCGCCGCCGGTGTGCCGTTCCCGAAGCGCCTCGCGGAGCCCGAGGAGTACGCCCAGCTCGCCACGATGATCGTCGAGCACGACTACCTCAACGGCGAGGTCATCCGGATGGACGGCGCCCTCCGCATGGCGCCCCGCTAGAACTCCCTCAGAGGTCGCCCGCGAACGGCAGTTCGTGGGCGCCCTCTGAGCTCATCCACCTGCGCAACGTCCAGGTCGCCATCACGTCGTCCTCGTTGTACTCCAGGAGGCGGCGGCGCTGATCGGGCTGCGGCTGCTCGCCGTCCATGCCGACGGCGTCGCGGTACCAGCGCATCGAGTTCTCGCCGCCCGCCTCGGGGTCCCGCCAGTGGAAGCCCGCGGCGGGCGCGATCGTCTTCAGCCCCTTGCCGTTGGCGCACAGGAACTGGTCCCGCACGATGCCGAACAGGTCGACCCACTGGCCGGAGTGGATGAACGCCTTGACCTCGGCGACCGTCGGCACGCCCGGCCGCCCGGCGAAGCGCTCCGCACTGGAGAGCATCCACCGGTTCTCCGCCAGCTCGTTGTAGCAGTACGCGCGGAAGCTCAGCCCGCGCGCCCGCGCCCGCACCCGGATGCCGGTCAGCCACGTCCAGAACTCGCCGAAGGAGCGGCCCTCGTCCTCGGTGGGCAGCGGCTCCCAGGTCGCGAAGGCGCGGTAGCCCTGCTCCTCGTCGACGTCCGCGCCGGAGAGCCAACAGCCCCACAGGTACGCGCCCGCGTCGCCGAAGCTCTCCATGTCCACGTCGAGCTCGATGTCGGCGCGCGGCACCTCGATCCGCTCGACTCGGCGCACCAGGTTCATCCCCCGCAGCCACGCGCGGGCGAGCAGCACGGAGTCCTCGAACGGCATGCCGACCAACGGCACCGGCGGCTCCGCCGCGTGCGGGTCGAGCTCGGCCAGCTTGTCCACAGTGGACACGCCGACACCGCGCAGCGCCGTCGCGTCCTCCCCGCGCACCACCAGGCTGACGTCGCGGGCGCCGCGCAGCTCCGCCTCGCAGGTCGGCCACCACGGGCAGGTGCGGCACTCCACGATCCGCGAGGGCCGGGCCAGCGGGTCGGCCTGCGCCCGCGCGGCCCTGGCGACGGCGAGCCGGTCGGCGAAGCGCGCGTCGTACTCCGACAGCGCGGTGCGGCCGTTGGGCCAGGTCGGAGCTTCGAGGTCGTGCCAGAGCACCACGTCGGCGTCCATGCCGATCACCCCGCCGGTCGCCCTTCCGGTCGCGGCGAACCCGCTGGCCTGCAACAACCGCGTCGCGTGCGCCAGCCGCAGCTGGTCGCGCGGTTGCGGGCGGACCTTGCGCAGCGGGTCGGAGCGCGCGCCCCCGGGGTAGGGCAGGCTCAGCGGCGAGGTCCGAGCGCCCGAGCCGGGATCGGAGACCTTGTGCCGCACCACGATCAGCGGCACGTACCCGCCGTAGGGGCTGCGCACCAGCAGTTCGACGCCGCCGCGACGGCCGCCGAGCGGATCGGCGGGCAGCAGCCCGCCCCACACGTACGGCACCCCGGCGGTGAGCAGCGCCAGCGTGACGCGCTCCCGGTCGGCGGCGGACTCGGTCGCCGGAACCTCGGCCCACTGCGCGCCGAGACCACGGGCCAGCCGGTCCGCGACGGCCCTGCGGTGCGCCTGGGCGTCGGCCATCCGCTGCGCGCCCGCCGGGTCCGGCGGCGCCTTCGGCACGTCCGCCATGTTCGGGTCGTGTTCCAGGTGGACGCGACGCCGGCAGCGGTTCACCACCCCCGCGTCCAGCAACACCTGAGAACTCACACGGACCAGCGTAAGTGCCCTGCCAAAGATCAGTGGCAGGTACTCCGCGATCGATCGCCAAACCTTGACCAGCGCGCCGCGCTGCCCGGCGGCGCGCTGCGCCATAGTGTTGCTCCCAGACCCGCGGAGGTGACGGCAGGATGGCGCGCAAGCGGCGAGTTCCCAAGCTCACGGCCAGCAGCACGAAGAACCTGATCGGCGTAGGCAAGGTGCTGATCCCGGTGCTCGCGCCGATCGCGCTGAAGGCCGCGTCGGTGGCCCGCGACCGCTACGACCAGCTGCGGGCGCGCAGGCTCGGCGTCCCCGTCGACAGCCTCGCGCAGTTCTCCGGCAAGGGCGGCGCGCTGCACGCCCGGCTGGTCGGCATCGGCAACGCCATCGGCGATCTCCGCACGAGCGGCAAGTCCTCCCCCGAGGCGGACGAGTTCGCCGCCGGCAGCGAGCAGCGGCTGGTCCAGCTCGCCGCCGCGGTGCGGGCCGCCGAGCGCATGCCGTCGAGCAGGCGCAAGGCGGCCCACCAGAGCGTCGCCGCCGAACTGGACCGGATGGAGGCGGAGCTGCTCCGGCGCTTCGGCGTGGCCTAGCCCCGCGTCACCACCGGCCCGGTCAGGGTCACGAACCCCTGCTCGACCAGCCAGTTCCTGGCGACGTCGGCCGGGTCCTTGCCGTCGACGTCCACCTTGGCGTTGAGCCTGATCATCACGTCGTTGGTGAGCCGGTCCGCGATCGGCTTGAGCACGTCGGCGATCTCCGGGTGCTTCTGGAACAGCTCCTGGCGGATGTTCAGCGCGGCGTTGTAGCGCGGGAAGAACTTCTTGTCGTCCTCCGCCACCGCCAGGTCCAGCGCGAGGATGCGCCCGTCGGTGGTGAACACCTCGCCGAAGTTGCAGATCCTGCTGTCGGTCATCGCCGGGTAGATCGCGCCGGTGGCCAGCGTCCGGACGTTCTCCTTCTTCGCGGTGAACCCGTAGGTCTTCTGCACCCCGGGGAACCCGTCGTTGCGGTTGGCGTACTCCGTCTCCACGCAGAACGTCGCCTCCGCCGGGTTCTCCCTGGCCAGCTCGGCGATGTCGGACATGGTCCGGATGCCGAGGCGCTGCGCGGTCTGCCTGGTCATCGCGAACGCGTAGGTGTTGTCCAGCGGCGCCATGTTCACCCAGACGACCTTGTTCTTCGCCAGGTCGGCCTTGCGCACGGCCTCGAACTGCGCCGCGGCGTCCGGGATCGGGTCGGTGTTGCCCAGGTAGCTGATCCACGAGGTGCCGGTGTACTCCCAGACCAGGTCGATCTGCCCGCTGGTCAGCGCGTCCCGCTGCGAGTTGGAGCCGGAGATGTTGGTCAGGTCGCGGACCTTCGCCCCCGCAGCGGTCAGCGCGAACTCGGCGAGGTAGCCCAGCACGACCTGCTCGCTGAAGTCCTTGGAGCCCACCGTGATCTCCACGTCCCGCAGCTGCGGGACCGGCCGGATGCTGCCGGGCTTGACCTCCAGCGGCACCGACGACCCGGCCGACAGACCGCAGCCGGACAGGAGAGCGGCGGTCGTCACCGCGGCAGCGACCTTGTTCAGGGAGACCTTCTTCATCGCAGCCCCTTCGGTCCGAGCAGTTGTTCGGCCAGGGCGCCGAGCCAGTCGACCAGCAGCGCCAACGCGACCGCGAGCACCGCGCCGACCACCAGGACCGACGTGCGGCGCAGCTTGTAGCCGGTATCGATCATCACGCCGAGCCCGCCACCGTCGACGAGCATGGCCAGCGTCGCCACGCCCACCGCGAGCACGAGCGCGGTGCGCAGACCGGCCAGCACGAACGGCACGGCGAGCGGGAACTCGATGCGCCGCAGCACGGAGAAGCCGGACATGCCGATCCCCCGCCCCGCCTCGACGAGCGCGGGATCGACCTGCTGCAGGCCGACCATCGTGTTGCGCAGCACCGGCAGCAGCGCGTACAGCGCGGTCGGCAGGACCACCACCCAGAAGCCCGTCCAGCCGGTGGCCAGGAAGAACAGCACGAGCAGACCGACCGCGGGAGCCGCCTGCCCGATGTTGGCCAGGCCGAGCACCACCGGCACGAGCGGCCTGGCCCACCGCCGGGTCAGCACCACCCCGAGCGGTACCGCCACCACCAGCACGAGCGCGGTCACCACCGCGGTGATCTCCACGTGCTGCCAGGTGAGCGTGAGGATCGTGGAGGCGTTGATGCTGCGCTTCTCGATCTCGTCGAGGTCGCTGCCGAAGGCCCAGGCGAGCACGACCGCGACGATGCCGAGCACGATCAGCGGCTGGGCGTAGAGCCGGATCCGCTCCGCGCGGCGCGACCCGGCGGCGGTGGCCGTGGTCATGCCCTCGCCTCGTCCCGGAGTTGGCGGATCGTGGACATCACCGTGTCGATGTCCACGACGCCGACGTACTCACCACGCGTGCCGACCACGACGGCGAAGCCCTCGTCGTCGGTGAGGATCGCTTCGAGCGCGTCCTGCAGGGTCGAGGCCTCGGACACGCTGTCCTCCACCGGGCGCCCGGCCGTGCGCAGGGACTTGCCCGGTCCGAGGTCGCGGGCGGAGACCCACCGCAGCGGTCTGCGGCGCGCGTCGAGCAGCAGCCCGCTGCCCTTGCCGACGCGCTCGCGCAGCTGCTCCGGCGAGTCGTCCACGGTCGCCGTCGGCACGTCGCCGTGCTCGACATCGCGCACCCGCAGCAGCGTGAGCTGCTTGAGCGAGGCGCCCGCACCGACGAACCCGGCCACCGTGTCGTCGGCCGGGTTGGCCAGGATCGCGTCCGGGGTGTCGTACTGGAGGATCTTCGAGCGGTCCCCCAGCACGGCGATCCGGTCGCCCAGCTTCACCGCCTCGTCGAAGTCGTGGGTGACGAACACGATCGTCTTGCCCAGTTCCGACTGCAGCCGCAGCAGCTGGTCCTGGAGGTTGCCCCGGGTGATCGGGTCGACCGCGCCGAACGGCTCGTCCATCAGCAGCACCGGCGGGTCGGCCGCGAGCGCGCGGGCCACGCCGACCCGTTGCTGCTGACCGCCGGAGAGCTGGCGCGGGTAGCGGTCCCGGAACTCGCCGGGCTCCAGCCCCACCAGGTCCAGCATCTCCTCCACCCGGTCGGCGATCTTGTTCTTGTCCCAGCCGACCAGCCCCGGCACCACGCCGACGTTCTGCCCGACGGTCATGTGCGGGAACAGGCCCGCCTGCTGGATGGCGTAGCCGATCCGGCGGCGCAGCTGGTCCGGGTCCAGCTTCAGCGCGTCCTCGCCGCCGATGGTGATCCGCCCGGCGCTCGGCTCGATCAGCCGGTTGATCATCTTCATCGTGGTGGTCTTGCCGCAGCCGGAGGGGCCGACGAAGACGACCGTCTCCCCCGCCGGGATGGTCATCGTGACCTCGTCCACCGCGGCGGTCCTCTGCCCGGGGTAGCGCTTGCTGACGTTGTCGAGGTGGATCTCCACACCGGTCTTGCCGTTCACCGAATCCCCCTCGGGGTGGTCAGTCGGCCGACGAGCACCCACAACCCGTCGACCACCAGGGCCAGCACGATCACGCCGAGGGTTCCGGCGACCGCCATGTTCACCGCGTTCGCGCCCCCGACCCGTTGCAGGCCGGAGAAGATGAGGTTGCCGAGCCCGGGGCCCTTGGCGTAGGCGGCGATCGCCGCGATCCCCATCAGCATCTGCGTGCTCACCCGCATGCCGGCGAGGATCGACGGCCAGGCCAGCCGCAGCTCGATCCGCGTCAGCACGCCGGTGCGGCTCATCCCGATGCCCCGCGCGGCATCCGTCACCGATTTGTCCACAGTGGACAGACCGACGATGGTGTTGCGCACGATCGGCAGCAGCGCGTAGAGCACGAGCGCGGTCACCGTCGGCGCCACGCCGAGCCCGAGCACCGGGATCAGCAACCCCAGCAACGCGAAGGACGGAATGGTCAGCACGGCGCTGGTCAGCGCCGTCGCCAAGGCCGAGCCGCCGGGGCTGCGGTACACCCCGATGCCGACCAGGACCCCGATCACCGCGGCGATCACCGTGCACTGGAGCACCGCGCTCGCGTGCAGGTAGGAGTCCACGAGCACCTGCTCCCACCGGGAAGCCAGGAACTCCCAGAAGCTCACCGCAGTGCCTCGGGTTCGACGACCGCGACCTTGCCGTTGGGCGAACCGTTGCCATTGCCGTTGCCCTCGCAGACCTCCAGCGCGAACTCCTCGCCGTACTGCTCGGTGCCGTGGATGACTGCGGCCTCGACCACCTCAAGGCCCTTGTTCTCCCTGCGCACCAACGGATCGCTGCGCAGGTCCTTGGCGAGCGAGACGCACATCGCGACCATCACGGCGGCGAACGGCACCGCGGCGATGATCGTCAGCTTCTGCAGGCCGTCCAGCGCCGTCACCCCGCCGACCATCAGCATCACCGCGGCGACCGCGCCGGTCAGCGCGCCCCAGAACACGACGACCGACTTGTTCGGCTCGATCGACCCGCGCTGCGACAGCGTCCCCATCACGATCGACGCCGCGTCCGCCCCGGACACGAAGAAGATCGCCACCAGGATCATCACCACGACGCTGGCGATGCCCGCCCAGCCCGGGAACTGCTGGAGCACGCCGAACAGCTTGGCCTCCTGGCCGCTCGCCCCCGCCAGGTCGACACCGTTGCGCTGGAAGTTCAGCGCGGTGCCGCCGAGGATCGCGAACCAGAGCAGGCTGACCATGCTGGGCACCAGGATCACGCCGCTGACGAACTGGCGGATGGTGCGGCCGCGGCTGATCCGCGCGACGAACATGCCGACGAACGGCGTCCACGAGATCCACCACGCCCAGTAGAAGATCGTCCAGTCGCCGAGCCAGCTGGCCATGGCGTCACCGCCGCTGGCCGCGGTCCTGGCGGCCATCTCGGCGGCGTCGGCGAAGTAGTGGCCGATCGAGGTGGGCAGCAGGTTGAGGATCAGCACCGTCGGGCCGACCACGAACAGGAACAGCGCGAGCAGTCCGGCCAGCACCATGTTGATGTTGGAGAGCCACTGGATGCCCTTGGCGACGCCGGACACCGCTGAGGCGATGAAGGCGATGGTCAGCACCACGATGATCAGCACGAGCACGGTGGTGCCCGCCGACTCCATCCAGCCGACCTCCTTCAGCCCGCGCCCGATCTGCAGGGCGCCGAGGCCGAGCGAGGCGGCCGAGCCGAACAGCGTCGCGAAGATCGCCATCACGTCGATGGCCTTGCCGATCGGGCCGTTGGCCTGCTTCTTGCCGATCAGCGGCTCGAACACGGCGCTGATCAGCTGGCGCCTGCCGCGGCGGAAGCTGCCGTAGGCGATGGCCAGCCCGACCACGGCGTAGATCGCCCACGGGTGCAGCGTCCAGTGGAAGAGGGTGGTGGCCATCGCCGTTTCCAGCGCCTCGTCCGTCATCGCCGGGACCGTGCCCGGCGGCGGGCTGGTGAAGTGCGACAGCGGTTCGCTGACGCCGTAGAACATCAACCCGATGCCCATGCCCGCGCTGAACATCATCGCGACCCAGGACACCGTGCGGAACTCCGGCTCCTCGCCGTCCTGGCCGAGCGGGATCTTGCCGTAGCGGCTCATCGCCAGCCACAGCGCGAAGACCACGAAGCCGGAGGCGGCGAGCACGAAGGCCCAGCCCGCGTTCGCGATGATCCACTTCAGCGCCGCCCCCGAGACGGCGCTCAGGCTCTCCGTGCCGAAGACGCCCCACGCGATGAAGGCGAGCGCGACGACGCCCGCGACACCGAAGACCACGGGGTCCAGCCGGGCCGGGCGCTCGGCGAGCGACGAGTCCGCCTGCGGCTCGCCGGGCAGTGTCGTGGCCCCTTCGGGTTCCAGGGGACTGTGCTTCTCCGGTCGCCGGTGTTCTGAGTTCTCGGTAGCCACGATGCGTCGCGCCGCTAGGCGCATCCTCCTTCACAAAAGCGAACAGAAGCGCCACGCGGCCGGTACCGCTGCCCCAGGCGAACCCGTCTCGCAGACCGGCCCCGACCGCCTTCAGCGACCCCAACCTGACCCATTCGGCGTAGCGCGGTCAACCGGGCTCACCGGCGGCGTGGCCTAACCGACACCCTTTCTGCTCCATCAGGCGCATCGAGTTCCGCAATGCGCAACAACAGCGGTGCGTGCCACCCGGCGGCTTAGCCCGTCCGTGTGACGCCGCAGAGAACGGCGCAGGGATTACCCGATCGGCATCCGCCTAAACCCGCCGTCGACACTGTCGATCACGTGAGGTGAGACCGCTCGTCACCCGCGCGATGGGTAGAGGACTTACCCTCACTGTTCGTGGCGGTACGGCTGGATCCGGTCCGCGGCGCGCTGCGGGCGCTCCGCGGCTGTCTGCTGGCCTCCACCTCGGCCGCCCTGGCCACCCTCGGCCACGTCGTCGCGGGCGGCTCCGCCCCGGACTCGGCGTTGACCGTCCTGCTCACCGTGCTGACCGCGACCGTGGGGATCTCCTTCGCCGACAAGCGGCGCAGCCCGGCGGCGGTCCTCACCGCACTCGGCACCGCGCAGCTCGCGACGCACCTGCTGCTCAACGCGCTGACGCTGCACGACCACGGGGCGGTGACCGACACGTGGCCGATGTTCGCGGCGCACACCGCGGCAACCCTGGTCACCGCGCTCCTCCTCGCCGGAGCCGAGTCGGCGATCTTCGGCATGGCCGCCGCGCTCGGTGCCGTGCTGCCCCGCCACAGTCCCCGGCCACCGGTCTTCGCTCCCCTGCTCGCCGTGATCCCGGCCAGGTCCGGCCTGATCACCTCGCTCGACGTGCTGCTGCGCCGCGCGCACGCCCGCCGCGGCCCACCGCTGACCTCCTGAACAGCGCCTTCACCTCACCCCTTCGCTTCAGGAGTCAGTACATGTCGTTGAACCGACGCGTCCTCGGCGTGCTCGCCGCCACCGGTGTGGCGACGCTGCTCACCGCGGCCCCGGCCCTCGCCCACGTCACCGCGCAGCCCGGCACCGCCGAGCAGGGCGGCTACACCAAGGTCGCCTTCCGGGTGCCCAACGAGTCCTCGACCGCGGGCACCGTCAAGATCGAGGTCACCCTGCCCGCCGAGCACCCGCTCACCTCGGTGCGCACCAAGCCGGTGCCCGGCTGGAAGGCCGAGGTCTCCAAGGCGCCGCTGGCCACGCCGGTGGAATCCCACGGCACCAGGATCACCGAGGCGGTCCGCACCATCACCTGGACCGCCGACCCCGGCGTGAAGATCGGCAACAACGAGTTCGCCGAGTTCGAGGTCTCCCTCGGCAAGCTGCCGGAGAACACCGACAAGCTGGTCATGCCCACCACCCAGACCTACGACGACGGCAAGGTCGTGAAGTGGGAGCAGCGGCCGACGAACGGGGCCGAGCCCGAGCGCCCGGCCCCCGTGCTCAAGCTGACGCCGAAGGCCGCGGCGGGCTCCGGCTCGCACTCGCACGGCAGCGAGTCCTCAGCCGCGACCGAGACCGCCGACGACACCGCGCGGCTGCTCGGCGGCGCGGGCCTGGTGGTCGGCGCGCTCGGCGTCGGTTTCGGCATCGGCGCGATCGCGCGCAGCCGCAAGGCGACCTCGGCATGAGGGCGACCCGCGCGCTCGGCGCACTGCTGGCCGCCGGGCTGGCGCTGGTCGTCAGCGCCGGACCCGCACTGGCCCACAACGTCCTCGTCGACAGCAGTCCGAAGAAGGACGCCCAGGTCGAGACCGGCCCGACCGAACTGAAGCTGGTGTTCGACCAGCAGGTCCAGGCGGCCGACCTGGTCAACACGGTGACGCTGACCGGGCCCGGCTCGACCCGCTGGCCGGTCGGGAAGCCGGTCGTGGAGAACACCACGGTGACCGTCCCGGTGGAGGGCCCGCTCGGCGCCGCCGGGGAGTACACGATCGCCTTCCGCATCCTCTCCGCCGACGGCCACCCGGTCGGCGACAAGCTGTCCTTCCGCCTCACCAAGGACGGACCGGGCGTGCCGCTCGCCGGGTCGAAACCCTCCAGCACGAGCGCGCAGCCCGACACGGGGCAGGTGACCGCGATCGCCGGACGGCAGGCGGAACCGGGCGAGGGCATGCCCGTCTGGCCGTGGTTGGTCGGGGCCGCTGTGGTGCTCGGCGTCGGCGTGGTGGTGGCGCTCCGGTTCTCCCGGGCGCCGAACACCCGGGACTAGCGACATGCGGGACCGAGCAGGACGGGCGACCTTGTTGCTGCCCGGCGTGCTGGTGACGGCGACCGCGAGCGTTCTCGCCGGGGTCGCCGTCACCGCGCCCGCCCCGTTGCCCGGCCTGCCCGACAGCGACGTGGTCCGGGTCGGGCTGCCCGTGGTGCGCCTGCTGCTGGACGCGGTGGGCATCGGCGCGGTGGGCATCGGAGTCCTCGGCTGGCTCCTCCGCGGTGAACGCCGGGCATCGGCCATCGCGGCGACGGCCCAGCGGGCCGGGGTGGTCCTCGGCGCCGTCTGGGTGCTCACCGCGCTCATGCTCATCTGGTGGCAGGCCGCCGAACTCTCGCCCAATCGGCTGGGCCTGCGGGTCCGCGAACTGGCGGAGTACTCCGCCCAGGTCAGCAGTGGTCGGGCACTCCTGGTGACCGCGGCCTGCGCACTGGCCTTCGGCGTGCTCAGCCTTGTCACCACGCGTAGCCGGACCGTGCCGGTGGAACTGCCCGCGGTCGCCGCCCTGCTCGGCGTGGTCGCGCTGCCGCTGACCGGCCACGCCGCCGGCTCGGCGGGCCACACCCCGGCGATGCTGGCCACGGCGGTGCACGTGCTCGCCGCCGCGGCGTGGGTCGGCGGTCTGCTGGCGGTGTTCGTCCTGGTGGCGCCGCATCGGGCACTGCTGGCGAGCGTGCTGCCGAAGTTCTCCAGGCTCGCCGCGTGCTGCCTGGCCGCGGTCGCGGTCAGCGGCGTGGTGAGCGCGACCGTCCAGCTCGCGGTGCGGGTCGACCGGCCCCTGCTCGACGCGCTGAGCGGTACCGGCTACGGCTGGCTGGTGATCGGGAAGACGGTGCTGCTCGCCGGGCTCGGCGGTATCGGCGCCCAGGTGCGCTTCCGGCTGCTCCCCGAGCTCTCACCGGGCGCGTCGGCGCGCTCACGGCTCGTCCTCGCGGGTTGGATCACGGCGGAACTGCTGCTCATGGCCCTGGCGGTGGGCCTGGGCACGGCGCTCGGCCGGGCGGCGCCCACTGAGGTGGGGTGGGGAATCGCGGAGGTCCCCACCCGGTGAAAGGTCGGCGACGTCTGTTCGTCAGCGCCCCCACGTCGGACGAACAGCCGTTCTGGGTCAGTCCTGCTCGGTCAGCCGGGCAGGGGAACGGTGCTTGCTGAGCACTTCGAGCCGCGCCACGGTGGCGTTGCCGCGCCGCTCCAACTCAGCCTGGTCGATCCATCCGGCGGCGAAGTGCCGGTAGTCCTGCGCGAGCATGACCAGCTCGGACAGGTACTCGGCGGAGCGGCGCCTGCTCTCCTCCGACAGTTCGGTCACCAGCGGCAGCTGGCTGTCGACGACCTCGTCCAGCATCTCCGCTGCCTGCAACGCGCGGCGACTGTGCCACTTCTTGCCTGTGAGCCCACCGATGCCCAACACCACATCCACCCCTCCGCTGTGCACACACTGTGACTCGGCGAGGGCAACCACCCGTTACGGACAGTTACCATAGCGCGGATCTTGACATTCCCATGACGTCCGCTATGTCGTCCTACAGAAGGATTGCGTTACGGACAAACTCATTCTGGGGAACGATTGTCATGCTTGGCATCGTCCACAAGGCGGTGAGCATAGCTGCCAGGCAGCTCACTGGTAGGGCGTCCATTTGGCTGACATGTCACCCGAACGAAAGGTTTTCAGCCTACGCGCCAACTCGGTGCGTACATCGGGATTACTCCTCAGGATGGGGAGCACTCCGGTGGTCAGCTTCAGCTCCCGCACCTGGCGCAACACCCGGAATCCCGGCCAGCGCGTCACGTCGAAGCCGTAGCCGCGGGCCAGCGCCCGGTACCGCTCGGTCCCGTGCCCGAACCGCAGCATGCCGACCGCGAGCGGCGTCAGGTCCCACTCCCGGGGGCCGACGCAGACCGAGTCCAGGTCGCACAGCAGCATCCCGGTACTGCCGGAGATCAGGTTGCCGAGGTGCGCGTCCCCGTGGATCGCGCCCTGGCGCAAGGGGAAGCGCAGCGAGGCGAGCTGGTCCTCCACCTCGTCCACCCGCAGCTCCAGGAACGCCCGGTCACCGCAGTCCAGCTCCTCGGCGTCGGCGATCCGGCGCCGGACGTCCAGCAGCGGGTCCCACCGGTCGAAGGAGAACGGCGCGTGCGGCAGCTCGTGCATCCGGCGGAGCAGCCGCGCCAGGTCGAACCCGGTCGGCCGCGGGCCGTTCTCCGGGACCGACTGCCACAGCGTGGCCAGGTGCCCGTCTGCCTCGACCGGCTGCGCCACCCCGGGCAGCAGCCGGACCGCGGGCACATCGTGCTCGGCCAGCCAGGTCGCGGCCTTGACAACGTTGTCAGCTCTATGCCGAAGGGACGGGGAGAGGACGATGCGAACCACGACGGGCTGGGCCGAGAGCTGGAACACCGCGTTGTTGACGAACCGCAGCAACCGCGCGCCTTTCGGGTCCAGCCCCACGGCGTCGCAAATCGCCCGCAACGCCGTGGCGAGCTTCGCGCGGGTGTAGCGCCCGCTCGTCCCCGCCTGCACGTCGACCGTCACGTACTGGGGTTCCCGGGCGCGAGCTTGCCCCGGAAGTGCGGGGAGCCGGTGCGCAGCCGGAACTGCTGGACGTCGTCGGCGAGCTCCTTGGCGTCACCGATGTGCTGGTACTTGACCGCCTCTTCCTGCATGTGGTTCATCCGGTCGGCGACCCGCACCGAGTTGACGCCCTCGCCCATGTCGAAGGCCACCCGGCCCACCCGCAGGCCCTGGTCGACGTCGCCTGCGCGGATGTGGTCGGCGGCGAGCATGCTCAGGCCGAACACGTGGGTGCGCTTCATATCGGACTCGTAGCCCTGCGTGCACTTGATCAGCTCGGCCACGGCCAGCGGCGCGTGCTTGGCGCGGAACTCCTCGATGCCAGCCAGCGAGTGGTGCACCGAGCCGATCATCCCGTGCAGGTCGTTGACGGTGAAGAACTTGACCCAGTCCGGCGCGGTGGCGAAGTCGGCGCGGGCGAACTCGTCCTTGGTCCGGCCGACCATCTTCATGGCCTGGTCCCGCTTGCCCATCATCGCGTAGGCCCACGCCTCGTTGGCGCAGAGCACCGCCACCGTCAGCGCGGAACCCGAGTCCTGCGCGGCGAGCTGGCCGAGCTGGAAGAGCTTGAGCGCGTCGTTGGGCGCCTCGTAGTGCAGGTACACCCGGCCCATCCGGTAGAGGATGTTCGCGACCAGCTCGTTGTGCTCACTGTGCTTGGCGAACTGCAGCGCCTTGCCGAAGTGGTTGCGGGCCGGGTCGAGCATGCCGGTGTCGAAGGAGGTCCAGCCCGCGAGGCTGTGCAGGTCGGCCAGCGCCAGCTGGAGCCTCCGCCGTACCGGTTCGGCCGCGTCGGCGCGCAGCAGCTGCTCGGCCCAGGAGAGCTGGGCGACCACGGCGTCCCGGCAGGTGCCGCCTCCGTACTGGTAGTCGAGCGCGCGCAGCGCCTTGGTCGCGGCCTCGACCTGCTGGACGTCGGTCTTGCCGATCCGTTCGCGGGCGGGGGTCTGCGTCGGGTTGGTCACCCAGTGGCCCTGTTCCTGCCCGAACACCGACGCGCCCATCGTGATGGCGGCGGCGTGAGCGAGGAACATGCGTCGTTTCACCGACTCTTCCTCCTCGGCCTGGGGGTCGTCGGGAGGACCGACCACCCTCATGGCCGTGCCCCCGTCGTACGCGAGGCCCATGTAGCCCCTCGGCACGTCGAGGCCGTCGGCGATCCTGGCCAGCACGTCATAGGCCATGACCTGGCGACCCTTGAGGATCTCCGAGACCTCGGACTGCGACTGACCCGTCAGTGCCGCGATCTGGCGCTGGGAAACCCCATGCCTGCGCAGCAGCCGGTACACCGAGGAGATGTCCCGCGCCGCGAGCGCGTCCCGCATCTCCTGCTGCTCCCACACTTCGGGAGTAACAGGCGAGCCTTGGGAACCGATGGTGTTCATTAAGCGCCCCCTTTTACGGTCCGACGGGCGTCAATCGAAGAGTAAGGGCATCGTCGCGCGCCGGTGAAGTGCCGATCGCCCGCACTGATCGGTCCGACCGGTCTCCTGATCGGTCCGACCGAAGTTGAGATGCCGCTCACCGTGGAACTGACGCCGATCGGCGCTGAAAGTCCCCGTTCAGGTTCGACTCCCCCCAACCTTAGTTCCTGTAAGTGAGCGAACACGGAGGGACACCGGAACCGTGGAACTGGCCGAGCAGACGGGAACCGCCACCGGCGGCAGCAAGCCCGTCACGCCCGCCTCGGCAGTCCAGAACGGATCCCGTCGCGAGTGGCTGATCGGCTGCCGCGACGTGGCCAACCGGCACCGGAGCCTCACCGTGGTCGTCGAGCAGAACCGAGTTCTCCTCGTCGGACCTCCCGGCGAGACCGCGGTGCTGTGCCAGGGCGAGGTATCCCAGCTCAGGTCAGCTCTGCGCGAGGCCGCCGAGCAGGCGGAAAGGTGACGGTGGAGCTGTGGACGAGATTCTGGGTCAGGTGTTGCGCAACGCGGTTTGGGAGCGGCTCGACATGCTCACCGAGCTGGCCGACCGCGCAGACGCCCCGTCCCTGTTGTCCGTAGCCCGCTCCGAACTGCCCAGGCTCACCGAGGGCTGGCGCGCCATGCTCGCCGCCCACGAGCCCGACGAGCGGGGCAACTGCCCCGAGTGCTCGACCCGTTGGCGCCAGCAGAAGGCACCGTGTTCGGTGTGGCGCGCGGCATACGAGCACCTCGTCGCCGGCGGCCTCGCGCCACGTCCTGCCAGGCACCTGCGCACGGCTCAGCCCGTCGCGAAGGTCTCCTAGGCGAGGACGACCGGCGGTCCTCGCGCCGCGCCCCCGAGCGCAGGCGAGAGGAGACCGCCCCGTGGCTGGTGGTCCGGGTCCGGGCGAACCCCCGACCGCTATCGGACCTGGACCGCCGGGCCACGCAGCAGGGCACAACTACACAGACCTCCGCGGGCCGGTGCCGAAATGCACTCCCCCTCCCCCCGACCGGCACCGGTTCGCGGAATTCCACTCCCGTCCCCCGCAGTAAGGGAAGAAACCCGGCGCTCACCTCCCGCGAGCGCCGGGTTTTTCTCTGTCGCGATTGTTGGTCAGATGACCAGTTGAATTCTGTACCCGATCGTGGAGATCGCCGGAGCCGGATGGTCGCCAATTGGCGCCGAACAACAGGCTTGCCACTCCCGCAAACACGTCACCCAGAGCGTTCGGCCAGGGACGCCCGGTTGCACGTTTCGGGTGGAGCCGGAGGGGAGCAACCGCACCCGCCCGGCCACCCATTCGGCCTCACCGGCAGTTGGTCCGTACTCCATTCGAGTGAACCTTGCCGCTTTTACGGGGGATAATCCTTATGCGGCCCTCATGTACGACCGTTTAGTAGCGCCACGCCGTGTAACCGATTCACGACTCGGACCGCCTGCGGACGCCCACCCCGCAGCCGACCGGTCGGTCAGGTAGTTCGGCGGGTACCGGAAAGTAACAGCGGGTATAGCAGCCCGTATCTGAAACTCGTTGCGATCTTGATCGTAAAAGTCGAGGCAGCAGACCTTAAGGAAACCCTGTTTCCCTTCGAACGCCGTCCATCGGAAGATGGACTCTGGGTAACCGGCGACGGTCTTGACATGCTTAGGAAAGATGACGTCCAGGTAACGGTGTTGGTGATCACAGGGGGTGTCCCTGTGGTTTCCTCGTGCGTCTGACGCTTGTGAGAGCAGAGGTTCCCCCAACCGCACGGACAGTCCGTACCACTCGGACCGGCCCCTCCACCTGATCGGCGGAGGGCCGAGGTCGGAGAACGAAGACGCCGGACAACTAGTGGGACGACTGGACCGGCCACCGCACACACATCAATACGGTGGCGCGCCCGGAGCGAGGCGAGCAGAGATCATGTTCGTCGCCCCGGCCGCCCGAGCCCCCAAGTTAGGAGTAGCCGTGCCCGCCGACGTCACACCGCTGCGTCGCCGTCCAGTGCAGCAGCGCAGTGCGCGCAGGGTGGAACGAATGCTGGACGCCTGCGCCGACCTGATCGCCGAGGTCGGCTACGACGGGGTCACCACGACCCTGATCGCGGAACGCGCAGGCGTCGCGGTCGGCTCGCTGTACCAGTTCTTCCCGGACAAGCGCGCGGTCGTTCAGGCGCTCACCCTGCGCAACCTTGACCGCTTCATGAACGAGGTCGGTCAGCGCTTCGCCGAGCGCCAGCTCGACGACTGGTGGCAGGTGGTGGACTCGGTCTTCGACATCTACGTGTCGATGCACCGCGACCTGCCCGCCTTCCGCAAGGTGCACTTCGGTGACGTCATCGACCCGCACCTGATGGACGAGCAGCGGGACAGCAACACCGTGATCGCCGAACGGTTGTCCACGCTCATCACCGAGCGCTTCGGCTTCCCGGAGAGCCAGGTGTCCACCCCGATGGCCGTGGCCATCGAGGCGGCCGACAGCGTGCTGAAGCTGGCCTTCCGCCGGGATCCGGACGGCGACGCCGTGCTGATCTCCGAGGCCAAGGAACTGATCAGGGACTACCTCTCCAAGCGCATCGGCTGAACCGCCACCTCAGCCGAAGCAGCGTTGCTCACCGCGGTACGTGGGGACCGTGGTGAGACCGCCGGAGTCGAGTAGATGGAACTGGGCGAACCGCTCGGCGAGCTCCCCCGCCTTGGCGTGCCGGAACCACACCCGGTCGCCGACCGCGAGCTCGTTCGCCACGGCGCCCAGCAACGGGGTCTGCACCTCACCGGCCGCCTCCGTGCCGGTGAGTCGCAGGCCCTGCGGCAGGTACGGGGTCGGTAACCGGTCGCTGCCGACCGGCCCGGACGCCAGGTAGCCGCCACCGAACACGGTGGCGACGCCGTCCGCGGGCCTGCGCACCACCGGCAGTGCGAACAGCGCGGCCGGGCGCAGCCGGAACGCCTGGTAGGAGTCGAACAGCGTCGGTGCGAGCAGTCCCGATCCCGCGGCCAGCTCGGTCACCGCCTCCTCGGTGGAGGTCCGCTCCAGACTGCCGGTGCCACCGCCGTTGACGAACTCCAGCGGGGCGAGCGCGCGGATCGCGGCCACCGCCGCCGCGCGGCGCTCCGCCAGCTCGGCGAAGGAGCGCCGTTGCATCATCCGGACCGCGGCCGCCCGCACCGGCCTGCCCTGCGGGGCGTCGCCGAGACCGGCGATCTGAGCCTCGTAGGCCATCACGCCGACGAGCGAGAAACCCGGGCGCCGCAACACTTCCCTGGCCAGCGCCGCCGCCTCGGACGGGGTGTGCACCGGCGAGCGGCGGACCCCCACGTGCAGCCAGTCCTGGCGGAACCGGGACAGCGGGCGCCAGGACGCGTCCAGCTCGATGCAGACGCGGATCTCCGGATGCCCGGTGCCGAGCGCGTCGGTGACGAAGTCCAGCTGCGCCACGTCGTCGACCATGATCGTGACCGCCGCCCGCGCCGCGTCGTCCTTGGCCAGGGCGCGCAGCGCGCCGCGGTCCGCGGTCGGGTAGCCCACCAGCAGGTCGTCGGTCAGCTCCGTCTCGAACAGCCACAGCGCCTCGGCGAGGGAGTAGGCCATCACCCCGGCGAACCCGGGCAGCGCCAGCACCTGGCCGAGCAGTTCGCGGCAGCGGACCGACTTGCTGGCCACTCGGATCGGCCGGCCATTGGCCCGCCTGAGCAGCTCCTGGGCGTTCGAGCGGAACGCTTCGAGGTCGACCAGCGCGAACGGCGGATCGAGCTCGACGGTTGCCGAGTCATAACGCGCACGCAGTCCGTTGGTAAGCACGTTATCCACGGTAGGGCCAGGACCTTGATAAGCGAAAGTCATTCACGTAATTTCGGCGTCACCCGAGATCTTCGCGACGGAGGGTAGTGATGCACGCACGCTCCGCCCCTGCCACCTGGACGAACTGGGCGGGCACCGCCTCGGCTCGCCCGCGGCGCACCGCCCACCCCCGCGACGCCGAGGAGATCGCCGACGCCATCCGGACCGCGGAACGCGAAGGGCTGCCCGTGCGCGCGGTCGGCAGCGGGCACTCCTTCACCGCGATCGCGGCCAGCGACGGCATGGCGATCGACCTGGCCAGGTGCTCGGGCGTGATCTCCGCGGACCCGGCGAGCGGCCTGGTGAGCGTGCACGCGGGGACGACCCTGAACCGGCTCAACGCGGAGCTCGACCGGCTCGGGCTCGCCATGACCAACCTCGGCGACATCGACAAGCAGACCGTCGCGGGCGCGATCTCCACCGGCACCCACGGCACCGGGGCGCGCTTCGGCGGACTGGCCACCCAGGTCGAGGCGCTGGAGCTGGTGCTGGCGGACGGCTCGGTGCTGCGCTGCTCCGCCGAGGAGAACCCGGAGGAGTTCGCCGCGGCCCGGGTCGGGCTCGGTGCGCTCGGCGTGCTCAGTTCGGTGACCCTGCGGTGCGAACCGGCCTACGCGTTGGAGGCCAACGAGTACCCGGCTCCGCTGGAGGAGGTGCTGGAGCGCTTCGACGAGTTCGCCGAGGGCAACGACCACTTCGAGTTCTACTGGTTCCCCTACGGCAGCAAGGCGTTGGTCAAGCGGAACAACCGGCTGCCCGCGGGGAGCGAGTGCGCGCCGCTGAGCCCGGCGCGGAAGTTCTGGGAGTACCAGGTGATGGAGAACCTGGCCTTCGGCACGGTCTGCCGGCTGGGCCGGGCGGTGCCCGGCCTCGTGCGACCGTTGAACTGGTTGTCGTCGGAGCTGTTGTCGCCGCGGTCCTACAGCGACCGGTCGCACCGGGTCTTCGTCACCGACCGCCAGGTGCGCTTCGTGGAGTCGGAGTACGCGATCCCGCGCGAGGCCGTCTGCGACGTGCTGCGCGAGCTGCGTGCTGCGCTACCGGGCCTGGAGCACCCGGTGATGTTCCCGGTCGAGGTCCGGGTGGCGGCCGCCGACGACGTGTGGCTGTCCACCGCGTACGGCAGGGACAGCGCCTACATCGCGGCACACCAGTTCGTCGGCATGCCGCACCGGCATTGGTTCGAGGTGTTCGAGTCCGTCGTCGGGGCGGTCGGGGGCCGCCCGCACTGGGGCAAAATGCACCGGTGCAACGTTGAAATACTTACCGGTCGGTATCCGAAGTTCGAGGAGTTCCGCCGCGTGCGGGCGAAGCTCGACCCCACTGGCCGATTCCGCAACGCGTACCTCGACCGGGTTCTCGGGGAAATCTGAGCAGCCGTGCGGAGAAACAATTCAGGCGGGCACGGTGGCGAGCAGCTGCTCGTAGACCATTTCGTGCATCCAGCGGATCATGGATTCCTGCAGGTCCATTGTGGGCTGCTCGACGCGGGCGGGCATGGCCAGCTCGACCCCGTCGCGCTCCTCGGCGGTGGCCACGGCGACGCCGTACTGCCGGGCCCGCATGAGGCAGTTGAGCAGGAAGTCGTCCGCACCCGCGACCGTGGAGGGGACCACGACCGCCGCGTTGGTGAACCGGGCGAACGGCACCACGGAGGTCAGCGCGCTGCGCCAGTGCCTGGAGACCGCGAGCACGCCGACGATGCGCACGGCGGTGGGCGGAACCCGGCCCGCCATTTCCGGCCAGACCCAGGTGGAGACGGTGGTGCGGTCGGTGACCGGCGGCGCGCCGAGGCACACGCGCTCGGCGTGCTCGGCGGTCAGCAGCTCGGCGACGACGATGACCTTGCGGCCCAGCAGCGTCATCGGCGGCAGCATGATGCCGCGCCAGCCCAGCAGCTCGGCGGCCTGCGCCGCGAGGTGCTCGGACGGAGCCGGTAATTCGACGGGGGGGACCGCCCGGGTGGGCAGGACGTGGAAACCTCCATCGACCGCCGTCTGCCCAGTAGTGCGGCTCACGCGCTTCGCCTCCCCTCGGCTTTCACCGCTGGATTCCGCATTCTCACCCTGCGCCGGAATCAGCGGCGGCATTTGTTTGCAGTAACTGGAGTACCAGGACCGCGGGTCCGACGTATCTACGAAACCGGGGGTGCTGCGACCGGCGGCCCGGCGCGAGCGGTGACCGGTCGGTGAACGGCATTTCGACTTCGGTCCGACTGTGCGGCCGTTCGTGTGAGCAGCGTGAGCCCGCGTCCGCCCGCCGACGAAAAGCAGGTCAGGGCTTCTGCAGCACATTCGGGCGGTGATTGGTCCAGGCGGCGCAGAGCGCGTGCCGCCCCGCCGGGGCCCGGTCACCCCCCGTCGCGCGCCGTTCAACCGCTCACCGGCCGTGGCTAACCGGTCGTCGCGGCACCGCTCACCTGGGCAGCGGAATCCCCTGGTGGATGTCGGTCGGAGCGCCCAGCACGGGGAGCCCCGCCGCGTCGAAGGACATCGGCTGGACGCGGACGCTGCGGCCCGGCCAGCCGGTCCCCGGGTCCATGTTCGCGTGGTAGACGATCCACGGGCTGCCGTTGATCGTCACGAAGCCGTTGTGCCCCGGCGAGGTCGCGGTGTGCCGCCCGGCGAAGACGCTGCCGCCGGACTTGGTCCAGGCGGCGGGGTTCATCGGGTCCCCGTCCAGGGTGAGCCTGCCGAGGCAGTAGTCGTCGGTGAAGCTGCCGTTGGCCGAGTAGACCACCGAGAGCCTGCCGTTCGGCGCGACGATCGGCTGCGGGCCCTCGTTGATCAGGATGTTGAGCCCGTTCGGCACCGTCTCCCACGGCTGCGTCGGCGAGGAGATCCGGACGCGGTCGCCGATCGGCGTCATCGGGTCCCGCATCCGCGCGATGTAGAGGTGCTGCACCCGGTTCGCGCTCTGGCTCTCCCAGCCGGACCAGAGGTAGTAGTCCTGGCCCTGGTGGGTGAGGTAGGTGCCGTCGATGGCCCAGGTGTCGCCGGGCAGCCGCTGCTCGCCGAGGAACTCGTAGGAACTGGTGATCTCCGGCCCGGTCGAGCGCAGCGCGTACATCCGGTGGGTGTGCCCGCCCGACCCGTCCTGACCGGTGAAGAAGATCCACCAGCGGTCGCCGATCCGTTGCAGCTCCGGAGCCCAGATCTCCTTGCACGCGACCGCGGGGCACGCGGGGTTGCGCCACACCACGTGCGGCGCCGCCGTGCGCAGACCCTCCACAGTGGACGCACTGCGGATGACGATGTCGTCGTCGTTGTAGAAGTCGCCCTGCACCAGGTGGTACTGCCCGTTGTGGATCACCATGCTCGGGTCGGCGCCCGCGTTCAGGATCGGGTTGTAGAACCGCCCGGTGATCCACGGCGCCGCGGTGTGGAAGGTCGCGTCCTGCCGGAAGAGCTCGCCGCCGTCGTAGTCGTTGAGCTTCAGCAGGCCGAAGGCGTGCCGCAGGTAGGCGTTGGGGAACTGGAGGGCGCGCAACGAGAACCCGCTCGAGTCGGCGAGCCCGGGGACCTTGCAGAAGGTGGCGTCCTGCCGGAAGCCGAGGTCGTCGGAGTACCGCTGCAGCACCACTTCCCCGTTGCGGTGCCTCAGGTAGTGGTTCTTGTAGTTGCGCGCCTCCAGCGACAGGCAGCTCCCGGCGAGGCCGGGCCTCAACTCCCAGGTCGAGTCCTCTTTGACGAGGTCGTCGCTGTTCGGGAAGACGTCGGCGATGCGGCCGAGCCAGTGCGAATGCCTGAAGTAGGCATTCGGAAAGTTGTGCGACCGGATCGACACGACCTCGCCGACGGCCGCATGGGCCCGCGGGGCGACGGGAGCACCCGCGACGGCGAGCGCCAGGGCGGAAACCAGGACGGTGAGACGAGATCCCCAACCACGCATCGTTCCCCCAGGTGCGCGCAGTGACCCAGCCTCTCCAGGGTAGTGACCTGTCTCACCCGCGGGCCACATTGAGAATCACGATTGCCCCACGTGTCGCAGCGATCAGTCCGTCCGCCGCACCCGAAACGTGAAGCCGCACGCTGGTGACCGCCCACCGAGCAACGCTGGTTCGCCAGGAGCCCGCACCGTGGGGGGCTTGGGGGAGTCGCTCCCCCAGCGTCGTCGACACACGAAAAAGGCGAGCGCTCTGTGCGAGCGCTCGCCTTGATTCGGGTGGGCAAGGGGGGAGTTGAACCCCCACGTCCTTTCGGACACACGGACCTGAACCGTGCGCGTCTGCCATTCCGCCACTTGCCCGGAACTGCTGTTCTTTTGTGGTGTTCTGTGGTGCGGCGGAAGCCTAGCACGGGCCCCCGGGTGGGTTGCAAAACGCCCCCTGTGCCCCCGAGTGGACCCGGATACGATCGAAGGGAAGAAGCGCGCGGCCGAGGAACGGAGGACCATGGTCAGACGTCCTAGGACCGACGCTTCGAGGAACACATCACGTGGAGGGTTGCCGTGGGCCTGCAGCGCTTCGAGCGCCGCTTGGAAGGTGTGATCGGCAATACGTTCGCGCGCGTGTTCGGAGGCAAAGTCGTACCGCAGGAGGTGGCGCAGGCCCTAGAGCGAGAGGCCGACGACAACATCAAGGAGCTCGCCGGAGGGCGTCTCCTCGCTCCCAACCACTACGTCGTCAGACTGGGTCCCACCGACTTCGACCGCCTTGCCGCGGATGAACAGCGAGTGAGCCAACTGCTCGCGGACTGCATCAACGAGCATCTGGCCGAGCACGGGTGGGATACATACGGTGACGTCGTAGTCTCCATGGAGCGTTCTGAGACGCTGCACACCGGACAGTTCCGTACCAGCTCGTCAGTCGACCCAGACGCAGCGCCGACCCGACGGCCGGCACCACCTCGTACCGCAGGAGACCGACCCATGAGCCAGCCACCCGGCCAGTACCCCGAGGGCGACCGGTACGCCCAGCAGCACCCGCCGCAGCAGGGTCAGTACGGCTACGACCAGGGCTACGGCCAGCAGCCGCAGGGCCAGTACGGACAGGACCCCAACTACGGTCAGCAGCCCCAGCAGGGCGGCTACGACCCGAACTACGGCGGCCAGTACGGCTACGACCAGCAGCAGGGCTATGGCCAGCCGCCGCAGCCCGGCTACGACCAGCACCCCCAGCAGGGCGGGTACGACCAGGGCTACGGCCAGCAGCCCCCGCAGCAGGGCGGCTACGACCAGGGCTACGGCCAGCAGCCCGCGCAGCCGGGGTACGACCAGGGCTACGGTCAGCAGCCTCCCCAGCAGGGCGGCTACGGCCAGCCCGGCTACGACCAGGGTTACGGCCAGCAGGGCTATGACCAGGGTTACGGCCAGCAGCCCCAGCAGGGCGGGTACGACCAGGGTTACGGCCAGCAGGGCGGGTACGACCAGGGCTACGGCCAGCAGCAGGGTTACGCCCCGCCGGCGGTCGGTGGCGCGCCGCGGCAGCTGACCGCGACGCTGCAGCTCGACGACGGGTCGAACCGCAACTACACGCTGAAGCAGGGCTCCAACGTGATCGGTCGCGGCCAGGACGCGGATTTCCGCCTTCCGGACACCGGCGTGTCGCGCCGTCATTTGGAGATCACCTGGGACGGTCAGAACGCCATGCTGGCGGACCTCGGTTCGACCAACGGCTCCACGGTGAACTCCAACCCCGCCCAGGCATGGCAACTGGCCGACGGTGACGTGATCCGCATCGGCCACTCCTCCCTGGTGTTCCGCGCCCAGGGCTGATCCCCACTCAACGACGACGCGGTCGCACGAGGCAGGAGCGAACACAACAGGTGCCAGATCTGGTGATGCAGCTGACCAGAGCAGGGTTCCTTGCCCTGCTCTGGTTGTTCGTGTTGGCTGCGCTGCGTGTCGTCCGCTCCGACCTGTACGCCGCATCCGGCATCCGGGTCTCCATGCCGGGGTTCCGCCGCTCCTCCGGGAAGCAGCAGGCCCGTGGGAAACAACCACGTCAGCTCGTCGTCACGCACGGAGCGCTGGCGGGGACCAGGATCTCCCTCGACGGGCGGCCGATCTTGATCGGCCGCGCGGACGACTCCACGGTCGTGCTCGACGACGACTACGCGTCGACACGGCACGCTCGGTTGTCCCTCCGGGGAACCGACTGGTACGTCGAGGACCTAGGCTCCACCAACGGCACATATCTAGACCGGGCGAAGGTCACGGCACCCGTCCGGGTCCCGCTCGGCGTACCGATCCGTATCGGTAAGACGGTGATCGAGCTGCGTTCATGACCCTCGTCCTTCGTTATGCGGCCCGGAGCGACCGGGGCTTGGTGCGTTCCAACAACCAGGACTCCGTGTACGCGGGCCCCCGTGTGCTCGCGCTCGCCGACGGCATGGGCGGCCATGCCGCCGGTGAGGTCGCGAGCAAGGTCGTCATCGCCGCGATGGCCCCGCTCGACGACGACGAGCCGGGCGACGACCTGATCAGTCAGCTCCGGGACGCGGTGATCGCGGGCAACGCGGCCATCTCGGAGCTCGTGCAGACCGACCCCGAACTGGAGGGCATGGGCACGACGCTCACCGCCGTCCTGTTCGCCGGGAACAAGCTCGGCCTGGTGCACGTCGGTGACTCACGCGCGTACCTGTTGCGCGACGGGGTCTTCTCCCAGATCACCCACGACGACACCTTCGTCCAGTCGTTGATCGACGAAGGCCGGATCACCGAGGAGGAGGCGACCACCCACCCGCAGCGCTCACTGCTGCTGCGCGCCCTGACCGGGCACGAGGTGGAGCCGAGCTTCGCGATCCGGGAGGCGCGGGCGGGTGACCGGTTCCTGCTCTGCTCGGACGGCCTGTCCGGGCCGGTGAGCCAGGAGACCCTCGACGACGCGATGCGCATCCCCGACCCGCAGGCGTGCGCCGACCGGCTCATCGAGCTGGCGCTGCGCAGCGGCGGACCGGACAACGTCACGTGCATCGTCGCGGACGTGGTCGACGTCGACTACGGCGAGAACAACCCGATCGTCGGCGGCGCCGCCGGGGACGGCAGCGACGACCCGCCGCCGCCGGACACCCCCGCCGCCAGGGCCAGCGCCATCAACCCGCAGCGCAACAACGCGCCGCAGCGGGTGGCCATGGAGACTCCCCCGCCGCCGAAGCGCAGGAGCAAGCTGCGCGGCTTCCTGATCACGCTGCTGGTGCTCGCGCTGCTCGCGGGCGGCGGCTTCGTGCTCAGGTGGTGGGTGCTCCAGCAGTACTACGTCGGGGTGAACGACCAGGAGAAGGTCGCGATCTTCCAGGGCCTCCGCGGCGACGTGCTCGGCTTCAAGCTGCAGCGCGAGGTCGAGGGCTCCTGCGCTCCGGACGCGCCCCAGCCGTGCGAGGAGGTCTCGCTCAAGGACCTCAAGAACCTCGGCAAGGACCTGGTGCGCAACGGCATCACCAACGACAACGTCGACGGTATCGAGGGCGCCAGGATGGCGGTCCGCCGGTTGCGGGTGGACTGGCTGCTGCCCGTGTGCCCGGCGGGCGGTACCGGTCAGCTGCCGACCCCGCCCCCGGGGCCGAGCGGATCGGTGCCACCGCCCACCACGACCACCACGCCGCCTCCGGCCGACCCGAACACCCCGCAGGACCCGAACAATCCGCAGCCGTCGCCGACGCCCAAGCCGACGCCGGGTGTGGACTGCCGGACGGTGGGCTGATGGGGCGTCCGGCATCCGGGACCAACCCCAGCCTGGGGCCGGTCAGCACGCCCCAGGCCCCCCAGGTCCAGACGCGGCGCGGCACCGAACTGGCGATGCTCGGGTTCGCCGCCGGGCTGGTGACCCTGGCACTGGCGATCTCCGACGCCAACCAGGAGCAGGAACTCACCAGCTCGATCCTGTACTACGGCGCGGCGTTCCTCGCGCTGTTCGGTCTCGCCCACTTCGCGGTGCGCAAGTGGGCGCCGTACGCGGACCCGTTGATCCTGCCGTGCGTCGCGCTGGTCAACGGGCTCGGCCTCGTCATGATCAACCGCCTGGACCCCGCGGTGATCGCCCGCGCCAAGGAGCTGGGCCGCACGCCCGGCAGTGAGTCCGCACCGAAGCAGGTGGTGTGGATGGTCGTCGGGCTCGCGGTGTTCATCGCGGTGATGTGGCTGGTCAAGGACCACCGAATGCTGGCGAAGTACGGCTACACCGCCGGGCTCGCCGGCCTGGTCGCGCTCGCGCTGCCCGGTCTGCTGCCGTCCAGCCTCTCCGAGGTCAACGGTGCGAAGATCTGGCTGCGGCTGCCGGGAGTGGGGTCGATCCAGCCCGGTGAGTTCGCCAAGATCCTGCTGCTGATCTTCTTCGCGGCCTTCCTGGTGTCCAAACGCGACCTGTTCATGGCCGCTGGGCGCCGCTTCGCAGGCATGGAACTGCCGAGGGCCCGCGACCTCGCACCGCTGCTCGTGGCCTGGGCGCTCTCGGTCGGCGTCCTGGTGCTGGAGAAGGACCTCGGCACCTCGCTGCTGTTCTTCGGCATCGTGCTGGTGATGCTCTACATCGCGACGGAGCGGGTGGCCTGGCTGGTCATCGGTCTGACCTTCTTCTTCGGCGGTTGCCTGGTCGCCTACCAGCTCTTCGGCCACGTGCAGGTCCGCGTGCAGACCTGGCTCGACCCGTTCGCCGACTACTTCGGCAAGGGCAACCAGATCAGCCAGTCCCTGTTCAGCCTCGGCACCGGCGGGCTCGGCGGCACCGGCATCGGTGGCGGGCGCCCTGAGCTGGTGACCTTCTCGCAGAGCGACTTCATCATCGCCGCGATCGGCGAGGAGTTCGGCTTCATCGGCCTGGCCGCGCTGCTGATCATCTACCTGCTGCTGGTCATGCGCGGTCTGCGCAGCGCCCTCGCCGTGCGCGACACCTTCGGCAAGCTCCTCGCGGGTGGCCTGGCCTTCGCCATGTGCTGGCAGGTGTTCATCGTGGTCGGCGGCGTCACCAAGCTGATCCCGCTGACCGGTCTGACCGCTCCCTTCCTCTCCCACGGCGGTTCGTCGCTCGTCGCCAACTACGCGTTGATCGCGTTGCTGCTGCGCATCTCCGACGCCGCCCGTCGTCCCGCACCGCAGACCCCGAAGGGGCCCAAGCCCCAGCAGGCACCGATCGCGGAGGCCAGCACCGTGCTCGTGGAGCGCCCGACATGAACACTCCCCTGCGCCGGGTCGCGCTCGCGATGATGGGCATGATCGTCCTGCTGCTGGCCAACGCCACCTACGTGCAGGTGATCAAGGGCGACGACTACCGCAACGACCCGCGCAACCAGCGGGTGCTCTTCGAGGAGTACTCCAGGGAGCGCGGCAAGATCATCGTCGCCGGGGGCGGGGTGATCGCCACCTCCGAGGAGACCAACAACAAGCTGCGGTTCCTCCGGAAGTACCCGAACGGCCCGGCCTACGCACCGATCACCGGCTTCTACTCGATCAGCTACGCGCCCACCCAGCTGGAGAAGGCCGAGAACAACATCCTCAACGGCTCGGACAGCGCGCTGTTCGTGCGCAGGCTCTCCGACCTGATCACCGGGCGGGACCCCAAGGGCGCCAACGTCGAGACGACGATCAACCCGAAGATCCAGGAGACCGCGTACAAGCAGATGACGGACAAGGGCTTCACCGGCTCCGTCGTCGCGATGCGCCCGGACACCGGCGAGATCCTCGGCATGGTCAGCACGCCGTCCTACGACCCGAACCGGATCGCCACGCACGACTCCTCGGCCCGGCAGAAGGCGTGGGTCGAGCTCAACGACGACAAAGACAAGCCGATGCTGAACCGGACGATCTCGGAGAACTACCCGCCGGGATCGACGTTCAAGCTGGTGGTCGCCGCCGCGGCGCTGGAGAACGGGCTGACCAAGGACCACCAGCTCACCGCGGCGCCGAACATCCAGCTGCCGGGGACCAAGACGAAGCTGGAGAACTTCGACAGCAACCGTTGCGGCGGGGGTCAGACGGCCTCGCTGGAGGAGTCGCTGGCCCGCTCGTGCAACACCGCGTTCGCCGAACTGGCCGGTCAGCTCGGCGAGGAGAAGCTGCGCGCCCAGGCCAAGAAGTTCGGCATCGGCGAGCAGGACCTGAAGATCCCGATGAACGTGGTGCCGTCCTCGCTCGGTGACATCCCGGACGCAGCGGCGCTGTACCAGACCGGCATCGGCCAGCGGGACGTGAAGCTGACCCCGCTGCAGGACGTGATGATCGCGGCGACCATCGCCAACGGCGGCATGCGGATGGAACCGCAGCTGAAGAAGCGGATCGTCACCCACGACGTGAGCGTGCTCGACGAGATCGACCCCAAGCAGGCCGGGCGCGCGATGTCGGCGAGCTCCGCCGAGACGCTCAAGCAGATGATGATCAAGTCGGAGGAGCGGACCACCGGTCCCGGCAAGATCTCCGGCGTCACCATCGCCTCCAAGACCGGAACCGCCGAGCACGGGGCCAACCCGAAGCTGACCAAGCCGCACGCCTGGTACGTGGCCTTCGCCCCGGCGGACAAGCCGAAGATCGCGGTCGTCGTGATGGTCGAGGACGGCGGCGACCGCGGTCTCGAGGCCACCGGTGGTTCCGTCGCGGCACCCATCGGCCGCGCGGTCATCCGCGCCGGGCTGGAAGGTGGCTGAGTCGTGCTCACCTCCGGCCAGTTGCTTGCCGACCGCTACCGGCTCGGCAGGCGCATCGCCGTGGGCGGGATGGGCGAGGTCTGGGAGGCGGCGGACACCCGGCTGGACCGCAGGGTCGCGGTAAAGGTGCTCAAGGCGGAGCTGTGCGGGGACGCGGAGTTCCTGCACCGCTTCCGCAGCGAGGCCAGGATGACGGCCTCGCTGAACCACCCCGGCATCGCCTCGGTGCACGACTACGGCGAGACCGCCGCGGTGCCGGACGGTCCCGAGGACACCGCCTATCTGGTGATGGAGCTGGTCGAGGGCGAGCCGCTGGCCACCATCCTCGCCAGGGAGGGCAGGCTGGCCGCCGAGCGCACGCTGGACGTGCTGGAGCAGGCGGGCGAGGCGCTGCAGGCCGCGCACGAGCGCGGGTTCGTGCACCGCGACGTCAAGCCGGGCAACATCCTGGTCACCCCGGCCGGGAAGGTGAAGCTGACCGACTTCGGCATCGCCAAGGCCGCCGACGCCGCGCCGGTGACCCGGTCCGGCATGGTGATGGGCACCGCCCACTACATCGCCCCGGAACAGGCGCTGGGCAGCGAGGCCGAGCCGGCCAGCGACGTGTACTCCCTGGCCGTCGTCGGGTACGAGTGCCTCGCCGGGCACCGGCCGTTCCTCTCCGACAACGCGGTGACCGTCGCGATGATGCACATCCGGGACGTGCCGCCGCCGCTGCCGCCGGACGTGCCGCACCACGCCCGCGCGCTCGTCGAGGCGACCCTGGTGAAGGACCCGTGGCAGCGCTACCGCAGCGGCGGGGAGTTCGCGAGCGCGGTCGCCGCGGTCCGGGCCGGTCTGCCGCTGCCGCCGCCCTCCGGGCTCAGCATGTCCAGCGCCGCGGTGACCCCGGTGACGGGTGTCCCGCTGATGGCGGCGCCGCCGCAACCGCCGCAACCGTCGCCCCAGCACGGGCTGCGGCAACCACCGCAGCAGCACGGCACCCCGATGGGCGGCCAGGCGATGATCTCGCTCGGCCCGGCCCCCGGCGGCTACCCGCCGCCCGGCATGCCCTTGCCGCCTGGCGGGAAACCCCGTCGGGTCGGCCTCTGGTTGCTGATCATCCTGCTCGTGGTCGTGCTGATCGGGCTGAGCGTGTGGCTGCTCGGGCCGTCGTACCCGCGAATGACGCTGGACAGCGCGGCCCAGGGCGGTCACCCGTCGTCCACCACCCACCCCACGCGCGACAACAGATCGCGACCGGGCACTCTGGTATGGCTCGATACCACGGAGTTCGTGGGCCGACCGGCAAGTGAGGCAGTTGCCAATCTGACCCGGTTGGGCTTTGACTCTGTCACCCGAAACGAGTCCGGTAACCAGCCAACCGATTTGAGCCGGTGCACCGTCACTGAGATGGTGCCATCCGGGCAGGTGCGGGTCGGTGACCGAATCACACTCAGTTGTGAATCTGAACCGGGTGGCTAACGCGTGTCGGGGCGAGGACAGACAGTAAGCATGATGAGAACATTCTTGACGAGGAGTGGGACGACGCACCGATGAGCACTCCGCGACTGCTCTCCAACCGCTACGAGCTGGGTGAGACGCTCGGCTACGGCGGCATGTCGGAAGTCCACAAGGGCAAGGACGTCCGCCTCGGCCGCGACGTGGCGATCAAGGTGCTGCGCGCCGACCTCGCCCGCGATCCGCAGTTCCAGATCCGCTTCCGGCGTGAGGCCCAGAACGCCGCGTCCTTGAACCACCCGGCGATCGTCGCCGTGTACGACACCGGCGAGACACAGACCGAGCACGGGCCGCTGCCGTACATCGTCATGGAGTTCGTCGACGGCAAGACACTCCGCGACATCGTGAAGACCGAGGGCCCGCTGCACGGCAGGCGGGCCATGGAGGTCATGGCGGACGTCTGCGCGGCCCTGGACTTCAGCCACCGGCACGGCATCGTGCACCGCGACGTGAAGCCCGCCAACGTGATGATCACCCGTGGCGGCGCCGTCAAGGTGATGGACTTCGGCATCGCGCGGGCGGTCGCGGACGGCCAGGCCGCGGTGACCCAGACCGCGGCGGTCATAGGAACGGCGCAGTACCTCTCCCCGGAGCAGGCCCGCGGTGAGGCCGTCGACGCCCGCAGCGATGTCTACGCCGCGGGTTGCGTGCTCTTCGAGCTGCTCACCGGAGAGCCGCCGTTCACCGGTGACTCCCCCGTTGCCGTGGCCTACCAGCACGTCCGCGAGGAGCCCAAGCCGCCGTCCTCGCTGAACCCGCAGGTGCCGCAGGTGCTCGACGCCATCGTGCTGAAGGCGATGAGCAAGAACCCGGCCAACCGCTACCAGTCCTCGGGTGAGATGCGCGGCGACCTGGTGCGCGTGCTCTCCGGCCAGCGGCCGATGGCGCCCATGGTGATGAGCGAGGACGAGCGCACTGCCATGATGAGCCGGGGTTCGTCGGCCACCGAGGTGCTCAGCGCGGGGCGGCACCGGCCCAGCTCGCTCGCCGACGACGATGACGACGACCGCGACGCCAAGCGGAAGCGGGCCACCAGGATCGCGCTGCTGACCGGCCTGTTCGTCGCAGTGCTCGCGCTCACCGTGTGGATCTCCAGCCTGTTCTTCGGCCAGCCCAGCTCCGACGAGGTCACGATTCCCGGTGACCTCAAGGCCATGGCGCAGGGGCCCGCCGAGACCAAGCTGCGCGACCTCGGACTGAAACCGGTCGTCGACCAGGTCCCGTCCCTGGCCAGCGAGATCGGCAAGGTCATCGACAGCTCGCCCTCTCCCGGCTCGAAGGCCAAGAAGGGCTCGGAGGTCCGCCTGAAGATCGGCAGCGGGCCGGACAAGATCACCGTTCCCTCGCTGCTCGGCAAATCCAGCGCGGAGGCGGAGAGGCTGCTGAAGGATGCCGGGCTCGTCCTCAACCCGACCCAGGACTCCCAGGCGACCGACGACAGCTCCCAGGTCGACAAGGTGGTCAAGCAGTCACCGGAGCCCGGCACCTTCGCGGCCAAGGGCGACCCGGTGAAGATCACCCTCGGCAAGCTCCAGGAGAAGTCGACGGTCGTCGACGTGCGCGGACAGGACGTCGCGACCGCGAAGAAGACCCTCGAGGACCTGAAGTTCCAGGTCGAGGTGAAGCTGGAGAGCTCGGCGGACGACAAGGACAAGGTCATCGACCAGTCCCCGCGCAGCGGCAAGCACCCGCAGGGCACGAAGATCACGCTCACCGTGTCCAAGGGTGACCAGTTCAAGATGCCGAACCTGGAGGGCAAGACGCCCGATCAGGCGGAGAGCCTGTTGCGCGGCACCTACGGCTGGACCGGGCAGCTGAAGAAGACCCCGGTCACCCCGGACAACCCCTGGGACCTCGGCAAGATCCAGGACCAGTCCCCGGCCAGCGGCCAGTCCGTCGGCAAGAACGCCACGATCGACGTCCAGGTCGGCTCGATAGGCACGTCCAGCTCACGCTGACCCCTGATCAGCACAGGGCCCGGTCCACATCGTGGATCGGGCCCTCTTTCGCGTGCCGGATGCTCGTAGTCTGTGGGGCCATGGACGACCATGCCGTGCTGCGGGCCAGGGCGACCGTCGAGCGCTACCTGGAACTGCTCGCCGAAGCGGACGTCGACGGGGTGATCGCCCTGTTCACCGCGGACGGCACCGTCGTCTCCCCGCTGTACGGCACGCTGCCCGCCGCGCGGTTCTACCCGAAGCTGGTCGCCGACACCCAGCGCTCGGAGATCGTGCAGGAGGACCTGTTCGTCTCCGTGCACGACCCGCGCCGCGTCGCCGTGCAGTTCCGCTTCGGCTGGACGATGAGCGACGGCACGAAGACGAGCTTCGACTGCGTCGACGCGATCGAGCTGGACGACGTCGGCCGGATCGTGCAGCTGCGGATTATCTACGACACGCACCCGCTGCGGGCGGCGTGGGCGGCGATCCGCAGCACAACGTGAACCAGCTTGGGTTCACGTGAAACATGATCAGACCGGCGCGGCCGACGCGGCGAGCGCGCGCATGCCCGCCTCCAGCTCGCGGACCCTGGTCTCCTCGACGGGGTGACCGCTGCCCGCCATCCAGTTCGCCAGCATCCGGTGTCCGCCCTCGGTGAGCACGGACTCCGGGTGGAACTGCACGCCGTGCAGCGGGAGCTCGCGGTGGCGCATGGACATCACGATGCCGGACTCCGTGCGACCGGTGACCTCGAACTCGCCCGGAATGGTGTCCTCGCGAACGGTCAGCGAGTGGTACCGGGTCGCGGTGAACGGGTTGGGCAGGCCTTCGAGAACTCCCACGTTGTCGTGCAGCACCTGACTGGTCTTGCCGTGCAGCAGTTCCGGCGCGCGCTCCACGGTGGCTCCCCACACCGCTCCGAGTGCCTGGTGGCCGAGGCAGACGCCGAGCATCGGCAACCGCTCCGCAGCACAGCGCCGGATCACCTCCATGCTGGCGCCCGCCCGCTCCGGGGTGCCGGGGCCGGGGCTGACCAGGACCCCGTCGTAGTCGGTGATCCGGTCCAGCTCGACCGCGTCATTGCGCCGGACCTCGCACTCGGCGCCGAGCTGGGCCAGGTACTGCACCAGGTTGTAGACGAAGCTGTCGTAGTTGTCGACGACCAGAACGCGCACGGGGAACCACCCTCATCCAGTGGTGACTTGGTTGAACGGAAGCCTCGGTTCGATCCAGGGGAACACCACGAACAGCAGCAGCGCGACCACCGCGGAGATCAGCAACAGCGCCTCGAAGATCCGCACCGGAAGCGGTCCGGGCAGGTGGCGCCAGATCCAGCCGTACATCAGCTCTCCTGCAACTCGGCCGGCAGTTCGCCGGGCTTCGTCGAGTCCTTCTTGTACTGGTGGGTCAGCACGCCGTGCACGATCAGCCGCTGCCGCGCGGAGAACCGCGGGTGGCAGGTGGTGAGCGTGATCAGCGAAGCCTGCTGACCCGCGGGCACCTGGGCGTCCGGCCGGTTCGGCACCGCCGCGATGACGGCGCTCTGGCTGGGCAGCACGATCTCCTGGCCCACCGTCTTGCCGTAGACGCCACCGTCTGCGGCGTTGGTGCGCAACGTCCCGACGCGCTGGCACTTCGGGTCGGCGGCCTTGGTCTTGTCCCAGTCCTTGATCTGGTTGGCCTTCGGCAGCATCCGGTAGACGAACCAGCTGTCCGAGGTCTCGACCACGATGGCGTCGCACGGGTCGAGCAGGTCGAGGTCGTTGAACGGGGCGCCCTTGCCGACCCGGTGCCCGGCGACCGCGAAGTTGCCCGGCTGCCCGGGGAAGGCCGTGTTCTTGTAGTGGCCAGGGCCGACCTCGAGGATCTTGTCGGTGGTGCCCTCGAGCACGGTGTAGACGTAGTCCGAGCCGAACTTGGGAATCCGGATCTTCGCGAAGCCCTCGCCGTCGCCGACCTGGAACTGGGTCTTCCGCTGCGGGTCGTCCTGTCCCTTCCACCGGTCGTCGAGTGCGACCGTGGCGTCGGACTGCTTGCCGGCGGAGAGCCAGTCGGTGACGTAGACCTCGTAGAAGACGAACAGCAGCACCACGAGGCCCGCAGTGATCAACAGCTCGCCGATGGACCGCACGACGACGCGTCCGGTCTCCCTCGGTTGGTCCTCGGGGGGCTTGGCAGGCGGCTCCTCGGCCTCGATGGCCGCGATGACGTCCTCCGGCGGCTGCTCGACCTCCGTGGTCTCTTCGTCGACCACGCGCGGGATGTGCTGCGTCGGCAGGTCGTCCGGCCGCGGGCGCGCGAGACGGGGCGGGGGCGGCGGGGTCGCCTGGACGCGCGGGATCGGCTGGGTCGGCGGTTCCTCCGGCTCCGGCGCGCGCAGGGGTCGCGGCGGCCGCGGTCCCGGCGACGGCGGGTTCTGCCGCGGTGGCGGACCCGGCGGCCGTCCGACCGGCGGAGGGGGCTGCGGGCGCGCGGGCGGGGGCCCCTGGGGAATGGGGGTGCCCGGCGGCGGGGTCTGGTCGCGCTGGTAGCGCGGTACCGGCCGCTGCCCGGGGGGCGGGGTCGAACTCACCGCGGCACCTCCTGCGCCTTGTCCAGTCGCAACGGCCCGGTGTATCCAGGCATCCTGATCGCCTCACTCGCCGATACGCGGTAACCGAGCCCGTATACCTGGGCGTACTGACGGAACAGTCGCACTCCGGGTTCCGCCTCCAGTGCCGCGCTCATCCGTTCCGTGTCCCCGATCGCTTGTATGACGTAAGGCGGAGAGTACGTGCGTCCGTGCAGGAGCAGTGTGTTGCCGATGCACCTCACAGCGGATGTGCTCACCAATCGCTGGTCGGCGACGGAGACCGCCTCCGCTCCCCCGGCCCACAGCGCGTTGAGCACGCTCTGCACGTCCACCTGG
Source organism: Allokutzneria albata (assembly GCF_900103775.1). Taxonomy (GTDB): domain Bacteria; phylum Actinomycetota; class Actinomycetes; order Mycobacteriales; family Pseudonocardiaceae; genus Allokutzneria; species Allokutzneria albata. The sequence goes on along the minus strand of NZ_LT629701.1, from coordinate 6,255,873 downwards.
TGCACGACGAGCGAGTCGGGATCGACGTCCTTCGGGTAACGCCCGTCCGGTCCGCGCGGGGCGTCGGTCAGCCGCACCTCGACGCCGGGGCCGGTCACCGGGGTCAGGCCGACCCGGGCACCGAGCCGGTCCGCAGTCCTGCGCGCTTCGGAGATGCGTTGGTCCGAGCCTTCCTGGGCGACGCCGAGGCGCTCCAGTTCCGCGCGCAGAGCGGCCAGTCGCTGCTGCGCTTCGCCGACCTCGGATTCGGCCTCTCGGACCACTCCGGAAAGTTCCGTCGTTCGGCCGCCGCGCAGGTCGTACCCGTCCGCCGCGTTCCGGCTGACCGCGAACAGCAGGCCGGTGACCAGGCACACCGCGGGCACGGCGAACCGCCAGCCGTCGAGCCTGCGCACCCGGCCCTCCCGTTCCATCGGCTGCGGTGACCACAGAGGTAGTTCGCGAACCCAGGCGGTTACGTTAACGTGTTCACCGGGTCGGGGCCGGATTTTGCGGACCCCGGAAACGCCCGGTAACCGGCCGGTCGAGGAGCACGCGAGGACGAGCATGCCTAAGTCCAAAGTCCGCAAGAAGGACGTCTACACCGCACCACCGGACCGACGGACGCCGGTGAAGGTGCGGGGCGCAGGCCCGTCGCACCCGGTCTACATCGTGGTGATGCTGGGCATGATGCTGCTCGGCCTTGCCTGGCTGGTGGTGAACTACCTCGCTGGGCAGGACATCCCGGTGATGCAGGACCTCGGCCCGTGGAACTTCGCCGTCGGCTTCGCCCTGATGATCACCGGCCTGCTGATGACGATGCGCTGGCGCTGAATCGGCACGCACGCCGAGAAGTGGCTGCAGAACGGCCCGGACGCCCTGGTGTCCGGGCCGTTCGCGTTCCCCGGTCCGGAACGACACAGCTGTAAGTTCATCCCCACTGGGGACAACTGCTGTGGATAACTCGCCGGAGTGTCCACTGGATAGCCGGTCTCGGTCGGTCCCGAGGCACTAGATGATGTGGTTGACGGGCCCGCAACACGAACTCTGGGAGACGGTCGGATGAACGACGGAAGCGCCGCCGGAGTCCGGCACTGGTCCCCGGCCGCCGCGCTGGTCGGTGGCGGCTGGCTCCTCTCCGCAGGCGCTCTGACCTGGGTTTTCTTTGCTCGCGATACCCCGACGCAGGTCTTCGCGACGGTCGCGACCGCGATGCTCGGCTTCGCGGCCCTGTACGGCACCGTGGCCCGACCGAGGCTGACCGCGGACACCCGGGGCATCACCGTGCGCGGTCTGGCCGGCGCCCGCTCCTGGACCTGGGCCGAACTCACCCCGCGGCTGCACAGCTCGCGGCGGTTCGGCAGGACCACCACCGTCCTGGAGATCGACGTCCGGACGCACGACGGCGCCGAGACCCTGCTGGTGTTCACCAGGCTGGACCTCGGCGCCGATCCGGACGACGTCGCGGCTGAGCTGACCGGGCTAGCCGCCCAGTAGCAGCGCCTGCAGTTCGTTGTAGCGGTAGAACGTGAGGCCGGCGAGGACCACGGCGGTCGCCACGAACGCCCCGAGCTGCCACATCCCGCGCTGCTTGGCAGGCGCGTAGAGCATCGCCGCCATGAGCGCGGCGCCGACCACGAAGCCGCCTGCGTGGGCGAGGAAGGAAATGTTCGGCACGCTGAAGGTGATCGCCACGTTCAGCGCGATCACGCCGAGCACCGGCCCGATGTTGAGCTTGAGCTTGAGCACGGCCACCAGCAGCCCGCCGAGCAGACCGTAGATCGCCCCGGAGGCACCGACCGCGGCGGTCATCGGCTCGTCGAAGAGCATGATCGCCACCGAACCGCCGAGCAGCGACAGCACGTAGCTGGCGATGAAACGACCCCGCCCGAGCAGCAGCTCGAGGTCCCGGCCGAGGAACCACAGCGCCAGCATGTTCACGCCGAGGTGCGCGATGCCGTCGTGCAGGAACCCGTTGGTGACCAGCCGCCACCACTCACCGGTGGCGACCAGGATCGGCCGCATGAACCAGTCGAGGAACAGGTCGGAGCCGTCGTAGTTGGTCATGATGCTGCGCGACTGGATCGCGGTGATCACGAAGACCAGCACGTTCAGCGCGATCAGCACCGGCGCCACGATCGGCTTGCTGACCAGTTCGGCACCGGCGACCGTCACCGGTCGGCGGACGTGCCGGTTGCCCTCGCGGACGCAGTCGACGCACTGGTAGCCGACCGCGGCCTCGCGCAGGCACTCCGGGCAGGCGGGCCGTTCGCACCGGGTGCAGCGGAGACCGGTCGGCCGGTCGGGGTGCCGCACGCACCCGGGCAGCGCGGGGCTGCCCGCGTCCGGCCCCGGAGAGGGAGACGGTGGAACCGTCATGCCGGTCCGCTCAGCCCTGGGTGATCTCGACGTCGACCCTTTCGAGGACCACGTCGGTCAGCGGCTTGTCGTTCTGGTCGGTCGGGACCTTGGCGATCGCGTCGACCACGGCGCGCGAGTCGGCGTCGGCCACCTCACCGAAGATGGTGTGCTTGAAGTTCAGCCAGGTGGTCGGGCCGACGGTGATGAAGAACTGGGAGCCGTTGGTGTTCGGCCCTGCGTTGGCCATCGCCAGCAGGTAGGGCTTGCTGAACGCCAGCTCCGGGTGGAACTCGTCGGCGAAGCGGTAGCCGGGGCCGCCGCGGCCGGTGCCGGTCGGGTCGCCCGCCTGCAGCATGAAGCCGTCGATCACGCGGTGGAAGATCGAGCCGTCGTAGAACGGGCCGGTCCGCTCACCCTTGGCGTTGTTCTCCTTGTACTCCTTCGTGCCCTGCGCGAGCCCGACGAAGTTGCTGACCGTCTTCGGCGCGTGGTTCGAGAAGAGGTTCAGCCGGATATCGCCGTGCGAGGTGTGCAGGGTGACCTTCACGGTCTTCCCCACGAGGGATTCGTTGCTCTCAGCCACCACGCCATCGTGCCATCCACGGCGGGTTCGCGTGAGAAGGGGCAGGATTGGGTATGGCTGTCCACAGGCGTGTCTTGGAGGAGTGCCATGGACGAGGTGAAGACCATGTCCCAGGCCGGCGAGAAGGTCGGCAGGGCGATGGGAACCGGCCTGAAGGCGGCGCGCGTGCGCACGGAGAAGGCCGCTGAGCAGGGAATCAAGGCATCTAAGCGTGCGTTGGCGAAGGCGGAGAAGAAGTTGGCTAAGCGCGGACTGACCCCCGAGAAGATCCAGGCCAGCGTCACGGACACGGCGGAGGAGCTGGGCAAGCGCGGCAGGAAGGCCCGCAAGCAGCTCGCCAAGCGGAGCAAGGCCGCGCGCAAGGAGTTCAAGCAGGCCCGCAAGGAGCTGCACAAGAACACCAAGGCGGCCTACAAGGACCTCGCTGCCAAGTTCGCGAAGGAGCAGCCGAAGAAGCGCCGCCGGTGGCCGGTGGTGCTGATCCTCCTCGGCGGTATCGGTGCCGCGGTGGCCACGGTGCTGTCCAAGCGCCCGGAGCAGGTCTCCCTCCATGAGGTCGACGACCAGCCCCAGACGCCGCAGCAGCGCACGAGCAGCGACAACGGCAAGCACACCGCCCAGCCGGCTCACAGCAAGACCGGCGCGAACAACACCGGCGACAAGAGCTAGCCACCCGAACACCAGCAGTCCACGGGTCACCGCTCAGGCGGTTTCCCGTGGGCTGCTGCTATTTCACGGCCTCGATCGCTTTCTCCACGGCCCGCTTCGGCGCGATGGTCCGCTTCTGGTTGGACACGGCCGCGACGGCGGTCCCGCCCTTGGCCACCGCGAACACCGCGCCCTTGTCAGTGGGCTGGGCCCCGCCCTTCCACCCGCCGTCCAGCGTCACCGGCGAGGAGGTCGCCACCGGCGCCACCGCGTCCACCAGCGCCTTGGCCTCGGCCTCGGTCCCCGTGAAGATCCGCACCCGCAACTGCTCTTCCCCGTTGGGCCGGAAGAAGAAGCAGACGGGCCGCTCCCCCTCACCCCCGAGCTTGATCTTCCCCACCTGCTGCCCGTTGAACTGAGCCACATCCGCCGCACTCAGATACGGACACTTCCCCTCACTCCCCACCTCCGGCCACCCCGGCGCCCCCACAGCCCCCGAAGAAGCAGAGGAAGCAGCCGCCGCAGAACTCGACGGCGCAGGCTCTCCCCCACCCCCAGTGGAACAGCCACCGATAACCAGCACCAGGAGGGCCACACCAACGATCCGCCTCATGGACCGCAGTCAACCAGAACGCCCAACCAACAGAACGATGCTGGTAGAAGCCAGCCAGCGACGGCGAAGCCAAGCGAAACAACGCTGGTTCAGAAGAAGCCCGCACCGTGGGGGCTTGGGGGGCTCGGCCCCCCAACATGATGACGAGCGACCCGGCGAAGGTGCGAAGCACCTGAGCAGGATCGCCCAGAGCGAGTGGAGACAAGGGGAATCGAACCCCTAACCCCCGCCTTGCAAAGGCGGTGCTCTGCCAATTGAGCTATGTCCCCGAGCGGACATGTGCCCCGGTGGCCAGAAGGCCACCGGGGCTACAGGTCCTCAACGAGCGGCTGGCGCTCGTCGCGAGATCAGTTCTCGGTCGGCGCGGTGGCCTCGCGCCACAGGTCCGCCTCGGCCTTCGCCGAGCGGTTGCGCTTCACGAAGAACAGCACGGCGCCTGCCACAGCAGCAAGTGCGAGCAACTTCTTCACGTCCGGTCGCCTCCTTAGCGGCGCAATGATCCCGGGTGCCCCCAAGACAGGAACTTGCAGTGGGCCTAGGAGGACTTGAACCTCCGACCTCTTCATTATCAGTGAAGCGCTCTAACCGAGCTGAGCTATAGGCCCTTGCGATGGAACAGACACTACCCGATGTGCTGGCCCCGGCCCAAACCGGGGCCAGCTTCGGAGCAAAATCCCTAGTCACGCTCGGAAAGCGTGACCTCGACGCCGCCGGCGAGCTCGGCGGAGACGTTGTAGACGAACGCGCTGACCGTGGCCATCGCGGTGAACAGGATGATGTTGATGGCGCCCACGATCGCCGAGACGCCGAACACGCGGCCAACGCTGATCAACGGCTCCGCGTTGGCACCGTCGGCGGTCTGCACCAGGTCCTTGTAGGTGCCGTTGAGCTTGTCCCAGACGCTCATGCCGTGCAGCACGCCGTAGAGAACGCCCACGGCGACCATCCAGACGAAGAACAGCGCGACGGACAGCACCAGGGCCAGCTTCAGCACCGACCACGGGTCGATCCGCTTGACCTGGAGGCTGGCCCGGCGCGGGCCCCGGCCGGTGCGGCGGGCGCTGGGCGCGGCAGCCGTGGCCGCCGAGGCAGCAGCCGTCGCCGCGGCCGGACGACCGCCCGCTGTGGGGAATGTCACCGTGGTGCGTCCGCTGACCGAGTCGTCGCTCAGCCCGGCGAACATCGGCTGCTCGGTGTGCTGCGTCGGCTCGTCGTGGAACTCCTGCGAGTCACCGAAATCCCTCGACTGCTCGGGCGGCCGCCCGAGGCCGGGCGGCTGCTGCGTCGTCGAGGCCGGCGTCGGTGGCGGCGGGGCCGTGCCCTGTCCGGACACGGTGACCCGCTGCCACGGCGGAGGGGCCGAACCGAGCGCGATGTGCTCGGTCTTGGCGTCGATCTGGGGACCAGCACCGTCGCCCTTGGCGGGCTTGGCCACCTTCTGGGTGGCCTCGTCGGCCCCGCTGTCCTCAGCCCGTGCGGTCTCCTGCGGAGCCTGCTGTTCGCCGTCGCCCGCGTCGACCTGTTCGGTGTTCTCCGCGGGTTCGGCGCCCCCGTCCGCTCCAGGCTTGGTGATCAGCGAGGTCCGGTCGCCGGACTTCGCTGCCTGGTCGTCGGAGCGGTCGGGGTTCTGGGGTGAAGTCATCACGGTCCTTTGCCGATGGTGCTGTCCATCCAGCTAGACGCGTACGGCCGCCTAGTTGTTGCCTTCCTCGGTGTGATCGCTCACGTCGGTGTCGGCGACGCTGTCGACCACGGCCTCGATGCCGGGACCGTCGCTGGCCTCGGTGCCGGGCTCGGGTTCATTGTCGTCAGCATTGCGCGCGACCGCGACCAGAGTGGTCTTGTCGCCCAGGTTCATCAGGCGCACCCCCTTGGTCTGCCTGCCCGCCTTGCGGACCTCGGCCGCACTCGTCCGGATGACCCCGCCGCTCGAGGTGATCGCGTAGAGCTCGTCGTCGACGTCCACGATCAACGCACCGACCAGCCTGCCACGCCGCCGGTCGTGCTGGATGGTCAGCACGCCCTTCCCGCCGCGGCCCTGGATCGGGTAGTCCGCGAGCGGCGTCCGCTTGGCGTACCCGCCGTCGGTCGCGACGAGCACGAACTTGTCGTCGGCGACGACGCCCATCGCCAGCAGCTCGTCGCCGTCGTTGAAGCGCATGCCGAGCACGCCGGAGGTCGCCCGGCCCATCGGCCGCAGCGCCTCGTCGCTGGCGTGGAAGCGGATGGACTGGCCGTCGGCGGAGACCAGGAGCAGGTCGTCCTCCGCGGAGCAGAGCACCGCGCCGACCAGTTCGTCACCCTCGCGGAGGTTGATGCCGATGAGGCCGCCACTGCGGTTGGAGTCGAAATCGGCCAGCCTGGACTTCTTGACCAGACCGCCCTTCGTGGCGAGCACGAGGTACGGCGCGGCGTTGTAGTCCTTGATGTGGATGACCTGGGCGATGTGCTCGTCCGGCTGGAAGGCCAGCAGGTTCGCCACGTGCTGGCCGCGGGCGGTGCGGTTGGCCTCCGGCAGCTCGTAGGCCTTGGCCCGGTAGACCCGGCCCTGGTTGGTGAAGAACAGGATCCAGTCGTGGGTGGAGCACACGAAGAAGTGCGCCACGATGTCGTCCTGCTTGAGCTGCGCGCCCTGGACGCCCTTGCCGCCGCGCTTCTGGGCGCGGTACAGGTCGGTCTTGGTGCGCTTGGCGTAGCCGGTCCTGGTGATCGTGGTGACGACGTCCTCCTCCGCGATCAGGTCCTCCATCGACATGTCGCCGTCGAAGGGGATGATCTTGGTGCGGCGGTCGTCGCCGTGCTTGTCCACGATCGCCATCAGCTCGTCGCGGACGATGCCGCGCTGCCGCTCCGGCTTGGCGAGGATGTCCTTGAGGTCGGCGATCTCGATCTCGATCTCGGCCAGCTGGTCGACGATCTTCTGCCGCTCCAGTGCGGCGAGGCGGCGCAGCTGCATCTCCAGGATCGCGTTGGCCTGGATCTCGTCGACGCCGAGCAGCTCGATCAGGCCGGTGCGCGCCGTCTCGGGGGTGTCGGACCGCCGGATCAGCGCGATGACCTCGTCCAGCATGTCCAGCGCCTTGACCAGGCCGCGCCAGATGTGCGCGCGCTCCTCGGCCTTGCGCAGGCGGTACTTGGTCCGCCGGACGATGACCTCGACCTGGTGCTTCACGTAGTGCCGGATCATCTGGTCCAGCCGCAGCGTGCGCGGCACGCCGTCGACCAGCGCCAGCATGTTCACGCCGAAGGAGTACTGCAGCTGGGTGTGCTTGTAGAGGTTGTTCAGCACCACCTTGGCGACCGCGTCGCGCTTGATGGTGATGACGATCCGCATGCCGCGCCTGCTGTTGGACTCGTCGGCGATGTTGGCGATGCCGGTGAGCTTGCCGTCGCGGACCAGGTTCGCGATGTTCTCGACCAGGTTGTCCGGGTTGACCTGGTACGGCAGCTCGGTGACGACCAGGATCGTGCGGCCCTTGGCGTCCTCGTCGATGTCGACGACGGAGCGCATCCGGACCGAGCCGCGGCCGGTGCGGTAGGCCTCCTCGATGCCGGAGGTGCCCAGGATCTGCGCGGCGGTCGGGAAGTCCGGCCCCTTGATCCGCTGCAGCATCGCGGCCAGGGTCTCGTCTTCGCCGGCTTCCCAGTTCTCCAGCGCCCAGACCACGCCGTCGGCGACCTCGCGCAGGTTGTGCGGCGGGATGTTGGTCGCCATGCCGACCGCGATGCCCGCGGAACCGTTGATCAGCAGGTTCGGGATGCGGGAGGGCAGGACGTCGGGTTCCTGGGTGCGGCCGTCGTAGTTCGGCCGGAAGTCGACGGTGTCCTCGTCGATGTCGGCGAGCATGTGCATGGCCAGCGGCGCGAGCCGGGACTCGGTGTACCGCATGGCGGCCGCGGGGTCGTTGCCCGAGGAACCGAAGTTGCCCTGGCCGTCGACCAGCGGGTAGCGCAGCGCCCACGGCTGGGCCAGCCGCACCAGGGTGTCGTAGATCGAGGCGTCACCGTGCGGGTGGTAGTTGCCCATGACGTCGCCGACGACGCGGGAGCACTTGTTGTAGCCGCGGTCCGGGCGGAAGCCCGAGTCGAACATCGAGTAGAGCACGCGGCGGTGCACCGGCTTGAGGCCGTCCCGCACGTCCGGCAGCGCTCGACCGACGATGACGCTCATCGCGTAGTTGATGTAGGAGTTCTGCATCTCCTGCTGGATGTCGACCGGCTCGGTGCGGTCGTGCTCCGGCGGAAGCGTCGTATCCGTCATTGCAGTCCTTCTCGTGCTTCAGCGATCGGGCCGGGGAGGTCGGTCGAGCCGGTCAGACGTCGAGGAAGCGGACGTCCTTGGCGTTGCGGGTGATGAAGGACCGCCGGGCCTCGACGTCCTCCCCCATCAGCACGCTGAACAGCTCGTCGGCCGTCGCGGCGTCGTCCATGGTCACCTGGAGCAGCACGCGCTGGGCGGGGTCCATGGTGGTCTCCCACAGCTCGTCGGCGTTCATCTCGCCGAGACCCTTGTAGCGCTGGATGTTGTCGTCCTTGCCGAGCTTCTTGCCCGCGGCGAGGCCCTGTTCGATCAGCCCGTCGCGCTCGCGGTCGGAGTAGGCGAACTCGGGCTCGGCCCGCTGCCACTTGATCTTGTAGAGCGGCGGCTGCGCCAGGTAGACGTGGCCGTGCTCGATCAGCGGGCGCATGAAGCGGAACAGCAGCGTCAGCAGGAGCGTGCGGATGTGCTGGCCGTCGACGTCGGCGTCGGCCATCAGCACGATCTTGTGGTAGCGCAGCTTGGAGAGGTCGAACTCCTCGTGGATGCCGGTGCCGAGCGCGGTGATCATGCTCTGCACCTCGTTGTTCTTCAGCACGCGGTCGATGCGCGCCTTCTCAACGTTGATGATCTTGCCGCGGATCGGCAGGATCGCCTGGTACATCGAGTCCCGGCCTTCCTTGGCCGAGCCGCCCGCCGAGTCACCCTCGACGACGTAGAGCTCGCATTCCTCCGGGTTGGTGGAGCGGCAGTCCTTGAGCTTGCCGGGCAGGCCGCCGATGTCCAGCGCGCCCTTGCGCCGGACCAGCTCGCGGGCCTTGCGCGCGGCCAGCCGGGCCTGGGACGAGGAGATCGCCTTGGTGATGATCGTCTTGGCGTCGGCGGGGTTGCGGTCCAGCCAGTCGGCCAGGTGCTCGTTGCACGCCTTCTGCACGAAGGACTTCGCCTCGGTGTTGCCCAGCTTGGTCTTGGTCTGGCCCTCGAACTGGGGCTCCTTGAGCTTCACCGAGATGATCGCGGCCAGACCCTCGCGGACGTCGTCGCCGGAGAGGTTGGCGTCCTTCTCCTTGAGCAGCTTCTTGTCCCGCGCGTACTCGTTGATGACCCGGGTCAGCGCGGCGCGGAAGCCCTCCTCGTGGGTACCGCCCTCGTGCGTGTTGATCGTGTTCGCGAAGGTGTAGACCGACTCGGAGTAGCCGGTGTTCCACTGCATCGCGATCTCGACCTCGAGGTCCTCGCCCTTGCCCTCGAAGGCGATGACGCTCTTGTGCACCTCGTCGCGGGTGGCGTTGATGTGCCGGACGAAGTCCTCGAGACCGCCCGGGTAGTGGAAGGTGCGCTCGCGGACCTGACCGGTCTCGGCGTCCTCCTGGTCCTCGGGGACGCGCTCGTCGCGCAGCACGATGGTCAGGCCCTTGTTGAGGAAGGCCATCTCCTGGACGCGCCGCGCGATCGTCTCGATGTTGTAGGTGGTGGTCTCGAAGATCTCGTCGTCGGCCCAGAAGGTGATCGAGGTCCCGGTGCGGTCGGTGGCCTCTTCCTTGCGCAGGTCGTGGACGGGCTTGGACCGCTCGTAGCGCTGGCGGTACACCGAGCCGTTCTGGTGGATCTCCACGTCCACGGCGGTGGACAGCGCGTTCACCACGGAGATGCCGACACCGTGCAGACCGCCGGAGACCGCGTAGCTCTCGCCGTCGAACTTGCCGCCCGCGTGCAGCTTGGTCAGCACGACCTCGACGGCGGGCTTGCCCTCGCCCGGCATGATGCCGGTGGGGATGCCGCGGCCGTCGTCGACGACCCGGACGCCGCCGTCGGCGAGCAGGGTCACCTCGACCTTGGTCGCGTAGCCGGCCATCGCCTCGTCGACGGAGTTGTCGACCACCTCCCAGATGAGGTGGTGCAGTCCCCGCTCACCGGTCGAGCCGATGTACATGCCAGGCCGCTTGCGGACGGCTTCCAGACCTTCGAGGACTGTGATCGATGACTCGTTGTACGCGTTCTTGTTGTCAGCCACGGGCCTGGTGTCTCCTCGCAGACAAGGTGCACACGATGTTGGCCGGAGCTACCCCGCGAAGAGAGCTGGCCCCAACCTTCTCGATCCTACCGGTCGGCACCGACAGAACGGGCACTAGGACACCCCTGAGAACGTCACAGGGCGATTTGCGCGAACTTCACCACGTCCTGAGCCCTGGGACGAGGGTTCGACACGCCTGCGGCGCTCTCCTTGGCGGCTGATTTCAACCGTACGTGTCGCGCGGGCCCCGCCCGGGTACATGGCGCGGACCGTACCTCCAGCTCGGTGCGGCCGGTCCCTGGACCTTCAGCCTGCGCACGACGTCCTTTCCGACGCCTGCGGCGATCTTCGTGAGCAGCTGGCGCTGCAGCAACCGCAACTGTGTCGCCCATGCGGTCGAACTGGCCTGAACGGTCAGCTCGCCGTCCTGCAGGGTGACCGGTTTGGCGTGCTCGGCGACCTCGTCACCGACCAGGGCGGCCCAGCGGCTGAACACGTGTCCCCCGGCGAGCTGCCCCTGCCAGCCGCGGTCGGCGACGATCCGCGAGGCCAGCCTGCCGAGCGGCTGTGGATCACGGTCGTCGGCACCCGGCCCGGACCAGCGGCGCCGCCTGCGCGAGCTCCCCGAACGGGACGAGCTCCCCGAGCCCGCGGTCCTGCCCTTCGGGATACCGCGCGCCTTCGCCTGGGCCTTCGCGGCCTCCAGGGCGGCCCTGGCGAGGTCGGACCCTCGCAGTGCGTGCTCGGCTCCGGCTGTGTCACCACCCTGTGGGGTAGAACCACTCGGGTTTATCCCTGGTCCTGGTGCCGTCCCACCTCGACGCGTGACGAAGTTGTCCACACTGTCCACAGGGTTATCCCCAGATGTGCGACGGTTGTCCCGCTGCTCACTGGACACGGTGGATCTTTCCCTCCCGCACGTCGTAGCGGACCGCGTCGAGCTCGGCGGGCACGTCCTCGGCCACCGCGGCGGTCACCAGGACCTGCTCGGCCGCCGCCGCGACCGCGGCCAGCCGCTGCCGTCGCCGCCGGTCCAGCTCGGCGAAGACGTCGTCGAGCACGAGCACCGGCTCGACGCCGTCCCCGCGGAGCACCTCGTACGCACCCAGGCGCAGGGCCAGCGCGAACGACCACGACTCACCGTGACTGGCGTAGCCCTTCGCAGGCGCGTCACCGAGGATCAGCTCGATGTCGTCGCGGTGCGGTCCGACCAGGCACACCCCGCGGTCCAGCTCCTGGGAGCGGACCTTGGCCATCGCCTCCAGCAGCAGCGTCTCCAGCTGCTCGGCGTCGGCCCGCGGCCCACCCGGCACACCGTAACCCTCCGGCAGGTCGCCGCCCAGGGTGCTGCGGTAGCGGATGCGCGCGGGCCTGGACTCCGGTGCCACCCCCGCGTACGCCGCCGCGACCAGGGGTTCGAGGTCGGCGACCAGGTTCAGCCGGTAGGCCAGCAGCTGGGCGCCGTGCCGGGCGAGGTGCCCGTCCCAGACCTCCAGCGTGCCGATGTCGCCTCCCCGCCCGGCCCGGCGCGCGGCACCCGCGCTCTTCAGCAGCGCGCCGCGCTGCTTGAGCACCCGCTCGTAGTCGGAGCGCAACCCGGCCAGCCGCGGCGTGCGCGCCACCAGCAGGTCGTCGGCGAAGCGCCTGCGCTCCCCGGGATCGCCCCGGACGAGCGCCAGGTCCTCCGGCGCGAACAGCACCGTCCGGAGGATGCCGAGCACATCGCGCGGCTTGCCGGCGGGCGCGCGGTTGATCCGGGCGCGGTTGGCCTTGCCCGGCGTGATCTCCAGCTCGACCAGCAGTTCCCGCCCGCTGTGCACGACGGCGGTGCGGACGACGGCGCGCTGCGCGCCCATCCGGACGAGCGGGGCGTCGGTGGCCACCCGGTGCGAGGACAGGGTGGCCACGTAGCCGATCGCCTCGACCAGGTTGGTCTTGCCCTGGCCGTTCGCCCCGATCAGCACGCTGGGGCCCGGTTCGAGGGGCACGTCGGCGTGCTCCCAGGAGCGGAAATCGGTGACCTGGAGGTGTCTGACGTACACGCGGTTCCGGGGTCAGCTGCCCGTGCTGCCCGACCCGGAGGTCGGCCCGGCCTTGTGCACGGCGTGCCCGCCGAACTGGTTGCGCAGCGCGGCGACCGCGCGCATCGCGGGCGAGTCCTCCTGCCGCGAGGCGAACCGCGCGAACAGCGCCGCGGAGATCACCGGCGCGGGCACCGCGTGGTTGATCGCCTCCTCGACGGTCCACCTGCCCTCGCCGGAGTCCTCGACGTAGCCGCGCAGGTCGTCCAGCTCCGGGTCGGAGTCCAGCGCGCGCACCAACAGGTCCAGCAGCCAGGACCGGACGACGGTGCCGCGCTGCCACGCCTTGATCACCGAAGGCACGTCGGTGACCACCTCGGAGGCGTCGAGCAGTTCGAAGCCCTCGGCGTACGCCTGCATCAGGCCGTACTCGATGCCGTTGTGCACCATCTTCGAGAAGTGCCCCGCGCCGACGGCACCCGCGTGCGCGAAGCCCTCCTCGCGGGGGCCCTCGGGACGGAGCGCGTCGAAGATCGGCATCGCTCTGTCCACATTGGACTTGTCGCCGCCGACCATCAGGCCGTAGCCGTTCTCCAGTCCCCACACGCCACCGGAGACCCCGCAGTCGAGGTAGCCGATCCCCTTGGCCGCCAAGAACTTCGCGTGCTCCTGGTCATCGGTGAAGCGGGAGTTGCCGCCTTCGATGACCAGGTCGCCCTCGCTGAGCAGCTCGCCCAGCTCCTCCACGGTCTGCCGGGTCGGCGCCCCGGCCGGAACCATGATCCAGACGGTGCGCGGACCGTCCAGCTTCGCCACCAGGTCGGCGAGCGAGGAGGCGTCGCTGACGTCCGGGTTGCGGTCGTAGCCGACCACGTCGTGCCCGGCGCGGCGCAGCCGCTCGCGCATGTTGAAGCCCATCTTGCCGAGACCGACGAGTCCGAGCTGCACCGATGCCATCCTTTTCGAACGGGGCTGAGAGCGTTGTGGGTAAGGGGGTATCCGTCAGTCCGGCAGCCGAACCGGCATGAGCAGGTACACGTAACCGGGCAGCACGTCGCCGTCCTCGCCGACCGGCTTGATCAGCGCGGGGCGCTTGGAGCTGGTGAACTCCAGCTGGGCGCGGTCGGTGTGCAGCGCGCCGAGGCCGTCCAGCAGGTAGCCGGGGTTGAACGCGATGGTCAGCGGCTCACCGGTGAGCTCGACGGCGAGCTCCTCCTCCGCGCTGCCCTCGTCGTCGCCGCCCGCGGTCAGCCGCAGACCGGACTCGCTGAACTCCAGCCGCACCTGGGTGCCGCGCTCGGCGACCAGCGAGACGCGCTTGATCGCCTCGACCAGCTTCGCCACCTCGATGACGGCCGCGGCGCTGTGCTCGCTCGGCAGCAGCTGGCGGTACTTCGGGAACTCCGCGTCCAGCAGCCGGGTGGTGGTCCGGCGGCCGGACCCGGCAAGGCCGAGCAGTCCGTCGGTCGAGCCGAGGGACAGCTCGATCTTGCTGCCGGAGCCGCCGAGGGTCTTGGCCGCGTCGGCCATGGTGCGCGCCGGGACCAGCACCGCGGTCTCCACCGAGCCCGACGGCTCCCACTCGAACTCGCGCATGGCCAGCCGGAAGCGGTCGGTGGCGACGAGGGTGAGCTTGGAGTCGGCGATCTCCAGGCGGACGCCGGTCAGCATCGGCAGGGTGTCGTCCTTGCCCGCGGCGACCGCGACCTGGCTGACCGCCCCGGCGAACACCTCGGCTTGGAGCAGACCGGCCAGCTGCGGCATGTTCGGCAGCGACGGGTAGTCCTCGACCGGCATGGTCGGCAGGCTGAACTTCGAGCTGCCGCAGGTGATGCTCACCCGGCTGCCGTCGACGGCGATCTCCACCGGCTGGTTCGGCAGCGACTTGGTGATGTCGGCCAGCAACCGGCCGGAGACCAGGGTCTTGCCACCGGTCGCGACCATCGCGGGGACGCCGACCTGGGCGGAGACCTCGTAGTCGAAGCCGGAGATGGTCAGGGTCTCGCTGGAGTCCTCGCCCGAGCCCGCGTCCAGCAACACACCACCGAGGACCGGCACCGGCGGCCGCGAGGGCAGGCTGCGAGCGACCCAGGCGACGGCGTCGGCAAGGCCGTCGCGCTCGACGCGGATCTTCATGGGGCTTCCTTTCGGGTTCGGCACGCGCCGCCGACGCGGCGACGGGGCAACCACGCGTTTTCCACGCACCGGACCGGCTCCGACGCTCCACATCGCCAATAAACCTCGGGTGGCGAGCGAGCGACCGACGCCGGCTGAGGGCCGGGACCGACCGGCGGCTGGTGTGCGGTGGCACCACGGTAGAGCGTCGACGGCGGATGCGTCATCTCGGCCTGGACGTCCCCGACCCCCTCGGCGGGCGAGCCATCCCCAGATCCCCAGCCCCCTGCTTTTTCTTTGTTCTTCTTCTTCAAGGGAAAACCAACAGCAGTAATAGGGGCTGTGGATTGTGTGGACAGGCGCTGTCCTCGCAGGTCCGAGCCGGTTCTCCAGTGTGGATCGATCGTGGCGTCGACCGGTGGATAACTCGGGCCGGGTGTGGATGGATCTTCTTGCCCCCACCGCAATCCACATCTGTCCCCAGCTGTCCACAGAACGCTCCCCAGATGTGGGTGGGGTTGCCCCCAGGTTCCGCACAGCCCGAGCGTGGCCCGGATCTCCCTGGATGGGGGACAAAATCGGCAACTTTTCTGGGGTAGCCGGTCCGCCGGACGGCCCACAGGGTCAATAAAAATCGCCGCCCCTGACCGTGGGACGGCTGTCGCCGAGGCGCGTCGGCGGGGTGTTTCTCCGGGTGTGGGTTACGGGACGAGCGCGCGCGTCGGCCCGGCTTCAACCGCCGGGGGACAGGGGATCACACCCCCTCCGGACGCCGAGAGGCCGGTCTCGGCCACCCCCGGCTCCGCGCTCCCCATCCTGAATAAAGAAGGCGGCCCGAGCGCGAGGACGAGCTGGGCCTGCCCCGGCACGCGCGTAGGCGTCAGCGAGCCCGTACGGGCGGTGCGGGGGTGGGGGTGCGCGCCGGGGTCAGCCCTTGGCGCGCATCTTGATGCGCGAGGTCAGCTCCTGCACCTGGTCGTAGGTGCGGCGGCGCTCCGCCATCTCCTTGCGGATCTTCTTGTCCGCGTGCATCACGGTGGTGTGGTCGCGGCCGCCGAAGGTCTGCCCGATCTTCGGCAGCGAGAGGTCGGTCAGCTCGCGGCACAGGTACATCGCGATCTGCCGGGCTCCTGCGAGCGCCTTGGTCTTCCCGGGGCCGCAGAGGTCGTCGATGGTCAGCGTGAAGAACTCCGCGGTGACCGCCATGATCGTCGGCGCGGTGATCTCCGGCGCGTGCGAGTCGGGGATCAGGTCGCGCAGCACGATCTCGGCGAGCTGGGTGTCCACCTGCTGCCGGTTGAGCGAGGCGAAGGCCGTCACCCGGATCAGCGCGCCCTCCAGCTCGCGGATGTTGCGCTCCACCCGGGCCGCGATGAACTCCAGCACCTCGGCGGGCACGTTCAGCCGGTCCTGTGCGGCCTTCTTGCGGAGGATCGCGATCCGCGTCTCCAGCTCGGGCGGCTGGACGTCGGTGATCAGACCCCACTCGAAGCGCGTGCGCAGCCGGTCCTCCAGCGTCTCCAGCCGCTTCGGCGGCCGGTCCGAGGAGACCACGATCTGCTTGTTCGCGTTGTGCAGCGTGTTGAAGGTGTGGAAGAACTCCTCCTGCGTGCCTTCCTTGCCCTCCAGGAACTGGATGTCGTCGACGAGCAGGATGTCGACGTCCCGGTAGCGGCGCTGGAAGGCGACCTTGCGGTCGTCGCGCAGGGAGTTGATGAAGTCGTTGGTGAACTCCTCGGTCGACACGTAGCGCACGCGCATCCCGGGGAACAGCCGCTGCGCGTAGTGCCCGACCGCGTGCAGCAGGTGGGTCTTGCCCAGCCCGGACTCCCCCCAGACGAACAGGGGGTTGTAGGCGCGCGCGGGTGCCTCGGCCACCGCGACCGCCGCCGCGTGGGCGAAGCGGTTGGAGGCGCCGATGACGAAGGTGTCGAAGGTGTACTTCTCGTTGAGCTTGGTCTGCGAGGTCGGCGGTCCGTGCCGGGGCGCGGTGAACGGCTGGCCGGCGAGCCCGCCCTCGGGCGCCTGGCCGTTGAAGGTCGGCCAGATCTCGTTGACCGTGGCCAGCGCCTCGCGCTCCTCGTCGACCTCCTCCTCGCCGTCCTCGGTGATGACCGGGAGCGGGCGGGTGATCTCCGACGCGGTCTCCGGTGGCACGGGGAGGCCGGGGCCCGCCGCGATCCCCGGCGGAGGGCTGACCACCGGCGCGGTCGGCTGGGCGGTGTCCACTTTGACCGCGAGCGAGACGGTGCCGCCGAGGTGGCGGGACAGCGCCGCGGTGATCGGGCCGCGCAGGCTGCGCTCGATGGCGTCCTTGGCGAAGTCGCTCGGGGCGGCGAGCAGGGCGGTGCCGTCAAGCAGGCCGATCGGCCTGGTGATCTGCATCCACGCGCGCTGCTGCCTGGTCAGGGTGCCTGCGGACAGCTCCTGGACGACCCGGTCCCAGATCAGAGCCAGATCGTGGTTGTCGGACACTGCTGCGCTCCCCTCCCCTCACTCGCACACGACCCGTCGGGCCGGCGGGATCCACCCGCCTGCCCGTACCCGAGTGGCGACCGCGGGGTCGGCGAGGATAAGGGCGTCCACAGGATTATCCACAACTGTGCATGAAGGTACGGCGGGATGTCCCGCGTCCTCGAACGGCCCCCGGCCCACGTGCGGTGTCCGCTGCTTGTAGAGGGTGTTCGGCGAACTCCGTGGGGCCTGGACCCCCGAGCGCGGACAGGCACGCTAGCAACGCCGGGGGCAACTCACAAGGGCACGCCCGCGATCGGCTGCGGAGAAGTCAACCGACCGTGTGCAGTCCGTAGCCCGGTGGTGGTGGACGCCCCCGGATTTGATGTGCGGATGTCCGGTGCGTACCCTCGAACGGTCTCCCGCTCGCAGCGGGAGCGTTGCGCTGCGCTCGTCTACTCGCGGTTCTCCAACGGTCGACGTCGTCGCGGGGCAGCACCTTCCTTACCTCGGTAGGCGTGGGACGACCATAGACCTGCCAGTAATGAGCAACCGGGAGATCCGTCCGTGAGCAAGCGCACCTACCAGCCCAACAACCGTCGTCGCGCCAAGACCCACGGGTTCCGGCTGCGCATGCGCACCCGCGCCGGCCGCGCCATCCTGGCTGCCCGCCGTCGCAAGGGACGCGCTGAGCTGTCGGCCTGACCGCCGCACACGCCGTGCTCCCCGCGGTCTCCCGGCTCAGGCGTCGCCAGGACTTCGGTCTGGTGATGCGCCGGGGACGGCGCAGTGGACGTTCCCGGCTCGTGGTGCACGCTCTGCTGCCCGAGCGGGAGGAAGGCATGGCCGAAGCGGTTGACGCGACGCAGCCCACTCCAGACGGGGGTCTCCCGTCGCGAGTGGGCTTTGTCGTGAGCAAGGCAGTCGGCAACTCCGTCGTGCGGCACCGCGTCAGCCGCCGGCTCCGGCACCTGCTGGGGCCGCGGCTGGCGGAGCTGCCGTCCGGGTCCCAGCTCGTCGTCCGCGCGCTCCCGCCCGCGGCCGATGCCACGAGCGCCGAGCTGGCCGCCGATCTCGACGCGGCGCTGCGCAAGCTGCGCCGGACACCACGCGGACCGTCGTCATGACCGAAACCCAGCCGCCCGAGGCCGACTCGGGCCGTCCTGGTCTCGTCGGCCGCGTGCTCCTGCTCCCCATCCGCGGCTACCGCAGATGGATCTCCCCCCTGCTCCCCCCGTCCTGTCGCTTCTACCCAAGCTGCAGCACGTACGCCGTCGAGGCGATCACCGTGCACGGCGCGCTCCGGGGCTCCTGGCTCGCCGCGCGCCGACTGCTCCGCTGCGGCCCCTGGCACCCTGGAGGCATGGACCCCGTTCCACCGCGCCGAGGGTCACGTGGCGAGTCCACGGACCAGGAGCGGGTTCACCACATCCCCGCCGAGGAGTAGCTTCGTGCTGGATTTCATCAACTACCCCGTGTCAGGCATCATGTGGGTCTGGCACAAGGTCTTCGGGGCTTTGTTCGGGCCGGCCAGCGGTTTCGCCTGGGCGCTGTCGATCATGTTCCTGGTCTTCACCCTGCGGGCCATCCTCTTCAAGCCGTTCGTCAAGTACGTGCGCTCGATGAAGCAGATGCAGGAGTTCGCTCCGCAGATGCAGAAGCTGCGGGAGAAGTACGGCAACGACCGGCAGCGCCTCGCCGCGGAGATGCAGAAGCTGCAGTCCGAGCACGGCTTCAACCCGCTCGGCGGATGCCTGCCGATGCTGGTGCAGATCCCGGTCTTCTTCGGGCTGACCAACGTGCTCCAGGGCTTCAAGGCCGACGCGACGCAGAACTTCTTCTTCGGCGCCGAGGACGTCAAGTCCTACCTGGCCGCCAAGCTGTTCGGCGCGAACTTCTCGTCCTCGCTCACCGCAACCGCTGAGACGCTGGCCCATTACGGCACGGACCGCAACGTCCAGATCATCGTGACGATCCCGATCATGATCGTCGCGAGCGCGCTGACCCACCTCACCTCGCGGCACTCGGTCGCCCGGCAGAACCCCGCCGCGGCCAACCAGCAGACCGCGATCATGAACAAGCTGGCGCTCTACGTCTTCCCGATGGGCGTGCTCGTCGCCGGTCTCTTCCTGCCCATGGGCATGCTGCTCTACTGGCTCAGCAACAACCTCTGGACGCTGATGCAGCAGTACGTGGTCTACCACCGCATCGACCGCGAGGAAGAGCAGAAGAAGCAGGACGCGATCTCCAAGCGGCAGAACCTCGCCCCCAAGCCGGGCCAGAAGCCGACCCGCAAGCGCCCCGCCGCGGACACCACCGTGAACACCGAGGGCGACGCCACCGAGGCGGACAAGCCTGCCGCGAACGGCTCTGCTCCCAAGAAGGACTCGGCCCGGCCCAAGCCGGGAACCGTCCCTGGGATCATCGACGACCGTTCCCGCGGCAAGAAGCAGAGTCGCAAGCGCCGCTGAGGCGGCTGCCAGTTGAGAGGAGAAACCGTGTCGGAGACCTTGCAGGCCGCGGACGCGGACGTGCGAACCGACGCCACCGGTTCAGCCGCCGAGGCCGAGAGCGGCGAATCGCTGCTCGTGCGCGAGGGCGACGTCGCCGGGGACTACCTGGAGCGGTTGCTCGACCTGCTCGACTACGACGGTGACATCGACCTCGACGTCGAGGCCGGCCGCGCCGTGGTGAGCATCGACGGCGGTGACGACCTGGAGAAGCTGGTCGGCCGCCGCGGCGAGGGCCTGGAGGCGCTCCAGGAACTGACCCGCCTCGCGGTGCAGCAGAGCACCGGGGTTCGCAGTCGGCTGATGCTCGACGTCGCGGGCTGGCGGGCCAAGCGCCGGGAGGAGCTGAGCGAGCTCGGCCGGTCCACTGCGGAGAAGGTCCTGGAGACCGAGAAGTCGATCCGCATGCGCCCGATGACCCCGTTCGAGCGCAAGGTCGTGCACGACGCCGTCGCGAGCGTGGCGGGCGTGCACAGCGAGAGCGAGGGCGAAGAGCCCAACCGTCGCGTCGTGGTGTTCCGCACCTCCTGACGCAGCGCATCCCGAAAGGGCCCCGTGGTCACCGACCGCGGGGCCCTTTCGTCTATCCGGCTGCCCCGGACGAAGGAACCGGCGATCGAATCTCCGGCCAGGCGCCCGCTCAGCTTGACCGCCTCACCCGCTGCGGAGGAACCTTGTTTTCGGGGGAACCCGCACCGGGCGAAAGCCACCCTCGCTACGCGGCGCGTAACGAGGTTCACCTCGCCCGCCATCCGCTTCCCTTCTCGCTTCGGACTCGTGATGCTTGGCAGACGGCGCGATCGCCGCGCCCGTTGGCGCATGAGCGGCGAGCCGGAGCGGATGGCCCCGGGCGGACCCTCGATACTCGTTTCACGTGAAACACGGCGGCGCGGTCGCCGCGCGGAGCGCCCATGTTTCACGTGAAACGCAACCGCGAGCTGGAGAGAGATGAACGAAACCGAACAGCGTCCGTCCGCGCCGACACCCGCAGACCCCCCGCCCGGAGCGGATCAGGTGTTCGGGTCGCGCTTGGAGCTCGCGGTGCGGTTCCACGGCCTGCTGGCCCGGCGCGGCGTCGAGCTCGGGCTCATCGGCCCTCGCGAGGTCGACCGGCTGTGGGATCGGCACCTGATGAACTCCGCGGTGATCAGCGATCTGTTCCCGGAGAGCGCGCGCGTGATCGACGTCGGCTCCGGTGCCGGGCTCCCCGGCATCCCGCTGGCGATCGCCCGGCCGGATCTGCGCCTGACGCTGCTGGAGCCGATGGCTCGCCGCGTCGGCTGGCTGGAGGACGTCGCGGACGAGCTCGAACTGTCGTCGGTGACTGTGGTGCGTGGCCGCGCCGAGGAGAAGGCGGTGCGGGCGAACCACGGGGGCGCCGACGTGGTGACCGCGCGGGCGGTCGCGCCCCTGGCCAAGCTCGCGGGGTGGTGCCTGCCGCTGGCGCGCACGGGCGGCCTGCTGGTGGCACTCAAGGGCGCCAGCGCGGCCGAGGAGATCGAGCGCGATGCCCGCGAGGTGAAGGCGGCGGGCGGCGGCGTCCCGGAGGTCGCCACCCGGGGCGAGGGTGTGTTGGAGGTGCCGACCACGGTGGTGCTCGTGCCGCGGGTCGAGGTCGACCGCGGCCGTGATGCCCGGCGGCGCAGGAAGAAGGATCGGTGAGGGTGAGTCCCAGAACGGAGCGGTGGATGTTCCACGTGAAACAGTGGGTTCGTACGGGGTGCACAGCGCGCCGAATGCCGGAGAGGGGCAACACGCGGTGACGACCTCCGACCAGTTCTCCGGGTGGACCCCGATCGCCGAGGAGGCCGCCAGGGCCACCAAGGTGCTCCACCCCGACGCACACCAACTCCCCCGGCCCGCACAGCGCCGGATTCTCACCGTCGCCAACCAGAAGGGCGGAGTCGGCAAGACCACGAGCACGGTCAACCTGGCCGCTGCCTTGGCCATACACGGCCTGAAGGTCCTCGTGATCGACCTCGACCCGCAGGGCAACGCCAGCACCGCCCTGGGCGTCGAGCACCGCTCCGGCACCCCGTCCATCTACGAGGTGCTGATCGGCGAGATCTCCGTGTCCGACGCGGCCGCGGTCAGCAGCCAGTCCGACAATCTCTACTGCGTCCCGGCCACCATCGACCTGGCCGGTGCGGAGATCGAGCTCGTCGCCATGCCCAACCGGGAGGGGCGGCTCAAGGAAGCCCTCTCCCCCGAGTCGCTGGACGAACTCCGCCCGGACTACGTCTTCATCGACTGCCCGCCGTCGCTCGGCCTGCTCACGGTGAACGCGCTCGTGGCGGCCCGCGAGGTGCTGATCCCGATCCAGTGCGAGTACTACGCGCTGGAGGGGCTCGGTCAGCTGCTGCGCAACATCGAGCTGGTGCAGGCCCACCTCAACCCGACGCTGGACGTCTCCACGATTCTGCTGACGATGTACGACGGGCGCACCAAGCTGGCCGACCAGGTCACCTCCGAGGTCCGCTCGCACTTCGGGGACCACGTCCTGAAGACGGTCATCCCCAGGAGTGTGAAGGTCTCGGAGGCGCCGGGCTTCGGACAGACCGTGCTCGCTTACGATCCGGGTTCACGTGGAGCGATGAGCTACCTCGATGCCGGGCGCGAGCTGGCCATCCGGGGCACGCAGATGGAGCGGACATGAGTGAACGGAAGGGCGGCCTCGGACGGGGCCTCGCCGCACTGATCCCGCAGGGCCCACCGGGTGGTGCCGCCGCGGCGGCCGGTGCGGGCGGCGGGCTCGCCGTGGCCAACCGCGATGGCGGGAAGCCGGAGGAGTTCACCGGGCAGGTCGCGGGTGCGGTCTACCGCGAGGTGCCGATCCCCGAGATCAAGACCAACGCGAAGCAGCCGCGTCAGGTCTTCGACGACGAGGCGCTGGCCGAACTGGAGCACTCGATCCGCGAGTTCGGCCTCATGCAGCCGATCGTCGTGCGCGAGCTGTCCCGCAACTCCTACGAGCTCGTCATGGGCGAGCGGCGGCTGCGGGCGTCGAAGCAGGCCGGGCTCACCAAGATCCCGGCCATCGTCCGGCAGACCGCCGACGACGCGATGCTCCGGGACGCGCTGCTGGAGAACATCCACCGCGTCCAGCTGAACCCGCTCGAAGAGGCGGCGGCCTACCAGCAGCTGCTGGAGGAGTTCGAGGTCACCCACGAGGAGCTGGCCTCGCGGATCGGCCGCAGCCGCCCGGTCATCACCAACATGATCCGGCTGCTGAAGCTCCCCCTCCCCGTGCAGCGACGCGTCGCTGCCGGAGTGCTCTCCGCCGGGCACGCCCGCGCGCTGCTCGGCCTGGAGGACTCCGCGGGCCAGGAGGAGCTGGCGGCGCGCATCGTCGCCGAGGGCATGTCGGTGCGGGCCACCGAGGAGGCGGTCACCCTCGCCAAGAGCGAGCAGCCCGCCAAGCCGAAGCCCGCTCCTCGCAAGCCGATGCACGCGCCCGGTCTCCAGGAACTCGCCGAGCGCCTGTCGGACAGTTTCGACACTCGGGTGAAGGTCGAACTCGGCAAGCGGAAGGGCCGGATCGTCGTCGAGTTCGGCTCGGTGGACGACCTCGAACGCATCGTGGCGATGATGCAGCCGAATCCGGCAAATCGGGCATAGAACGGGTCCTAGCGGTCACACCGGGTCATTTTGTCACGGTGACGAAAGCGAAAAGGGGCCTCCGGAGACGCGATGAGCGTCCGGAGGCCCCTTCGCCGTGTCAGCCCCGGGCGATGGCCTTCTCGACGAGTCCGGCGAAGACCTCGCCGAGCGATCGCCCGGCCGCCTCCACCGCCATCGGCAGGAGCGAGGTCTCGGTCAGTCCGGGCGAGACGTTCACTTCGAGGAAGTGCACGGTGCCGTCAGCGGCCACGATCGCGTCCGTCCGCGACACGTCCCGCAGACCGAGCAACCGGTGCGCGGCGACGGCCAGCTCCCCCACCGCCTTCGCCTCGGCCTCGGAGAGCCGCGCCGGAGCGTGGTAGTGGGTGAGCCCGGCGGTGTAGCGCGCGGCGTAGTCGTAGAGGCCGCTCTCCGGGACGATCTCCACCGCCGGGAGGGCCGTCGGCCCGTCCGGGCCGTCGACGACGCTCACCGCGACCTCGACGCCCTCGATGTAGCGCTCGGCCATCACGGTGTCGCCGTAGGCCAGGCAGCCGACCATCGCGGCGGGCAGTTCCGCCGCTTCCCGGACCACGCGGGCTCCGAGCGCGGAACCGCCCTGGTCCGGCTTGAGGATCAGCGGCAGTCCGAGGCGGTCGACCAGCGAGTCGAGCACCGCCTGGGCGCCGAGCACCCGGAAAGTGCTGTGCGGCAGCACCACCCAGTCCGGCGTGGCCAGCCCGGAGCGGGCCAGCTCGGCCTTGGCGGTCGGCTTGTCCCAGGCCCGGCGGCAGGCCCTCGAGTCGGTCCCGACGAACGGAACGCCGGTCAGCTCCAGTACCGACTGCACGGCACCGTTCTCGCCCTCGCCCCCGTGCAGCGCGACCACCACCGCGTCGGGCCGAGAGCCCCGCAGACGGCTCAGCAGCGTGCCGTCAGCGTCCCACTCCTCGACGACGAGGCCGGTGCCGCGTAGAGCCGCTGAGAGCCTCCGTCCCGACCGCAGCGAGACCTCGCGCTCGTGCGAGAGCCCGCCGGACAACACGGCGATCCAGCGATCCGACACCCGTACTCCTCGATCCGACATGGCGGTGGACAACCTTGTGGACAACTGGCCCCCGATCTGGGGACAACTCGCCACAATCGGTGGACAGCTGTGGACAACTCCGCGTCACGCGGTATCGGGCGAGGGCGACTGCGGACCGCTGAGCTGCCGCGTCGTCACCGTCCCGAACGTGCGCAGCAGTTCGAGCTCCCCTTCGAGCACCGTGGCCAGCCGCCGCACACCCTCCCGGATCCGCTCCGGTGTCGGGTAGCAGAACGACAACCGCATCTGCCTGCTGCCGAAGCCGTCGCCGTAGAACGCAGTGCCCGGCACGTAGGCGACGCGCTGGGTGACCGCCCTCGGCAGCATCGCCTTCGTGTCGAGGCCCTCCGGCACGGTCAGCCACACGTAGAAGCCGCCGTCCGGCCGGGTCCAGGTGCAGCCCGCGGGCAGGTGCTGCTCGAGCGCGGTGAGCATCGCGTCCCGCCGCTCGCGGTAGGCCTGCTGGTAGACCTTGATCTGGCCCTTCCAGTCGTGCGCGGCCAGGTACCTCGACACCACGGCCTGGGTGATCGTCGGCGGGCACAGCGTCGCGGACTCGGCGGCCAGCACCAGCTTCTCCCGCACGGCGTGCGGCGCGAGCGCCCAGCCCACCCGCAGGCCGGGGGCGAAGGTCTTGGAGAACGAGCCGAGGTAGACCACGTTGTCCGGCTCGCTGGCCCGCAGCGCCGGGTAGGTCTGCCCGTCGAACCCGAGCAACCCGTACGGGTTGTCCTCGATGACCAGCACGTCGTGCTCGGCGCAGATCCGCAGGATCTCCGGGCGGCGCTCCGCCGAGAGGGTCACGCCGCCGGGGTTGTGGAAGTTCGGGATCGTGTAGAGGAACTTCACCCGCCTGCCACTGGCCCGCACGGCGTCCAGCGCGGCACTGAGCGCGGACGGGATGAGGCCGTTGTCGTCGATCTCGACGTGCACGACCTCGGCCTGGTAGGCGGTGAAGGTGCCCAGCGCGCCGACGTAGGACGGTGCCTCGGCGAGCACCACGTCGCCCGGGTCGCAGAAGATTCTGGTCACCATGTCCAGCGCGCTCTGCGAGCCGACGGTCACCACGACGTCGTCCGGGTGCGCCGAGATGCCCTCCAGCGCCATGACCTCGCAGATCTGCTCGCGCAGCTGCGGGATGCCCTGGGCGGAGCCGTACTGCAGGGCCTGCTGCCCCTCGGTGGCGATGAGTTCGGCCACGTCGGTGGCCAGCGAGTCCATCGGCAGCGCGGCCAGGTACGGCATGCCGCCCGCCAGCGAGACCACCTCGGGGCGGCTGGCCACGGCGAACAGGGCGCGGATCTCCGACGCGGTCATGCCCGCGGTTCTGGCCGCGTAGCGCTGAACGTGCGGGTCGAGGCTGCGACCCGCAGCTGCCGCAACCGAGGGGTTGCTTTGCTGATCAGGTCCCTGTCCCGGTAGGTTCATGCGGCGCTCCCTGGGGCCGTGCACACCGACAACGTCGGTCTAGTCTAGGAAGACGCCGGCCAGGGCGGTCCCACCATGCTGGTTATGTCACTTTCGGCCGTGGGCTCGGCGCGCCTATGCTGGTTAGCGTTCTCGTCCTCATGGCGAGTGACGTCCTTCTGCGGGGAGGTCAGGTGTCGCGACGCGTCGACAGCGTCACGCTGGACAACCTGGACCATCTGCCACGGCACTGCCGGGGCTGTGTGTTCTGGGAGCTGGCCCCGCATATCAAGGAACAGGCCGAGGAGTTCGGCCAGACCGAACTCGAGAAGGAAGCGTGGGTCTCCAGCGTCCTGCTGGAATGGGGCTCCTGCGGCCGGATCGCCTACAGCGACAACGTGCCCGCCGGCTTCGTGCTCTACGCGCCGCCCAACGCCGTTCCCAGGGCCGCCGCGTTCCCCACCGCCCCGGTCAGCCCCGACGCGGTCATGCTCACCTCGCTGAAGGTGCTGCCGGAGTTCGAGGGCACCGGGCTCGGCCGGATGCTCATCCAGGCCGTCGCCAAGGATCTCACCCGCCGCGGCGTGAAGGCGATCGAGGCCTTCGGCCGCGCCCAGGACAAGGATGCCGACAGCTGCGTCATCCCCTCCGGCTTCCTGGTCAGCGTCGGGTTCAAGACCGTCCGGGAGCACCCCCGCTGGCCGCGGCTGCGCCTGGAACTGCGCACCGGCCTGACCTGGAAGGAAGACGTCGAGGCCGCGTTGGAGCGGCTGCTCGGCGAGGTCAGCATCACTAGCACCGCCACGATCTCCGAGTCCAGCCTGCGCTGAGCTCAAGACGGAAAAGCCCCCGAACCGCGTGGCTCGGGGGCTTCTTCGTGTTCCTGGGGCTCAGTCGGCCTTGGCCAGCTCGTACTGGAGCAGGTCCTTGAAGGTGAACGTGCCGGTCGGCTGGTCGTTCTCACCGAGCAGGTAGAGCCGCTTCACCGCGACGAGGATGCCCTCGGCCACGATGTCGCGGAACGCCGGGTCGAGCAGGCGACGGCGGTCGTTCTCGTTGGTCAGGTAGCCCACCTCGACGCGCACCGCGGGGCAGCGGGTCAGCCGCAGCGTCTCCCACGTCTTGGGGTGGGTGTTGCAGTCCAGCAGGCCGGTCCGCGCGGTGAGCTCGCGCTGGATGAGCCCGGCCAGCGCCTCCCCCACCGTGGACGACGTGGTGCCCTGGCCGGTGCCGAAGTGGTAGGTCGACACGCCCTCGGCCAGCGGGGACCGGTTCGCGTCGGTGTGCAACGACAGGAACAGGTCGGCACCCGCCTTGTTGGCGAACTGGGCGCGGTCGGCCTCGGCTGGGCACACCTGCTCACCACGGGAGAGCAGCGCCTCCATACCGGTGGCGACCATGCGGCCCTCGAGCCTGCGGGCGAGGTCCCAGACCAGGTCGGCCTCAGCGACCCCGGCGACGACAACGCCGCGGTCCTGGCCGCCGTGGCCCGGGTCGATGACGATGCGCTTGCCGCTGAGCCGGGGGCCGGAGTTGCGCAGGTTCTCCTGTTCGCGCAGGAAGACCTGACGGCCGCCACGGGCGCGCGGGGACAGTTGGCGCAGGGCGCGCAGTGTGCCCGGACCGCACATGCCGTCCACGACCAGGCCGTAGTCGCGCTGGAAGTTGCGCAGCGCGTGCTCGGTCTGGCTGCCGAAGACGCCGTCGGCGCGGCCCGCGTTGTAGCCGAGCTCCAGCATCCGCTCCTGGAGCGCGTAGACGTCGTCACCGCACATCGGGTTGGACACCAGGTAGGCCAGATTGCGGTCGCCGAGGCGCCACCGGGCGTCGCAGAGGCTGCGGTAGGTGGCGGGGCCGACGATGCCGTCGGTGATCAGCCCGCGCTGCTGCTGGAAGGTGCGCACCGCGTGCTCGACCGCTCCGTCGAAGACGTCAGGCCGACCGGAGCCGTTCGCCGGAGGCAGCAGATTCAGTGTGACGAGGGTGGCTCGGATCTCGGCAACGGCTGGACCATCGTCACCGCGGCGGAGCAGCAGCATGCACCCCTCGCTTGTATTTCAGGCGCCGAGAGTCGCGGCGCGGATCGTGAAAGCCATATTGTGCCCTGCTACTCGACGCGGCCTTCTTCGGGCTACAGGGAGTGGCCGGACGCCCACGACAGGCGAACCCCGGCCCACCCATCTAAGACGGCTGCGGGTGGGCCGGGGTTGCACGACGGCATCAGCTGCCGACCTCAGATGTGGTCGGTGATCTCCTTGAGCAGCGCGGCCTTCGGCTTGGCACCGACGATCTTCTGCACCGGCTGGCCGTCCTTGAACAGGATCAACGTCGGCACGGACATGATCTGGTAGTCCCGCGCGATGCCCGCGTTGGCGTCGATGTCGAGCTTGGCGACGGTGAGCTTCTCCGCGTTCTCCGCGGCGATCTCCTCCAGCACCGGGGCGACCATCTTGCACGGCCCGCACCAGGTCGCCCAGAAGTCCACCAGCACCGGCTTGCTGCTGTTGAGGACCTCGTCCTTGAAGGTCGCGTCGGTGACGGTCACGGTGTTCGCCATGTTCTCTCCTGGGTAGTCGCTGCGGGGTCTGGTGGTCAGTTCGCGGCCGCGGGAACGGCTTCCTCGGCGGGGGCGTGCTCAGCGAGCCAGCGCTCCGCGTCGATGGCGGCCGAGCAGCCGGAGCCCGCCGCGGTGATCGCCTGCCGGTAGGTGTGGTCGACGAGGTCGCCGCAGGCGAAGACGCCGTCGATCTTGGTGGCGGTGCTCGGGTGCCGCACGTCGACGTAGCCGTCGGCGTCGGTGTCCACCTGACCGCGGACCAGCTCGCTGCGCGGGTCGTGCCCGATCGCCACGAACAGGCCGGTCACCGGCAGCAGGGACTCCGCGCCGGTCACCGTGTCGGTGACCCGCACGCCGGTCACGCTGCTCTCCCCGAGCACCTCGGTGACGGCCGCGTTGGTGAGCCACTTGATCTTCTCGTTGGACCTGGCGCGCTCCAGCATGATCCGCGAGGCGCGGAACTCGTCGCGCCGGTGGATGATCGTCACCGACTTGGCGAAGCGGGTCAGGAAGGTGGCCTCCTCCATCGCCGAGTCACCGCCGCCGACCACCGCGATGTCCTGGTCCCGGAAGAAGAACCCGTCGCAGGTCGCGCACGCGGACACACCGTGCCCGAGCAGCGCCTGCTCCCCGGGAACGTGCAGGTAGCGCGCTGCCGCGCCCATCGCGAGGATCACGGCGCGGGCCTGGTAGCGCACGCCGTTGGCCAGGACCGTCTTGACCTCGCCGGCCAGGTCCATCTCCTCGACGTCCTCGGCACGCAGCTCCGCGCCGAAGCGTTCGGCCTGGGCGCGCATCTGCTCCATCAGGTCCGGGCCCATGATGCCGTCGCGGAAGCCGGGGTAGTTCTCCACCTCGGTGGTGGTCATCAGCGCGCCACCGAACTGGCTGCCCTCGAACACCAGCGGGTCCAGCTGGGCGCGTGCCGCGTACACGGCCGCGGTGTATCCGGCCGGGCCGGAACCCACGATGATCAGGTTTCGGACGTCTGCACTCACCTAGGGCCTCCGCGTCTTGCTGATCTCCCGGTACTCGGGCTCAACGCGATCCTAGGTGGGGGTGTTCCCGCCGCCGTTCACGTCACAGTGAACGGCGACGGAGCTAGCGCCCTACGGTCCTCTCGGCGATCTTGTCCGGGTTGCCCGCGGCGCAGTTCGGTCCCACGACCAGCAACCGCTGGCGCCCGGGAAGGGTGGGGTCCCCCATCATCAGCAGCACGCCCTGCTTGCCGTCCAGCGTCACCTGACGGGCGCCGAGCAACTGCGTGGTGGCCGGGTACCCGTTGGCCTGCAGACAGGCGGTCAGCCGCGCCTTGTCGCTGAGCGGGCCGAGGTCGCCGCCCCCGACCAAGCCGGGCGGAACCGTGGCGAGGTCGGAGTCCTTCAGCGTCAGGGACCCGTCCCCTGGCCCTGGTGCCGAAGAACTCGGGCTCGCACCGGGCTGCGCCTGTGGCGTGCCGACGGTCGTGTTGCCGGGAAGCGTCATCACCGCGATGCCGAAGACGGCCGCAGCCGCGGCGAGCACGCCGCCGCCCCAGCCGAGCTGCTTCCTGCGCCTGCGCCGGGCCTCGTCGAGCGAGACCACGTTGCCGCGCTGAGCCGAGCCGGGCTCGGGCACCTGGAGGCCGACGTTCGCCATGGCGGCGCGGACCTCCTGCTGGATCGCCGCCTCGATGCGGGCGGAGACCTCCGGGGGCATGGCCACCGGAGGCAGCGCCGCGAGATCGGCGGTCGTGGCGTCCAGCGCGGCGAGCACCGCCCTGGCCTCCGGATCCCGTTCCACCCGGGGCCGCAGTTCGGCCGCGATGTCGACGTCGAGAACGCCCGCGTGCAGGTCAGCAAGGAGGTCAACGGACCACGGCGGTCCATCCGGCGTCCGTGAACGCCGCTCGTTGCCGGTCATCTTCCCTCCCCATGGCGCCGTGCCTGCCTGGCCCCAGCATCATGTGAGACGTCGGCACCCACGTCGGGGTTCCGTAGGTGCCCCAGTACTTTGGCCAGCTTCGCCCGGCCGCGGGCGCATCGGCTCTTGACCGTGCCCTCCGCGATGCCCAGGATCTTCGCCGTCTCGGCGACCGAGTAGCCCTCGACGTCGACCAGCACGATGGCCGAGCGCTGTTCCGCCGGGAGCTCCGCCAGTGCCGACTGCACGGCCAGCGAGGTCTCCCGGTCGGCCATCGCGTCCCTGCTGACCGCGGGCTCCCCCGGGCCCGCCTCCGGCAGGGGCACCGTGGGTCTGGCCTGGCGGCGGCGGATCCGGTCTAGGCAGGCGTTCACGACGATCCGGTGCAGCCAGGTGGTCACCTGGGACTCGGCGCGGAACGAGCCGGCGGCGCGGAAGGCGGAGATGAACGCCTCCTGGAGCGCGTCGGCCGCCTCTTCCGGATCGCGGAGGGTGCGCAGGGCTACCGCCCACAACCGATCCCGATGCCTGCGCACCAACTCGGTGAACGCGTGGGGATCGCCCGCGGCGTGTGCCGCTATGAGAGCACCGTCCGAACTGGCAGCGGCTGTCACGCGGCGAGAATAACGTTCCACGTGAAACGGCGTTCACCCTGCCGGGTGTTACTCCGCTCGGAGGAAGGTCAGCTCGGAGAGCTCGGAGACGTTGCGGCCCTCGCTGCCGGCCAGTCCGGTGATCCAGAGCAGCACGTACTTGGTGCTGCCCTCGGGGTTCAGCTGGATCTCGGTGTCCCCGGAGGCGAGCGTGCCCGAGCCGATCACCTTGGTGTCCTCGAGCCTGGCGTCGTCGGAGTTGGCGCTGCGCACCTCGACGGTGGTGCCGTCGCTCGGCGAGTCCACGACCACCTTGGCCAGCTTCACGGCCTCCTCGAAGGTGACCATCACGCCGACGCCCGGCTTCGGCGCCGGGAACGGCTGCCGGTAGGTCATCGTCTTCCAGCTCGACCGCGGATCGCCGTCGATGACCCGCTTGATCCGGTTCACGTTGTCCGGCTCGCCCGAGACGTTGTAGACGCTCACCGACGCGACCGACGCGGGGTCGCCCGCCTTCGGCGGGTTGGCCGGGGGCGGCGGGGTGCCCGGCTGCGGGTTCGGCGTCGGCGGCTGGCTGAACGCCACGGTGGGGCCCGAGTGGCTGGGCTGCTGCTGGAACATCCCGACCACCTGGAATGCCAGCCAGGCGAAGACCCCGACCGTCGCGGCGGCCAGTGCGGTGAAGCTCAGCGCCAGCTTGCGCTTGCGGCCGCGCTTGTTCTTGGCGATCTCGTCGGCGGACTCGGCCCGCTCGGCGGCCAGCCGCTCCTCCTCCGCCTTGATCGCGGCGGCCTCGGCCTCGTCGGCCGCGGTTTGCTCCAGCACGCGCAGGATCGCAGCGCCGGTGCGCAGTCCGCCGATGCTGGTGTCCACCAGGCTCCGGACCGCCACGGTGGAGATCTCGTGCGGGAGCGTGGGGCGCAGGGTCTGCGGCGAGACCACGGTGCCGTCCGGGCCCGTGGGAGCCATCGGCAGGCCGTTGGTGCCCTCGTGCAGCGCCCAGCGACCGGTCAGCAGGAGGTAGAGCGCGGCGCCGAGGCCGCGGACATCCTGGCGGGCGTCGGCCTCCGGGTGAGGGCCGGGGAAGGCCAGGCGGAGCTTGCCGTCGGCGGTCACGCGCAGCCGCAGCGGGTGGTCGGTGCCGAGCACGAGCCCGATGTGGTGCGCGGCCTCGACGGCCGCGGCCAGCGGTTCGAGCAGCTTCGAGGCGGTGCCCGCGGGCAGCGGCCCTTCGGCGACGAGGTCGATCAGGTCGGTGCCCTGGGTCCACTCGGCGACGACGATGCCGTAGAGGCCCTCCGCCGGGTCCAGGCCGTTGCCCTGCCACAGCACGTCGATCACGCGGGCCACGCCGGAGTGGGTGAAGCCCGCCTGGTGCATGGAGCGTTCGAGGGTGCGCCGGGCGCGGGAGGCGCTGTCCGGATCGCGGGGATCACCCACGAGCAGCGTGAGCGCGACGTCCCGGCCGAGCGAGTTGTCCCGGCCGCGCCAGAACTGCGCGGGCACCCGGTTGTCGGAGCCGATGTGCGTGAGCAGCCGGTACCGGCCACCCGCGATCGCGGCACCGGGAACCAGGGCCCCTGCCGCCTCCCGACGCGGTGCCTTGTGCTCGGACGGCGTGCCAGTCACCCCGCACTCTCCCTCTTGCCGCGCGCCGTCAAGGACGGCCGTCGCCCCTGCGTGCGCGGCCCGCTCAGTCGTCACTCAGGGTACGGGAAAAGCGCGGTTCACTTGCGGCGAACGATTCGGCCGATCCGGTTGAGCGCGGGCCGCAGTTCCTCGATGTCCAGCGCGGCAAGGACTGCGAACGTCGCGATCAGGCCGAGCGGTCCCGCTGTGATGAGGGACACGAAGGAGTACCAGTAGTCCGACGAGCCCACCGGAACGATCCAGTCGACGAGCACCGACGCGCTGAACATGATCGCGCCGCCGATGGTCGTCGCGAACACCGCGAGCGCGACGCTGCGCAACGTCTTGCCCGTCTCCAGCCTGCCGATCCGGATGCGCAGCCAGATGTCGCCGATGACCCAGCCGAGGACGAAGGTCGCCGAGTTGATCACGGCGAGACCGAGCACCACGTCGTCCGGTTCGAGCAGCTTGGGGCACAGCAGGATGGCCGGGATCTTGAACGCCATCATGATCATCATGATCAGCGCGGGGGTGCGGGCGTCCTTCATCGCCTGGAAGACGCGCATCTGCAGCAGGTTCACCGCGTACGGCAGCAGGCCGAACGCGGACACGGCGAGGGTGCTGCCCAGGCTGTACGCCTGCTCGTAGCTGGTCTTGCCCAGCGCGAAGATCGAGACGCCGATATCACTGCCGATGACGGTCAGCGCCCCGCTCACCGGGACGAGCATCAGCGCCATCAGCCGGGTGCCGAGGCCCAGGTCGCCGACGACGGCCTTGATGTTGCCGTCCGCCGCGTTGCGGCTCATCCTCGGCATGATCGCGGTCAGCAGCGAGACGCCGAGGATGCCGTACGGCAGCTGGAAGAGCTGCCACGCGAGGCTGTACTGGGTCAGCGCGCCGTTGTCGGCGGCGGTGGCGACGCGGGTGTTCACCACGATGCCGACGATGCCGAAGATCGCGTACAGCGAGGTCCAGCCCGCCAGCCCGGCGAACTCGCTCAGCCGCTTGTCCCAGCCCCAGCGCCAGCGGAACCGCACCCCGGCCCGGCGCATCGCCGGGAGCATCACGAACGCCTGCACCGCGATGCCGAGCGTGGTTCCCAGGCCCAGCACGAGGATGTGCGCGTCGGTCATCCGCACCGGGTCCAGGGTCAGCTCCCCCGGCAGCAGCGCGTAGACACCGAGCGTGAGCACGACGACCACGTTGTTCATCACCGGCGCCCACGCGGTCGGCCCGAACACCCCGCGCGCGTTGAGCACGGCCATGAACAGCGCGCCGATCGCGAAGAAGACGATCTCCGGGAGCAACAGGTAGGCGAACGCCGTCGCCAGCTCCGGGTTGGCGCGGTTGGTCGAACCGTCGACGTAGATCCGGGTCAGCAGCGGCGCGCAGGCGACGGCCACGATCGCGGCGCCCGCCGCGAGCACCGGGCCCATGGTCAGCAGCCGCTGGGTGTAGGCGAGGCCGCCGTCCGCGTCGTCCTTCTGCGCGCGCACCAGCAGCGGCACCAGGATGCTGGTGAGCACGCCGCCCAGCAGCAGCTCGTAGATCTGCAGCGGGACGGTCAGCGCCGCGTTGTAGGAGTCGGTGACGACACCGGAGCCGATGATCCACAGCAGCATGGCCCGCGACCCGAACCCGGTGATCCGGCTGACCAGGGTGGCGATCGCCATCGAACCGCTGGTCTTGGCCAGCGACGGTTCGGCCTTCGCCGGGGCGGGTGCCGGACCGTTCGCGCCGGTCGTGCTGGCGGTCATCAGGTGCCTTCCGGTTGCGGGAGTCGCTCGTTCATGTCCTCGACCGGCTTCTTCATCGTCGGGCCGTAGCGCAACCGCTTGTAGACGCGCATGCCCATCATCCCGACCATCAGCAGCCCGGCGGTGAGGGTGATGCCGAGGGTGACGCTGCCATAGGCCGCCGAGCGCAGGGTGAGCCGCTTGGGCTGACCGAGGTGCAGGCTGCCCTTCGGCGTTGTCAGCCAGGCGTTGACGGTGAACTGGCCGGACCGGCTCACCTCGGCGTTGACCTTGATCTGACGGCCGCCGCCGGGGGCCAGCTTCTCCACCTGCGGTTCGGTGCGCAGCCCCGGGGTGTCGGAGAAGTTCAGCCGGACCGTCACCGCCACCGGCAGCCTGTTGAGCAGGGTCAGCGGCAACGGGCTGGACGAGGACGCCAGCGCGTAGGAGGTCGGCGGTTCCACCACGTCGACCTGACCGGTGAGCGCGGCGACCTGCTCCAGGACCTCGGCGTTGGCCGCCTCGCCGCCGATCGGGTCGGTGCGCCACGCCGAGGACATCGCGCGCAGCAGGCCCAGCTGGAGGGGGTCGGTGAGCGCGCTCGGGCGGATCTTGCGCGCCGGGTCCTCCTCCATGTAGTTGAGCATGTCGCGGACCGTGTTGCGGGCGTCGAGCACCTTGTTGGTCAGCTCCGGCGAGATCTCCCGCGCCCCGCCGGGCGGCGGGTAGTTCAGCGGCACCGTGCGGCCAGGGTTGAACACCGCGGCCAGGTCGGTGAGCCGCTTCGGCTTCGCCAGCCGCTCCCCCTCGAGGAGCTGGCCGGTCGCGCGCAGCAGTGCGGTCAGCTCCTCCGCCGACTCGGTCCACTGCCTCGGCGGGGTCACCAGCACGCTGCCGCCGGTCTTGCCGACGACCCCGGCCCGGTAGGCGATCGCGGCGAGCGCGTTCTGCAGGCGCAGCGACCCGCTCTGGCCCGCCCGCTCGAAGGCGGTGTTCACGATCGGATCGGCGATCAGCACGCCGGGGCCGGTCTGCACGCCCTCCTTGGCCGCGGTCACCCGGACCGGCTGGTGGGCGGGCGGGGACTGCTGGAGCCCGCGCTGGTCCATCACCACGACGGTCTCGTCCAGGTCGGCGAGCGCCCTGGCGTCCAGCACGCCGTCGGCGGGCCAGGCCACGTGCTGCAGCGGCGCCGCGCTCAGCGCCTCGGTGACGATGGAGTCCTTCTCCCTGGCCAGCTTCTCCAGGTCGGTCAGCCCGGCCCTGGACAGCGCGACCAGATCCACGTCGGCGAAGGGCAGGGTGAGCACGCACCGGCCCTGCACGACCTCCCTGAGCCGGTCCAGCCACTGCTTCGCGGCGGCCGACGGCGAGCGGTCGACGATCTGCTCCCCGCTGCGCACGGCGTAGTTCGCCGTCATCGCGGTCACGGTGTCGATCAGGTCGGGGTCGATGGCGAAGCACAGCGAGTTGCCGACCTGGGAGCCCTTCGGCGCGGCCTCCTCGACCGCCTCGACCAGGTTGGACAGCCGCCCGCCCGGCTGCAGCGCCTTGGCCAGCTCGTCGTCGCGCAGCACCCTGCGCCTGTCCTGGCGGGCTTCGAACACCGGCAGCAGGTGCGGCTTGTCCAGGATCGGCCAGATCATCGTGATCGTGGCGGGCGACGGCGGGGGCGCCGCGGCACCGCCCGGGGTGCCGAGCACCGGCAGCAGCATCCGGTTCTCCGCGATCCGGGCCTGGCCGCCGTACTCCGGGTAGCCGTTGAAGTTGATCAGCATCGGGTACACGCCGGGCGCGGTGATCCGCAGCACGTCCAGCGGCACGGTGAAGTCCACCCGGGCGCTCTGGCCGGGGTCGAGCGCGTCGGCCACCTTGGACCAGCGCGAGGGCTGGTCGGTGGCGACCGTGCCGGTCAGCGCGGCGTGCGCCTTGTCGTCACCGGCCAGCGCCTGGCCCACCTGGACGCGCGCCTCGATCCGGCTCACCTTGCGGTCGCTGATGTTGGTCAGCCTTCCGGTGACCCTGATCTCGGTGGTCTCGGCGGTCACCACCCTCGGCGTGACCGCGTCGAGGTCGAGCCTGCCGTGCTTGGGCACCTCGGCGCTGTTGTCGCCGCGCTGCGCCTGCGCCAGCGGCGTCACACCGAATAGGAAAACGGCCACTCCCAGGGCCGCGAACAGGCGTTTCACGCCGACTCCTGACCATCACCCAGCAGCTCGGCCGCCCGGCGCACCAGTCGGCGCTCGTCGACGTACGCGAGCTGCGCGTCCAGCTCACCCAGCGGCACCCACGCCACCTCGGTGACCTCCACGTCCTCGTCGGATAGCTCTCCGCCCACCGCTTCCAGCAGGAAGTGGTGCACGGTCTTGTGCACTCGCCGGTCATCGGCGACGAACCAGTAGTCGATCGTGCCCAGCGGCATCAGGATCCTGCCCCGGATGCCGGTCTCCTCGGTGACCTCGCGCACCGCGGCCTGCTCGGCGGTCTCCCCGGCCTCGATGTGGCCCTTGGGCAGCGACCAGAGCAGCCGCCCCCTGCGGTCGAGTCTGCCGATGAGCGCGGCGTTGGCCCGCTGTCGGTCCAGCACGAGTCCGCCCGCCGAGACCTCGTCGACGGTCCGCAGCGGCCGTCTCGGAGTCCGTCGGTTCCGACGCCCCGGCTTGGTACCGCCGGAACGGCCGGAAGGGGAAGGCATACCGGCGATGGTAGTGGCGGGGCCGCGCGGCCATGACGAGCCGCGAAGCGAGCGGGTGGACTGCCATATGCTCGCTTCTCGTGTCCGGACCAGCAGCCCCCTCCGCAGCCACCGAGCAGGATGCCCCCGTGGAACCGCTTCGGATAGCCCCGGTCGCCGACGAGCTCGCCGAGCGCTTCGTCGCGGCAGGTCACCGACTGTTCCTCGTCGGCGGCAGCGTGCGCGACCTGCTGCTCGGCCGGGCGGGCAACGACCTGGACTTCACCACCGACGCCCGTCCCGAGCAGGTGCAGCGCGTCGTCGCCGGCTGGGCCGACGCGGTGTGGGACACCGGCATCGCCTTCGGCACCCTCGGGGTGGTCAAGGACGGCAGCACGCTGGAGATCACCACCTTCCGCGCCGATACCTACGATCGGGTGAGCCGCAACCCCGAGGTGGTCTTCGGCGACACCATCGACGGCGACCTGCTGCGGCGCGACTTCACCGTCAACGCGATGGCCGTCGAGCTGCCCTCGCACCGCTTCGTCGACCTGCACGGCGGCCGCGAGGCGCTGGCCGGGAAGGTGCTGGACACCCCGGCGCCGCCGAACGAGTCCTTCGCCGACGACCCGCTGCGCATGCTGCGCGCCGCCCGCTTCGTCGCCCAGCTCGGCTTCGACGTCGCGCCGCGGGTGGTCGAGGCGATGCGCGGGATGGCCGAGGAGATCAACCGCATCACCGCTGAGCGCGTGCAGGCGGAGCTGTCGAAGCTGCTCTGCGGGACGCACGCGCGCAGGGGCGTGGAACTGCTGGTGGACACGGGTCTCGCCGACCACGTGTTGCCAGAAGTCCCCGCGATGCGGTTGGAGATCGATGAACACCATCAGCACAAGGACGTCTACCACCACTCGCTGGTTGTTCTTGATCAAGCGATTGACCTGGAAGAGGACGGGCCGGATCTGGTGCTGCGCCTCGCCGCGCTGCTCCACGACATCGGCAAGCCCGCGACCAGGCGTTTCGAGTCCGGCGGCGGGGTGAGCTTCCACCACCACGAGGTGGTTGGCGCGAAAATGGCGCGCAAGCGGCTGCGCGCGCTGAAGTACTCCAAGGAAATCGTCGAGGACGTCGCGCAGCTGGTCTATCTGCATTTGCGCTTCCACGGCTACGGCCGGGGTGAGTGGACCGATTCCGCGGTCCGCCGCTATGTCACCGACGCGGGGCACCTGCTCTCCCGGCTGCACAAGCTCGTGCGCGCCGACTGCACCACCCGCAACCGCCGCAAGGCGGGCGCGCTGCAGCGGACCTACGACGGTCTTGAGGAGCGGATCGCCAGGATCGCCGCCGAGGAGGACCTCAACCGGGTCCGGCCGGACCTCGACGGCAACGAGATCATGCGCCTGTTGGGGCTGTCCCCCGGCCCGCTGGTGGGCCAGGCTTGGCAGCACCTCAAGGAGCTGCGCCTCGACCGGGGGCCGCTCAGCCGGGACGAGGCCGAGGCCGAACTGAAGGCGTGGGCCAGGGAGAAGGGGCTGGGCGACGGGGGTTCCTGAGGCCGACCGAGGGGGTCGTGTGATCAGGAAGCCCGTGGTCGTCGCGCTGTCCGTCATCGTGTTGTCCGGATGTCAGTCGGCGCCGCCACCCGTTGTGCCCGCACCTGTTTCCCCCACCTCGAAGGTGCAGGTGGAGGCGGGCAGCGTCACGGTGCCGAACGTGGTCGGCATGGAGCACCAGAAGGCGCAGGACACGATGCAGGCGGCCGGTCTGCGCAACCTCGCCGAGGAGGACGCGACCGGCCGCAAGCGCCTGTTGATCAACGACAGGAACTGGGTCGTCGTGACTCAGGAACCCGCGGCGGGCGCGGTGGTCCCGAAGACGACCAAGGTCCTGCTGAAGTCCAAGAAGAAGGACGACTAGACGCCCTACTCGTGGGCGGAGAAGTGGTGCGCGCAGCCGATGTGGCTGCACCACGAGCTGAGGCCGGAGAAGTTGTTGCAGCGGCACGCCCGGCATCGGCCGTAGCCCACGCGGATCACCTCGTCCGTGTCGCCTTCGGTGGTCGGGATCGTCGGGGCAGCTGTCTCCGTGATCGTCAGCATGAGTGCGATCAGAACGGAAGGACAGGAGCGGGGCCAGAGGTTCGGCACGGTCGTGCCGAACCCCGGCACCGTTCGGCTGCCCGAACACAGCTCAGGGATCAGTTGTTGGCCACGACGCTTCCCACTCCGACGATGAAGAGGGTCGAGTACTGATCGTGGGGGCCCCACATCTCGCTGGTGTTCAGGTCGGGCTCACCATTGCTGTACTTCGTGTCGGCGACGCACTTGGTGGAGCCGGTGGGGGTGCGGTGGCATGCTGAAACGCTCAGCTGGTCACCCTTGACTCCGTTGAGCAATTGGGCGTGATAGAGATCGTTGCCGTCGTTCCTCCACAACCGGACGGTGCGACCGAAGCCCTTCGCCTCCCCGAGGAGGGTGAAACCCGCCATCCTGGCCGATTCAGCCGATGCGGGAGCGGCTTGGACCGGCACGGACGCGGTCGCTGCGAGGGCGAGAGCGATGAGCGCCGCGCTTGCTGCTTTCTTGAGCACAGAAGTCCCCTGTTCGAGAAAAATGACAAAACGAAGATAATCGCGTTATCACATTCTCGGGTATCGGCTTCATGGTCGCGCGAAATCCGAAAGAGCTACTGCTTGCTGTTCGCGCGGCGGTCGATGAGCAGGTAGGCGGCGAGGCCGAGGAGGTAGGCGCAGGCGCCCGCCGCCATCAGCTCGGGAGACCTGCCGTCGGGGGCCACGAGCAGCGCGGTCACGGTGATCGCGCTGACGAAGGTCAGGTTGAACAGCGCGTCGTAGAGCGCGAACACCCTCCCCCGCGCCTCGTCGCCGACGTCGTGCTGCACCGCGGAGTCCACGCAGAGCTTGATCATCTGGCTGCAGCAGGCCACGACGAGCACGGCGCCGAGGATGCTGGGCAGCGTCATGATCAGACCGAGCCCGAGCTGCGCGGCGGCGGAGACGAACAGCGCGCCGCAGACGGTGGCCTTCCTGCCGAAGCGGTGCACAGCGGGCGCGGTGATGAAGGCGGCGAGCACCAGGCCGGTCGCCCCGGCGGCCAGAGCCTCTCCGACTCCGGCGATCCCGGCCTTGAGCCAGCCGACGTCGGTGAAGGCGAAGCGCATCAGCAGCAGGCCGAGCAGCATCGACGTGCCGAAGCCGATGCGGTGCGCGACCAGTGCGGCGAAGCCGGTGGCGACGCTGCGCGTCCTCGCGGCGACCTTGCCGCTGTCGATCAGGCCGTGCGCGATCGCGGTGACGGCCTTCGCGGGCTCGTCGCGCTCGTCGGGGCCGAGCGAGCCCTTGGCGAAGCCGGAGGCTGCGAGGGCGGCGAGCACGGAGCCGATCACGGCGCACGCGGTCACCCAGGCGGAGCCGAAGTCGTCACCGCCGAAGACCGAGCGCAGAGCGAACGCGCAGCCACCGCCGACAGCGGCCATGGCGGCACCACCGGTGGCGAGGATCGCGTTCGCCTCGACGAGGTGCTTCTCGTCCATGGTGTGCGGCAACGACGCGGACAGCCCGGCTCCCACGAACCGGCTCACGCCCATCACCAGCAGGGCGCTCGCGTACAGGGGCAGCCCGGCGACACCGGTGCCGACCGCGACGGCGACCAGCAGGATGAGCGCGCCGCGCAGGAGGTTCGCCACGAGCAGCACCTGGCGTCGGTCCCACCGGTCGAGCAGCGCGCCCGCGAACGGGCCGACCAGCGAGTACGGCAGCAGGATCACGGCGAAGCCCGCGGCGATGGCCAGCGGATCGGCCTCGCGCTCCGGGTTGAACAGCACGGCGCCGCCGATACCGGCCTGGAACACGCCGTCGCCCCAGTGGGCGAGGAAGCGGGTGATCAACAACCTGGCGTACCCGGGGGTGCCGAGGAGCCTGCGCAGGCCGAGCCGGGGCGGCTTCTTCGAGGCTTCCGCTGCGGCCGGGTCCCCCGTGGCGGTCGTCACGGGTCGAGGGTACGGGGCCGGGCGGACCTGGCACGAGCCTCCGGCCCGTTCAGGGGAACGCGGCTTTCCGGCGCGGTTGTCGGGCCCCGGGAACGTGAGTGGGATCATGGTCGGTGTGCAAGCCGAGGTAGAGGTCGAGCCGGGCACGCTTCTCGTCGCCACACCCAGCCTGGTCGATCCCAATTTCCGCCGGACGGTCGTCTACGTCATCGACCACCGGGACGAGGGCACCCTCGGTGTCGTGCTGAACCGGCCGAGCGAGATCGCCGTGCACGACGTGCTGCCCACCTGGGGTGACCACGCCAGCAAACCGCAAGCGATCTTCGTCGGCGGACCTGTCGAGCAGAAGACGGCGCTGTGCCTGGCGGCGTTACGGGCGGGCGAGGACGTCGCGGCGCTGGACGGGCTGATCAAGGTGAGCGGACCGGTGGCACTGGTCGACCTGGACACCGAACCCGAGGAGCTGGTGCCGAGGGTGCGCGGCCTGCGGGTGTTCGCCGGGTACTCCGGCTGGAGCTCCGGGCAGCTGGACGAGGAGATCGAGCGGGACGACTGGTTCGTCGTGCCCGCGCTCCCCGATGACGTGCTCAACCCGCCCGGGGCGGATCTGTGGGGCAGGGTGCTGCGTCGACAGGGCATGCCGTTGTCGCTGCTGGCCACCTACCCGGAGGACGTCAAGTGCAACTGACCAAGGACCGCCTGCTGGGCTGCCTGCTCGGCGGAGCAGTCGGGGACGCGCTCGGCGCTCCGGTGGAGTTCATGTCGCTGCGCGACATCCGCGCCCGATACGGCGAGCAGGGCTCGCGGGACTTCGACGCCTGCTATGGCATCGACAGCGGTGCGATCACCGACGACACCCAGATGACGCTGTTCACGCTCGAAGGGCTGCTGCTCTCCGACCGTGCGAACAATCCGGTTCCAGCGGTTCTGCGCGCGTATCTGCGCTGGCTGCACACCCAGGGCATCCCGTGGGAGGAAGCAGGGCGGTCGCTCAAGGACGTCGAGCCAACTCCGCAGGGCAGCCTGGTGCACGTGGAGGCGCTGCACAGTCAGCGCGCGCCCGGGAACACCTGTCTGACCGCGCTCCGCGCCAGTGCCTACGGCAAGGTCGGCACCACCACGGACCCGATCAACGACTCCAAGGGCTGCGGCGGGGTCATGCGCGCGGCGCCCGCGGGCATCTTCAGCGCCTACGTCAGCGACTCGTTCTGGCTGGGGGCGGCGATCGCCGCGCTCACCCACGGACATCCGTCGGGCTACCTGTCCGCGGGCGTGCTCTCCGCGATGACGAGCCTGCTGCTGCGCGGGGCGGACCTGGAGACCGCGCTCGACAGCGCCACGGCGGAGCTGCGCAAGCACCCCAGGCACGAGGAGACGCTGAACGCGCTGACCAAGGCCCGCCAGCTCGCGGCGCTGGGCAGGCCGACGCCGGAGGCGCTGGAGTCCCTCGGCGGTGGCTGGGTCGGCGAGGAGGCGTTGGCGATCTCGGTGTGCTGTGCGCTCGTCGGCAAGGACTTCGAGGACGCGCTGCTGCTGTCGGTCAACCACTCCGGCGACTCGGACTCGACCGGGGCGATCTGCGGGAACCTGCTCGGCGCCCGCGACGGCGTCGGGGCGATCCCGCCGCGCTGGCAGGCGGGGGTCGAGCTCGGCGAGGTCGTCCGCGGCCTCGCGGACGAGGCGTACCGGCTGCTCAGCCGCCCAGCAGAGCCTTAGCGCAGCCACCGCCGCAGCACCCGCCGCAACCGCCCGCGGGCTTCTTCGGCACCGCGGCCGCGGCCTGGTTGCCCAGGGCGCCACCGGCCATCATCATCCCGAACAGCCCGACGACACCGATCACCATGATGATCACCGTGGCCAGGGCGTCCTGGGTGGCGATGGCGATCCCGCCCGCCCCGGCGGCGACGACACCGGCGGCCAGGAACGGCAGGCCGGCGACCCGGTTGGCGGCGCGGAAGGTGTCGTCGTCCCGCATGCTCGCCTCGGTGCGGACCCCGGCGAAGCGGTTGCGCGGCAGCCTGCCGAGCAACCCGAGCGCGCCGATCACCGCGACGGCCAGTCCCGCCACGAT
This sequence comes from Allokutzneria albata, assembly GCF_900103775.1. Lineage (GTDB taxonomy): Bacteria > Actinomycetota > Actinomycetes > Mycobacteriales > Pseudonocardiaceae > Allokutzneria > Allokutzneria albata. Next base: position 6,213,056 of record NZ_LT629701.1, on the reverse strand, counting down.
GAGCACCGCGCCCAGCGCGGTCTGCACGATGAAGGGGGCGGGTGCGTCGATCCCAGCAGCGTTCGTCACCCTATGAGGGTAGGTGTCGCCCTGCCCTCACCTCTCCACAACCTTCCCGTCATTCGATCGAGGTGTGCTCAACGCCATGCTGCGACGTCTTCTCCCGGTAGCCGTCACCGCGCTCCTTCTCGCCTCGGCGGCTCCCGCCACCGCCCGCCCCGCCGGGGTGCGGCTGCTCGGTGAGCACATCGTCCCGTTCGCCCAGGACTACCAGGGCACCACGGTCGGTGGGCTCTCCGGCATCGACTACGACCCCAAGACCGGCTCGTACGTTCTGATCAGCGACGACAGGTCGGATCGGCAGCCGGCGCGGTTCTACACGGCCAAGATCGACATCACCGAGGACGGGCTGCGCGGCTTCGAGCTGACCGGGACCAAGCCGTTCCTCCGCCCCGACGGGTCGACCTACCCGGCGTACGGCAAGGACCCCGCGGGGGCGACCGATCCGGAGGACATCCGGATCGACCCGTGGACCGGCGACTACTGGTGGTCCAGTGAGGGAGATCGCATCGTCGGCGAGAAGCCGGTGCTCGTCGACCCGACGCTGGGCGCGGTCGGCAAGGAAGGGCGGTTCGTCCGTCAGCTCCCGCTGGCCCCGAACCTGAAGATGTCCGCGGCCGAGGTCGGCCCGCGTCGCAACGCCGTGCTGGAGGGCCTGACCTTCGCCGCGGGCGGTGCGCTGGTCGTCAGCTCCATGGAGGGGCCGCTGTTCCAGGACGGTCCTGAGCCCACGCTGACCGAGGGCGCGCTGGCCAGGATCACCGTCCAGGACCGCTTCGCCGGGCGGGTGCTCTCGCAGTTCGCCTACCCGCTGGACAAGGTGCACGCCGCGCCGAACCCGGCTGGCGGCTTCTTCGTCAACGGCGTCGACGCGATCCTCGCGGTCAACCAGTACGACCCGACGAAGTTCCTGGTCATGGAGCGCTCCTTCGCCACGGGTGCGTCCCCGGCGAACAGCATCCGCATCTACGAGGCGGACACCTCCGGCGCCACCGACGTGAAGCGGGTCGGCTCGCTGAAGGACGAGAAGCAGGTCAAGCCGGTGCGCAAGCGGCTGCTGGTCGACCTCGCCTCGCTGAAGCTGTCCACTGTGGACAACGTGGAGGGGATGAGCTGGGGGCCGCGCCTGCCCACCGGTGAGCGGACCCTCGTGCTGGTCAGCGACGACAACTTCGCGAAGAACCAGGTGACTCAGGTGATTGCCCTGGCGGTTCGCTGAACCGGGTAGCTGCGTCGCGACGCGGCGGTCAGTTCGGTCGAGATCATGAGAACTCGATCACTGGCCGCCGCGTTCGCGTTGCTGGCCGCCCTGCTCTCCCCCGCGGTCGCCACGGCCGCGCCGGGTGTGCGGTTCCTCGGCGAGCAGGTCGTCCCGTTCAAGCTCGACTTCCAGGGCACCTCGGTCGGCGGGCTCTCCGGCGTGGACTACGACGCCAGGTCCGGCGAGTACGTGCTGATCAGCGACGACCGGTCCTACCTCCAGCCCGCGCGGTTCTACCGGGCCCGGATCGAGCTGGACCGGACCGCGCTGCGCTCGGTGCGCTTCACCGGCACCCGGCCGCTGCTGCGCCCGGACGGCTCGACCTACCCGCTGAACGCGATCGATCCCGAGGAGATCCGGGTCGACCCGTGGACCGGTCAGTACTGGATAAGCCAGGAGGGCAACCGCGCGAACCCGACGATCCAGCCCACCATTCAGCGGGCCGAGCGGGGCGGGGCGCACGCGGGTGACCTGCCGCTCCCGTCGAACTACCAGGTCACGGCCGAGCGCGGACCGCGGCAGAACCTGGTGCTCGAAGCGATCACTTTCAGCCGTCGCGGTGCGGTGCTGACCAGCGCGATGGAGGGGCCGCTGCTGGAGGACGGCCCGGTGCCGACCACCAAGTCGGGAGCGCTGTCCCGGATCACCCTGCACTCGCGCGGCGGAGCGGTGCTCGCGCAGTTCGCCTACAAGCAGGAACCGCTCTACGCGGAGTCCGACCCGAGCAGCCCGTGGCACGCCGACACGGGTGTCGCGGCGATCCTCGCCCACCCCGCGGACCCGTCCCGCTACCTCGTGCTGGAGCGGACCTACGTGCCGGGACCGGGCTACAAGGCGCGGGTGTACGAGATCTCCATCGCGGGCGCCACCGATGTGAAGAACGTGGACTCCCTGGCGAAGGAGCAGGTCAAGCCCGTGCACAAGCGGCTGGTGCTGGACCTGGCCGAGCTGCCGCTGAAGGCGGTGTTCAACATCGAGGGCATGACCTGGGGACCACCGCTCGCCACGGGGGAACGTTCGTTGGTGCTGGTGGGGGACGACAACTTCACGCGGGAGGAGGCCACTCAGGTGATCGCGCTCGCGCTGCGGTAGCCGTAGCGTCCCTCCCGGAGTTGTCAGCAACTCACCGGGAGAGTCTCCATGGCGAAAAGGCTTCACCTGATCGGCCTCGTCGCCGCGCTCTCGGTCGCCGTCGCCACTCCGGCGTCGGCGACCGAGGAGTCGCGGATGAGCCTCGAAGAGAAGGTCGGCCAGCTCTTCGTCACCTACGCCTACGGCGCGACCGCCGACACGACCGATCCGGCGCACGTGGCGGCCAACCGCAAGGAACTCGGCGTCGACAACGCCAAGCAGCTGATCGAGAAGTACCACCTCGGCGGCGTCATCTACTTCGCGTGGGCCGGCAACACCGCCACCCCCGCGCAGACCGCGGGCCTGTCCAACGGGCTGCAGGCCGCCTCCCGGCTGCCGTTGCTGATCAGCACCGACCAGGAGCACGGCGTGGTCTACCGCGTCGGCGAACCCGCGACGCAGTTCCCCGGCAGCATGGCGCTCGGCGCGACGCGCTCCCCCGCGCTCGCGCACGAGGCAGGGCGCATCGCCGGAGGTGAGCTGCGGGCGATGGGCATCAACCAGAACTACGCGCCGGACGCCGACGTCAACGTCAACCCGCTCAACCCGGTGATCGGCGCGCGGTCCTTCGCCGAGGACCCCGGGCTCGCCGCGCGGTTGACCGCCGCCCAGGTGGAGGGCTACCAGCGGGGCGGCGTGGTCGCGACGGCCAAGCACTTCCCCGGCCACGGCGACACCAACGTGGACAGCCACACCGGCATCCCGGTGATCAACCACAGCCGCGAGCAGTGGGAACGGCTGGACGCTCCCCCGTTCCGCGCGGCCATCGGCAGCGGGATCGACTCGATCATGACCGGCCACCTGGTGGTGCCCGCGCTCGATCCCTCCGGCGATCCGGCGACGCTGTCCAAGCCGATCATCACCGGCCTGCTTCGGGAGAAGCTCGGCTTCCGCGGCGTGGTGGTCACCGACTCCCTCGGCATGGCCGGGGTGCGGCAGAAGTACGGCGACGCGCGGGTTCCGGTGCTCGCGCTGAAGGCGGGCGTGGACCAGCTGCTCAAGCCGCCGAACATCGACCTCGCGTACAACGCCGTGCTCAAGGCGGTGCGCGACGGGGAGCTGACGGAGGCGCGGATCGACGAGTCCGTGCGCCGCATCCTGAAGCTCAAGCGCCAGCGCGGGCTGTTCGCCAACCGCTACGTCGACCCCAACCCGGTCGTGGGCGTGCCGTCGAGCCTCCGCGCCGCGCAGGACGTCGCCGACCGCGGCGTGACGGTGCTGCGGAACTCCGCGTTGCCCTTGGCGGACAAGCCCGCGAAGGACCTGGTCACCGGCTGGGGAACGACGGCAGAACCGGCTCCGGCCAAGCTCGCCCAGTCCCTGACGCGCCGAGGCGCGGCCACGACCGTCCTGCCGACCGGGGCGAAGCCGACGCAGGCGCAGATCGATGCCGCTGTCGCGGTGGCGACCGACCTCAACGTGGTGATCACCAACAACGCGTCGGCCGAGCAGCAACAGCTGGTCAAAGCCTTGCAGGGGACAGGAAAACGGGTCGTCGTGATCGGCGTTCGCGAGCCCTACGAAGCCGCGTCGCTGACGGGGACCTACTTGGCGACCTACTCGTACGCGCGTCCGGCCTTGGAGGCGGCGGTGCGCGTCGTGTACGGCGAGGTGAGCCCGCGCGGCAAGCTCCCGGTGACCGTTCCCGGTCACTTCGCGTTCGGCCACGGGTTGACCTGGAGGATCTGATGCGCCGCCTCGTTCTCCTCGTCATCGCGGCGCTTCTGCTCACCGGGGCGTCCGCGGTCGCGTCCCCGGCCGGGGTGCGCGTGTTGTCGTTCAACATCCACACCGGCATCGGCGTGGACAACCGGCTCGACCTCACCCGGGTCGCGCAGACCATCCGTGCGACGAAGGCCGATGTCGTTGGACTGCAAGAGGTCGACGTGCACTGGTCGGCGCGCAGCGACTGGGCCGACCAGGCTTCTGCGCTCGCGTCCGCGCTGGGGATGCACGTGTTCTTCGCGCCGATCTACGACCTCGATCCGCTGGAGCCGGGCAAACCGCGGCGTCAGTTCGGCGTCGCGCTGCTGAGCCGCTTCCCGATCCTGTCCGCGGAGAACCACAAGATCACGCGGTTGTCCACGCAGAGCAGCAACCCGGTTCCCGAGCTGATGCCGGGCTTCCCGGAGATCGTGATCGACGTCCGCGGCGTGCGGACCCACGTCTACACCACGCACCTGGACTACCGCGGCGATCCGTCCGTGCGGCGGACGCAGGTCGCGGACACGTTGAGGGTGCTCGGCCAGGACCGTGGTGCGCCGAGGATTCTCGTCGGCGACTTCAACGCGGGGCCCGAGGCGCCCGAACTTGGTCCACTGTGGACAGAGTTGAGCGACGGGTGGCTCGCGGCGCGCGGGCGCTCCGGCGGGCTCACGTATCCCGTCGACCCGCCGGACCGCCGCATCGACTACATCACCGCGTCCTCGCCCGTGCGGTTCCGGTCGATGGACGTGCTGGTGAGCCCGGTGTCCGACCACCTTCCCGTGCTCGGTGAACTCGTGCTGCCACGGCCGCGTTCCCCTTGGGGCAGCGCGAACCAGGTGCTGCGCAGGGGCACGGCCGCGGTGCCTCCGCTCGCTCCGATCGCAGCGGGCGGGCCGTACCCGGGCGGCGTCGTGCTCGGCGCGCGCGACGGCGTGATCTTCGAGCACTCGGCGTTCGGGGATGCGCTCCGGCACGACGAGAACGGCGAGCTGCCACCGGCTCCCCGGCTGCCGATGCGGCCGGACACGATCTTCGACGTCGCGTCGATCTCCAAGCTGTTCACCAGTGTCGTCGCGATGCAGTTCGCGGAGCGCGGGCGCGTCGACCTGGACGCGCCGATCGCCCGCTACCTGCCGGAATTCGCCGTCAACGGCAAGGGGACCGTGACGCTGCGGCACGTGCTGACGCACACCTCCGGCCTGCCCGCCGGGCTCGCGGTCGGCTCGTACCCGACGATCCCGGAACGGCTCGCCGCGATCTACCGCGTCGGCCTGCGCGCGGCGCCGGGAACCCGCTACGAGTACTCCGACCTGAGCCTGATCATCGTCGGCAAGGTGCTGGAGCGGGTGTCCGGTCGCACGCTGCCGGAGCTGGTCGCGGAAGGGATCACCGAGCCGCTTCGCCTGCGCGACACCCTGTACAACCCGCCGGAGTCGCTGCGCGGCCGGATCGCGCCGACCCAGGTGACGACGGCGCGCGGGCTGATCTGGGGCGTCGTGCACGACTCGACGTCCTGGTACCTCGGCGGGACCGCCGGGCACGCGGGCGTTTTCAGCACTGCCGCCGATCTCGCCGTGTTCGCGCAGATGCTGCTCAACGGCGGTCGCTACGGCTCGGCGCGGGTGCTGTCCCCGGAGAGCGTCCGCGCGATGACCACGAACTGGAACGCCGCGTTCGCGGGCGCTGACCGAGGGCTCGGGCTCGACGTCTACAAGCACTCGTTCATGGGGGCGATGGCGACGCCGTCCACCGTGGGCCACACCGGCTTCACCGGAACGTCGCTGGTCATCGATCCGGTCACGCGCTCGATCCTGATCCTGATGACCAATCGCGTGCACCCCACGTCCTCCGGCCCGTCCGTGAACCCCCGGCGCCAAGCCGTCGCGGACGCCGTCGCCCGGTCTGTTCCCGTCCGGCCGTTCTCCGGGCCCACCTCGTGGCTCGCCACCGCGCCGACCTCGACCTTGACAGCTGCCGTCAAGGGTGGGGCGGCGATCGAGTTCGGCTTGTGGGCGGACACCGAGCCCGGGGACGTGTTCGCGTTGGAGACCTCCGCGGACGGCGGGACCACGTGGCAACCTTTGCCGTTCTCCTTGCGCGACGGGGACGGCGCGTGGTCCTCGCCCGGCACCGTTTCGGGTTTCCTGGGGCGCTCGTGGGCGCGGGCGTCCACCACTCTGCCCGCGGCCGCCGTGCTTGTGCGGTGGCGGCAAACGAACAACGCGGAAGTGCAGGGGCGGGGCGTGTACGTGGACGCGATCCTCGTCGACGGGAAGCCCGCCGACGAGGCGAAGCTGATCTCTTCCGGGTTCGCACCGAGCACGACGTAGCGGGAGGGGCGGGAACCGGGTTGGACGCACGGGGTACTCTGAACGTGTGAGCACTGGTTTTCTGCTCCTTAGCCAGCCGCGCTGACCGTCGGAACGGTCCGCGCGGCAACCCCTCATGCCCTTCCTGGGCTGGGGGGTTTGTTGTTGCTGGGGCCAGAAGTGTTCGCGCGGGGACGCCCGCACCCGGGGAAGGAAAGGGAACGACGATGAGCACCGAGGCAGCTCCCGAGAGCGGCACGCAGGACGCGGTACCCGTCCACCGGTACACCGCCGCGCTGGCCGGCCAGATCGAGCGGCGCTGGCAGGACCGTTGGGAGGACGAGGGGACCTTCCGCGCGCCGAACCCCTCGGGTTCCCTGGCCGACCCGGACGCCGCCGCGGGCCGCGAGAAGCTGTTCGTCCAGGACATGTTCCCCTACCCCTCCGGGGCCGGGCTGCACGTCGGCCACCCGCTGGGCTTCATCGGCACCGACGTGTTCGCCCGCTTCCACCGGATGAACGGCCGCAACGTCCTGCACACCATGGGCTTCGACGCGTTCGGCCTGCCCGCGGAGCAGTACGCGGTGCAGACCGGGCAGCACCCGCGCAAGACCACCGAGGCCAACATCGAGACCTACCTGCGGCAGATCCGCAGGCTGGGGCTGGGCCACGACGACCGGCGGCGGATCTCCACCATCGACCCCGGCTACTACCGGTGGACCCAGTGGATCTTCCTGCAGATCTACAACTCCTGGTTCGACACCCGCGTCAACAGGGCCCGGCCGATCGCCGAGCTGGAGGCGGAGTTCGCCGCGGGTGAGCGCGCCACCGCCGACGGTCGCCCGTGGGCCGAGCTGAGCGCGTCGGACCGGCAGCGCGAGCTGAACTCCTTCCGGCTGGCCTACCTGTCCGAGGCGCCGGTGAACTGGTGCCCCGGCCTGGGCACGGTGCTGGCCAACGAGGAGGTCACCGCGGACGGCCGCAGCGAGCGCGGCAACTTCCCGGTGTTCCGCCGCAACCTGCGCCAGTGGATGATGCGGATCACCGCCTACTCCGACCGCCTGGTGGACGACCTGGACCGGCTGGACTGGCCGGAGAAGGTCAAGGCCATGCAGCGCAACTGGATCGGCCGCTCCCAGGGCGCGCGGGTCAGCTTCGCCGCGGGCGAGCACTCCATCGAGGTCTTCACCACCCGCCCGGACACCCTGTTCGGCGCGACCTACATGGTGCTGGCGCCGGAGCACCCGCTGGTGGACGCGCTGCTGCCGGACGCGTGGCCGTCCGATGTGGACAGCCGGTGGACCGGAGGGGCTGCGACCCCGGCCGAGGCCATCGCCGCCTACCGCCGCGCCGCCTCGATGAAGTCGGAGCTGGAGCGGCAGGAGAACAAGGACAAGACCGGTGTCTTCGTCGGCGTCCACGCGGAGAACCCGGTCAACGGGGCCAAGATCCCGGTCTTCGTCGCCGACTACGTGCTGAGCGGCTACGGCACCGGCGCGATCATGGCGGTGCCCGGCCAGGACGCGCGCGACTGGGACTTCGCCGAGGCGTTCGGGCTGCCCATCATCCGCACGGTCCAGCCGTCGGAGGGCTTCGACGGCAAGGCGTTCACCGGTGACGGGCCCGCGATCAACTCGAGCCACGAAAAAAGCATCAGCCTGGACGGACTGGAGGTCGACGAGGCCAAGCAGCGGATCATCGCGTGGCTGGAGGAGCGCGGGGTCGGCGAGGGCACCGTCCAGTACAAGCTGCGCGACTGGCTGTTCTCGCGGCAGCGCTACTGGGGCGAGCCGTTCCCGATCGTCTACGGCGAGGACGGCGTGCCGCGCGCGCTGCCGGAGAGCATGCTGCCGGTCGAACTGCCCGAGGTCGACGACTACTCGCCGAAGACCTTCGACCCCGAGGACGCGGAGAGCGAGCCGTTCGCGCCGCTGGGCCGGGCGACCGACTGGGTCGAGGTCGAGCTGGACCTGGGCGAGGGCAGGAAGCGCTACCGCCGCGACATCAACACGATGCCGAACTGGGCCGGCTCCTGCTGGTACCAGCTGCGCTACATCGACCCGTACAACGAGGAGACGCTGTGCGACCCGGGCGCCGAGCAGTACTGGGTCGGCAAGGACCCGGCCAAGCACGGCGCGAACGACCCGGGCGGCGTTGACCTGTACATCGGCGGCGTGGAGCACGCGGTGCTGCACCTGCTGTACTCGCGGTTCTGGCAGAAGGTGCTGTTCGACCTGGGGCACGTCAGCTCGGAGGAGCCCTTCCGGAAGCTGTTCAACCAGGGCTACATCCAGGCTTACGCCTACACCGACTCGCGTGGCTCGTACGTGCCCGCGGAAGAGGTGGTCGAGCGCGACGGCAAGTACTTCTGGGGAGACCAGGAGGTCAACCGCGAGTACGGCAAGATGGGCAAGAGCCTGAAGAACGTCGTCACGCCGGACGAGATGTGCGACAACTACGGCGCCGACACCTTCCGGCTGTACGAGATGTCGATGGGACCGCTGGAGCTGTCCCGCCCCTGGGCGACCAAGGACGTCGTCGGCGCGCAGCGGTTCCTGCAGCGGCTGTGGCGCAACCTGGTCGACGAGGAGACGGGCGAGCTGCGCGTCACCGACGCCGAGCCGGACGAGGAGACGCTGCGCGCGCTGCACAAGGCGATCGCCGGGGTCCGCGAGGACTACCAGAACATGCGCAACAACACCGCCGCGGCGAAGCTGATCGAGCTGAACAACCACGTCACCAAGCGCTTCTCCGCCGAGGCCGGTACGCCGCGCCGGGTGGCCGAGGCGATGGTGCTGATGCTGGCGCCGCTGTGCCCGCACGTCGCCGAGGAGCTGTGGTCGCGGCTGGGCTCGAAGGAGTCGCTGGCGCACGGGCCGTTCCCGGTCGCCGAGGAGCGGTACCTGGTCGAGGACAGCGTGGAGTACCCGATCCAGGTCAACGGCAAGGTCCGCTCGCGCGTGGTCGTCCCGGCCGATGCCGGTGTGGACCAGGTCAAGGCGGCCGCGCTGGCCGAGGAGAAGATCGTCGCCGCGCTGGCGGGCGGTGAGCCGCGCAAGGTGATCGTGGTCCCGGGCCGCCTGGTCAACGTGGTGCTGTAACCCTTCGCCCTTCGCGTGACCAATGCGCCATCCGTTACGTCGTGCGTAACCGGTGGCGCATTGGTTATGTACGGTCGGGAGCATGATCGGGGGACGGTGCCGCGTGCTCGCGGTGGTGGGCGTTGCGGTTTCGGCGTTGCTGACCGGCGCCCCGTCCGCGCAGGCGAACCCGTTGTCCTGGAAGGACTGTGCGGACAACGCCGAGCTCAAGTGCGCTTCGCTGGACGTGCCGGTGGACCACGCCGGTCCCACCGGCGACCGGGTCACGCTCGCGCTCGTCAAGGCGCCCGCGCGCAATCCCGCGGAGCGGCTGGGCTCGGTGGTGGTCAACCGCGGCGGTCCGGGCTTCTCCACCATCCAGTACCTCGAACTGGTCAAGGCCAAGCACCTCCCGGCGCCGTGGGACGACCGGGTCTGGGACCGCTACGACGTCATCGCGCTCGACCAGCGCGGGGTGGGCAAGGCGACGCCCGCCGTGAAGTGCTTCGCGACTCCGGAGGCCGCGGCCGCGTTCGGGGCGGGCGTGCCGACCGTTCCGGTGAGCCCGTCCGAGGTGATGAAGCGCGCCGCCAAGGACGCCGAGTTCGCCGCGGAGTGCCGCAAGCACACGGGAAAACTCCTCGACCACCTCTCGACCGCTGCCGTGGCAAGGGATCTCGACCTGGTGCGCGCGGCGCTCGGCGAGCACAGGCTGAACTTCCTCGGCCAGTCCTACGGTGTCGCCCTCGGCACCGTCTACGCGAACCTGTTCCCCGCGCGCGTGGGCTCGTTCGTGCTGGACAGCGTGCTGAACCCGGCGAACTCCACCACGGGGCCGATCGGTTCCGTGCCGTCCGAACGGATCGGCTCGGACACCTCGACCCGCGACACCATGCGGGAGTTCCTGCGGTTGTGCGCGCAGGGCAAGAGCTGCCAGTTCGCCAAGCACGGACCGCGCGCCCACGACGAACTGCTCGCCAGGCTGCGGGCGAAACCGCTGGCGCTGACCACGCCGGACGGCAAGAAGGTCTCGCTGACCTACTCCAAGCTCGTCGTCTACGTCGGCGGTCGGCTCTACCAGACCAACGCGTGGACCGGGATCGACTTCATGCTCGACCTGACCCATCGCGCGCTCGCCGAGCCCACCGGCCAGGCGGCCACCGACCTCGCCCAGGTCGTGTCCTATTTGGACCAGTACGAGCCGGACACCCCGTACAACCAACTGACTCCGGCCTACAGCGCGTTCACCTGCAACGACGATGACACGTCGAAGTTCGCGCTGGCGTGGTGGGCGGCGGCCGAGCGCCGTGAGCGGATCGCACCGCACTTCGCGATGCTGCGCGCCTACGAGACCAGCCAGTGCGCGTCGTGGCAGGCGAAGCCGAAGGAGCGCTACACCGGCCCGTGGACGGCGAAGACCGACAAGCCCGCGCTGATCATCAACAACCGCTTCGACCCCGCGACACCGCTCGCCGGTGCTGTCGAGCTGAGCCGGACCCTGAACAGCCGTCTGCTGATCGCCGAAGGCTGGGGTCACATCGCCGCGCAGCAGTCCACGTGCGCCATCACCGCGACCTCCGACTACCTCGTCACGGGCGCGCTGCCCAAGCCCGGCACGACCTGCAAGCCGGACGTCGTCCCGTTCGCGGGCTGACTGTCGGGGACGAGGACTCGCCAAGGAGTTGCGGGCCAGGTCGCCCGAGATCTTCGAGCCGTGGCGCGGTCCGGCTCCGGGAGTTGGACTGGGATCGGGTGCGACCGGTCCTGCGCGCCCACCTCGAACCGCTGGACGGCGTCGACGTGGCGTTGTTCCCGCCGCGGTGATCAGGAGAAGCCGACGACCGCGGCCAGCTCGGTGAGCATCGACTCGAAGAGCGGTTCGGCGTCGTTGACCGCGAACGGGAAGCGGCCGAAGACCTCCAGTGCGACGTGGCCGTACAGCCGTGCCCACCACTGCAGGATCAGGTAGATCGTGCCGAGCTGGAGCTTCTCCCCCGCCACCTGGTGACCGGCCGCGGCCAGGTTGGCGGCCAGGTCCTCGCGGTAGGCGGTCAGCTCGCCGCGCACCCGCTCCGGCACCTCCAGCGACTCCGACGGGTAGATCTGGTGCTCGCTCAGCAGCTGGCCCGCCACCTCCAGGAACACCCGGCCGAAGTGGTCCTGGGCGGGCCGGTTGGTCGAGGTGTTGGTCTCCTCCGGGCTGGTGGCGAAGACGAGGGTGAACTCCCTGGGATGGGCCAGGGCCCACTGGCGGAAGCCGCGGCAGACGGCGAACACGCGCTCGGCGGGCTGGGAGACGGGGATCGCGGCCAGCTGCGGGTTGAGCGTCGCGGCGAGGTCGGCGGAGATGTCGTCGCAGACGTGGCGCAGCAGGTCGGCGCGCGAGTCGTAGTAGCGGTAGAGCGCGGGCGCGGTGATACCGAGTTCCCTGGCGATGGCGCGCAGGGTGACGGCGTGGCTGCCGTCTTCCACGAGCAGGCGACGGGCGCAGGCCAGGATTTCCCGTTCGGTGTCCGCCCGAAGTCTTTCGCGCCGAGTGCTCTCGGTCATACCTCACCTTATCGGGTTGTGAACGGTGTTCACTGTCGCGTACGGTGACGAACCGGGAAGTGAACACCGTTTACTGACTGCGCCGGCTCTCGCACGGTAGCCGCAGCGCTCGCCGGACCACCAGTTACCTGGAGGGCTCGATCGTGTTCGTCTCATGGGGTTCCGTCGTCCACCGTCGCCGCTGGCTGGTGGCCATCGCGATCGTCCTGTTCACGGTCGTCGGCGGGGCCTGGGGCGCCGGGGTGTTCGGCCAGCTCTCGCAGGGCGGTTACGAGGACCCGGGCAGTGAGGCGGCGCGGGCGACCGCCACGGCCAAGGAAGCCCTCGGGCGCCAGGGCGGCGACCTCGCGGTGATCTACACCGTGCCGACCGGCACCGTGGACGACCAGGCGAACGCCGCGAAGATCACCGACCGGCTCCGCGCGCTGCCCGCGGACAAGGTGGAGCGCACGCTCTCGTACTGGGACACCAGGGCGCCGCAGTTCGCCGACGCGGAGAAGAAGCGCGGGATCGCCGTGATCACCCTCCGGTCCGGCGACGAGAACGAGAAGATCAGCCAGTACCCCGAGCTGCGGGACAAGCTCCAGGTGGACGGCGTGCGCACGGAGATCGCCGGCTTCGTGCCGATGGCCGCGGCGATCAACGAGACCACCCAGACCGACCTGATCAAGGCCGAGCTGGTCTCCGTCCCGCTCACCCTGATCCTGCTCGTGGTGATCTTCGGCGGCCTGGTCGCGGCCTCGCTGCCGGTGGCCGTCGGCGGCCTGGCGATCCTCGGCTCGCTCGGCGTCATCCGGATCATCTCCTCGTTCACCGAGGTCAGCACGTTCGCGGTGAACGTCGCGTCGCTGCTCGGGCTCGGGCTGGCGATCGACTACGGGTTGTTCATGGTCGGCCGGTTCCGCGAGGAGATCGCCGCGGGCCGCGCGACCCCGGACGCCGTGCGCCGCACCGTGGCCACCGCGGGCCGCACCGTCGCGTTCTCGGCGACCCTGCTGGTCATCGCGCTGGCCGGCCTCCTGCTGTTCCCGCAGGGCTTCCTCAAGTCCGTCGCGTACGGCGGCATGGCCGCGGTGGGCATCGCGGCGCTGGTCTCGCTGACCCTGCTCCCCGCGCTGCTGGCCATGCTCGGCAAGAAGGTGGACTCGCTCGGCCTGCCGTGGCGGAAGAACAAGCGCGCCGCCGCGGAGGATGGCCGCGGCTGGCACCGCCTGGCCAGCGGCGTGATGCGCCGCCCCGCCCTGGTCGCGGTGCCGATCGTGGCAGGTCTGCTGCTGCTCGGCGCGCCGTTCCTGGGCGCGAGCTTCGGCGCGGTCACCGAGAAGGTGCTGCCCGCCTCCAACGCCACCCGCCAGGCCACCGAGACGCTGAACGCGAACTTCCCCGGCCTGGCCAACGACGGCGCGCAGCTGGTGATCAAGAGCCGCGACGGTTCCGCACCCGACCAGCGGGCCGTGGCGAGCTTCGCCGCCTCGGTGGACAACGTGCCCGGGGTCAGCGCCGTCCAGGTGACGGGTGCGGCCAAGGACGTCGTCACGCTGAGCGCGAAGCTGCCGGGCGATGCCATGGGCAGCGCCGCCAAGGACGCGATCGGCGCGATCCGCGCCGTGTCGCCGCCGCCGAACACCGACCTCCTGGTCGGCGGCATCACCGCGCAGGTGACCGACTCGCTCGACGCGATCATCGAGCAGCTGCCGTTGATGGCGATCGTGGTGATCGGCGCGACCCTGCTGCTGATGTTCCTCGCGTTCGGCTCGCTGTTGCTGCCGGTCAAGGCCGTGGTGATGAGCGCGCTGAGCCTGTCGGCGACCTTCGGCGTGCTGGTGTGGGTCTTCCAGGACGGCCACCTCGCCGACCTGATCGGGGTGACCCCCGGGCCGCTGGAGGCCGGGATCGTGGTGCTGATGGCGGCCGTCGTGTTCGGCCTGTCCACCGACTACGAGGTCTTCCTGATGTCCCGGATGGTCGAGGCGAAGACGAAGGGCGCCGGCAACGCCGAGGCCGTGGCGACAGGGATCGCCAAGACCGGCCGCGTGATCAGCGCCGCCGCGATCCTGCTGATCGTGGTCACCGGCGCGTTCGCCTTCTCCGACGTGGCGATGATGCGGTTCGTCGGCGTCGGCATGATCCTCGCGCTGGTGCTGGACGCGACCATCGTCCGGATGCTGCTCGTCCCCGCCGTCATGCGCCTGCTCGGTAACGCGGCGTGGTGGGCGCCGGGTCCGCTGCGGCGGCTGCAGCAGCGGGTCGGGCTGCAGGAGTCCGACGATCTTCCGGAGGACGCCGAAACGTCCAGGAGTCCCCAGCCGGTGGGCTGACAAGCAAGATCGACTCACCCTTCACCCGAACGTGTTTGCCTGCATCTGGAAAAGGCGAGTTTCAACATCAGACTTCTTTCTGTGACGCTATCGTTAGGTGATACCCCTGAGTAGCCTCTGTCGCGTTCCACCGTTTGGCGTAAACAGTTCGGGATCTCCTACTGAGAGTGATTGATCTGCTGCTCAGAGGACGGACTGGCCGGACGGTCGTGGTTGCCGGACTGCCGCCATCCGGAGGGGCTCGTGTTCGCTGCTTGGGGATCTCTGGTCCATCGCCAACGCTGGCTGGTCGTCGCGACCGTGCTGCTGATCGCCCTGCTGGGCGGTGCGTGGGGCAGCGGGGTCTTCGACCGGCTCTCCCAGGGCGGCTACGACGACCCGACCAGCGAGGCGGTGCAGGCGACCAAGGCGGTGGAGAGCACGCTCGGCAAGCCGGGCGGTGACTTCGTCGCGATCTACACGGTCCCCCAGGGCTCGACCGTGGACGACCCGAACCTCGGCCAGCGGATCAACAGCAGGCTGAGCACGCTGCCCAAGGACAAGGTCAGCAAGGTCGTCTCCTACTGGCAGCTGCCGAACCCGCAGTTCGCCACGCCGGACAAGCGCCGCGGCGTCGCGGTGTTCACCCTCGCCGGCGCCAACGACGACGAGAAGCTGGCCGCCTTCGACGAGGTCCGCGGGATGATCGCGGTCGACGGCGCGCAGAGCACCGTGACCGGCTACTACGCGCTCGGCAAGGAGATCAACGAGACCTCGCACAACGACCTGGTGCGGGCCGAGCTGATCTCGCTCCCGGTGACGCTGGTGCTGCTCGTGCTGTTCTTCGGTGGTCTGGTGGCGGCGTCGCTGCCGGTGGCCATCGGCGGCCTGACGATCCTCGGCGCGCTCGGCGTGCTGCGGCTGCTCACCGTCTTCAGCGACGTGAACACCTTCGCAGTGAACGTGGCGACGCTGCTCGGGCTCGGACTCGCGATCGACTACGGGTTGTTCATGGTCGGGCGCTTCCGCGAGGAGCTGGCAGGCGGCCGTTCCACTGAGGACGCCGTGCAGCGCACCGTCGCGACGGCGGGTCGCACGGTCGCCTTCTCCTCCACCCTGCTGGTGATCGCGCTCGGCGGCCTGCTGCTGTTCCCGCAGGCGTTCCTCAAGTCCGTCGGCTACGGCGGCATGGCGGCGGTGGGCATCGCCGCGGTGCTCTCGCTGACCCTGCTCCCAGCGGTGTTCGCGGTGCTCGGTCGCCGCGTCGACGCGCTCTCGATGCCGTGGCGGCGCGGCAAGGGCGCCGTGCAGCACCGCGAGTGGCCCGGCTGGCGCAAGCTCGCCGACTGGGTGATGAAGCGCCCGGTCTTCGTCGCCGCGCCGATCCTGGCCATGCTGTTCGTGCTGGGCGCCCCGTTCCTCGGCGTCAACTTCGGCGCGGTCACCGAGAAGGTGCTGCCCCAGGAGAACTCCGCCCGCCAGTCCGCCGAGCAGCTGATGCGGGAGTTCCCGCAGCTCGGTGCCGACGGCGCGCAGATCGTGCTGCGCGGCTACCAGGGCAAGGCGCCGACCCCGGAGACCGTGCAGAAGTTCATCGGCGAGGTCGCCAAGGTCCCCGGCGTCACCGAGGTCAAGCCCGGCCAGGCCGCGGGCGACGTCGCCACGATCAGCGCGAAGCTGCCCGGTGGCTCGCTCAGCTCGGAGGCCAAGACCGCCGTCGCGGACCTGCGCAACCTCTCCGAGCCGCCGAACACCGAGGTCATGGTGGGCGGTCGCACCGCGGAGGTGGTGGACAGCCTCGCCGCGACCGCTGCCCAGCTGCCGTGGATGATCGCGCTGGTCGTCGGCGCCACCATGGTGCTGATGTTCCTGGCCTTCGGCTCGGTGATGATGCCGATCAAGGCCGTCGTGATGAGCGCGGTGAGCCTGACCGCCACCTTCGGCGCGCTGGTCTGGGTGTTCCAGGACGGGCACGGCGCCGACCTGCTCGGCGTGGAGCCGGGACCGCTGGAGGCGGGCGTCGTCGTGCTGATGGCGGCCGTGGTCTTCGGCCTGTCCACCGACTACGAGGTCTTCCTGATGTCCCGGATGGTCGAGGCCCGTGAGCGCGGCGCGACCACCGAGGAGGCCGTGAGCATCGGCCTCGGCAAGACCGGCAAGGTGATCAGCGCGGCGGCCGTGCTGCTGATCGTGGTCACCGGCGCGTTCTCGTTCTCCGACATGGCGCTGATGCGCTTCATCGGGATCGGCATGATCCTCGCGCTCGCGCTGGACGCCACGATCGTGCGGATGCTGCTGGTCCCGGCCCTGGTGAAGCTGCAGGGCGAGTTCACCTGGTGGGCGCCGGCCTCGCTGCGGCGGCTGCAGCAGCGGATCGGCCTGCAGGAGCGCGACGAGCTGGACGACCTGGTGCCCGCCGCGGCCAAGGCGCTGGAGACGACCAGCTCCACCACCCGCATCCCCCGCTTCGCCGAGCGCGCCATCGCGGTGGCCTCGGTGGTGCTGGAGCCGGAGCTGATCCAGACGGTGCGCGCCGCCAAGCGGGACTTCCTGCACCGCCTCGAACCGCTGCGGCCGGAGCTGTTCCAGTACTGCCTGCGCCTGGCGGGCGACATCAACCACGCCGAGCGGCTGGTGCAGGAGACCATGGCGCGGGCGTTCGTCGCCTGCACCGAGACGGCCAACCCGGGCATCGACCGGCCGCTGCCCTGGCTCATGCGCATCGCCACCAAGACCCACGTGGACTCGTGGCTGAAGCGGGTGCCCCCGGCCACCGGTCGCCTGGTGATGCACCGGACGACGGCGCAGCTCATCGGCTGAGCGCGGGGAGAGAATGACGCGGCTGGCTACGGAGCCGGACCGCGTCATCTCTGTCCGTCGCCCGGGTGTCATCCGCTGGGCTGAATGTCGGCCGATGGACCGACACATGTGTCACCTGTTTCGATCCAGTGCGGAATCCTTCTTGTGTATTCGATTAACCGGGTCGTGTAATCGAATACACGCACGGCTTGTGTCACGGTGAAAACGCCCGTGATCACAATGGGAGGAGCGCCAACGGTGGCCACGATGAAAGACGTCGCGCGCCGCGCGGGCGTCTCCACCGCCACCGTCTCCCGGGTGCTCAACGGCCACTCCGCGCCCACGCCGGAGACCCGCGCCCGCGTGCTCGCCGCCGTCGACGCCCTGGAGTACCGGCCGAACGTGCTGGCCCGCTCGCTGCGGGTGCACTCGACGCAGACGCTCGGCCTGGTCATCAGCGACCTGCTCAACCCGTTCTTCGCCGAGATCGCCCGCGCGGTCGAGGACGAGGCGCGCAAGCACGGCTACGTGGTGATCTTCGGCAACGCGGACGAGAACGTGGAGCAGCAGGAGCGCTACGTGCGCACGCTGCTCGACCGCAGGGTGGACGGCCTGCTGGTCTGTCCGGCGACCGACGACGACGGCTGGGTCAGCGAGGTCAGCGCGCGCAACGTGCCGCTGGTCCTGCTCGACCGGCGCATCGACGTGGGCGGGGCCCCGGTGGTCTACGCCGACGGCGCCGCGGCCCTGCGCGAACTGGCGACGCACCTGGTCAAGCTCGGCCACCGGCGCATCGGCGTGATCTCCGGACCCGAGGACACCAGCACCGGCAGGGAGCGGCTGCACGCGTTCAACGACGCGCTGCGCACGCTCGGGCATCCGTTGTCGCCGGACCTGGTCACCCACGGGGACTTCCGCCGCCGCAGCGGCGCGGACGCCGCGTCGTGGCTGCTCGGCCGGCCGGAGCCGCCCACCGTGCTGGTCGCGATGGACAACCTGATGGGGCTCGGCGCGCTGGAGGAGCTGCGCAGGCTGGGCAGGCGCATCCCGGACGAGGTCGGCCTGGCCATCTACGACGACCAGCCGTGGTTCCCGCTGTTCGAGCCCGCGATCACCGTGGTCGCCCAGCCCACCGAGGAGATGGGCGGGGCCGCTGTGCGCAGCCTGCTCGCGCTGATCAACGGCGAGCAGCCGGCAGAGGTGCACCTCGACGCGCGCCTGATCGTCCGTGCTTCCTGTGGAGAGAGGCTGTGATGGGCCCCGAACTCCTCCGGGTCGAAGGGATCACCAAGCGCTTCACCGGTGCGCTCGCCCTCTCCGACGTGGACTTCGACCTGCGTTCCGGCGAGGTGCACGTGCTCCTCGGGGAGAACGGCGCAGGCAAGTCCACGCTGGTCAAGGTGCTCGCGGGGGCGCACAGCCCGGACACCGGGCGGATCGTGGTGGACGGCAGGGAGGTCCGGCTCGGCTCGCCGCAGCAGGCCGCGAAGCTCGGCATCGCCGTCATCCACCAGGAGCTGACGCTCGTCCCCGACCTCTCCGTCGCGGAGAACCTGTTCCTCGGCCGGATGCCCCGGCGCTTCGGCTTCGTCGACCGCGCCCTCGTCCGCCGCCGCGCCAGGGAGATGCTGGAACGGGTGGGCCTTCCGGTCGACCCCGGCACCCCCGTGCGCGAACTGGGCATCGCCCAGCAGCAGATGGTGGAGATCGCCAGGGCGCTGGACACCGACGCGAAGGTGCTGGTGCTCGACGAGCCGACCGCGGTGCTCACCGAGACCGAGACCGACCGGCTGCTGGAGATCATGGCCGAGCTGCGGGACGAGGGCGTCGGCCTGGTCTTCATCACCCACCACCTCGAGGAGATCCGGCGCATCGCCGACCGGATCACCGTGCTCCGCGACGGCGAGAGCGTCGGCGTGCTGCCCGCGGGCTCCAGCGTGGACGAGATGGTCCGGATGATGGTCGGCCGCACGATCTCCGAGCAGTACCCGCGCCGCGCCCGCGAGCCGGGCGAGGTGCTGCTCAGCGTCTCCGGGCTGACCAGGAGCGGGGCGTTCTCCGATATCTCGTTCGAGGTCAGGGCCGGTGAGGTGCTGGGGATCGCCGGCCTTGTCGGCTCCGGGCGGACCGAGGTGGCCAGGGCGGTCTTCGGGGTGGACCACTACGACTCCGGCGAGGTCGTCGTCGCGGGCAGCCGTCCCAGGGCGGGCGATGTGCGCGCGGTGATGCGCGCCGGGCTCGGCCTGGTGCCGGAGGACCGCAAGGGCCAGGGCCTGGTGCTGACCTCCAGCGTCGGGGAGAACCTCGGCCTGGTCACGATGCGCGCGGCCACCAAGGGCGGCTTCGTGGACCGGAAGGCGCAGCGCGTGCGCACCTCCGCGATGGCGGGCAGGCTCCGGGTGAAGACCTCGGGGCTGGACCAGCCGGTGCGCGAGCTCTCCGGCGGCAACCAGCAGAAGGTCGTGATCGGCAAGTGGCTGCTGGCCGACGTCCGGGTGCTCGTGCTGGACGAGCCGACCCGCGGGGTCGACGTCGGCGCCAAGGTCGAGATCTACGAGCTGGTCAACGAGCTGACCGATGCGGGTCACGCGGTGGTGCTGATCTCCAGCGACCTGCCCGAGGTGATCGGGATGAGCGACCGCGTGCTGGTCATGTCGGCAGGCCGGGTGGCCGGTGAGCTGACGGCGGCCGAGGCCACCCAGGACGCGGTGATGGCGCTCGCCGTTTCGGCTGGTGCCGCCGAGCCGGGGCGCTGGTCGCACACGGAGGGCTTCTCCGACAAGTGGCGGGAGGCGGAGCGCGACACCGCCCGGCCGTCGGCGCCCGAGGAGACCGTCGCGGACACGACGTGGGAGCAAGCGAGATGACGACGACCCTTGTCGAGCGGGACGGCGGCCGTCCCGACCTGCGCAGGCTGCTGTCCGACAACGGGGCGCTCGGCGGGCTGATCGTGCTCGTGGCGGCCCTGTCGGTCATGGCGCCGAACTTCCTCACCGCGCAGAACCTGCTCAACGTCGGCGTGCAGGCGGCCGTGGTCGCGGTGCTCGCGTTCGGGCAGACCTTCGTGATCGTCTCGGGCGGGATCGACCTGTCGGTGGGCAGCGTCGCCGCGCTCTCCGGCATGGTCGCGGCGTGGTCGTTCACCGAGGCGGGGCTGCCCGGCTGGCTGGCGCTGGTCGCGGGCCTGGTCACGGGGCTGGCCGCCGGTCTGGTCAACGGCGTGATGGTCAGCTACGGCAGGCTGCCCGCCTTCATCGCGACCCTGGCGATGCTCAGCGTGGCCCGCGGCCTGACCCTGGTCGTCTCCGACGGCACCCCGAAGTCCACCCCGGACGAGATCACCGCGCTCGGCAGCACCATCGGCGACTACCTGCCGGTTCCGCTGCTGGTCATGCTGCTCGTGTTTGGCTTGACCGGAATCATTCTCACCCGGACCTACGCGGGGCGCACCATGTACGCGATCGGCGGCAACGCCGACGCCGCGCGGCTGTCCGGGATCAACGTGCGCCGTTCCACCCTGGTGGTCTACGGCCTCGCCGGGGTCTTCGCCGCGGTGGCCGGGCTGTTGCTGGCCGGTCGCCTGGCGTCGGCGGGGCCGCAGGCAGCGGTGGGCTACGAGCTGGACGCCATCGCCGCGGTCGTCATCGGCGGGGCTTCGCTGTCCGGCGGTGTCGGCAGGGCGACGGGCACCTTCGTGGGCGCCCTGGTGCTCGCGGTCCTGCGCAACGGGCTCAACCAGCTCCAGGTGACGCCCTTCTGGCAGCAGGTGGTCATCGGAGTGGTGATCGCCCTCGCCGTCCTGTTCGACACGCTCCGCCGCCGGAACAAGTGATCTCCACAGGGGAAGGGTCAGTTTCTCGATGAAGAACTTCGGTCGCCATCGGAGCGTCGCCGCAGCGGTCCTGGCCGCCGCCGCGCTCGCGCTCACCGCAGCGTGCGACTCGGGCTCCACCGGCGACAACGGTGCGCAGCAGATCTCCATCGCGTTCTCGGTGTCGACGCTGAACAACCCGTTCTTCGTCCAGCTCAAGGACGGTGCCGAGCAGGCGGCCAAGGAGATGGGCGTCAGGCTCCTCGTGCAGGACGCGCAGAACGACGCCACCAAGCAGATCAACGACGTGCAGTCCTTCGTCACGCAGAAGGTGCAGGCGATCCTGGTCAACGCGGTGGAGACCGACCAGTCCGCGCCGATCGCCAAGGCCGCGACCAACGCGGCGATCCCGCTGGTCGCGGTGGACCGCTCGATCGACGGCCCGGTGGTCTCCGAGGTCACCTCGGACAACGTGCAGGGCGGCCAGCTCGCGGCGGAGGCGCTGGCCAAGGCAGTCGGTCCCGGTGACGTGGTGACCCTCCAGGGCATCTCCGGCACCTCGGCCAGCCGCGACCGCGACGAGGGCTTCACCCAGGGCATGGCCCTGCGCAGCAGCATCCGCGTGGTCACCAAGAAGGGCGCCGAGTTCGACCGCGCCAAGGGCATGGACGTGATGGCCGCGCTGATGCAGTCGCAGCCCAAGCTCAAGGGCGTGTTCGCGGAGAACGACGAGATGGCCCTCGGCGCGGCCAAGGCGCTCGGCGCGCGGGCGGGCAAGGACGTGATGATCGTCGGCTTCGACGGCACGCCCGACGCGCTCGCCGCCGTGCAGAACGGCACCCTCGCCGCCACGATCGCCCAGCAGCCGCGCGAACTGGGGCGCCTGGCCGTTGAGCAGGCGGTGAAGACCGTGCGCAAGGAGAAGGTCCGGCAGTTGATCGAGGTGCCGGTCAAGGTCGTGACCAAGGACAACGTCGCCGGCTTCCGCAACTAGCGGATGCACCAGTTGATCAGGTGAAAGGGACAACCCAGATGAAGCTCACCCGCCGGTCCGCGTTCGCGGCCGTTGCCGTGGCCACACTCGCGCTGACCGCCGCGTGCGGTGGTGCCTCCGGCGGCTCCGGTGGCACCGGTGGCGAGATCACCGTCGCGCTGTCGGTCTCCACGCTGAACAACCCGTTCTTCGTGCAGCTGCGCGACGGCGCCCAGGACGCCGCGAAGGCCCTCGGCGTGAAGCTCGTCGTGCAGGACGCGCAGAACGACCCGGCGACGCAGGTCAACCAGGTGCAGACCTTCACGACCCAGGGCGTGAAGGCGATCATCGTCAACGCGGTCGAGTCCGACCAGGCCACCCCGGCGGCCAAGGCGGCGGAGAACGCCAAGATCCCGGTGATCGCGGTGGACCGCGCGGTGAACAACGCCAAGATCGCCTCGCAGATCGCCTCCGACAACGTCGCGGGCGGCAAGCTGGCCGCCGAGGCGCTGGCCAAGGCGATCGGCGGCAGCGGTGACGTCGTGGTGCTCCAGGGCACCCCGGGCACCTCCGCGGCGCGCGACCGCGGCCAGGGCTTCACCGACGGCATCAAGGCCAGCCCCGGCGTGAAGGTCGCCGCGCAGCAGGCCGCCGACTTCGACCGCAGCAAGGGCCTCGAGGTCACCACGAGCCTGCTGCCGACGCAGTCCGCGCTGAAGGGCCTGTTCGCGCAGAACGACGAGATGGCCCTCGGCGCGATCAAGGCGTTGTCCGGGCGCGACGTGAAGGTCGTCGGTTTCGACGCCACCGAGGACGGCCTCGCCGCGATCCAGGCCGGCACCATGGCGGCCACCATCGCCCAGCAGCCCCGTGAGCTGGGCAGGCTCGCCGTCGAGCAGGCCGTGAAGGCGGCCAAGGGCGAGCAGGTCACCGCCAAGGTCGACGTCCCGGTCAAGGTCGTCACCAAGGAGAACCTGGCCGAGTTCACGAAGTGAGCACTCCAGCGCGGGTCGTGGTCATCGGGTCGGCGAACGCCGACCTGGTGGTCGCGCTGAACCGGCGCC
Source organism: Allokutzneria albata (assembly GCF_900103775.1). Lineage (GTDB taxonomy): Bacteria > Actinomycetota > Actinomycetes > Mycobacteriales > Pseudonocardiaceae > Allokutzneria > Allokutzneria albata. The sequence goes on along the minus strand of NZ_LT629701.1, from coordinate 6,190,014 downwards.
CCGGGCCGGGCGAGACCGTCATGGGTTCCGACCTGGTGGTCTCCCCCGGCGGCAAGGGCGCCAATCAGGCCGTGGCCGCGGGCAGGCTCGGCGCGCCGGTGGCCTTCCTCGGCGCGGTCGGCGCGGACGAGCACGGGGCGCTGCTGCTGGACTCGCTGCGCGGCGCGGGTGTCGACGTCACCCATGTGGCGCGGCCCGACCGGCCGACCGGCAACGCCTACATCATGGTGACGCCGGACGGCGAGAACTCGATCGTCGTCTCCCCCGGTGCGAACTCCGCAGTATTCGAGTCCGATGTGGACAGTGCTCGTCCGGTGCTCGCCGAAGCCGCGGTCCTGGTGCTGTCACTGGAAATCCCACTGTCCACAGTGGCCTATGCGGTGGCGGCGGCGGTGGAGCTCGGCGTCCGCCCGGTGCTCAACCTCTCACCGACCGCGGAGCTGCCCGCCGAGGTGCTGGCGGCGCTGGACCCGTTGGTGGTCAACGAACACGAGGCCGCGTGGCTGCTCGGCTCGGAGGGTGAGCCGGAGGACCTGGCCGTGCGGTTGCTGGACGTCGGACCGCGCTCGGTCGTGGTGACCATCGGTGCCAAGGGCGCTGTGGTGGCAGACCGCGACGGGGTCACGACCGTTGCCTCGCCACAGGTGAAGCCGGTGGACACCACCGGAGCCGGCGACGCGTTCACCGGAGCGCTCGCGGGCAGGCTGGCGGCGGGTGAGGACCTGGTGGAAGCCGCGCGCTTCGCGGTCCGCGTCGCGGCGACGTCGGTGACGCGGCACGGGGCGCAGCCCTCCTACCCGCGCGCCGACGAGGTCATCAGGTGAGGCGCAGGGGAATCCTGCACGCGGAGCTGAGCGCGGCCCTGGCCCGGCTCGGGCACACCGACCGCGTGGTGGTCGCCGACTGCGGGCTGCCGATCCCGGCCGGGCCGCAGGTGGTCGACCTGGCCTTCTCCTTCGGCGTGCCCACGTTCCTGCAGGTGCTCGACGGGTTGCTGGCCGAGCTCGTGGTGGAGTCCGCCCTGGTCGCCACCGAGGTCGACGCGAGCAACCCGTCGTGCGCGGCGGCATTGGCCGAGCGGCTTCCGCAGGCGCGGCGCATCCCGCACGAGGAGCTGAAGTGGCTGCTGTGCGGCGCCAAGCTGGTGGTGCGGACCGGCGAGGCCAGCCCTTATGCGAACGTGGTCCTGCGCTGCGGGGTTCCGTTCTAGGGTCTCAGGCGAGCAGGAACGCCAGCGGGGACAGCACCATGGCCAGCAGGACGAGGCCGGCGATGATGCGGATGCGGCGGGATCGGGTGTCGGTGCTCATGCCGCCGGAGCCTAGGCTGCCGATGACGCTGAGCTGCACGGTGGTCGCCCTCAGTAACTCCATCGGGTGACCTGCGATGATGATCGCGCGGCATTGACGCTGGTCCGAGGTTCGGTATGGTCTAGACCATGGCAGCCTTGCAGCTCACAGGTGTCGGTGTCAGCCCTGGCCGCGCCTCGGGCCCCGTCGTCCGCGTCGCCGACCCGCTCGGTGAGCCGTCGGCCGTTCCCGCACCTGCCGACACCGAGGTCGAGGCCGGCCGCATCCGCCCCGCCGCGGCGGCCGTCGCCGACCGGCTCAACGCCAAGGCCGCCACCGTCGAGGGCGACTCCCGCGCGGTGCTGGAGACCACCGCCGCGATGGCATCGGACCCGGCGCTCGCCGCGCAGGCCGCCAAGCTCGTGCGCGAACGCGCCCTGCCCGCCCCCCGCGCGGTCTTCGAGGCGGCCAACGTCTTCGCCGCCGGACTGGAGGCCGCGGGCGGCTACCTCGCCGAGCGCGCCCAGGACGTGCGCGACGTGCGGGACCGCATCGTCGCCGAGCTGCTGGGCATCGACCCGCCCGGCGTTCCCGAGCTGGCCGGTCCGAGCGTGCTCGTGGCGCGGGACCTGGCGCCCGCGGACACCGCCGGGCTGGACCCGGCCATGGTGCTCGCCCTCGTCACCGAGGAGGGCGGTCCGACCAGCCACACCGCGATCCTCGCCCGATCGCTCGGCATCCCCGCCGTCGTCGCGGTGCGCGGAGTGCTGGAGCTGGACGCGGCCGGACTGGTCGTGGACGGCGGCACCGGGTCCGTCGAGGTGCCGGACGGCCCGGTCGAGGTCGTCGCCGCGGCCACGCAGGCCGAGCCGGAGTGGGACGGCACCGGGCGCACCGCGGACGGCCAGCGCGTCAAGATCATCGCCAACGTGGGCTCCGCCGAGGACGCCAGGGCGTCCGTCGCCGCGGGGGCCGAGGGCGTCGGCCTGTTCCGCACGGAGTTCTGCTACCTCTCCGCGACCAGCGAGCCGTCGGTGGAAGCGCAGCGCGCCGCCTACGCCCAGGTCCTGACGCCGTTCCGGGGGAAGCCGGTCGTCGTGCGCACCCTGGACGCGGGCGCGGACAAGCCGCTGCCGTTCCTGACCCCGGAGGACGAGCCGAACCCCGCACTCGGCGTCCGCGGCCTGCGCATCGGCCGCGAGCAGCAGGGCGTGCTCGACCGCCAGCTCGAAGCCATCGCGGGTGCGGCGGCCGACTCCGGAGCCGAGGTCTCGGTGATGGCGCCGATGGTGGCCACCGCGGAGGAGGCGGCCTGGTTCGCCGAGCGGGTGCGCGCCGCGGGGCTGCCGAGAGCCGGGGTGATGATCGAGATCCCCGCGGCCGCCTTGTCCGCCAAGGAGATCCTGGCCGAGGTGGACTTCGTCAGCCTCGGCACCAACGACCTCGCGCAGTACGTCTTCGCCGCCGATCGGATGCTCGGCGCGCTCGCCGCGCTCAACGACCCGTGGCAGCCCGCGCTGCTGCGCCTGATCGCGCTCGTCGGTGACGCGGGCGCGGAGCTGGGCAAGCCGGTCGGCGTCTGCGGTGAGGCCGCCGCAGATCCGGTGCTGGGCTGCGTGCTGGTCGGGCTCGGCGTGACGAGCCTGTCGATGAACGCCGCCGCACTCGCCCGGGTGGGCTCCGCGCTCGGCGGGGTCACCGCGGACGCGTGCCGCCACGCCGCCCGCGCGGTGCTCGCCGCCAAGGACCCCGCGCACGCCCGAGCCGTCGCCCGCGCCGCACTGCACCTCTAGGCTCGCGCCGTGGACAGCGGCGACGAGCAGAGGATGCGGGCCAACCAGGCCAACTGGGACGCCCGCACTCCGATCCACGCGGAAAGCCGGTTCTACCAGCGTGATCCGGAGACGTGGTTCGCCGAGTGGGAATGGGCCGACCTCGGCGACCTGACCGGCCGGGACGTGCTGACCCTCCAGTGCCACCTCGGCACGGACGTCGTCGCGTTCGCCCGCCGCGGTGCTCGTTCGGTCGGGCTCGACCTCTCCGGAGCCGCGATCGAGGAGGCGCGCGCCCGTGCGCTGCGCTCCGGCGACGACGTGGAGTTCGTGCAGGCCAACGTCTACGACGCGGTGGAAGCCCTCGGCGGACGGCGGTTCGACGTCGTCTACACCGCGAAGGGCTCGCTGTGCTACCTCCCGGACCTGCCCGCGTGGGCGTCCGTGGTCGCGGCCCTGCTCAGACCCGGTGGGCTGGCCTACGTCGTCGACTTCCACCCGCTGTTCAACGCGCTCGGCCCGCGGCAGCACGCCGACGACGGCCCAGACCTGTTGCTGCGCAACGACTACCTCGAAGGCCGCGGCGCGATCGAGAAGAACTCGACGCACACCTACACCGACGGCCCGGCGCTGGCGGGCTCGACGTGGGCCTACGAGTGGCGGCACGGCATCGGCGCACTGGTCACCGCGCTCGCCGGGGCCGGGCTCCGCGTCGAAGGGCTGCGCGAGACCGAGGAACTGCAGTGGCCGCGCTGGCCGAACATGGTCCAGGTGGAGCCGGGCTGGTGGCGGCTGCCGGAGGACGAACCGCGCATCCCGCTGCTGTTCGCCTTGCGCGCCACCAGGTCCTAGCCGAAGAACCTGCGCAGACCGCGCTTCTTCCGCGCGGGCGGCAGAATGTTCAGCGTGCCCATCCGCAGCGTCCCCGTGAGCACGAAGTGCGGGACGCCGCGGTGTTCGCCGGGCCCCACCTTGTCGATCACCGTGGCCATCACCGGGACCAGTTCGTCGATGTTCACCGTGGCGCCGTGCGGGAGCACCAGGGTGGTGGAGCCCGCCGTGCTGTCCATCTCCACGGTGACCAGTGGTTCCGCGATCATCGCCTCGGTGAAGTCCAGCCTGCTCGTGCCGAGGTTCCCGCGCAGCACCAGCGTCCTCGGCACCACCCACCGCCCGGTCCGGTGCATGGTGGAGCCGGTGTGCCGCAGCTCCAGCGAGCCCTTGGCGGCCGCGGTGTCCAGGACCATCCCGGGGATGTCCATCAACACCGAGTTCAGCTCCGCGCGGACCACGGCGGAGGCCGCGCGGGTGGAGCGCTCGGAGAACTCCGACAGCGACAGCCTGCCCTGGCCGACCGCGCGTTGCAGCAGGCCGAGCACGTGATCCCGCTCGGCGTCGGAGACCCGGAGGTCCCGGTCACTCATCCGGGTCACCGTCCAGTCCGTGCTCGATGGCGTAGCGGGCCAGCTCGACCCGGTTGTGCAGCTGCAGCTTGCGCAGCGTCGACTGCACGTGGTTCTCGACGGTGCGGTGCGAGATCACCAGCCGGTCGGCGATCTGCCGCGCGGTCAGCCCCTTGGCCACCAGGCGCAGCACCTCGGTCTCCCGCTCGCTCAGCCTCGGGGTTCCCGGGTCGGACTCCGGGCCGGTGGCGGCCATCCGCCGGTACTCGCCCAGCACCAGTCCTGCGAGACCCGCGGTGAACACGGCGTCCCCGGCCGCGGTCCGCTGCACGGCGTCGACGAGCTCCTCCACCGACGCGGACTTGAGCAGGTATCCGGAGGCGCCCGCCTTGACCGCCTCCAGCACGTCGCTGTGCTCGCCGCTGGCCGAGAGCACCAGCACGCGCGTGCCGGGCAGTTCGGTGGTGATCCGCCCGGTGGCCTCGACACCCGTGCTCGCGCCCATGTTCAGGTCCATCAGCACCACGGCGGGCCGCACCGTGCGGGCGATCCGCACCGCGGCCTCGCCGTCGCTGGCGGTCGCCAGCACCTCGAACCCGCGTTCGGCCAGGTCCCGCGCGACCCCGTTGCGCCAGATCGGGTGGTCGTCGACGACCATCACCGACACGGCCGATGTTGTCTCGGTCATTCCGTTCCCCCTCGCCGCACCTTGATCTCCCACTCGACCCCGTCCCCGGGAGCGGTCAGCAGGGCCAGGCTGCCACCGAGGTCGGCGACGCGCCCCCGGATCGACCGGGACACGCCCATCCGGCCCTCGGCCTCAGCCTCGGCGAGCCGCCCTTCCGGGATGCCGGGGCCGTTGTCCCGGACGCTGAGGACCACGTCCTCCCCGAGGTCCTCCAGCAGCACCCACGCCCGCGCGTCCGGCCCGGCGTGCTTGTCCGCGTTGGTCAGCGCCTCCCGCGCGATCGCGACCAGCTCCGCCGCCGTGCTCGTCGGCACCCGCACCGGAGTGGCGGGCACCGACACCTGAACCCGTGGCGTGGCGAGCACCTGCAGCTGCGGGCCGAGATCGACCTCACCGTCGACGCTGGAGTCCGGCGGCGCCGCGGCGACCAGCGACCGCAGGGCCACCTCCTGCTCCCCGGCGAGCTTCGCCAGCTCCGCAGCCTCGCCGCCGACCTCCGATCCGCGCCTGCGCACCCGCGAGAGGACCTGGAGCACCCCGTCGTGGATCGACCGCGCGAGCCGTTCCCGCTCCGCGGTCGCGGCCTGCGCCCGCAGCGCCTGGTCCAGCTGCATGGCGGAGCGGCGCGCTGTGGTCGAGGCCATTCCGATCACGAACCCGACCGCGATCAGCAACATCGTGTCCCTGGCGATGTCGAAGGTGAAGTAGCCCCTGACGAAGAAGCTGACCAGCGCGTTCGCCCCGCCGGCGAGGAGACCGCCGACCTGACCGGCCTGCACGGCGGCGGCCACCACGCAGCTCGCGCCCCACACGGTGGTGACCGTCGGCCGCGGGGTCTCCAGATACGCCCTATCCAGAACGAGCGCCGACAAGCCGATGAGAACGAGGGTGAGCAGGACGTCGACGGCGACGATCCGGGTCCGGTGTCCGGACTCCCTGCTGTAGGCGTACGAGGTGAAGACGGTCCAGCCGGCCATCACCCCGAGGATCAGCCAGCCCAGCCATTGCCGCTGGTACTCGCTTTGGTGAAGGAGCAACCCCACGGTGGCGAAGACGAAGGTGCCGACCCGGAACAGCACCGCGCCCCGCCACAGCGGGGCCATCGTCGAAGCCAGCGTGTCCTCGGCGGTGGACATCGACACGGTGATCCCCCTCCCGGACGCGGTGCTGTCGGCACCGGCCATCCTGCCGGGTGCCCGAGGCGAATCTCATCTCTGGGTGAAGTTCGCCGTGCGCCCCCGTCCGCTGTGCCACGCTGGACGCGTTCTGCTGCATGTGCCTTGGGGGAGGGCCGCGTGCGCGACTGGCCGTTGCTGAGCTTGCGAAAGCCGGCGTTGCTCTACTGGTGCCTGATCTACGCCGCAGCTGTCGGCGTCTTCCTGACCAGCTCGCTCGGCGGGCCGCCGCCGACCGACGACCAGATCCGCGACTTCGGCGTGCTGGCCGGGGTGTCCGTGCTGGTCGTGGTCGTGACCTCGGCCTGTGACCCGTTCCGCGCGGAGTCGCCGCAGAGCCTGTGGGCGGTGCACATCGCCTACCTGCTGGCGGGCGCGCTGACCCTGCCGACGAACCTCGTCGTACTGCTGATGATCGGTCCGGTGCTGCAGGGCGTCCTCGAACAGCGCCCGGGGCCCCATCGATGGCTGTTCACCACCGCGGCGACGACGGTCGCCACCTTCGTCGCGTGTCTGGTGGCAGGCACGTGCCCGAACCACTACGGGGACAACCTCTTCGGCTCGTTGATGGTCGGCGGGACGTTGCTGGCCGCGCGGGCGCTGCTGGTGGGCTTCGGGTTCTGGCTCCGCAAACCGCAGGCGCGCCCGCACGAGGTCTTCGGCGAGCCGCTGGACGTCGGCGTCGGGGTCGTCGCGGTGTGCACGGGCGTGCTGAGCGCGATGGTGCTGCTGGCCGATCCGTTGGCGGTGATCGTGCTCGTGCCACCGTTGGTGCTGCTCGGCCGGGCGACGCAGCTCGCGCAGTGGCGGCGTTCCGCGCAGCGCGACCCGAAGACCGGGCTCACCAACGCGACGCACTGGAACCGGCTGGCCCGCGCGGAGCTGGTCCGCACGCGGGCACGCAGGACCACGGCCGCGGTGCTGCTGCTGGACCTCGACCACTTCAAGCGGGTCAACGACGAGATCGGCCACCTCGCCGGGGACTCGGCGCTCGCCGCGGTCGCCGGACTGCTCCAGGACGAGGTGCAGCAGCGCCGCGACCTGGTCGGTCGCTTCGGCGGCGAGGAGTTCGTGATCCTGTTGCCGAACACCGATCCGGTCTCCGCGGAACGGCAGGCGGAACGCATCCGGCTCGCGGTCTGCGGTCTCGCCGTGCCGACCACGGCGGCGGACGGGCACCCGCACCTGCTGACCGGGTTGACGATCAGCATCGGCGTCGCCACGTCCGCCCGCTTCGGCCACGAGATCGACACGCTGATGGTCGCGGCCGACTCGGCGTTGCTCAGCGCCAAGAACGCCGGCCGCAACCTCGTCACGCTCGCTTAGCGCCCTCGGCGGGATCGGGCTCCACCTCGACCGGGACCTCGCGCGGGCTGGACAGCGAGCGGATCGCCGCGCTGATCACGGCGAGCACCGGCACCGACAGCAGCGCGCCGACCAGACCGGCCAGCGCCAGACCGCCGACGATCGCCACCACGACGGCGAGCGGGTGCAACTGCACCGCCTTGCCCAGCAGCAGCGGCTGGAGCACGTGGCTCTCCAGCTGCATCACCGCGACCACGATCACGAGCACGATCAGCGCCGACACCAGGCCGTTGGCCACCAGCGCGACCAGCACCGCCACCGTGCCCGCGAGCAGGCCACCGACGATCGGGATGAACGCGCCGAGGAAGACCAGCGCCGCCAACGGGATCGCGAGCGGTACGCCGACCGCGATCAGGCCGATGCCGATGCCGACCGCGTCGACGACCGCGACCAGCACGGTGGCCTTCACGTAGCTGGACAGCGAGTCGAAGCCCCTGGAGCCCGCGACGTCGACGCGGTCCCGGATGCGGCTGGGCACGGCGCGCAGGATGCCGCGCCAGATGCCCTGCCCGTCGTGCAGGAAGAAGATCAGCGTGAACAGCACCAGCAGGAAGCCGGTCAGGATCTCCCCGACCGTCGCCGCGGTGGACAGCGCGCCCGAGGTGATCACCGAGGTGTTCGCCTTCAGCGCCTCGATGGCCTGGTTGATGTAGCCGGTGATGTCCTCCTGCTTCAGGTGCAGTGGACCGTTGATCAACCAGTCCCTGATCGTCTCGAGGCTCTGCGTGACCTGCTTCTGCAGATCGGGCAGGCCCTCGATGAACGCGGTCACCACGGAGGTGAGCACGCCGATGACCAGTGCGAGCCCACCGACCAGCACCACGGTCGTCGCGGCCCAGCGCGGGACCCGCCAGCGGACCAGCGCGGTCACCGCCGGGCCCATGAGCGCCGACAGCAGCAGGGCGATGGCCACGGGGATGACCACGGTGGCGAAGTACGCGGCGACGTAGCCGAGCACGACGAGCGCGCCCGCGATCACCAGCAGCCGCCACGACAGCGCGGCACTCACCCGAAGTCCGTAGGGGATCGGTTCGTCGGCGTCCCGACGGATCGGAGTCGGTTCAATCTGCCTGGGTGCGCTCACGTACCGAGACGGTAGTGCCAATCACGCCGCCGCGTCCGCTCATCACGGCTTGGAACCCGGCCTTCCCACCAGGCCGTCGAACCGGTGAGATCAGGTCTGACCAGCAGGGGGCGGAGGAACGCGTGGGCGAGTACGTCAAACCCTCGGATCTCACCGAGGCCGAACGCGAGGTGTGCCGGGCTTTCGGGACCGGGGACCGGCTCACGCTTCCCTTGCCGGGCAAGACGGATCGGCAGGTCAGGGCCGCCGTGCTGGTCGCGCTGCTGACCGACCTCTACCGGGTCAAGATCACCGGTATTCCGGCGCTGCGACTGGCCGGGGCCAGGGTGACCGGTGAACTGAACCTGGAGTCGGTGAAGGTCTCGCACCTGGTCGAGCTGGCCGACTGCGTGTTCACCAACCAGGTCGACGTGCGGATGGCGCAGCTGGCCGGGCTGCGGCTGCCGGGATCGCGGATGCCGGGGCTGAAGGGCAAGAACCTCCGGGTGGACAGCGATCTGGTGCTGGAGGCCGGGTTCACCTGCGACGGCTGCCTCGACCTCACCGACGGCGCGGTGCAGGGCACGCTGCGGCTGGCGGGCGCGGTGCTGCGCAGCCCGCAGGGGCACGCGCTGCTCGGCGCTCGGCTGAACATCTCCGGCTCGCTCCAGGCGACCGCGATGCGCGCGACCGGCGAGGTGCGGCTGCGCGGGGCCAACGTGGGCGGCAGCATCCACCTCGGCGGCGCCTACCTGTCCAACCCGGAGGGCGACGCGCTGGAGGCCTCCGGGGTCGTCGTCGCCGGGAACCTGTTCTGCGACAGCGATGGCGGGCGGTTCACCACTGAGGGCCGCGTCGTGCTCGCGGGGGCGCGGGTGGGTGGCGACGCGGTGTTCTCCGGCGCCCGCCTGCGCATCCCGCAGGCACTGGACCACCAGGTGCTGGTGATGCCGCGCGGCATGGCCGACACGACCGCTTCCCTTGTCGCGGACCGGATCCAGGTCGACGGCAACGTGGAGATGGACAGCGGCTTCACCGCCTCCGGCTCGGTCCGCCTGCCGAACGCCACGCTCGGCGGCTACCTCCGGCTCTCCGGCTCCTGCCTCGGTGAGGAGGAGTCCGTCGTCGGGCTCGCCGACCAGGGCATCAAACCGGTGCAGCGCGTTCCGCTGGCCTTCATCGCCGACGGCATCGAGGTCGGCGGGGACCTGGAGGCGCGCGGCGTCGGCGGGGAGAACGAGTCCGGGGCCGGGCAGCGCAACGGCGCGATGTGCGCCTACGGGCAGGTCCGGCTCGTCGACGCGAAGGTGCGCGGCAGCGCCAGCCTCTCCGGGGTCCACCTGCACGGCCCCGGCATCGACTCGTTGTTCGCCGACCGGCTGGACATCGGCGGCACCCTGTTCCTCCGGCACATCCGCGCGACCGGCTCGATCAGGCTGCAGAACGCCCACATCGGCTCGACCCTCGACTGCACGGGCGCGCACCTGACCAAGCCCCGCCTACGGCCGGACGGCTCGCTCAAGCCCTCGCTGGACGCGCGCGTCGCCATGGTCGGCAAGGACCTGTTGTGCACGCACGGGTTCCTGGCCAGCGGCGGAGTCCGCCTGCGCCTGGTCGAGGTGAACAAGATGGCGAGCTTCACCGGCTCGGTGCTCGGCAGCAAGGAAGCACGGATCGCGCTGAACGCCTACGGGCTGTCCGCGCAGCAGCTCGTGGTGCGCTTCGCCGAGCCACCCGCCGGGAAGGTCGTCCTGACCAGGGCGACCGCGGTCTCGGTGACCGACGGGGAGTTCCTGTGGGCCTCCTCGGGCGGGGTCGAGCTGGAGGACTTCCGGTTCGAGGCGATCACCGCGACGCCCGAGGTCAGCGTCCGCACCAGGCTGAGGTGGCTGCGGCGGGTCATCCCGGACTTCGCGCCCGGCCCCTACGACCTGTTCGCCACGTTCTACCGGCGCTCCGGGCACGAGGAGCGCGCCGTGCGGGTGCTGCTGGAGAAGCAGCGCAGGCGGCACTGGGAGCTGGGGCTCGCAGGCAAGTTCTGGGGGCTGCTGCAGGAGTGCACCGTCGGTTACGGCTACCGCCCGTGGCTGGCGATGATCTGGATCGCGGTGTTCTGGCTGGGCGGCGGCCTGTGGTTCGACGACCACCGGATGTCGAGGCTGGACGACGGGCAGAACCCGGAGTGGAACCCGTGGCTGGTCTCGGCAGATCTGCTGCTGCCGATCATCAACCTGGGCCAGGACAACATGTGGGCCTTCACCGGCACCTCGCAGTGGGTCTCCGGCGGGCTGGTGGCCCTGGGCTGGGTGCTGGCGTCCACGGTGGCGGCGGGTGCGACGCGGGTGCTGAAACGGAGCTGACCGCTCGAGACCGAAATCTGTCTGGAGAAATTAACCTAGACAACCTTTGTTCGAGGCTTCGAAATACCTGCTCTGCTCAATGTTGATCACCTGCGAATTCCAAATCGGGTTGCCCGGAGTTGTCGAGAAATCGCGTGACCTGGACCACAACCGCCTATTAACTCGATAGTGGCATAAAGCGCCGGGGAACTCGCTTTCGGCGTTGTCGGCCTGACAGAGTTCAGCCCGTCAACAACGACACGCAGACATAAACGGCGGAGGCGGCACGTGACCAGCAACCAGAGCGCGAACACGGGGGGTGGCCGAGTGCGTCGGCTGCTGGCCCGTGCGCTCCTGGTCGCCGGCACCGCCGCCACCGGCTGGCTGGTCGCCTCTGGCACCGCCGCCGCTGCCGATGCTCCGTTGCTGCCCGCGCCCCTCGACGGTGTCGTCGACTCCGTCGAGGCCACTGCCAAGCCGGTCGCGGACGCCACCCAGTCCACCGTCGCCGCCGTCGTCGAGCAGGTCGTCTCCGCGCCGAGCAAGGCTCGCAGCCTTGCCGTCGAGGACGACGCCGACCCGCTCGCCGGTGCCGTCGAGGGCCTGGCCGGGCTGCTCAAGCCCAAGCAGCAGAACCTGATCGACGTTCCCTCCGCCGTGCTGGAGAAGGTGCTGACCGGTTCGGGCTCCGCCCGCTCCGCCGCCACCACCACCCAGGACGCCGGGACGCCCCAGGGCGACCCGGTCGGCCCGCCTAAGACCGGCGGACCGGCGAAGAACGAGGCCGGGCACCCGGTGGTCCTGCCCGCGGCCGTGGTCAACCACGGTCCCGCGGTCGGCGACACCGAGCGCCCGCAGCCGGGCGAGGACGAGGGCCCGCGGTACCCGCTGCCCTCCGCGCCCGTGCAGATTCCCGGTGGTTCCTGCTCGTGCCTGCACGACGGACCCGGCACCGGTGGCTTCAACGTGGGCGGCTTTCTCTCGGCCGGTCACGCCCTCGTCGTGCGTGGACAGGCGCTGAGCGCCGCTGCTCTCCACCGCATGGCGGCCGCGACTGCCAAGCAGCCCGGCACCACTCCTGACTGACTCTCTCCCCGCGGCCTGCGGCAGGTAGATGCCTGCGCCGCCGGGTGAGTCTTCACGACGCCCTCGTGCGCACATCTCCTCCTTCGCAAGTGGCCGCGCCAACAGCCCGGTGGGCACCCGCCCATCACCCCCAAGACATGGGTGGCTGTTTGCCCCGACGCGACAGCGTCCAGCCACCCGCCTAATAACCCCCGAATTCAGGGGACAACCAGAAGGAGATCCACATGCATTCCTGGGCGAAGCGCGGCATGAAGGCTGCGCTGCTGACCGGTGGGATGTTCATCCTGGGTGCCGGTATCGCGCAGGCCGGTGAGGCGCAGGTCAACCCTGACGCCCCCACCACCCCGCTCGGCGGCAAGATCTCGATCCCGGTCAACTTCGACAACAACGCGGTCGGTCTGCCGCTCGTGGGCAAGGTCGACGTCCCGACCTTCAAGCGGGACTTCACCGTCGACGTGTCATCGCTGATGGGCGGCGCCACCGCCGGGATGACCGCCGACGCGGACGCGAAGAAGGCCGACCGCAAGGCCTACGGCCCGAACAAGAAGGCCTCGAAGGCCGAGGGCGGCAGCGACCCGTTCCGCTCGAACAAGGTCGACGCCGACCTGATCATCCCGATCGACGTGGCGGGCAACGCCATCGCCGCGGGTGACAACGTCGAGGTCGAGAACGAGTCGACCTACAGCTACAACAACCCCGAGGTGATGGTTGCCGACGGGACGCACCAGGGCCTCGCGGGCAACGTCGTCGACGCCGACGCGGTCGTGCCGGTGCAGCTGACCGGCAACGCGCTCGCCGCGGTCGGCTCGGCCACCACGTGGAACACCTCCACCACCGACGTGCAGTCGGGCAGCTCCGTCACCACCAGTGGCGAAGAGGGCTCGCTGTCGGGCAACGTCGTCAAGCCCGCCATCGCGCTGCCGATCCAGGGCTCGGGCAACGCCATCAGCGCCCTCGCGGGTGTGGCCGAGGCCAACAACCAGTCCGACATCTCGGCCGACGTGACCGGCGACGCCGCCACCACCGGCGAGGACGGCTCGGGCTCCGGCAACATCGCGCACGCCCCGATCGCGCTGCCGGTCGAGGTCAACAACAACGCCCTCGGCGGGCTGGTCGGGACCTCCGACACCAACGGCACCACCTCGGCGACCGCCGTCGCCAACGGTGACCGCGACACCAACGGCCTCGACTCGCTGGTCGGCGGCAACGTCATCCAGGCGCCGATCTCCGCGGACGGCGTCGCGTCCGGCAACTCGGGTGGTGCCCTTGGCGCCAACACCGACTCCGACAGCGCGACCGAGTCCTTCTCCGAGGCTGCGGGCACCACGCACACCAACGGCTCCGAGAGCCTGGGCTCCGGCTCCGTCGTGGACGTGCCGCTGGCCCCGTCCGCGCAGCTCATCGGCAACGCGGCCGGCTGGGTCGTGAACGCCGACTCGTACCACGAGCAGAGCACCACCACCGGTGCGGGCGGCAACAGCTACACCCTGGGCGACGACTCGCTGGCCTCCGGCCTGCTGCCCAGCACCCCGGTCGCGCTGCCGATCTCGGCGGCGGGCAACTCCGGTGGCTGGATCGCCAACACCGACGCCCAGGTCGCTGACCAGGGCACCCACGGTGCCGGTGGCTTCGTCGGCACCCGCGGCAACGACTCGCTGCTGTCCGGCGACGCCGCGCAGGGCTCCATCGCGCTGCCGGTCGACGTCGACGGCAACGCCCCCGGCTGGATCGTCAACTCCGACGCGGTCAGCACCGACAGCACCACCACGCACTCCGGTGGCGAGGTCTCCGCTGACGACGACGACGCTCTGGGCAGCGGCAACGCCGTGTCTGTGCCCGTCGCGGGCCCGGTCGGCCTGTTCGGCAACTCCGGTGGCTGGATCGCGCACACCGAGGCCGTCGCGGAGAACTGCGACACCGTCATCGCCGGTGACGACGTCAAGGCCAACGGCGTCGACGGCGGCGTCTCCGGCAACGCGGTGCACACCCCGGTCGCGCTGCCCGTCCAGGGCTTCGGCAACTCGCTCGGCTGGATCGTCGTCGGTGAGGCCGACGCGACCAACGACACCGCCTCCACCGCTGGTGGCGACGTCACCACCGACGGCACCGACGGCGTCATCACCGGCGTCATCGGCGCGGGCCGCGTCTCCGGCCCGGTGCAGCTGTTCGGCACCGGCCTCGGCCTGACCAACAACGTCGAGGGCACCGCTGACAACACCACCGAGGTCAGCACCGCTGGCGACAACACCACCGTTGGCGACAACGGCGGCATCGCGGGCGACATCGTCGACGCCGCGGTCGCGCTGCCCGTCCAGGGCTTCGGCGACGGCATCGGCGCCGGTGGCAACTACGACGGCACCGCCACCAACACCACCTCCTCGGTGGCCGGCGGCGACAACGTGACCAGCGGCGTGCACGGCACCGCCAACGGCACCGTCGCGTCCCTGCCGATCGCGGGCACCGGCCAGGTGTTCGGCGACGGCGTGGGCTTCATCGCCAACACCTCGGGCGTCGCGGACAACGTGACCTCCTCGGCGGCCGGTGGCTCCACCGCCACCAACGGCGTGAGCAGCTTCCTCGGCGGCGACATCATCACCGCGCCGCTGGCTCCGGTCGTGCAGGGTGACGGCGTTGCCGGTTCGGTCGGCGGCACCTCCGACGCGCTGGCCGTCGGCGACGCCGCCGCGGTCGCGGGTGGCGACTACGTCACCGCGGGCGACAACGGCTCGGTCTCGGGCGTCATCGCCCAGGTCCCGGTCGCGGTTGCCGGCGAGGTCGTCGGCGACGCCGTGTCCGGCCTGGCCGTGACCGACGGCACCGGCAGCAACGCGGTCACCACGGTGGCCGGTGGCACCGGCGTCACCAGCGGTGCCGAGGGCGGCGGCCTGTCGGGCGTCAACGCCCTGCTGCCGGTCGCCGGCGAGGCCGCCATCTTCGACCTGCCCATCGAGGTCTTCGGTGAGGCAATGGCCGAGGGCGAGCGCGCCACCGCCGTCTCCGCCGGTGACCAGGCCGCGGCGCTGTCGCTGCCGGTGACCGACGAGGCGCTGGGCGGGGGCCTGCTCAAGGCCACCGAGCTGCCCAGCCTCTCCACGCTGCCGAAGCTGCCCACCACCGGTGGTGCCGCCCGCAGCGCCGCTCCGCAGCTGCCCAACCTGGGTGGCCTGACCGGTGGCCTGACCAAGGTCCTGCCCGCCGGCCAGATCGGCAAGCTGCCGAAGCTGCCCGCCGCTCAGGTGCCCACCCCGGGTGCCCAGGGCCGCGCGTTCGACGCTCCGGCGCTGAACACCATCGACACCTCCGCGGTGACCGGCCTGGTCAACGGCGGCGGCCTGGTCGGTGGCCTGGGTGGCCTGAAGGGCTGACCCACCTCCGGGGGTTCCTTGAGTATGTGGGTGCGTCGAGGAACTCCTGAGCACTTCCGATTCCAATAGGCGAAGCCGGGAAGCGAAAATCGCTTCCCGGCTTCGTCGTGTTCTTTATTCGCCGGCGTTTTCCCGGGGCTGACCCGGAAGTGGAGAAAAGGGTCAGTGGTGGAGGCGCTTTTCGACGCAGTCGAGGACCGAGAGAAGCGGCGCCTTGCCGTCGCTGGTCACCCAGGAAACGCGCAGTTCCGGTCGCAGCGCCCGGCCCTTGCCCATGCGGACGGGGCGTTCCGCCAGCTCGCGGACGCGGTCGGCGATGGCCGCGCCGTCGCCGTTCGGGTGCTCGGCGACCACCGCGAACTCGTCCCCGCCGTAGCGGGCGACCGTGTGGTCGGCGCGCACCCCGGCCCTGAGCCTGCCGCCGAGCACCGCGAGCAGTTCGTCGCCCTTGTCGAAGCCGTACTCGGTGTTGACCTTGGCCAGGTGGTGCACGTCGACCAGCACCAGCGTCGCCAGCGTGCCGAGGGTGCGCGCCCTGGTCAGGGCCTGCTGGAGCCGGTCGAGCAGCAGCGCGCGACCGGGCAGCCCGGTCAACGAGTCCAGCAGTCCCCTGCTGTGCGGCATGTCGTCGTGCACCGGGTTGAGCTGGATCAGCACGCAGCCGCGGCCGCGGTGCCGGACCGGTGTGAACTCCACCCACAGCCGGGTGTGCGCCAGCCCCGCGTGCTCGACCAGCACGGCGAGCGAGAGCTGGGCCCCGGTCCGCAGCACCTGGGCGCTGAGCTCGCTGGGCTTGGGCAGCGGGGCGCCGGAGTCGTCGAAGGACCGCCAGCCGTCCGGCCGCCTGCCGGAGAGCAGTTCCGCCCGGCTGAGCCCGAGCAGCGACCCGGCAAGCTGGTTGGCGGCGAGCACGTCGCCGTGCTCGTCCTGCAACACCAGCCCCACCGGCAGCTCCGAGACGAGCTCGTCCCACACTGCGGGGGTGGTCGGTGCCGCCGTGGAGTCCATCTGCACGGTCATGGCTGCGCACCTTCCGCCGATCGAAGGCCGTGGCTAAGCCCCTCTGTCGTAAATCGGCTCGGGCAAGCGCTCTAGACACCACCCGAATGGGGGGTATCTGTGGATGGCATCACCTGGATTGCCGGGGCAGCCCCGCGCGAACCTCGTCCCGGGCAAGCGGACGAAGCACCAGCTCGTACCGGTAGTCGCGATCGGCGACCACCCTGTACTGCGGCAACAGCGGGTTCGGCGTGTCACCGACGCCGCTCGCCGCGTGCCCGGCGTGCAGCGTCGTCCAGCCCGAATTGCGCTGTCGCTGGAACGGGTACTCCGCCCGATCGGTGTCGTCGTAGCTGCTCACGGCGACGTCGTTGGTCCCGGTCACCAGCAGGCCCCCGGTGCGGCCGTCGGTCAGCAGCGCCCATCGCGTGTCCGTGCGGTTGCCGTTGTCCTGCGGCTTGTCGTAGCCGACCTGCTCGGCCTCCACGGTGCTCGTCCACACCCCGATCGGCGTGCCGTCCCTGCGGTCGTTGTAGCTCTCCTTCTGGCGGCCGTACCAGGAGAAGCGGTGGAAGTGGTCGGGGACGCCGAGCGCCGTGCCGATCCTGGGCAGATAGGTCAGCTTCCGCATCCGCCCCTGCGGGACCACCTCGGTGGCGAGCCGGATCGTGCCCGCGTCGTCGACCTCGTAGCGCACGGTCTGCGCGAAGGACGCGTCGGTGACCCCGGGCGCGGCGACGGTGCTGCGGACGATCACCTTGCCGCCTTCGACCTGCACGGACCCCACGGTCGTCGCGAGCCGGTCGAGCCCGACCGCGCGCCAGTCCTTCTCCTCGGAGTAGCCCCAGACCCGCTCGTTGTCGATCGGGGCGCGCCACGCGTCCAGGCGCGGCCCCTGCTTCAGCAGCTCGGCGCCCTCGGCGTTCATCGAGGTCAACGTGCCGGTGCGCTTGTCGAGGGTGTAGCGGAACCGGTCACCGCTGAGCACCACGGAGTCGCCGGTCTCGGTCACCTTCGCCGGACCGCTCGCCCGCGGCGGTGCAGCACCCGGGACGACCTTCCCACCTGCGCCGAACTGGTCGTGCGCGAAGACCCGGCCGCCGGGTTCGACCACCTCGACGGTCAGCCTGCGCTCGACGTCTCCGGGGTTGGCGATCACCGGAACACCGGCGCGCACGGTCTGACCGGGCTCAACCCGGAGGGCCTGGCGTCCTTCACGCAGCACCCGGGCGCCTTCGGTGAGGCGCCAACGGAGTTCCTTGCCCTGCACGGCCGCGAACACCTGCTCGTTGCTGATCGACACCTGGTTGCCGGCGAAGGCGAAGCGCAGCGGCTGGTGCACCCACGCCAGCTGCGCGGTCTCCGGCTGGAGCGTGCGATCGGTGTTGATCAAGCCGTCCGCGCCGGACTGGTGCGCGCCGTAGGAGGAGTAGCGGCCCCGCTCCTCCAGCCGGTCGAAGTCCAGCGCGAGCACCGCCTTGTCGACCGGGTCGGCCGCCAGCTGCTCCGGGCTCAGCGCGCGGTCGTAGATCCGGACGTCGTCGAGGACGCCGTGCGACATCCGCCCGTTGAAGTCCTGGTGCAGCTCCGGGTTGCGGCCGATGTTCACCGGGAACGCGGTGTTGTCGATCCGCCCGGCCCACGCCGTCTCCCCGACCTGCTTGCCGTCGAGGAACAGCCGCAGCACCGATCCGTCGAAGGTGCCGCTCACCCGGTGCCAGTTGCCGTAGAAATCCGCAGGTACGGGCGCGTACACGGTGTGCCAGGAGCCACCGCCGTGAACGTGGAACTCCAGCGTTTTCTCGTTCTTGAGCTTCAGCGCGTACTGGTGGTCGCCCTTGGCGATCATGGTCATGCTGCCGCGCCACTCGGCGGGCCTGACCCACGCGTCCAGGGTCAGCTGCTCGGTGATGTCCAGCCTGCGATCGCGGTAGACCTCGACGAAGTCGTCCAGCCCGGACAGGCTCAGCGCCTTCCCGCGGCGGCCGTCGACCAGCTTCGGCATCCCGCTGAGGTGCGCGGAGATCCTGCTCGGTGAGGAGTCCGGGGCGATCCGTAGCGGCAGCAGCAGGTTCTGCTCGGCCCAGTCCCAGATGAAGCCGCCCTGCAGCACCGGGTTCGCCCGGATCTCTTCCCAGAACTCGCGGAAGTTGCCCAGGCTGTTGCCCTGCGCGTGCGCGTACTCCCCCATGATCACCGGCTTGGTGGTCCTGCGCCCCTGCTCGGCGAGCCTGGCCGGGGTCGGGTAGCGCGGCCCCCAGACGTCGGCGAACGGCGCGTCCCCGTCGGGCTTGTTGGGCTGGTGGTAGAGCGGTCGGCCCGGGGCGTTGCGCTTGGCCCACTCCGCCATCCTGTAGTGCGCCGCGCCGAGCCCGGCCTCGTTGCCGGTGTCCCACATGAAGACGCTCGGGTGGTTCTTGTCCCGCTCGACCATGGCGACGAAGCGCTCCAGGAACGCGTCCTGCCACTCGGGCTTGTCGGCGAGGCACTTGCTCGGGCAGTCCTCGCGCGAGTGCGTCTCGATGTCCACCTCGTCGTCGATCCACAGCCCGTGCCTGTCGGCCAGGTCGTAGAAGTGCGGGTCGGACGGGTAGTGCGAGGTGCGCACCGCGTTGACGTGCAGGTCCTTCAACAGCTTCACGTCGCGGAGCTGCTTGTCCCTGGGTTGGTGCCTGCCGTGGTCGGGATCGGTCTCGGCGCGGTTGACGCCCTTGAACAGCACGCGCTTGCCGTTCACCAGCAGCTGCTTGCCGGCGATGGTGATCTCGCGGAAGCCGAGCGTCTCGCTCGTGATGTGGCCGCCGTACTCCAGCACCAGCGTGTAGAGGTCGGGTGTCTCGTCGGTCCACTTCGCGGGGTTCGCGACGGGCATGCTGAGTGCGAGTTCGGCCTGGTCAGCGGGTGCGGAGGTGCGCGCGACCTCACGGCCGGAGGAGTCGTGCAGGCTCGCGGTCACCTTCTCGCCGGTGGGCTTTCCGGCCAGTTCCACCTTCGCGTCGAGCCGGGCGTCGCGGTAGTTCGCGTCGAGGTCGGTGTGCACGGTGATGTCGCGGACGAAGGAGGCCGGGGTCGAGTAGAGCCACACCGACCGGAAGATCCCGGCGAAGCGCCACTGGTCCACGTCTTCGAGGTAGGCGCCCGCCGCCCACCGGTGCACCTGGACCGCAAGGCGGTTGCGGCCGGGCTTGAGCGCCTCGGTGATGTCGAACTCCGCCGGGGTGTACCCGCCCTGGTCATAGCCGACGCGACGGCCGTTGACCCAGACGAAGTAGCTGGACGTGGTGCCCTCGAAGCGCAGGAACGTCCGCCTGCCCGCCCAGTCCGCTGGCAGGTCGAAGTCCTTGGCGTAGGCGGCGGTCGGGTTCACGTCGCGCGGCACCTTCGGCGGGGTGTCCGGAACGATCTCCTCGGCGATGTTGCGGAAGATCGGGTGGTCCAGCCCGTCCATCTGCCAGGTGTGCGGCACCCGCACCGTGCGCCAGTCCCGCACGTCGTAGCCGGCGGCGTGGAACCCGGCGGGCACGCGCTCGGGGAGGTCGGCCATCTTGATCTTCCAGTCGCCGTCCAGGCTGCGGGTGAACGGCGTCCGCTCGTCCCCGCGCACCGCGGCCGCGCGGTCGGCGTAGGGGCGCAGCTCCGCGTGGTGCGGCTCCTGGCCCTCGCCGGTGATCCCGGGATTCTCCAGGTAGGAGTACACGTCGAGGTCGGGCGCGGCGCTGACCGCCGGTGTCGTTCCTGCCGCGATCAGGGCTGCCGACAGCACGGTCAGGAAGACGGAACGCATGCGAACCTCCACGCTGGCGCACAAAGACGCTCACAGTTCTTCCAGACCGATCAGAAACGCTCAATAGGCCACAGGTGTTGTCAGGCCGCTCAGGTAGACAGAAACCATGACACCCGACGATCTGCGCGCCGCCGTCGCCGCGTGCGTGACCGGTCTGAGCTCCGTGGCCGACCAGGACTGGTCGCGCCCGGCCGCCGGTCTCGACTGGACCTGCCTGCACACCGCGGAGCACCTGGCCGACGACCTGCTCTACTACGCCACCTCACTGGCGGCGCGGGCGACGGAGCAGCTCAAGGTCTGGGGCAAGATCGAGGAAGGTGCGACGAACGCCCAGGTCATCGAGGTGATCAGGGCGACGGGCGAGCTGTTCGCGGTCATCGGCGACGCCGCCCCGCCGAGCGCGCGGGCCTTCCACCCCGCAGGCCTCACCGATCCCGCCGGGTACCTGGCGATCGGCGTCGGCGAGGCGCTGCTGCACAGCCACGACATCTGCGCCGCGTTCGGAGCCCGGCTGGAGCCGCCCGCCGACGTCTGCCGCGCGATGCTGGCCCGGTTGATGCCGCACGTCACCGAGGGCGGGGACCCGTGGCGGGTGCTGCTGTGGGCGACCGGACGTGGTGATCTTCCCGGGAAGGAGCGGGTGTCCGAGTGGCGCTGGCGCATTCCCGTCCAGGACTGATACAGACTGGTATCACGCGGTATCATTCCCGGCATGGCGATGACTCTGCGGCTCACCGACGAAGAGACCGAGGCCCTGCGCCTGGCCGCCGAACGCGAACGCCGGTCGATGCAGGACATCGCGCGCCGGGCGATCCGCGAGTACGTCAACCGCCGCAACGCGACCAGGGACGCGGCGCTCGCCCGCATCGTGGCCGAGGACGCCGAGCTGCTGAAGCGCTTGGCGCAGTGATCGGTTCGGCCGGGATCGGATCAGCGCCGTGATCGAGGACGCCCCGGCGGAGCCGATCGACTACCTCGACCTGGACGACCTGCTCGCCGCCGCCCACGCCGCGCTCGGCCACGCCCCCGACGTGCGGGACTGGGGGCTGCTCGAAGCCGCGCTCGCCAGGCCGAAGGCCGTCGTCTTCGGTGAGGACGCCTACCCGACGCTGCACGAGAAGGCCGCGTCGCTGCTGCACTCGCTGGCCCGCAACCACGCGCTCATCGACGGGAACAAGCGGCTGGCCTGGGTCTCCACCAGGCTGTTCTACGTGCTCAACCAGCGCGACCTGCGCGCGCCCTCGGTGGACGAGGGTGAGCGGCTGGTGGTCGACGCCGCCACCGGCGCCCGCGACCTGCCGCAGATCGCCCAGGTCCTCGCGGAGTGGACTCAGCCCCTGGGCTGACTCGTCAGCACCTTCGAGCAGCGGGCCAGCAGCGCGCGCAACTGGTCCCGCTCGCGCTCGGTGAACTCCGCCGCGAGGCTGCGCTCCACCGCGGACGCGTGCCGGTCGGCCAGCTCGAACGCCTTCCGGCCCGCGTCGGTCAGCCGCGTCTCCAGCACGTTGCGGTGCAGCTCGTGCTGCTCGCGCCTGATCAGCTCGGCCGCCTCGAGGTTGCGCAGGATCGTGGTCATCGTCTGCGGCGTGACCCGGCAGCGCCTGGCCAGCTCGGCCGCGGAGATCCCCGGCTGTTCGGCCAGCACCAACAGCGCCGAGTACTGGGCGACGGTCAGCCCGGCCGGGCGCACCGCCGCCTGCTTCGCGCCCATCAGCTCGTGCTCGACGCGCTTGATGTCCGCGCCGAGGCGCTCCTCCAGCGGCATGCCCATGCGTCGATCGTACGAGTCCCCTCGCGAGCGAGACTATTGACGGGTATCAGACCTCTGATTATATTTTGAGTTCTTACTTAATAACGAGGACGGACTGAGATGCGTAAACTGATCATGGCGCGGCGGTCACTGCTCGCGCTCGCCGTCGCGGCGACGGCCGCGGCCACCCTCACGCCGGTGGCTTCCGCGAGCCCGCACGGACTACCGGAAGTCATCACCGCGAAGGCGCAGGACCTGTTCCCCGAAGGCATCGCCTGGGACCCGCTGCGCAGGTCCTTCCTGGTGACGTCGATCAGCGAGGGCACGATCTCGGTGGTCCGGCCGGACGGCCGCGTGCGCCCGTTCGCCGCCCACCCGCGAATGGTGCAGACGTTCGGCGTGCACGTGGACGCGGTGCGCAACCGGGTGCTCGTGGCCTACGGGGACATGGGCAGCGGTCGCCGCTCAACGCCGGAAACGACCTGGAAGTCTTCTGGCGTGGGCATTTTCAGCCTCTCGACCGGCAGACTGCTGCACCTCGTCGGCCTCGCGGTCGGACCGGGCAGGCACGCCGCGAACGACCTCGCGATCGACCGCGCGGGCAACGCCTACGTCACCGACCCTGCCTCGGACACGCTCTACCGGATCGACCCGCAGGGACGGCCCGCGGTGCTGGTCCGTGACCCGAAGCTGGGCGCAACGGGTATCGGGATGAACGGAATCGTCTGGCACCCCGAGGGCTTCCTGCTCTCGACCCGCTACGACACCGGCGCACTGCTGCGCATTCCGCTCGACGACCCGCGGCGCATCACCGAGGTTCGCCTCGACCGGCCGCTGGCCGGTGGTGACGGGCTCGACCTGCGCCAGGACGGCACCCTCGCGGTGGTGACGAATGCCTTTGGCGGCAACGGAAAAGTCGCTGTGAGCGTGCTCGAGGCCGATCGTGACTGGACCGCGGCGCGCGCCGTGCACCGGGTCGAACCGTGGGCGGACTCGCAGCCCACCACCATCGCGCGAACGCCGCACGGGAGCTACGTGCTCGACGGGCGCATGGGTGTTTGGCTTGAGGGGCAAGGCAAAGCGGAGAGCTTCACCCTGCGCAGGCTGTGATCAGGGCGCGTCGAACAGGGCGCTGACCGACTCCCCGTTGTGGATCCGGCGCATCGCCTCGGCCAGCGCGGGCGCGATCGAGAGGATCTTCAGCTTCGGTCCGCGTTCGTCGGCGGCGATCGGAACGGTGTTGGTGCAGACGATCTCCAGCACGTCCGGCTGGTCCCCGATCCGTTTGAGCGCACCGCTGGAGAACAACCCGTGCGTGCAGGCGACCCGGATCGACCTGGCGCCCAGCTCGCGCAGGCGGTCGAGCAGTTCGAGCACCGTGCTGCCCTTGGCGATCTCGTCGTCGAGCACGATGATGTCGCGCCCGGCCACCTCGCCGATCACCGAGCTGATCTGCACCTTGTCGTCGGCGAACCGCTGCTTCGCGCCCGCGGCCACGCCGACGCCGAGCAGGCGGGCGAAGTGCGCGGCCTCCTTGGCGTTGCCGAGGTCCGGCGACACCACGGTGGTGTTGGACAGGTCGTACTGGCGGAAGTGCGCGGCCAGCTCGCGCAGCGCGTGCAGGTGGTCGACCGGAACGCTGAAGAACCCGTGCACCTGCGGTGAGTGCAGGGTCATCGCCAGCACCCGATCGGCCCCCGCCGCGACGAGCAGGTCCGCGACGAGACGGCCGCCGATGGAGATCCGGGGCGCGTCCTTCTTGTCCGAGCGGGCGTAGGAGTAGTG
The DNA here is from genome assembly GCF_900103775.1 of Allokutzneria albata. GTDB lineage: Bacteria > Actinomycetota > Actinomycetes > Mycobacteriales > Pseudonocardiaceae > Allokutzneria > Allokutzneria albata. The sequence goes on along the minus strand of NZ_LT629701.1, from coordinate 6,166,151 downwards.
CGGCATGACCACGGTGATCCGCCCGGCCGAGGCGCCACGGGCGGCATCGGTCATCAGCAGCAGCTCGACCAGGTTCTCCTGCACCGGGCGGACGAGCGGCTGGATCAGGAACACGTCCCGCTCGCGGCAGTTGGCCTGGAGCTGGACCTCGATGCAGTCGTTGGCGAAGCGCTGGGTCCGCACCGGGTGCAGCGGGACCTCGAGGTGCGCGCAGATCTCCTCGGCCAACCGCCGGTGTGCACTACCGCTGAAGACCGCGATGTCCCGCACGGACCGCTCCCTGTTCGACGACTGGGCAGGCGGACCGATCCTAGCGGTGATCAGCCCACCTTTCGGCTCGTCATGCCGTCGGCCGTGGGGTCCACACCCCAGCTGAAGATCTTCTCCGGGTGGATCCTGATCAGCTCGGCGCTCATCCCGGCGGGCGTGTTCTCCTGGCCGGACAAGGCTTCCGCGCGACCGCGGATCTCGATCCCGCGCACCCGCCACGGCTTGAACGAGGCGACGTCGTCGACGACGAGCGCGGCCCGGCCGGTGGCCAGCACGTTGCGGAACTTGCGCGTGGCGCCCATGTTGTAGCCGCCGATGTCGATCGTGCCGGTCTCGGCGTTGTACCGGAAGCCGACCGGGTTGTTCTGCACCGCTCCGTGCGCGTCGACGGTCGCGAGCCGCCCGAGGACCTGCTCGGCGAGGTAGCGGAGTTCGTGCTCGGTGAACGTCATGCCTTCAGCGAACAACCTGAACTGGGGTTGAGGTCAAGTTACAGTGGGGCCGTGAACCAAGTGCCGCTCCGAACACCCGAGCTCACCGTCGGCCAGCTGGCCGAGCGCAGCGGGGTCGCCGTCTCGGCCCTGCACTTCTACGAGCGCAAGGGGCTGATCCGCAGTCGCCGCACGTCCGGCAACCAGCGCAGGTACAGCCGCGACACCCTGCGCCGGGTCGCCTTCATCCGGGTCTCGCAGCGCGTGGGGATGCCGCTGGAGGTCATCCGCGAGGCGCTGGCGTCGCTGCCGGACGAGCGCACGCCGACACCGGAGGACTGGGCGCACCTGTCCGCGGAGTGGCGCTCCGAGCTGGACACGCGGATCGAGCAGCTGGTGCAGCTGCGCGACAACCTCAGCGACTGCATTGGCTGCGGCTGCCTCTCGCTGAAGACCTGCCACCTGTCCAACCCGCGCGACGTGCTCGGCGAGCAGGGGCCCGGACCGCGTCGGCTTCTCCCGGAAACGTTGCGCAGCAGGGAAAAGAATTCGTCCACTGTGGACTCATGCGCGGCGGTCTGCGAGTAGCAGCGTCCCGGCCATCAGCAGCGCGACCACCCCGCCGAGCGTCATGACGGTGGTGGTGGACGTGGCGTCCACGACAACGCCGCCGAGCAGCGCCCCGGTGGAGAGCGTCGCCTGGAACGAGGACGTGAACAGCACGGTGGCGGCCTCCGGGGCGTTCGGCGCGGCCGCCGCGAACCACTTCTGGGAACAGGCGGGAACTGCTCCGTAGGCGAGTCCCCAGATGACCAGCAGGGCGAGCGCGCCGATTTCCGAACTCCCGGCGACGGGAAGGGCCAACGTCGCGATCGCGATCATGAAGCCGCTGATGGCGAACACGTGGCGCGACATTCCGGAAAGGAAGTTCCCGGCAACTCCGGCGATCCCGTACGTGAGCAGGAAGAGCGTGACCGAGTCCGTCCTCGTCACTTCCTGAAGAAACGGCGTGACATAGGTGTAGGTCGCGAAGTGCGCCGTCACGATCAACGCGGTCACCGCGAGCCCGATTCGAATGTCCCGGCGGCGCAGGAGTTCGCGGAGCACGTCGAGGCGCGTCACCCGGATCGCGGGCAGGGGCGGCATCCACCACGACAAGGCGGCGAGCACGGCGAGCGTCAGCAGTCCCATCACCACGAAGGCGCTTCGCCAGCCCGCCACCTGCCCGACGAACGTACCTGCGGGAACACCGAGAACCGAGCCGAGCGGGACGGCGGAGAAGATCACCGAGGTCGCCCTGCCGACGGCCTCCTCCGGCACGAGGCGCGCGGCCAGCCCGGAACCGATCGACCAGAAACCGCCGATCACCAATCCCACCAGGACTCGGGAGAACAACATCACCCAGTAGTTCGGCGCGACGGCTGCCAGGAAATCCGCGATCGCGAGCACGAGCATCAAGGCGCACAACATCGTCCGCCGGTCGAGGCGCCCGGTCGCCACGGTGAGAGCAGGCGCGGAAATGGCGGCGAGAATTCCGGGCAGGGTCATCATCAGGCCCGCGACGCCTTCGGAGATCTCGAAGCTCGAACCGATCGAGGTGAGCAGTCCGATCGGCAGGATCTCGGTGGTGACAATGGAGAAGATCCCCATCATCACCGAGAGGACGGCAGGCCAGTTCCGGGTGAGTGTCGCGGTGGGCATGGAATACACCTCACCAGCCGAACACTCCCCTGTCTGGCGGCTTTGCGACAGCTCCGCGGGTCAGGCCGCCGCGATCAGACCGAGCACGTCGTCGGTCGGACGCACGTCGCCGAACGTCCGGTAGACGGTGTGCAGTGCGGCGTTGTGGTCCTGGTCCCGCCGGGCCGCGTTCGCGTCGGCGACCATGATCACCCGGTACCCCAGGGTTTTCGCGTCCCGCGCCGACGACTCGCAGCACACGTTGGTGACCGTTCCGGTGATCAGCACTGTGTCGATTCCGCGCTGCTCCAACAACTCCGGCAGCGCGCAGCGACCAGGGAAGAACGCGCTAGCGGCCGACTTCTCCGTGAACAGGTCGTCGTCGTGCGGTGCGAAGCCCGACCACAAGCGCTCCGGCAGCGGCCCCGTGCCGCCGGAGGCCCGGAACACCTCAGCCACCTCCGGGCCGTAGAACTCGTCGTCCAACGCGGTGCGCTCGGTCACCGCCGGGAGGACCCACGCCACCGTGCCGCCCGCGCCGCGAAGGGCGTCGGCGATGCGGTTGATGTTGGGCACGATGCTGCGGCAGTAAGGGTTCTCCGCCACGAAGAACGGCACCATGTCGACCACCACCAACGCCGTGCGCGCAGGCGTGAGGTGGGTGAAGGCGAACCTCCTGCCCCGGCGTTGCTCGTGCCGCGCGTACTCACGCGGCTCGATGAACCACTCGTGCATGTGCTGTTCCCGTGTCAGAGGTCGCGTCAGTGCCGTGACGGCGCCGCGTCAGCGCGGCTGGCGATCGTAGTCGCCGTAACCAGTTGACGGCACGCAAGGGGAAACACGATGAGCAGCGGCTTCTCGAAGGCAGGTCTGAGCAGGGTGCACGACGTGCTGGCACGGCACGTCGACTCCGGCAAGATCCCGGGGGTCGTGGCCCTGATCAGCCGGGGCGGTGAGACGCACGTCGAGGCGATCGGCACGACCCGGCACGACGGTGGCGCGCCGATGAGCCGGGACACGATCTTCCGGATGGCGTCGACGTCCAAGCCGGTCACGATGGCGGCCGCGGCGGTCCTGCTCGACGAGTGCCGGCTGCGGCTGGACGACCTGGTCGACCCGTGGCTGCCCGAGCTCGCGAACCGCCGGGTGCTGAAGCGGATCGACGGCCCGCTGGACGACACCGAGCCCGCGCGCCGGCCGATCACCGTGCGGGACGTGCTGACCTCCACCTTCGGCCTGGGCATCGATCGGACGGCGCTCGGTGCCCCGATCATGAACGCGATCTTCGAGCAGGGGCTCACGCCCGATCTGCCGGTGCCGATGCCCGAGCAGGACGAGTGGGTGCGCCGCCTCGGCACGCTCCCGCTGATGCACCAGCCGGGAGAGCGCTGGCAGTACCACATCAGCAACGACCTGCTCGGCGTGCTCGTCGCCAGGGTCACCGGCCAGTCGTTCGAGGCGTTCCTGCGCGAGCGCGTCTTCGCCCCGCTGGGGATGGACGACACCGGTTTCCACGTGCCCGCGGACAAGATGGACCGGTTCCCGCCCCTCTACGCCCCGGATCCGCAGACCGGCGAGTTCCACGTGTGGGACCCGGCCGAAGGCGGACGCCACAGCGCGCCCCCGGCGTTCCAGGGCGGAGGCGGCGGGCTCGTCTCCACCGCCGACGACTACCACGCCTACTTCCGGATGCTGCTCGACCACGGCAAGCGCGGGAACGAGAGGATCCTGTCCCGGCCCGTTGTCGAGCTGATGACCACCAACCGCCTCACGCCGGAGCAGAACGCCGCCCGCAACGCCATGGCCACCGAGAACGTCCACGTGTCGTTCGGCCAGGGACAGCACGGCGGCTGGGGCATGGGCATGGCGGTGCGCACCTACCGCGGTGACTACGCGCCCGTCGGCCAGTTCGGCTGGGACGGCGGAAGCGGCACCTCCACCTACGCCGACCCGGTCAACCAGCTCACCGGAATCGTGCTCACCCAGGTCGGGATGACCGTCCCGGACTCGGCGCGCCTCATCCACGACTTCTGGACCACGGTCTACCAGGCGCTGGAGGACTGACCTCAGCTCTGGGCGAGGTCGGTGAAGCGGCTGTAGTGCAGCTGGTGCGCGACGGTGATGGTGCTGGTGGGCCCCGCGCGGTGCTTGGCGATGATCAGATCCGCCTCGCCCGCGCGGGGATCGTCGCGTTCCCACGCGTCGGGGCGGTTGATCAGGATGACCATGTCCGCGTCCTGCTCCAGCGATCCGGACTCGCGGAGGTCGGAGAGCATGGGCCGCTTGTCGGTGCGCTGTTCCGGACCGCGGTTCAGCTGGCTGATCGCGATCACGGGCACCTCGAGCTCCTTCGCCAGCAGCTTGAGCTGCCGGGAGAACTCACTGACCTCCTGCTGCCGGGACTCGACGCGCTTGCCCGAGGACATCAGCTGCATGTAGTCCAGCACCACGAGCTTGAGGTCGTTGCGCTGCTTGAGCCGCCGCGCCTTCGCCCGGATCTCCATCATGGTCATGTTCGGCGAGTCGTCGATGAACAGCGGCGCCTCGCTGATCTCGCTCATCCGCCTGGCCAGCCGGGTCCAGTCGTCGTCGGTCATCCGGCCGCCGCGCATGTCGCCGAGGCGGATGCGGGCCTCGGCGGAGAGCATGCGCATGACGATCTCGGTGCGGCTCATCTCCAGCGAGAAGATGACGCTGGTCATGCCGTGCTTGATCGAGCACGAGCGGGCGAAGTCCAGCCCGAGCGTGGAGTTGTGCGTCGGGATCATCGCGCGGCCTGCCAGGTACAGGTGGTCGGCCGCGTCGACCTCGACGCAGCGCACCGGCACGCTCGGGATCGGGCGCACGTCCACGATCGCCCGCACACCGCGCCTGGCGCGCCGGAGCTCCTTGTGCGCCAAGTGTTTCCGCTCAATCCGGAACACGTCGTCGTCGGTGCTGAACACGACGTCCTCGCCCGGCGCGCAGTCGTAGCCCAGGCTCTGCACCAGTTCCCGCGCGTCCCCGCCCAGCGGCAGGCGCACCGCGCCGTTGTCGTCGACCGAACCCGCGACGTCGAGCATGCCCGCGAGGACCGCGCGGCGCTGGGCCTCGGAGGAACGCAGGTACGGCACCGAGAGGTCCGGCTCGAAGCCCTCGGCCTCCACGTACATGGTGATCTCGGGATCGGAGCTGCCCCCGGCGAGCACGACGCCCAGCGCGTACGGAGCGCGCAGCCCGGGGGACTCCGGAAGCTCCAACGCGGCCGCGTTGACCACGGAGCTGACCACGCCCCGGCGCATCGAGTCCGCGATCTCCGCGGTGGTCCGCACCCCGGCGCCGATCGCCCACTGGTGCTCGGCGTCCGCGACGATCACCGTGCCGTCGCCGAACTCGACCTCGAAGCACGGGCGCCCGGTCAGCACCTCGGTGGCCGCGACCACCCTGGTCGGCCTGCCGTCGGCGCCGATCAGCGCGTCGCCGACCGCGACGTCGCCCATCGTGGTCCAGCCGGAGGGGGTGGGCAGCGGGGTGTCCAGCGCGAGCGCCTTGCCGACACCCGGCCGGGCCGCGACGATGATCATCTGGCCCGCGTGCAGCCCGTTGGTCAGCGCGTCCAGGTCGACGAAGCCGGTGGGGATGCCCAGCGCGACGCCGCCGCGCGAGGCGATCGCGTCGATCTCGTCCATGGTCGGCTGGAGCAGTTCCTCCAGCGCCACGTAGTCCTCGGTGGTGTTGCGGTCGGTGACCTCGTAGATCGCCTGCTGCGCGCGGTCGACGACCTCGTCCAGCTCACCGCCCTCGGCACCGTGGTAGCCGAGGTGCACGATGCGCGTGCCCGCCTCGATCAGCCTGCGCAGCACCGCCTTCTCCGAGACGATCTCCGCGTAGTAGCTGGCGTTCGCCGCGGTCGGCACGGTGGCGATCAGGGTGTGCAGGTACGGCGCGCCGCCCACCCGCATCAGCTCGCCGCGCTTCTCCAGCTCGGCCGAGACGGTGATCGCGTCGGCGGGTTCACCCCGCCCGTACAGGTCGAGGATGCAGTCGTAGATCGCCTGGTGCGCGGGGCGGTAGAAGTCGTCCGGGCGCACGACCTCGACCACGTCGGCGACGGCGTCCTTGGACAGCAGCATGCCGCCGAGCACGGACTGTTCGGCGGCGAGGTCCTGGGGAGGTTGACGTTCGAAGGGACTGCCGGACGGCGGTCCTCCGCGGTCGTCGGCCAGTGCCACCGGATGCCTCCTCCTGTGGACAGAGCTGTGGACAAGCTGGGGATGGCCTGTGCACACCCGGCCACAGCTGCGGTCGCCCCCTGGGGATTACTTGGGGACAACTTCTCCACCGTTCGGGAAACGCCCAGGTCAACCCCTGTGGAGCGAATGTGGAAAACAAAGCGTCGCTGGTGAGACGGCGATCACACGTGCCCAGGCACGTTGTCCACTGCCACGGTACTGGTCGGAGCGCGGCGCTGGTTCCGCCGCAGTGCGACAGTGCCGCCCGCCGATGATCACTGGCGGGCGGCACTCGCGGCGTTACTCGCTGGCGGTCACCTGGAGGTTGACCGAGGCGGTGACGTTCGGGTGCAGCCGGACGGACACCGAGTGCTTGCCGGTCGTCTTGATGTGACCGGACAGCTCGACGGCGCGCTTGTCCAGCAGCGGGCCACCGGCGGCCTTGACCGCGGCGACGATGTCGTTCGCGGTGACCGAGCCGAACAGCTTCTTCGAGCCGGCCGCGGCGCGGCCCTTGTACTCGACGGCGCCGAGGCCCTCGAGCTTGGCCTTGACCTCCTTGGCGTGGTCCAGGTCGCGGATGCGGCGACCCTCCTGAGCACGCTGGATGGTCTTGACCTGGCGCTCCGCGCCCTTGGTGGCCAGGATGGCCAGCCCACGCGGGAGCAGGTAGTTGCGGCCGTAGCCGTCCTTGACCTCGACGATGTCGCCGGGACCGCCGAGGCCACTCACGTCAGCGGTGAGGATGAGCTTCATCTGACTCTCTCCTTGGCCGGGTCAGCGGGCGGTCGAGGTGTACGGCAGCAGCGCCATCTCGCGGGCGTTCTTCACCGCGGTGGCGACGTCGCGCTGGTGCTGGCTGCAGTTACCGGTGACGCGACGGGCACGGATCTTGCCGCGGTCGGAGATGAACTTCCGCAGCAGCGTCGTGTCCTTGTAGTCGATCAGGGCGACGTTGCCCTTCTTCTTGTCCTTGCAGAAGGCGCAGACCTTCTTCTTCGGCTTGCGCACAGGCGGCTTGGCCATGTGTGTGGTCCTCACAAGATGTGGTTCAGGTTTCAGTCTGGACGTGCGGTGCCGGACCCGAGGTCAGCGAGATCAGAACGGGGGCTCGTCGCTGTAGCCGCCACCGGCGGGCGCGGCGGGCGCGGAGCCCCACGGGTCGTCGGCCGGAGCGCCGCCGCCGTAGCCGCCGCCTCCCTGGCCGCCACCACCGCCGCCGCCTCCGCGGCTCACCCGGTTGACCTTCGCCGTGGCGTAGCGCAGCGAGGGGCCGACTTCCTCGACCTCAAGCTCGTAGACCGTGCGCTTCTCGCCCTCGCGCGTGTCGTAAGACCGCTGCTTGAGGCGTCCCTGCACGACAACGCGCATGCCGCGGGTCAGCGACTCGGCCACGTTCTCGGCGGCCTGTCGCCAGATGCTGCACCGCAGGAACAGCGCTTCCCCGTCCTTCCACTCGCCGGACTGGCGGTCGAAGGTCCGCGGGGTCGATGCCACGGTGAAGCTGGCAACGGCCGCGCCGGACTGGGTGAAGCGGAGTTCGGGGTCGGCGGTCAGGTTTCCGACCACCGTGATCGTCGTCTCGCCAGCCATGGTGTCGAGATCTCCGTCCCTGGACTAGGACTACTTCGCGGACTCGCGGCGCAGGACCTTGGTCCGCAGGACCGAGTCCTGCAGCGACAGCTGGCGGTCGAGCTCCTTGACCGCAGCGGTCTCGCAGTTGATGTCGAGGACGGCGTAGATGCCCTCGGCCTGCTTCTTGATCTCGAAGGAGAGACGACGGCGGCCCCAGACGTCGACCTTCTCCACGTTGCCGCCGGAGTTGCGGATCACGTTGAGGAAGGTGTCGAGGGTCGGAGCGACGGTGCGCTCGTCGAGGTTCGGGTCGAGAATGACCATCATCTCGTAGTGACGCATGAAGACCACTCACCTCCTGTGGGCTTAGTGGCCACGGCGGTTCCGTGGCAGGAGGGTCGTCGCGTCAGCAACCCGAGGAGCCTAACAAGCGCCCCCGACAGAGTTGTAATCGGCCGGGTGTGCCCCGGCCCACCCCGCCTCAGGCGGGGAGCCTGCGCAGCGCCCAGGTCCGGACCAGGGCCGCCGTCACGCAGGACAGCGCCAGCGCCGCGAGCAGCACCGGGCCCGCGACGCGGCCGGACTGACCGGAGGGCAGGGCGGATGCCTGGCCCGCCGAGCGCACGCCGTCCTCGTCGGCCGACCCGCCGAGCCGCCCGAAGACCGGGTCGTAGCCGGGGACGTTCTGGCCGTAGCGCAGTCCCGGTGCGAGCGCGCCGAGCCCGCCGGGCAACGCCACCGGCAGGTTCGAGTAGTCGTAGAGCGGCACCCTGCCGAAGTCGTACCAGCCGGTCGGCGGCCACAGGGGCAGCTGGAAGTCCGGCAGCCCACCGGCGCCGGGGCCGGGCGTCACGCCGGGCTGCAGCTGCGGGGGCGGGCTCTGCTGGCCGGGACCGGGCTGCTGGCCCGGCTGCTGCCCGGGGTTCGGCTTGGGCGGCTGCTCGGGGGCCGGGGTCGATCCCCCGCCGCCGGTGAGCCGCTGCGAGGCGTCCGCGATCGCGCCGGTGCCCTCCTGGACCGGCTTGGTCGCCGCGTTGACCACCTGCGTGGTCACCCCGCAGCCCGCGGTCAGCGTCGTGCGCACCCCGTCGAGGATCGCCCCGAGCACGGGCCCGAGCAGCGGGATGTCGTCGATCTTGTTGATGACGGCGCTCGCGATGTGCCCGCCGCTGATGTAGCCGCCGGAGCCGGTGGGGACGGCGCCGATCGGGATCGGCGGCAGCCGCCGGATCGCCTTGTCCGCCTCGCCCGCGATCGGCGGGCCGAGCAGCGGCACCGCGCGCACCAGGTTCACCACCGGGGCGGCGATCGCGCCGGGGTTGAGCGAGACCGGCTGGCCCGGCGTGCCCATGACGGTGGCCTTGCAGTCGCCGACCACGATCGGTTCGGCGGCAGCGGATGCGGATGCGGCGAGCCCGGTGCTCATGGCGCCGCCGAGGACGACGGCCACCACGGAGATCCGCAGAGCCTGCTGCAGGCGCATGGCCACCCCTCCGGTGCGTACCGATCGGTAACGTCACCAAGTCCAACGACGGAGGACGGCGAAGGTGACGCCGTCACTGGGGAGATCTTCCCGGCTGCGGCCTTGTTACCCGGGCACGGGCCGGAGTACCCGTTCGGCCTACTACCCTCGTGTTCATGCGCATTGGGGCCCATGTCGGCGCCGAGGACCCGTTGTCCACCGCACAGCGGCTCGGTGCAGAGGTCGTCCAGTTCTTCCTGTCCGACCCGCAGAGCTGGGCCGCTCCGGTCCCGCACCCGCAGGGCGAACAGCTCCGGGAGGCCGATGTCGAGGTCTTCGTGCACTCGCCGTACGTCATCAACGTGGCGTCGCTGAACAACCGCATCCGGATCCCGTCCCGCAAGTCCGTGGCGCAGCAGGCCAAGGCGGCGGCCGCGATCGGCGCCTCCGGGCTCGTGGTGCACGGCGGCCACGTGACCAAGGGCGAGGACCCGGAGGCCGGGCTCGCCAACTGGCGCAAGCTCTTCGAGCGCCAGGCCGAGGCGGGCGGCTTCGCGGTGCCGATCCTGATCGAGAACACCGCGGGCGGCGACAACGCCATGGCCCGCCGCTTCGACATGCTGGCGCGGCTGTGGGACGCGGTCGGCGAGTTCGGCGCGGGCTTCTGCCTGGACACCTGCCACGCCTTCGCGGCGGGCGAGGAACTGCCGGGGATCGTCGAGCGGGTGAAGGGCATTACCGGGCGAATCGACCTGGTGCACCTGAACAACTCGCGGGACGCTTTCAACTCGGCACGGGACCGGCACGCCAACATCGGTTCCGGAACGATCGAGCCGGAACTGCTCGTCGCCGTCTGCGACGCGGCGGGAGCGCCGATCGTGTTGGAGACCCCGGGCGACGGCCAGGCGGCGGACATCGAATTCCTCCGGGCGAACGTGAAGCGCTGAGGCGAAAAGCACAAAGCACAAAGAAAGGCCCCGAACCCGGACGAGCGGATTCGGGGCCTTTCTTCGAATTGGTCTAGCCCAATCGCTGCTTCAGCGCGGCCAGTTCGTCGCGGAGCAGGCTCGGCACCTTGTCGCCGATCTTGTCGAACCACTCCTCGATCAGCGGGATCTCCGCGCGCCACTCGTCGGCGTCCACCGCGAGGGCCTTGTCCACGTCCGCCGGGTCCACGTCCAGGCCGGACAGGTCCAGCGCCTCGGCGGTGGGCACGTGGCCGATCGCGGTCTCGTTCGCCGCGGCCTTGCCCTCGATGCGCTCGATGACCCACTTCAGCACGCGCGAGTTCTCGCCGAACCCGGGCCACAGGAAGCCGCCGTCGGCGTCACGGCGGAACCAGTTCACGTAGAAGACCTTGGGCATCTTCGCCGCGTCGGCGCGCTTGCCCATGTCGATCCAGTGCTGGAAGTAGTCACCGGCGTGGTAGCCGATGAACGGCAGCATGGCCATCGGGTCGCGGCGCACGACGCCGACCTGACCGGTGGCGGCCGCGGTGGTCTCACTGGACAGGGTGGCGCCCATGAACACGCCGTGCTGCCAGTCGCGCGACTCGGTGACCAGCGGGATCGTCGTCTTGCGGCGCCCGCCGAAGAGGATCGCCGAGATCGGCACGCCCTTCGGGTCCTCCCACTCCGGGGCGGTGATCGGGCACTGGTCGATCGGGGTGCAGTAGCGGGAGTTCGGGTGCGAGGTCAGCTCCTCGTCGCCCGGCTTCCAGTCCTTCTTCTTCCAGGTGGTCAGGTGCGCGGGCGGCTCGCCCATGCCCTCCCACCAGATGTCGCCGTCGTCGGTCAGCGCGACGTTGGTGAACAGGCTGTTGCCCTTGGCGATGGTGCGCATCGCGTTGGGGTTGGTCTTCCAGTCGGTGCCGGGCGCGACGCCGAAGAAGCCGTTCTCCGGGTTCACCGCGTACAGGCGGCCGTCCTCGCCGAAGCGCATCCAGGCGATGTCATCGCCCAGGGTCTCGACCTTCCAGCCCGGGATGGTCGGCTCCAGCATCGCCAGGTTGGTCTTGCCGCAGGCCGACGGGAACGCGGCGGCGACGTAGTGGACCTTGTTCTCCGGCGAGGTCAGTTTGAGCACCAGCATGTGCTCGGCCATCCAGCCCTCGTTGCGGCCGATCGCCGAGGCGATGCGCAGCGAGTAGCACTTCTTGCCGAGCAGGGCGTTGCCGCCGTAGCCGGAGCCGAAGCTCCAGATCATCCGCTCCTCGGGGAAGTGGCTGATGTACTTGGTGTCGTTGCACGGCCACGGCACGTCCTGCTGGCCCGGCTCCAGCGGGGCGCCGATGGAGTGCAGGCAGGGCACGAAGTCCGCGTCCTCGCCGAAGCGGGCGAGCGCCTTGCTGCCCATCCTGGTCATGATCTTCATCGACACCACGACGTACTCGGAGTCGGTGATCTCCACGCCCAGCATCGGCTTCTCCGCGGTCAGCGGGCCCATGCAGAACGGGATGACGTACATGGTGCGACCGCGCATGCAGCCCCGGTAGAGCTCAGTCATGATCGACTTCATCTCGGCGGGCGGCATCCAGTTGTTCGTCGGACCCGAGTCGGCCTCGTCCACCGAGCAGATGAACGTGCGCTCCTCGACCCTGGCCACGTCCGACGGGTCCGACGCGCACCAGAAGGAGTTCGGCTTCTGCTTCAGCGGCACGAAGGTGCCCGCGCGGACCAGCTGCTCGGTCATGCGCTGCCATTCCTCGTCCGAACCGTCGCACCAGACGACCCGCTCGGGCGTGGTGAGCTCGGCGACTTCCCGCACCCAGGACAGCAGGCGCGGGTGGTTGGTCGGGGCCTGGTCGAGACCGGGAACAGCCAGTGCGGTCATCGCGCTCGTCTCCTAGCTGGGCGGGTGCCCGTCACTTCAACGCCGGGGCCGGGGTAGCCGGGCGAATTGAGAAAAAGCTGCGCCACGCCCCGAGGAGGGACGTGGAAGAAAAAGGGATGCCTGTGAGGCTAGCGGTACCCACCAACGGCAAGCCCCATGCCTGTTGTCGCTTCCCTCACATAACCGATCAGGGAATCGATTCAGCCCCGAATGGGCGCCGGTAAACGGGTGACGGTCAAATGTGCTCGGTCACATTGGGGGGCGATGTTGGTCACGTGTGATCCGCACCGAAAGGCACTTCTCGTTGCGCCTGCCAACAAAAAGCCCCGCCCTCCCTGATCGGGACGGCGGGGCGGTGTCGCGAGGACCACTACTTCCAGCGCGGCTCCTGCGGGGAGGGCGCGTTCGGCGGGAGCCCGGTGTCGCCGATCCACTGCCCGCTCTTCGGGTCCACCTTGATGGTCTTGTTCTCCGACGGCCGCTCGACCGGCTCGGCCTCCTCGTTCAGGCCCCAGCCGCTGTCGGAGGACTCGGCCTCCTCGGCGGTGGTCGCCGTCTGCACCTCGCCGTCGCCGACCGCGCCGAGCTTCTCCTGGTCGACCACGACCCAGTCGCCGCCCTTGGTGTTCTCCTTCACGATCACCTGGCCGTCCTTGGTGATCGTGGTGGAGAGCTCGGCGTCGCCGTCGGCGTCGGTGTCGGCGTAGATCACGGAGTTGCCCTGGGCGTCGGTCACCGTGACGGTGTCGCCCTTGCCGTCGTTGTTGGTGTCCACGAGCTGGCCCTCGACCCGGTGGTCACCGTCCGGTCCGTGCACGACCATGCCCGAGCCCGCGCCGTAGAGGCCCTGCCGCTCGTCGGGCAGGCGGCCGCCGCCCTTCTGGTCGGAGACCCACTCGCCGGTCGCGCCGTCGAACTTGGCGCTGCCGACGACGTCGCCCTTCTCGTTCAGGGTGCGCATCAGGTCGGCGCGGCCGTCGTTGTCGGTGTCGGTGAAGCTGAGGTAGCCGTCATCGGTGGACACCATCGCCGTGTCCTCGATGCCGTCGTTGTTCAGGTCGCTGGTGGCTTCGGCGGTGTACTCGTCGCCGTCGACGCTGACCTTGATGTCGCCGTCGGTCCCACCGGTCTCCTCGATGTACACCGGGAATCCCCCCATCCAAGCTCGCGTGTTGACTGCGGATGAGACTCAAGGTAGGCCGCCTCGGTTCCCACGAAAAGCGCGGGACCTTCCGCTCACCCTGATGGGAGTGTTCCAGGATGCCCGCAGAGCCCGGACGCAGCAGGTTGCACGTGGTGCTCCCGCGCCCGACGCAGCCCATCGACCCGGCGTTGCGCCACCCGCGCCCCGAGGACGTCCCGGAGCTCGGCGACCTCGCGCTGCGCGCCTACCGGGGCACCCCGGACGACGGTGACGTCGGGAGCACCCCGCAGGAGGCGGCACAGGAGATGGGGCGGGTCTTCGACGGGACCTACGGGCCGCCCATCCTCGACGCCTCCTACGTCGCCGCGCACGAGGGCCGTCTCGTGGCCGGTGCGCTGGTGACGTGGTGGAAGGACGGGCCGCTGCTCGCCTACCTCTTCACCGCGCCGGAGCACGCCGGCACGGGACTGGGCAGCCGGTTGGTCAACGCGGTGATGGCGGCGCTCGGCGAGCTCGGGCACACCTCGCTGAACCTGGCCGTCACCGAGCACAACCGAGCCGCCCGCCGGTTGTACGAGCGGCTCGGTTTCGTTGCCGTCTAAGGCATCTGCTGCCGGTGGTGCTGGCGGATCAGCCCGAGCAGCTGCTCGCACCGCTGCAGCGCCCCGGTGGTGTCGGAGAGGCGGCGGTTGACCGTCTGCAGCTGGCGCCCGCGCTCGGCGGCGTCCAGACGCAGCGCCTTGTCCACCTCGCGCAGCTCCTCGTCGATCGCGTTGACCCGCTTGAGCAGGGCGTCGTCCAGCGCGAGGGTGAGCTGCTGCTCGGCCTCGATGAGCTGTTCGGAGACCAGCTGGTCCATGGTGGACCGCCCGTCGGCGATCGCTTCGGTGATCCACTGCTTGAAGTACTGCTTGTCCGCGGCGTGCTTGCGGGTGCGGGCCATCCACCAGCCCGCGCCGAGGCCGATCGCGATGGTCGCGGGCAGCACGATGGCGCTGCTGAGCGCGACGCCGACCCCGGCGAGCGGCATCATCGCCACGGCCCGGCCGAGGCCGAGACCGCCGGAGACGCCCATGAACACCAGCAGCTTGTCCTCGGCGGTCGGCGGACGGCGCTCCGGCGGGCGCAGCACCACCGGCGGCTGACCGGCGCGGGCGAACTGGGAGCGGATGACAGCCAGCTCCTCCGGTGAGAACAGCTCGCTGAGCGCCGTGGTCGCCACGCGGTCCAGCCGCTGGCTGAGCATCAGGCTGATCCGGCCCGAGACCATTTGCAGCGCCGCGTCGACCTGGGCGGGCAGGTTGGCCAGCGCCTCGCGGTCGGCGACGTCGGTCTGGCGGCGGAACCACGACGAGACGTCGCGCATCTGCCTGCTGACCTCGTGGCCGCACTCGACCCTGGTGCGCTGGATGTCACCGCGCAGCTTCAGCTGCCAGCCGCGGGTGGACGACCGGCGCTCGGTGTTCAGCTCGTCGCGGCGGGCCCGCAGCGTGTCCGCCTCGTCCTCGCCCGTGCTCAGCGCGCGTTGTTCGGCCTGCAGCTTCGCCTGCGCCGCGGCGAGCGCGGTGACCGAGGCCCGCAGCGCGTTGGCCTCGCCGAGCATCGCGGCGCTGCCGACGACGACGCGCTGGAGCGCGCTCTGCAGGGTGGCGATCCCCGACTGCTCGCGCAGCATGGTCGCGGCCTGCTCGTTGGGCGCGTTGCCCGCGAACTCGAACAGCCGCGAGGACACGGGGTAGAAGTCGGTGTCGGCGAAGCGGGGCGCGTGTTCGAGCAGCAGCTGGCGGTTGGCTTCGAGCACCTGGCGCCAGCCGCGGTGCTGGTCGGTCTTGGTGAGCGCGAACAGGACGGTCTCGACGCGCTCGCCGACCTCCTGCAGGAAGCGGAGCTCACCCGCGGTCAGCGGTGCGGAGGAGTCGACGACGAAGAGCAGGGCGGTCGCGTTCGCGGCGGCCTCGGCGGCCAGTTCGCCGTGCATCGAGTCCAGTCCGCCGACCCCCGGAGTGTCCACAATGGACATGAAGCGGAGCACCGGGATCGGCGCCTCGATCTCCACGTAGCGCGGCGGGAGCTGGCCCTCGGGCAGTTCCGCCTGCGCGGAGACCCAGTGGTGCAGTTCGTCGATGGGGAACTCCACCGGCGGGACCTGGCCCGCGTAGCACGCGCGTCCGGCCCACTCGGGCCCCTGCTTGATCACCAGGTAGGTCGCGGTCGCCACGTCGGCGTCCACCGGGGACACGCTGCGCATCGCCAGCAGCGCGTTGACCAGCGAGCTCTTCCCGCGGTTGGTCTCGCCGACGACCACGACGGAGGGGACCTCCTGCGCGGCCTCGCGGGTGGAGCGAACCCAGTCCGCGGCGTCCGGGTCGGACTCGCGGAGCAGGTCGATGACTCGTTCCAGGGTCTGCCCGACGAGCTTGGGCAGGGGCACACCGGTCGTGCTCACGCTTCGCTGGCTCCGCTTCGCCTGGTGTAGACGGTGACGATCGGCGGCCGCAGCCACCGGCCGTTGTCGGTGAAGCCGACGACCTCGGTCTCGGCGACGAGGCCGTCGAGGTTCGGGTCGTCGGTCGGCAGGGTGCCGCCCGCCTCGTGGTGCGCCGGGTCGAACCGTTCGCCGTCGGGTCTGACCGCGACCACGCCGACCTCGGCCAGTCCCTCCTCGATCCGGTCCGCGACGCCCGCGCTGCGCGCGCGGTCGAGTGCGTAGAGACAGAGCTGGACCAGCTTGCGGCGCTCGACGTCCTCGGCGGTGTCGAGAACGGCGTTGTCCGGGTTCACCACAGACCCCATGTCGGTCTCTGACGAGCCGGTACCGCTTTCGGTTCCTTCCGGACCGGACATACTTCTCAGCCTCCCTCGCGGACCTGCTGCCACAGCAGGAAGTACGCGCGGTGCACCACGTGCGCCACCCGGCTCTGCCCCGGTGTGGCGCCGAAGGACGCGAACGAGCGCCACCAGCCCGCCCGCTCCAGCGCGTAGGCCTCCAGCTCGTGCCTCGGTCGTCCCCGCAGCCCCAGCTGGGCGTCCACCCCGCCGCCGCTGCCGACCCTGATGACCTCCTCGGTCAGGTCCACCGGCATGTCGACGGCGCCGGAGGCGACCAGGGTGAGCGCCTCCAGCAGTCGCAGCTGGTGCGCCTCGGGCTTGGCCAGCAGCACTTCGATCGCGTCGTGCACGCGTTGCCGTTCGCCCGCGTCCCCGCTGGCCTGCGCGAGCGCGGTCACCGACGCGAGCGCGGCGGCGGCCTTGATCCCGTCCGACCGGGCGCGGAACACCGCGTCGAGCCGCCCGCGCACGGCCGCCAGCCCGGAGGAGTCCAGCAGTGTGCGGCGCAGCGCTCCCGCGGTGATCGCCGGCTCCGCGTCGATGGCGTGCAGCGCGACCGCGATCCCGTGCAGGTCGAGGTGCTCCAGCAGCCGGGTGCGCACGGACGGGGAGACGGGGCAGTCCCACGCGACGAACAGGTCGGCCGACATCAGCATGGTCATCCTGCTGGCCTCGTCCAGCGCGGCGAGCTGGCGCAGCGCGTCGGCGTCGGCCGAGGTGAACCCGCCGGTCTCGGCCGTCTCGGCGAGCAGGCCGATCACCGGCAGCACGTCGGCGACCCGCGGTTTGAGGCTCTGCGCCTGCTTCTCCGCGAGCAGCGTCGCCGCCTTCCAGACGTCGCCCCCGGACCCGTCGACGGAGTCGGCGACGATCGTGTCCGCCTTGTTCAGCACGGCGATCGCGTTGACCGGCCCGGCCTCCCGGCTCGCGGTCGCCGCGGTGAAGGCGGCCAGCGCCTGCTGGTCGTCGGCCCGCACGCCCTGGGTCACCACGTAGAGCACGGCCTCGGCGCCCGCGACGGCGTTGCGCGAGACCGGGTCCAGGTCGTCGGAGCTCTCGGCGGCCTCCGGCTCGGCCTCGGCCGCCGCGCCCAGCAGCTGTTCGGTGCGGGCCACCGACGCGGCGTCCAGCGAGCCGAGTCCCGGTGTGTCGATCACGGTGAGGTCGCGCAGCACGGCGTTGGTGAGGTAGGCCTCCAGGTGCGAGACCGTGCTGATGTCCACGCCCAGCTCGGACGGGATGGTGCCGCCGCTGTCGAAGGGCAGCACCTGCTTGCGGCCGTCGGTGAAGACCACCTCGACGCGGTCGACCGTCCCGTACTGGAACCGGGTCACCAGCCGGGTGCACTCGCCCACGTCGGTCGGCGCGACCCGGCGCCCGATCAGGGCGTTGACCAGCGTCGACTTACCCGACTTGATCCGTCCGGCCACCGCGACCTGCAGTGGCGCGTTCAGCCTGCGCAGCACCTCGCGGAACCCGGCCGCGGTGCGCGGTCCGACCTGCGGCTGCAACCGCTGGCAGAGGTTGGCCACGGCCGCGGACAGCGGTCCTGGCCAGTGCGGCTCGCTCCCGGTCACCAGTTCACCCCCACTACGAGCGAACTGCATCGTGCCATGATCGCCGACCCGGTGAACTCCGGGCGAATCACTAGAAGGTCACGGCGAGCTGTGAATCGCCCGAGGTGGGCGCGGGCGGCGCAAATGTCAGACCTCGGGCGGACGCAGCGCCGTATTCAACTACCTAACCTCACCAGCGTGCGGCGGCTCAGTCTGTGGTTGCGTACCCACCCCCTGGTGGGCGACACGATCATGGTCGCGTTCCTCATCCTGCTGGACGTCCTGTCCTGGGGGATGTTCAACGTGCCCCCGGAGAACTACTACTCGGTGGGCGCCCTGCTGCTCTGCCCGCTGATCATCCGCCGCCGCCAGCCGGTGTTCGCCGCATCGATCATCGCCTTCGGCGCGCTGCTGCGGATCTTCACCCACCCCGACGACCTCTCGCTGCCGCGCGTGGCCGAGTTCGGCATCTTCATCGCGCTCTACACGCTCGTGCTCCTCGGCAACCGCCGGGTGGCCGTTGCGTACCTGCTGTTCTCCCTGGCCCAGAGCGCGCTGCTGATCAGCCGCGCCTACTACGAGAACCCGGACAACGAGACCGCGATCGAATGGCTGCTGATCAACGTCTTCTGGTCGGTCGCGCTGCCCGCGTTCTGCTGGCTGCTCGGGGAGTTCGTCGCGGCCAGGCGGGCCTACCACGCCGAGGTGGAGCAGCGGCTGCGCATGCTGGAGCTGGAGCGCGACCAGCAGACCAAGATCGCCGTGGCCCAGGAGCGCACCCGGATCGCGCGCGAGCTGCACGACGTGGTCGCGCACGCGGTGAGCGTGATCATCGTGCAGGCCGACGGCGCCAGCTTCGTGATCAAGGAGCAGCCCGCGGTCGCCGAGCGCTCGCTGCGCACCATCGCCAGCACCGGCAGGCAGGCGCTGAACGAGCTGCGCAGGCTGCTGGGCGTGCTGCGGGCCGAGGACGAGAACCCGGAGATGGTGCCCCAGCCCAACGCCGGGCAGCTGACCGAGCTGGTGGACAAGGTGCGCTCGGTCGGGCTGCCGATCGAGCTGGAGCTCACCGGGAACCTGGACGAGCTGCCGAGTGGCGTCGGCCTCGGCATCTACCGGATCGTCCAGGAGGCGCTGACCAACATCCTCAAGCACGCCGGGCCGGGGGCCATGGCCACGGTGCGGGTGGACCGGCGCGAGGACTCGGTGACCGTGCAGGTGCTCGACGACGGTTTCGGCACCCCCGGCGACCTGGTCACCGGCGGCAACGGGCTGATCGGCATGCGCGAGCGCGCCGCCGTCTACGGCGGGACGCTGGACGCGGGCCCGCGCCCGGGCGGCGGCTGGCAGGTCAACGCGCTGCTGCCGCTCAGCGTTCGGCCAACCGGACCGAACCCGGTGCGCTGATCCGCGCCCTGCCGGAATTGTCCTACTCAAACTCCTACTCGCTCCGACTGCCACGAGGGGGCGCGGCGTTCTAAGCTCGCCTTCGTGATTCGCGTGATGCTGGTGGACGACCAAGAGCTCATGCGGATGGGTTTCCGCATGGTGCTCGACGCGCAGGAGGACCTGGAGGTCATCGGCGAGGCGGGTGACGGCGACGCCGCCGTGCGGCTGGCCGCGAAGCTCCAGCCCGACGTGGTGCTGATGGATGTCCGGATGCCCCTGCTCGACGGGGTCGAGGCGACGAAGCGGATCACCGGGGACGGCAGCTCGAAGGTGCTCGTGATGACCACCTTCGACCTGGACGAGTACGTGCTCGCCGCGCTGCGCAACGGTGCGAGCGGCTTCCTGCTCAAGGACACCCCGCCCGCCGACCTCGTCTCCGCGCTGCGCGCGGTGGCCAGCGGGGACGCGGTGGTCTCCCCCAGCGTCACCCGCCGCCTGCTCGAACGCTTCCTCGGTTCGCCGGAGTCGGGCCAGCTGCGCGACGCCGCCGTGCTGGAGGTGCTGACCGAGCGGGAGCGCGAGGTCCTGGTCCTGGTGGCCAAGGGCATGTCCAACGCGGAGATCGCCAAGACGCTGTTCCTGTCCGAGGCCACGGTGAAGACCCACGTCGGCCGCATCCTGTCGAAGCTGGACCTGCGGGACCGCGTGCAGGCCGTGGTGCTCGCCTACGAGACCGGGCTCGTGCGGCCCGGCGACGCCTGATCTACGCCGCGTAGGCCCACGCGTCGATCACCGCGCTGATGTCCTTGCGCAGCAAGGAGATCAGCTTGCCGCTCGGCTGCACCGACCACTGGATGGCGGTGCCGTTGCCCAGCGCGTGGAGGATGCGCCCCGCGCTCTCCGGTTCCGGTGCGCCCGGCAGTCCCGCGGCGGCGGCGAGCGCGGCCAGCTCCGCCTGAACGGTGCTGAAGTGCTTGTCCAGCGCGACCCGCAGCGCGGGGTCGGCGAGGTCCGACGCGAGCTGGGCCAGGTCGTTGGCCGCGGTCTCCGGGTCGTCGAGGTCGGCGAACGCGGCGACCGCCCCGGCGCGGAGCGCTTCGACGGGGTCGGTGTGCTTCGCGGCCGCGGCGCGCACCGCCCGCACGGCCTGCTCGGTGCCGGGCGTGAACAGCGCCAGCAGCAGGCCGTGCTTGGAACCGAACCGCTGGGCGAAGGTGCCGACCGAGACGCCCGCCTCCTTGGCCACGTCGGCCAGCGTGAAGGCCGGTCCCCTCCGCTTGATGGTCCGTCCGGTGGCGTCCAGCAGCTGCTCGTCGGTGATCGTCCGTGGTCGGGGCACGAAGTTATTGAATCACCATTCACTCATCGCGTGGTCAGTCGGCGACGTTGCGGGCGCCGATGACCTTGTCGACGCGCACCCGGACGAGGAGTTCGCCGGGCACCGCGTTGCGCTTGCCGTACTGCGCGGCGAGGTCCTCGCCCATGTACCGCGCGGCGATGCGCGTTCCCCAGTGCAGCATGGTGTCCGGGTCCTCGCTCACGCTCGCCGTGCCGAAGACCGTGACGAAGTCGAACGGCGGCCGCTCGTCGTCGAAGCAGATCGCGATCCGGCCGTCCCTGATGATCGCCTTGCCCTTCACGGTGTCCTTGCCGGTCATGAAGACCAGCTCGTCCCCGTCCACGTCGACCCACACCGGCACGACGTGCGGGGAGCCGTCCTTGCGCACCACGGCGAGCTTGCCGGTCCGCGCGGGCAGCGCACCGACGAACTCCTTCCACCAGCCCTCATCCGGCTTCGTGTATCCCATCCGCCGAGCCTAGGGCGAATGCCGTACTCCTTCGAGCTGAGGCAAATGCCAGACCCCAGGCGGACGCGCTGGGCACGAACAGCCGCGATGGTGGAGCCTGACGCACGCGGTGGGCCGTTCGGCGGGCACACCGCTGCCGAGGTCCGGGCTGCCTTCGGGGGCCGGCCCGGCCCTCGGCCGGCGGCGCCGTCACGGATCGGGCCGCACCACCAGCACGGGGCACTTCGCGCAGCGCACGCACTGGTCGGCGATCGGGCCGGGCGAGCGTCCGCCGCTGTGGCTGACCACCAGCAGTTCCGCCTTCTCCGACAGCGCGATCAGCGCCTCCGGCGAGCGCATGTGCACCACGTGCACGTTGATCTCCAGGTTCTGGTTCTCCCCGAGCTGCTCCCGCGCGAGCTTGTCCGTGACCTTGGCGAGCCACTGCTCGTACTCCTCGATGGCGGGCACCGCCCCCGGAGGGCAGTCGGGTGGGCGCGGCGCGGTGCGCAGCGACCACTCGCGGACCACGTGCAGCGCGCAGTCCCGTCGGTTGGCTTCCTCGATGGCCGTGCGCAGTGCACGGGCGGACTTCAGCCCGTCGACTCCGACCACGACGCCACCGATGATCTCCGGTAGTTCCACCGTGCGAGTTCCCATCGACCAAGAAAAGACCAGACCCGAAGTGTTGTCGAGACCACACGCGGGTTGCGCTGAACGTGTAGATCGCGTCAAGACCTCGTGAAGGACCGCACAAGCTCGTGACATTGCTTCGAGACCGGATTCTTATGGAGCTGAGCTGCACAAACAGCTCGGCCGGCGCTATGGCGGAGCGGTGTTTGCCGGTCCGGATACGCCGGATGAGCGAAGGCGAAAGTGATCGCCGCACGGTAGTTTCGAGAACACAGCGCGATCGTCAGCGACGGGTTGTCACGCAGTCGCGGATTGCGCCGACCCGGTGCCCGATCCGCACCGGGCCACCCACGAGAGCGGCACCACGACGGCCGGCAACGGTGCCGCGTCGAGGTCACGCAGAAGAACCGGTGCATCCATGACCGAACCGCTTCTGAACGCGCACGACGCAGTCCGCACCGCACGCACCGCCCTGCCGGAGCAGCGCCGCATGGTGATCGGCAGACAGCCGCCGTCCGGTCTTTCCGGTATGCGGGTCTCCTCGGTGCTGAGCCTGGAGTGGTCCATGTCGCTGTCCCGCAGCGGGGCGGCGGAACTCTCCCGCAGCCCGGCCGACAGCCGCCGGGCGTGGATCCACCGCGCTCCCGAGCGCCAGGTGCTCACTCTCTACCGCGAGGTGGTCGCGGTGTCCCCGGACGCCCCCGCCCCGTGGTGGCTGCGGGCGGTGCACCGCGGCGACCTGCTGCACCGCGAGGCCGGGTTCACGCTGGAGGACGGGGTGCACGAGCTGCTCTCCGCCCGCCCGGGCTGGGCCTACGTTCCCTGGGTGAACGAGGGCGAGGACGGCTACTGGGAGTACGAGCCCTCCGACAGCGGCGTCTACCAACCGATCACGGTGCGGCTCACCGACCGGCACCGCGGGTGGGTGGACGTGCTGCCGGCCCAGCCGTGCGCCAACGACAGCGTCGAGCCGGTCGCGCTCGCGGGCCCGTTCGACCTGCGTGCGCGGATCTCGGAGTTCGAGAGCTGGTAGGCCGCCCGGTACGGTCGTGCGCGTGCGCGAGCTCTCGGTCGACTTCGGCACGTCCAACACGGTCGCCGCGGTGCGGACCGCGCCCGGCCTGCCGCCACGGCTGCTCTCGGTCGACGGCTGGCCGGTGCTGCCGTCCGCGGTCTGGCTGGCCCCGGACGGCGCGCTGGTGGTGGGCCGCGACGCCGAGCGGCAGGCCCGGCTGGACCCGAGTCGCTACGAGCCGAACCCGAAGCGCCGCATCGACGACGTCGAGGTGCTGCTCGGCGACCGGGTGATCCCCGTCGTCGAGCTGATCGCCGCGGTGCTGCGCCGGGTGGCCGACGAGGCGCGCAGGCAACTCGGCGGGGAACCGGACCGGGTCGTGCTGACCCATCCCGCGGACTGGCGGCTGATCCGCTGCAACACGCTGCGCGCTGCCGCGCGGGCGGCGGGCTGGTCGGTTCCGGTGCAGCTGCTGGCCGAGCCGGTCGCCGCGGCGGCGCACTTCGCCGAGAACGGGGCGGTCGTCCAGCCGGGGCAGGCGCTGGTGGTCTACGACCTCGGCGGTGGCACCACCGACACCGCCGTGGTGCAACGGGTCGGTGAGAACGACTGGCAGGTGCTCGCCGAGGCTGGGCTCTCCGACGTCGGCGGGACCGACTTCGACCAGGCGCTTGCCGAGCACGTGCGCGCGGTGGCGGACCGCGACCATCCACTGTGGACAGAAATTCGGCGGCCGGGCACCGCGGCGGCCCGCAGGGCGGCGCGCACCCTCGCCGACGACATCCGGGCGGGCAAGGAGGCGCTGTCGCGTTACCCGCAGACCGACATCCCGCTGCCCGATCCGCTGCCGGACGCGCACGTCACCCGCGCCGAGCTGGAGGCACTGGTGCGGCCGGGGATCGAGCGCACCGTGTCGATGCTCAGCGGCACCATCGCCTCCTCCGGCCTCGACCGCTCCCGCTTCGCGGGGATCTACCTGGTCGGCGGCGGAACGCGGATGCCCTTGGTGGCGCAGGTGATCAGCGAACGGCTCGGCGTGCTGCCGGTGGCGGTGGAGTCGCCGGAGAGCACGGTCGTCGTCGGCGCGCTGTCCATCCCGCCGATGCAGGACGCGACCGACCCGCAGGAGCGCTACCCGCACCAGCCGGGGCACCCCGGCTACCAGGGGCACCAGGCGCAGCCGCTGCCGCCGGCCCATCCGCTCACCCCGCCGGCCCCGGTCCCGGCGATGAGCATGAGCATGCCCCCGCCCGGCCAGTCCACGATCCCGCGGCGCAACCGCGGCAAGCTGATCGGCATCGGGATGGGCGTGCTCGGCCTCGGCGCCCTCGCCGTCGTGGCCGTGCTGATGATCGTCAACGGCAGCCGGGGCAACCTGCCGAGCGGTGTGGCGGGCTCCAGCACGCCCGGCGCCCCGATTCCCCCGGCTCCGCCCTCGTCCTCGTCGGAGGTCGCCCCGGGCGGGGACAAGAACGCGCCCTTCGGCAGCGACGCCGAACTGCGGGCGTTCGCGGGCAAGGCGGTCGACCGCGCCCAGAGCTGCAAGAAGTACTCCTCCCCCGCCGTCGACCTGGTGCTCAGGGCGCGCACCCAGGTGCAGTGCGAGTACAAGGTGGAGGGGCAGGGCCAGCCGCTGACCGCGAGCTTCTTCGCCACCGACACCGCGGGCTCGTGCGCGACCTTCGCCGGCAGCTTCGCGATCGCGGCCCAGGCGGGCGGCCAGGGCCAGTGGTCCGGGGGCGGGCGTTCCGGGACCTGGCACGACTACACCGTGGCGGCCGTGCAGGCGTCCACGACCATCTACCAGGACTCCGGCGGGAAGCTGTGCGGCGTCGTCGAATCGCAGGAAGGTGCCGGGGTGCCCGTCGAGGTCGTGCACCGGTTCTGGGAGACGCAGGTCAAACCCGGCGTCTGAGCTGCGCAGGGGAAATGACAGCATCGTGGCGTGACCTCCAGCGAGCAGCGGCCGTCGCACTGGCGGACGATCGTGAGTTATGTCCAGCGCGGCGAGCGGCAGACGGCCGGGCAGGACCGGGCGTGGAACCAGTACTGGTCCGACCTCGGCAAGCACGTCGCCGAGCTGCCCGAGGGACCGCTGGACTTCGACTCCTGGTTCGGCCGCGGCGCCCCGGTGCTGCTGGAGATCGGCTCCGGGATGGGCGAGGCCACCTCGCTGCTCGCGCGGGGCGCCCCCGAGCTCAACTACGTCGCGGTCGAGGTCTACAAGCCCGGCCTGTCCCAGCTGCTGCTGCGGGCCGAGGAGTACGGCCTGAAGAACCTGCGGCTGCTGCGCGGTGACGCGGTCCGGCTGCTGCACGACCACGTCGCGCCCGCCTCCCTGCACGGGGTCAGGCTGTTCTTCCCCGATCCGTGGCCGAAGAAGAAGCACCACAAGCGGCGCATCGTGCAGCCGGACTTCGTCGCGCTCGTCGCCTCCCGGCTCGCGCCGGGCGGTGTGTTCCACATGGCCACCGACTGGCAGCACTACGCCGAGCAGATGCTGGAGGTGTGCTCGGCCGAGCCGGCGCTGCGCAACCTGCACGACGGCTGGGCGCCGCGACCGGACTTCCGGCCGGTGACCAAGTTCGAGCAGCGGGCGCGGGTCGAGGGGCGGATCGCGCGGGACCTGATGTTCGAACGTGTCACCGTTCCCCGGAACGCTGTCCCGGAAGGGGCGTGAAGTGCCATCGCATATCACTCTGACGGGTAGTCAAGACTTCAGTTGATCATGCCGAATGCGCACGCTGCGTTGCGCTGGCCACGATCGAGTGGGAAGCCTTGACCTGGGACTTTGCCCCATCTGGTAGTGACGAGTCACCGGTGTTTCCGAGTACGGTTCCCGCCCGTGACCGCACTCCGTGACGAGCTGATCACCCTCTCGACGGGTTCGCGGAACCCGTCCGGGCGGATCACCGACCTCGCCGCCGCCGAAGAGTTCCTCCGCATGTTCCACGACTCGCACTCCGACGCGGGTCCGCTGGGGAAGCGGCTGACACAGGTTCGCACGGAGATCGAGAAGACCGGCACATACCGGCACACACCCGCCGAGCTGGCCTACGGCGCGCGGGTGGCGCTGCGCGACAGCGGCTGGTGCACCAGCGGCCTGCCGTGGCGTCGGCTGAAGGTCAGGGATCTGCGCGGGGTGCGCAAGACAGCGGCGGTCGCGTCAGGGTGCTTCGAACACCTCCGGCTGGCCAGCGCCAGCGGCAAGGTGCACCCCTTGATCACCGTCTTCGCGCCGGACACCCCGGACCGGCCCGGCCCGTGCATCTGGAACGAGCAGCTGGTCCGCTACGCGGGCTACCGGGACGAGTCCGGGCGCGTCGTCGGCGACCCGCGCTACGCCGAGTTCACCGAGGCGGTCATGCGGATGGGCTGGCGGCCACCGGAGCCCCGCGGGCGCTTCGACCCGCTGCCCCTGGTGGTGGAGACCTACGACGAGGGGCCGCACTGCTTCTCGGTGCCCGCCGAGGTGGTGCGCGAGGTGCTGCTGACCCACCCGGAGCTGCCCTGGTTCGGTGAGCTGGGGCTGCGCTGGCACGCCGTCCCGGTGATCGCCAACATGCGGCTGAACATCGGCGGAGTCGACTACCCGGCCGCCCCCTTCAACAGCTGGTTCGTCGGCGCCGAGATCGGCACCAGGAGCCTGGCCGACGAGGGTGGCTACGGGGTGGCGCGCGAGGTGGCCGACCGGCTCGGGCTGGACACCTCCAGCGAGCGGACGCTGTGGCGGGACCGGGCGGTGGTCGAGCTCAACCGCGCGGTCCTGCACTCCTTCGACAGCGAGGGCATGACCATCACCGACCACCACGCCGAGGCCCAGCACCGGCTGGCGTGGCTGCGCAACCGGCAGCGGACGCGGGGCAACCGGCCCGCCTTCCGGGTCGACCCGGACACCGCGCAGCGGGCCAGGCAGGGCACGCCGGAGCGGTTCCCCACGGGGTCGATGGAGGCGACCGAGCCGCAGCACGGCAGCAGGCTCGCGGCGCTGCTGCGGCAGCGGCTGGGTGGTTCCTGACCCTGACAGGGTGATTCCTGGCCGAAAAGCGGGGGCGCGCCAGCCATCCGGATGATGAAGGTCGGCCCGGCGGCCCCCAGAATATGCAGCCGTGTCCCCCCTGTACCTGCAGAACATCCAGACCGGGTTGCTGTACTTCCTGGTCGCGGGTGTCGCCCTGCTGATCCCGGTCGTCGCGTTCCACTACTTCCGGTTCGGCAGGGTCGAGCCGCGCCGCTCGTTCGTGCTCTACGCGGCGCTGCTCTACGGGCTGGTCGTGCTCGCGCTGGTGTTCATGCCGTTCCCGCCGATCGCGAGCGTGTGCAGGGCGGGGACGCAGTCGACGCAGTGGGTCCCGTTCCAGTTCATCGCCGACATCCAGGCGGAGATGACCAAGCGGCACCTGAGCGGTTTCGGCTCGGCGATCACCAGCAAGTCGATGCTGTCGTTCGTGTTCAACGTGGCGCTGTTCCTGCCGCTGGGTGTGTTGCTGCGCAAGGCGTACGGGCTCAAGCTGCGCTGGGTGGTGCTGGCCGGGTTCCTCGCCTCGCTGACCGTGGAGATCATCCAGGTCACCGGCAACCTGGGCATCTACCCCTGCCCGTACCGGCTCTTCGACGTCGACGACCTGATGGCCAACACGCTCGGCGCCACCCTCGGCGGACTGATCGCCCCGGCCGCGGTGATCGTGCCGAAGGTGTTGCCCGCCAGGGAAGTCCGCGCCCAGCTCGACGCGGTCGGGCTGCCGAGGCAGATCGTCGCCTACGGGCTGGACATGGTCCTCTTCGGCTTCGCGCTCGCCTTCGCGCGGATCGGCCTGGGCGGCTCGGCGCCGCGGTCGTTCTGGGCGATGCTGTTGATCTTCGCGGTGATCAGGCTGGTGTGGCCGCTGGTGACCGAGGGCTACACGCCCGCGGGCAGGCTGCTGAAGTTCAAGGTGCGCAAGGTCGACGGCACTCCGCCCAAGCTCGGTGCGCTGATCGTGCGCGAGGTGTTCGGCCCGTTCGGCATGCTCGTGGTGCTGATCGCGGTGGTGCTGGCGTTCGGGCCGACCGTGCTCGAAGTGCTCGACCGGTTCGACGTCGCGCAGACCTACGGGCTCACCCGCAACGAGCTGGTGCTCAGCGTGGCGCTCGCCGGGACGGCCGGGTTCGTCTTCTTCCTGCTCACGCCGGTGTTCCGGCGCGACCAGCGGGCCTGGCACGACCAGATCGCCGGGCTGCGCTGCGTGCTGGACAACCCGCGCCCCGATCCGACGACGCAGGTCGAGATCGAGGAGGCCATCGACGAGCTGACCCTGGCGCACCCGGGAGAGGGGCCGAAGGCGGAGTAGCCGGGGGGCACCTGGCAGTATCCGTTCATGTTGGTATCGCTGCGCCTGAAGGCCCCCGTCGTCCTGCCCTGTGACCCCGCCTGCTCGGTGCTGCGGGACGCCGTCGTCGACATCGACGCCGACGGTCGCATCGTCCACTGTGGACCTTCGGAGGACGCGCCGGAGCTGCCCGCGGGTGCGCAGCTGCGCGAGCTGACCGGGATCCTGGTGCCGGGCCTGGTGAACACCCACGCGCACACGCCGATGATGCCGCTGCGCGGTCTCGGCGGGGACCTGCCGCTGATGCGCTGGCTGACCGAGGCGATCTGGCCGTCCGAGGCCAAGATGATCGACCGCGACTCCTACGACGGCATGCTGCTCGGCTCGGTGGAGATGCTGCGCGCCGGCGTGACCACGAGCGTGGAGATGTTCTTCCACGGCGAGCACATGGCCCAGGCGGTGCTCGACACCGGCGGTCGGGTGGTGCTCACACCGGGCATCCTGTCCGCGCCCGGCCTGGAGCGGCTGGGCACCTGGCAGCAGCTCGCCGAGCACACCACGCGGTGGATCGACACCGACGGGCTGCGCTTCGGCCCGGGCGACCGGATCGAGCTGGGCTACGGCCCGCACTCCGCGTACACGCTGCCGCCGGAGGCCATCGCCGAGATCTCGCGGATGGCTCGCGACCGCGGCGCGCTGATGCACATCCACGTGGCCGAAACCCTTGCGGAGGACGCGAAGCAGCGCGAGGAGCACGGCTCGGTCCCCCGGCTGCTGGAGAAGATCGGCGCGCTCGGCGGCCGGGTGCTCGCGGCGCACTCGGTGCATCTGTCCGACTCCGACATCGAGATCTTCCAGCGGTACGACATCGCGGTCGCGCACTGCCCGAACTCCAACGCGAAGCTGGCCTCGGGCACCGCGCGGCTGCTGGACCTGTTGGGCGGCAACGTCCGCGTCGGCCTCGGCACCGACGGTCCGGCGAGCAACGACGACCTCGACGTGTGGGACGAGGTCCGGCTCGCGGCGCTGCTCGCCCGCCTCGACCGGGGCGACGCCGCCGCGCTGACCGCGCCGCGCGCCCTGCTGCTGGCCACCCGCGACGGCGCCGCCGCCGTGGGCCGCGACGACATCGGCGCCCTGGAGCCCGGGCGCTGGGCCGACGTGGTGCACGTGGACGTGGACAGCCCGGCGTTCCCGCGCGGCACCGACGCCCCGGACGTGCAGCTGCTGTCCAACCTCGTCTGGTCCGCCGCGGCGAGCCAGGTCACCGACGTGTGGGTCGCGGGCCAGCACGTGATCGGCGACCGCGAGCCGACCCGCGTCGACCGCGCCAAGGCTCAGGCCGAGGTCCGTCGCATCGCCGAACGCATCGCGAGCTGAGGCCGCGCCGACGCACCGAATGAGTCATTCGGGTACTTGAACGCACCGAGTGACTCATTCAGTGCAAAGGGCTGGGGTCAGAGGCGGCTGTCGGGGCGGACCACGAGTTCGGTGAGGTGGGCGTCGCGGGGCGCGGTGATCGCCATGAAGACCGCGCCGGCGACGGACTGCGGCTGGAGGTACTTCTCGGGTTCGTAGGCGCCGCCCTCGGCCTCGCGGACCCCGCGCTGCATGTCGGTGGCGGTGCGGCCGGGGTGGACGGAGGTCACGCGCAGGGCGGGCTCCTCCCCGCGCAGACCGTCGGCGAACGCGCGCAGGGCGAACTTGCTTGCCGCGTAAGCGGTCCAGCCCGGGTTGACGCGCAGGCCGGCGCCGGAGTTGATCAGGATCACGTGGCCCTGCGCGGCGCGGAGGGCGGGCAGCACCAGCCGGGTCAGCTCCGCCACCGCGACGACGTTGACCTCCATGGTCCTGCGCCAGGTGGTCACGTTCGTCTCCGCGACCGTGCCCAGGGGGGACACGCCCGCGCTGTGCACCAGCACGTCCAGCCGGGAGATACCGGAGGTGGCCGCGGCGAGCGCCGCCGAGTCGGTCAGCTCCACCGGCCACGGCCGCGCGTCGGGCAGCGAGCGGGCGAACTTGTGCAGCGACTCCAGGTCACGTCCGCCGAGCAGCAGGTGGTGGCTGGGCGCCAGCAGTTCGGCGACGGAGCGGCCGATCCCCTTGGTCGCCCCGGTCACCAACGCAACAGGTCGTGAGTCCATGCCCCGACCCTAGGCGCTGGGCGGGCCAGGCCGCTTCACACCGGGTGGCCTTGACGGATCGGCGCCGCTGACCTGGGATGTCGCGATGGACACCGACGTTCTCCGGTCCCGGGTGATGCGCAAGGTCGCGCTGCGGCTGGTGCCCTACCTCGGGCTGCTCTACTTCATCAACTACCTGGACCGGGTGAACATCGGGTTCGCCGGGCCGAACGGGATGACCAAGGAACTCGGGCTCACCGCCACCGCGTTCGGGCTGGCGTCCGGGGTGTTCTTCATCGGCTACCTGCTGCTGGAGGTGCCGAGCAACCTGGCGTTGCACAGGTTCGGCGCGCGCAGGTGGATCGCCCGGATCATGGCCAGCTGGGGCGTGATCGCCACCGTGATGGCCTTCATCCCGAACGAGACCACGCTGCTGGTGCTGCGGTTCCTGCTCGGCGTCGCCGAGGCGGGCTTCTTCCCCGGCATCATCCTCTACCTCACCTACTGGTTCCCCGCCTCGGAGCGGGCCAGGGTGGTCGCGTTGTTCATGGCGGCGGTCCCGATCTCCAGCGCCATCGGTGCCACCGTGTCCAGCCTGCTGATCAGCTACGGCGACGGGATCTTCGGGCTCACCGGCTGGCGGTTCATGTTCCTCGCCGAGGGCCTGCCCGCGCTGCTGCTCGCGGTGGTGACCTGGTACTACCTCACCGACCGGCCCGCGAACGCGAAGTGGCTGACCGAGCAGGAGCGGGACTGGCTGACCTCGACGCTGGCCGAGGAGGAGAAGCAGACCCAGGACAAGCACGGCGGCTGGACGCTGCGGAAGGCGCTGACCAGCCCGCGCATCCTCGCGCTCGCCGTGGTCTACGGCGGCATCGTCTACGGCCTGTACGCGCTGAGCTTCTTCCTGCCGACGATCATCGCGGGCTTCGAGCAGCAGTTCGGCACGACCTACGGCGTGATCGAGCGCGGTCTGATCAACAGCGTTCCCTACGCGGTGGCTGCCGTGGTGATGGTGTTCTGGGCCAAGCACGGCGACCGGACCGGCGAGCGGACCTGGCACGTGGCGCTGCCCGCGCTGGTGGGCGGGCTGGCCATCCCGGTCGCGCTCTACCTCGGCAACCCGGTGGCGGCGATGGTCGCGGTGACGGTCTGCGCGGTCGGGGTGTGCTCGGCGATGCCCACGTTCTGGGCGCTGCCGACGACGTTCCTGTCAGGAGTGGCCGCGGCGGGCGCGATCGGGTTGATCAACTCGCTCGGCAACCTCTCCGGGTTCGCGGCCCCGTACATCACCGGCGCGCTCGCCGACCTCACCGGGACGCAGCGCGCGGGCATGTGGGTGGTCGGCGGGGCCATGGTGCTCTCCGCGGTGGTCGTGCTCGTGCTGAAACGGCGGCAGACCTAGCGCGAGCGGCGCACGTCCCGGAGGTAGCGGTTGGTCGCGGGCAGCCACAGCAGCACTGTCGCGACGGCGCCGCCCACTGCGACCAGCAGCACCAGCGCCGCGTTGACGGGATCGCGGTCGGGATAGGTGAACGAGCTCATGGCGGTGAGCGCCATCGCCACCGCGACGAGGCTGAGCCCGTACCGGGGGCCGCGAAAGCCCGCGCGCAGCTTCACGGCGCCCAGCACCACGGCCAGGGCGACCGCGCTCAACGCGATCGTCCAGATGAACACCGGGAGTTGGAGGAAGCCGAGGACGACCATCAACCCGCCCAGCACCGTCCACGAGCAGACGGCCGCGGTGACGCTCGCGGGCGGGTCCGGTCGGGGTTCGTTCTGCGTGTTCTCCACGCTCGGAAAGCTACGGAGTCCCGCCGGGACCGGTCCCCGATGGTGTGCGGACATTGCCAAGATCCGCGAAATGATTGAGGCGCTCGATCGCTGTCGTCTATTCAGAGAGGACAGACACGTACTCGTTGAGGGAATTCGATGTTCACACGAATTGGCGCCGCCGTCATCGCGGCCGCCGCGCTGACCACACTCGTCACGCCTTCCGCGATGGCGGACGACAAGATCAAGGGAAACTGCGGCCCGAAGATCTGCATGGCTGCCAAAATCCGCTACGAGCAAGGATATTGGCCTCGCATCGAGGACATGACGGTGTCCACGCGGGACGGCGGTCGAGTGGACCTCCGTGGCGTCTCTGCCGCGGTGGGAGGTGGCTTTGACCAGTGGGAGAAGAACAGCAGCAAGAAGTTCTGGAACGTGGGCCAGAGTCGCTACTGGGGCGCCGAGATCTGCGGTGAGGGATGGACGAACGGTCGCATGATCGACCGCACCTGCGTGGAGGTCTGAGGCGGGGAACACGAAGGGGCACCCTCCACAGTGGAGGGTGCCCCTTCGTGTGCGCGCGGTCAGCGACCGATGCGGCCGCCGTCCTTCTTGAACACGGCGACGACGGACGGGCGCGGCTGGCTGGAACCGCCGTCCGGCCAGTGCGACGCCGGCTTCTCGACGTTCGCGCCGTCCAGCTCACCCGGGTGCTGGACCGAGACGAGCACGTGCCGTTCGGTGATGATCGGGCCGCAGCACTCCGCGCCGATCGGCACCGTCAAGAACTGCTTGACGTGGCCGCGCTCCTTGCCCTCCAGGGGCAGCGCGAACAGGCCGTCGTTCTTGTCCAGCGCGTTGCCGTCGGTGGAGACCCAGAGGTTGCCGTACGGGTCGAACGCGACGTTGTCCGGACAGGAGATCGGGCTGACCTTGGACTTGTCGAAGCCGCCGTAGTAGGTGTCGGCCGCCTTCGGGTCACCGCAGACCAGCAGCAGGTTCCAGGAGAAGCGCGTCGCGGTGTTGTCGCGGCGGTCCTCCTCGATCTCCAGCACCTGGCCGTTCTTGTTGCTGTGCCTCGGGTTGACCTCGGTGGCGCCTTCCTTGCCCGCCGGACCGCGCTCGCTGTTGTTGGTCAGCGCGGCGTAGATGCGGCCGGTCTTCAGGCTCGGCTCGACGTCCTCGGGGCGGTCCATCTTGGTGGCGCCGACCTTGTCCGCCGCGATCCGCGCGAAGACGTAGACCTCTTCGGCGCTCATCCCCGGCACGAAGGACTTGTCGTTGTGCGCCAACGGGATCCACTCGCCGCGGCCGTCGAACTTGCCGTCCGTCGGCAGCTTGCCGGAGCCGTCGATCTCGGCGGCCGGGCTGTTGCCGGTGAACCTCGCGACGTAGAGGGTGCCGGTGTCCAGCAGCGTCTTGTTGTGCGCGCGGGCCCGTTTGCTGTGGCCCTGCTTGAACTTGCCGTCCGAGACGAACTTGTACATGTACTCGAAGCGCTCGTCGTCGCCCATGTACGCGACGACGCGGCCGTCGCGGTTGACGATGACGTTGGCGCCCTCGTGCTTGAACCGGCCGAGCGCGGTGCGCTTGATCGGCGGCTGGTCCGGTTCGAACGGGTCGATCTCCACGATCCAACCGAACCGGTTCGGCTCGTTGACCTGCTTGGTCAGGTCGAACCGCGAGTCGAAGCGCTCCCACTTGCGGGTGGTGACCTTGCTGGTGATCCCGTAGCGCTTCATCTGCTCCAGCGTCTTCGGGTCGGTCACCTTGTCGGCGTTGCCGAAGTAGCCGTGGATGTTCTCCTCACCGGAGAGGATCGTCCCCCACGGGGTGAGGCCGCCGGAGCAGTTGTTCATGGTGCCGAAGACCTTGCGACCGGTCGGGTCGGCGGGGGTCTTGAGGTACTTCGAGCCCGCTGCCGGGCCGCGCACCTCGAACGCCGTGGTCATGGTGATCCGGCGGTTGTACTTCGGGTCGAGCTTGACCTCCAGCCGGTTGGTGCGGCGGTTGCGCTCGACGACGACGACCGAGTGCCCGTGCGCCTCCCAGGCGGTCCTGGTCTGCAGCTCGGTGGGGTTGTTCGGGTCCCAGCCGCGGAACATGTACTGCTCGCTGGTGTACTCGTGGCTGCTGACCATGAACCAGCGGTCGTTCTCGCCGGGGATGGGCACCAGGGCGCAGTAGTCGTTGTTGAAGCCCCACTGCTTGGCCTGGGCCTCCGGCGACTGCTTGTCGATGTCCCACTTCGGGGCGCCGGGGATGACCGGGTCGCCCCAGCGGATCAGGACCTGCTGCTCGTAGCCCTCGGGCACGACGACCGCGTCCAGCTCGTTCGGCTGCACGGGCTTGAAGTCCAGTCCGGCGACGCGGCGGCCGCGGCCGATCTCCACGTCGACGTCCACGTCGGCGTCGATGCCGGGCGCGGCGGCCGCGGAGCCGGCGAGCGCCGCAGTGCCCGCCGTGGTCAGCGCGAGCGCGGCACCGGCCTTCAGCGCGCCTCTGCGGGACAGCGCGCGGCGGACCACGTCGGCGAAGTACTCGTTCTCGGAGACATTCGGCGCGTCGTGAGCGCACTGGTTGTTGCAGCGGTACTCACAGGTCACCGCTGCCCGGCTGCCCAGGTGGGGGAGCAGCATGGGGAGCATTCGCCGGCCGTCGCGTTCTACCGACACGCGGACCTCCAAATCGTCAGCTGGGGAACGCGGTGACGTTAAGCCGGATGAGCGTTCGATGAAAGGCCTCCAAGTGAACTCTTCACCAACTGGCCGTAAGTGGTCGAATCGTTACCGTCGGTCCAGGTCGTGCGGTGGTCGGACCACGAGCCGGTAGAGGGCGGGCAGCGCGGCGGTGATGGCGGCCCGGTCCGCGTCGCTGAGCGCGGCCAGCCGCTTGGCCAGGAACTCCTCGCGGGCGGCGACCACCTCGTCGGTCAACCGCTGCCCGGCTGGGGTGATGTAGACCATCATGACCCGGCCGTCCTCCGGATCGCGCTCGCGTTCGACCAGCCCCATCCGTTCCAGCCTGCCGACAAGCTCGGTCATCGACGGCAGTTGGACGTCCACCCGTTCGGCCAGCTCGCCCATCCGGTGCGGGCGCCGGGAAAGCACCTCCAGCGCCGAACTCTGGCTCAGCGTCAGCCGCTTCTGCGGGGTCTGCCTGCGCACCATCGCGTAGAGCCGGAACATCAGCGGACGCAGCGCCCTGGCCAGTTCTGTCGTCGGACTCACTTCGGCATCCTAACCAGTTATCTTAGGGACTCTAAGTAATCTGAGTCACGTCGGATGTGTCTGGTTCAGGCGTTTTATGGGCGTTTGAGATCCCCTTTCAGTAGCCCTTACGTGCAGTTATCCACCCGTGTCATCAGGGTCTTGCTGTGCCCCTCTCGGAAGCGGGGGAAGAAGCGGACAGTACGTGCCAGTACTCCTTTAGAGTGAAAGGTACTTACTGTGCGTAGTGGACAATTCGGGCGTTTCCGCCTCGCCGCCGGTGCCGTCGCCCTGACCGCCGTCACCCTTGTCGCCGGCACCGGTGCCAGTGCTTTCTCCAGCCCGTCGACTCCCGCGGAAGCCGGGGCGAGCACCGCCGAGGCCCGGTTACTGCCCACCCCGCGGGAAATCCGCGCGCAGTTCGACAGCTGGAACCACGACCTCGTCAGCGGGGACGTGAACAGGGTCGTGCGGCACTACGCCCACGACGCCGTGCTGTTGCCGACGCTGTCCAACAAGGTGCGGACCACCCACGAGGGGATCAAGGACTACTTCGTCGAGTTCATGGCGAAGAAGCCGACCGGGCAGATCCTGGAAACGCACGTCAACGTCCAGAGCGACCACTCCGCCGTTGACGCGGGCGTCTACCGCTTCACCTTCGGCGACGGCACCCACACCGACGCGCGCTACACCTTCGTCTACGAGAAGCGCCACGGCCACTGGGTGATCATCAACCACCACTCCTCGAAGATGCCCCAGGGCTGATCTCAGTCGCGGAGCGCGCGGCGGAGCACTTCGGCCAGGTGCTCCGCCCGCCGCGGCGTCCCCTGCGCCACCTGGGTCCGGCAGGAGAAACCGTCCGCGATGATCGCGGTGCCCGCGCCTGCGGCCCTGGTCTTCGGGTACAGCTCCCGCTCGGCGCACTGCTGGGCGACCTCCCAGTGCCCCGGCTCGAAGCCGAAGTTGCCGGCGAGGCCGCAGCACCCCGCGCCGATCCGGTCCACGTCGACGCCGAGCTCGCGCAGCACGGACAGCTCCGCGCCGTAGCCCGCCCCGGCCTCCTGGTGGCAGTGCACCTGCACCACCGCGGCAGTGTCCAGGCGCTTGAACGGCAGCGGACCTTCGTGCGCCGCAACGAGTTCGCCGAGCGTGTGGACGCGTGTGCCGAGCAGCTTCGCCGTCGGGTCGTCGGGAAGCAGCTCCGTGGCGTCATCGCGCAGGACCTGGGTGCACGACGGTTCGAGACCGACCACGACGCTGCCCGCGCGCAGCTGGGATTCCAAGCTGCGCAAGGACTTCCGCAGCACTCGCCGGGCGATGCCGAGCTGGCCGGTGGAGTGCCAGGTCAGTCCGCAGCAGACCGGGCCTTCCGGTAGCTCGACGCGATAGCCGAGCGCCTCGAGGACTTCCACCGCGGCGCGGCCAGCGGCGGGGTCGAGCAGGTTGGTGAAGGTGTCCGGCCACAACACCACGGTTCCGGCGCTTCCGGGGGCGGGGGTGCGACCGCGCAGCCAAGCGCGCAGGCTCTTGCGGGCGAAGCGGATCATCTTGCGCCGCGGTTCGAGCCCGGCAAGCCGCAGCAGCGTCCGCCCGCCGAGCGCGTTGGCCGGACCAGGCGCGATGGACGCGAGCCGAGCCCACAACGGCAGCCATCCCAGGGCGTAGTGCGCGCGCGGGCGGAGCCTGCCCTTGTAGTGGTTGTGCAGGAACTCGGCCTTGTAGGTCGCCATGTCCACGTTCACCGGGCACGCGGACTTGCACGCCTTGCAGGACAGGCACAGGTCGAGCGCGTCCCGGACCGCCTCGGAGCTCCAGCCTTCGGCGATGAACTCCCCGCGCAGCATCTCCGAGAGCACCCGGGCGCGTCCTCGCGTCGAGTGCACCTCGTCGCCGGTGACCTGGAACGACGGGCACATCGTCCCGCTGGACTGGCGGCAGCTGCCCACGCCGAGGCAGCGGCGGATCGCGCCGGCGAACGAGCCCTTGTCGTGGCTGAGCGCGTGCACCGGGGTCAGTTCGAGGCGGTTGTGCCCGGGGCCGGGGCGGATGTCGGCGTCCAACGGCCTCGGATCGACCAGCAGCCCCGGGTTGAGCGCGCCGGTCGGATCGAAGGCGCCCTTGAAGGCGGCGAACGCGTCGATCACCCGCGGCGAGTACATCCTGGGCAGCAGCTCCGACCGCGCCCGCCCGTCGCCGTGCTCGCCGGAGAACGAGCCACCGTGCGAAGCGACGAGGTCGGCCGCGCGCTCGATGAACTCCCGGTACTCGCCGATCCCGCGCGCGGTGGTCAGGTCCCAGCCGACGCGCAGGTGCAGGCAGCCCTCACCGAAGTGCCCGTACGCGATTCCCTTGCGCCCCAGCGAATCCATCAGTCCGTGCAGCTCGCGCAGGTAGTCGGCGAGGCGCTCGGGAGGCACCGCGGAGTCCTCCCACCCCGGCCACGCCTCTCCCCCGTCGGCCATCCTCGTCGCGAGCCCGGCGCCGTCGCGGCGGATCTTCCACAGCGCGGCGGTCTCTCCGGGATCGGTGACCACCTTGCCGCCGAGTTCTGCCGCGCCCGCAAGGGCTTCGTCGATCGTGTCCCCCGGGACCTCGCAGTACACCCACGCCCGGCCGGGCGGCAGGAGGTCGGCGGCTGCGGAGCCACCGGGGCGGCTGCGGAGGGCTTCGATGAGGTGGGCGTCCATGCCCTCGGCGGTCAGCACGCCCGTCCGCGCGTACTCCGGCGCGGCGGCTGCTGCCTGGTATACATCGTCAAACCCATGCACCACAAGGACTTTGGCCTTGGGCAATCCGGCGAGCCGGACGGTGGCGCCGAGCACGACACCGCACGTGCCCTCCGAGCCGACCAGCGCGCGGGCGACGTCGAAACCGTTCTCCGGCAACAGGGACGCGAGCCCGTAGCCGGAGACCTGGCGGGAGAACCTGCCCAGCTCGGTGCGGAACTCCGCAAGGTGGTCGGTGGTGAGGGCGCGTAACCGCTGGTCGAGCCCGGGATCACCGCTGGAGCCCGCCCGCGCGGTGATCGTCCTGCCGTCGGCGAGCAGCACGTCGAGGTCGACCACGTTGTCCGCCGTCGTGCCCCACGCGACCGAGTGCGGCCCGCACGCGTTGTTGCCGATCATGCCGCCGAGCGTGCAGCGGGACAGCGTCGACGGATCGGGGCCGAAGGTCAGGCCGTGCCGCGCGGTGGCCGCGAGCAGCTTGCTCAGCACCAGACCGGGCTCGACAACGGCGGTCCGCGCGTCCTGGTCGATCGCGCGCAACCGGTTGAGGTGCCGTGAGAAGTCGATGACCAGGCCGGAGCCGATGGAGTTGCCCGCGATCGACGTGCCACCACCGCGACAGGTCACCGGGACCCCGTGGTCGACCGCGATCCGCACCGCCTTCGCGACCTCTTCCCGGTTGCGCGGCTCCACGACGGCGGCGGGGACTGCGCGGTAGATCGAGGCGTCGGAGGTGTAGGCGGCGCGTGTGGAGTCGTCGACCCGCGCCGCGTACGGCAGCTCGGACGTCAGGTGCCGGACGAAGTCCCGTTGCCTAGCCACCGAAGCATTGTGCAGGCTGAGCCGGTGACTGATCGGGTAGCAGTGGTGACAGGCGCGGCGCAGGGCATCGGCAGGCAGACCGCGAGGGTGCTCACCGACGCCGGGTACGCCGTGGTGTCCTTCGACCTCCAGGAATCCCCCGACGCCGACGTCTTCTCCGTCGTCGGCGACGTGGCCAGCGACGACGACGTCCAGCGGCTCACCGACACCGTGATGGAGCGGTACGGCCGGGTGGACGTGCTGGTCAACAACGCCGGGATCTCCTTCATCGTCCCGGCCGAGGAGACCGAGCCCGCGCAGTGGCGCCGGGTGATGGACATCAACCTCACCGGGCCGTTCGTGCTCAGCCAGGCCCTCGGCAGGCACATGCTGGCCGCCGGGTCCGGTTCGATCGTCAACATCGCCTCGGTGGCCGGGTTGCAGGGCGTCGCCGACCGGGCCGCCTACAACGCGTCCAAGCACGGGCTGATCGGGCTGACCAGGACGCTCGCCGTGGAGTGGGGCGCGCGCGGGGTCCGCGTCAACGCCGTCTGCCCGGGGTGGGTGAAGACGGATATGGACGTGACCGCGCAGGACGCCGGTCTCTATGACGACTCCGACATCACCGACCACGTGCCGGTCGGCCGGTTCGCGGTGCCCGAGGACATCGCCAACGCCGTGCTGTTCCTGGCCCAGCCGAGCAGTTCGTTCGTCAACGGGATCGCGCTGCCGGTGGACGGCGGGTGGACCGCGGACGGCTCCTGGCAGTCGCTACGCCTGAGCAAGCGCTGAGTCGCGGTGCGGGCAGTCGCTCGCGGTCCAGGTCGCCGAGAGGTCCTTGGCGATCACCGCGAGCGATCCGGCCTGGCAGGCGATCTCGTGGCTGCACCCGTGCGCGTGCGGCAGCAGCTCGTCCAGCAGCAGCGGCCCGTACCGGCTCCACTCCGGCGACTCCAGCATGAAGCCGGACACGCCGTAGTAGCGCAGCAGCAGGTTCTCCACGTGCCGCCCGCAGCGGTGCCGGAACCGCAGCTCCAGCGTCACCTCGGTCTCCGAGCTGTCGAAGTCCACCCGGCTGAGCACCAGGTCCTTGACGCAGCGCGGGCCGTCGAGGTCGTAGTGCCCCTGGGCCTCCGCGAACGCGCGCGCACCCGCGGGCAGCGCGGCGGCGAGCTGCGGGAGCTGGGCGAGGTAGCCCGAGGGGTCGATCCCCGTGCCGCTCGCGATCACGAACCTCATGAACCTGTCGCCTCTCGTTTCCGTCGCGGCCGCAGCCGCACTCCCGTGATCGCATGGTGCTCGGTCGCGGTGACCTCGGCCGACCACTCGGCGAAGTCCACCCGGTCGCCCGGTCGCTGCGGAATCCTGCCGAGCCTGGTCAGCAGCATCCCGGCGATGGTGGTGTAGTCCCCGGCCGGCGCGTCCGGGATCTCGACGCCGAGGTCGGCGAGGTCGTGCACGGGGAAGGTGCCCGGCAGGTCCAGGCTGCCGTCCTCCCCTGTGCGCACGGAGAGGATGTCGCGGTCGGCCTCGTCGTAGATCTCGCCGACGATCTCCTCCAGCAGGTCCTCCAGCGTCACGATGCCGTCCGCGGCGCCGTGTTCGTCGACGACGACGGCGAACTGCTGGCGCTCGGCCTTGAACCTGCGCAGCGCGTCGGAGACCCGCACGGAGTCCGGGAAGACGGTGGCGGGCCGCGCCACCTCCGCCACGGTTCCGGTGTCCGCGAGCAGTTCGCGCAGGTGCACGACGCCGATCATGTCGTCGAGATCGCTGCCCCGGACCACGGGCGCCCGGGAGTGCCCCGAGGCGGCCAGCGCGGCGCGGGCCTGGGGCACGGGCGTGTCGGCTTCGAGGGTGAACACCGAGCGGCGCGGCCGGAGCACGTGCCGCAGCAGCCTCTCGTGGATCTCCAGCCCGCCGATGATGATCATCCGCTGTTCGGGGTTGAGGCCGCGGTGCCCGGCGACCAGCTCGCGCAGCTCCTCCGGGCTCAGCTGCTCCTGGTCGGCCTTGGGGTCGCCGCCGAACAGCCGCACCACCACGTTGGTGGACTTGCTGAGCAACCACACCGCCGGGCGGGAGATCTGCGACAGCAGGTCCAGCGGTCGGGCCACCAGCAGCGCCCAGCGCTCGGCGTACTGCATGGCCAGCTTCTTCGGCGCCAGTTCACCGACCACCAGCGTGAAGTAGGTCAGCACGAGGGTGACCAGCGCGATGGCCACGCTCTCCGCCGCCGTGCCGAAGAACGACAGCGCCGGGACCAGCGGCCGGGCCAGCGACACCGCCGCGGTCGCCGAGGCCAGTGCGCCCGCCAGGTTGATGCCGATCTGGATGGTGGCCAGGAACCGGGTCGGGTCCTTGGCCAGCCGGACCAGCGTGCGCGCGCCCTTGCCGCCCCGCTCCAGGCGGCGCAACTGCCCTTCCCGCAGGGAGATCAGCGCGATCTCGCTGCCCGCGAAGATCGCGTTCACCACCATCAGCAGCACGATCAGCGCGATGGTGAAGCCGTATCCGTCCACTGTGGACTCAGCCCGCCCTGTGCCCGGTCCAGCGCCGGATCACCGGGCTGCCGGGGTCGGTGTTGTCGATCACGATGTCCGCCTGCTCGACCGGGCGGGCGCTGTTCCAGTACAGCTCGTGCGCGGGCCGGTAGCGCACCGCGTAGCGCTCCCGGATCCGTTCCGCCGTACCGAAGATCTCCGTGTCCCGCTCGACCGCGCGGCGCAGCTGCTCGTCCTCGCGCACCTCGACGAAGATCCGCACGTCCCAGCAGTCGCGCAGTTCCTCGCGCAGCAGGAAGACCCCGTCGACCAGCACGATGGCGTCGCGGGCCGCGATGCGCCGCGGCGTGCTGACGCTGGTGTTGGTGAGGTGGTCCCACGCTGCCGTCCGGTACTGGCGGTTCCCTTGCGGGCCAAGGGGTTCCAGTACTTCGCGGCGCAGCGCGGGCACGTCGAAGGCGTCCATGAAGTAGCCCTCGGCGGACAGCGGCCCGCGCCGCAGCCGCTCCTCGGCGGGGCGGTGGAAGTCGTCGGCGGAGATCCGCAGCGCGCGCCCGCCGAGCGCCTCGCCGATCTCGTCGGCCAGTGTCGTCTTGCCCGCCGCGTCCGGTCCGTCGACAGCGACGCGCACCGGGCGCGCCAGATCGATCCGGGTCAGCCATTCGACGAGTCGGCCGACCACCTCCGGCCGTGATGAGCTCATGCGCCAAGCCTGCCAGACCTGCCGGGGCGGCCTGTGGACCTTCCCCCGGTGGCGTCGGCAGCGATCGTGAATCGTGACTGGCGGAAGAACGCGGTAATGGGATGTCACGGTCGTGTGAATGTGGGACACCGAAAAGTCCCTGAGCAGGGTGGGAAAGCCGGGCGAATGGTCGCCGGATGGATGTGTCCCGCGCGTTTCTGGTACTGCTGGGCCGTTCGTGACCAAGCCCGGTGCAGGGTTCGGGCGACTATTTCCGGGGATTCATCGTGAAGAAGTTCGTTTCGGTTCTCGGCGCCACCGCCGTGGCCGCCGGCATCGTCGTCGCGGGCGGGACGCCCGCACTGGCCTCCGGCAAGTGGTGCAACAACTCCGTCTGCATCGAGACCTACGACAACGGCACCTACCTGGGCAGGGTCGAGGTCTCGGTGACCAACACCAACCAGCCGCACCGG
Organism: Allokutzneria albata; assembly: GCF_900103775.1. Lineage (GTDB taxonomy): Bacteria > Actinomycetota > Actinomycetes > Mycobacteriales > Pseudonocardiaceae > Allokutzneria > Allokutzneria albata. The sequence goes on along the minus strand of NZ_LT629701.1, from coordinate 6,123,737 downwards.
ATCAGCGCGCGGGTGTGGACCACCAACGGCTGGAGCGCCAACACCAAGGTCGAGGACGTCGCCAAGTTCCGGACCTACCGGGACCAGGCGTACCCGCAGCGCCACTTCCCGGCGGGGACGCGGCTGTGCGCGGAGGGCTTCCGCGGCGGGTCCAGCGTCGGTCTGCCCTGCGTCACCCTCACCAACTGAGCCGACGGGGGCCGGCCCTGGCTCCGGTCGGGGCCGCCCCCGCGCTCGGACGATCAGGGGCAGCGGGTGCCGAGGACGCAGAACTCGTTGCCCTCCGGGTCGGCGAGCGTCACCCAGCTCTCCTCGCCGGTCTGGCCGACGTCGGCGTGCCGGGCGCCGAGGTCGAGCAGGCGGCGGACCTCCTCGTCGCGATCACGGTCGGTCGGGTTGACGTCGATGTGCAGGCGGTTCTTGACAGTCTTGCCCTCCGGCACGCGCGCGAAGGTCAGCGTCGGGGGCACTGGACCGGGGCGGTTCCTGCCCTCCGGGACCTCGGGGGAACCGATCGTGACCAGCCCGTGCTCCTCGTCCTGCACCTCGTAGCCGAGGACCGCGCACCAGAACCGGGCGAGTCCGACGGGGTCGGCGCAGTCGATCGCGAGCTCGGTGAACTTGCTGGCCATGTCAGGACCTCCTGGTCGATGTTCGACTCCATCTTGACGCGTTCGAACATGTGTTCGATATGCTGTCGGGGTGACGGTGGACGCGCGGGCCCAGGCCGCCTTCATCCTCGCCCTGCGCGGCGAGGAGTCGCTGGACGCGGTCGAGCGGGAGATCGTCGCATGGCAGCGCGAAGGCATCGGCCTGGTCACCGTCGAGGACCCGGACTACCCGGCGTGGCTGCGCGCCCAGCCCGATCCGCCGCCGTTCCTGACCTACCGGGGCTCGCTCGAAGCGCGGGACGCACGGTCCGTCGCGGTGGTCGGTAGCCGCCGCCCTTCCCAGCGCGGGATCGCGCGGGCGTGGGACATCGCGGCGGTGCTCGCCGAGGCGGGCTGGACCGTCGTGAGCGGCCTGGCCTCGGGCACCGACGCGGCGGTGCACCGCAGGGTGCTGGCCGCCGGAGCGCGGACCGTCGCGTTCGTCGGAACGGGCCTGCGGCACTGCTATCCGCTGGAGAACTCGCCGCTGGAGGCGGAGATCGCCCGTAGTGGTGCGGTGGTGTCGCAGTTCCTGCCGGACACCCCGCCCGCGCGGCACCAGTTCCCGAAGCGCTGCGCGCTGATGAGCGGGTCGTGTGCGGCGGTCGTGGTCGTGGACGCCGAGGAGTACTGCGAGGCCCGGGTCCTCGCCCAGCTGGCCCTGTCCTCGGGCCGCCCGGTCTTCCTCGCGCACGACGTCCTGGCCCACCGCTGGGCGTCGGACATGGCCACCCAGCCCGGAGTGACCGTCCTGTCCGGCCCGCACCAGGTGCCGGACGCCCTCGACACCCCGGCCCTCGCCGCGTGACGAGGGCCGGGGTGGGGGTTCAGCAGCGGGTGCCGTCCGAGTGCGCGTACGTGACGTTGGTGCCGAGGTACTCCGTGGCCCCCGGATCGATGCAGAAGCTCGGCCGGATTCCGCCTCGGTCGGTGACGTTCACATAGACACGGGTGGCGCCGCAGTGCGTGTAGTAGTGCTCCATCCAGAGGACCTTGTCCTTGGACCAGTGGCCGCAGGGGCCCGCGGTGGCGGTCGCGGAGGTGGCCACCATGGCTCCGGTGAGCGTGCCGCCGACGGTCAGGGCAGCGGCGAGCAGCCCCACGATTCGCTTCTTCACAACATCCTCGTCTCGTGTGCGCAAGGGCAAGGGACGGGCGACGATCTTGCCCGCTACTCCGAGTGGACGCACAATCGGTTCACGCGCGGGTGAATGAGACGGTCTAAACGAGGGCGGTCGCGACGTGCGCGGCGGCTTCGGCGATGAGGGCCTGGTCGTACTTGGCGTCCTTGGCCGCCTTGCTGGACATGATCGCGATGACGATCGGCGGCGAGTTCGGCGGCCACACGATCCCGATGTCGTTGAGCGTGCCGTAGTCACCGGTCCCGGTCTTGTCGGCGACGGTCCAGCCGCCCGGCACACCTGCACGGATGCGTTGTGCGCCAGTGGTGTTGCGTTCCAGCAGATCGCGGAGGAAAGCTCGCTTCTCCGGCGGAAGGGCGTCCCCGAGCACGATCTTCTGATAGGTGGCGCCGAACGCGCGCGGGGACGTCGTGTCCCGGGGATCTCCTGGAGTGGCTTCGGTGATCGCGGGCTCGATCCGGTCCATCCGGGTCACCGTGTCGCCGAGCCCGCGCGCGTACTCCGTCAGCCTGGCGGGACCGCCGAGATCGCGAAGCAGGAGATTTCCCGCCGTGCCGTCGCTGAAGCGCACCGCGGCATCGCACAGCTGACGGATCGTCATTCCCGTTTCGAGGTGTCGCGGGGTGATGGTGGCGTTCTTCAGCAGATCGTCCTTGGTGTACTTGACGACCGTGTCCAAATGGGACATCGGGTTGTGGTGCAGGACCGCGGCCGCCGCGAGGCCTTTGAACGTCGAGCAGAAAGCGAATCGTTCGTCCGCGCGGTGGGCGATGGTCCTGCCGGTTCCGGTGGCCACCGCGTAGACGCCCAGGCGCGCGTCGAACTTTCGCTCCAGCTCGAACAGTCGCTCGTCCGTCGGAGGTGGAGCGGGAACCGGGGAGGACGTCTGTGCGGGAGCGGGCGTCTCGGGCCTCGCGCATCCGGCCACCGGCAGGAGTGCCACCGCACCGAGCAGGGCGCGACGCGTGATGATCGGCATGATTTCGAATGTAGTTACCAGTGCTTCGCCGCGGAGGTCAGGGTTTCGGTCACCGCGCGGATGTGCGGGAGCCGCGCCTGGTCCGCCCGCGTCGCCAGGTAGAGCGTGTTGATCGGCGGTTCCTCCGGCTCGCGCACCAGGACCAGCTCCCCGGCTTCGAGCTGCGCCGCGCACAGGTATCTGGGCAGCACGGAGATCCCGGCCCCGGCCAGCACGGCGGTCAGCACCGCGCGCAGGTCCGGGACGACGACCGCGGCGGTGTGCGGCGGCGGCCCGCCGAAGACCGAGCGCCAGTAGCGCCTGATCATCGGCAGCTCCTCGGCGTAGGCCAGCATCGGCGCCGCCGCCAGGTCGGGGAACTCGCTGCCCGCCGCCGCGACGAGCACGAACTCCTCGTCCGTCAGCGGCGTCACCACCAGGCCCTTCCTGCGCGGCCGGACCGAGGAGAGCACCAGGTCCAGCCGTCCCTCCGCGAGGTCCACCAGCAGGTCGTCGGCCAGGCCGAGGCCGACCCGCAGCCGCAGGCCCCGCCGGACCAGCCCGGCCAGCGCGGGCAGGGCCAGCAGCGACATCGCCTCGGCCGGGCCGCCGAACCGGACCGTCCTGGCGAACTCCTCCCGGGTCAGCTCCAGCTCCACCCCGGCGAGGGCGTCCAGGTGCGGACCGACCCGTCTGGCCAGCTCGTCGGCGAAGGCGGTCGGCGCCACCCCGCGGGCCAGCCTGCGGAACAGCGGTCGGCCCAAGCGCTCCTCCAGCGCCTTGACCTGCACGCTCACCGCGGGCTGGGTGAGGCCGAGCACCGTGGCGGCGGCGGTCAGGGAACCGGCGCGGTAGACGGCGTTGAACGTGCGGAGCTGTCCGAGATCCATAAAATGGATTATGCCTGGAGCGGATGAAGTCTATTGGTGGCTAATGACTGTCCGGGCTTAGCCTCGCCGTGTACCCCAGCACAGGAGGCAATCCGATGGCACGCACCAACAAGGTGCTGATCGCGCTGACCAGCCACGACAAGCTCGGTGACACCGGCGAGGAGACCGGCTACTACGTGCCCGAGGCCGCGCACCCGTGGCAGGTGTTCCGGCAGGCCGGTTACGAGGTCGACTACGTCTCCGTCCAGGGTGGCAACCCGCCGGAGAGCGGCTACGACGCCGAGGACGAGGTGCAGCGGCTGTTCCTGGAGAGCGAGCGCGCCCGGCTCGCGGTGACCCCGAAGGCCGCGGAGGTGAACGCGGCCGACTACGACGCGATCTTCTACGCCGGTGGTCACGGGACCATGTGGGACTTCCCCGGCGACGAGGACCTGGCCGCGCTCGGCCGGGACATCTACGAGAACGGCGGCGTGGTGGCCGCGGTCTGCCACGGACCCGCCGCGCTGGTGCCGCTCACGCTCTCCGACGGCACACCACTGGTGGCGGGCAAGGACATCACCGGCTTCACCAACTCCGAGGAAGAGGCTGCCGGGGCTACCGAGATCGTGCCGTTCCTGCTGCAGACGACGCTGGAGGGGCTGGGCGCGCGCTACCACGTGGCGCCGGACTTCGCGGAGAACGTGGTCCGCGACGGGCGGCTCGTCACCGGCCAGAACCCGGCGTCGGCGACCGGAACCGCGCAGGGCGTGCTCGCCGCGCTGAAGGACTGAAAAGCGAAGGGGCGCAACGACATCGTTGCGCCCCTTCGGATCTCTCAGCGTTCGATCTCGCCCCGGATGAACTGCTCGACCCGCTCGCGGGCGACCGAGTCCGCGTACTGCTCCGGCGGGGACTTCATGAAGTACGAGGACGCCGACAGGATCGGGCCGCCGATCCCCCGGTCCATCGCGATCTTCGCGGCGCGGATCGCGTCGATGATCACGCCCGCGGAGTTGGGCGAGTCCCAGACCTCCAGCTTGTACTCCAGGTTCAGCGGCACGTCGCCGAACGCCCTGCCCTCCAGCCGGACGTAGGCCCACTTGCGGTCGTCCAGCCAGGCCACGTAGTCCGACGGTCCGATGTGGACGTTCTGGGCGCCGAGGTCGTGCTCCAGCTGCGAGGTGACCGCCTGCGTCTTGGAGATCTTCTTGGACTCCAGCCGGTCCCGCTCCAGCATGTTCTTGAAGTCCATGTTGCCGCCGACGTTGAGCTGCATCGTCCGGTCCACGATCACGCCGCGGTCCTCGAACAGCTTGGCCAGCACCCGGTGCGTGATGGTGGCGCCCACCTGGGACTTGATGTCGTCGCCGACGATCGGCACGCCCGCGGCGCGGAACTTCTCCGCCCACTCCGGGTCGGAGGCGATGAACACCGGCAGCGCGTTGACGTAGGCGACCCCGGCGTCGATGGCGCACTGCGCGTAGAACCGGCTCGCCGCCTCCGACCCCACCGGCAGGTACGCGACCAGCACGTCCACCCTTGCCGCGCGCAGGGCGGCGGCGACGTCGACCGGCTCGTCGTCGGACTCGGTGATCGTCTCCCGGTAGTAGCGGCCGAGGCCGTCCAGGGTGTGCCCGCGCTGCACCGGAACGCCCAGCGGCGGAACGTCGCAGATCTTGATCGTGTTGTTCTCGCTTGCCACGATCGCCTCGGACAGGTCGCGGCCGACCTTCTTCGCGTCGACGTCGAACGCCGCGACGAACTCCACGTCCCGCACGTGGTAGTCGCCGAACCGCACGTGCATCAGACCCGGCACCCTGGCGTCGGGTTCGGCGTCGCGGTAGTAGTGCACTCCCTGCACCAGGGACGCCGCGCAGTTCCCGACGCCGACGATGGCCACCCGCACCGTGTTGCGGTCTCCGCCCATGACCGGGTTCCTCCTTGGTTATCTGGCTTGGTCCGCGCGCTGTTGTGCAGTGCGACCGTGGTCGGGGCATGCGTCCCCGCCCGGCTCGCGCGCGATGAGTCCGTCGAGCCACAGCACTTCCCGTTCGGTGCTGTCCAGGCTCAGTTCGTGCAGTTCACGGGTGTAGCGGTCGGCATGACCGGCGGACTGGGCGAGCGCCGCCCGCAGCCCTTCGGCCCGGTCGGCCAGCCACTGCCTGCGCCCGCGCAGGATGCGCATCCGCACCGGAGCCGGGGTTCGCGCGAAGAACGCCAGCCGGACGCCGAAGCACTCGTCCTCCCAGGCCTGCCTGCCGTCCTCGGCCAGCAGGCCCGCGAAGTGCTCCCGGCCGAGCGGCGTGAGGTGGTACACCTTCCGCTTCCGGGAATGCCCGGTACCGCCGCAGGCGTTCCCCTCGGCGATGAGCCCGGCGCGGTGCAGCCTCCGCAGCGCCGGGTAGAGCGAGCCGAAGGAGAACGAGCGCTGCCCGCACAGCAGCCCGCAGAGCTGTTTGCGCAGCTCGTAGCCGTGCATCGGGTGTCGATGCAGAAGGCCGAGCACGGCAAGTTCCAACATCTCCCACCTCCTCGCACGGGTGGGCCGACTATATCGAGCCGATATAGCCAGCCCCATCGTCCGAGGACGTGATTCAGCCGACATGCGGGCGTTGACCAGGGGTGCAGCCGGGCTGCCCCTGAACGGCTCAAGAGCGTTCACGGACTCGGCACGTACCCTGGTGAGGTGCAAACCCAGCGGCAGGTCGTCGACTACGCGTTGCAGCGCCGCGCGCTGCTCGCGGAGGTCTACGCGGGCCGCACGGGGGTCGCCGAGGTCTGTGACGCCAGTCCTTACCTGTTGAGGGCGGCGAAGTTCCACGGGCAGCCGAGCACCACGACCTGTCCGGTCTGCCGCAAGGAGCCGCTGACGCACGTCGCCTGGGTCTACGGCGACGAGCTCAAGCACGCCGCCGGTTCCGCCCGCACCGCGGAGGAACTGGCGAAGCTGGCAACCCTGTACGAGGAGTTCACCGTCTACGTGGTTGAGGTCTGCCGCACCTGCAGTTGGAACCACCTGGTGCAGTCATACGTCCTGGGGACGCGTGGTCTGCCCAGCCCGTCGCGTCGGAGGACCGCGGCGGAGTGAGCCGACATTCGCGGTGCTGGAGTCCCACGGGGGAACGGAGAACTATCACCGAGCGACATCCGCTGTGGATGACGCCGGTTTTCTGGAGGCTAAGTCGTGAACGACGAGCGCAACCGACCTGACGGCGGAGGGCGCGGGTCCGGCCCTGGTCCGGAGCAGCCGAACGAGAGCACCGGCTTCTGGAGCCCCCAGTGGGATGACGACGACGCCCCACCCCCGCCGCGCCGCTCCGCCGGCCCGCACCCCGCCGCGGGGCCGGGACCTCGCAACGGTCCGCCGCAGGGCGGCTTTCCCCCGCCTCCGCCTGGTGCCCGTCCGCCGGGCCCGCCCGGTCCCCCGCCGCGAAACGGTCCCGGTGGCTATCCGCCTCCCGGGCCGCCCCCGCCGGGGCCGCAGCAGCGTCAGCCCGGTGAGCAGCCGACGCAGATGATCCAGCAGCCGACCGAGATGATCGCCCCGGTCGAGCCGGAGTTCCAGCGCGAGCCCACGCTGCTGACCCACCGCGAGCCGGTCCCGGAGGGCTACGAGAACGACGCCGAGGGCCTCGACGACGACCGCGAGGACGACGAGCTGACCGAGGAGGAGGAGCGCGCGCTGCGCAGGAAGAAGATCTGGCGCCGCGTGCGCCGCACCGCCTACGTGCTGACCGGTCTCGCCGTCCTCGGCCCGATCGTCGCGTTCATCATCACCTACTACATGGTGACGGTGACGCCCCCGGACGAGTACCTGAGGGCCCAGAACAAGACCGTCTCGCTGCTGTACAGCGACGGCACCAAGATGAGCAAGATCGTCCCGCCGAACGGCAACGCCACCTTCGTCAAGCACGACCAGATCCCGCAGATCGTGCGGGACGCGATCACCTCGACCGAGGACGCGTCGTTCTACGAGAACCCCGGGTTCGACGTGGTCGGCATCCTGCGTGCCGTGTGGAACCAGGCCACCGCGGGTGTCGGCGGTGGCTCGGGCATCACGCAGCAGTACATCAAGCTGTCCACCGGCGACAAGGAGAACTCGCTCAAGCGCAAGTGGGTCGAGCTGGTCAAGTCGTTCAAGATGAGCGTCCAGCAGGACAAGCCGCAGATCATGGAGGCCTACCTCAACATCGCCCAGTTCCGGGCGGGGACGATCGGTATCGAGGCGGGCTCCCAGGCGCTGTTCGGCAAGAGCGTCACGAAGATCGAGGACCCGGGCGAGGCCGCGCTGCTGGCCGCCGTGCTCCAGGCGCCGTCGCGGTGGGACCCGGAACGCAACCGGGAGGGCGTCGAGGACCGCTGGCGCAACATGGTCCTGCCGCGCATGGTGAAGAACGGCAAACTCGACCCGGAGAAGGCCAAGAGCCTCCAGTTCCCGCACACCGAGCCGCGCAAGAAGCCCGGCAGCGGTGTCAGCGGCCCGATGCTGCACATCCAGGAACAGGTCCTGAGCGAGCTCGAGGAACAGCTGAACCTCAAGGAACAGGACATTCTGAAGAACGGGCTCACCATCCACACCACGATCGACCCCGGCGCCCAGAAGGCCGCGCTGGACGCGGTGAACAAGGTGATGGGCAACAACGTCGAGACGCTGCGCAGTTCGCTGGTGGCCATCGACCCCAAGACCGGTGGCGTCATCGCGTACTACGGCGGTGAGAACGGCGCCGGTATCGACTACGCGAAACAGCCCCAGGAACCGGGGTCCTCGTTCAAGCCGTTCGTCACCCTGGCGGGCCTGGAAGACGGCAGGGGCCTCGGCGAGTTCTACGACGGCACGTCGGGCCTCAACCTGGCCGGACGTCCCTGGCGGAACTCCGGCGGGGACAGCAGCTGCGGCAAGCAGTGCTCGGTTCGCGACGCGACCACGAAGTCCGTCAACACGGTGTTCGTCAAGATGGCCCTGGACGTCGGCGTGAGCAAGGTCGTCGAGGCCGCGCACCAGGCGGGCATCGCCAAGGAGATCAACAAGAAGCCGACGCTCCGGGGTGAGAACGGTGGCACGCCGTTCGCGGACATCGCCATCGGTGGTGGCCGGACGCTCGTGCGCACGCTCGACATGGCGACCGCCTACGCCACGTTCGCCAACGACGGCCAGAAGCACGAGTTCCACTTCGTCAAGGAGTTGAAGCGGGGCAACGACAACTTCGACGTCGAGTACGAGAAGCGCGAGTTCCCGGCCCAGGCCGCCTTCGACCCCAGTGACAGCAGCCGCAACCAGAACCTGGCGCGCAACGTGACGGAGTCGATGCTCCAGGTCGCGAGCTACTCCAGGATCCCGCTCAAGGGCAACCGGCCGGTGGCGGCGAAGACCGGTACGCACCAGTACAACGACACCGCGCAGAACTCCGACGCGTGGACGGTGGGCTACACCCCGCAGGTCTCCACCGCGGTGTGGGTGGGCTCCGACCAGCCGATGGCGATCAAGGGCAACTACCAGCGCCGGGCTTCCGACATCTACGGCAAGGACGAGCCCGGTCACATCTGGAAGGAGTTCATGGACGCCTACCTGACCGGCAAGCCCGTCGAGCGGTTCCCGAAGGCCGAAGGGATCGGCCAGTACAACGAGCCGCCGAAGTCCACGACGGCGTCCCCGTCGTCCAGCTCCCTGCCGACCACGACCCCGTCGACGGACCCGACCACCACGCCGTCCAAGCCGTCGAGCAGCCCCTCGCGGCCGTGCCGGCCGTGGGAGATCGGCTGCACCAGGCCCACCACCACGAAGTCGACCCCCAGCCACGGCGGTGGCGGCGGTGGTGGTGGCGGCGGTGGCGGAGGCGGTGGTGGTGGTGGTGGTGGTGGTGAGGGCGACGGCCGCGGGATCGTAGCGCCCGATCCACCCGGCTGAGCCGCCCGTTCCACACGCATGACGGCCACCGCCTGGACCCGGGCGGTGGCCGTTGGCTTTCCCGGTCGGCCGATGCCGCAGGCCGTGCTCACGTACGATCCGGCGGGTGTCCAGCAGCCGTGATCCACAGCCGTCGCAGGACCCGGCGGAGCAGGAGCCGTCCCAGCAGGGCTCGGTCGCCGACTCCGCCTCGCTGAGCCCTGCCGAGCGCATCGTGCCGACCTGGAGCGAGCCGCTGGCCTTCCACGCCAGCCGTCCGCTCGGCGGCCCGCTCGGCAGACACGCGGTGATCGGGCGGCACTGGTTCTGGACACCGCTGCGGGTGGTGCTGCTGCTCGCAACGGTGACCCTGGTTCTGGGCTGGTTCGCCAAGTCGCCGTGCCTGCAGACCTACGTGGACGGCGGCGGCGCCGTCCAGCTGGACTGGCGCGACTCCAGGCAGTACGTGGCGATGTGCTACTCGGACACGATCCCGCTCTACACGGCCGAGCGCCTGGACAAGGGCGCTTTCCCTTATGCCACTTCATGGGTGGACAACGAGGGGCAGCCGAACGAGCAGGTGCGGTACATGGAGTACCCGGTGCTGACCGGGCTCTTCCAGTGGTTCAACGCCAAGCTGACGGCGGGCTGGACCGCACTGGCGGGCGAGGGCTGGGTGCCGAAGACGATGCCCGTCGTCGTGTACTTCAACTTCACCGCGCTGTGGTTGGCGCTGGCGTGGCTGGTCACCATCTGGGCCACCGTGCAGCTCGCGGGCAGGCGACCGTGGGACGCCGCGATCGCCGCGCTGTCGCTGCTCGTGGTGGTGCACGTGTTCACCAACTTCGACGCGCTCGCGACCGCGTTCGCCGCGGCGGCCATGCTCGCGTGGGCGCGGAAGAAACCCGTGCTCGCGGGCCTGCTGCTGGGGCTCGGCGCGGCGGCGAAGCTCTACCCGCTGTTCCTGCTCGGTCCGCTGCTCGTGCTGTGCCTGCGCGCCGGGAGGATGGGCCCGTGGCTGCGCACCACCGCGGCCACCGTCGCGGCGTGGAGCGCGGTGAACGTGCCGATCATGCTGCTCTACCCCAAGGGCTGGTGGGAGTTCTTCCGGCTCAACTCCGAGCGCGGCGTCGACCCGGACACGATCTACAACGCGCTGATGTACTTCACCGGCTGGCCGGGCTTCGACGGTCCGCTGCTGCACGGCGAGGCGCCGGTCATCCTGAACACGGTGACGGGGGTGCTGTTCGCCCTGTGCTGCGCCGGGGTCGCGTGGATGGCGTTGTCCGCACCGACCCGGCCGCGCGTGGCCCAGCTGATGTTCCTCGTGGTGGCCGCGTTCCTGCTGACGAACAAGGTGTGGAGCCCGCAGTACTCGCTGTGGCTCGTGCCCCTCGCGGTGCTGGCGCTGCCGAGGTGGCGGCTGCTGCTCGCGTGGATGGCGGTGGACGCGCTGGTCTGGGCGCCGCGGATGTACTTCTACCTCGGCGAGTCGAACAAGGGGCTGCCCGCGGACTGGTTCCTCGGCACGGTCCTGGTGCGCGACGCGTTGGTGGTGCTGCTGTGCGTCCTGGTGATCAGGGACATCTACCGACCGGAGCGGGACAAGGTCCGCTACGCCGGGCAGGACGACCCCACGGGCGGCGTGCTCGACCGGGCCGAGGACCGATTCGTGTTGCGGCGCAAGCGAAAGCTCCAGGAGGAGAGCGTTCCCGACGCGGTAGGGGCGGGCTGACCCCCGTGCTGGCACCCCTGTCGATCGGGGTGCTGGCACGGCAGACACGCACCCGCGGTGTGGCCATGATCAACTGCATGACCGTACGTGCGAAATCCGTCCTGCTCGGGCTGCTGGTCGCCGCGATCTCGGTGGCGAGCGCGGTTCCGGCGGGAGCCATCGTCGGTGGCGCCAAGGCCGATCGGCAGTACCCGTTCATGGCTTCCCTGGCGCATCCCGTCATCCCGTGGGAACCCAAGCACTTCTGCGGCGGCGCGGTGATCGCGCCGACGTGGGTGCTGACCGCCGCGCACTGCGTCGACCTCACCGAGGGAGACCGGTTCCCGCTGGACAAGATGACGGTGCGGGTCGGCTCCAACCGCAACGACACCGGCGGTGAGCTCGTCGGTGTGAAGCGCGTCGTCGTGCACCCCGACTACTCCCCGCCCGGCCCGCGAGAGGGCGGCGACATCGCCTTGGTGGAACTGACGAAGCCGGTTTCCGTCCAGCCCGTCGCGCTCCCCGCGAGCACGCCCGCCGTCGGCACGCCCGCCCGGGCCATCGGGTGGGGCCGGACCTGCGCGAAGGACACCGAGGTGAAGTGCGTCAACCCGCCACGGGAGCTGAAGCAGCTGGACATGACGGTGGACGAGCGGAAGCAGTGCACCCGCAGCGCGAGCGACCCGCGTGAGCTGTGCCTGCGCTCGAACGAGAAGGGCGGGGCGATCTGCTTCGCCGACTCGGGCAGCCCGCAGATCGCGAAGATCGACGGGCGGTGGACCCTGCTGGGCCCGCTCAGCCGGAGCGGAACGACGAAGGGCAGCACCGACTGCGAGGGCGCGCACGGCATCTACGCCGACGTCAGCGCCCACCGCGCCTGGGTCGCCGCCCACACCGGCTGAGCGGGCGGTCCGGCTAGAGCAGGGCGAGGTCGATCGCGTCGGCCATCGCCTTGAAGCCCGCGTCGCCGGGGTGCAGGTGGTCACCGGAGTCGTACTCGGGGCGCATCTTCAACGGGTCCTGCGGATCGCGGATCGCCTTGTCGAAGTCGATCACGCCGTCGAAGACCTTGCCGGAGCGGATGATCTCGTTGACCTTCAGCCGGGTCGCCTCCAGCGTCTCGTTGTAGACCCGCCAGCCCTTGAACGGGGTGATCGTGCCGCCGAGCACGCGCAGCCCGCGTGCGTGCGCCTGCTGCACGACCTGGCGCATTCCGGCGACGAGCTGGTCGGCGTCGGTCTGGTGCGGCTCCTGCTGGATGTCGTTGATGCCCTCCAGCATGATCACCGTGCGGGCTCCGGTGCTGGTCAGCACGTCCCGGTCCAGCCGGGCGAGGGCGTTCTGCCCCATCCGCGCCGCGCCGCCGTCCAGCAGGACGCGGTTCGCGCTGATGCCGGAGTTCAGCACGCCCAGTCGCAGCGGCTCCGGCCGGGCGAGCAGGCGGTCCGCCAGGTAGTCCGGCCAGCGCCGGTTGGTGCTCGCCGTGGAGCCCGCGCCATCGGTGATGGAGTCGCCGAGGGTGACCACCGCACCGCGCACCTTCGGCGCGTGCACGTCCACCCCGGCCACGTAGTGCCAGACGTTGGTCTTCTCGGTGAACGACAGCCCCGACTCCTCCGTGCTGAAGTCGCCGTTGCGGGTGAAGTACGAGGTCTGCATCGCGAGCGGGTGGTAGGTGACCGGCCCGGACTGCTCCGGCGTGAACGTGGTGACCAGCAGGTCGCCGTCGGCGGGCACGGTCAGCCGGACGGGATCGCTGACCGCCTCCGCCCCCGCCGGGATCGTGATCGTCCGCGAGCCGCCGAAGGTCAGCTCGCGCATGGTCCCCGCGACCGCCTTGGGGCCGTTCTCCGCGACCGCGACCGTCGCCCTGATCGGTAACGGCGCCTTGCCGAAGGCGTTGGACAGCCGCACCCGGGCCGTCTCGCCGCCGATGCTGGTGTGCACGACATTGCGGATCGAGTGGTTCGGATAGCCGTTCGGGGTGTTCTCCACGCCCGCAGCCGGGGCCGTCTGCCAGGTGCCTACCCAGCCACCGAGCGCGATCTTCACCGGCGCCGCGGTGTCGACCGGAGCCTCGCCCGCGGTCGACGCGGCTCCCGAGGCCACCACCGTGCTCAGCACGAGTGTGGCCAGCATCAGCCGATGCCCCTTGCTCACCATGCGGATGTCCCTTCCGGTCGGGTGCGACGGTGCTACCCGGCAACCTTCGCTCACCCGGTGGGGGAATCACCAGGAATCTGTCTCGTTTCGTTCAAGACCGACATCGGTGCCCGAGGCTGTCTGTCCACTGTCGACGGTTGTTCGCAGCGATAGACTCCGGACGAGGCAGCGCGCTTGTTCGAGGGGAGGGTCCTGTGGGTTCCGATGAGATCAGCGTCAACCTGGCCGGTCCCCACGGGGAGATCGATCCCCGGGCGATTGCCGAGGCCATCCTCGCTCTCGACAAAATGATTCGCAGTGTGCGCCGGGATCAGCCTGCCTCGATCGCACTCAGCGACCTGTCGGTCGGAAGTGCGAACGCCGGTATCCGGACGGATCGTGCGCGTCGATGTCCTCCGCGAGGGAATTGCGGAACTTTCGGCTTCCACGGGAATTCCGGCGGGCTGGTCCGTCGAGACCGTGACCGGGCTTCTTGAACTGCACCAGGTCGGAAAGCGCGCCGGTGTCACCTCGGTCGAGTTGAAGATCGAATCCGTGGTGGCCGCCATTGACGAACAGCTGGCGAGCAACGCCACGGGGAGCATCAGGCCTTCACGACCGGTGCTCGGCTCGGTTCGTGGCGAGTTGTACCGCTACAACGGTCGTCAGCGCACGGCCGCGCTGAGCCAGTCCGGGACCGCCAAGCTCGTCACCGTCACGTTCCCCGCCGCGCTCGCGGGCGAAGTCCGTGGTGCGCTCGACCGCCAGGTCGAAGTGTGGGGCGAAGTCAGCAGGGATGTGTACGACGACATCGAATCCATCGCTCTGAGCGGCCTCGACATTGTCGAGGCGCCGAAGACGCGGGTGGCCCTGGACGATGTCGTGGGGTTGTTCGGTGCCGAGTGGACCGATGGTCTTGATTCGGTTGAGCGGGTTAGGCGACAGCGCGGCTGCTAGGTCGCAACCGCCCCGCGTGGTGGTCGACAGTTGCGTGATCATCGATGTGCTGGTCGGTGCGGATGACGAACGCCGCGACCGGTCGGTGCAAACACTCCGCGGACACGGAGATCTGCATCGAGTGGTGCTTCCCGCGCTGGTACTCGCCGAGGTCGCGGGTTCCGGAACTATTCGAGGCGACCAGGGCGGAATCAACGCTCGGCGAGAACGGATCGAACTGGCCCACGAGTGGATCAGGGACAGCGATTACCTGATCGCCGGCATCACCGAGCGGGTGGCGTTGCGGGCTGCCCGACTGGCAACCGAGCACGACCTCAAGGGGGCGGACGCGTGCGTGCTCGCCGTGGCCGTCGCGTGGAACTGCTCCACCCGCTTCACCTGGGATCGCGGGCTCCCCAAGGTCGGCGACCAGATCCCGGGGCTGATCGTTCGCGAGCCCTCTGCTCAGGGCCAGGGATCGCTCTTCGGTGAACACGACTCGGTCTGAGCTACCGACCAGAGGTAACCCCGATGGGTGTCGATGCGGATCTCCGCAGGTGAACGGGGGAAATCCGGGTTAGCTTCCGCAGGTCCCCACCCGCTGGCCCAGGACGTCTCGGATGCGCATTCGCCCCTTGCTGCTCGCCGTGCTCCTAGCTGCGGGTCCGACCTGTCCGGCGGCCCTCGCCGCGCCGGTGCCGAGCTACAACGGCACGCACTCCGGGCCCGCGACGCTGTTCGACCAGCGGACGCAGCCCGCGCACTTCGGCTACGACCCCGCGCTGGCGGTGAGCCCGGCGGAGCTGGCGCAGAGCGCGCCGGACGCGGCGGCCACGTTCACCACGACGGTCTCGGCCGACCGGGGCGCCACCTTCTACGACGGAGCGCCGGAGTCCACGGCGGTCGGGTTCCTGCGGGTTCTCGAAGGCGAAGCGGTCGACCACAGGGCCCCGCTCGCGACGCCGGACCACGACGGCGACCCGGTGCTGTTCACCCGCTACGTCAACGGCGCGAGCAGCATGTTCTGCGTGAACAACCAGTTCAACCGCAACGGGCGGTTCGTCTTCGAGGAGGGGGCGCACTGCGCGGACCCGCTGGACGGCCCCGGGCAGGAGGAGCCAGCCGAGGACATCGCCTCGCTGCGCTTCACGGTGCAGATCCGGCAGGACAACACCTACTCCGCGCGGGTGGACGCGGTGGACGGGGCCGGGCAGGTGGTGGAGGACTACGAGCCCTCGGACCAGCTGCCGTACACGTTCACCGGCCTGCTGCCCGGTGAGCCCACCGCGAAGTACGTGCCGTTCGTGCGGTTGCGGCCGGGCGCGCTCACCGGCGGGCCGTGGAAGTACCAGGTCACGGGCTCGGATCTGACCACGACGCGGCCGATGCCCACCGCGCGGATCGGCCCGGTGGACTGCGCGGAGGAGCCGACGACCAGTGTGGAGATCGGCAACGCCACGGGCACCGCGACCGCGCGCTACCGGGTGCTGGTCGACGGCCAGGTGGTGCGCGCGGGACTGCTCGGACCAGGCGGTGCGGAGCGCGTGCCGGTGCCGCTGACGGACGGCACGCTCGGCCTCGTGCAGGTCAAGCACGGCAACGACCGCACGGTCGCCGAAGCTCAGCTCCGCGTGCGCTGCGAGGTCGACATCGCAGCGCCGACCACGACGCGGACGACGACAACGCCGCCCCCGGTCCACGCGGTCGCCAAGCCGCCGGACGCGCGGGCGGAGCTACCGGGGCACGGGCCGGGGCCGTGGCTGTCGGTGGCGATGCTGGCCGTCCTGGCCACGATCGCGCTGGTGGTGCTGCACCTGTGGCACCGGGCCAGGCGCTCGGTCAGCTCGGCAGCGGGGCGGTCTCACCGATGTTGAGCAGCGTCTTCGTCAGCGGCTTCGCCGACTCCAGGTAGCAGACCGCGGTGGTGTAGCCGAGCGGCCAGTCCTTGGCCTCGGGCAGCCGCCAGGTCAGCGTCAGGTCCTTCCGCCCGTTCGGTGCGGCGAGGTACTGGTTGGCCATCGCCTTGCAGTGCGGTTCGGCCGCGGCGTTCATCTGCTCCGGGCTGGGCACCGGATCGGTCATCTTGCCGAGGGAGAGCACCCACGGCACGGCTTCGCCGAGGTGCGCCTGGTCGCAGGGCGCGAGCTTGAGCTGGTTGTCCCGCGACGGCGAGCCCGCGGTGCACACCTGGAACCGGTAGTAGTTGGTGCCCGCCATGGCCGCGCGCACCGAGCCGGTGCGGCTGATCGGCTTCTCGTCCGGGCCCAGCTCCACCGCGGCGCAGGTCAGCCAGCGCTCGCCCTTGGCCCAGCCCTCCCTGGTCGGCCACACCGGCCACGCCTGCAGGCGGCTGGCGTCGAGCTGGTCGCCGACGTAGGCCAGCGCGTGCGCCCGGCACTTCGGCATCGCGGCTGCCAGCAGTGCGACCTCGTCCGGGTAGTCCTTGGGCATGCTCGCCGGGAACCGCTCCGGCTGGGTGACCTCGAGGTCGTGCGGCTGCGCGCAGTCGACGACCACGAACCGCTTCCCGTCGACGCACTGCGAGGCCTGCGCCGTCCCGGACGCGCTCGCGGCGGCCTGCGGGCGCGCCTGACTGGGCTGCTGCGTCACCGGCAGCGGTTCCGGGCTCACCGGCACCGTGCACCCGGTGAGCAGGGCGAACGCGGAGAACGCGAGGACTGCTGTCCCGCTCCGCCGATGCCTGCGCATGTCCCTCCCCTAATGCTCCCGGCCGAACGGTACCGGGGTTCGCGCTACGGTGTCCCGCCGTGTGAACGGAGGTCACGCTTGGGTCCAGACGAGTGACGTGACGAACGGTCGCGTCTTAACATCCGCCGATATCGCCAGACCGCCGTGACCTGTAGGAGACCCGATGGCGTCAGGACGACCGTCCGGCGCGGACAGGACGAAGTCGATGGGACTGCGCTGGAACGCGTGGAACCTGCTGCTGCTCGTCCCGCTCGCCATGCTGTTCACCCCCATGCTGAACATGGACGCGCCCCGCGTGCTCGGGTTGCCGTTCTTCTACTGGTCGCAGTTCGCGTTCGTGCCGATCGGCGTGATCTGCGTCGGCCTGGTCTACGTCAAGACCAAGGACGAGCCCGTTGTCACCGGCAAGCCCGACCACCTCTCGGTCGATGACCTCGACGAGGGGGGCAAGGCGTGAGCCTGGACAACGTGCAGTGGACCGAGCTGATCGTCTTCACCGTGCTGTTCCTGGTGGTCAGCGTGATGGGCTTCGTGGCGTCCCGGTGGAAGGCCGGCGACACCCTGGAGCACCTCGACGAGTGGGGTCTCGGCGGCCGCAAGTTCGGCTCGTGGATCACCTGGTTCCTGGTCGGCGGTGACCTCTACACCGCGTACACCTTCGTCGCCGTGCCCGCGCTGATCTTCGGCGCCGGGGCGATGGGCTTCTTCGCACTGCCCTACACGGTGATCCTCTACCCGATCGTCTTCCTGCCGCTGCTGCGCATGTGGTCGGTCTCCCGGGTGCACGGCTACGTCACGCCCGCCGACTTCGTGAAGGGCCGCTACGGCTCGCGCCCGCTCGCGCTGATCATCGCGATCACCGGCATCGTCGCGACCATGCCCTACATCGCGCTGCAGCTGGTCGGCCTGGAGGCCGTGCTGCGGACGATGGGCCTCAACGGCAGCGGGTTCCTCGGCCACCTGCCGCTGTTCATCGGCTTCCTGATCCTGGCGGTCTACACCTACCAGGCGGGTCTGCGCGCCCCCGCGCTGATCGCCTTCGTCAAGGACACGCTGATCTACATCGTCATCCTGGTCGCGGTGATCTACCTGCCCGCCAAGCTCGGCGGCTGGGACACGATCTTCAACAAGTCCGCCGAGCTGCTGTCCGCGCCCGGGGCCAACGGGGCGCCGAAGGGCTCGACGCTGCTCTCGCCGAACAACCAGCTGCAGTACGCGACGCTGGCCCTCGGCTCGGCGCTGGCGCTGTTCCTCTACCCGCACTCGCTGACCGGCATCCTGGCCTCCAAGGGCCGCAACGTGATCAAGAAGAACATGGTCGCGCTGCCCGCGTACTCGCTGCTGCTCGGCCTGCTCGCGCTGCTCGGCTACGTCGCGCTGGTGTCGGGGGCCAAGCCGATCACGAACGCGGCGACCGGACGGCCGGACACCAACACGATCGTCCCGGTGCTCTTCGACCAGCAGTTCTCCGGCTGGTTCGCCGGGATCGCCTTCGCCGCCATCGGCATCGGCGCCCTGGTGCCCGCGGCGATCATGTCCATCGCCGCGGCGAACCTGTGGACCCGCAACATCTACAAGGAGTACATGCGCAAGGACGCCACCCCGCAGCAGGAGGCCAAGCAGGCCAAGCTCGCCTCGCTGGTGGTGAAGTTCGGCGCGGTGCTGTTCATCGTCTTCGTCGACCCGCAGTTCTCCATCGACCTGCAGCTGATCGGCGGCGTGATCATCCTGCAGACGCTGCCGACGGTGGCGATCGCGCTCTACACCCGCTGGTTCCACATCTGGGGCCTGGTCACCGGCTGGATCGCCGGTATGGCCTACGGGTTCTGGCTGCTCTACCAGATCCCGAACCCGGCGGCGGGCAAGGCGCACTTTGGCGGTTCCGCGCTGACGCTGGACAAGCTCTCGCTGTTCGGCTGGTCGCCGTTCGCGGGCTCCAAGGTGCAGATCTACGTCGGGTTCGTCGCGCTGGTGGTGAACCTGGTGGTCGCGGTGCTGGTCACCTTCCTGGCCAGGACGCGGCGCTTGCCCAACGGCACCGACGAGACCTCCCCGGCGGACTACCACGCCGACGAGGGGGACCCGAAGCTCAAGCCGGTCGCGGCGCACTGAGCCACGAAGAAGGGGCGCCTCCTCGGGGGCGCCCCTTCTTCATGCCCGCAACTGGCCATTGGTCAGGAATCCGTCGTGCCCAGTGCGGTGATCGTCGCTGGCGGGGCGTTACCCGCGCAGGCGACGCTGGAGCCGCTGCGCGAGCTCGACCAGCAGCAGCCGGACTGGAAGCCGTGCGCGTTCGACGCCGCGGTGCAGTGCGCGACGATCGCGGTGCCGATGGACTACGCCAGGCCCGGGGCCGGGCGGATCTCGATCGCGCTGAGCGATCAAGGCGACCGACCCGGTCCGGCGCCGCGGCGTGCTGCTGAGCAATCCGGGTGGGCCGCGGGCGGTGAGGACCTGGAACTGCCGAAGGCGTTCGCGCGCACTCCGCGCGCCGGCGCATACGACCTGATCGGCTTCGACCCGCGCGGCGTCGGCAAGTCCACCGAACTGTCCTGCGAGGACACGGTTCCCGTGCCCAAGGTCGGTTCGCGGCCCGCCGACGCCGAGCCGCCGAGGCTCGCCGACTTCGCCAGGGCGGTGGAGGCCGCGTGCGCCAAGGCAGGCGGCACCCTGCGGCAGCACGTCACCACCGCGAACACCGCGCGGGACAGCGTCGACGCGTGGGCCGCGTGGGTCGGCAAGCGGCACGCCGCCTTCGGGCTCGGTCGCTCCCAGGCCGAGGTGATCGCGACCGTGGAGCGGCTTTCCGCGCGGCTGGTGGTGAAACCGGTGAACGGCGTGACCCAGACCTTCTTCGACCGGGTGATGGCGTCGGTCAGGTTCCGCGCGACCTGGAAGGAGTTCACGGAGATCGTCAAGCAGCTCGCGGACATGGTGGCTGCCGATCCCGTGTGCACCAAGGACGCCGTGCGGGCGCTGGACCTGCTGGACAAGGCCGGGATCACGCCGACGTACCAACGGGTCTTCGAAGCCGTGCTCTGCGAGGCCGACTGGCCCGGCGACGCCGACACCTACCTGGCGGACATGCGCGTGTTCCGCGAGAAGTACCCGTACGGCCTCGGCATCACGTCGGCGGCGCCGTTCCCCTGCACCTTCCGCTCCTTCACACCGAAGGAACAGCCGATTCGCTTGCAGCGCAAGGGTTATCAGGCCGGTCTCGTCATCCAGGCGGAGGCCGACGCGCGGACGCACTACGACGGCGGCCCCGCGCTGGCCCAGCGTCCTGGTCTCCGTCGCCGACGAGGGCCGGCACGGGTTGTACCTGAACAACACCTGCGTCGACCAGCACGTCAACCGCTACCTGCTCGACTGGGTCCTGCCGCCGTCGCGGTCGGTCTGCGCGGGCGAACCGCGTCCCGACGTGCCCGAGGACGGTGCGGGGGCCGACACCCGCTTCGTGCCGGCGAAGTCGCTGGAAGCCGGGGTGCGCAGGCTGATCGCCGAGGGCAAGGTCGGCAGCAGGCGGGATCTAGCGCTCGTCCGCGACGGCGGTGTGGAGGTGGACCACACCGCCGTCGAGGCCGTGGAAGGCCACCTCGCTCCACCCGCAGGTGCCGATCTGCCCGGCGAGGGCGGACGGCGTCGGCCACGCCTGGATGGACTCGGCGAGGTAGACGTAGGCCTCCGGGTTGGAGCTGATCCGCTTGCCGATCATCGGCACGATCCGGCGCAGGTAGGCCCGCCACAGCGCACGGGGCAGCGCGGCGGGCGGCATGCTGAACTCGCACACCACGAGCCGCCCGCCCGGCCTGGTCACCCGGCGCATCTCGCGCAGCGCGGCGCGCGGGTCGGCGACGTTGCGCAGGCCGAAGGAGATCGTCACCGCGTCGAAGGAGCCGTCGGCGAAGGGCAGCGCCATCGCGTCGGCGGCGACCCGGCTCAACCCGGGGTGCCTGCGGCCCGCGACGTCGAGCATGCCCAGGGAGAAGTCCGAGGCGATCACGGTGCCGCCACTGCGCGCGATGATCGCGCTGGAGGTCCCGGTGCCCGCGGCGACGTCCAGGATCGTGGTGCCGGGCCCGGCGTGCGCCGCGGCGGCCATCCGCCTGCCCCACGCGTCCATCCGCCCCCACCACAACCGGTTCCGGGTGCGGTCGTAGCCCGCGGCCACCTCGTCGAACATCGCGGAGACCTGAGCCGTCTCCTTGTTCAGGTCCGCTCTCACCATGAGCCGGATCGTATTCACCGCGCGGGCAACGCGACCAGCGAGATGTCTCCGCTCACAGCCGGGTCACAGCTGATCAACACCCGCCCGTCCGCGACGGTCGCGTACCTCGGCGCGCAGTCGATCGTCGCGTCCGCCCCGCGCGGCTCGAACGCGCGGACATCCAGTGCTCGCAACACATTCCGCTCGCCGAGGTACAGCACGCCGTTGGCGGTGCCGAGGAAGCTGCCGCGGATCTTCGCATCGCCCCGCGTCAGCGCACCGTCGCGGAACTCCAGCACCTGCTGACCGAAGCCCTCGCCGGAGACGACCACTCGCGAGCGGCTGTTGTCCAACTCCCGCAAGGGAATCAGCTGCGCGTAGTCGCCGATCGAGAGCCGGGCGCCCACGGATCCGTCCGCGCGCAACCAGATCAGCCCCTGGCTCTCCCTTTCGCCCGAGTCCGAAGTGTGCAGCACCACACCGTCGTCCAGCGCCGCGATGCCGAACAGGCGGCACGGCCGCGCACCCTGGCAGCGGCGGTCGTCCGGCCGCACGGGGACCTTCGTCCGGCTCGCCTGGGCGAGGCCGTCGAGGCGGATCACCTCGACCGTGGCGTCCGCGCACGCGTTGCGCACGAAGTACGTCACCGCGCCGGGCCCGCGCACCCAGTGGTCGGCGCACTCGGCGTTCGCCCCGCGCACCACCTCACGCCAGGTCCGTGTGCGAACGTCGAGCGCGTACACCGCGTCATCGCTGACGCCTGGCTTGCTGGCGTTGAGCAGCGCGACCGAGCCGATGCGGATCGGTGGCCGGTTCTCCCCGGCTTCCCGCACGAAGACGAACGTGCTGTCCCGTTGCAGTTCCGCCAGGTCGAGGCGGTGGCGCAGCTCTCCCGTCATCAGGTCGAAGAACAGCGCGGCACGGCGGATGCGGGCGAACAGGATGCCCGCCTCGGGGTCCACCATGACCTGTGTGAAGTGGAACTGCTCGGTCAGCGAGTACTGCCACAGCGGCGCGCCGGTCGACGCGTCCGTCACGAACAAGCCCTGGTCGGCCGAGGTACTTCGCTCCGAGCGGTCGCGCAGCTCCACGGCGACGTTGCGGCCCGGCACCAGCACTCCGCTGCCGTAGAGCCCCTTCGGCAGCCGCCGCGTCCAGTTGGCCACGGTCGCGGTGGGCTTCGCGGACGCCGTGGTGTGCTCGACGCCCTTCCCGGCAGCGCTGCGCACCATCAGCTCCGACCAGCCCCACCCGAGCAGCAGCGCGATGACCACGGACAACGCGGGCCAGGCGAGCGGAACGGGACGGTTGACGGCGGTGAACAAGATCAACGCGATGAGCAGCAACCACCCGGCCTGCTGGAGGGGGCCCTGCACGTCGATGCCGAGAATCCGGTCCGAGAGCTCGGGCGAGACCTGCGTCGTCACCACCGTGTAGCCGGAGACCAGCAGCGCGGCGGCGTACAGCGGCGCGGCCGCCCTCGGCACGATCCACAGCAGCGCCGTGCTCACCGCGGTCAGCCCGACGGTGATCCAGCGGACGATCTCGTTGCCGGACCAGCTCGCGCAGAACAGCACCACCGCGCACACCCCGATGACGGTGATGGCGACCTTGACGCTCGACCCCGCGAGCGGGTCTCCGGAACGTGTCCTGTCCCCCACAACCCCAGAAGACTAGTCAAACCGGCGCACCCGTACCCGCCGTACAGCCCAGCGGCCCGGCTTTTGCTTGCACGGCAGGGAAACGCGCTTCACCCTGCGCGTTCGCGGTGACATGACAGGATGCGAACGTGGACCACGACACCCTGAAGACGACCGTCCAGACCCTGTGGGACGGCCCCATCCTGTCCAGCCTCTCCGAGCTGGTGTCCATCCCCGCCGTCTCGCCGGCCTTCGACGCCGACTGGCAGCGCAACGGGCACCTCGACGCCGCCATCGAGCACGTGCGCGCCTGGGCCGAGGAGCGCGACCTGCCCGGCGCGCGGATCGACGTGGTCCAGCTCGACGGCCGCACCCCGGTGCTGTTGATCGACATCCCGGCGACCCCGGGAGCGGAGGGCGTCGGCACCGCGCTGCTCTACGGGCACCTCGACAAGCAGCCGCCGGTGGGCGGTTGGTCGGAGGGGCTGGGGCCGTGGACCCCGGTGGTCCGCGACGGCAGGCTGTACGGCCGCGGTTCGGCGGACGACTGCTACTCGGGTTACGCGGCGCTCGGCGCGGTGCTCGCGGTCCGCGCGGCGGGTGGCGCGCACGGTCGCTGCGTCGTGCTGCTGGAGACCGGCGAGGAGTCCGGCAGCCCCGACCTGCCCGCCTACCTCGACCACCTGCGGCCGCGCCTCGGCGAGGTCTCCCTGGTGGTGTGCCTGGACTCCGGCGGTGCGGACTACGAGCGGCTGTGGCTGACCACCTCGCTGCGCGGCATGGTCGCCGTCGAGGTCAGGGTGCAGGTGCTCGACAGCGGCCAGCACTCCGGCATCGCCTCCGGCGTCGTGCCCAGCTCCTTCCGCGTGCTCCGCGCCCTGCTCGACCGGGTCGAGGACGCCGAGACCGGCCGGATCAACCTGCCCGAACTGCACGTGGAGATCCCCGAGGTGCGGGTCAAGGAGGCCACCGCCGCGGTCGCCGGACTGCCCGGCATGGTGGTCGGCAGCTTCCCGTTCACCCCGGGCGTGCGCCCGGTCACCGGCGACGAGCTGGAGCTGGAGCTCAACCGCACCTGGCGGCCGACCCTGTCGGTGATCGGCGCGGACGGCCTGCCCACCCCGGCCGACGCGGGCAACGTGCTGCGCCCGTCCACCTCGCTGATGCTCAGCTTCCGGTTGCCGCCGACCACCGACTCCGAGGCCGCGCTCGCCGCCGTGCGCCGCGCGCTGACCACCGAGGTGCCCTACGACGCGCAGGTCGAGCTGAGCCGGGTGGAGCACGCCGACGGCTGGAACGCGCCGGACCTGGCGCCCTGGCTGAGCGACGCGCTGGACCGCGCGGGCTCGGAGGTGTTCGGCCAGCCGTGGGGCGCGCTGGGCATGGGTGGCTCCATCCCGTTCATGGGCCTGCTCCAGGACGCCTACCCGCACGCGCAGTTCGTGATCACCGGCGCGCTCGGCCCGGACAGCAACGCGCACGTGCCGGACGAGTCACTGCGGCTGGACTTCGCGGCGAAGGTGACCATGGCGATCGCCCATTTGCTGGATGGTCACGGAAAGCGCTGATTTGACCACAGTGCGTAGTTCAACTGTCCGTATAGTCATGCAGCCGTAATCACCTAACCGGTGCGCCTGCCCCACCTGGATGGCAGGATTCCCAGATCTCGATCGATCTCCATCACGAGGAGTTACACCGTGGCCAGACGAACAGGGCTCAAGGCCTTCGCGCTGATTCCGGCACTGGCGATCGTTGTTGCCGGCTGCGGCTCGGCTCCGCAGCCGGGCGAGGCCAAGGGTGTTCCGCTGGTGGAGGCGGGCAAGCTCAAGACCTGCACGCACCTGCCCTACGAGCCGTTCCAGTTCACCAAGGACGGCCAGATCGTCGGCTTCGACGTGGACCTGGTGAACCTGGTCGCCAAGGACCTCGGCGTCAAGCAGGACATCATCGACGGTCCGTTCGAGACGATCGAGTCCGGTGAGGACCTCAACGCCAAGAAGTGCGACCTCGCCGCCGCGGGAATGACGATCAAGGACTCGCGGAAGCAGAACTTCGACTTCTCGGCGCCCTACTTCAAGGCGACGCAGGCGCTGCTGGTGAAGAAGGCCTCCGGGGTCAACAGCCTTGAGAAGCTCAAGGGCAAGAAGCTCGGCGCGCAGTCGGCGACGACCGGGCTGGACTACGCCAACAAGCACGCCAAGCCCCTCGGCATCGATGTCGTGGTCTACGAGGACCTCGGCCTGCTGCTGGAGAACGTGAAGAGCGGCCAGGTCGACGCGGGCATCAACGACAACGGCGTGCTGCTGGACTACGCCAAGAAGAACTCCGACCTGGACGTGACCAAGGAGTTCGACACCAACGAGGACTACGGCATCGGGGTCCGCAAGGGCAACGACAAACTCCGGGCCAAGATCGACGAGATCATCGCGAAGGCCAAGTCGAGCGGGGAGTACGACACGCTCTACGAGAAGTGGTTCGGCAAGAAGCCTGCCGCCAAGTAAGCGTCCCCTCGGGGCCGGTGCCGGGAGGTGGCACCGGCCCCGACGACTTCCAGGAGTACCGATGTCCGGCAAGTCCGGCATGAGCAAGCGCCAGCGCGCCAAGGTTTTCCGCATCTCGCAGTACGTCCTGCTGCTCGCCGTGGTCGTGGTCTTCGCGGTCACCGCCGACTGGGCGCAGATCAAGCGGGCGTTCTTCGACTTCGACGTCGCGGCGGACCAGTTCCCCGAAGTCATCACCATCGCCCTCAAGAACACGCTCGTCTACACGGCCCTCGGGTTCGCGTTCGGCCTGACCCTCGGTCTCGTCCTCGCGCTGATGAGGCTGTCCTCGGTCGCGCCGTACCGGTGGCTGTCCACCATCTACATCGAGTTCTTCCGCGGCCTGCCCGCGCTGCTGGTGTTCATCGCCATCGGCACCGGTATCCCGCTGGCCTTCCCCGGCACGTTCCTCAGCCGCGAGGTCTCGATCATGCTCGCGCTCGGCCTCGTCGGCGCCGCGTACATGGCCGAGACGATCCGGGCGGGCATCCAGGCGGTGCCCAAGGGGCAGGTCGAGGCGGCCCGCTCGCTGGGCATGTCGCAGGGCCGGGCCATGATCACCATCGTGATCCCGCAGGCGTTCCGGATCATCCTGCCGCCGCTGACAAACGAGCTGATCCTGCTGACCAAGGACTCCTCGCTGGCCTACCTGCTCGGCAGCACGCTGGCGCAGCAGGAACTGGCCCAGTTCGGCCGCCAGGCGCTGACCTCGTTCAAGAGCCTCACGCCGGTCCTCGTGGTCGGCCTCTGCTACCTGATCATCACGATCCCGCTGTCGCTGCTCTCCCGCAGGCTGGAGCGGAAGTTCGGCTCCGGTGCGAGCACGACCCGAGGGGTGGGTGTCTGACATGACCGAGCCGATCATCGAGATCACCGGACTGTGCAAGGCTTTCGGGCCGCTGGAGGTGCTCAAGGGCATCGACCTGACCGTCAAGCGCGGTGAGGTCGTCTGCATCATCGGGCCGTCCGGGTCCGGCAAGTCCACGATGCTGCGCTGCGTGAACCTGCTGGAGGAACCCACTGCGGGCAAGGTCGTCGTCGACGGCGTCGAGCTGACCGATCCCGACTGCGACATCGACAGGGCGCGCACCCGCGTAGGCATGGTGTTCCAGGGCTTCAACCTGTTCGCACACCTGAGCGTGCTGGACAACCTCACCATCGCCCAGCGCAAGGTGCTCGGCAGGCCCAAGGGCGATGCCGAGCTGGTCGCGCGGGAGAACCTGGCCAAGGTGGGCCTCGGCGAGAAGGCCGGGTCCATGCCGGGCCAGCTCTCCGGCGGTCAGCAGCAGCGGGTGGCGATCGCCCGCGCGCTGTCGATGAACCCCGAGGTGATGCTCTTCGACGAGCCCACGTCGGCGCTGGACCCGGAGCTGGTCGGCGACGTGCTCGGGGTGATGCGCCAACTGGCTGACGACGGCATGACAATGCTTGTCGTCACGCACGAGATGCAGTTCGCCCGCGAGGTCGCCGACCGCGTGCTGTTCATGGACGGCGGCTACGTGGTGGAGGAGGGCCCGGCCGAGCAGGTCATCGGCGCGCCCCGCGAGGAGCGCACCCGATCCTTCCTCGCCCGCGTCCTCGACCCGGTGCACAACGCGGGGGCCTGAGGTGGGCCTCGAGCTGGAACTGCACGCGGCTCGCCCGGCGCGCAGCAACTGGAAGAAGTCCAGGGCGACCCTGGTCCGCGGTTCCTACGACCACGGGTTCGCGCTGGAGGAGGTGCTGTCCTGGCTCCCGAGCGACGGGTCGACGAAGCTGAGCCTCGTCGACACCTGGGGCGACACGGTCTTCAACGAGCAGGAGGCGGAGGTCGCCCTCGGGGAGATCCCCGCCTTGCTCGGGCGGTGTTCGGCGCCCAAGCACATCGCGGCGGTGCGGGACCTTGAGGAGATGCTGCGGGCCTGTTCCGGTCTGCCCGGCAGTTACCTGTGGTTCATGGGGGACTGACGCGGGTTCGCTACTCTGCGCCCGCATCAGGAACTCAACCCGGGCGCCGTTGACTTTCCCCGGGCCCTGGATTTAGGTCGGTGTGATTCACGTCTCAAGATCGTCTCGGGCCGGGAGGCCGCATGTCTGTGCACAGGGCGGTGGCCGCTCTCGCGGTCTCGGTGCTGCTCCTGCCGGTCGCGGCCTGCGGTGGCGGCGCTGACGACGCGCACACGCTGAAGGTCGTCTACCAGCGCTACGGCGAGGACGTCCGGGTCGAGGCGCACATGAAGCGCACCAAGGAGCTCCTGGAGCGGGCGCACCCGGACATCGAGGTCGAGCTGATCCCGGTGGTGGCCCCGGAGAACGAGTACCTGTCCAAGGTGCAGCTGATGCAGCGCTCCCCGGCCACCGCGCCGGACGTGCTCTACGAGGACAGCTTCAACATCAACGCCGACGTGGACGCGGGCTACCTGGCCCCGCTGGACGAGTTCCTGGCGAAGTGGCCGGACTGGCAGCAGTTCATCCAGGTGGCCAGGGAGAGCACTCGCGCGGTCGACGGCAGGACCTACGGCGTGCCGATGGCCACCGACACCAGGGGGCTGTGGTTCAACCGGCAGGTCTTCGAGCGCGCGGGGCTTCCGGAGAACTGGCAGCCCAGGACCTGGGCGGACATCCTCGCCGCGGCCCGCGC
This sequence comes from Allokutzneria albata, assembly GCF_900103775.1. GTDB lineage: Bacteria > Actinomycetota > Actinomycetes > Mycobacteriales > Pseudonocardiaceae > Allokutzneria > Allokutzneria albata. The sequence goes on along the minus strand of NZ_LT629701.1, from coordinate 6,095,726 downwards.
GATCAAGGAGAAGGTGCCCGGCGTCATCCCCTTCGCCATGCCCGCCGGGCGGCCGCAGGGCGAGGCCGTCGCCATGCAGAGCGTGGAGATGCTGCTCTACGGCACCAGGACGGCCACCCTCTACGACGAGGCGCAGCAGAAGTGGGTCGCGCCGAGCAAGGGCATGGCCGACGTGCTGGGCTTCGTCAACGAGATCTTCGGCGGTGGCCTCGGCCCGACCCCGGCCCAGGTCGCCGACCCCCGCTTCGGTGACCGCGGTGTCGAGGAGCTGACCAAGCAGGGCCGCGTCGGCATCCGGCTGGACGGCAGCTGGCTGCCCGCGCACTGGAGCCCCGGCGGCAAGGCGGCCTGGCCCGAGTGGACGCGCACGATGACCCCCGCGGCCATGCCGACGCAGTTCGGCCAGGCGCCCGGGCGGGTCAGCCTCTCCGGCGGCTGGACCCTCGCGATCGGCGCGCGCAGCAAGAAGAAGGACGACGCCTTCCGGTTCATCACCACGGCACTGGACCGCGAAGGGGCGCTGGCGTTCGCGGTCGGAGCCGGGCAACTGCCGGTGCGCAGGGACATCGCCAGGGGGGACCCCCGGCTGGTCGAGCGCAACCCCACGGTGGCCTTCTGGACCGGGCTGATCGACATCACCCACTACCGGCCGACTCTGACGATCTACCCGCGGGTCTCCCAGGAACTGCAGATCGCGATGGACCAGGTGGTCAACGGCGCCGATCCGGCGGACACGGCGACCGCGTGGGCCGCGAAGATCACCCGCATCGTCGGCCCCGCCAACACCCGCGCGGGCTAATCCGCACAATTCCCCGATATCCCGCCCATACCTCTGGCGGTGTCCCCGCGCCTTTCGCCTACCTGAACATGGGGGGTGAACGGCGAACGAACGGGGGAATCTGGGCGTGAAGCGGGTTGTGCCGTTGGTGCCCGCGGTGGTGTTGCTGGGGATCTTCCTGGTCGGCCCGGTCCTGTGGACGGTCTACCTCTCCTTCACCAACACCGCGCTGAGCGGGGCGGCCGCGCGCAGCCCGGAGTTCACGGGGCTGGACAACTTCGCCCGGATGATCGAGGACCCGGCGCTGCTCAACGCGGTGTGGCTGACCGTGGTCTTCACCGTCGGCTCCGCGGTGATCGGGCAGAACTGCCTCGGCATGCTGCTGGCCGTGCTGCTCGCGGGCCGGTCCCGGCTGCTGCGCTCGGTGGTGGGCGGTGTCGTGGTGCTCGCCTGGGTGCTGCCCGAGCTGGTCGCCGCCTTCGCGATCTACGCCTTCCTCAACGCCGACGGCTCGCTCAACGCGGTGCTGGGCTGGCTCGGCCTGCCCGGCCAGAACTGGCTCTACACCGCGCCGATGGCGGCCGTCGTGCTGGCCAACGTGTGGCGGGGCACCGCCTTCTCGATGCTGACCTACCAGGCCGCGATGTCCGACGTGCCCACCGACCTCCTGGAGGCCGCGCAGATGGACGGGGCCGGACCGCTGCGCCGGTTCTGGCACGTCACGCTGCCGACGATCCGGCGCACCGTCCTGACCAACCTGCTGTTGATCACGTTGCAGACCATCGGCGTGTTCGCGTTGGTCTACGTGCTCACCGCGGGCGGTCCCGGCGAGGCCAGCCAGACGCTGCCGCTGCTGATGTACGAGCAGGCCTTCGTGTTCCGCGAGATCGGCTACGGCACCGCGACCGCGCTGGTGTTGCTGCTGGTCGGCGGCGTGTTCGCGGCCGTGTACGCCCGGACGCTGCGGGAGGAGCTGCGATGATCTCCACTCCGCGCAGGCGGGTCGCGACCGCCTTCGTCCACCTGGTGCTCGGCGCGATCGCGCTGGTGTTCGCCGCCCCGCTGCTGTGGCTGGTGACCGCGGCGATCGACGAGAAGGCGGGGCTGCGCACCGAACTCCCGGAGCAGCCCGGCCCGGCCAACCTGCTCGCGGTGCTCGACTGGGAGATCGGCCTGCTGCCGATGCTCAACGGCCTGCTGCTCGCGGGAGGGGCCGCGGTGATCTCGGTGGCCCTGGCCGCGTTCGCCGCGTACCCGCTCTCGCGCTACCAGCTGCGGTTCAAGCGGCCGTTCCTCTACGTGGTGCTGTTCGCGACCGGGCTGCCGATGACCGCGGTGATGGTGCCCGTCTACAGCATGTTCGTGCAGCTCGACCTGATCGACAGCATGGTCGGCACGATGCTCTTCCTCGCCGCGACCTCGCTGCCCTACGCGATCTGGATGACCAAGGGCTTCATGGACAACGTCCCGCTGAGCCTCGAAGAGGCGGCATGGGTGGACGGCGCCTCGGGCATGCAGTCGCTGCGCCGGGTGGTGCTGCCGCTGATGCTGCCCGGCCTGTCGGTGGTCGCCGTGTTCACCTTCATCTCCGCGTGGGGCAACTTCTTCGTCCCGTTCACGCTGCTGCTCGACCCGGAGAAGCAGCCCGCGGCGGTCGGGGTCTTCGCGTTCTTCGGCCGCGCGGGGCTGGAGTCCTACGGCCCGCTCGCCGCCTACTCGCTGCTTTACACGGCCCCCGTCCTGGGCTTGTACTTGATCGTCTCGCGCCGCCTCGGCGGGACGTTCACCCTGGCTGGAGCGGTGAAGTGAAAGGGGTCCCATGGCACAGGTGCTCTCCGCCGAATCGACCGAGCTGTTCACCGGGCCCGAGACAGCCCCGCTCCAGATCGTCCGGGTGACCCTCGACGGCCCGGCCACCGTGCGCGTGACCGGTCCGGGCATCGACACCCCCGAGCCTGCAGGTGGGGACGGTCTCGTCGAAGTCTCAGTGTCCACTTCGGACAGTCCAGGCACCGTGCTGCCCGCTCGGGTGGTGACCGGCGGCGGTGCGGAGTTCGCCTTCGAGCTGACCGTCGCCGAGCCCGGCTGGACCATGCACATGATCAGCCACTTCCACTACGACCCGGTGTGGTGGAACACCCAGGCCGCCTACACCACGGCGTGGGACGCGCTGGACTTCCCGGGTTCCCCGCGATCGGCCTACCAGCTCGCCGGGTTCGACCTGGTGCGCGCGCACCTGGACCTCGCGCTGCGCGAGCCGGAGTACAAGTTCGTCCTCGCCGAGGTCGACTACCTCAAGCCCTACTGGGACGCCTTCCCCGGCGACCGCGACGTGCTGCGCAGGCTGATCGCCGACGGTCGCGTGGAGGTCATGGGCGGCACGTACAACGAGCCCAACACGAACCTGTGCAGCCCGGAGTCGGCGATCCGCAACTTCGTGCACGGCATCGGTTTCCAGCGCGACGTGCTCGGCGCCGATCCGCAGACCGCGTGGCAGCTCGACGTCTTCGGCCACGATCCGGCGTTCCCCGGGATGGCCGCCGACGCCGGCCTCTCGTCCAGCTCGTGGGCGCGCGGCCCGTTCCACCAGTGGGGGCCGATGGAGGTGCGCGGCGGCGTCAAGGGCGATCCGACGCGCATGCAGTTCCCCAGTGAGTTCGAGTGGATCTCTCCATCCGGGCGCGGCCTGCTGACCAGCTACATGGCCGACCACTACAGCGCCGGGTGGTGGATGGACACCGCGCCGTCCCTGGAGGAGGCGCAGCGGTCCGCGCTGACGTTGTTCCAGGGCCTCAAGAAGGTGGCCACCACGCGCAACGTGCTGCTGCCGGTCGGCACCGACTACACGCCGCCGAACAAGTGGATCACGCGCATCCACCGGGACTGGAACGCCCGCTACACCTGGCCGAAGTTCGTGTGCGCGCTGCCCAAGGAGTTCTTCGCGGCCGTCCGCGCCGAGCTCGCCGAGCGGGGTGAGGAGCCGACGCCGCAGAGCCGGGACATGAACCCGATCTACACCGGCAAGGACGTCTCCTACATCGACACCAAGCAGGCGCAGCGCGAGGCGGAGGACGTGCTGCTGGAGGCGGAGCGGTACGCCGTCTTCGCGTCACTGCTGACCGGAGCGCGCTATCCGGACGCCGCCTTCGCGAAGGCGTGGGTGCAGTTGGCATACGGTGCGCACCACGACGGGATCACCGGCTCGGAGTCGGACCAGGTCTACCTCGACCTGTTGTGGGGCTGGCGCGAAGCCCGGGAACTCGCGCTCGCGGCGCGGAACTCGGCGCTGCGGGTGCTGACCGGCCGCGTGGACTTTTCTCAGGCTGTGGGTCGCGGCGTGGTGGTGTGGAACTCGATCGCCGCGCCACGGACGGATTTGGTCACCGTGCGGCTCCCCGATCCTGTGCACAGCGCGGTCTCCGTTGTGGATGATGCGGGAACCGAACTGCCCGCGCTTGTGGATCATGAAGGTCACTCGATCACCTTCCTGGCCCGTGACGTGCCGTCTTTCGGCTGGCGGGCATACACAATCCGACTGTCCACTGTGGATAAGTCCACTGTGGATGAATCTGTGGATACTGTGGACAGCTCCGGTTGGCTTCCTGTGGACGGCTACGAGATCGCCAACGCGCACTACCGGCTCGCGGTCGATCCGGGGCGCGGCGGCGGGGTGGTCAGCCTGGTCGAGCTGCCCGCGGAGCGGGAGCTGATCGCGCCCGGCCGGGTCGGCAACGAGCTGGCGATCTACGAGGAGTACAGCAAGCACCCGCGCTTCGGCGAGGGCCCGTGGCACCTGCTGCCGAAGGGGCCGGTCCAGGTCTCCGGCGAGAACAACGCCGCGGTGCAGGCGTTCCGGTCCCCGCTCGGCCAGCGCCTCGTCGTGCGCGGCCGGATCGGCACGGTCGGCTACACGCAGACGATCACGTTGTGGCGCGGCGTTTCCCGGGTCGACTGCTCCACCAAGGTCGAGGAGTTCACCGGCTCCGACCAGCTCCTGCGGCTGCGCTGGCCGTGCCCGGTCCCCGGTGCGCTGCCGGTGAGCGAGGTCGGCGATGCCGTTGTGGGAAGGGGTTTCGGGCTGTTCAATGACAATGGCTCGACCCTGCAAGCAGGTCTCGCCGTCGACTCCGCCGAGCACCCGTGGACCCTGGACAACCCCGCCTACACCTGGTTCGGCCTCTCCGCGACGGCGCGCGTCAGCATCGGCGAGGCGGTCCGCGCCATCGGTGTCGCCGAGCTGGTCGCGCCCTCGCGCGCGGAGGCGGCTCCACTGGCCCGCGAACTCACGGTCGCCCTTGCGCAGTCCGGGGTCACCGCGACGTGCAGCACCGCGGACGGTCCGCGCTACGGGCACCTCGAAGTGGACTCGAACCTGCCGGACGTGCGGTTCGCGCTCGGCGGCCCCGACCGCAACTCCTTCACCGCCAAGGTCCTCGCCGAGGCGGACCCGGCCTACCGCGCCGAACTGGACCGGCAGCTCGCTGCCACCGGCCGGGCCGTGGTGTGGGTCCCGGCGCAACGCCCGCTCGCCGAGGTGTGGGTGCCGAGCGCTGATCTCCGCGCGGTGCGGGCGCTTCCGGTGCTGATCATCGCGGGCGCGGACCTCGACGCCGTCATAGAGTCCATTGTGGACGATTTGGTCGATCACGAGATCGAGGTGCGGCAGGACGCCCCCGCCGGAGCAGGCGAGTTCGAGTCGCGCACGGTGGCGCTGCTCAACCGCGGTGTTCCCGGCTTCGCGGTGGACTCGGCAGGGACGCTGCACGCGTCGCTGCTGCGCTCGTGCACCGGCTGGCCGTCGGGCGTGTGGATCGACCCGCCGCGCCGCACCACCCCGGACGGCAGCGGATTCCAGCTCCAGCACTGGACGCACGTCTTCGACTACGCGGTGGTCAGCGCGGAGGGCGACTGGCGCAAGGGAATTCCCGTGCGCAGCGCGGAGTTCTCGCGTCCGCTGGTGGCGGTGCTGTCCCCGGAGGACGGGGCGGGCGGCCTCCCCGGTTCCGGCTCGCTGCTGTCCGTCGAGCCGGTCGGCGGGGTCAGCCTCGCCGCGCTGAAGGCAGTCGGCAACCCGCTGGCCCGGGGTTCGGCCCGTCCGGCCGATCCGGCGGAGGGGATCGCGTTGCGGCTGGTGGAGACCTCCGGCCTGATGACCGAGGCGCGGGTGTCCTCCTCGCTGCTGAGCTTCGCCGACCCGGCGACCGCGGACCTGCTCGAACAGCGCCGCGACTCGCTGGCCGAGCTCTCGCTCACCCTCGCGCCGTTCGAGGTCGCCACCCTCGTCGCCCGTCCCGAGCTGACCCGATGGTCCACTATGGACGGTGGATCGCTCGGTCCCGAGCGCGAGGTCGCCCAGCCGCTCTACGCGCGCTACTGGATGCACAACCGGGGCCCGGCCCCGATGGGTGGCCTGCCGGTCGCGGTGCACCTCGACCCGGTCACCGGCCTGGTCCAGCCCGGCGGCGACATCACCCTCACGCTGACCGTCGCCAGCGCCTGCGTGGACGCCGAGCTGCACGGCGTGGTCCGGTTCGTGGTGCCGGACGGGTGGACCTGCGCGCCGCCGCAGCTGCCGTTCGGGATCGCGCCCGGCGGCCACTGGCAGACGGAAGTGCAGGTCAGGGCGCCGAAGGGGAGCCCGGACCTGCCGCATCCCATTCGCGCGCAGCTGGAGCTCACCGGCGAGGCGCTCCCACCGAGTTGGCGTCAGGTGGTCGAGGATGTGGCGATGCTGTCGACCGTGGCCGAACCCGCGCAACCGCTGCGGCTGGCCGGATCGCCCCGGGCGGTCCGGGTGGCGCGCGGCGCCCGGGAACGGCTCACCGTCGACGTGGTCGGTGACACCTCCGCCCCGGTCTCCGTCGAGGCGCAGCTGCTCACCCCGTGGGGCACCTGGGACGCGACGCCGGACTGGTGGCAGGTCCGCGAGGTCGCCGGGCGCACCGAGTTCGGCTTCGACATCGCACCGCCACCGTGGGCGGAGCCAGGCTCCTACTGGGCGCTGGTGAAGGTGGCCGGGGCCGGTCGCATCCTCTATTCGGAAGCGGTCTCGCTGGTGGTGACGGCATGACCCCCATCGCCTGGGTCGGTGAAGAACCCGTTCTGCTCTCCGAAGTCGACAGCGCCGAAGCCGAGCTGCGCTCCGGCCGCGCGGCCGCGACCCTGCCCGCGCAGGGCACGAGCGAGGCCCGGCAGCTGCGCCGATGGCTGGTGCAGCGGCTCACCGCCGAACGCATCGTCGGACTCGTGCGCCCGCGCGAGGAAGCGACCGCTCCGGAGCTGGAGAAGATCGCCGCCGATCGCGCCGCCATGCTCGAACTCGGCAGCGTCGCGGCGTCGCTGCTGACCAGGAGCCCGCGCGCGCGGGCGGTGTTCCACGAGGTCACCGCCGGGATCTCGGTGACCGAGTGCGAGGCGCGGCGCTACTTCGAGGCCAACTTCGAGCTGTTCTCCGCGCCGGAGCGGCGGGTGGTCCGACACCGCGTGCTGACCAGCCCCGAGCTGGCCGACCTCTCCGACAGTCCATTGAGGACGGTCGTGCGCGGTCAGCTGGCCGGGCCGGTGGAGCAGGCGCTGTTCGCCGCCCCGGAGCGCTCCGTGGTCGGTCCCGTCCGCGACCCGCTCGGCTGGCACACCCTGTTCGTCGAGCGCGCCTACCCGGAGAGCAGGAGCACCTTCGCCGAGGCGCGCGAGCAGATCACCGCCCGCCTGCTCGCCGCCGCCCGCCGCCGGGCCTTCGGCGACTGGCTCGACGCGCGCCGCGCCGAACTGGTCCGCCTCGCCCCCGGCTACGAGCACCCCGGCGACCCCCGCCAACCCGACAACACCCACCGACACTGACCCCGCACTAGTGACCTGAACGACCCGTTCACCACCTCTGGCGCACTCAATGAGTCATTCGGTGCGTCCCGTACCGTCTCGCGGGTGACGGACGTGGTGCTCGCGCTGGACGTCGGCGGCACGAAGATCGCCGCCGCGCTCGTCGACGGCCGGGGCACCGTGCTGCGCGAAGCCCGGCGGCCGACCGCGGCCGGAGGCTGGGCGGCGGCGCGGGAAGCGATCGAGGACGTGCTGCGCGACCAGGTCGTGCGCGGTGTCGGCATCGCGTGCGCCGGGCCGATCGACACGGTCGCCGGCACGGTCAGCCCGATCAACATCGCGGGCTGGCAGGACTTCCCGCTCGTCCGCCAGGTCGCCGGCCTGGTGCCGGGGGTCCAGGTGCGGCTGGCCGGGGACGGCGTCTGCATGGCGCTCGGCGAGCACCGCCTCGGCGCGGGCCGGACCAGTGCCCACCTGCTCGGCATCGTGGTCTCGACCGGGGTCGGCGGCGGGCTGGTGTTCGACGGCAGGCCCTTCGGCGGGCGCACGGGCAACGCGGGCCACATCGGCCACGTCGTGGTCGAGCCCGACGGCGCGCCCTGCACGTGCGGAGGGCGCGGCTGTGCGGAAACCGTTGCGGCGGGCCCGCATCTGGTGCGGTGGGCGCGGGAGCGCGGCTGGACGGGCTCCGACGCGGGCGGGCTGGCGGAGTCGGCGCGCGCCGGGGACGAGGTGGCCCGCGCCGCGTTCGAGCGCGGTGGGCACGCGGTCGGGCTGGTCATCGCCGCGACGGCGGCCGTGTGCGACCTCGACCTGGTGGTCGTCGGCGGCGGTGTCGCGGAGGCGGGCGAACTCCTCTTCGGCCCGATCCGGCGGACGCTGGCCACCCACGCCGGACTGTCCTTTTTGGACAAACTGACGGTGGAGCGGGCCGCGCTGGGCGCCCGCGCCGGACTGGTCGGCGCCGCCGCGCTGGTCGACTAGGCGGTCTTGTCCGGGTGCCAGGCCCGGCCGAGCACCAGGTTGCCGAAGCCCATCCAGGACAGGTTCATCAGCCTGCGCGCCATCGCCTTCGGGGTCTCCTCGGGGTGCTCCAGCCACCACTCGGCCAGCGCCTCCCCCGCCCCGGTCAGGGCGGCGGCCAGCGGCTCGGTCCTGCCCTCGGCGAAGGCCCCGACACCCTCCCGGCTCGCGGCGCGGTCCAGCAGCGCGGAGATCATCGCGACGGCCCTGCGCCTGCCCTCGGCCAGCTCGGCCGCGAACGGGGCGCCCTGGCTGCCCGCCTGGCGGTGCAGCACCTGCCAGGAGTCGCGGTTCTCCCCGACGAAGGTGAAGAACGCCAGCACCCCGCGCCAGAGCTGTTCCTCCGGGTCCAGCTCGACGTCGACGACGCCGCCGATGGACTCCATCAGCCGGGTCGCCTCGCGCTGGATGCACGCGGCGAACAGCTCCTCCTTGGAGCCGAGGTACGCGTAGATCATCGGCTTGGAGATGCCGGCGACGTCGGAGACCTCGTCCATCGACGCGGCGTGGTAGCCGCGTTCGGAGAACACCCGCACGGCGGCGTCGAGGATCTGCCGCTCGCGCACGGCGCGCGGTAGCCGCTTGGCGCGCGGCGGAGGGGTCTCCCCCGCCACGTCCTTCTTGGTCATGCACCCACCTCAACGGTGTCTTGGGACCTCTTGCGACCGAACCTACTCAAAAGTAGTCTTACTCATCAGTAGGTAAGCCTGGAGGTGCGCTGTGCCGAACACCGACCCGATCGCCGCCCTCGCCGAGGTCGATCCGAAGAAGATCAGCAACGACGAGTTCGTCGCCCTGCTCTCCGCGGCATCGGAACTCGCCGACAGCGGAGCCGAGGTCGATCTCAGCTCGCTGGAGCCACAGAAGTTCGCTCGCCTGGTCTCCCGCGCCTCCAAGGATCAGATCGAAGCCGTCATGGTCCGTCCGGAACTGCGGGTCAAGGTACTGGATGAGGTCTTCAGGCGGATGGGAACGCACTTCAGGCCCGACCGCGCGGGTTCGGCGACGGCGGTCGTGCACTGGCGGATCACCCGGCCCGAACCGGACTCCCACGACCGCTACGAGATGGTGATCGACTCCGGCCGGTGCACCGTGAACAAGGACAACGTCGGCGAGCCCCGCGTCTCGGTCACCGTCTCCCCGCTCGACTTCCTCAAGCTGGTCACCGGCAACGGCTCCGCCCCGGTGATGTTCATGACCGGCAAGCTCAAGATCAAGGGCGATCTCGGCTTCGCCGCCGGGCTGATGAACCTGTTCGACGTCCCCAAGGCATGAGGAGACACTCGTGACCTTCTCGCTCGAACTGTCCGAGGAGCAGACCGGGCTCAGGGACTGGGTGCACGGTTTCGCCGAGGACGTCGTGCGCCCGGCCGCCTCGGAGTGGGACGAACGCGAGGAAACGCCGTGGCCGGTGATCCAGGAGGCCGCCAAGATCGGGCTGTACGGCTTCGAGTCGCTGGCGACCTGCTACGCCGACCCCACCGGGCTGTCGCTGCCGATCGTCAACGAGGAGCTGTTCTGGGGCGACGGCGGCATCGCCATGGCGATCATGGGCACCGGCCTCGCGGTCGCGGGCATCTTCGCCTCCGGCAGCCCGGAGCAGCTCGCCGAGTGGGTCCCGCAGTGCTACGGCGACGCGGCCGATCCCAAGGTCGCGGCGTTCTGCTCCTCCGAGCCCGAGGCCGGCTCCGACGTCTCGGCCATGCGCACCCGCGCGGTCTACGACGAGGCCAAGGACGAGTGGGTGCTCAACGGGCAGAAGGCGTGGGCGACCAACGGCGGCATCGCCAACGTGCACGTGGTCACCGCGGTCGTCGACCCTGAGCTGAAGGCCCGCGGCCAGGCCGGGTTCATCGTCCCGCCGGGCACCCCGGGCCTGGTCGGCGGCAAGAAGATCAAGAAGCACGGACTGCGCGCCTCGCACACCGCCGACGTCTACCTCGACGACGTCCGCGTCCCCGGCTCGTGCCTGTTGGGCGGCAAGGAGAAGCTCGACGCCCGGCTGGCCCGTGCCCGCGAGGGCAAGAAGGCCGAGGGCCAGGCGGCGATGGCCACCTTCGAGGTCACCCGTCCCACCGTCGGCGCCATGGCCGTCGGCATCGCGCGCGCCGCCTACGAGTACTCGCTGGAGTACGCCAAGCAGCGCGTCACCTTCGGCAGGCCGATCATCGAGAACCAGTCCATCGCGTTCACCCTCGCGGACATGAAGATGGAGATCGACGCGGCGCGGCTGCTGGTCTGGCGGGCGTCGTGGATGGGCCGCAACGGCAGGAAGTTCACCAACGCCGAGGGCTCGATGTCCAAGCTCAAGGCCGGTGAGGTCGCGGTCTGGGCCACCGAGCGCGCCATCCAGATCCTCGGCGGCAACGGCTACACCCGCGAGCACCCGGTGGAGCGGATGCACCGCGACGCCAAGATCTACACCATCTTCGAGGGCACCTCGGAGATCCAGCGCCTGGTGATGGCGCGCGCGATCTCCGGGATGCACATCCGCTGATGGTGCTGTCCGGTCGCCATACCGCGCTGGCGGCCTGAAGAACGGGCGGTGGATCCCGGTTCCCCCCAGGTCGGGATCCGCCGCCCGTTCCCCGCTAGCGCAGCTTCGCGGCGACGAGCCCGCCGAGCGCGGCCTGGCCGTCCTTGTTCAGGTGCAGCACGGCCTCCTGGCCCTCCTGGCCCGGCGCCAGGGCGTCGAAGCCGCGGTAGTACGGCGCGGCCGCGTCGCACTGCGAGTGCCCGGCGAACTCCTTGGTCGGGTTGACCGAATCGGCCAGCGGGCTGACGAACGCGGAGCCGGTGAGCTTGGCGGTGGCGCGCAGCGTCAGGTCCAGGCTGGTGACGATCTTGCTGCCCTCGGTGCGCTCCTCGGCGGAGAACACGGAGGCGTCGCAGATCGGGTCGGCGGCCGCGGCCCCGTTGGCGCCGTTGGTGAGCTGACGGCCGTAGCCGACCACGACGACCTTGGCCTTGGGGCTCTTGGCCTTGATCTCACCGATGAGCTTGGCCAGGTTCTTGGCCATCGCGGGCAGCTTCTCCAGGACGGGGCCCGCCGCCTTCGAGCAGTCGCCCTGCATGCACAGGCCGCCGAACTCGACGTAGTTGATGTCGTTGGCGCCCAGGGTCAGCAGCACCACGTTGGTGTTCGGCTTCAGCACGTCCAGCTGCGAGGGCTGCCCCTTGAAGGTGGTGCGGACGTCGTCGATGGAGGCCCCGCTGCACGCGACACTGGTGTACTCGACCTTCCGGCCCTCGGCGCGCAGCTTCGCCACGGCGACCTCGGAGTAGGAGTTGGAGCTGCGCCAGCAGGTGCCGTGGGTGCCGCGGTGGTAGTACCCGGCCCCGGTGCCCGAAGCGGTCGAGTCGCCCATCGCGACCACGTTCAGCGGAGCGCCCGCGGAGGGGGAGGCGGAAGCGGCGGCGCCGAGGCCGCACGCGGTGAACGCGGCGGCCATGACGGCAGCCGTGACAGTGCTCTTCTTCAACGTTGCTCCACGGTCAAGGTGCGCGTCGGCCGTCCTCGGCCCGCGACACGGCGTGACAAAACTGAGGAAATGACACGGTGGCTTGATCGAAGATTGATCTGAGCGCCATCTCCGGTGAAGAGTATGCGGACACCGGAACAGTAGCGAGTCGGGTTTCAAGTCAGAGCGAAGCGTCACCGTAATAGGTTTCAGGGTCCGAGGTTGCCTGACCCTCGGTGTGATTTCGGAAACGGAACGGACACTGCCAGTCCGGTTCGGTGAGGCGCCCGGAGAAGTGTCGTGCCGGCTGCGCGTACTCGTAGTGCGTGAAGCTCGGGTTGATCGAGCCGTTGTTCGCCATCTCGCGCGCCCGGATCCGTTCCTGCAGGGAGACGAACTTCTCACCCAGCGCCATGAACTGCTGGTTCGACGTGATCGCCAGGGCGGGCCGGGGAAATCGGCGGCTGGCCCGTGACGATCCGGGGTGCATTGCCGCGACGAAGAAGGCGTGCCCGCCGACGTGGAAACCGAAGTTCGGCTGCGTCGGATCGGCGGACGCCCCGGGCTGCACGCCGTGGTCGGGGCTGTCGATGTCGTGGACGAGCTGGAGGTGCCGCCAGAGCGTGCGCTCGAATTCCAGCTCGTCCATCGGACCGGGCCCGTCGAAGGTGGCGACGAACGTGAGGAAGCTCGTGCCGGACAGCTTTCCGGGCAACGCGAGTGCGTAATCGAGAAGATCTTCGTGGTGCTGCCGCGCCGACTCCGCCCCGCCCAGCACCGGGTAGTGCCGGTGGGTGAGCGATCCGCGCTTGAAGGCCGCGCGGGCCCCGAGGCAGCTGAACTCCGTGCTGTGCAGGAACCGGTCCAGTTCGGCGCGGACCTCGCCTCGAGGAGTGGACATGGGCCGAGTCAAACACCGTCTTCGCTGGTCAAGCCCCCAAGTCTGGGGAAACGACCAGCGATCGGCGACCGAGAGCGGGGTCCCGTGACCACCCCCAGGGCCACGGGACCCCGGGGGCTAGGCGGCCACGGGTGCCGCGTTCCAGTACTCGCCGTAGGCCGCCGCCTCCCTGGCCAGCCACTCGTCGAAATCCCGCCACTGGCGCTTGCGCGGCAGGTGCATCAACCGCGACCGGCGGACGTCGATCACCAGGGGCCTGCCGCCGGGCAGGATCGCGGGCATCTCCAGCTGCATCAGCCGCAGCACCGAACACGCCGCGGCTTCGGTCAGCGGCTCGTCCTTGAGCCACAGGTAGGTCGCGTAACTGTGCTTGCCGTCCACCAGGCCGAGGTGCGGCCGGACGCGCACCCGCACGTCGTCGAAGACGCACTCACCGATGCCGACGTCGGTCAGCGCGGGCTTCCAGTCCTCGGTGAGGCTGCACCAGCCCTCGGCGTTCTCCTCGTAGCTGCGCCGCTTCTTCGGGTGGGCGTTGTCGATCGCGGCGATCAGCTCGGACAGGTCGTCCCCGGACCGCCGTCCCGCCTGGATGGCGTCGAGCAGTTCCAGGTTGTACCGGATCGCCCACACGTTCCGGCTCTCGTGCATGTGGCGGTGCCTGCGCACGCGCTGCGCCTTCTCGGGTCCTGGCGCGTTGTTGTAGTCGATCCAGAGCGAAGTGGGGATGTGCTGCTCCATCCCGTACCTCCTTGACCAGCGGAGACCCAACACCGGGAACACTACGGAAGGGGTCTGACACTCCCAGGGGCAAAAGCCCAGGTCAGCAAGGACGCGCCTAAAATTTCCGGATGGGTTTCCTGCGGTCGGCCGTCCTCTTCGGGCTCTCCGCCCTGACCGAGATCGGCGGCGCCTGGCTGATCTGGCAGGGGGTGCGCGAGCACCGCGGCTGGCTGTGGATCGGCGGCGGTGTGCTGGCGCTCGGCGTGTACGGCTTCGCGGCGACCCTCCAGCCGGACGCGAACTTCGGCCGGGTGCTCGCGGCCTACGGCGGGGTGTTCGTCGCCGGATCGCTGGTCTGGGGCATGGTCGCCGACGGCTTCCGGCCGGACCGCTGGGACGTCGTCGGCGCGCTGATCTGCCTCGCCGGGGTCGCGGTGATCATGTACGGCCCGCGCTGACCGGGCACAACGCCTTCTCCAGCGCGGCGAAGCCCGGCGCGAGGAACCGCCCGGACGACCGGTCGAGCACCTGGGCGTTGATCGAGAAGGTGAACTGCCGCCGCCCGTCCTCCCTGGCGAAGGCGAAGGTCATGTAGCCCGGGATCGACCCGGTGTGCCCCCACGCCGCCCCGCACGTCAGGTCGACCCGCTCCAATCCCAGTCCGTAGCCGGGAAAGGCGGGGTTGCCGGTCGGAACGGTCTGCTGCATCTCCTTGAGCAGCGCGGCGGGCAGCAGCTTCCCGGACAGCAGCGCGTCGTAGAACCGCTGCAGGTCGTCGGTGGTGGAGACCAGGCCGTACGCGGCCCACGCGAACGACGGGTTGATCTCCGTCAACGGCTGCAATTGTGGCTGTGGGTCGGGGTTGTGCGTGATGTCGCCGTGCAGGTAGTAGCCCGTCGCGTGCGGTCCGGGAATGCGCGGGAACGTGGCCGGGAGGAAGGTCGACCGCATCCCGGCGGGTCGCAGCACCCGCCGCGCCAGCTCCTCGCCGAGCGGCTCCCCGGTCGTCCGCTCCACCAACCGGCCGAGCACGACGTAGTTGGTGTTGGAGTACTTCCACCCCGTGCCTCGCTTGTGCCGCAAGGCGATCTCGATCAGTTCGTCGGGGGTGAACGTGCGCTTGCCGTAGACGCGGGGATCGGCGAACACCGGATCGGAGAGGTAGTCGGGCAGTCCGCTGGTGTTGTTCAGCAGCGCCCGCACGGTGATGTCGTCCAGCACCGGCTGGTCCAACCCGAGCCGTCCCTCGCCGACCAGTTGCAGCACGACCGCCGCGACCAGGCTCTTCGTGACGCTGCCCGCCCGGAACCGCGCGTTGAGGGGAACCGGTGTCCCGCGGTCGAGATCGCCGACCCCGCTGCGGCCGGTCCACGTGCGGCCACCGTCGCGGAGCTGGGCGACGACCCCGGGAGCGCCGTTCTTCGTCATCTCGTCGAGGCTCGCCTGCAAGCCCGGATTCGTCGGTGCGACAGGGGAAACGGTGAGCACGCCGACCAGAACGACTCCGATGAGGTGCATGCGGCGCAGCGTAGGGACGCGTACTTGGCAGCCTTCTCAGCACAAGACGAAGCGCCCCCGCGGGAACGGAGGCGCTTCGCACAACCACAGCTGTCAGTACGTGATCGCCACCGACGGGTCGGCCATCAGCGCGCCGACGTCGGCGAGGAACTGCGAACCCTGCTGACCGTCGACGACGCGGTGGTCGAAGCTCAGCGCGAGCTGGCAGACCTTGCGCGGCACGACCTGGCCGTCCACCACCCACGGCATGTCCCGGATCGCGCCGAAGGCGAGGATCGCGGACTCACCGGGGTTGATGATCGGCGTTCCGGTGTCGATGCCGAAGACGCCGATGTTGGTGATGGTGAACGTGCCGTTGAGCATGTCCGCGGGCGAGGTCTTGCCGTTGCGCGCGGTCGTGGTCAGCTCGTCGAGTGCGACGCACAGCTCGCGCAGCGACATCGCGTCCGCGTCGCGGACCTTGGGCACCACGAGCCCGCGCGGGGTCGCCGCGGCGATGCCCAGGTGCACGTAGTCCTTGTAGACGATCTCGTTGCTCGCCGCGTCCCAGGTCGCGTTCACGTCCGGGGTGCGCCGGGCGGCGAGGCAGACCGCCTTGGCCGCGAAGGCCAGCGGGGTCAGCTTCACGTCGCGGAACTCCGGCGTGTTCTTCAACCGCGCCCGCAGCTCCATCATCGGCGTGACGTCGATGGTCAGGAACTCGGTGACGTGCGGGGCGGTGAACGCGCTGTCCACCATCGCCTGGGCGGTGGCCTTGCGGACGCCCTTGATCGGCACGCGCCGCTCGCGGGAGCCCGCGGGAGCGGCCACGGCGGCCGCCGCCACCGGAGCCGGGCCCGAGGCGGCCAGCGAGACGTCCTCGCGGGTGATCACGCCGTCCGGACCGGAGCCGCTCAGCTCGCGCAGGTCGACGCCGAGGTCCTTGGCCAGCTTGCGCACCGGCGGCTTGGCCAGCGGGACCCAGTCCGTCGCGGGCGGGGGCAGCTGGGCGACCGACGGGGTGATCGGCTCCGGCGAGAACGGCGCGACGACCGGCTGCGGCACCGGCTGGGCCGCCACCGCGACCGGCTCGGGAGCCGGAGCGGGCTTGGCTTCGCCCTTGCGCGGGCGGCGCTTGGCCGTCGTCGAACGCGGGCCGTAGCCGACCAGCGTGGCGATCCGGCCGTCCGGCAGCTCCTCGCCGATCTTGCCGGAGCCGTTGCTCGCCTTGGCGGGCTCGCTCGCGGCCGGAGCCGGAGCCGCCGCGGCGGGAGCGCCGTTCGGGTCGGTGTCGATGGTGATGATCGGGGTGCCGACGTCGAGGGTCTGCCCCGCCTCGGCCAGCAGCTCGGTCACCACGCCCGCGTACGGGCACGGCAGCTCCACGGCGGCCTTGGCGGTCTCGATCTCGACGATGATCTGGTTGACCGTGACCTCGTCACCCGGCTTGACGTGCCAGTTCAGGATCTCGGCCTCGGTGAGGCCCTCCCCGACGTCGGGCAGGGGGAAGTGCTTGTACTGCGGCATTGAGGACTTCCTCCCTTACCAGGACAGCGACTGGTCGACGGCGTGCAGGACCCGGTCGAGATCGGGGAGGAACTCCTCCTCGAGCTTGCTCGGCGGGTACGGGGTGTCGAAGCCGGTGACCCGGAGGACCGGAGCCTCAAGCGAGTAGAAGCACTCCTTCTGCACCTGGGCGATGACCTCGGAGGAGATCGAGGACTCGCTCGGCGCCTCGGTGACCATCACCAGGCGGCCGGTGCGCCGCACGGAGTCGAACACCGGGCCCAGGTCCAGCGGCGAGAGCGTCCGCAGGTCGATGACCTCCAGGTCGATGCCGTCCTCGGCAGCGGCGGTCGCGGCGGCCATGCACGTCTTGACCGACGGGCCGTAGGTGGCCAGCGTGGCCGTGCTGCCCCGGCGCAGGACGCGCGAGGCGAACAGCGGCTCCGGCGTGAGCGAGGTGTCCAGCTCCGCCTTCTCGTAGTAGCGCGCCTTGGGCTCGAAGAACAGCACCGGGTCGTCGCAGTCGATGGCCTGCTGGATCATCCAGTAGGCGTCCACCGGGTTGGAGCAGCTGACCACGCGCAGACCCGCGGTGTGCGCGAAGTAGGACTCCGGCGACTCGGAGTGGTGCTCGACCGCGCCGATGCCGCCGCCGAAGGGCACGCGCACCACGATCGGCACCTTCACCCGGCCCTGCGAGCGGTAGTGCAGCTTCGCCAGCTGGCTGACGATCTGGTCGAAGCCGGGGAAGATGAAGCCGTCGAACTGGATCTCGGCGACCGGGCGGAAACCGCGGATGGCCAGGCCGATCGCGGCACCGATGATGCCGGACTCCGACAGCGGGGTGTCCAGCACGCGCTGCTCGCCGAAGTCCTTCTGCAGGCCGTCGGTGATCCGGAAGACGCCGCCGAGCTTGCCGACGTCCTCACCCATCACGATGACCTTCGGGTCGCGCTCCATCGCGGCGCGCAGCCCCATGTTCAGCGCCTTGCCGAGGGTGGTCGTCCTCGGTGGCCGGTCGGTGGCACCGGGTGCGTTGTTCATCGTCGGCGCGGCCATCAGTGCCCACCTCCAGCAGTGGTGTCGGCGAATCCGGACAGGTAGGCCAGGTATTCCTCGCGCTGGGAGCGCAGGGTCGCCGGCTCCTCGGCGTAGACGTTGCTGAAGATCCGCTCCGGACCGGGGTCCGGCAGGTTCATCGTGTAGTCGCGCAGTCGCGCCGCCAGCTCGTCGGCCTCGGCCTGCACCCCGTCGAAGAAGTCCTGGTCGGCCAGCTGCTGCTTGATCAGGTAGACCCGGACCCGCTCGATCGGGTCCTTCAGCTTCCAGGCCTCCAGCTCGTCGGAGTGCCGGTAGCGGGTGGCGTCGTCGGAGGTGGTGTGCGAGTCCATCCGGTAGGTGAAGGCCTCGATCAGCACCGGGCCGTTGCCGTGCCGGGCCTCGCCCAGCGCCCAGCGGCTGACCGCGAGGCAGGCCAGCACGTCGTTGCCGTCGACCCGGATGCCGCGGAAGCCGTAGCCCAGCGCGCGCTGGTAGAGCGGGACGCGGGTCTGCCGCTCCAGGGGCTCGGAGATGGCCCACTGGTTGTTCTGGCAGTAGAAGACCAGCGGCGCGTCGTAGACCGCGCCCCAGACCATGGCCTCGTGCACGTCGCCCTGGCTGGTCGCGCCGTCGCCGAAGAAGCAGATCGTGGCCTCACCGTCGTCGTCGCCGACCTTGCCCTCGAACTTCTGGCCCATGGCGTAGCCGGCCGCGTTCAGGCACTGGTTGCCGATGACGATCGTGTACGGGTGGAACCGCTTCTCCTGCGGGTCCCACGAGCCGTGGTCGGTGCCCCGCCACACGCCCATCATCTCGGTCGGGTCGATGCCGCGGCACCAGGCGACGCCGTGCTCGCGGTAGCTCGGGAAGGCCATGTCGGTGGGGCGCAGGGCGCGGCCGGCACCGATCTGGGCGGCCTCCTGGCCGAGCAGCGGGACCCAGATGCCGAGCTGGCCCTGGCGCTGCAGCGCGTTGCCCTCGCGGTCGGCCCTGCGCACGAGGACCATGTCCCGGTAGAGCCCGCGGATCTCCTCGGCGCTGATGTCGATGTCGAACTCGGGGTGGTGCACGCGCTCACCTTCCGGGGTGAGCAACTGCACGAGATCGGCTCCACCTTCGGTGGTCGCGCGCAATCCAGCGATGACCTGCTCCGCGGTCGGTCGGGCTGCGGTCGCAGCGGGGGCTACCTCGCTGGACGCGTCCGGCGGGGTAGCCGGAGGCTGCGTCCAGAAGTCCGGCGACGACATGCGTCTTCTCCTCGTGGTTGACGCCGCACCTCCCGCTTGTGGCGGTACGGCGCGACTACGCCGGTGGGTGCGAACGCCCACCTGATCGGGTGGGTGTCAGCCCCGTCGACGATGACGGATCGCATTGCCGCCATCCTGACACGGCAATGGCTTGATCCGTGAGCCCTGCCACATGTGGCTTATGTATCAGCTTGTCCACGATTTTTCACACCACTGCGTGCCACGGCTCGGCCCCAGCCTTGCACGCCCGTGTGCTCGGCCGATGGGATACCCGCGCTTACTGACCGGTAACCGCGTGTGCCCGTCCGGCGTTGGTTCTTTGCGTACTGTAAAGATATTCGATTAATAAATTACTTAACGTGCTCTATCCTGCGTCGGCGGTGATCGAGAGCATGTCCTCCCGAAATGACTTTGAGGAGGACCGGGCGTGCGAAAGCCGATCCGACGCCTTTTGACGATCTTCGCGGCGGCAGCGGTCGCGCTGCCGGCCGCACTGGCCGCCCCGGCGTCGGCCGCCCCCGCCGTCACCGTCGTCTCCGAGAAGCGGGTCGACGCGCGCATCCTCGACCTCACGGTGAACTCGCAGGCCATCGGCCAGCAGGCCAACGTGCGACTGCTGCTGCCGGACGGCTGGGACGGCAGGCAGCCCGGCAAGACCTGGCCGGTGCTGTTGCTGCTCGGCGGCTGCTGCTGGAGCGACGGTGACGGGCACGAGAGCTGGGTGCAGAAGACCGACGTCGAGACCTACCCCGAACTGCGCAAGGTCATCGTCGTCCAGCCGATCGGCGGCAAGGCCGGGTACTTCAGCAACTGGAAGCAGGCCGGCGGCCCGCGGTGGGAGGACTTCCACCTGGACGAGGTGCTTCCGCTGGTGGAGAAGAACTACGGCGGCGGCAGGAAGCGCGCGATCGCCGGGCTGTCCATGGGCGGGTTCGGCGCGCTGTCCTACGCCGGGCGCAGGCCGGGCATGTTCGCCGCGGCGGCCTCCTACAGCGGCACCGTGCACACCCAGCTGTTCATGCTCGGCCCGTCGAGCGTGCAGGCCGTGCTGATCGGCCAGGGCCTGGACCCCAACGGCCTGTGGGGCGACCCGGTGAAGGACGAGAAGACCTGGGCCGAGCACAACCCGGCCGAGCTGACCGACAACCTCAAGAAGATCCCCGTCTACCTCTCCTCGGGCAACGGCGAACCCGGTCCGCTCGACGCTCCCGGCGCGGGCTTCGACGTCAAGGAGAAGACGATCGAGGGCATGTCGCAGCTGGTCGCCACGAAGCTGCTGCTCTCCGGCGGCAAGGTGCAGACCTCGTTCTACGGCAAGGGCACCCACGCCTGGCCCTACTACGGCCGGGAGCTGAAGAACTCGCTGCCGATGCTGATGGGCGCCCTCGGCGTCTAGCGCAGCCGGTCCAGCCAGCCGAGGAGCGTGCCCGCGTCGCGGCGGAACGCGGCGGGGTGGTCGTCGGGGACGAACTCCAGGAGCGCGTACCGGTCCACCCCGTCCGCGGCGAGCTCCGGCAGCACCGCCTCCCACAGGTCGGCGCGCTCGCCGAGCGGGAGCCGGTTGTCGCCCCAGCCCGCCCCCCACGAGAACACGTGCACCGTGGGCAGGTTCGGCAGCAGCGCGCGGACCTCGTCGACGGCCTCCTCGGTGTCCTGGGCGCCGCGCGGCTGCCAGTAGGAGGTCACGTTGGGCATGTCGATCTCGGCGAGCAGCCGCTTGGTGGACTCCAGGGTGTCGGTGAGCGTGTTGCGGTGGAACTCCAGCGCGACCTCGATGCCCTCGTCGGCGGCGGCCAGCGCGCACAGCCGCAGCGCGGAGACGACCTCCTCGCGCTTGGCGGGCGCGATCTGCCCGGAGCCCCAGGTGCCCGCCCAGACCCGCACCCTCGGCGCGCCGAGCGCGACCGCCGTGCGCAGCGCGCGCTCCACCTCGGACGGGTCGGAGGCGCCGGCGCGGTAGTAGGAGCCGTACCCGGCGACGGTGATGCCCGCGCTCGCGCACTGGGCCCGCACCAGCTCCGCGGTCTCCACGTCGCCGGAGGGCACGTGCACGTCGCCGCCCCACTCCACGGCGGACAGACCCGCCTCGGTGACCAGCTCGACGACCCTGGGCACGTCCAGGTGCCGGAAGGTGACCGACACCAGGCCGGGAATGATCACTCGCCCTCCTCTCTCAGCGATCCGCAGGCAGGGACCTTAGCGGCGTCTCGATCATGTGCAGCCGCAGGAGCGGCGGTGCATCAGCCGCGCGGGCAGGCGGACGGTCCTCGGCGGGCGCGCCGGATCGGCGATCCTGGCCAGCAGCATCCGCACCGCGGTGCGCCCGATCTCGGCGATCGGCTGGGCCATGGTGGTCATCGGCGGGTCGACCAGCTCCGCCCACTCGACCTCGTCGTAGCAGACGACGGCGAGCTCCGAACCGACCCTGATGCCCAGTTCCCGGGCCGCGCGCAGCACTCCTACCAGCATGTTGTTGTTCCCGGCGACCACGGCGGTCGGCGGGTCGGGCAGGGCGGCGAGACCGCGCAGCGCGTCGGCGGCCGGTCCCACCCGGGACTCACCGGAGATCATCAGCGCCTCGTCGGCGGGCAGCCCGGCGCGGTGCAGGCCGAGCCGGTAGCCCTGCGCCCGCTCGGAGCTGGTGGTCAGTCCGGCCGCGCCGCTGACCAACCCGATCCGGCGGTGTCCACGTTCGGCCAAATGGGTGACGAGGGCTGCGGTGGAGCCGACGTTCTCCGGGCCGACCTGGTCGAACTGCCCGTCCGCGGGCAGCCGGTCCACCAGCACTGCCGGCACGCCGAGCTGGCGCAGCTCCGGCAGCACGGTCGTGCTCGCCCGGTGCGAGGGCGTCAGCAGCAGGCCGTCCACCCGCCGGGAGCGGAGGGTGCGCACGGCGGCCCGTTCGGCGTCGGCCTCGTCGTGGGTGTCGATCAGCAGCGGGGTGAAGCCCGCCGCGCTGGCCTCACCCTCGATGGCCTGCATCAACTCGGCGAAGTACGGGTTGGCGACCAGCGAGATCGCCACGCCGAGCGTCCTGGTGCCGCCGGTGACCAGCGACCTGGCGATGGCGTTGCCGGTGTATCCGGTGCGCGCGACGGCGTCGAGCACCCGCTGCCTGGTCGCATCGGCCACCTGCCGGGTCCCGTTGACCACGTGGGAGACGGTGGTGATCGAGACCCCGGCCAGCCGCGCGACGTCCCGCATCGTGACCATGCGCCCAGGGTGCGCCCATGCCAAGCGTTTGCGCAAACGCTTGGCATCGCGGTCGCGGCCGGTTTAGCTTCCCCGCCACCAACCGCCGATCCAGGAGGACAGCGAATGGGACGACGAGGTTCCATCGGCCGCGGTGCCGCCGCGCTCACGGCCGCCGCCATCGCACTCATGGGCACCGCCTGCACCAGCCAGAAGGCCGGGGACACCGGGCGGGGCAACGCCGACGGCAAGATCAAGATCGGCCTGGTCACGAAGACCGACAGCAACCCCTTCTTCGTGGCGCTGCGCGACGCGGCCAAGGCGCAGGCCATCAAGGACGGCGCCGAGCTGATCGCCCTCGCGGGCAAGTTCGACGGCGACAACGAGGGTCAGGTGGCCGCGCTGGAGAACCTCGTCCAGCAGGGCGTGGACGCCATCATGATCACGCCGAGCAACTCCACCGGCATCCTCGGCGCGATCAAGAAGGCCAGGGAGAAGGGCATCCTGGTGCTCGCCCTGGACACCGAGACCGAGCCGAAGGACGCGGTCGACGCCACCTTCGCCACCGACAACCTCGAAGCGGGCAAGTCGCAGGGCGCGTACGTGAAGGCCGGGCTCGCGGGCAAGGAGCCGAAGCTGCTGATGCTCGACGGCACCCCCGGCGGCACCGTCGACGAGATGCGCCACCGCGGCTTCCTCGCGGGCATCGGCATCGCCGAGGGCGACCCGAAGATCGTCGGCAGGGAGTCGACCAACGGCGACCAGAACAAGGCCCAGCAGGCGATGGAGAACCTGCTCCAGCGGGCGACCGACGTCAACGCCGTTTACACGATCAACGAGCCCGCCGCCCGCGGTGGCTACGCGGCGCTCTCGGCACGGGGCCGGGCCGCGCAGGTGCTCGTCGGCTCCATCGACGGCGGCTGTCAAGGAGTCCAGGACGTGAAGGACGGCAAGTACGCCGTCACCGTCATGCAGTTCCCGAAGAAGATGGCCGAGCAGGGCGTGCAGGCCGCGGTGGAGTTCACCAAGTCCGGCAAGAAGCCCAGCGGCTTCGTCAACACCGGGTCCGTGGTGATCACCGACAAGCCGGTCCCGGGCATCGAGTCCAAGGACACGGCGTGGGGCCTGCAGAACTGCTGGGGATGATGTGAGCACCAAGACGAAGGGCAGCGTCTCGGAGTTCGTGCTCCGGACGCCCGCCGTGGGCCCGGCCATCGCGCTCGTCGCGGCGGTCGTGGTCTTCTCCTTGACCACCAACACCTTTCTCAACAGCGACAACCTCTCGCTGATCGTGCAGCAGTCGCTGGTGGTCGGCACCCTCGCGCTCGGTCAGACGCTGGTGATCCTCACCGGCGGGATCGACCTCGCGAACGCGGCGACCGCGGTGCTGGGCACCCTGCTGATGGCCAAGCTGGTCGTCGGTGGGGTGTCCGGCACCGTCGCCCTGGTCACCGGGATCGCGGTCGCGGTGGCCATCGGCGCGCTGATCGGGGGCATCGTCACCGGCGCGAGCCTGCCGCCGTTCATCGTCACGCTCGGCATGCTGACCATCGTCACCGCGGTCAGCCGGATCTACGCCGAGGGCCGCAGCTACCCGGTCACCGACGACACGCTGGCGTTCCTCGGCACCCGGCAGTACCTCTTCGGCCACGTCGAGGTCACCGTCGGCATGGGCCTGGCACTGCTGATGTTCGTCGGCATCTGGTACGCGCTGACCAAGACGGCGTGGGGCAGGCACGTCTACGCGGTCGGCAACGACCCCGAGGCGGCGCGGCTGTCCGGCATCAACGTCCGGCGCACCGTGCTCAGCGTCTACGTGGTCGCCGGGCTGGTCTACGGCATCGCGGCCTGGCAGGCGCTCGGCCGCGTGCCCAACGCCGACCCGAACGCCTTCCAGATGGGCAACCTCGACTCGATCACCGCGGTGGTGCTCGGCGGGACCAGCCTGTTCGGCGGCCGGGGCAGCGTGATCGGCACCCTGGTCGGCGCGCTCATCGTCGCGGTGCTGCGCTCCGGGCTGACCCAGGCCGGGATCGACAGCCTCTACCAGGACGTGGCCACCGGCGTGCTGGTGATCGTCGCCGTCGCGGTCGACCGGTTCTCCAGGAGGAAGCAGCGATGAGCGAGCAGGTGCCGGTGCTCCAGGCGCGCGGCCTGGTCAAGCGCTACGGCAAGGTGACCGCGATCGACGGCGCCGACTTCGACCTGCTGCCCGGCGAGATCCTGGCCGTGGTCGGCGACAACGGGGCCGGCAAGTCCAGCCTGATCAAGGCGCTGTCCGGGGCGGTGGTCCCGGACGACGGCGAGATCATGGTCGACGGCGAACCGGTGCGGTTCTCCGGACCGCTGGACGCGCGCAGGCACGGGATCGAGACGGTCTACCAGGACCTCGCGCTCGCGCCCGCCCAGGACATCGCGACCAACGTGTTCCTCGGCCGGGAGCGCCGCAGGTCCGGGCCGCTGGGCTCGGTGTTCCGGCTGCTCGACGCGAAGGGGATGCGGGCGGAGGCGGCCAGGATCCTCGGCGAGCTGGACATCAAGATCAAGTCGATGACGCAGGCCGTGGAGACCCTCTCCGGCGGCCAGCGCCAGGGCATCGCGGTGGCCCGCGCCGCGGCCTTCGGCAGCCGCGTGGTGATCATGGACGAGCCCACGGCCGCACTCGGTGTCGCGGAGTCGGCCAAGGTGCTCGACCTGATCCAGCGCATCCGCGACCGCGGCCTGCCCGTGGTGCTGATCAGCCACAACATGCCGCACGTCTTCGAGATCGCCGACCGCGTGCACGTGCACCGGCTGGGTAGGCGGGTCGGGGTGGTCTCCCCGCGCGAGCGCACGATGAACGAGGTGGTCGGCCTGATCACCGGGGCGCTCACGCTCTCCGACGACGGCGAGCTGGTCGAGGTGTACCGGTGACCGCGTTCGCGGACCTGCTGGAGCGCGCGTCGGCGCTGGTGGTGCCGGGAGGGCGCCGCCTGCTCGGCATCACGGGGGCGCCGGGGGCGGGCAAGTCAACGCTGGCGGAACGGCTCGCCGCCGAACTCGGCGAGCGGGCCGTGCTCGTCGGCATGGACGGCTTCCACCTGGCCCAACGCGAGCTGGAGCGCCTGGGCCGGGCCGAGCGCAAGGGCGCCCCGGACACCTTCGACGCCCACGGCTACCTGGACCTGCTGGTCCGGCTGCGGCGGGCGGAGCCGGGGGTGACGGTCTACGCCCCGGAGTTCCGCCGCGAGATCGAGGAGCCGGTGGCCTGCGCCGTCCCGGTCCCGGCCGAGGTGCCGCTGGTGATCACCGAGGGGAACTACCTGCTGCTGGCCGACGATCCGTGGCACCGGCTGCGCGAGGTGCTGGACGAGGTCTGGTTCCTGGCCCCGGACGAAGACCTCCGCATTTCCCGTCTGGTCGCCCGGCACGAGCGCTACGGCCGCACCCACGAAGAAGCCGAAAACCGTGCGCTCGGGTCCGACCAGTCGAATGCGGTCCGCGTAGCCGAAACAATGTCGCGTGCCGACCTTTGCATAAGGTCGGTGGTCTAGCTCAGTGCTGAGAGGTGACGCTGACCTGCTCGTTCGCCCCGGCCGGGGGCAGGGCCAGCGCGCCGAGCGCCGCGATGGCGAGCAGGACGAGGAAGGCGGTCCTGAGTTGGGAGCGCATGGATTTCTTCTTTCCGGTAGTCCTTCCTTGGCTGGTTCACGAAAGATGACAGGCTTCTTCGAGTGACGTCAAGAATTCCTGATATAGCCTTGATGAAATGCCTTTTGTTCATCTTTTCGCCCTGATTGGAGGGAACGCGGGGCCAGTCGGTTCCGTCGGACGGGAATGCCGCACCAGGACCTCGTCCCGCTGCCACCGCTGTTCGCGGCCCGCTTCCGCAGCGGAGTGATCATCATCGGCGTCACGCTGGTCGTGATGACCCCGTTGATGTCCGCGTTCATGCGCTTCGTCGGCACGGTCGTCGACTCGCCGGGCGGTCCGCCGGCGCAGGTCGTCAGCGCGCTGCCGCCGCTGTCGGTGCTGGCCCTCGCGGTGACGCTGCTGGCGTCCCGGCGCTGCCTGCACGGCGACGACCTCGTCACCTCGCGCGCCCGCGTCATCCGGAACGCACTGGTCGCCTGCGTCTGCGCCACCGTCGCGACCGTGGCGCTCGCCGTGCTGGTGCCGGTGTTCACCGAGCCGGGCCGGGTGAACGCGCTGACCTACTTCGAGCCGGTGGTGTTCCTGTTCCTCGGCGGGCTCGGCTTCGCCTCCGGGCACATGTTCGTGCGCCCGTCGGTCAGCACCCTGCGCAGGTTCGCCGAGGACTCACGTCCGGTCTGGTGACGAGGCGGACTCGTCGATGGGGCGCTTCATGTCCTGGCGGAAGCGGATCGCGCCGTAGACCGTTCCGGCCAGCACCACGACGAGGAACGCGACGACGGCCGTCACCTTCAGCCAGGGGTGGCGGTCCAGCAGGCCCGCGGCGTAGTAGCCGAAGAGGATCAGCAGCGGCGCCCAGGTGATCGAGCCGATCACCGAGGACCAGAAGAACCGGCCGCGGTCCATCCGCGCCGCGCCCGCGATCATCGGGGCGAGCGTGCGCACCCACGGCAGCCACCGGGCCGCGACGATGGCCCAGAACCCGTAGCGGTCCAGGAAGTTCCGCGCCCGGTCCAGGTTCTGCCGGTTGAGCACCTTGCCGCCCTCGCGGGCCAGCACCCTGGTGCCGGTGCGCACCCCGATCCGGTAGCCCACGTCGTTGCCCCAGATCGCCACCAGCGTCGTCGCGGCGGCCAGTCCCCACGCGTTGCCGGGCAGTCCCTGCTGCGCGAGCAGGACCCCGGCGGTGAACAGCAGCGAGTCGCCGGGTAGGAAAAGCCCGATGACAAGCGCGCACTCGGCGAAGATGAAGCTGACGACCACGGCCCAGATCAGGACCGGGCCGCCGGTCCCCAACGGGTCCCACGCCAGGAAGGTCTGCGTCGCCGTCACTTCGTCGACCCTACGTGCACCCGTGGCCGGTCATCGGTGAATTCCTGGTTGACCGGGAGTCGAACCGAATGGGAGGACACTGCCGTGAGCACGTTGAGCCTCACCGTGCTCGGGGCGGGCACGCCCTACCCGCGCCCGGATAACGCCTGCTCCGGGTACCTGCTGCGGACCGAGCAGAGCGCCGTGTGGGTCGACGCGGGCCCCGGGTCGCTCGCCAATCTCCAGCGGCACGTCTCCCCCGATCAGCTGAGCGCGATCTGGATCTCCCACCTGCACGCCGACCACTTCGCGGACCTCGCCTCCGCCTACTACGCGCTGGCCTTCTCCGAGCTGCGCCCGCGGCACCGCATCCCCGTCTACGCGCCGATCGGCTGGGGCGGGCGGCTGGAGGCCTTCCTGACGAACTCCCAGGTGGCGGCGATGAGCGCGGTCTTCGAGGAGCACGAGCTGCACGACGGCCACCAGGTCGAGATCGCCGATCTCCGGCTCACCAGTCGCGCCGTGCACCACGGCATCCCCGCGTTCGGACTGCGCGCCGAGCACAACGGCCGGGTGCTGGCCTACTCCGGCGACACCGGGCCGTGCGCGGCGCTGGACGAGCTGGCGAGCGGGGCGGACGTGCTGCTCTGCGAGGCGGACGCGGACGAGGAGACCGAGGTCCACTGCACTCCGGAGGACGCGGGCGAGGCCGCGCGCAAGGCCGGGGTGAAGCAGCTGCTGATCACCCACGTCGGTCCCGCGATGACGCCGGAGTTCGCCGCCGGACGCGCAGCGAAGGTCTTCGGCGGGCGCACGGTGGCGGTGGCCGAGAACGAGATCCACGAACTGCGCTGAAGAGCCCTCGCCGAGCCACCGGCTCGCGGACTACGGTCGGTGGGTGGACACCGCCGCCCTCATCGACCAGCTGAAAGCCGCCGTCGGAGCCGACGGGGTGCTGACCGATCCGGACGTCACCGCGGGCTACAGCCGCGACATGATGCCGCTGGCCCCGGTCGGCTCGCCGCTCGCCGTGGTGCTGCCCTCGGACACCGAGCAGGTGCGCCAGGTCGTGCTGGCCTGCGCCGCCGCCGGGACACCGATCGTGCCGCGCGGCGCGGGCAGCGGGCTCTCCGGTGGCGCCAACGCGATCGACGGCTGCGTGGTGCTGGTGACCACGAGGATGAACAAGATCATCGAGATCGACGCGGACAACCGGCTGGCCGTGGTGGAGCCCGGGGTGGTCAACCTCGACCTCCGGCAGGCCGTCGACAAGCACGGGCTGTTCTACCCGCCGGACCCCTCCAGCTACGACTGGTGCACGATCGGCGGCAACCTGGCCACCAACGCGGGCGGCCTGTGCTGCGTGAAGTACGGCGTCACAACGGATTCCGTGCTCGGCCTGGAGGTCGTGCTGGCCGGAGGCGACGTGCTCCGCACCGGCCGCCGCACGGTCAAGGGCGTCGCGGGCTACGACCTCACCAAGCTCTTCGTGGGCAGCGAGGGCACGCTCGGCGTGATCACCCAGGCCACCCTCGCGCTGCGCCCGCAGCCGATGGCACCCGGGACCATGGTCGCCTCCTTCTCCTCCACCGCCGCCGCGGGCGCCGCGGTGAGCCGCATCGTGCGCGAGGGCCTGGTCCCGTCGCTGATGGAGATCATGGACGCGGCGTCGATCAAGGCGGTCGAGCAGCACCTGAACACCGAGGTCGGCGCGGGCGCGGGCAGCGCGGCCCTGCTGATCTGCCAGTCCGACTCCGGCGGTGAGGCGGCGCTGCGGGAGCTGGCCGCGATCGAGCAGATCTGCACCGACTCGGGCGCCGACCTGGCCTACTCCACCACCGACCTCGAAGAAGGCCGGATGCTGCTGACTGCGCGGCGGGCGGTGCTGAACGCGCTGGAGGTCTACGGCTCCTGGCTCACCGACGACGTGTGCGTGCCGAGGACCAGGATCGGCGAGCTGATCAGCGGCTGCGAGGAGATCAGCAAGCGCTGCGGGCTGACGATCGCCGTCGTCGGGCACGCGGGCGACGGCAACATGCACCCGACGATCGTCTACGACGCGTCCTCTCCCGAGCAGTTCGCCAAGGCGCAGCAGGCCTTCGACGAGATCCTGGAGGTCGGGCTGCGGCTCGGCGGCACGATCACCGGGGAGCACGGCGTCGGCAAGATCAAGCGCGAGTGGCTGGCCAGGGAGATCGGCCCGGTCGGCATCGAGGCGCACCGGGCGATCAAGCGGGCGCTCGACCCCGGGTCGCTGTTCAACCCGGGGTCGATGTTCAGCTGAGCCCGCCGGTCACAGGTGCAGTGCCGGATCGGTGGCCAGTTCGGTGAGCTGCGCGGTGGTCAGCGCGATCTTGTCCCGGTCCGGGCCCTGCTGCCCGTCGAAGATCGGGTCGTAGTCGTAGGCCGAGGTCCACACCACGGTGCCGTCCAGGCGGTAGTGCAGCGCGCTCTCGATGTGCCGCACCCCCTGCTCGGTCTTGAACTCGCTCACCGCGTGCAGCACCAGCGAGCCGTCAGCGCGCTTGGTCGCCGTGCACGAGACGGGGGTGTTGTCCTCGCACCACTTCCTCGGTGAGACGGTGAAGTGACCGGGCGCCTCGATCTGGTACGCCGTGGCGGTCCGGCCGATCTTGTCGTGGTAGACGGCCCAGGTCGTGAGGTAGTCCTGGCCGTCCTCGATGACGCCGGTCCACTCCCCGCTCCACGGGGTGAGCTGCATGTCCCGCGCCTCGGGGACGACCTGCGGGAAGGACTTGGCCAGGCGCTCGCCCATCGCCGCGCCGAACTCGCGCAGCTTGTCGGCCGAGTGCTTGGGCGGGACCACGCCCGCGGGCGGCCACTGGATGTCAGGGACCTCGCTGAACCGCGAGGTCGCGGCCGGAGCAGGAGTCGTGCGCGCGCTGTGGCCGGACGCGTCGACGCCGACCCGTGGCCTGGCGGGATCGGTGGAGGCAGGGGTCGCCGAACCCGCCGGAGCGAGCACCGAGACCGCGACGAGCGCGCCCAGCGTGCTGACGGCGAGACGGAGCTTCACGTTGTTGATCACGTCTCACCTACGGACGCCCACCCCGGCGGGGTTGCATCCGCGAGGCGGTCAGTCGCGGAAGGTCTGGAACACCTGCGTCTGCTCGGCGGCTTCCCGCGCGGCGATCTTCTTCTCCTTGCGCGCCTTGATCACCTCGATGATGATCGGGATGATCGAGAGGAACACGATGCCCAGGATCGCGGCCTCGAGGTTGTTCTTGATGAACGGGATCTCGCCGAGGAAGAAGCCGAGCAGCGTGACGCCGGCGCCCCAGGCGATACCGCCGATGATCGAGTAGGTGAAGTACTTCTTCGGGTCCATCCGGCCGACACCGGCCAGCGCGGTGATGAAGGTGCGCACCACGGGGACGAACCGGGAGAGCACGATGGCCCGCGAGCCGTACTTCTCGAAGAACTCGTGCGTCTTGTCGACGTAGTCCTTCTTGAAGATCTTGGAGTTCGGCTTGTCGAACAGGGCGGGACCGGCCTTCCAGCCGATCGCGTAGCCCACGGCGTTGCCGAGGATGCCCGCCAGCGTGATCAGCACGCAGACCAGCCAGATCGGGGTCTCGATCGTGCCGTGCGCGACGAACAGACCCGCCACGAACAGCAGCGAGTCACCCGGCAGGAAGAACGCGAACAGACCGCACTCGGCGAAGACGATGAGGCAGATCCCCACCAGCGCGAAGTGACCCATCGAGCTGATGATGTACTCGGGGTCGAGCCACTTGATGCCGAAAAGCGCCATCTCGGTCGTGGTGCTTGCGAGAGCGGGCAAAACGGTCGTCACGAGCGCCCACGATACAGATTCGGGTCACAGCACGGACACGAGCCCGGCCACAGTCCCGACCGCCAGTCCGAGCAGCACGGCCAGCAGGAGCACCGTCAGCGGCCGCAGTTGGGCTCGTTCACCCTCGGCCCGCACGGTCGGCAGCTCGTTGTCCACGCGCTCGGTCGGCCCGGTGCCGGTGATCGCGCGCAGGGCGGCCTCGGTCGGAATGCCGCCCGACCCGCTCGCCGGGGTCGAGGCGGCCTGCGCCCGCAGCGCTTCGGCTAGCAAGCGCTCCGGATCGTCTGCCTGGCCCATCCCTCCACGGTAGCGGCAGGCCGGGTCAGGCCGCGGCCGTGTCCACCCACCCGCCCTGGTGCAGCACCGAGCGCAGCCGCAGGTCCGCGTCCAGCACCACCAGGTCGGCGGTGAGCCCGGGGCGCAGCGCCCCGGTGACCCCGGCCAGCCCGAGCAGCGCCGCGGGCCGGGTGGAACAGGCGAAAGCGGCCTCGGACATGCTCAGCCCGCCCTGGACCACGGCGTTGCGGAAGGCCGCGTCCATGGTCAGCGTGCTGCCCGCGAGCGAGCCCCCAGCCAGCGTCGGCACCCCGTCCCGCACGGTCACCTTGAGCCCGCCCAGGTCGTAGACGCCGTCCCCGATACCCGACGCGGAGATCGAGTCGGTGATCAGCACGGTCCGCCCGGTCCCGGCGTGCCGCGCGGCCAGCCGCACCGCCGTCGGGTGCAGGTGCACCAGGTCGCAGATCAGC
Organism: Allokutzneria albata; assembly: GCF_900103775.1. Taxonomy (GTDB): domain Bacteria; phylum Actinomycetota; class Actinomycetes; order Mycobacteriales; family Pseudonocardiaceae; genus Allokutzneria; species Allokutzneria albata. The sequence goes on along the minus strand of NZ_LT629701.1, from coordinate 6,064,031 downwards.
TCGACGGTCACCCGCTCGTCGTCCAGCAGCGCGCCGATCGGTCCCGGCTCGCGGTGGTGCAGCGGGCGCATGCCGTTGAACAGGTGCGTCGCCACGGTGGCCCCGGCGTCCACCGCGGGCCTGACCTGCGCCTCCGTTGCGTCGGTGTGACCGATCGCGGCGATCACCCCGCTGTCGGCCAGCAAGCGGACCGCGTCCACCGCGCCGTCCAGCTCGGGCGCGAGCGTGATCATCCGGACCGCACCCGCTCCGGCGTCCAGCAGCGTCCGCACCGACTCGCGGTCGGGGGCGCGCAGCAGTGCGGGGTCGTGCGCACCGCAGCGAGCCGCGGAGAGGAACGGGCCTTCCAGGTGCACGCCCGCGACCAGCCCGTCCCTCGTGGCCTCGGCGAGCGCGGCGACCTGCTTGGCCAGCTCGGGGATCTCGCCGGTGACGAGGCTGGCGAGCATGGTGGTCGTGCCGTGCTTGCGGTGCGCGGCGACGGCGTGCGCGATCCGATCCCCGTCGAGGGTGGAGAAGGACTCGCCACCGCCTCCGTGGCAGTGGATGTCGACGAAGCCGGGCACGATCCAGCAGCCGCTCGCGTCCACCACGTCCTCGCCGGGCAGCTCCGGCCCGGTACCCGCGCCGAGCGCGACGATCTTGTCACCCTCGACGCGCAGCCAGCCGGGATCGAGCACCCCGTCCGGCGTGACGACCCTGCCTCCAGCGAGCTTCATCGGCCCTCCAAGAACGACACTGCCTCGATGGCCATGAGCGCCGCGCCGAGGCAGCCCGCCCGGTCGCCCAGTGCGGCCCGCCGCAGCTCCGGACGGCGCTGGATGGTGATCAGCCCGTCCAGCCGCCGCTCCAGCGGAGCGGTCAGCAGCTCACCCGCCATGGCCAGCCCACCGCCGAGCACCACCGCCTGCGGGGCGAACAGCGTTGCCAGCTGGGTGATCGCCCTGGCGAGCGCGTCGACGGCGTCGCCCCAGACCAGCTTGGCGTCGGCGTCGCCCTCCCGCAGCGCGGCGGCCACGTCGGCCGCCCCGGTGACCGACCGGCCGGTGCGCTCGGCGTAGCGGCGGGCGACGGCCGAGGAGGAGGCGATGAGTTCGAGGCAGCCGCGCTGACCGCACGCGCACTCCGGCCCGTCCGCGATCACCAGGTGCCCGATCTCCCCGGCGTAGCCGCCGCCGGAGTGCGGCCGCCCGCCGATGATCAGCGCCCCGGCGATGCCGGTGCCGATCGGCAGCACCACCAGGTCGTCCAGCCCCCGCCCCGCGCCGAGCCGCGCCTCGGCCAGCCCGCCGGCGCGCACGTCGTGGCCGAAGGCCAGCGGCCCGGGGAGCCGCGCCGCGAGCGCCTCGCCGAAGGGGTAGTCCCGCCAGCCCAGGTTCGCGGAGAAGACACCGATCCGCCGCTCGTCGTCGACGATGCCGGGGACCACGACGCCGACCGCCGCGGGTTCCTCGCCCGCGCTCAGCTCGCCGACGATCCCGGCGACCTCGGCCACCACGGCGTCGGCGGTCTCGGTGCCGCCCGCGAGTTTCGGCGTGGCCCGGCGCAGCTGCCGGAGCACGGTCGGCTCCGGCCCGCGCACGAGCGCGGCCTTGATCTCGGTGCCGCCGACGTCGACCGCGACGACCACAGGAGAGCTGGTCACCCTGGCATCCTGCGGCACCGGGCGGCGCCTGGTCTAGACCTTTCCGGTTCGCTCAGGTCTTGATGATCTTCTGCAGCGCGTCCAGCGCCCGGCTCGCGGTGGACTTCACCGTGCCGCGGGAGATCCCGGTCGACTCGGCGATCTCCGCCTCGGACATCCCGCCGTAGTAGCGCAGCACCAGCACCTCGCGCTGCCGCGGCGGCAGCTGGCCGAGCGCGGCGACGACCGCCTGGTGCTCGGCGGTGAGCATGGCCAGCGACTCGGCCGACCTGGCGTTGATCATGTGCGGCGGCTGGTACTCGCGGGCGGTCTTGCGGCGGCGCAGCACGGAGCGGCTGCCGTTGACCACGGCGGTGCGCAGGTAGCCGACGGCGGCGGCGCCGTCACGCAGGCCGGACCAGTTGCGGTAGAGCCCGGTGAACGCCTCCTGGACCACGTCCTCCGCGGTCGCGGCGTCGTCGACGAGCAGGACGGCCAGCCGGACCAGGCGCATCCGGTGCTGGCGGTACAGGTCCTCCAGCGTGAGGGTGTTCCCGCCGGGCCGGTCATCGGGATCGAGTGCGCGAATGTGGCCGAGCGTCCGCTCTACCGTCTGTTCGACGGTGACCGGCCTCGGACCGGAATGCTGACCCAGGCCCTGCGCGTCGTCCCCTACCACGCGACGACCGTACCGAGGTTGGCCGCCTTTGTGGCAACCAGCTTGGGACAAGTCCCAGAAAACGTCACCTTCCACGGTCACTCGATCACGCAGCGCAGTGGTCTAGCGTTCGGCGCGGGATCATCGGAGGCAGGAGGCCATCATGGCGCGCTTCGTCGTGCAGTGGGAGTACAGCGCGGACCGGGACACCAGGTACGCCGCCCGCCCCGACCACCGCGCCCACCTCGGCGCGCTCGCCGAGCGCGGGATCGTGCTGGCCGCGGGCCCGCTCGCCGACGACACCGGCGGCATCGTGGTCTTCGACACCGCGGACGCCGACGAGCTCCAGGGCCACCTGGCCGCTGATCCGTACACCAAGGCGGGCGTGATCGTGAAGACCACGGTGACCGAGTGGAAGCCCGCGCTCGGCGCCTGGCTGGCGTAGCGGGCTCACGTCAACGCCTCGCGGAGGGCGATCCGCATCCGGTGCAGCCGCGCGCCGACGGCGCCCTCCGAGCTGTGCACGATCGTCGCGATCTCGCGGTGCCGGAACTCCTTGTGGACCTTGAGGTACCAGACCAGCTGGTCGGTCCTGGGCAGCCGGGAGAACGCGCGCCGCAACCTGCCCAGCGCCTCCCCCGCCGTCACCACCTCGGCCGGGTCGCAGGCAGGCCTGCGGAATTCCTCCGGCGCCTCCGTCCATTTCTTCTTCGCCCGCAGCAGTGCATAGCACTCGCGTCGCACAATGGTGGACAACCAGCAGCCGATTGCCTCGGGAGCGCTCAGCTGTGCGCGTTTGCGCCAGGCTCGCAGATAGGCCGCCTGAACGGCGTCCTCGGCGTCGTCGGGGTTCCCGGTGATCGATCTGGCGATCGCCAGCACGGTCGGCCGGTAACGGGTCATGCTCGCCGTGAAGTCCGCGTCGTCTGTCATCTGCCACCGTCCCCAGAACGGGGTGTTCCGCCCCGCGCTCCCGGATGTCTCACACGAACGTGACGCTATTTCCCCGAACCTGGTCGACCAATGGGCTCAAGTACCCATTGCGCTGGTGAGAGGGGTCGACGTACCCTGGCGCACCCTCGTGGGGGAGGTGGTGGATGCGCGACGACCAGATCGCTTTCCTCATCGAGGTGGGCGCTGTGCTCGGCGGCTCGGCGGGCTCCTCGGAGAAGGCGGAGGAGATTCTGTCGGGCTTGCGCAAGGTCGTTCCCCACGCGGCGTCGAGCCTCTCGACTTTCCACGGATTCGACGTCGACCACAAGTCCCTTGTCAACATCGACTACCCGGACCGGGTGCTCGAACACGTCGACTCGTGGTTCGTGCGCAACGATCCCGCCTATGAGCACATGCGGAAGGTGAACCGCCATCCGCTGCGCTGGCGGGACACGCCTTTTCCGTATCGGGAAACGTTTTCGGCGCGGGAGGTCTTCCTGCCTGCCGGATTCACCGAGGGCGTCACGGTCTGCCTCTACAACCGGCTCGGCGTCTACACCGGCAACCTGCACGTCTCGATGGACGACGCCCGCTACCCCACCGACTCCGACCTCGCCGTGCTCGTCGCGATGCAGACCATGCTCGGCGGGCTGGTCGACCGCACGCGCTCCTTCCCACCGCCGGTGTGGGAGGTCGACGACGCGGTGAACTGCGTCTGCTTCTACCCCGGCCCGGTGATCGAGGGCGTGCCCGGCAGACCGACCGGACCGCACCTGGCCGAGGGGACGCCGCTGGTCAGGCTGCTGCTCGCGCGCTACGCCGAGCAGCGGCTGCCGCAGCAGTTCTGGTGGCACTCCGGCGACGGCGTCCTGCACGCGATCACCACGACGCGGTGGGAGGACCGCGTGCTCGTGCTGGAGGAGGTCGCCGAGCCGCCGTTCGGCCTGAGCGTGCGCGAACTGGAGGTGCTGACGCTGCTCGTCGAGGGCTGCACCAACGCCCAGATCGCGACCAGGCTGCTGATCTCCCCGAAGACCGTGGCCAAGCACGTCGAGCGGGTGCTGCACAAGATGGACGTGCGCAGCCGCACCGAGGCCGCCGTGCGCGCGCAGCGGGCCGGGCTCGTCCTGCTCGGCGCCTCCGGTGCTACTCCGGCGGCCAGCGCTTGATGAAGGCCAGCACCATCTTGCCCTGCTCGGTGAGCTCGCGGCCCTTGCCCTTGCACGGCTCGCAGTCGGGGTGGGTGTTCGCGGTGACGTAGGCCCTGGTGATCACCGAGTCGCCCTCGCGCAGCTGCAGGTAGTCCACGAAGCCCAGCACCTCGTCGTCCCCGCGCTCGGCCGCGTACTGCTTCAGCTCCTCCCACTCGTCGGCGATCTCGTTGATCCTGGCCGCGACGGGAGGTGCCAGCAGGAAGCGCACGGCGCGCTTGCGCTTGCGGTACTCCTCCTCGCCGATGTGCTCGATCCCTGGCTCGGTGTTCTTCCCGCTGCCCTCGCAGACCGGGCACGGTACGTCCAACGCCAGCTCCACCGCAGCGCCTCCCAGAAGTGACTCCTCGTGCCCGGAAGGCTACTGAGGGTCGGCTTCCTTTGGTGATCACCGCACCCGTTGGTGTGCCGGAATCTGCCGGAAACCCTGGCGTTGACATCGGCGTCAAGGTCTAGCGTCGCCGACCGGGAGGCGGACATGCGCATCGGAGAACTCGCCGAGAAGGTCGGCACCAGCACCAGGGCGCTGCGCTACTACGAGAGCCAGGGCCTGCTCGGCGCCCGGCGCAGCGCCAACGGCTACCGCGACTACGACGAGCTCGACCTGCGGGTCGCCCGTGAGATCCGGTCGCTGCTGGACATCGGCTTCGCGCTGGAGGAGACCCGGCCGTTCGTCGCCTGCCTGCGGGCGGGCAACGCGGCGGGTGACGCGTGCCCGGACGCGGTCGCGGTCTACCGCCGCAAGATCGAGGAGATCGACGAGTGCGTCGAGCGCCTGCACGCGGTCCGCTCCCACCTGGAGGCCCAGCTCGAACGGGCCAAGACGCACAAGGAGAAGGCATGTCCGCGCCTGCGCAGGAACTGACCGTGGTCACCGACGCGACCTTCGACGAGGTGGTGCTCGGCAGCGACCTCCCCGTGGTGGTCGACTTCTGGGCGACCTGGTGCCCGCCGTGCCGCATGATCGCGCCCGTGCTCGCCGAGATCGCCGCCGAGCACCCGGACGAGGTGCGCATCGTCAAGATCAACTACGACGAGAACCCCGCCGTCGGCGCCCGCTACGCGGTGCTGTCGCTGCCCACGCTGCTGGTCTTCCACCGCGGCGAGGTCGTCCGCCGGGTCGTCGGTGCCAAGCCCAAGACCAGGCTGCTCAAGGAGCTGGGCATCACCGACTGAAAGGTGGGCAAGAACCAACGAACGGCCCTGCCAGCCACCAAGATCACGAATTAGCTTCGGAGAACACGGCCACCTGAGGACCCCGCTTTCCCTGCAACAGCAAGGAGAACTCAGAAAATGGCACTCTCACACCTCCGACGCGCGGTGATCGGTCTCGTCGTGGCGATGCCGCTCGCGGCCGGCCTGCAGGTCGCGGCGTCCGCGGCCCCGATGGCCCGCACCCTGTACTACGACAACAGCCAGGCGGGCGAGTTCGCCAAGGCCTGGGAGGACGCGGCAGTCGTCTGGAACAACAGCGTCAAGAACGTCAAGCTCGCCAAGGGCACAGCGGCCAACTCGTCGATCAAGATCCTGGTCGACAACGGCTGGCCGCGCGCGCAGCCGGGCAGGCTGGGCTCCGGCACCGTCTGGATGGGCCGCACCGCGGTCAACCAGGGCTACCACGTGCCGCGCATCGCCACCCACGAGCTCGGCCACATCCTCGGCCTGCCGGACCGCAAGCCCGGCCCGTGCTCCAGCCTGATGTCCGGCAGCACGGGCGGCGTGAGCTGCAAGAGCGTCGCGCCGAACGCCGCGGAGGCGGCCGAGGTCGACCGCAAGTTCGCGGGTTCGAGGGCTGCCGAGGCGGCCTAGTCACCGGACGTGACGGCGGGACCGGCCCGACTCCGGTCCCGCCGTTTACGCTGCCCGGATGGAGTTCTCCGTCGGCGACGTGCACGTCGTGCTCTCCTCGGAACGCCTGGCCGGGATCGACGACGCGGACCTGGTCGAGGAGATCACCGCCCCCGACGCCGAGGCGACCGTGTTCCTCCTCGCCGGCCGGGGCGACGCGTGGCCCGCGCTCGGCCTCCGCGTCGCTTATGCCCCGGCGGTCGCCGGCTTCCCCTTCGCCGTGCACGTCGTCCCCGAGACCGGCGTGCTCTTCGTCGGCGCGGGCCGCGGCGTGCACGCGTACCGCCTCGACTCCCCGCGCCTGCTGTGGCACGACGAAACCGCTTGCGGTTTCTGGGGTTGGTCGCAGTACGGCGACGTGGTGCTGATGTCCGCCGAGCTGGAGCTGGCCGCGTGGTCGACCAGCGGCGAGAAGCTGTGGGCGACCGGCGTCGAACCCCCGTGGACCTACGCCGTCCACGACGGCACGGTCTCCCTCGACGTCCTGGGCGAACCGAGTTCCTTCCCCGTTCGCACCGGCCCGCCTGTGACCGGCGTCACTTAGGCTCGTGCGATGAGTTCCTCCGGCCCGCGCGGTCATTCCTCCATGACACAGCTGCTGAAAGTCCAGAACTTCGTCGTCTCGCGCGATGGCTTCGGCGCCGGTGAGAACCAGAGCCTGGAGCGGCCGTTCGGCCACGCCGACCCCGGCGAGATGTTCTCCTGGGCCGGCGCAACGGCGAGCTGGCCCAACCGCACCGACCCCGGTGGCAGCCGCGGCCTCGACGACTACCTCACCAGGGACTTCCACAACAACATCGGCGCCGAGATCATGGGCCGCAACAAGTTCAGCCCGCACCGCGGACCGTGGCGGGACGAGAGCTGGCGCGGCTGGTGGGGCGAGCGCCCCCCGTTCCGCACCCCCGTGTTCGTGCTGACCCACCACCCGCGGCCGTCGTTCACCCTCTCCGACACCACGTTCCACTTCGTCGAGGGCGAGCCGGCCGCGGTGCTGGAGCGGGCGAAGGCGGCGGCGCAGGGCAAGGACGTCCGGCTCGGCGGCGGCGCCACCACCATCCGGGAGTTCCTCGACGCGGACCTCGTCGACACGATGCACGTGGCGGTCTCGCCGGTCGAGCTGGGCTCCGGGGTACCGCTCTGGAAGTCTCCCGAGGAACTGCTGGACCGGTTCCACCTCGACGTCGTGCCCAGCTCCAGCGGCGTCACCCACCACCTGTTCTGGCGGAGGTGACGCGGACGATCTTGATCGATGTGGTCGGTGTGTGAGGGCGGTTACGGCACCGCCTCGTAGGATGCAGCGGAGACGGCGTTGCCCCGAGCCCGTAGAACGCCCACGAGGAGGACGTTTCAATGCCGATCGCAACCCCCGAGGTCTACGGCGAGATGCTGGACCGGGCCAAGGCGAACGAGTTCGCCTACCCCGCGATCAACGTGACCTCGTCGGAGACCCTGAACGCGGCACTGCGCGGTTTCGCCGAGGCGGAGAGCGACGGCATCGTGCAGATCTCCACGGGCGGTGCGGAGTTCCTGTCCGGCACCAAGGTCAAGGACATGGTCACCGGTGCCGTGGCGCTCGCCGAGTTCGCCCACGTTGTCGCCGAGAAGTACCCGGTCAACATCGCACTGCACACCGACCACTGCCCCAAGGACAAGCTGGACGGGTTCGTCCGCCCGCTGATCGCGGTCTCCGAGGAGCGGGTGGCCAAGGGCCTCAACCCGCTGTTCCAGTCGCACATGTGGGACGGCTCCGCGGTCCCGCTCGCCGAGAACCTGCAGATCGCCACCGAGCTGCTGGACCGCGCCTACAAGGCCAAGATCATCCTTGAGCTGGAGGTCGGCGTCGTCGGCGGCGAGGAGGACGGCGTCGACAACGAGATCAACGACAAGCTCTACACCTCCCCCGAGGACTACCTCAAGACCGTCGAGGCGCTCGGCGCCGGGGAGAACGGCCGCTACCTGCTGGCCGCCACCTTCGGCAACGTGCACGGCGTGTACAAGCCGGGCAACGTGAAGCTGCGCCCGGAGATCCTCAAGCAGGGCCAGGACGTCGTCGCGGAGAAGCTCGGCCTGCCCGCCGGGTCCAAGCCCTTCGACCTCGTCTTCCACGGCGGCTCCGGCTCGCTGCTGGAGGAGATCCACGAGGCGGTGTCCTACGGCGTCATCAAGATGAACATCGACACCGACACCCAGTACGCCTTCACCCGGCCGATCGCGGCGCACATGTTCACCAACTACGACGGTGTGCTCAAGATCGACGGCGAGGTCGGCAACAAGAAGACCTACGACCCGCGCAGCTACCTCAAGGCCGCCGAGCAGGGCATGGCCGCCCGCATCGCGCACGCCTGCGAGAACCTGAAGTCCGCGGGCCGCATGATCGCCGGCTGACCTCTCGCGCTCGACGACGGCCCGGTCCCCGCTCGGGGCCGGGCCGTCGCGCGTCAGGTGGCACGATGGGGCAATGAGCTTGCACGGCAACCTTCTCGGCCCCGACCCCACAACGCTGCCGGAGCTTCCGGTGCCCCAGGCCGCCCTCGACAGCGGCACCGACCCGGCGCAGGTCGCCCGCGAGCACCCGTACTTCAGCGCCGCGTGGGCCGCGCTCGCCGAGCGCGCGCTCGACTCGGGTGACGCGGTCGCCGCCTACGCCTACGCGCGCACCGGCTACCACCGCGGGCTGGACCAGCTCCGCCGCGCGGGCTGGAAGGGCTTCGGCCCGGTGCCGTGGGACCACGCGCCGAACCAGGGCTTCCTGCGCGCGCTGGCCGCGCTCGCCCGTGCCGCCGGGGAGATCGGCGAGACCGAGGAGTTCGACCGCTGCCGCCAGTTCCTCGCCGACAGCGACCCCAAGGCCCCGGCCGCGCTCGGTCTGGCCTGAGCCGGGTGGGCGGCGCCAACGACTACGTCTTCCAGACCCGGTGGGTGGTGCCCGGCAGCACGGTCGGCGAGGTCCGCGAGGTGCTCGGCGACCCCCGCGAGCTGCCGAGGTGGTGGCCCGCGGTCTACCGCGAGGTGGTGCTCGCCGAGCCCGGGGACGACAACGGCATCGGCGCCGCCTTCGACCTCCACACCAACGGCTGGCTGCCGTACGCGCTGCGCTGGCGGCTGACCGTCGCCTCGCACGGCGAGGACGGTTCGTCCTTCACCGGCCGCGGTGACCTGACCGGCCGCGGTGAGTGGCACTACGAGCAGCGCGGCTTGGACGTGCTCGTCGTCTTCGACTGGGTCGTGCGGGCGGACCGACCGCTGCTGAAGCACGGTTCACTGCTGTTCAAGCCCGCGCTGGCGGCCAACCACAACTGGGCGATGCGGATGGGCGAGCGCAGCCTGTTGCTGGAGCTGGACCGCCGTCGCGGCCGGCCCGTGCCCGCCCCGCCGACAGCACCGCGCTGGCGGTCGATCGGCGCCGGTGTGGCGCTTGTCCTCGGCATTGCTGTGGCTCTTTCGCGTTCGAGAAGACAGCATTAGCCCGTGCACCGGGTGTGGGCGGAACTGGAACGCAGGCTGAAGCGCTGGCAGCGCACGGCGGTCCCGATCGTGCAGTGCTCGCTGGCCGCGGGCATCGCCTGGCTGGTCGCGTTCTACGTCTTCGGCCACCCCCGGCCGTTCTTCGCACCGATCGCCGCGGTGATCTGCCTCGGGGTCTCCTTCGGGCAGCGGCTGCGCCGCGTCGGCGAGCTGGTGGTCGGCGTCAGCGTCGGCATCGGCGTCGGCGACCTGCTGATCTCGCTGATCGGCTCGGGACCGTGGCAGATCACGCTGGTCGTCGCGCTGGCCATGTCCGCGGCCGTGCTGCTGGACAGCGGCGCCGTGATCGCGTTGCAGGCCGGGTCCTCGGCCGTGCTGGTCGCCACGCTCCTGCCGCCGGGCGAGACCGGCGGGCTGGACCGCATGGTGGACGCGCTCATCGGCGGGGTCGTCGGCCTGCTCGTCGCGGGGCTGCTGCCCGCGAACCCCCTGACGGTGGCGCACCGCCAGGGCAAGGTGGTGCTCGAGGAACTGGAGCGGGCGCTGCGCGGAGTCGCCGCCGCCGTGCGCGGGCACGACGCCGCGAAGTGCGCCGATGTGCTCGCGAAGGCCAGGGAGAGCCACAAGGCCGTCGAGGACCTGCGGACCGGACTGGCGGCCGGGGCGGAGATCGCCAAGATCGCACCGATACGCTGGCGCCGCCGCGGCCATCTTGAACGGTACAAGACGGCCGCGACCGCTGTGGACTACGCGTTGCGCAACACCAGGGTGCTGGTGCGGCGGGCGCTCGCGGCACTGCGGGACGACGAGCCGATGCCCGCCGGTGTCGCGGACGTGCTCGACCGGCTCGCGGACGCGGTGCGCACGCTCCAGGCCGAGCTGGCCGAGGGGCGGGAACCGGTGAAGGCGAGGGAGGAGATCTACGTTGCGGCACGCGGCGCGACGCTGGCCCTCATCGGTGATGCCGGGTTCTCCTCGCGCGTCGTGCTCGCCCAGCTGCGCTCGATCGCGGTGGACCTGCTGCTGGCGACGGGGATCAAGCGCAACGACGCCATCGCGGCGCTGCCGCCGCTCGGCAGGCGCCCCCAGCCACCGTCCACTGTGGAGTGAATTGTCAGCCGGTCTCGATCGGCTCGCGGTGCAGGACGTTGCGGAGCACGGTGTGCACGCACTCGTGGTCCCGCTCGTCGTAGAGCTTGCAGTTGGCGCCGGTCACGGAGTACCACTCCAGCGCCCCGTCGTAACGGACCTCCGCGGTCAGCACGCCGTCGCCGTGACGAGTGCGCAGTTCCAGGTCTCCGGTGATCACCCCGACCTCGTCGGTCATGACCCCGCCGGGCAGCGCGGTGAACTTCGACGTCAGTTCGTTCATGCCGGATGTCCTTGTCGTTCCAGGGGGATGCGCGGACCGTACCGGGAGTGGTATCACGGCGCAGGACGGAACCGGCTTGGCCCGCGACGGGGGAGGTTGGTGTGACCAGGCACAACTGGCTTCCCGCGCGTCCCGGCCACGTCGTCGTGCTCACCGGGTTGCCCCGTTGGTGGATGTGGAACCCCGCTGCCGACCTCACCGCAGTACGCCGTTTGGCCCAGCGCAAGCGGATCCGGTCCGTGCTCGGCGTCTTCGGCGGGATCGGAGCGGCGTTCGGGTTGCCCGCGGCGACCGTGCTTCTGCTGCTGGGCATCAACTTCAACAACGTGCTCCTGGTCGCCCTGCTCCCCGGGCTCATCATCCTGGCGCTGGCGGGCGCCTACCTCGCCGTCGAGTCGATCCGCGTCCGCCTCTCCGGCGGCGCGCACGCCGAGGTCGAACAGCTCATGGTGCGCGTCGCCGACGAGGAGGACGTCGTCGCGTGGGCGCACTTCGAGGGCTACCCGGACGACAACAACCTCGCCAGGTCCCTGTGCGAGCCACTGACCAGCGTCCAGCGCAGCGGCATCGCCGAGCTGGACTTCGTCGATCCGGCGGGGCTGGTCGCGCTGGAGCGGCGGGTCTGGGACACGCTGGTCGAGCTGCGGGACCAGCTGGTGCTGCGCTCCGACCTGACCGAGGCGCGCGGCCGTCCCGCCTTCGCCGGGATCGCCGCGGAGATGCAGTACGAGGTGGAGCGGTTGAACGCCGTGGTGCACAACCTCTTCCGCGCCCTCGTCACCTTCGACATCGCGATCAGGCAGTTCGACACCGAGCGCGCGCGGGATGCCGAGGTGAAGCGAACCCTGTTCCAGGGCAACGAGATCGAGGCCCCGTCGCGGTTGCCGGAGCGACTGCTCGCGATGCAGGACGCGCTGCGCAGGGCCATCCTCAGCTGATCGTCCCAAGAGGACGCATCTGCGTCCTCTTGGGACAGACGGGCGGGATCAGCAGCGGCCGAGCATGTCGGACAGGGCGCCCTTCTCGGCTTGCGTGATCGTCAGGCCCCACTTGGACTTCGACCGGGTCCACATCTTCGCGTAGGTGCACCAGTAGCCCTGCACCGGCGGCTTCCACTTGTCGGGCGTCTGGTCGCCCTTCTGCTGGTTCACCGTGTCCTTCACCGCGATCAGCTGCGGGTTGACGAGGTCGTTGGCGAACTGCTTGCGCTTGTCCTTGGTCCACGCCTTCGCGCCGGACCGCCACGCTGCCGCGAGCGGCACGACGTGGTCGATGTCGATGTCCGACGCGGCGGAGTAGGTCTTGCCGTCGTACGGGCTGAACCAGCTACCGGAGACGGCCGCGCAGGAGGCATTGGTCTGCACGTTGGTGCCATCGCGCTTGAGCACCGTCTCCCGGGTGTTGCAGGTGCCGGAAACCGTTCCCCAGTGCGGGAACTCTTCCCTGGAGTAGCCGGTCATCGGGCCCTCCGGCGCCACGCGCAGCGCGGCGAGCTCGGACTTCGCGGTGCCGGTGTCGGGGATGCCGGGCGGGGTGGCGGACGCCGATCCGGTCACGCCGATCGAAACGGCACCGGCCAGCAGGGTCGCGGGTAGCAGGGTCTTGAGCACACGGGTGGTGGCGGACACTCGGGCCTCCGGGGGGTGCGTTGGCCTGATTGCAGGGGCAACAAGACCATCACCCAGCGGAGTGAGCGCAGCAACACTTTCCGGTGACATCAGTACGAATAGGTAACCAACTTCCTCCGAAAGTCGGGAAAGAGCAACGATTCAGTCGAGACCTCGAACAAGCCGTAGATCTTCGGTGTGGCGGTACCAGATCCACTTGTCGAGCTGGCGATCGTGGGGCACGCCGTCCTTCCGGACCAGCGTCGGCAGGCAGCCGATCTGCACCGCCCGGCCCGTCGTGACGGCCCTGCGGGTGCCCAGCAGCCCGCGCCGGGCGACGGTCACCTCCAGCCCGAGCGCGGGGTGCGGGGTGACCTCGAAACTGCTCGCCTGGCCGCGCAGCACCTGGGTGTCGTCGCAGTAGGCCACGCCGCGGACCGGGCTGATCCGGCCGCGGCCGACCAGCACTCCACCGACGTCGTCGCGCACCAGCGGGACCTTGTCCACCTCGCCGCGCAGGGCGCGGCGCAACGCGGCCGCGGGATCGGTCGGCAGCCCCCACAGTTCCGCCACAGCGGAAGCCCGGTCGGAGGTGACGTAACCGACAGCGACCTCCTGGAGCCGTTCGGTGCGCAGCAGCCGCAGGGCCACCGCGGCCAGGTCGGCGTCGGTGCCGCAGACCACCAAACGCCGGTCGCCCAGGGTTTCCAGCAGCGGATCGACCTCCGCCTTGCCCGGTCGTGCGCCGATGCGGTGCGTCTCGACCCCCTCACCCTCGGTGATCTCCGCGTTTCCGCAGCACAGCGCTAGTGCGTCCACAGTCGACTCCTGGTCTACCCTCAACTACCGGCATCCGCCCTCGTCGCTCAGCCGGACCTCTTTGGAGTATTCACATGCCTGCCATCGTCCTGATCGGCGCCCAGTGGGGCGACGAAGGCAAGGGCAAGGCCACCGACCTGCTCGGGGAGCAGGTGCAGTGGGTCGTTCGCTACCAGGGCGGCAACAACGCCGGCCACACCGTGGTTCTTCCCGACGGGCAGGACTTCGCCCTGCACCTGATCCCCTCGGGCATCCTGACCCCGGGCGTCACCAACGTGATCGGCAACGGCGTCGTCGTCGACCCGGGTGTGCTGCTGGAGGAGCTGTCCGGTCTGGAGGAGCGCGGGGTGGACACCTCCCGCCTGCTGCTCTCCGCCGACGCGCACCTGATCATGCCGTACCACGTGGCCATCGATAAGGTCACCGAGCGCTACCTCGGCAAGGCCAAGATCGGCACCACCGGCCGCGGCATCGGCCCGTGCTACCAGGACAAGATCGCCCGTGTCGGCGTCCGGGTGCAGGACCTGCTGGACGAGAAGATCCTCCGGCAGAAGGTCGAGGCCGCGCTGGAGTTCAAGAACCAGGTGCTGGTCAAGGTCTACAACCGCCGCGCGCTGGACGCGAACCAGGTCGTGGACACCGTGCTGGAGCACGCCGCCAGGTTCTCGCACCGCATCGCCGACACCCGCCTGCTGCTCAACCAGGCGTTGGAGCGCGGCGAGACCGTGCTGCTGGAGGGCTCGCAGGGCACCCTGCTCGACGTCGACCACGGCACCTACCCGTTCGTCACCTCCTCCAACCCGACCTCCGGCGGCGCCGCGGTCGGCTCCGGCATCGGCCCGAACCGGATCACCACGGTGATCGGCATCCTCAAGGCCTACACCACCCGCGTCGGCTCCGGTCCGTTCCCGACCGAGCTGCACGACCAGTGGGGCGAGCTGCTGCGCAAGAAGGGCGGGGAGGTCGGCGTGACCACCGGCCGCGCCCGCCGCACCGGCTGGTTCGACGCCGTGATCGCCCGCTACGCCGCGCGCGTCAACGGCATCACCGACTACTTCCTGACCAAGCTGGACGTGCTCTCCGGCCTGGACCGGGTGCCCGTGTGCGTCGGCTACGACGTGGACGGTGTCCGCCACGACGACATGCCGATGACGCAGACCGACGTGCACCACGCCAAGCCGGTCTACGAGGAGCTGCCGGGCTGGTGGGAGGACATCAGCCACTGCCGCACCTTCGAGGAGCTGCCCGCCAACGCGCAGGCGTACGTGCTGCGCCTGGAGGAGCTGTCCGGTGCGCGGATGTCCGCGATCGGCGTGGGCCCGGGAAGGGACCAGACGATCGTCCGCCACCCGATGGCGTAGCCAGGGTTTCGCGCCAAGGGGCACTCCGTCGCGCGCGGGGTGCCCCTTGGTCCGTTTGCCCCAACGTCGCCCTGCAATCAAACCCCGCTGGCCCTGTCCGGGCACGCTCGGTGACCGCACAATCGTTGTGGGCCGCGAAACACGAGTCGCACGAAGCGTCGACCGGGGGGTTCGATGTCTGCGAGGAAATCGGGGCGGCCGGAGCGCCCCATCAGCGATCCGGAGTCACCTGCGGGCAGATTGGCCGCGCAGCTCAGGAAACTCCGCAGCAGCAAGGGGAACCCCACCTACCGCGATATGGCCGACCGGGTCTACTTCTCCGCGGGGACCCTCTCGGCGGCGGCGCGGGGCGACCACTTCCCGACCCGCGCGGTGGTGATGGCCTTCGCCGAGGCGTGCGGCGCCGACCCCGCGGAGTGGGCGAGGCGGTGGTACGAGGCGCAGAAACCGCCCCGGCCACCCGCTCCCCCACCCCGCTGGCCACCATCGGCATCGCCCCCGTGGCCGGGCTAGGTCGCTAGCGGTTCAGGAACTCCGCACGTGCGGCCACGGCGGTGTCGGGGTTGTCGGAGAACAGCCCGTCGACGCCCTGCTTGAAGAACAGCGAGTACTCGTCGAACGCGCGGCCGTACTGCGCCGGATCGGTGGAGCTGCGGAAGTCCGCGGGCAGGAAGCTGTTCTCGTTGCGGAAGGTGAACGGGTGCACCTTCAGCTTCACCGCGTGCGCGTCCTTGACCAGGGTGGTCGGCTGCGTGAGGAAGCCCTTGGCATCGCGCGGGATGATGCGGTCCTTGGCCGGGCCGATGCCCGCGGCGTAGCTCGCGATCTCCTTCAGACCGGCGGGCTTGACCAGGTCGTCGTAGGTGCGCGGGTCACCGGAGGCGACGAAGTCGGCGGGCGCGCCGGAGGAGTCGATCAGCTGGATCAGCGGCACCCGCAGCTCCCGCTTGAGCGCCTTGAGGTTGCCGACCTCGAAGGACTGCACGAAGACCTTGGCGCGCGGGGTGTTCAGCCCGTTGCGGGTGAGCGTGCGGACCAGCGCGGGCTCCAGCGGCAGCTTGATCGAGCTGAAGTACGTGGGGTGCTTGGTCTCCGGGTACACGCCGATCTCGCGGCGCAGCTCGCGGGAGAGCCGGGCGCGCAGGTCGAGCACCTCCTGGAACGTCGGCACCTGGTAGCGGCCGTCGTAGAGGGTGTTGCGCGGCCGGATCTGCGGGATGCGCTCCTTGGCCCGCAACGTCTTGAGCTCGGCCAGCGTCAGGTCCTCGGTGAACCAGCCGGTGAGCGAGGCGCCGTCGATGACCTTGGTGCGCTTGCGGTCGGCGAACTCCGGGCGGGTGGCGATGTCGGTGGTGCCACCGATCTCGTTCTCGTGCCGCGCGACCAGCACGCCGTCCTTGGTGGAGACGAGGTCCGGCTCGATGTAGTCGGCGCCCATCCGCGCGGCCAGCTCGTAGGCGGCCAGCGTGTGCTCGGGGCGGTAGCCGGAGGCACCGCGGTGGCCGAGCACGAGGGGACCGGCGTCGCGGTGCGCGGCGAGTTCCTGGGTGGCGTCCGGTGCGGCGTCGGGCGCGGCCGATGCGGGTACCCCGACGACGCCGAGCACGGCGACTGCGGAGACGGCGAGTCCGGCGATCCGGGACGTCCGCGAGCGGCGAGACATCGTGGGAGACCTCCCCTGTAGTGGGCTTCTCGGTGCCCGTCGAGCCAAACGCGCTGCGGCGTCGGTGGTGCCACCGTAGGGCTACGAGCTGGCAACAACGCGGTAAACGTGCCGTGGAGTATTGCCATCCGCCACGCAGGATGGTCCCCTCTGTGAGCCGCACCACGCTGGAGGTGGCCGTTGGCCGGTCCGACGGTCGATGAGCTGGTTGCCGACTACGACGAGGAACGCCCCGCGCGCCGTCTCACCGGGCGTTGGGAGTTCGGTGTCGGTCTCGCCGCGTTCGCCGTCGCGCTACTCGTGCTCAAACAGGTGTTCTTCCCGTTCAGCAAGGGCGGGCAGTACTACCTGATCTTTTTTCTGGCGCTGGTGCTGCCCCTGGTCTTCCTCGTCTACCGTCCAGGGTTGTCCCGCTCGCAACGGCGCGAGCGGGACAATCCGCCGGTCTACGACTGGGTGCTCGCCGCGCTGGCGTTGCTGGTCGGGCTCTACCCGGTGCTCGGCGGCTTCGACGCCTTCCTCGACCGTCAGGGCTCTCTGTCCACAATGGACATCCTGTGCGGGGCCGTGCTGCTGGTGCTCATCCTGGAGGCGTGCAGGCGCACCACCGGGCTCGTGCTGCCCCTGGTGTGCGTCGCCTTCCTGGCGTACGCCTACTACGGCGGATTCATGCCGCCCGAATGGACGATCGCGCACGCGGGCATCGACTTCAGCCAGATCATCAACGCGCTCTACAACGACGCCAGCGGTTTCTACGGCACCCCGTTGGACGTCGCGGCCACCTACATCGTGCTGTTCACCATCTACGGCGCGATGCTGGAGGCCTCCGGCGCGGGCAAGTTCTTCGTGGACATCAGCTTCGCCACGTTCCGGAAGTCGGCGACGGCGCCCGGCCGCACCACCGCGCTCTCCGGTTTCCTGCTCGGCACCGTCTCCGGTTCGGGCACGGCGACCACGGTCAGCCTGGGCGCGGTGACCTGGCCGATCCTCCAGCGCGCGGGCTACCCGAAGGAACAGGCGGGCGGACTGCTCGCCGCCTCGGGCATCGGCGCGATCCTGTCCCCGCCGACCCTGGGCGCCGCAGCGTTCATCATCGCCGAGTACCTGCAGGTCTCCTACTTCGCAGTGCTGCTGTGGGCGTTGCTGCCGACGGTGCTCTACTACCTCGGGATCGTGCTCGCGGTGCAGGCCGACGCCAAGCGCTTCGGCGCCCGCGAGATCGACATCGACACCCCGAGCCCCTGGCAGGTGCTCAAGCGCGGTGGCTACCACTTCGCCTCGCTGGCGATCATCGTGGTGTTCCTGGCCCTGGACATCCCGCCGTTCGCGGCCGTGGTCTACGCGACCGGCCTGGCCGCGGTGTTCGCTCTGGGAAGCAAGCTCCTCGCCGGCGGGTCCATTGTGGACTGGCTGCGCGAGGTCGCCGTCGCGCTCTCCCGCGGTGTGCGCGGCGCGCTGCCGGTCGTCGCGGTCTGCGCCGCCGCGGGCGTGATCACGTCGACGATCACCAAGACCGGGCTCGGCCAGGTGCTGTCCTCGGCGCTGGTCGACCTCGCGGGCGCGCTGTCCACCGATCCCACCGTGGTGCTGCTGCTGACCGTGCTGTTCTCGGCCGTCGCGGTCGGGGTGCTCGGTCTCGCGGTACCGGTGACCGCCTCGTTCATCATCGCGTGGGTGGTGCTCGGCCCGGCCATGGCGACGCTCGGCGTCGACGCGCCGGAGCGCGCGATGTTCCTGTTCTACTACGCGGTTCTGTCCGAGGTGACCCCGCCGACCGCGCTCGCGGCGGTCGCGGCCGCGGCGATCACCGGTGGCGCGGTGATGCGCACGATGTGGCAGACGTGGAAGTACACGCTGCCCGCATTCCTCGTGCCGATCGCCTTCGTGCTGACCGACAACGGTGCGGCTCTGTTGCTGCAGCGGCCTTTCCTGGACACCGTGTGGGTGTTCGCCGTGTCCGCGTTGGGTGTCGCCGCGTTGTCGGTGACGACCGGTGGGTGGCTGCTCGGCCCGGCCAGGTGGCCGGAACGCCTGCTGTGCGCGCTCGCCGCGCTGATGCTGCTCTACCTCCAGCCGGTCGTGGTCGTCATCGGGCTCGCGGTCCTCGCCGCGGCCGTGGTGGTGCACCTGGTCACCCGGCGTCGAAGCAAGGGAGTTGAGATCGATGCGTAGAACCCTGGCGGCGCTCGTCGCGGTGGCGTTGGTGGCGACGGGATGTGGCGGCAAACGCGTCGACAACAACGCGGGTGGTGGCGCGAACGGCGGTAGCTGCGAGGCGGGCGAGGGCAGGCTGACCATCGCCACCGGCAACGCGGGCGGCGTGTACTACGTGGTCGGCGGCGGCCTCGCGCAGGTGATCAGCAACAACACCAAGCTCCGCGCGGCATCGGCCGAGACCGGCGCCTCCGTGCAGAACGTGCAGCAGCTCGTCGCCGGTGACTACGACATCGCCTTCTCCCTCGCCGACACGGCAGCGGACGCGGTGGCGGGCAAGGACTCCTTCGCGGGCAAACCGCAGAAGATCCGTGCGCTGTCCCGGATCTACCCGAACTACACGCAGGTCGTGGTGCGCGCCGACTCCGGCATCAACTCGGTCGCGGACATGCGTGGCAAGCGGATCTCCACCGGCTCGCCGAAGTCCGGCACCGAGCTGATCGCCAACCGGCTGCTCCAGGCGGCGGGGCTCGACCCGGCCAAGGACGTCCAGGCGCAGCGGCTGGACCTGAACAAGACCATCGACGGGATGAAGGACGGCACGCTCGACGGGCTGGTGTGGTCCGGCGGCCTGCCGACCGCGCAGCTGACCGACCTGACCACGTCGATGCGCGAGCGGGTGCGGTTCCTGGACATCACGCCGCTGCTGGAGCCGCTGAAGAAGATCAACCCGGTGTACGACGCGGGCAGCATCCCCGCGGCCACCTACAAGCTGGCCAAGGACGTGCCCACGATCGTGGTGCCGAACCTGTTGCTGGTGCGGGAGGACTTCCCCGCCGCCAACGCCTGCGCGATCACCAAGCTGATCTTCGACAAGCGCGCCGACCTGGAGAAGGTGCACCCGGCGGCCAGGGACATCCTCCGCGAGAAGGCCGCCGCGACCGACCCGGTGCAGCTGCACCCCGGTGCCAGGAAGGCGCTTGAGCAGAAGTAGTCCTCAGCGCACCCGGAACAGCCAGAACTCGGTGCCGACCCGGCGCCGCACGGACGAACCGTCACCGCGGACCACCCAGCCGAACCCGTCATCGGTGGCCGCGATCAACAGCAGCTCGTTCGTTCCGGCGTTGGCGGGCGAGCCGTCCGCGGTCCGCCGCAGTTCGGAGCCGACGTAGACGAACGCGCCGACGAAGCCGCTCGGGCTGCTGCCGTCGTCCGGCGGCCACCGCCAGGGGAATGATCCTGGCGAACGGTTCGTCCGGCCCCACGCGATGGCCCGGAACGGCGCCTTGCCCCCGGCCTGCTTCGTGCCGGCCAGGATCAGGGTGCCTGTCAGGGGGTCGTAGTCCATCTCGTCCGCGTCGGTGCCACCGCTCGCGAGCAGCTGCGCGCCGGTGCGGAGGTCCAGCAGGACGACGTCGGAGGCGCGAGTGCTCGACGCGTTGGGCCAGCTCAGGAACTGGCCGTTGTTGACGACCACCGCGTTGTCCGCGACGCCGAGCGCCGAGATCGCCCGCCTTCCCGGGTTCGGCTTGCGCTCCCACAGCAGCTGGCCGCTGGTCGAGCGCGCCTGGATCGCGCTGTTGTCGTAGGCCTGCATGATCACCACGTCGCGGGCGATCGTCCTGAGCCGGAGCAGGCTCTCCACCGGATCGGGCCCGAACCGCTCCGGCGGCGCGGTGAACTCCCACTGCCGGTTCCCCGACAGGGTGCGGACCTCGAACGACTTCGGACCGTGTCCGTCCTCCTGCGCCACCCGCACCGCGGTGCCGTTCCAGAACTGCTCGTCGTGCGTCGAGCGCCAGACCAGCTTGCCCTGCTCGTCGAAGACGGCCGTGCCCTGCGCCTCCTGCGCCCCTGTCGCCGGAGCGTCCTTCCACGTCGCCACGAGCGCACGACGTCCCGCGGTGAGTTCCTGGTGCTTGAAGGACACCTCGACCTTGGATTGGGTGACGGTGCTCCGCGTGGCCGGTTCGCCGCTGGAGCCGTGCAGGAAGCGGACGTGGGTGCCGTTCGCGTCGGTCTCGGCGACCGCGAAGAGCTTGCCGATCGCGCTGACCCGGTAGTCGTCCTCCGGCATGGTCCCGCCGAGGACGTGCGGGCCGTCGGCGAACGCGGGGATCACCGGCGGCACCGGGGTCGGCGTGGTCAGCCGGGACGCCGGAGCGGCGGCGGGGGGTTCGTCCTGGCAGCCGGTGATGCTGAGCGCAAGCAGGCAGGTGAGCAGTAGGGCGCGACCGCGCACGGTGAGGTCCTCCAGGCGGAACGAGTGATCGGGATGCCCAACCCTCGCGCCCTACAAGGCTTTCTCACCAGGCCGAACACCACCTGTTAATCAACTCCGCCGCGTGGGTCGCGGCCGACCAGGGCGATGAGGCGGGTCTGCGGGTCGGCGTCGTCGGGCACCCTGACCGGTGCGGCGAAGATGCCGGAGCCCTGCCACTTCGACACCTCGGGCCGCATCACCGCGTAGACCGCCTCGGCCAACTCCGCGTCGAGCGTGTCGTCATCGCCGATCGCCCTCGCCAGGTCCCACGCGTGCACGGTGAGGTCCATGGTCATCTGCCAGCCGTAGTCCGTCGCGGGGATCGTGCCGAAGCTGACCTCGACCTCGTCGTCCAGCGCGTCCGGGCGCTCGAAGGCGTCACGGGCCTTCCGCGCGGCGCGCTGCCAGGTGCCGACCGGGTCGTCGCCGAGCTGGTCTCCGTCGAAGCGGTTGCCGACCTCTTCGACCGTCGCACCGCGCAGCAGCAGAGGAGCCCACAACTGCTCTGAAACAAGGTGGTTGACCAGGTCGCGCACCGTCCACTCGGTGCAGGGCGTCGGCAACTGCCACTGATCGGAGCGCACCAGGTGAACTCGCCGGTCGAACTCCTCCATCGCGCGGTCGTGCGCCTCCAGCAGCTCCATGGAGCTACCCCATCAGCGGGTGCCGGGCGGCGCCACTCGACGCGCCAGTGGTTTCGCATAGACCACCGAACAGACACCTCGCCGACGCACGACCCGTTCGGCGGCGGCCAGTACGAACCGGTCCCGCCGCGACAGCGACGCTGACCGCAGCACTTGGCACAGCCCGAGGCCTCGTGGCCGTGCACCGACGTGGTAGGTCATCACGTGCTGCCGAACGACCACCTCGACCGCCCTCCGCACGACCGCGACCACACCGACCGGCAGCGCCCGCTCCGAACTGTCTACTGTGGACAGTTTGGCGACCTGTCCCAGCCACGGGACGCGTTCGACGAACTCAGGTCGTGATGGCACCCGTCAAGTGTGGGCCACGCGCGGAGCGGACGGAGAACTCCCAGTCGGCCCCGCGTCGTGCCGAGCGGAACTCCACCGAAGACGGCAGCAGTACCGGGAGCTTGAAGCGGACGTCCACCGTGAACGCGTCCGGTAACCGGCCCGAGAACGCCGCGAGGCAGTGCGCCTTGGTCCACATGCCGTGCGCGATCGCCCGGGGGAAACCGAAGAGCCGTGCGGTGATCCGCCTGAGGTGGATGGGGTTGCGGTCCCCTGACACCGCCGCGTACCGCCGCCCGATGTCACTGGGAACCCGCCACAACGCCGAGGGCGGCGACAGCGCCTCCAACTCAGCCGGAGCGGAGCCCTGGGAGGACGACGTCCGCCGCAGGTAGGTGCTCACGCCTTCCCAGACGACCTCATCCCCCACCGCGGCCTCGGCGTGCACGTCGAACTGCCGTCCGCGTTCGTGGTCCCGCAAGGAGTCCGCCCACACGCGCAGTCGCAGGCCCTCCCCCACCGACACCGGACGGTGCTGGGTGATCCGATTGCCGACGTGCACGAGACCGGGAAGCCGGAACGGGAAGCCGCGATCTGTCATCAACCGCACTGCCAAGGGAAAAGCCAGGATGTGCGGGTAGGTCGCGGGCAGCACGTCGCCGGTGCCGAAGCCGCACACCTCGCTGTACGCGGCCAGCGCCGCGCGATCGACCGCCACCTCCGGTCGCACGTACTCCACACCCGGCAGCTCCGAGCCGCGCGCACCGAAGCTCAGCGCGGCCTTCGGGTACAGCAGCCCCAGGCTGGGCGTGCTGTGCAGCTCGCGAACCGTCCTGACCGCGTTCATCACGCCCCCAGCAGGCTCTGACCGCACACCCGCACCACATTGCCGTTGACCCCGGCCGAGCCGGGATTGGCGTACCAGGCAATGGTTTCGGCGACGTCGACGGGAAGGCCGCCCTGCGCGAGGCTGCTCAGCCTGCGCCCCATCTCCCTGGTGAACAAGGGGATCGACGCGGTCATCTTCGTCTCGATGAAGCCCGGGGCGACGGCGTTGATCGTGCCCCCGGTGCGGGCCAGCACCGGCGCGAGCGCCTGCACCATGCCGATCACCCCGGCCTTGGAGGTGGCGTAGTTCGTCTGCCCGAAGTTGCCCGCGATCCCGGCGATCGAGGACACGCCGATGATCCGGCCGCCCTGGCGGAGCACACCGTCCAGCAGTGCGTCGTTGATCCGCTCCTGCGCGGACAGGTTCACCGCGATCACGGAGTCCCACTGCTGCTCGTCCATCTTGCCGAGCGTCTTGTCCCGCAGGATGCCCGCGTTGTGCACCACGATGTCCACACCGCCGTGCCGCTGCGCCAGGTGTTCGGCGAGCCGCGCGGGCGCGTCCAGCGCGGTGATGTCCAGCTGGAGCGTGCTGCCGCCGATCCGGTTCGCGACCTCGGCCAGCTCATCGCCCTGCGCCGGGACATCAAGGCACACAACGGAAGCGCCGTCCCGCGCGAGCAGTTCCGCGATCGCGGCGCCGATTCCCCTCGACGCGCCGGTGACCACCGCGGTCTTCCCGGCCAGCGGCCGTTCCCAGTCCTCCGGCTCCGCGACCTCGGCGACGCCGACGCGCACGACCTGTCCGGAGACGAACGCGGAACGGTCGGAGACGAAGAAGCGCAGCGTGCTGGCGATCCCCTCATCGGCGCCCGGTGACACGTAGACGAGCTGGACCGTCGCGCCGCGCTTGACCTCCTTGCCGAGCGACCGGGTGAAACCCTGTAGGGCATATTGAGCCGTAGCTGCTTTGCTGTTGCTCGACCCTGCAAGCAGGTCTTCGGCGGCATCGGAGCAGTCCTCCGGCGGAGTCCCCAGGACGATCACCCGTCCGCACGGGCCGAGCCGGCGGATCATCGGCTGGAAGAACCGGTGCAGGTCCTGCAGTTTGGCGCTGTCGGTGATCCCGGTGGCGTCGAAGACGATCGCGGCGAAGCGCCCCTCGTCGTCGGCCGGGGTGGTGACGACCTCGGCGCCGGCCCCGGTCAGAATGGCCGTGGCGATCTTGGCGAGCCTGCCGTCCTCCGCGCTGCCGACAAGCACCTGACCTGCTACAACGGGGTCACCAGGGCGGTGTCTGCGCAGCGGCGCCGGGCTGGGCAGACCGAGCTTGCGCACGAGCGTCCGCCCGAGCGGAGAGGTGCTGAACCGCTGGTACCGATCCGCCATGGAAGACTCCCTACT
Organism: Allokutzneria albata; assembly: GCF_900103775.1. Classification (GTDB taxonomy): domain Bacteria; phylum Actinomycetota; class Actinomycetes; order Mycobacteriales; family Pseudonocardiaceae; genus Allokutzneria; species Allokutzneria albata. The sequence goes on along the minus strand of NZ_LT629701.1, from coordinate 6,039,847 downwards.
CATCAGTAAGACTACTCGTCGGTAGGTTATGCTCGAAAGGGTATCCCCGTAACCGCTGGAGGGGCACATGGCCGAGACCACACGCCGCGTCGCGATCATCGGGGGGAACCGGATCCCGTTCGCGAGATCCAACGGGCCCTACGCATCGGCATCGAACCAGGACATGCTCACCGCCGCACTGGACGGTCTGGTCGGGCGGTTCGGGCTGCAGGGCGAGCGCCTCGGCGAGGTGGTCGCGGGCGCCGTGCTCAAGCACAGCCGCGATTTCAACCTGACCAGGGAGAGCGTGCTCGGCAGCAGGCTCTCCCCGCAGACCCCGGCCTACGACGTCCAGCAGGCGTGCGGCACCGGCCTCGAAGCCGTGATCCTGGTGGCCAACAAGATCGCGCTCGGGCAGATCGACGCCGGGATCGCGGGCGGGGTGGACACCACCAGCGACGCGCCCATCGGGGTGAACGAGGACCTGCGCAGGCTGCTGCTGAAGTTCAACTCCGCCAAGGGGCTCGGCGCCCGGCTGAAGCTGCTGCCGAAACTGCGGCCGAGCCACGTCGTCCCGGACGTCCCGCGCAACGGCGAACCGCGCACCGGCCTGTCCATGGGCGAGCACGCGGCGATCACCGCCAGGGAGTGGGAGATCGAGCGGCAGGAGCAGGACGAACTGGCCGCGGCCAGCCACCGCAAGCTCGCCGTCGCCTACGAGTGCGGCTTCTTCGACGACCTGCTGACGCCGTTCCTCGGCCTGACCAGGGACCAGAACCTCCGTCCCGACTCCACTGTGGACAAACTCGCCAAGCTGAAGCCGGTGTTCGGCACCAAGTCCAAGGAGTTCGGCGACTCCGCGACGATGACGGCCGGGAACTCCACTCCGCTCTCCGACGGCGCCGCCACGGTGCTGCTGGCCGGCGAGGAGTGGGCCGAGCGGCGCAGGCTGCCCGTGCTCGCTTACTTCACCCACTGCGAGACGGCCGCGGTGGACTTCGTGCACGGCGGCGAAGGTCTGCTGATGGCGCCCACCTACGCGGTGCCCAGGATGCTCGCCCGGGCCGGGCTCGAACTGGGCGACTTCGACTTCTACGAGATCCACGAGGCGTTCGCCTCGCAGGTCCTGGCCACCCTCAAGGCGTGGGAGGACCCGGGCTACTGCAAGGAGAAGCTCGGTCTCGACGCCCCGCTCGGCTCGATCGACCGGGCCAAGCTCAACGTCAACGGCTCCTCGCTGGCCGCAGGCCACCCCTTCGCCGCCACCGGCGGGCGGATCGTGGCCACCCTGGCGAAACTGCTGGCGGAGAAGGGGTCCGGCCGCGGCCTGATCTCGATCTGCGCCGCGGGCGGCCAGGGCGTCACGGCGATCCTGGAGCGCTGATCACTCCAGCAGCACCCAGGTGGTGGTGCAGCGGACGGAGACCGTCACCGGCTGCGGTTCCAGCTTCAGCTCACGCGTGTCCGGCGCGTAGGACGTCGCGGTCGCCGCGTAGGCCATCCGCTCGACGGAGCCACCGTAGGACTCGTCCCCGTCGGTGATCCGCAGCAACGGGCCGAGCCGCACGCCCAGCGCCGCCGCGTAGCCCTGCGCCCGGCGCCGCGCGTCCTCGACCGCGTGGTGCTGGGCCTCGGCGACGGCCTCGGACCGGTCCGACAGCTCCCAGTCCGGCCCGTTGAGCCACGCGGGCTCCGCCGCGATCAGCGCCCCGAGCAGTTCGTCGAGCTGCTCCCGGTCGGTGACCCGCACCGAGTAGTACTGCTCCGCCCCGGAGCCGACCCGATGCCCGTTCTCCCAGTTGGTGTGCACCGAAAGCCGTCGTGAGCGGACCTCGACGCCCTCGCGGTCCAGCAACGGCTCGACCCGCGAGATCCGCGATGTCAGCTCGTTCACCGCGGCGGTGCGGTCGTGTCCGTTCGCGCTGTAGGAGACCCACAGCTGCGCGCGGTCGGCGATGCGTTCGACTTCCCCGGTCCCTTTGGTCACTACTTCAGCCACCCCACCCACACTCCCCGTCGACGGCCGTATCCGCAACGAGGGGACCTTGAGGGTTTGGCCGCAACTGTGCGAGAAATCGCGTGCGGGCCACCGGGAGTTCGCCCGCGCGTCCTCCACTGCATGAGCGAAGACCTGCGGATCCGGGCTGCCGATCTCGCTGACCTCGACGACCTCTCGGAGATCCACACCAGGGCCCGCGCCTCCTACTACCGCGGTCACGTCGACGAGCGGGTGCTGGTCGACCCCGACCAGGCCGCGCGGCGCCGGGACGTGATCGAGGGGTTCCTCTACTCGCCGGACCAGGCGCTGCTGTGCGCCGAGCTGGACGGCAGGCTGGTCGGCTTCACCGCGGCGGGCCCGAGCCACGACCCGGACGCCGATCCGGCCCGGGTCGGCGAGCTGTACTCGCTGTACGTGGCCCCGCCGAGCTGGCGGAGGGGTGTCGGCGGCGAGCTGCTGCGCGCGGCGGTGAGCAGGCTCCGGGTCTCCTTCGGCTACCTCACGCTGTGGGTCTGGGAGCGCAACGCCAGGGCGCGCTCCTTCTTCGCCGCGCGTGGCTGGTGGCTGGACGAGATGGCGCGGCGGGCGGACTGCCCGAGCTTCGTGCGCTACCAGCGGCACCTCTGACGCTTCTCGTTTGACTGGCAAACATCCGGTCGTAACCTGGAACACGCCGTTACTTGTCCGGCCGGTGAGGCACCTCACCGGACAAATAGGCGCTAACCCGCGAAGTCTGGTGCATACTTGTCTTGTCACACCGACACCGGAACCTCCAAGGGGATGCGAACTCAGATGAACCTCGTCGCGAAGATGCGTGCTCGTCGTGCCGACAACCGGACTCGCCGTGCCGTGAACCGCGCGATCGACGGCGCGGCCACCCCGGCTCTGCGTCACGAGCTCATGGTCATTGCCCAGCAGCAGGTGACTACCCTCCGCTGAGGCCGGGGACGGCGGACGTTCGCCGGCGACCTCGACCGCCGGCTCGAGCGGCCCTCCCGCCGTCTTGCCCAACGGAGTTACCAGCGCCCCTGAGCGGCCTCCCGCCGCCCAGGGGCGCTTTCACGTGGTGGATCCGTCGTCGTCACGCGGCCGACCCAGTTGCCAAACGTGACCTACGTCACATCCTCGGCAGGGTGTAACAAGGGCGGGTGACTTCGCGATGACCACTATGACCCCGCGATGCTGTCGGACCCCCGACCTGGCAGCACCGCGGGGTTTCCCATATCCGGCACGATGTCGGGTGTGAAGCGGGACGAGTTCTGGAAAGTCGTCGGCCTCGCCCTGATCGCGGCCGTCGCCCTCGGCGCCCTGCTGGCCGTCGTGATCACGGTGATCTCCGAGCTGATCCTGCTGGCGGGGAACCTCGCCCCCAGGGGTTAGGCCAGCGCCCGGTCGTCCTCACCGAAGTCGGTGTCGGCCCCGGCAGGCGGGTTCTCCAGGTGCCAGCGCACCGAGCGCTCGATGCCGAACTCCACCGGCGCGGGTCGCCAGCCGAGCAGATCGCGGGCCTTCGAGCTGTCGAAGAGCAGGTGCTGCACGTGCGCCTTCGTGAACGCCAGGTCGGCGGGGAGCAGTTCGCCGGGCACCTCGACCAGTTCCGCCTCGTGGTCGGCCGCGGCCAGGATCTGCCTGATCCACGTGCCGAAGTCGTGCGTGTGCGGCTCGCCGACGTTGAAGATCTCGCCCCGCGCGCGGTCGTTCCCCAGTGCGGCGAGCACGGCACCGGCGACCTCGCCGACGTAGCAGCGGGTCCACAACCAGTTGCCCGGCCCGACCGGGATCCGCGTGCGCCCCGCCCGGACCCGTCGCAGGACGAACTCCTCCCGGCGCTGCGGATCGTGCTCGCCGTAGATCACCGCCAGCCGGAGCACCGTCCCGCCCCGTTCCAGGTAGGCCGGTTCGACGTCGAGCTTGTCGTAGTCGTCGAGTCCCAGGCCCTGTCCCCGGTAGGGAAAGCGGCCGACGCGCAGTGCGCTGTCCTCGCGCAGTGGCGTCGGCTCACCGTTCGCGCCCGCCTTGAGCAGTTCGAACGCGCGGTAGACGTCCATGCTGGACAGCACCACGAGCTGCGCCTCCGGCAGGTGTGGCAGCACCGCGTCCACGTCGGCCTGGCTCAGCGCGATGGTGTCGATCACCGCGTCCGGCCGGAAGGCGCGCACGTCCGCCGCGACCGTGCCGAAGTCCGCGCGGTCGACGTGCAGGTGCTCGCAGGCGACCCAGTCCTGCGGCTCGGTCCGCCCGCGGTGCACGACGAGCACGTCGTCACCGCGCGCGACCAGCTCCTCCACGATGCGCCTGCCGATGAACTCGGTCCCGCCGAGTACGACCACTCGCATGTCCTCATCGGAACACGGTCGCACCGATCCTGCTATCGGATGGACGGCGCCGACTAACGTTTCGTTTCGTGTGCGGCACCGAACAGGGTGTCAAGGTGCCGCATCGCCATCGCCAACGCTTCCTCGGCGGTGTGCAGGCCGAGGTGGCAGTAGCTGGTCAGCCCGTCGACCACGCTCATGATGATCATGCCTTCCCGCCGCGGGTCCCGGTCGGCCGGGATCTCGTCGCGGTCCTGCGCCTCCCGCAGCTGCTGCTCGAAGAAGTCCAGCAGCTTGCGCGAGCCCTCGCGCGCGTGCGAGAGCAGCCGTTCGTTGTCCAGCGCCTCGACGTAGAAGCTGATGCTCATCCGGCTGCCCTGCCGCTTGCGGTCGTCCAGCGGCAGCATCTCCGCGACGCACATCCGCAGGATCGCCTCGGGCGTCCGCTCGTCCAGCGCCAGAACCCTGGCGGTGACCCGCTCGGTGGTTCGCTTGCTGATGAAGTCCATGGCGAACACGAGCATGTCGTCGCGGGTGGCGAAGTAGTGCTGGAGCTGTCCCAGCGACATCCCCGCCTCGCGCGCGGTGTCCCGCAGGCTCACCCGGTCCAGGCCCCGCTCCCCGGCCAGCTTCCAGAGCGCGCTGACGATCGCCGCGCGCCGCTCCTCGTGGTCCACCTGCTTGGGCACGGAGGCAGCCTATACCAATACGTTTGACTTATTACAGCTGACTTAATACGGTCGACTTGAAAAGAGGAGGGGGAGCCGCCTTGAACCTGAGACCACCCGTGAACCGGGTCGACCCGCGTGCCCGCCGGTGGTGGAGCGCCCAGGCCTGGGTGTCGCTCGCGGGGCCGATGCTGCTGGTCGCGGTCGCGATGTTCGTGTTGTCGTCGCTGTTCTTCCCAGCGGCGCTGGTGTGGCTCGGGCCGCTGCTCGTCCTGGTGCTCGTCGTCCCGGCGCTGCTGTACGCGCTGGTCATGCCGTCGTGGCGGTACCGGGTGCACGCGTGGGAGCTGGGTTCGAAGGCCGTTTACGCCGCGTCCGGATGGTTCTGGCAGAAGCACCGCGTCACGCCGCTGTCCCGGGTGCAGACCGTCGACACCACGCAGGGGCCGATCCAGCGCTCGTTCGGTCTGGCCACGGTCGTGGTGACGACGGCATCCACCCACGGCGACGTGAAGATTGCCGGGCTGGCCGCGGCCGATGCCGACGAGCTGGCCCGTCGTATCGGTGAAGCCGCCGAGGTGGTTCCCGGTGATGCCACGTGAGCTGGCAGCGACTGGATCGCCGCACCATCGCGGTGCACTGCGCATGGCTCGCCGCGCCGCTCGCGTCGTTCGTGCTGACGCTGCTCGCGACCGGTGGCGACGTGGGCCTCCGCGGTTGGCTCACCCTGGCCGGGATCACGTCGGCGTTCCTGGTGATCACCATCTACGGCGTGCTCCGGCTGACCACCACGCGGTACCGGATCTCCGCGTCCACCTTCGAGCTGCACACCGGAGTTCTGCACCGCCGTCGCCGATCGATCGCCTTGGAACGCGTCCGCAACGTCGACCTCACGGCGAGCCCGGTGCATCGCGTTCTTGGTCTGGTCGTGCTCCGCGCGGGTACCGCGGCGTCGGACGGCGGGACGGAGCTGGTGCTCGACGCACTGCCCCGGGCAACCGCGCACCGGCTCCGCGAAGAGCTTCTGGCTCGGGCCGACCGCACGCACGCCGATGATCCGGTCATCGCCACGATGAACTGGAGGTGGCTGCGCTACGCGCCCTTGACGTTCTGGGTCTTCGGCGGCGTGCTCATCGTGGCGGGCGCGGCCACGCGGGCGCTGAACGGCCTGGACATCAAGTGGTGGGAGATCGGGATCGTCCGGGACGCGTTCGCCGCCTTCGGGCACAGCGCCCTGTGGATCACGATCCCGTTGCTGGTGCTGGGACTCACGTTGCTCGGAGTGATCGGCGCGATCGTCGTCCACGTGGAGACGTGGTGGGCTTACCGTCTGGAGTGGACGGACGCGCAGACCCTGCAGGTGCGGCGCGGGTTGCTCACCACTCGCCTCGTGTCGATCGAGCGCCGCAGGCTGCGTGGCTCGCGGCTTCGCGAACCGCTCCTGCTGCGTGCGGGCGGCGGCGCCCTGGTGGACGCGATCGCGGGCGGGCTCGGCAACGAGGAAGAGAACCGCCGACGCAGTTCGGTGCTGCCCCCGTCACCACGGGCGGAAGCCGCGCGGGTCGCGCGCGAGATCCTGGGGCTACCCCAGCAGGCTGACCCCTTGCTGCGCCGCCATCCCAGGGCCGCGCTGCGACGTCGCATCGTGCGTGGCTTCGTCTTCGTGACGCTGCCCATCACCTTTGTGTTGCTGCTCTTGGGTTTCCTGTTGACCACCGTGCTCATCCACGTTGGGTGGGTCTTCGTCCTGGTGGCCGCACCGATCACCGTCTGGTTGGGACGAGACGCCTACCGCAATCTCGGACACGGGGTTTCCGGCGCGCACCTGGTGATTCGATCCGGCGTGTTCAGTCGGGACACCGTTCTGCTGGAACGCGAAGGCATCCTCTCCTGGTCCTTCAGCAGCAACCCCTTCTCGCGCCGCGCAGGGCTCGTCACCGCGACGGCGGCCGTTGCGGCCGGCGAGCAGGGCTACCGCATCAGGGACCTCGCCGAGGCCGACGCCGTGGACTTCGCCGAGACCGTGTCACCGCGTCTCCTCGTGGAGTTCCTTGCCCGGTCTTCGTGAGGATCCCTCGGATGGGTCCTCGGTGCCGCACCGGTTAGTGAACCTTCACCGGGCGGTGGAACCCATCCCTGCCTCGTCCGTCTCGGCTCTACAAAGGACACTAAAAGCTCGGGTATTTCCATGCAGATCAAGAAGAAGCTGTCGGCCACTCTCGTCACCCTGGCTGCCGCGGGCGGGATGGTGCTCACCGCGCCCGCCGCGGACGCGTGCGAGGGCAACGGGCCCAATGGCTGGAATTGCCGCCACACCATCAGCGGCGGTCACAAGATCTCGATCCTGTTCTACGGCGACAGTCGCACCATGGCGGATTGGGACAACGGGCACTACTACACCCACCTCGACCGGTCCTTGGACGGCAGCAAGACCTGGAATGGCCCGTTGGCCACTGACTGCACCGGCTGGCACTGATCGAACGTGGTGGGGCGATCCGATCGCCCCACCCCTCCACGACGACCGCCGCCGCTCGTGCACCGTCTCGTCCAAAGTGGACACGTCGGTTCTGCGCGGTCGAACGCGCGGCGCGAGGCCGAAGTGGGAACCGCGTTGGGCGCTTCGAGTGGCCGGAGTGGGGGAGGGGCCCAATACTTTCCGCGGGTTACCCGTTGGGAGGACTGGGATGGGTCTCACCGCGGACGAGGTCCGGGACAAGCGCTTCTCGAAGGCGCGGCTCGGGCGTCGCGGCTACAGCGAGGTCGAGGTCATCGGGTTTCTCGCCGAGGTGGCGAACACCCTGGACGGCCGGGGCAACGTGACGGCGGCACAGGTGCACAACGTCGCGTTCAGCACCTCGCTCGGTGTCGGCGGCTTCGACGAGGAGGAGGTCGACGACTACCTCGACCTCATCGAGGAGGAACTGGCCGTGCGAGCCGAAGCCGGCTAGCGGAGGAAGGCCAGTACGCGCGCGGCGATCTCCGACGGGTTCTCGAAGAGCATCGCGTGGCTGCCGGGGAACTCGACGACCTCGACGCGGGGGTTCGCCACTTCGGCGAGCTCGCGGTTGAGGCCGTCGCGGTAGACGGCACCCAGGTTCTCGAAGGCGTCCATCCCGGGCATTCCGCGCGTCGCGGACAAGACCAGGCACGGGCAGCGCAGTTCTTCGTAGCGGGCCAACAGGTCCGCATCGGCCAAGCCGCGGCGCAGGGCGCGCAGGATCTCCGGGCCGGGGCGTTCGACCTGGTGCGCCTGCGCGTCGAAGAGCGCGTTCAGCTCGTCGAGGCCCGTCGTGTCCGAGTACTGCGAAGGATCGCTGATGTGGCGGTGGCCGCCGTCGATGTTGACCACGCCGGGGCAGCGCGGGTGGGACTCGCCCCACAGCACGGCGAGCCCGCCGCCCAAGGACATGCCCACCACAGCGGGCCTTTCCAGGGCGAAGTGCGAGACGACGCGCGCGATGTCACCGATCGCGCCCTCCCAGTCCCACGGCGCGTCACCGGAGTCGCCGTGGCCGCGGAGGTCCAGTGCGATCACGCGGTGCCTCGAGGTGAGCATCGGGGCGAAGGCGGACCAGGTGTCCTTGCTGCCACCGAGTCCGTGCAGCAACACCACCGGGGTCCCGGTCCCGCCGAAGTCCCGCGCGGAGATCGGGACCGGGCCCGGCACCAGAACATCCGTTGTGGACATTTCTAGCCCCGGTTGGTGTTGCGCTGGTGCAGGCGCAGCCGGACCGATTCCGAGGTGACGCCGCCATCGGCGTGCCGGACGAGCTTGCCCCGGTTGACCAGGTCGTGCACCGCCTGCTTGGTGATGCCGAGCATCGCGCCCGCAGTCGAGTAGGGCAGGCCGTCGGTGGTCGGATGACCGATGCGGTGCGCGACGACCTGCCCGAACGGGGCGGTCCACCAGGAGGTGGGCGGGTCGAACGGGCGATCGCCCGGGTAGAGCGTCGCGATCAGCCGCATCGCGGTCTGGGTCGCCACCTGGTCGCTGGGACCGAGCAGCTCCTTCGCCCAGACCTCCGCCTGCGTCCTGGTCCTGCGCTCCAGCTTGGTCAGCGTCCAGTCCGTGCCGAGCAGGATCTCCAGCGGGTCCAGCAGGCGACCGGTCACCAGCTGGACCAGCTGTTCCGCCAGCGCCGCCTCGGTCACGTCAAGGGCCATCGCGCACCTCCTTGACGGCGACCGTAAAGTACTTGACGGTCGCCGTCAAGATGCCTCGACCGAGCCGCTGGAGCCGTGCACGGTGATGGTCTGACCAGTAACGATCTCCTGGGTGGCGCGCGCGACGCCGACCACGGCCGGGATGCCGTACTCCCGCGCCACCACCGCGCCGTGCGAGTTCGGGCCGCCCATCTCCATCACCAGTCCGCCCGCGGTCAGGAACAGCGGCGTCCAGCCCGGATCGGTCGACGGCGCCACCAGGATCTCCCCGGGGTGCAGCTCGGCGCCGACCGGATCGAGCACCACCCTGGCCACCCCGGTGACCGTGCCGGGAGACGCGCCCGTCCCGCGCAGCGCTCCGTCCACCGCCACGGCGACGGCCTCCGGCTCGGTGCCGTCGGAGAGCAGCATCCTGGGCACGTGGCGCCTGCGCCGCTCGCGGTCGTAGTCGGCCCTGCGCCGCACGACCACCTCGGTGAAGTCCTTGCCCCGCAACGCCTCCCGCGCCTCGCGGAAGTCGAGGAAGAACACGTCGTCCGCGTGCTCGATGACGCCGGACTCGGCCAGTTCGGCGCCGACGAGCTTGAGCTGTTCACGAACGCGGGAGAACGCCAGGACCACGCAGTACTTCGGCAGCTCGCGGACCCCGGCCAGGGCCCGGATGCGGCGCAGCGCCGCGCGCACCAGCCTGCCGCGCCGACCGGCTCGCCGCGCCAGCTCCTCGATCATCGCCTCGGCCTCGGCGACGCCCTTCTCGAACTGCCTGTCCGCCGCCCACTCCGGATCGTCGACCCGGCGGTAGTTGGCGATCACGCCGCGCACGTGCGCAGGGTCCTCCGACCAGCGCGGAACACCCAGGTCGATCTCGGCGACCGCGCGGTGGCCGTACTTGGCCAGGAAGCGGTCGAGGTCGCCGTCCGAGCCGTGCCTGGCGATCCGCCACAGTTCCAGGTCCATCTCCGTGGTGACGTTGTGCGGCATGCCTTTCAGCACCACGCGCACGTCGTTGACGCAGTCCGGATCGCCGATGAGCTTCGGCATCGCGCTGATCAGCGCGAAGGTGCCCGCCACGACCGGCATGAGGCGCAGGACCCGCGGGATGGTGATCTCGGTGAAGATCTGCGTGATGAAGTCCAGCCGCTGCTCCGCGGTGAGACCGGGCCGGGTCCTGGTGAGCCTGTCGATCTCCTCGGCGTACCGGAAGGCGTTGGCGCGCACGACATCCGGCCGCAGCAGGGCGTGCAGTGCCCTGGGCGGGGCGCCGATGTGCAGCGCGATCTTGATGATCTTCCGCAGCGTCGGTCCGCGCCTGGTGGTGGTCAGCGCGAACCGCGGGTCCTCGGTGAGCTGCTGGAAGATCTCCGCGGATCGGCTCTCCATCATGCCGAACAGGCGGGGGAGCAGGGCCCGGCCGACCGGGTTGCGCAGCGGTGCGGTGATGTCCACGTAGATCCGCCAGCCGCTCTGGGCGAACACCGGCGGCCCGTCCAGCGGATCTTCGACGGGAAGGCCGAAGCGCTTCGCCCCCGCGCCCATGGCCAGTCGCATCCCTGCGAGACCCGCGGGGGTGATCGGACCGAACACGCCCTGCGCCACGTTGGCGGAGAAGTACGCCCGCAGACCGTCCCTGGTGGACTCAGGGATCGGGTAGAGCGTGGTGATCGGGCGGGACTGGGTGAGCCACAGTTCGCCGTCGGCGTCCAGTGCCCACTCCGTGTCCTGAGGCGCCCCGTAGTGGTCCTGCGCGTGCTTTCCGAGGTCCACCAGTCGCTTCAGCTGATCGTCGGTCAGACAGAAGTCCTCTGTGGACAGTTCGACGTGCTCCGTCCCGCCGCCCGCCTTCGACCTGATCGCCATGTGCTTGTCGCCGATCGTGCGGTCGAGCACGCGTCCGTCCGCCGCCACCACGAAGTGGTCCGGGTTCACCGAACCGGAGACCACCGCCTCGCCGAGACCGGGACTGGCGTCGATGACGAACTCCGACCGCGTCCCGGTGACCGGGTTCGCCGTGAACATCACGCCCGCCACCTCGGCGTCGATCATGCGCTGCACGACGACCGCGAGGTGCACGGTGCTCTGGTCGATGCCGTTGCTGTCGCGGTAGCTCACCGCGCGGTCGGTCCACAACGACGCCCAGCACCTGCGCACCGCGTCCAGCACCGCGTCGACGCCCACCACGTTGAGGTAGGTGTCCTGCTGCCCGGCGAAGCTCGCGTTCGGCAGGTCCTCCGCGGTCGCCGACGAGCGCACGGCCACCGGCACGTCCTCGCCCAGGGCGCGGTAGGCGGTGCTGATCTCCTCGGCCAGGTCGGCCGGAATGGCCGCGCTGCGCAGCATGTCGCGCGCTGTGGCCGGTTCCTGCGCGAAGACCGGTCCGGTGACCTCGATCATCCGCCGGTAGGCGTCCGTGGTGACGCAGAATCCCGGCGGCACCGGAATGCCCGCGTTGATCAGTTCGCCCAGGTTGGCGGCCTTGCCGCCGACCAGCTCGCCCATACCGCCGTCCAGCGCGGCCAGGTCGAGCACCACCTCACGCCTGCTCTTCCCCCGCTGTTGCCCTGTGCTCATCGCGATATCTCCTCGCGGCCTCGGCCAGCAGGGTCGTCGATCGCGCGACGATCCGCTGGTCCTCCTCTGACAGGTACGCCATCAGTCCCAGTTGCGCCTCTGCCCTGCTGCGTTCGAAGCCGCGCAGGAACTCCCGCCCCTCGTCGGTGAGGTGCACCCTTTTCGCGCGCCGGTCCTCGGTGTCCTCCCGTCTGCCGACGAAGCCCCTCGCCACCAGCTGCTCGACCATCCGGCTGGTCGCCGAGACGGAGCGGCCGACGTGGTCGGCGAGGTCCTTGACGGTGGGCGCGCGGCCCGTGTCGAGCACGTAGAGCGTCGCGACGTGGATGAGTTGGAGATCACCGGCTCTGCGGACCACCGAGAGCATGAACTCCGACAGGAGTTCTCGGCGGACCGCACCGATCTCCTCGGCGAGGCGGTCGCTGTCCTGGTGGAGCACGGCGTCCTCCAAATACTTGCGTCCTTGCAACTAGTGCATGAGTGCACGCTATCGCGGACGGGGCGGCTAAATCAACGGGTGTTGAAAAGGTGGCTGGAACATCGCCCGTTGGGGAAGCTGGGATGATCGAGGTCGGTGTGTCGTCGGCTGTTCATCGAGTGGGGGTAGCAACACGATGCGGGACGTGCTATTTGACCTGATCAACGGCATGGCCGGCAGCAACCCCGTCCTCGACGACGTGATGCTCTTCGCCGCGGGGCCGTTGATCTACCTGCTGTTCGCCACGGCCGGGATCGTCTCCCTGCTCGCGATGCGGACGCAGGATCGGACCACCAACATCTGGATGGCCGGTCAGGTCGGCGCGGCCCTGCTGCTCGGCTTCCTGGTGAACCGGGTGCTGCGGATGATGGCCTTCCACGAGCGGCCGTTCCAGACGCGCCCGGTCAACCAGCTCGTCGAGCACGAGCCGGGAGTGTCCTTCCCCAGCAACCACGCGACGGCCGCCATCACCGTCGCGCTCGTGGTGGGGATCTTCGTCTCCGCGCTGTGGGGCTGGCTGCTCGCCCTGCCCGCGCTGCTCGTCGCCTTCTCGCGGGTCTACGTGGGCGTGCACTGGCCATCGGACATCATCATGGGCGGGATCGTCGGCGTCGTCGCCACGGTGGTGGTGTGGTGGGCGGCCAAGCTGCTCCTGCGCAGGTACGCCGAGACCGAAGAGGCCGACGAGCTCGACGACCTCACCGCCGTCCTCCCGCGGGTGCCCGCCGCCGCGGAGGAGACCGTCGTGTTGCCGAAGATCCGTCCCTGACCGTGGATTGGGTGCCCGAGGACATCGACCTGTCGCGGCCCAGCGCCGCGCGGATGTACGACCACTTCCTCGGGGGCTCGCACAACTTCTCCATCGACCGCGAGGCCGCGGCAGTCGCAGAGCAGGCCTTCCCCGGTGTCCGGCTGGCGGTGCAGGCGAACCGGTCCTTCCTTCGGCGCGCCGTGAAGTACCTGGTGGACAACGGAATCCGGCAGTTCCTCGACCTCGGTTCCGGTATCCCGACGGTCGGCAACGTGCACGAGGTCGCTCAGGGGAAGTGCTGCGGGGCGCGGGTGGTCTACGTCGACATCGACCCGATCGCGGTCGGCCACGGCCTGCGCATCCTGGCCGGCAACCCGGACGCCACCTCGGTGCGCGCCGACCTGCGCGATCCGGCGCGGGTGCTGGAGAACCGCGAGGTGCGCGCCCTGCTCGACCTCGACCAGCCGCTCGCCGTGCTGATGGTCGCGGCGCTGCACTTCGTACCGGACGCCGAGAACCCCTGGGGCGTGGTCTCGGGTTACCTGGACCGGCTCGTCCCCGGCAGCTACCTGGTGCTCTCCCACGGCACCAACGAGGACTTCTCCGACGAGGAGAACTCGGGCTTCGAGACGGTGCGCGAGGTCTACCAGCGCACGGCGAGCCCGATCGTCGTGCGGACCGAGGACGAGGTGGCGAAGTTCTTCGCCGGACTGGAGCTGGTCCCGCCCGGCCTGGTGCGGCTGTCGGACTGGCGGCCGGACTCGGCGGAGCAGTGGAAGTCCTGGCGCTGCGGGGTCGCCAGGAAGCCTGGGCCGATCGGATGACCGCGTTCACTCGCGGTTGTGGAAGCAGCCCTGGTCACGGCCCGTCCGACCGCTTCCCGCCGAAGTGGTCGTCGAACTTTTTCCAAGTTCCCCGCAACCCGGGTGCTCGTTGACCGTCCTCCTTTGTGTGGAAGTTGAGGGACTTCCGCCGAAGGGGAGAGAGAAAATGAAGCGCACCTTTGCCGTCGCGGCAGTCGCATTCGGCGCGATCCTTGTCGGTTCTCTTGCGCACGCGGCTCCGGCCGGTCCGGTCCTCGGTCCGGACGGACTGGGTGACCTGAAGCTCGGCATGTCAGAGCCCGATGCCTACCAGACCACGCTGCTGCACGCCTACCAGGGCGAAGACCCGGGCGCGGGGATCAACCCGGTCTGCTCCAAGTACGAGTTCCGCGCGGCGCCGAACGAGTTGAACGTGTTGATCTCGCCGACGAAGGGTGTTGCCGTCATCCACGCCTACCCCGGTGTCCGCACCCCGCGTGGAATTGGAATCGGATCCAGCAGGAAAGAACTCGTCGCGGCTTACCCGGAATGGTCGGAAGGGCCCAACGGGCGCTGGGTCGACGTTCCCGGAAATCCGAATGCGGGTTATGCGATCGACGTTCGCGACGACAAGGTGATCGGCATCGGCCTTTACCAGAATGAGCAGGACTGCTCGGAGTAGTCCTGCCGACCGAGCCGCCCGGCCGATGGTTGGGCGGCTCATGGCGCATGTGGTGGACTTCCCGGCGAAGCCGTTCAGGGAGGAACCCGCATGCCCGAGTTGTTGGCCGGCACCCAGCGCGCGCTGCTGCGCCGCCTCGCCGTTGACCAGAGCGAGAACCGCGTCCCGTCGATCGTCGCCGCGGTGGTGCGCGACGGAGCGCCGGTGTGGATCGGCGCGCGGGGCCAGGTCGACGGGGCCGAGCCGACCGCGGACACGCAGTACCGGATCGGCTCGATCACCAAGACCTTCGTCGCCGCGCTCATCATGCGGCTGCGCGACGAGGGCAGGCTCGACCTCAACGACCCGCTCGACCGGTTCGTGCCGGGCACGCCCGCGGGTGCGAGCACGATCGCGCAGCTGCTCTCGCACACGGCGGGGCTGACCGCCGAGTCGCCGGGGGAGTGGTGGGAGCGCACCCCCGGCGTCCCGGCCGACGAGCTGATCTCCTTGCTGGACAAGCAGTCCATGCCGCACCGCCCCGGTCGCCGGTTCCACTACTCCAACCTGGGCTTCGGCCTGCTCGGCGAGGTCATCGCCCGCAGCAGGGGGATGAGCTGGATGGAGGCGGTCGAGGCGGAGATCCTGCGCCCGCTCGGCATGGGCCGCACCACCTTCCTGGCCCAGGCCCCGCACGCGCAGGGCTACGCCGTGCACCCGTGGGCCGACGTGCTGCTGCCGGAGCCCTCGCACGACGGCGGCGCCATGGCCCCGGCCGGGCAGCTCTGGTCGACCGCGACCGACCTCGCGCGCTGGGCGGCGTTCCTCGGCGGCGACACCGGGGAGGTGCTGCACCCCGACACGGTCGCCGAGATGCGCGAACCCGCGATCGTCGACGACGCCGACGAGTGGCGCGGCGGGCACGGGCTCGGTCTGCAACTGATGCGGCACAAGGGAAGGCGCGTCGCCGGGCACACCGGCTCGATGCCCGGCTTCCTCGCGACGGTGTGGGTGGACCCCAAGGACAGCACCGGCGTGCTGTTCCTGGCCAACACCACGGCGGGTGGTGGATACCTGCTGCTGACCGACTACTTCGACATCATGGCCGAGCGCGAGCCGCGGGTGCCCGGGACCTGGACGCCGATGCCCCAGTCCGAAGTGGACAGTGAGCTGCTCGCGCTGACCGGGCAGTGGTACTGGGGTCCCTCCGCCTACGCGCTGCGCCTGCGCAAGGGCGGTCTGCTCGACCTCACGCCGATCAACGGCAGGGGCAGGGCGTCCCGCTTCCGCCGCGACGACAACGGCGCGTGGATCGGGCTGGACGGCTACTACGCGGGCGAGGAACTGCGGATCGTGCGGGGGGCCGACGGTGCGGTGAGCCACCTCGACCTGAACACGTTCATCTTCACCAGGACTCCCTACGACCCGAACGCGGCCGTGCCGGGCGGTGTGGACGCGGACGGGTGGCGCGGCCTGTGATCGGTGAAGGGCTCCGGCTGCGCCACCCCCGGCCCGAGGACCACCTGCGGCTGCTCACCGTGCTCGATGAGTGGTGGGGTGGTCTGGGCGGTGAGGCCGGGGCGCAGCAGCGCGCGTTGTTGTTGCCCCGCTTGTACTTCCAGCACTTCACCACGACGAGCTGGTTGGTCGAGGACGCCGAGGACCGCCTCGTCGGCTTCCTGATCGGCTTCCTGTCCCAGACCGATCCCGAGGCCGCGTACATCCACTTCGTCGGCGTCGAGCCCGGGCTGCGCCGGTCGGGCCTGGCGCGCAGCCTCTACCAGTGCTTCTTCGACCTCGCGCGGGAGCACGGGCGCACCAGGGTGCACAGCATCACCAGCCCGGCGAACACCACGTCCCTGGCCTTCCACACCGCCCTGGGCTTCCTCGTGGAGCAGGGCGAGAAGGTGGTCGACGGGGTGTGGGTGCAGCCGGACTACGACGGTCCCGGGCTGGACCGCATCGCCTTCGTCCGCAGGCTCTGAGCGGAAAACCGTTGTCGGGGGGACCACGCGGGTCCCCCCGACAAGGGGTTGGGTGAACGTCCCCCAGTGAGTCCGACCCCCTCGGTCCAGACCCCTGCGATCACCCGTGTCTTTGTAATGCACATGCATCGTAACCAGCCTTCGGGGTGGTTGGCAATGCACACGCATTGTCAACTTGCCTGCCTGGCGGTACATCGTGGTTACAGGTACCTTGTTCCGCATGGTAGCTGCGGGACCGTTCAAAGCGGTCAGCCAGATGCGGCGCGGTGTTCTGGAGTACTGCGTGCTGGCGCTGTTGCGGGACTCCCCGCGCTACGGCGTGGAACTCGTCCAGACCCTCGGCGCGAGCGGGGCCCTCACCACCAGCGAGGGCACCATCTACCCGCTGTTGTCCCGGTTGCGCCGCGACGGCCTGGTGGAGACCACCTGGCAGGAGTCGGCGACGGGGCCGCCCCGGCGCTACTACTCGCTCACCCGGGCCGGGCACCGCTCGCTCGCTGAGTTCACGGCGGAGTGGACCCGGTTCCGCGATGCCGTCGAAGGATTCCTGGCCCCCTCGGAGGGACGATGAAGGTGGAAGATCAACTCATCCGCGGCTATCTCGACCGTCTGCACGCGGCCGCGAGAGCGCTGCCGGAGGACCGCGGGCGCGAGCTGATCGCCGATGTCGCGGAGCACCTCGCCGTGGCGCTCGGCGACCCCGCGGTGACAACGGAGGCCGATCGCCGCCAGGTCCTCGACCGCCTCGGTGAGCCCGAGGAGATCGTCCGCGCCGCCCTGGAGGAGCAGCCGGTCACGGTCTTTCCGCCGGCCCAGGCGCCCGCGCGAATGTCGCCGGGCGTGAAGACCGCCTTGATCACGGCGGTCGTGGTCCTGGCCTTCCTGTTGCTGGTCCTGTTCCTGTCGAGCCTGTTGTTCGCGGCCAACGTCGTGGAGACGGGGCCATCGCAGGGGTCTGTGGTGGTGCCGACTCCGATGAAGTCCCCGACGGGCTGAGGTCGTGGACGCCCGGCCGCTGCTGATCGTCGACGCGGCCAACGTCGTCGGCTCCGTGCCCGACGGTTGGTGGCGCGACCGCCGCGGCGCCAACGAACGCCTGCGGGACTCGCTGGTTCCGTTGGGCGACAACGGTTTGCCGCAGATCGAAGGTCCGCTCGACGTGGTGCTCGTCGTTGAGGGCGCGGCACGCGACGTGGCCGGGGTGGAGGGCGTTCGCGTTCTCTCCGCGCCCGGCTCCGGCGATGACGCGATCGTGGACCTCGTCCGCGCGGCGGTCCCTCGGCGCTGCGTCGTGGTCACCGCCGACCGGGGACTCCGCGATCGCGTGACCGCGCTCGGCGCCGAAACCCTCGGCCCACGCGCCGTCAGGTGAGCATCAGGGCCAACACCGGCACCGGAATCGCCCACGACGGGTTCTCGAAATCGGTGATGTCCTTGGTGGCGACGATGCCTCGGCCGTACTTGGCTTCGATCACCCGCGCCTCGGTGCGCCAGCCGTGGGAGACCCATTTCGCCTCGACCGGAGTGGTCTGCTGTTCGACTCCTCGGGTCGGCACCGGCACGGGGCCGAGATCGACCTCGTTTCCCGAACCAGTCCGGACGTAACCGATCGTGTCCGCGCTGGTCCATCGGCCGGGCTGAGCGTCATCGATCGCCAAGGCCATAGCGGTGGCCAGGGTGCTCTCGGTGAGTGCGGTCATGGATGGTTCCGGAAGTCCGGCGCGAAGCCGGTGACCGAGCCAGCCGAGAACGGGGTCAGTCAGGTAGAACTTGGACTGGGATCCGGAAATGCGTGCGCCGGTGTCAGTGATCTGGTGACACCACAAGCCCGCGAAGCTCCGCGTCAGCCTGTTCAGTCGCACATCGAAGGTCTGGGCGTTCGGGTAGCCGAGGTGTTCGGCGGTGCTTCGCCGATTCAACGGAGATGTCGACCGGTGCTGAATCTCCGCCAGCAGCTTCGATATCGAGTCCGGGGACGCGTCGTGGTCGACATCGCGGTGCAACCACGCGGCGAGGTCCTCCAGGAACGACTGGCTCACCATCCCGTCCCTGGTGTGTTCGGCGACCGCGCGAGGAAAACCCCCGGACGTGAGGTAGGACTGCCACGCGAGGTCGAGGTCGTCGGTGGACAATTCGAGTTCCGTCGCGAGCTTCTTCGCCATGGGCCCCTGCAGTTGCCAGGGAGCGATCGGGGCTGGGCGACCGAGCTCCGGACGGGTGGCGGCAAGGACGTCTCGGAACCGCATGGGAAACAGCAGCCGGGTGCGGCGTTGCGCGGTGGCGCCGGCGCGGCCGGCAAGTAGGTCCCGCTCCACATCGCCGGTGTCGCTCCAGGACGATCCGGTACACACCACTGTGTCGTCGCCGACTGGCGTGTTGTCCCGCTGGTACTTCAGGACTGCCGTCCAGTCGTCGATCCCGGTCACCTCGTCGAGCAGCCACATTCGCGGCCGGGGTCGAGCGTGGTCGACCGATCTGGTCAGCTCTCTGCCGAGAACGAACGTGCGGCGGAGGTGCCGCGCCTGCATGCCGTCAGCGGGCAGGTAGATCACTTGGCGAGGATCGACGTCGTCGCGGCCGCAGAGGGTGACCACGGTGTCCTTCAGGGCAACGGATTTGCCGACGCGCCGGGGACCGCGGAGCACGACGAGCTTGTCGTCGACCGGTCCGTTGGCGATGTCGTCAAGTACCGATGAGCGGTAGCCCAGGTCGTACCGATCGCGATCGCGGAGTACCCGGTCGCTGGCGACCCAGCCCAGCGGATCGCCGCCCGAACTAGCTCGCCACCAGGGGTTGACCTCGCGCAACCGGGCGCGGATCTCGTCGTCTCTCACCAGGCACGCTTATCAAAATGGGGGGGGTTCTGCATCTTCTATCACTCAGAAGGGGGGTGGTTCTGAACAGATCGGCCGCGAAGCCACGAGCGCTGCGGCACGACGGCGGGGATCCTCCCACGATGTGAGCGGAGGAAGGTCCGGGCGACGCGTCGTGTTCACTGCTGGTGTGACCTCTCCGAAGCCTCGCGCCAGGGTGCGCGCCCCCGAACTCACCGGCCGTGGCTGGTTGAACACCGGTGGAGCGGACGTCGAGCTCGCCGAACTGCGCGGCAAGGTCGTCCTCCTGGACTTCTGGACCTTCTGCTGCATCAACTGCCTGCACGTGCTCGACGAGCTCCGGCCGATCGAGGAGGAGTTCGCCGACGTCCTGGTCACCATCGGCGTGCACTCCCCGAAGTTCACCCATGAGGCCGACCCGGAGGCGTTGCGCGCCGCGGTCGAGCGCTACGAGGTCCACCACCCCGTCCTCGACGACCCGGAGCTGGGCACCTGGCAGCAGTACGCGGTGCGCGCCTGGCCGACGCTGGTGCTGGTCGACCCGGAGGGCTACGTCGTGCACGTGGCGGCGGGGGAGGGCCACGCCGAGGCGCTGCGCCGGGTGATCCGCGAGGTGATCGCCGAGCACGAGGCGAAGGGCACGCTGCACCGCGGCGACGGCCCGTACGTTCCGCCGCCTGCGCCGGAGACCGTGTTGCGGTTCCCCGCCAAGGCGATCCGCACGCCGAACGGCACCATCCTGGTCGCGGACTCCGGGCGGCACAGCCTCGCCGAGCTGGACGAGACCGGTGAGCACCTGGTGCGCCGCATCGGTTCCGGCGTGCGGGGGCGGGAGGACGGCCTCGCGCCGGCCTTCTCCGAGCCCAACGGCCTCGCCCTGCTGCCGCCCGAAGTCGCCGAGCGGGTGGGCTACGACGTGGTGGTCGCGGACACCGTCAACCACCTGCTGCGCGGGGTGCGGCTGGCGGACGGCCGGGTGTCCACTGTGGCCGGTACCGGAAACCAGTGGCGCGACGGGGAAACCGATGGTCCGGGGCTGGAGGTCGATCTCACCAGCCCGTGGGACGTGGTGTGGTGGCCACCCGCGGGCGGGGTTGTGGTCGCCATGGCCGGAAATCACACGATCGGGCTGTTCGATCCGTTGTCGGGCAACGTTTCCCGCTTTGCCGGAACGACCGTGGAAGGGCTGCGCGACGGAGCGGCCGAGCAGGCGTTCTTCGCGCAGACCTCCGGCTTGGCCGCCGATCCGGAACGGCTCTGGCTTGCCGACTCGGAGACCTCGGCGCTGCGATGGATCGCCAAGGGGGACAACGGCTTCACCGTCCACACGGCGGTCGGCGAGGGCCTGTTCGACTTCGGCCACCGGGACGGTCCGGCGAAGCAGGCGTTGCTGCAGCACCCGCTCGGCCTCGCGCTGCTGCCCGATGGCAGCGTGGCGATCTGCGACACCTACAACGGTGCCATCCGCCGGTACGACCCGGTGACGGACGAGGTCTCCACGCTCGCCACCGACGTGGCTGAGCCCTCCGGTGCGGTGGTCGTCGGCGGTGAGCTGGTCGTGGTCGCCTCCGCCGCGCACCGCCTCGAGCGCCCCGTGCCCCCGGGGCTCAGCGCGCGGCTGGTGGCCGGAGCCGCCCAGCAGGTTCGCCGCCTGCCCACCGGCATCGCCCCTGGCGAGATCGACCTCGTCGTCGTGTTCACGCCGCCGCCGGGCGAGAAGCTCGACGAGCGCTACGGCCCGCCGACCAGGCTGGAGATCACCGCGTCGCCGCCGGAGCTGCTCGTGGAGGGCTCGGGCTCGGGCACCGGGCTGAGCAGGCGCCTGGTGATCGCCGAGGGCATCCCGTCCGGTGTGCTGCACGTTGTCGCCCAAGCGGCCAGCTGCGACGTCGACGCGGAGCACCCGGTGTGCCGCCTCGCCCGTCAGGACTGGGGCGTCCCGGTCCGGGTGGAGCAGTCGGGACTACGGCGATTGCCGCTGGTCATGGGCGGAATGGACGAGCAGGCGGAGTGATACGCATCACCGCGAGCTGCCATCTTGCCGCATTACACCGCAACGAAGGTCTGGTGTGTGACCGGTATCCGTGGTAGCTCGCCCCGGCCCGCCCAGTAAACTCCGCTGGTGCCCGATGCCAAGCTCGAAATCCAGCTTCTGCACGATCGCGTCATGGTGAAAGTCGTGCGGGAGGCAGGAGAGCGGCGAAGCGGCGGCGGGATCGTCATCCCGGCCACCGCCCAAGTCGCGAAGCGCTTGTCGTGGGGCGAGGTGTTCGGGGTGGGCAACCACGTCAGGACCGTCAAGGTCGGTGACCGGGTGTTGTTCAACCACGAGGACCAGTTCGAGGTCGAAGTACAGGGCGAGGCGTACCTCGTGATGCGCGAGCGCGACCTGCACGCGGTCGCCAGCGAGCGGACCGAGCACGGTACGGGTCTGTATCTGTGATTCGTGTTCTCGGAGTTTCCGCCGGCCGGTAGGCCGGCGCGTGCATCCCGAGCGCACTTGGAGGAGGGAACGCGGTGTCGGACGACAACGGGAGGCCCGACCCGCAGCCGGAGGACGGCTCGACACCGGCTGCCTCGACACCTGCCGGCGGTGATCCCGCGGGATCGCAACAGCGTCCGGTGAGCGCCGAGCGCACGACCAAGCGCATCCAGTGGATGTCCGCGCCGAAGCCCGGCGCCGAGGCACCCGAGCCCGCCAAGGACGTCCCACCCGCACCTCCGGCCCCACAGCCCCAGGCGCCGCAGACTCCTCAGGTCCACCGCAGCGGACCGCAGCCGCGCACGCCGCAGAGCATCGCGCCGACGGACGGCACGCCGCGCGTGCACTACAACTCACCGCAGCAGCCGCAGCCGTCCTCGTTCGGCGCGCCCGGTCAGTCGCCGGTGCACCACAGCGGTCCCCAGCCCAGGACCCCGCAGCAGCCGAGGAACCCGGGCCAGCAGTGGTCCCAGCAGCCGCCGAGCAACATCCAGTACCAGGGCGAGCAGCCGCAGCAGCGGCACGACAGCGGTCCGGTCCGCCGTGAGCAGCCGCCGGTGCAGCAGCCGCAGCGGCACGACAGCGGTGCTGTTCAGCGGGAGCACGGCCCCGGCCGGCAAGCTCCGGCTCAGCAGCCTCCGGTCCAGCAGCGCCACGACAGCGGTCCGGTCCAGCGCCCGCGGCCCGAGACCGAGCAGCCCAAGCCCGCGGAGGCCCCGAAGCAGACGGTCTCCGGCGCCGCACTGTTCCAGAACGTCGCGGAGCAGACGGAAACCGTTGTGTTCCAACAGCTTCCGTCCGCGCCGAAGCCCGAGACCGAGAAGCGCGCGGAGGACGAGGCAGCGCGTCGTGCCGACGACGCCCAGAAACCCGAGCAGGCGACGACGTTCGCCCACTCCGTCAGCGACACGCAGCCGAACCCGAAGCCGGAGCAGGCGACCACCTTCGCGCGTCCGGTCGGTGATCCGCAGAACCCGGAGCAGGCAACGGCATTCTCGCGCTCGACCGGTGAGACGCCGCGTCCTGAGCAGGCGCCGCGCCCGGTCGGTGACGCGCAGCGTCCTGAGCAGGCGACCACGTTCGCGCGTCCGGTCGGTGACCCGTCGAGCCCGGAGCAGGCGACGGCATTCTCGCGCTCGACTGGCGAGACGCCGCGTCCGGAGCAGCCGACGACTTTTGCCCGTCCGGTCGGCGATCCGTCGAGCCCGGAGCAGGCGACGGCATTCTCGCGTTCCACTGGCGAGACGCCGCGTCCCGAGCAGGCCACGACGTTCGCCCGTCCCGTTGGTGATCCGTCGAAGCAGGAGCAGACGTCCCGCCCGTCCGGTGACGCGCCGCGTCCGGAGCAGGCGACGACGTTCGCGCGCCCGGTCGGTGACGCGCCGCGTCCGGAGCAGGCGACGACGTTCGCGCGTCCGGTCGGTGATCCGCAGAAGCCTGAGCAGGCAACGGCATTCTCGCGCTCGACTGGCGAGACGCCGCGTCCTGAGCAGGCGACCACGTTCGCGCGTCCGGTCGGCGACCAGAGCACCAACCGGATCGACCAGGCGACCACGGCGATCCGCCCGGAGGCCCTGAGCGGTCTCGGCGCAGGCCGCCCGGTCGACCCCGCCGCCGACACGGTTCGCATCCCGAAGATCGACGCCACCACCACCGTGGCCCCGGCCAGGGCCACCTCGGTGTTCAACGCCAAGCCCCCGGCCACCCCGCCCCCGCCGGTCGACGACGTGATCGACCCGCTGCCGGAGGACGACGGTGAGGGCGAGCGCTCCGGTCGCGGCAGGAAGATCCTGCTGGCCGCGGCGTCCGTGGTGGGCCTGCTCGGCGTGCTCTACGTCGGCGACCTCCTGCTCACCCAGGGCAACGTGCCGCGCGGGGTCACCGTGGCGGGCGTGGACGTCGGAGGCATGGACCGGGCGTCGGCCGAGAAGAAGCTGCGCGAGCAGATCGAGCCGAGGCTGGGCAAGCCGGTCGCGCTGCGGGTCGGTGACGTGGACACCGAGATCTCCCCGCAGGAGGCCGGGCTGACGATGAACTGGAAGGGCACCCTCGACCAGGCGGGCGAGCAGTCCTACAACCCGTTCACCAGGATCGCGTCCTTCTTCACCACCACCGAGCTCGGCGTGGTCACCTCGGCTGAGGAGAGCAAGGTGACCGGCGCGCTGGAGCACCTGCGCGAGGTGACCGACCGCCTCCCCGCCGAGGGCACGATCGAGTTCACCGACGGCAAACCCAAGCCGATCGACCCGAAGCCCGGGCAGAAGCTCGACGCCGCGGGCGCGGTCCCGGTGCTCAAGTCGGACTGGCCGAGCGGCCGCCGCGTGCAGCTGCCCGCGATCATCGACCCCGTCACGTCCACCCCGGAGGGCGTGCGCAAGGCGCTCGAGGAGATCGCCAAGCCCGCCGTGTCCGGCCCGCTGACCGTGCTCGGCGAGGGCGGCAACGCCATCGTGCAGCCCGTCGCGATCGGCAACGCGATGCGCTTCGAGTCCGACGGCAAGGGCGGACTGACCGCCTCGCTGGACGTGCCGAAGATCGCCGAGGTCGCCCGCCCGCAGCTGGCGTCGACCGACAAGCCCGGCAAGGACGCCGAGATCGTCATCGAGGGCGGCAAGCCGGTGGTCAAGCCGTCGACCGACGGCAGGGGCGTCGACTGGGAGAAGACCCTCGCGGGCGCGCTGGAGGTGCTGCGCAAGCCCCAGGACCGGCAGATCAAGGCGACCTACTCGCAGCTGCCCGCGAAGCTGACCACCGAGCAGGCCAACGCCCTCGGCGTCAAGCAGGTCGTCGCGGAGTTCGAGACCAAGGGCTTCGCCGCCGACTCCGGCCGCAACATCAAGCGGGCGGCCGAGCAGATCAACGGCGCGATCGTGAAGCCCGGCGAGACCTTCAGCATGAACGTCCGCACCGGCCCGCGCACCGCGGCGACCGGGTACGTCGAGGCCGCGATCATCGAGAAGGGCGAGCTGAGCCGCGCGGTCGGCGGCGGTGTCTCGCAGATGGCCACCACGCTCTACAACGCGGCGTACCACGCGGGCATGGTGGACGTCGCGCACAAGGAGCACAGCTTCTACATCTCGCGGTACCCGAAGGGCCGGGAGGCGACGGTCTTCCAGAACCCCAACGGCAGCAGCGTGATCGACGTGAAGTTCAAGAACGACAGCAAGACCGGCATCCTGATCCAGACGATCTGGACGCCGTCGAACATCACCGTCCGGATGTGGGGCACCAAGACCTACGAGGTCACCGGCCAGACCAGTGAGCCGTTCGCCCAGACCGCCCCGCAGGTCAAGGAGATCCCGCACGGTCAGCCCTGCACCCCGAGCCCGGGTGCGGGCGGCTTCAGCGTGAAGGACACCAGGACCATCAAGGACCTCACGACCGGTGCCGTGCGCCGTGAGGAGCGGACGGTCCGCTACAACCCGCAGCACAAGGTGGTCTGCGCCCCGCCGCCCGCGGGCGGCTGAGCCGGAGCACGACGAGGGGGCCTTCCTGCGGGGAGGCCCCTCCGCTTTGCTCCGAACGGCCGCGTTTCGCCTGGTAGCTGGTGGTGCATCTCTCCAGGGTGGAACGAGTCGTCGAGATCGGCGGCCGGGTGGGCATGGCCTGCTTCGGCCTGGTGCACCTCGTCGTGGCCTGGCTGGCCGCTCACGTCGCGCTCGGCAGCAGGCAGGCCGACGCCGACCAGAAGGGCGCACTGGCCACGATCGCCGCGCAGCCGCTCGGCGTGGCGCTGCTGGTCGCGCTCGCCGCGGGCCTGGCCGCGTTCGCGATCTGGCAGCTGCTCAGCGCCTTCTTCGGCCATCGCTGGATCTCCGACCAGCGCAAGCGCACGGTCAAGCGGGTCACCTCGGCGGCGCGCGGGATCGCGGGCGTCGCGCTCGCCGTCATCGCGGTGAACTTCGTGATCGGCGAGAGCCAGAAATCCGGTAACCAGAGCCAGAAAACGCTCACGGCCGAACTGCTCGCGCTGCCGGGCGGGCGGTGGATCGTCGCCGCGGTCGCCGCCGTGGTGTTCGGCGTCGGCGTGGCCGCTGTGCTCAAGGGCGTGCGCAAGACCTTCCTCGAAGAGCTGGACATGACCAAGCTCCCGACGGGAACGCGGACCTGGACGCGGCGACTCGGGATGATCGGCTACCCGGCCAAGGGAGTCGCCTTCGCCGTGGTGGGAATCCTGCTGGCACTGGCGGGTCTCACCGCCGACCCCAACCGGGCGGGCGGTGTGGACCAGGCGCTGCGGGAGTTGGCCGCGCTGCCCTTCGGGATCGTCATCCTGCTCGCCGTCGCGCTCGGGCTCGCGGCGTTCGGCGTCTACTGCTTCGCCGACGCGCGCTGCCGCAGACCTTGAGGCGGTGGAAGGGCGGCACCCGTGGGTACCGCCCTTCTTCCTTTGCGCCCGTTCGTCACCAGAAACAGCCCGCGGGCACGTAGCCCACCTTCTTGTAGCGCCCGACCCAGACCACGTAATACCAGGTGGTCGGATCACCGGTGCCGCAGACGTCCTGCTTCTGGCCGTTCTCGACGAGGCTCACACATTTCTTGCCGTCCCAGTGCCCCTTCACGGTGGTCACCGTCTCGCCCCGGTGGAACTGGTCGAGGGCTCCTGCCTCGCTCTTGACCGGCTTCGGCCGGACCACCACGGCATCTGCCCTGGTCACCTTGATTTTCCGGTCGGGCTTGTGGCTCTCGGCGCACGTCCGCCGGCTGTCCGGTGCGGCCCCGGCCGGAACGACCGCGCCGAGGGTGAGAAGCGTGGCACCGGTGAGCACTGCCGCTGCGAAACGTGAAAACGAAGTAGACATGGAAATGATTCGCTCCACTGAGCTCCATTGACGACGGAGAGTGCAGGCTATTTCCTGTGCAGCCACGGGCCAATGCTTTTGATTCGGTCCGAACCGTTATTTTCTTCCCGGTGCGCACAGCAAGAAGTGGCGGCGCCGTCACCGGCACCGCCGCTTCTCTTCCCGACCGGGATCGTGGGGAGATCAGAACGCCGCTTCGTCGATCTCCATCAGCGAGCTGTCCGTGCTCTCGACGATCTTGCGCCGCGAGGACAGCTCCGGCAGCACGTTCTTGGCGAAGAAGCTCGCCGCCGCGACCTTGCCCTCGTAGAAGGAGCGGTCCTTCGCCGACGGGCCGGAGTCCAGCGCCGCGATCGCCACGTCGGCCTGCCGCAGCAGCAGCCAGCCGATCAGCAGGTCACCCATGCTCATCAGCAGGGTCACGCTGTTCTGGCCGACCTTGTAGAGGTTGCGCTGGTCCTCCTGCGAGGCGGTGAGGAAGCCGATCAGCGTGCCCAGCATGCCCTGCGCGTCCTCGAGGGCCTGCTTGAGCAGCGCGCGCTCCTCCTTGAGCCTGCCGTTGCCGTTCTCGTTGGCGATGAACTGCTGGATCTCCCCTGCCAGGAAGCCCAGCGCCTGGCCCTTGTCGCGGACGATCTTGCGGAAGAAGAAGTCCAGCGACTGGATCGCCGTGGTGCCCTCGTACAGGCTGTCGATCTTGGCGTCGCGGATGTACTGCTCGATCGGGTAGTCCTGCAGGAAGCCCGAGCCGCCCAGCGTCTGCAGCGAGTGCGTCAGCATCTCGTAGGCCCGCTCCGAACCGACGCCCTTGACGATCGGCAGCAGCAGGTCGTTGACCCGGTTGGCCAGCTCCACGTTCTCGCCCGCGCGGATCTGGTCCTGGAAGGTCGCGGTGTAGAGGTAGACCGCGCGCAGGCCCTCGGCGTAGGACTTCTGCAGCATCAACGAGCGCCGCACGTCCGGGTGGTGGGTGATGGTGACCCGGGGCGCTGCCTTGTCCAGCATCTGCGTCATGTCCGCGCCCTGCACGCGCTCCTTGGCGTACTCCAGCGCGTTCAGGTAGCCGGTGGACAGGGTGGCGATCGCCTTGGTGCCGACCATCATCCGGGCGTGCTCGATCACCTGGAACATCTGCGCGATGCCGTCGTGCACCTCGCCGAGCAGCCAGCCCCTGGCGGGCACGCCGTGCTGGCCGAAGGTGAGCTCGCAGGTGGTGGACACCTTGATGCCCATCTTGTGCTCGATGTTGGTGACGAAGGCGCCGTTGCGCTCGCCCAGCTCGCCGGTCTTCGGGTCGAAGTGGAACTTGGGCACCAGGAACAGGCTCAGGCCCTTGGTGCCGGGCTTGGCCTCGATGCCCGGTCCCTCGGGACGGGCCAGCACCAGGTGCATGATGTTCTCGGTCATGTCCTGGTCACCGGAGGTGATGAAGCGCTTCACGCCGTCCAGGTGCCAGCTGCCGTCCTCCTGGAGCACGGCCTTGGTGCGCCCGGCGCCGACGTCGGAGCCCGCGTCCGGCTCGGTCAGCACCATGGTGGCGCCCCAGCCGCGGTCGACCATCAGCTGCGCCCAGCGCTTCTGCTCCTCGGTGCCGTTGGCGTAGGCGATGGAGGCGAAGCTGGCCCCGGCCATGTACATGAACAGCGCCGGGTTCGAGCCGAGGATCAGCTCGCCCGCGGCCCACTGCACGGTGGGCGGGATGCCGAAGCCGCCCAGTTCGTCGATGGCGCCGAGCCGCCACCACTCACCGTCCATGAGCATCTGGTACGAGGCCTTGAAGCTCTCCGGCAGCGTCACCGAGTGCGTCTTGGGGTCGAACACCGGCGGGTTGCGGTCGGCGTCGGCGAAGGAGTCCGCCAGCGGCCCGGTGGCGAGGGCGTTCAGCTCGGTCAGCACACCGCGGGCAGTGTCCTCGTCGGCCTGTTCGAACGGCCCGCTGCCCAGCCGCTGCTGGATCTTGAACACCTCGAACAGGGTGAACTCGAGGTCGCGCAGGTTGCTCTTGTAGTGGCCCATCTCGTTGCTCCCGGGTCATCGCGGGTTGCTGGCCGGAGGGACACGCGCCCTACTAGCCGGTAACAACAGGATATTACCCATGGGTAACCGCTAGCAAGCGGTGGCCAAGGGAACTGATGTCACAAGCGGGTGAACTCAGGCCGCGGATCGACCCAGCGTCACCATCCGTACACCCATCCCGACCAGCACCAGGCCGCTGAGCTGGTCCACGCGGGCGCGCACCCCGGGCCGGGCGAGGAACCGGCGCACGGCGCCCACGGCCAGCACGACCAGCGTGTACCAGGACGCGCTGAGCGCCATCTGCGCCACGGCCAGCACCGCGGTCCCGCTCAGCACGTCACCGCCTGCCGGGAGGAACTGGGGGAGCAGGGCGAGGTAGAGCACGGCGGCCTTCGGATTGGCCAGGTTCGCCACCAGTCCCGCGCGGTAGGAGGCGAACAGGCCCCGCTGCACCGCACGGCCCGCCGTCTCCTCGTGCCGCCGCCGCGACCGCAGCAGAGCCTGGATCCCAAGCCACACAAGGTAAACCGCCCCGACGACCTTGAGCACGACGAACGCGATCTCCGAGGTCCGCACCAGCGCGGTCAGGCCGAAGGCGGACGCGAACGCCCAGAACACCAGGCCGCTGGTGTTGCCGAGGACGGTGGCCAGCCCGGCGATCCGCCCTGCCCGCAACGACTGGTCGATGATCACCGCGAGGGACGGCCCGGGCGCGATCACGACGGCGAGCACGGTGATGACGAACGGCCAGGTCAGAGCGTCCATGCAGGCAGTGTGCGCGGCGCGGGTGAGCGCACCCACCGCATTGTGGGCGCGCTCACGCCCGACCCGGTCAGCGCGCGAGGCGGGCGAGCAGCGTGCCGAGCGCGAGCAGGACGGTGATCGCGAGCGCGACGACCACGAAACCCGCGCCGTGCAGGGCGACCGCGAGCTGCGGACCGAGGCTCGCGCCGATGAACAGCACGAAGGAGTAGATGGAGACGGCCGTCGCGCGAGCCGGGCCCGCGCTGTCGCTGATCGACTCGACGAGCGCGGGACCGGCGGCCACCACGGAGGCGGAGAACAGGAACATGCCGACCCCGATCAGCACCAGACCGCCCCCGGACGCGGCCGTGATCGCGGCGCCCACGGTGGAAAACCCAAGGGCCACAACGGCTCGGCGTGCGGCGGGGATCCTGGTCACCAGGGGAGCCGCGACGGCGGTCAGCACCATCGCGGGCAAGGCGCTGGCCCGCAACCACAACAGGCCGTCGTGGTCGGCGAGCCCGGTGATCTGGATGCCGGAGTAGGCGCCGACGAAACCGGCGAGCAGCGTCGACGCGGCGGCGAACAGCAGCACCAGTCGCCGGTTGCGCAGCAGGTCGAGCATGACGCGCCACGGCGACACGCTCACCGCGGGGCGCCCGGCGAGATCGGATCGCAGCGCGAGCTTCTTCCACACCGCGCAGGCGAGCAGGCCGATCCCGCTCACCACGAACACCGCCCGCCAGCCGGCCAGATCGCCGAGCAGCTGCGCGCCCACCTGGCCGATCACCGCCGAGGAGACGAACGCGCTGGTCAGGATCGTGTAGGCGATGGCGCGGCGCCGCGGGTCGATCTGCTCGGCCACGTAGGCCATGGCGGCCGGGGCGAAGGCCGCCGCCGTGAAGCCCTGGATCGCGCGCAGGACGACGAGCGCGCTGACCCCGGGTGCGAGGGCGACCGCCGCGGTGGTCACCGAGGCCACCCCGAGCCCGACGACCATGACCCGCCCCGGGCCGAAGCGGTCGGACAGCGGCCCGAGGAACAGGAAGCCGAAGGCGTAGGCCAGGCCGAAGCCGGTGGACGACCACGCGAGGGCGGACTCCGCGACGCCGAAGTCGGCCGCGGTCAGGGGGGACAGGGGGATGGACGCGTACAGCTGGCTCACCACGAGCACGGCGGCCAAGCCCAACGCGGTGACGGTCCGGCCGATCGGGGCGTAGGTCCGCCGCTCGGCGAGCGCAGGGAGCGAATGCATGCCGAGGACGCTAACCAACCAACCAGTTGGTAGTCAACCAACCAGTTGGTAGCGTTGGAGCATGTCGAGGGATCCCAAAGCCACCAAGGCCAGCCTGCTCGCCGCAGCGCGGGTGGAATTCGCAGCTCACGGGGCCGCCGGTGCACGCGTCGACCGCATCGCCGAGCGCGCGGGCGTGAGCAAGGAGCGCATCTACGGCTACTTCGGGAGCAAGGAGAAGCTCTTCGACGCCGTGCTGGACGAGGTGGTGGACGAGGTCCTGGAGTTCGTCGGCGCGCCGGGCAAGGACATCGGCGCGTACGTGCGGCGCGTGCACGACTTCCACCGGCAGCAGCCGGAGCTGGTGCGGCTGCTGGTCTGGGAGGGCATGCAGGGCGGCGGTTTCTGTCCCAACCGGCGCAGCCGGGTCGAGCACTACGTGCGCAAGAACCAGGCGATGGCCGACGCGCTCGGCCTGGAGACCGCCGAGGAGGCCGCGCCGTACCTGTTCATGTTCATGGCGATGTGCTCGTGGCCGGTGGTCGTGCCCCAGGTGGCCCGCCTCGTGCTCGGCGAGGACGTGGACACCGAGGACGGGCGTGACCGGCTGCGCAAGCACATCGGCGACTTCGCCCAAGCCGCCGTCAGTCACATACATGAACAACAATCACGAGTGTGACTCGGTTCGGTCGTAACCATTCCGTTAACCAGCGTCCCCGCCGTATGACGTAAGCCACTCAGCAATCCCGTGCGGATGCCGAGGGCAAGGGAGTCCGCCAGCTCCCGTCGTCGCCGAACGGCCCCCGGTGCCCTCGCGGTGCGCAGGCTTCGCGCACAACCCTGGGAGGTCTCATGGGGACCCTCGACTGGATCGTGGTCGGCGGGTACTTCTTCGTGATGGTCGGCATCGGCTGGTGGTCCCGCACGCGCATCAGGAACGTGCTGGACTTCTTCACCGCTGGCGGGCGAATGCCGTGGTGGCTCTCCGGTATCTCGCACCACATGTCCGGCTACAGCGCGGTCATGTTCGTGGCCTTCGCCAGCGAGGCGTACCGGCTCGGCCTGACCGTCTACGTGTGGTGGGCGCTGACCATCGGCGTCGGTGTCGGGATCGGTGCCTTCCTGTTCTCCGCGCGGTGGAACCGGCTGCGCTCCAAGCACGGCGTCGCCTCACCGCTGGAGTACCTGGCCACCCGCTACAACCTGCCCACCCAGCAGGTGATGGCGTGGGCGGGCACGCTGCTCAAGGTCGTGGACATCGCGGCGAAGTGGGCCGCGGTCGCCGTGCTGCTGCGCGGGTTCGCCGGGGTGCCGATCACCTGGGGCATCGTGATCGTGGGCGTGGTGACGATGATCTACTCGGTGATGGGCGGCCTGTGGGCCGACGCGCTCACCGACTTCGGCCAGTTCATCATCCAGGCCGCCGCGGGCATCGTCATGTTCGTCGCCGTCGCCGCGCACTTCGGCGGCATCCAGTTCATGTGGGAGATCTGGGGCCAGCTGCCCGCGGCCAACAGCGAACCGCTGCGCGAGCCCTACACCGCGACGTTCTTCATGGCGCTGTTCGTCATCAAGACCCTGGAGTACAACGGCGGCATGTGGAACCTGGCGCAGCGCTACATGGCCGCGCCGGACGGGGCCGCCGCCAAGCGCTCCGCGCTGCTGTCCAGCGTCCTGTGGCTGGTGTGGCCGCTGATCCTGTTCTTCCCGATGTGGGCGGCCCCGCTGATCGTGCCCGGGCTGGCCACCGCCGACGACGCCTACATCGAGCTCGGCAAGATCATGCTGCCCGCCGGGATGATCGGCCTGGTGCTCGCGGGCTTCTTCTCGCACACCATGGCCATGGTGTCCTCCGACGCCAACGTGATCTCCGCGGTGATCACCAGGGACATGCTGCCGCACCTGTGGAAGGGCGTGCGCGACCTGACCGCCGAGAAACAGCTGCGGCTGGCGCGGATCACCACGTTCGTCTTCATCGGGGCGAGCATGCTGATCGCCGTCACCTCCGGCGGCCAGGGCTGGGTGCTCAAGATCGTCGTGGACCTGGTCGCGGCGACGATGGGGCCGATCGCGGTGCCGCTGATGCTCGGCCTGCTCCCGTGGTTCCGCAGGATGGGGCCGTCCGCGGCGATCGCCTCGGTGGTCGGCGGGCTCGGGGTCTGGGCCTTCCTCTACATCAGCCAGCAGAGCGGGGTCTCGGTCGACAAGGAGGCGCTGGTCGCCTTCCCGCTGCTGACCTCGCTCGTCCTCTACATCGCGGTCGGGCTGCTGCGCCCGGAGCGCGAGGCGAGGCGGGACGAGCTGATCGACTCGCTGTCCACCGACGAGGTCGCCGAACCGAAGCCCGTCAGGACCTCCTGACCAGGCGGCCCCGGGCGCTCACCCCGCCCGGGGCCGTTTGTCCGGACCGGTGGCCATGGACGATGATGGGCCCGTGGCTCTTTCGGAGATCTCAATGGACCCCGACGTGCTCCAGGGCGTCCCGGTGGTGACGGGCACGACGATCTCGGTGTCCTCGATCGTCGCGCTGGTCTGCCAGGGGCTGAGCGAGCAGGAGATCATCCAGCGGCACCCGGAACTCACCCCGGCCGACATCGTCGCCTGCGTGGAGTTCCAGCACGCGGGCTCGCGCTGATCAGCGCCTGAGCACGCGCGCGGCGAGCTTGTCGCCGGAACCCACCATCGCCTGCAGGGGCTTGGTCAGCACCGACAGCAGCACGGCCATCCTCGGCTTCCCGAAGCTCCGGGCGATCTTGGGCCCGAGCGCACCCATGACGGCGACGAGGGCGGGCAACGGCCGCAGCCACATGGTGAGCTCGACGATGCGCCCCTCGTCGTCCAGCCGCACCAGCGCGCACTCCTCGACCGTCGTGCCGCCGACCCGTCCCCGGTAGAACAGCGCGCGCTGCCGGTCGTCGCCGATGTCGGTGTGGAAGCGGATGCCCTGGATGCTGGTGAAGGCCGCCTCGAACACGACGCGGACGTCCTCGCGCCCGGTGAAGCGACCGCGGTCGGTCAGCGGTGACCGCAGCACGACGTCCTCGGACATCGTGGACAGCACCAGCTCGACGTCGCCTGCCTCGGTGGCGCGCCGGAACGTCTCGGTTGTTCCCGTGCTCATGTCGGTGCACTCCTCGTCGTCGATGCCAAGCCCCGCCACAGCAGGTCGCGGGCGAGCAGCACGATCTGCTCGCGGTTCATGTCGCGGTTGCGCCACCACCAGGCGGCCAGGGCGTTGACCGCCCACTTCGAGGTCTCGGCCAGCACCTCGTCGGCCCGCGAGCGCTCCAGGTCCACCGAGAGCGAGAGTTCGGGGATGCGGTGGAACAGCTCGGCGAGCCGCCTGCTGGCCAGCTCCTGCCCGCGCCGGTGCGCCTCGGCCACCTCGGCGTCCCCCGGCGAGTCCAGGAAGATCATCCGCCAGGCGTGCTCGTTGTCCTCGATCCACGCGAAGATCGCGTCGAGGGACCGGGTGACCAGCTGTTCCGGGGTCTCGGCCGGCTCCTGCGCCGACCAGTGCCCGATGAAGGCGGTCGCCTGCGCTTCCAGCAGGTGCGCGTAGAGCCCGGCCTTCGACGGGAAGTGGTCGTAGAGCACCGGTGTGCTGATCCCCGCGGCCTTCGCGACCGCGCGCATGGACGCCTTGTCGTAACCGTTGACGGCGAAGACCTCCGTCGCGGCGCTCACGATGAGCGCGCGGCGGTCCTCCGGGCGGAGGCGCTTCCTCGGGGTGGGCCCCGTGTTACCTGACATTGGTTAGGTAGCTTACCCGCTTACCTGACGTCTGTCAGGTAGGCCGCCCACATCAAGCATTTGCCGCCTGACAAGCCTTGATGTGCATCGCCCGATTGGGCAAAGTGTGGCTCGACGTGTTGACGGCGGGTAGTCGGGGCAGGACAGAGCATGAGGCGGCGGCAGTCATGACACTCACCCCGGAAGAGATCCGTACCGCGGCGTTCGCGAAACCACCGCGCGGCGAACGGGGCTATTCCGACGACGCGGTCGACGCCTTTCTCGACCGGGTCGAGGCCACCCTCCTCGGCAAGGACAAGCTCACCCCGAAGGACATCCTCGAGGTCCGCTTCCCGCCCGCCCGCTGGCGCCGCCGCGGTTACGACGAGGACCAGGTGGACGACTTCCTCGACCGCGCGGTGGCCACGCTCAGGGCGATGACGGGCGACGACGCGGTCCAGGAGAGGCCCGCCGCGACCCGCATCCGCGCCGCCGACGTCGGGAAGGTGGTCTTCAAGAAGCCGGGGCGCGGCAAGGCGGGCTACGACGACGAAGAGGTCGACGCCTTCCTCGACCGGATCGAGGCGACCCTGCTCGGCGACGACTCGCTGACCCCGCAGAAGATCCGCGCGGCCCGGTTCAAGACCGCCAAGCGCCGCGGCGACGCCTACGACGAGGACGAGGTCGACGCCTTCCTCGAGCGCGTCGCCAAGCAGCTGGAGGACGACGAGCTGGCCGACCGCCCGACCGAGATCACCGAGCGCAAGGCGCCCCCGGTCCGCGACAAGATCCGCGAGCAGGCGTTCCGCCCGCCGGTGCCCGGTGGCCGGGGCTACGACGAGAAGCAGGTCGAAGCGTTCCTGGCGCGCATCGAGGCGACCATGCGCGGCAAGGACACCATCACCCCCCAGCAGGTGGCCGACATCCGCTTCACCCCGCCGCGACGGGGCAAACCCGGCTACGACGCGGACGGCGTCGACGCGCTGCTGGACCGCCTCGCGCTCTCGCTGACCCAGCTGCCGCCGCGCAGCAAGCCCAAGCCGATGCCGATGCTCACCGCGGAGGACGTCCGCAAGGTCGCCTTCCACCGCCCGCGGCCCGGCGAGCTGGGCTACGACGAGATCGAGGTGGACCAGTTCCTCGACCGGGTCGAGGCGACGCTGCAGGGCGAGGACCGCATCACCCTCAAGGACGTGCAGCACGTCCGCTTCCACTCGCCCGCGCCGGGCCACGGCGGTTACGACAACGGCGAGGTGGACGCGTTCCTGGACCTGCTGGAGGTCCGCTGGAGCGGCGCGATGCCGACCGAGCGCCTCCGCCCGGTGCCCCGCATGCCTCCGCGGACGGCTCCGCGGGCGCAGCACTCGGGTTTCTTCCCGGCCCCTCCTGCCCGGCACTAGATCCTTGTCGGGGACAGGCCCCGAGTAATCGCTCGGGGCCTGTCCCGATTAGCTGGTTGTCGCTGTCCCATTATTCTGGGAACGGGTTTCCGGTATGCCGGGATCAATTGCACATAGGGGTGCCCATGACGTTGTTCCAACTGGCGCAACCCTGG
Organism: Allokutzneria albata; assembly: GCF_900103775.1. Taxonomy (GTDB): domain Bacteria; phylum Actinomycetota; class Actinomycetes; order Mycobacteriales; family Pseudonocardiaceae; genus Allokutzneria; species Allokutzneria albata. Next base: position 6,004,077 of record NZ_LT629701.1, on the reverse strand, counting down.
CTGTGGCCGTACCAGAAGTGACCGAACTCGTGCGCGGCGAGAACACCGGGGCTCCCGGTGCCGTTCGGCATGAGGGCGATCGCCGTTCCGCCGTAGTTGCAGCCGACCGCGCGCGGGACCCCGCAGTTGGTGATGTAGCTGGTCTGGCACCGGACCGGGACGCCGCCCGCCCGCTCGACCAGCCGGGAGCCGCCCCAGTAGCCGGCGCCCTGGCGGATCACGCTCGCCCACGGGGAACAGCTGGAGCTCATGCTCCACGCGATGGGCGCGGCGTCGGGGGAGAACTTCACCACGGGCTCGGTGTCCAGCTCGACCGGGGGCTGCTCCCCGGCCGCCACCTGGGCGTGCAGCACCGGGGTGGCGTCGGCGGCCGGGGCGTCGGAAATGCCGAGCATCGAGGCGACCAGGACAGGCAGAGCTGCCAAGACAAGTCTTCTCATTGACGTGTCCTTTAAACGCAGGGATATTCAGGACGCAGGGGACGTCTGAATGGAACGTAAAGCTCTTGGCTGTACCTGGAAAGACGGTGAACGTCGTAGCGAGATAGCGCTTTCAGTCGCCCTTCGAAAGTACTGGCTGCTTTCGGGTGGGCCTTTGAGGAAGGGGAACACGAATGAGGGCACGTTCAGTGGTGGGCACCCTGCTCGCCGTCGCCGTTGTCTTCGGCGCGGCCCTGCCCGCCACCGCGGCACCGAAGCCGGCCGACGAGGTCACTCCGATGATCGTCGGCGGCAGCCCCGCGAGTGAGACCTACGGCTTCATGGCCTCGATGCAGAGTCGGAACGGGGGCGCGCACCGCTGCGGCGCCTCCCTGATCAGGCCGCAGTGGCTGCTCACCGCCGCGCACTGCGTCGCCAACACCAACCCGGCGGACTTCCAGTTCCGCATCGGCTCGACCAACCGCACCTCCGGTGGAGAGGTGGCCGTCGCGGACCGCTTCGTCGTCCACCCCGAGTTCAGCCAGGTCTTCCTGATCCGCAACGACATCGCGCTGGTGCACCTGAGCAAGCCCGCGGCGGCGCAACCCATCGCGATCGCCTCGGCCTCACCGCCGGTCGGCACCGCGACCAGGCTCCTGGGCTGGGGCCTGATGTGCCCGACCCGGAGCTGCGGCGACGCCCCGACCACCCTGCAGCAGCTGGACACCTCGGTGATCGCGGACTCCAGGTGCTTCGCCATCGACGGGCCGAAGGAGCTGTGCACCGGCAACCCCGGCGGGAACAAGGGGGCGTGCTTCGGTGACTCCGGCGGCCCGCAGCTGGTGAAGGCGGCCGGGCGGTGGCAGCTGGCAGGCGCCACCAGCAGGCTCGGCGGCACCGTGGCCACGTGCGCCGTCGACCCGTCCATCTACGTCGACGACACCGCCCACCAGAGCTGGATCAGGCAGCACGTCGGCGCCTGACCACCCCGGAATTGACGAAGGCCCAGGTGCTCTGACCTGGGCCTTCGTCCTGAAGAGCGGGTGACGGGAATCGAACCCGCGTCTACAGCTTGGGAAGCTGTCGTTCTACCATTGAACTACACCCGCAGTTGCGATCACGAGCATACACAGACGGGCCCCCGGGCGGGAGAGAGGGTCCGGCTAGGCTGGCGACGTGCTCCTCAGTGACCGGGACCTGCGCAAGGAGGTCGAGGCTGGCCGCCTCGGGCTCGACCCCTTCGACGCCGACATGATCCAGCCGTCCAGCATCGACGTGCGCCTGGACCGGTTCTTCCGGGTCTTCGACAACACGAAGTACACCCACATCGATCCGGCCCTGCAGCAGGACGAGCTGACCTCGCTGGTGGAGAAGGCCGACGAGGACGAGCCGTTCGTGCTGCACCCCGGGGAGTTCGTGCTGGGCTCCACCTTCGAGCTGGTGACGCTGCCCGACGACCTTGCCGGTCGGCTCGAGGGCAAGTCCTCGCTGGGCAGGCTCGGGCTGCTGACGCACTCCACCGCCGGGTTCATCGATCCCGGGTTCACCGGCCACATCACTCTCGAACTGTCCAATGTGGCCAATCTGCCGATCACGCTGTGGCCGGGGATGAAGATCGGCCAGTTGTGCCTGTTCCGGCTGAGCAGCCCGGCGGAGAACCCCTACGGCTCCGGCGCGATGGGCTCGCGGTACCAGGGCCAGCGCGGGCCGACGCAGTCGCGGGCGTACCTGAACTTCCACCGGGTGGACACGCGCAGGTGAGCCGACCCCGCCCGGCGGGATGATCGCGATCGGGCCAGACTGGGCGGCGTGCTCGTCCCGTTCCCCCGCAGCGAACCGGCCAACCCGGCTCTTGAAGTGGTCAAGGAAGGCAGTCCCACCACGCCCGGCGAGATGGCCACGTTCACCGTGACCGTCCGCAACACCGGCGACGTCCCGCTCACCGAGGTCTCGGTCGACGACGACGAGGACGCGGTGTGCGGCAACACTTTCGCCGAGCCCCTGCCCCCGGGGGCGGAGCGCAAGTACACCTGCAACGCGGTCGTCGAGGACTACAGCCCGCCGGGCACGGTCACGGCGACGGCGGTGGACCCGCAGCACAATCCCGTCCGCGCCACCTACGACACCAAGGGCATCGTGCACCGGCCGCAGGTCGAGACGATCGCACCGCACCCGGGAGCACAGCCCGACGTGCTCGCCTCCGCCGGAGTGGAGCTGGAACCCTTGCCGCTGCTGGGAATCGGCATGGTCCTGGTCGGGGCGCTGCTGGTGGCGATCAGTCCGTACCGAAACGGCGGGCAAGATCGCCGTAGCGAGCCAGCACCCGCGCCCGCAGTTCCGGATCCGACCGCGGCACCGGCTCCAGGAAGATCTCGTCCAGCTCGCTGATCCCGGCGCGCAGCTCCGCGTCGATGCGCACGCAGGCCCGCTCCAGCTCGGCCGCGGACAGCGTGTCGACGAAGTCCACCTTGGCGCACAGCAACACCTGGTCGGTGCCGGTGAGCATGGTCAGCAGGTCGGCGACCGCCTCCACCTCCGGCTGGGCCAGCAGCGTGGCGTGGGCTTCGCGCACGAGCCGCACGTCGGCCTGGCGGCCGATCAGCAGCGCCTTGTTGCTGCGCCCCAGGACGTAGGCGACCACCACGAGCAGGACGCCGATCAGCAGCGAGGCGACGCCGTCCCACACCGCGGAGCCGGTGAGGTCGTGCAGTCCCACCCCGGCGAAGGCGATGATCAGGCCGATGAGCGCCGCGGTGTCCTCGAGGAACACCGTCTTCACGGTCGGGTCGTCGGAGACCTTCAGATACTGGGTGAAGGACCGCTCGTCCTCCCTGGCGTCCTTGCGGACCTGGCGCACGGCCTGTGTCCACGACACCAGCTCCATGGCGAAAGCCAAGCCCAGCACGAGGTACCCGACCCACGCGTCGGTCTGCTCGGTGTCCTCGCCGGCCAAGGTTTCGAAGCCCTCGATGAACGCGAACAGCGCGCCGGACACGAAGATCGACACGGCGGCGAGCAGCGACCAGAAGTAGCGCTCCTTGCCGTAGCCGAACGGATGTCTGCGGTCGGCGGGCCGCCCCGACCGGCGCAGTGCGGTCAGCAGCAGGCCCTCCGTGAAGGTGTCGGCGACCGAGTGCGCTGCCTCGGCCAGCAACGCCGCCGATCCGGTCACCACCCCGGCGAACGCCTTCATCACGCCGATACCGAAGTTCACCGCCAGCGCGACGAGCACGGTGAAGGTGCTCTCGCCGCCGTTCTCCCGCTGCTGTGCCTCAGCCACTCCGAAACCGTAGAGCGCGACGCCCGCCCCCACACCCCGAGCGCCGACGCACTGAATGACTCATTCGGTGCGCAAGCGTCGTGGTCGGGGACGTGCGTCAGAGCGCGGCGACCTGGCCTTGGGCCGCGCGCAGCGCGATGTCGGTGCGGTGGTGCGAGCCGGTCAGGTGCACCTTCGCGATCTTGCGGTAGGCGTCGTCGCGGGCCGCGTCGAGGTCGTCGCCGAGCCCGACGACGGACAGCACGCGCCCGCCCGCCGAGACCACGGCGCCGTCGTCGCGCCTGCGGGTGCCCGCGTGCAGCACGCCGTCGACCTCGCTGCCGGTGATCACGTCACCGGTGCGCGGGCGGCCGGGGTAGCCCTCGGCGGCGACGACCACGGTGACGGCGGAGCCCTCGGCCCAGTCCAGCGGGGGTTGTTCGGCCAGCGTCCCGTTGGCCACCGCGAGCAGCAGCCCGGCGAGCGGGGTGCGCAGCAGCGCCAGCACCGCCTGGGTCTCCGGGTCACCGAAGCGGCAGTTGAACTCCACGACCTGGACGCCCTCGCTGGTCAGCGCGAGCCCGGCGTAGAGCAGGCCGGAGAACGGCGTGCCGCGGCGGGCCAGTTCGGCGACCACCGGGCGCACGACGCGGTCCATGATCTCGTCGACCAGGCCCTCCGGCGCCCACGGCAGCGGCGCGTAGGCGCCCATGCCGCCGGTGTTCGGGCCGGAGTCGCCGTCGCCGACGCGCTTGAAGTCCTGCGCGGGCAGCAGCGGCACCGCGGTCGTCCCGTCGACGAGGCAGAACAGCGAGACCTCTGGACCGTCCAAAAAGGACTCAAGCAGCACCGGGTGGCCGTCGTCGAGCAGTCGCATGGCGTGCGCCCGCGCCGCGTCGAAGTCGGCGGTGACGACAACGCCCTTGCCCGCGGCGAGTCCGTCGTCCTTCACCACCCAGGTGGGGCCGAACCGGCCCAGCGCGGCGTCGAGGCGCGCGGGGTTGTCCACGACCTCGCTGCGCGCCGTCGGCACCCCGGCGGCGGTCATGACGTCCTTGGCGAATGCCTTGGACCCTTCGATCCGGGCGGCCGCCTTCGTCGGGCCGAAGCACGGGATCCCCGCCTCGCGCAGGGCATCACCCACCCCGGCGACAAGCGGGCCCTCGGGGCCGATCGCCACCAGGTCCGCTCGCCATTCCCCGGCCAGCTTGGTGACCGCGGCCGGGTCGACAGCGTCGACGCCGTAGGTCTCGGCCAGCGCGGCGGTACCGGCGTTGCCGGGCGCGCAGGCCAGAGCGGTCACGCTCGGGTCGCGGGACAGTGCGAGGAGCAGGGCATGTTCGCGGGCACCTGCGCCGATTACGAGAACGCGCACGGAGAGCAACCCTAGATGCCCCGGCGCGCCGCGCGAAACTCGCGCTCGGGCACGCCGTGTCGTGCGAGGCGCGCGGCCGCCTCCACCGCGGTCCAACCGGAGATCTGCACCGACAGGTCGCACTCCCACCGCGAGTCCCTGCCGATGCCCTCCAGCTGCTCGGCCATGCGCGCGGGCAGCGGCCCGAGCCGGCCGACCGCCGGAACTGTCCACTGTGGACCAAAGAGTGGTCCGCCGGGCACCGCGGCCCGGTTCCGCCACGCGCCATCGGCGGAGCGATACACGATCCTGGCTGCGGTTTTCGCCGCCGCGCCGTCGAGCGCGATCGCCGCGCCCGCGAGGTGGCGGGCGCAGATGCCCGCGTGCAGCCCGGAATCCGATCCGCCGTTGCCGCGCAGCACTCCCGAGCTCGTCAGGTGGTCGGCGATGGCCGTGATCGTGCGCTCGGCGAGTTCACCCCAGCGCCGCTCCCCGGTCGCCGCGGCGAGCGAGACGCAGGCGCCGACGAGCAACCCCTGCGAGTGAGCCGATGTGACTTCCGACACGGCTTCCCCCGTTGCGCTGACGGACTCCGCGAGCAACCCCGTCTCCGGATCGGCCAACCGCTCCTCCAGCCACTCCACCGCCGCCCGCGCCCGCTGGAGGTCGGCACGGTCGCCGAGCTCCTCGGCCAGCCCGACGAAGAGCATCGCGAACGCCGCGTTGACCGCGGAGCCCTTCACAGCGCCGACTTTCGGGCCGCCGCGCACGGACCACACACCGCCGCCCGCGTGATCGGTCCACGCCGCGCGCAGCCGCGACGCGATCGCCACGAGCGCGGCGGACTTGGGCATGGCGGTCAGCCTTCTCGCTCGCATCAGCGCGAGCCCCATCAGCGCCAGCTCGTCGTGCCGCCCGGACACCCAGCCGTGCGGGTTGCGCAGCCGGATGCCGCGCACGAGCTTCACCACGGTCGCCTTGCGCGCGATGTCGTCCGTGCGCTCCGCCGCGTCCACGGCGCAGTCCAGCAACTGCGCCTGCCAGCCGTAGTGCCAGTGCGCGTGCAGCCGGTGCCCCGCCTCCGGGGGCCAGCGGGTCATGCCGAGCCGGGTTCCCGGCGTGCCCCAGACCTGGCGCAGGTGTCTGCCCACGATGGCGACCTCCGCCACCGCCGCCCGCGCGGCCCACAGTTCGGGCACCCCGTCGCCGGTCACGGCGTCATGGTCGCCCCTGAAGCAGGTGGAAGCGGGCCTTCGCCACGGTGCGGCACGCGATATCACCAGGCCGTGTCGAGATCCGCGTGCTCCCGGACCCACGCGTGCATGACGATGCCCGCCGCGACGCCCGCGTTGATCGACCGCGTCGAGCCGAACTGCGCGATGGACACCAGCAGCTCCGCCGCCTCCCGGGCCTCCTCGGACAGGCCGGGCCCCTCCTGGCCGAACAGCAGCACGCAGCGCTCGGGCAGCTCCGCACGCTCCAACCGCACCGAGCCGGGCGTGTTGTCCACCGCGACGAGCGCCAGGTCCTCGGCGCGGGCGAACTCGACGAGCCCGCCGACGTCCGGGTGGTGCAGCACGTGCTGGTACCGGTCGGTGACCATCGCGCCCCGCCGGTTCCACCGCTTCCGGCCGACGATGTGCACGGCCTTCGCCGCGAAGGCGTTGGCCGTGCGCACCACGGTCCCGATGTTGTGGTCGTGCTGGAAGTTCTCGATCGCCACGTGGAAGGGGTGCCTGCGGGTGTCCAGGTCCGCGACGACCGCCTCGCGCTTCCAGTAGCGGTAGGCGTCCACCACGTTGCGCCGGTCGCCCTCGGCGAGCAGCTCGGGGTCCCAGTGCTCACCGGCGGGCGGCGGACCTTCCCACGGGCCGACGCCGACCGGCTCCGCACCCCATTCGGTGGGGCCGGGTTCGGACACGGCGCTACAGGCCCAGATCCGCGAGCCCGAGCAGTGACCGGTACGGCAGCCCCTCGGCCTCGATCGCCTCCCGCGCACCGGTGTCGCGGTCGACCACCGTCGCGACGCCGATCACCTCGGCACCGACCTCGCGCAGCGACGCGACAGCGGTCAGCACGCTGCCGCCGGTGGTCGAGGTGTCCTCCACCGCGAGCACGCGGCGCCCGGTCACGTCGGGGCCCTCGACGAGGCGCTGCAGGCCGTGCGCCTTGGACGCCTTGCGCACCACGAACGCGTCCAGGTCGCGCTCGGCGGCGTGCAGCATCGCGCAGGCGACCGGGTCGGCACCCATGGTCAGCCCGCCGACCGCGGAGAAGTCCCAGTCCGCGGTGAGCTGGCCGAGCAGCTTGCCGATCAGCGGGGCCGCGGTGCGGTGCAGCGTGGCGCGGCGCAGGTCGACGTAGTAGTCGGCCTCGGCACCGGAGGAGAGCACGACCTTGCCGTGCACGACGGCGAGCTCGCTGACCAGCTTGGCGAGTTCGGCCTTGGCGGTGGGATCCACTTCGACGGTCACGAGCGGTTAGCTTCGCACGTCAGGTCCGCGCGGGCTTCGAGCGGTTGCCGGTCTTGGGCCCCTCGCCCGGTTCGACGCCCAGGTTGCTGATCATCTTCTTCAGGCACTCGATCATGAACGCGTAGTCGTCCTCGGAGATGCCGTCCAGCGACTGCCTGCGCACGCCGCTGATCACCAGCGCCAGCTTGAGCTGCCCGGCGCGGCCCAGCTCGGTCAGCGTCTGGCGCACCACCCCGGAGCGCGGGTCCACCTCGGGAGCCAGCCAGCCGCGGGCGCACAGATCGCTGATGATCTCGTCGAGCGCGTGGTCGGAGAGGCTGCGCAGCGAGGCGTGCAGCTGGTCCCGCGTCGCCCCGGCGGGGGTCTCGCGGACCAGGCACAGCACCAGCCAGTGCTGCCTGCTGACCCCGGCCTCGCGCAACCGCTTGTCGATCGTGCTGTTCAGCACCTCGCCGGTGCGCTTGATCCAGTAGCCGATGGGCTGCCGGCGAATCTCTCCCGCGTAGTCCACCGCCGCCCCTTCGCTCGCGCCGATCATGGGCACCCTAGGACGTTTCGGCGAGGAGCACACCGCCGAAGCAGGAAATCGGTGAGGCTTTCACCGCTTCAGTCGGCTGACACCCGCCCGGTTCATCACCATGCGCACCAGGAACCTGGGCAGCACGCGGCCGAATCCGATCGCGGCCTTGTAGTGCGCGCCCGGCACGGAGAGCACCCGGCCACGGCGGAGATCGCTGAGGCACTCGTGCACGACGCGCTCCGCCTCCAGCCACACCCACTTCGGCGCCTTCGACATGTCGATCGCGGCGCGCTGGTGGAACTCCGTGCGGGTGAAGCCGGGGCACAGCGCGACGACGCGGACGCCGGTGCCGGTCAGCGCCGCGGCCAGCCCCTCGGAGAACGAGGTCACCCACGCCTTGCTCGCCGCGTAGGTCGAACCGCGCTCGGGGAAGAACCCCGCCACGCTGGACACGTTGATCACCGCGCCGCGGCCGCGGGCCCGCATCCCCGGCAGCACCGCGTGGGTCAGCCGGAGCACCGCGGTGACGTTGACGTCCAACTGGGACTGCAGCTCCTCGATCGAGGCGTCCCAGAACTCCTTGCCCGTGCCGAACCCGGCGTTGTTGACCAGCAGGTCGATCGGGGCGTCGGGGTCGGCGAGCCGCAGCTCCACCATGCCGAGCTGCTTCTCGTCGGCCAGGTCGGCGGCCAGCACCTCGGCCCGGACGCCGTGCCGCTCCCGCAGCTCGTCGGCCAGCTTCTCCAGGCGATCACCGTTGCGGGCGACCAGCACGAGGTCGTGTCCCTCGGCGGCGAGTCGGCGGGCGAAGGCGGCTCCGATGCCCGCCGTGGGACCAGTCACCAGCGCAGTCGGCATAACCCGAGGCTAACGCCCTGCCCCAGGCCGCACACCACCCCTCGGGAAAACCCGCGCCCAGCCAGGTCGGCCGGTCTTGAGGACGGGCGAACCCCCGGTCAGTGCTCGGAGTGGTGGTGCGTGGAGGAGGGGCGGTAGACCTCGGCGTCCTCCGGCGGATGCGCGTTCGGGTCGGAGTCGAACGGGTCCACGAAGTCCGCGACCTCGCCCAGGTCCGACAGCAGCCGCTCCAGGCGGGCCGGATCCGCGTTGGGCGGCGCCGCGGCGAGCACCCAGGTGCCCTCCAGCCACACCACCATCACGTCGTCGCCGATCTCGTCGACGGCCTCGACGAACTCCGGGGTGATCAGCGGGTGGGCGACGGCCATGTCGGCGGTGAAGCCGTAGCGGTTGCCGACCGGGCCGTAGAGGTCCAGCTCGGCCTCGCGCTCGCGGGCGAAGGGCACGCTCGGCTCCCACAGCTCCAGCACCGTCGGCACGGAGCGGCGCAGCTTCACCGCGGCCAGCACCATGGTGACCTTGCTGCCCTGCTCGTGGTCCATGACCTGCACGAGCCTGCGGCCGTCCGCGGTGAACATCGAGCCGGTGACCACGTCGGTGGCCCCGCCGGACTTGGAGAAGGCGAGGCCGCCGTGCTGCCACTGCGTCAGCAGCGCGTGGTCGTTCTCGGCGAAGCGCCAACCACGCAGTGCCGCCCATCTGCGGCGCTCGCGGTTGCGTGCCGTGCGCTGCGCCCGATCTCCGGCGAGCAGCGCGAGACCCGCAACGGCCGCGACGACGGCGATGAGGAACCAGATCCACGCTGGAAAGCCCACACTGCGCAGCGTAGCGGTGAGATCGGCCACAACGTAGGACGCGGCCCGCCCGCAGGCGTCGAATTGGCCACAAAACGTGTACCCGGACGATCTCACCCAGCCGGGCTCAACCGGCTTACGCCACCTGCTTCTCCGCGTTGACCTGCAAGGACGAGTTGTCGTCGGTCACGTCGACGCGAACGGCGTCACCGTCACGAACATCACCCGACAGTAGTTTCCTGGCGAGCTGGTCGCCGATGGAGGACTGCACCAGCCTGCGCAGCGGCCGCGCCCCGTAGACGGGGTCGAAGCCGTTGAGCGCGAGCCAGTCCCGGGCCGCCGGGGTGACCTCCAGCCGCAGCCTCCGCTGTTCGAGGCGCTTGGCCAGCCGGGCCACCTGGATGTCCACGATGGACGTCAGCTCCTCGGTCGCCAGCTGGTGGAAGACCACGACGTCGTCGAGGCGGTTCAGGAACTCCGGCTTGAAGTGCCGCTGCACCACGCCGAGCACCGCCTCCTGGCGCTGCCTGTCGTCCAGCGTGATGTCGGTCAGCGCGTGCGAACCGAGGTTGGAGGTCAGCACCAGGATCGTGTTGCGGAAGTCCACGGTGCGGCCCTGGCCGTCGGTCAGCCTGCCGTCGTCGAGCACCTGCAGCAGCACGTCGAAGACGTCCTGGTGGGCCTTCTCGACCTCGTCCAGCAGCACCACGCTGTACGGCCGGCGCCGCACCGCCTCGGTCAGCTGGCCGCCCTGGTCGTAGCCGACGTAACCGGGCGGGGCACCGACGAGCCGGGCGACGGTGTGCTTGTCGCCGTACTCGCTCATGTCGATGCGGATCATCGCCCGCTCGTCGTCGAACAGGAACTCCGCGAGCGCCTTGGCCAGCTCGGTCTTGCCGACGCCGGTGGGGCCGAGGAACAGGAACGAGCCGGTCGGGCGGTCCGGGTCGGCGACGCCGGCCCGGGCCCTGCGGACCGCGTCGGAGACCGCGCGCACGGCCTCGGACTGGCCGATCACCCGCGAGCCCAGCTCCTCCTCCATCCGCAGCAGCTTGGCCGTCTCGCCCTCCAGCAGCCGCCCGGCGGGGATGCCCGTCCACGAGCTGACCACGTCGGCGACGTCGTCGGCGGTGACCTCCTCCTTCAGCATCACGTCGGCGTCGGGAGCCGTCACGGCGGCCGTCGCCGCGTCGAGTTCCTTCTCCAGCGCGGGAATCCGGCCGTAGCGCAGTTCGGCGGCCCGGCCGAGGTCACCGTCGCGCTCGGCCCGCTCCGACTCGCCGCGCAGTTGCTCCAGCTGCTCCTTCAGCTCGCGGACCCGCTCGATGGAGCCCTTCTCGTTCTGCCAGCGCGCGGTCAGGCCGGCCAGCTTCTCCCGCTGCTCGGCCAGTTCGGCGCGCAGCGCGTCCAGCCGGAGCTTCGAGGCTGCATCGTCCTCTTTGGACAGTGCCATCTCCTCGATCTCCAGGCGGCGCACCGACCGTTCGACCTCGTCGATCTCCACCGGCCGCGAGTCGATCTCCATCCGCAGTCGCGACGCGGCCTCGTCGACCAGGTCGATGGCCTTGTCCGGGAGGAACCGCGCGGTGATGTAGCGGTCGGACAGCGTCGCGGCGGCCACCAGCGCGCTGTCGGTGATCCGCACGCCGTGGTGGACCTCGTAGCGCTCCTTGAGGCCGCGCAGGATGCCGACCGCGTCGGCCACGCTGGGCTCGCCGACCAGCACCTGCTGGAAGCGCCGCTCCAGCGCCGGGTCCTTCTCGATGTGCTTGCGGTACTCGTCCAGCGTGGTCGCGCCGACCATGCGCAGCTCGCCGCGGGCCAGCATCGGCTTGATCATGTTGCCCGCGTCCAAGGACGACTCAGCGCCGCCTGCTGCTCCCGCACCCACGATGGTGTGCAGCTCGTCGATGAAGGTGATCACCTGGCCGGACGAGTCGGTGATCTCCTTGAGCACGGCCTTGAGCCGCTCCTCGAACTCACCACGGAACTTCGCGCCGGCCACCATCGAGCCCATGTCCAGCGAGATGACCCGCTTGCCGCGCAAGGACTCCGGCACGTCACCGGCGACGACGCGCTGGGCGAGGCCCTCGACGATGGCGGTCTTGCCGACGCCGGGCTCGCCGATCAGCACGGGGTTGTTCTTGGTGCGCCTGGACAGCACCTGGACCACGCGGCGGATCTCCGCGTCGCGGCCGATCACCGGGTCCAGCTCGCCGCGCCGGGCGCGCTCGGTCAGGTCGACGCCGTACTTCTCCAGCGCCTTGAAGGTGCCCTCGGGGTCCGGGCTGGTGATCCGCGCGGAGCCGCGCACCTTGGCGAAGGCCTCGCGGATCGCGTCGGCGTTGGCGCCGTGCCGGACCAGCAGCTCGCCGACCTGACCGCCCTTGGCGGCGAGGCCGACCAGCAGGTGCTCGGTGGAGACGTACTCGTCGCCCATCTCCGTGGCGAGGTGCTGCGCGTGGGTGATCGACCGGACGGCCTCGCCGGAGAAGTTCGGCGCGTTCACGGTGGTGCCCGAGGCGGCGGGCAGGGCGGTGGCGAGCTTGTCCAGCTCCTCCCGGATCTGCCCGGGGTTCGCACCGACCGCGGTCAGCAGCGGCGCGGCCAGGCCGTCCGCCTGCGCCAGCAGCGCACCCAGCAGGTGCACGGTGCCCACGTCGGGGTTGCCGGCGACGGTCGCCGCCTGGATCGCGGCGGAGATCGCCTGCTGTGCCTTCGTGGTCGGATTGAAAGCGTCCATGCCCCCACCTCATCGTCAACCGGGTCCAACACCCAGACCAACGTGCGAAAGGTTGAGTGTGTTCCGCTCAACTTAGCTGAGGCGGGACGTCGCGGGTGGTGTCGGTCACCCTCGCTGCGCGGTCATCTCCGGCCTGTGGATGGTTCGTGCTCGTCCACAGCCGAATCCACAGATCGGCGCCGCTGCTCCACACGTTGGCGGTTCCTGCCCCCAAGAAGCGCCACTTCACTCACATGTTTCACACCAGTACCCACAGGCCGACCCGAGTTATCCCCAATCCCCAGTTCGTTGTCCACAGGCTTGTCCTCAGTGGCTGTGGACGAACCGCGCAGCGGGACTTCCTTGATCAACAGCACGGAGACGAGGGTGACCAGTGAGATCACCGCGGCGATCAGGAACAGCAGGCCGGTGGCGTCGCCGTAGGCGTCCCGGACCACCGTTCGCGCCGGCTCCGGCAGGTGCGCGAGGTCCAGCGAGCCGCCGCCGGTCGCCCCGTGCAGCTTCTCCGTGACCAGCTCGGAGACCTGTGCGGCCAGCACCGCGCCGAGCACCGACACCCCGGCGGTGCCGCCGAGCGAGCGGAAGAACGTCACGGTCGAACTGGCCGAGCCCAGGTCCCGGATGTCGGTCGCGTTCTGCACGGCCAGCACGAGGTTCTGGGTGCTCAGCCCGAGCCCGAGGCCGAGCAGCAGCTGGTAGCAGCCGAGCAGCCACAGCGAGGTGCTGTGGTCGACGCCCGCCATCAGCGCCAGCCCGAGCACCATCAGCACCGCGCCGGAGACCAGGAAGCCCTTCCACCGCCCGGTACGCGTGATCAACTGCCCGGACAGCGTCGACGAGGTGAGCAACCCGAAGATCAGCGGCAGCGTGAGCAGGCCGGAGACCGTCGGGGAGAACCCGCGCGCCAGCTGGAAGTACTGGCCGAGGAAGACCGAGGCGCCGAACATCCCGGTGCCGACCGCGATGCTCGCCAGCACGCCGAGCACGAGCGTGCGGTTGCGGAACAGCCGCAGCGGGATGACCGGCTCGCGCACGCGGCCCTCCACCACGAGCGCGGCCGCGAGCGTCACCAGCGAGCCGGCCACGAACGCCGCCGTCTGCCAGGACAGCCACGGGAAGTTCTTGCCCACCAACGAGATCCAGATGAGCAGCAGGCTCACGCCGCCGGTGACCAGCGTGGCCCCCGCCCAGTCGATGCTGACCTCGCGCCGCAGCACGGGCAGGTGCAGGGTCCGGCCGATCACGTACATCGCGAGCAGCGCCAGCGGCACCACGACGAAGAAGCACCAGCGCCAGCCGAGCCAGTCGGTGTCCACGATGAACCCGCCGGCCAGCGGTCCCGCCACCGTCGCCACGGCGAGCACCGACCCGGTGTAGCCGCTGTAGCGACCGCGCTCGCGCGGGCTGACCATCGCCGCGATGACCACCTGCGCCAGCGCCTGCACACCACCCAGGCCGAGGCCCTGCACGGCGCGGTAGGCGATCAGCTCCGGCATCGACCGGGCCAGGCCGCAGAGCACCGAGCCGAGGGTGAACAGGCCGATGGCCACCTGGTAGAGCAGCTTCTTGCTGAACAGGTCGGCGAGCTTGCCCCAGATCGGGGTGGTCGCGGTCGACGCGAGCAGGGTGGCGGTGACGACCCAGGTGTACTGGCTCTGCGTGCCCTTCAGGTCGGCGAGGATCGTCGGCAGCGCGTTGGCCACGATCGTCGAGCTGAGGATCGCCACCAGCAGCGCGAGCAACAGCCCGGTCATCGCCCGCAGGATCTCGCGGTGCGACATGGGCGCGGTCTCGGTCATCGGGCGGCTCCGGTCGGAGTTGTCGGTTCCAGTGCGTCGCGCACGGCGCGTGCCATGGCCTCGATCAGCGAGCTGACCCGGTGCACATCGTCATCCGGCCAGGAGCCGAGCGCCCGGCGAAGCCATTCCGTCTGCCGTCGCCGCCACCCGTCGAGCACCGCCTTGCCCCGCGCGGTCGCGCTGATCAGGTGCACGCGTCCGTCTCCGGGGGCGGGGCGGCGGCTGACCAGCCCGGCGCGCTCCAGCTGGGCGATCTGCCTGCTGACCACCGAGGGGTCGACGGCGCGTTCTTGGGCCAGCGCCCCGCCCGCGCACTCGCCGCGGCGTTCGAGCTCGGAGAGCAGGCTGATCAGCGCGAAGCTGGGTTCTCCCGGCTCGACCTGGCGGTGCGCCACCGCGTGCCGGAGCTGGACGAGCTCGCGGACGTGCTGGATCAGCTCGACGCAGGTCTGGGTGCTGGGCGCCATGGCAGCCTCCCTCATGGTTGCGCAATACAACTATAAGGGAGTTAGTTGCGCTCAGCAACCTTTTGGGGAGGGGTTAGAGGTCCTCGTTGAGCTTGCCGAGCAGGTCCGCGAGCGCGCGGATGTCGTCGGTCTCCCAGTCGGACAGGCTCTGCCAGAACCGCTGCCTGCGTTCGGTCCGCACGGCGACCAGCCGCTGCCTGCCGTTCTCGGTGAGCTGGACCAGTCTGGCCCTGCCGTCGGTGGGATCGGCGACGCGCTCGATCAGCTCCAGCGACTCCAGCTGGGCCAGCTGCCTGCTCACCGTCGACTTGTCCAGCCCGAAGCGCCCGGCCAGCTCGGCCGCGCGGACCGGCTCGCCGTCGGCGATGAACACCAGCAGCCCGTACGCGGCCGCGTCCAGGTCCGGGTGCAGCCGTGCGGCCAGGGACAGCGACAGGCTGCGAGCGCGCCGGAACAGCACCGACAGCTCGCGCTCCACCGCGTCCCCGGCCGCCCGCCGGTGCACGTGCGCAGTGTCCTCGTCGGCCACGGGTCCCCGGTCTCCCATCCGTTCAGGTCTGAGGGGAGACCGTAGGGCACGACCGCGTTCGATCCCGGTGGACCACCCGCGATCAGTCGTGCGGGCCGACCTGGGTGGTCTGCCAGGGCTTCGGCATGTCCTTGGCGCCGAAGTAGTCGCCGCCCTTGCGCTTGGCGTCGTCGGTGCCCCAGGGGCGGTCCCGGCCGACCGGGACCAGCCGGGGGATGTGCTTGCGGCAGTGGATGTAGGCCTCCTCGACCTCGACCACCACCCAGCGCTCCGGGGTCCGGCCCTTCTCGAAGTCGGTCGGCAGCTCCGGGTGCTCCCGGCGCAGGTCCGCGTCCTCGACGATCCTGGCGTGCCCGTTGACGTGCAGGCCGATCACGTCCTCGGCGAAGTCGATCATCAGGATGCCCACGTGCGGGTTCTCGCTGATGTTGCCGAGGCTGGCCATCACGCCGTTGCCCCGGTACTCCGGGTACGCGAGGTGGCCGGAGTCCAGCGCCCGCACGAAACCGGGCGGCCCGGCGCGCAGCGAGGCGTCGCACTCGCCCTTGTTGTCGGCGGTGGAGACGAACAGCATCTCCATCCGGGCGATGAACTCGATCATCCGCTCGTTGAGGTGGTCGAGCACCTGGTCGTTGTAGAAGCGCTCGGCCCGCTTGTGAGTGCCGTACACGTTCTGCAGCAGGTGCTCACCCCGCGACCCCGGCAGCCGGTCACCGGGATCGGCGTGCGGGTCCTCCGGTGGGAGCGTGATCAGCCTGGTCGGCGCCTCCGCCGGGATCGGCCGGGGGAGCACTCGGGTCACCTGATCGGCCGCCGGGCGAACGGGTGCGCCGGAAGGGCTTTCTGGAACAGCGGTGCGCGCGGGAGAATGGGGAGGCGGAATGGCGGAGGACATCCCACCGCTCCGCTGCCGCTCGTGATCAACTGGACGGGTCGCCCGCACGGTCGGGGGACGTGACGGGGACTCGGCCAGCTCCAGTAGCAGTAGGTCAGGACCGGCGGTACCGGTCGGGACGGGGGAGTCGGGGCTCACGGTGTCACGGTGTCACGATCAGGTAGGTCCACGCACATGCAGGTGGGAGGTTCGCCCGTTGGCCGGAAGTATGTACACACGCAGTAAGCAAATTGCACTCGAAGGTGGCATCAAGGGGCCACTGGGCTGGACGACGGGTTAGTGTCCACCCTGTCGGGGGACGCTCGTCGACCAATGGTGTGCCAACGCGGTACGCCGAACAACATGGAGAAGACGCGCCCGGACCATGACCGCGAACGCCGTGCTTATGCCAGTGCCACCCTCGCAACCTAACCGCCAGCCCCCTGCCCAGGTCTCCGCCATGGTGCGGATGATCCGGGAGAGCTTCGCGGTGGTGGAGCCGGTGGCCGAGGATGTCGCCAGGTTCTTCTACGGGATGCTGTTCAGCCTCGCACCGGCCACTCGCGAGCTGTTCCCGGCGAACATGGAGGTGCAACGCAGCCGACTGCTGCGTGCGCTGGTCCACGTCGTGCAGATGGTGGACCGCCCCGATGACCTTGTCCCCTTCCTGCGGCAGCTCGGCCGCGACCACCGCAAGTTCGGCGTGGTGGCCAGCCACTACGAGGCCGTGGGTACCGCCCTGCTGTCCTCCGTGCGCAAGTACGCGGGCGACGCGTGGACCACGGACGTCGAACGCGCGTGGGCCGAGGCCTACACGATCATGGCCCGCACCATGCAGGAGGCGGCCAACGCCGACGAGAGCCCGGCGTGGTGGAACGGCCAGGTGGTCGGCCACCAGCGGTTGAGCTGGGACCTCGCGATCGTGCGCGTGCAGACGGAGTACCCGATCCCCTACCGCGCCGGCCAGTACGTCAGCGTGGAGACCCCGCAGCGCCCCCGCCTGTGGCGCTACCTCTCGCCCGCCAACGGCCCGCGCGAGGACGGGATGATGGAGTTCCACATCCGCTCGGTCGAGGGCGGCTGGGTCAGCCGCGCGATCGTCGGGCACGCCCAGATCGGCGACACCTGGCGGATCGGCCCGCCGATGGGCCGGATGGGCGTGGACCGCACCAACGGCCGTGACGTGCTGATGGTCGCGGGCGGCACCGGGGTCGCGCCGATGCGCGCCATGGTCGACGACATGGCCCAGTGGGGCGAGAACCCGAGGGTCAACCTGTTCGTCGGCGGGCGCACCCGCGCCGACCTCTACGACCTGGAGAACCTGCAGCGGCTGGCCATGGCCAACCCGTGGCTGACGGTGGTGCCGACCCTGGAGGCCGACCCCGGTGCGCGCGGCGTCGAGCACGGCTCGCTCGCCGACGTGGTCACCCGCTACGGCTCGTGGAACGACCGCGACGTGCTGGTCTGCGGTTCACCCGCGATGATCCGCGCCACCGTGTCCAGGATGCTCGTCGCGGGCACACCCCTGGACCGGATCAAGTACGACCCGTTCACCCTCGACTGAGTGCCGGGCGGACCCCCGCGGGTCCGCCCGGCACCGGTCAGGCGGGCAGCGGCCCGGTGGCGTAGAACGCTCGGCAGCTCTGGTCCCCGACGTAGTCGGTGGAGATCTCCAGCACCTGCTTGCCGTCCAGGGAGGGCACCAGCGTCGGGCTGTAGTTCGGGCAGTAGTTGTCCCGCGCGCCCGGCACCGAGACGGGCGCGACGCCCTCCGTCCACCGGCCGATCCCGTTGTTGTCGTTGACGAACAGCGTCCGCCCGTTGCCGGGGGCGACCGAGCCGTCCGGGTTCTGCAGGATCTGCCCGATCAGCAGCAGCCTGCCCTGCTGTGTCAGCGCGATCGTGGGCGTGTGCGTGAAGTACCGCCCGTGCGTGCTCTCCACCAGAGTGCCGAAGTTGAACGGATCGCCCCAGCTCACGCCGTCGGTCGAGGTCCGGTAGTAGACCGCGCAGAAGTACTTGCCGAACTGCGCGCAGATCTCGTAGGTCATGTAGTAGACGCCGTTGTGCAGCCGCCGCACGTTCGGCATTCCCGGGCGGTGCCAACGGTTCCCGCTCGTCACCACGTGCGTCTTCTGCCCCCAGGTGACGCCGTCGACCGAGACCCGTTGCGCGACGAGCTGGTCGAACCGCGGCTTCTCCGTCTCGTCGGCGAACTGGCAGACCAGGCGCCCCTTCGCGTCCACGAACAGCTCCGGCTCCCACAGCCCTTGGCCGTTGGGGGAGTCGTAGCAGGAGGTCAGCTGCGACCAGGTGCGGCCGCGGTCGCGGCTCTGCCAGACCCGCAGCGACATGTTCCCGCCGTCCTGGCCGACGCTGCCCGCCCACAGCAGCGTGCCCTTGGCCAGCTTGCCGACCCGTCGCGGCAGCTCGTAGAGGTGGGTGCAGCACAACCCGCGCGCGGCGAGGGGATCCTTGATCGAGCCGATCTTGCGGAAGCTCTTCCCGTCGTCCCGGCTCTCGTAGATCGAACCGATCCCGGCGCCGTTGGTGTAGGTGGTGACGGTGGCGATGACGCGGCCGTTGAACGGCCCGGAGTGCTGCAGGCGGATCGCCCTCGGATAGGTCGCGTGGGTCTGGTCGAGCGACCGCACGGGGCTGGGCTCCGCGAGCGCGGGAACGGCGCTCACCAGCAGCACGAGTACGGCCAGGAACACCTGGCCTGCACGGCGATGCATGGGGCTCCTCGGGGAAGGAGATCGTGTCGGGGAGGCACACTTTCCCATTCCGTTGGGCCGAATGCCGCATCGCCCTGGGCCATTTGCCCCATTCGGCCCAGTCGGCCCGCGTCGTCAGCGGCGCGGGCGGGGGCGCCAGATCACCAGCGCGGTGGACTGCGGTTTCACCGGCACGAGGTCGTGGCGGTAGGAGGCGTGCACCGCCGCGGCGGCGCTCTCGGCGGCGGCGTGCGCCGCGGCCAGCTGCTCGTGCGCGTCGGCCAGGCGCTCGGTGAGCTCGGAGACCTTGGCGCTCAACGCGTCCACGTGCTGTTCCAGGTCGATGATGCGCTTGATCGCGGAGAGGCTGATGCCCTCCTCCTGGGAGAGCCGCTGCACCTGGCGCAGCAGCGTGATGTCCCGGGCGGAGTACCGGCGCCCGCCGCCGGGCGAGCGACCGGGGGAGACCAACCCCAGCCGGTCGTAGGTGCGCAGCGTCTGCGCGTGCAGCCCGGCGAGCTGGGCCGCCACCGAGATGACGAACACCGGGGTGTCCTCATCGGTACCGGGCGCCGCCGGGATGCCCTGCCAGCTGGGGTCGGGGTTCATCACGCCTCCCCTGGGTCCTTCTTCTGCAGCAACGCGTTCAGGCCGGCCCTCGGGTCGGCGCCCGCCGTCGCCTCGGCGTAGGCCTCCAGCGCCGCGCGGGCCTTGGCGTCCACAGTGGACGGCACGTGCACCTGCAGGGTGATCAGCAGATCACCGGCCTGGCCGTCCTTGCGGACCACGCCCCGGCCCCGGACCCGCAGCACCCGGCCGCTCGCGGTACCAGGGGGCACCCGGACGGTCACCGAGGAGTCCAGCGTCGGAACGGTCAGTGTGGTCCCCAGGGCCAGCTCGGGGAAGGTCACCGGCACGCTCAGCGTCAGATCGTTGCCCGATCGGCCGAACACCTCGTGCGGGCTGACGTGCACCCGCACGTAGAGGTCGCCGGCGGCGGCCCCGTTGCGGCCGGGCTCGCCCTGTCCGGCGAGCCGGATCTGCTGGCCGTCCTCGACCCCGGCCGGGATGCGGATGTTCAGCGCGCGGGTGCGCGTGCTGATCCCGTCGCCGCCGCACTCCCCGCACGGCGTGTCGATGATCTTGCCGTTGCCCCGGCACTCCCGGCACGGCTCGCTGAAGGCGAACGCGCCCTGGTTGCGGGTGACCAGGCCCGATCCCGAGCAGTTCGGGCAGATCCTCGGCGAGGTGCCGGGGGCGGCCCCGTCCCCGCCGCAGGTGCCGCACGTGGTCGGGCTGGACAGGCGCAGCATCACCGTCGCGCCCTTGACCGCGTCCACGAAGTCGATCCGCACCTCGGCCTCGACGTCCGAACCGCGCCGGGCCCGGTTCGCCGTCCCGGACGCGCCGCCGCGCCTGCCGAACAGGCCGCCGAAGAGGTCGCTGAAACCGCCCCCGCCCGCGCCCTGGCCCGCTGCGCCACCACCGAAGATGTTGCCGAAGTCGAAGCCGGTGTTGCCGCCGCTGAAACCGTCGAAGCCGCCGCGCCCGCCGCCGAAGAGGCTGCGGGCCTCGTCGTACTGCCTGCGCTTCTCCGGGTCGGAGAGCACCGCGTACGCCTCGGAGACCGCCTTGAACTTCGCCTCGGCGGCCGTGTCACCGGGGTTGGCGTCGGGGTGCAGCTCCCGTGCCAGCTTCCGGTACGACTTCTTGATCTCGTCGGCCGAAGCCGAAGAGGAAACGCCCAACTCGCCGTAGAAGTCCTTCTCGATCCAGTCCCGCGCACTCATCGGGCGTTCCCTCCCCTCGGTCGTCGATCAGCCTTCGCCACGGTCGCCGGAGTCCGGCTCGACGGGCTCGGCCGCTGGCTCGTGGTCGGTCACCCCGACCAGCGCCGGGCGCACCACCCGGTCGCCGAAGCGGTAGCCGCGGCGCATCACCAGCGTCACCGTCGGACCGGAGACCTCCGGCGAGGTGCTGTGCTGCACCGCCTCGTGCACCGACGGGTCGAACGGCTCGTTCTCGGTGCCGAAGGGCTCCAGCCCCGCCTTGGTCAGCGCCGCGCCGAGCTTGTCGGCGACCGCCTTGAACGCGCCGGTGAGGTCGCCGTGCGCCTCGGCCCGTTCCAGGTCGTCGAGCACGCCGAGCAGCTCGGTGACCACCTGCGCCTTGGCGCCGGAGATCACCGCCTCCCGGTCGCGCTCGACCCGCTTGCGGTAGTTGGCGTACTCCGCGCTCAGCCGCTGCAGGTCCGCGGTCCGCTCGGCCAGCTGGGCCTGCAGCGCGGCGGTCTCCTCGGCCGCCCGCTGCCCGGCCTCGTCCGGCTCCGCGGCGGCGTGCCTGCCGCCGCCCTCCTGGGCCACCGGACCGGAACCGGGCTCCTCACCGGCCGGAGCCGGCGGGCGGACCTCGCCGGTCTCCGGGTCGACGCGGCGCCGGTCGCGGACCACCACGCGGGGCTCGCCCTCCTGGTGCTCCTGGGTCACTTCTTGTCCTTCTCGTCGTCGACGATCTCGGCGTCCACCACGTCATCGGCCTTGGCGTCGGCGTTGCCCGCCTGCGCGCCCTCGGCCCCGCCCTGCGGAGCGGCCTGGGCGTACATCGCCTGGCCGAGCGCCTGGGACTCGGCGTTGAGCTTCTCCACCGCGTCCTTGATGGCCGCGATGTCGGTGCCCTTCAGCGCCTCCTGGGCGCCGGAGATGGCCGCGCTGACCTTCTCCTTGGCCTCGGCGGGGACCTTCTCCTCGTTGTCCTTGAGGAACTTCTCGGTCTGGTAGACCAGGGTCTCCGCCTGGTTGCGGACCTCGGCCTCCTCGCGGCGCTTCTTGTCCTCGTCCGCGTGCGCCTCGGCGTCCTTCATCATCCGGTCGATCTCGTCCTTGCTCAGGGCCGAGCCGCCGGTGATGGTCATGCCCTGTTCCTTGCCGGTGGCGAGGTCCTTGGCCTGGACGTGCACGATGCCGTTGGCGTCGATGTCGAAGGTGACCTCGATCTGCGGGACGCCGCGCGGGGCGGGCGGCAGGCCGACCAGGTCGAAGGTGCCCAGCTTCTTGTTGTAGGCCGCGATCTCGCGCTCGCCCTGGTAGACCTGGATGCCCACCGTGGTCTGGTTGTCGTCGGCGGTGGAGAAGATCTCCGAGCGCTTGGTCGGGATCGTGGTGTTCCGCTCGATCAGCTTGGTCATCACGCCGCCCTTGGTCTCGATGCCCAGGCTCAGCGGGGTGACGTCGAGCAGCAGGACGTCCTTGACCTCGCCCTTGAGGACACCGGCCTGCAGCGCGGCGCCGATGGCGACGACCTCGTCCGGGTTCACGCCCTTGTTCGGCTCACGGCCGCCGGTCAGCTCCTTGACCAGCTCGGCGACGGCGGGCATCCGGGTGGAGCCGCCGACCAGGACCACGTGGTCGATGTTGCCGACCGAGATGCCCGCGTCCTTGATCACGTTGTTGAACGGCGCGCGGCAGCGGTCGAGCAGGTCCGAGGTGATCCGCTGGAACTCCGCGCGGGTCAGCGTCTCGTCCAGGAACAGCGGGTTCTTGTCCGCGTCGACGGTGATGTAGGGCAGGTTGATGCTGGCGGTGGAGGAGCTGGAGAGCTCGATCTTCGCCTTCTCCGCGGCCTCGCGGATCCGCTGCATCGCCATCTTGTCCTTGGTCAGGTCGATGCCGCTGCTGGTCTTGAACTTCTCGGCGAGCCAGTCGACGATCCGCTGGTCCCAGTCGTCACCACCGAGGTGGTTGTCACCGCTGGTGGCGCGGACCTCGACGACGCCGTCGCCCAGCTCCAGCAGCGAGACGTCGAAGGTGCCGCCGCCGAGGTCGAAGACCAGGATGGTCTGTTCCTTCTCGCCCTTGTCCAGGCCGTAGGCCAGCGCGGCCGAGGTGGGCTCGTTGACGATGCGCAGGACGTTGAGGCCCGCGATCTGCCCGGCCTCCTTGGTGGCCTGGCGCTGGGCGTCCTCGAAGTAGGCGGGGACGGTGATCACCGCGTCGGTGATCTCCTCGCCGAGGTAGGCCTCCGCGTCGCGCTTGAGCTTCATCAGCACCCGGGCGCTGATCTCCTGCGGGGTGTACTTCTTGCCGTCGACCTCGACCTTCCAGTCGGTGCCCATGTGGCGCTTGACGGACCGGATGGTCCGGTCGACGTTGGTCACCGCCTGGTTCTTGGCGGGCTGACCGGTGAGGACCTCGCCGTTCTTGGCGAAGGCCACGATGGAGGGCGTCGTCCGCGAGCCCTCCGAGTTGGCGACGACCGTGGCCTCGCCGCCTTCGAGGACGGCGACGACGGAGTTGGTCGTCCCGAGGTCGATTCCGACCGCTCGCGCCATTGCAGTTTCCTCCGTGAATCGGGAATCGGTGGGCCGCGCGCCCTCGGCCCGGCGAAGAGCCTTGAGTGCGCCTGGCTCAAGTCTGGATTCTCCCCCGCTCCGGCGTCAAACCGAAGTTGAGCGATCCGCGCTCAAGCTTTCTGACCCGATCAACGGCCAGGGGGCTCGCCGGGTTCCCGGGGGGAAAGCGACGGCGGTCACAGTCTGTTGATCATGCTCACCCGTCCGAATGACGACGGCGGTATGCCGCCGAATGGAGTAGTGCGGGGCTCACCAGGTGAAATCCAGATAACGAAGTTCGCGCCTTCTTTCACGAAGTGGATACGAAGTCGCTCCTCGTATGCCTATGGTCCCGCCGTCACCCGTAAGAGGTAACGAACTGGGGAGATCAATTGTCCGAGGGAAGACTCCGCAGGGGCTTGGTAGCCGCTGCGGCGGTGACCGGTCTGGTCGCCCTGTCGGTCGCGTTCAGCGCCGGCGTGGCCCCGGCCGCCGAGCCGGAGGGGGCCACGACCGAGGCGACCGTCCGCCAGCTCCCGCCCGGTCTGAAGGAAGCCATCCAGCGCGACCTGAAGACCGACGCCGCGACCTACGTCAACGACGCCAAGGCGGCGCAGAAGGCGGCGGCCACCGGCACCGCGCTGCGCAAGGAGCTCGGCCGTGAGTTCGGTGGCGTCTGGTTCGACCCGGCCACCAAGAAGGCCATCGTCGCCGTGACCTCCGAGGCCGCCGCGAAGAAGGCCCGCGCCGCCGGTGCCGAGGCGCAGGTGCGCCCGACCACCGAGGCCAAGCTGAAGGACGCGCTCAACGCGCTGTCGACCTGGGTCAAGTCGCTGCCGGAAGCCGAGCGCAAGCTGGTCTTCTCCGCGAGCATCGACGTCAAGGGCGGCAAGCTCAACATCGTGCTCGCCGACTCCGAGGACGGCCGCCGCGTCCAGGCCAAGATGCCGAAGCCGCAGGTCTCCCAGGACGTGAAGTACGGCAAGCTGCAGCCGAAGGCCCCGGCCAACCTGCTCAACGGCAGCGGCTACGTCGGCTCCAGCGGTGGGGCCAACCCGAGCTACGGCCTGTGCTCGATCGGCTTCAACGCCGTCGACCAGAACGGCAAGCTCACCCCGCTGACCGCCGGCCACTGCGCGCTGATGCACACGCCGGCGCTCAAGGAGGTCTTCGTCGAGGTCAAGCAGGGCAACCAGTCCGACCTCGGTGACAAGATCGGCGCCTTCGCCACCACCGTGTGGGACAACGCCGACACCGGCAACGGCCAGATCGACGAGCGCAAGGGCAACGACTACGCCACCATCCGGGTCACCAACCCGGCCGTGCGCGCGGTGCCCGAGGTCTACACCTGGGGCGCCAACGGCGGCAACGTCAAGGTCGACTCGGTCAGCCAGGCGATCGTCGGCATGAACGTCTGCAAGTCGGGCCGCACCACCGGCTGGACCTGCGGCAAGGTCGTCAACGAGCGTTCGCTGTGGTACATCGGCGACGGCACCGAGAAGGGCAGGGCCCAGCTCGGCTTCGAGTTCCACGGTGCCTGCGTCGCCGGTGGCGACAGCGGTGGCGCGATCGTCGCGGGCGGTGCCGCGCTCGGCTGGAGCACCGGTGCCTACTTCGAGGACGGCAAGTGCGTCAAGGTGCCGGACAACAACGGCAACCTGACCTACCAGAACCTCGGCGAGAGCCTGGCGACCGACATCCTCACGCTGCCGGAGTTCAACAACAACAAGCTGACCGTGCTCACCACCACCGGTGACGCGGACGGCGACGGCGTGAAGGACGTCGAGGAGCTCTCGGCCAACCCGACGCAGACCAAGGACGCCAACGGCGACGGCATCGCCGCGCACCTCGACCCGGACGAGCCGAACCTGCGCCCGGCCACCGTCAAGACCCCGGCCGCCGACGCCAGGATCACCGACACCAAGCCGACCCTGAGCGGTTTCGCCAAGCCGGGCGCCAAGGTCAGCGTCCAGCTCGACGGCAAGGACCTGGGCGAGGTCACCGGCACCGACAAGGCCGAGTGGACGCTGAAGGTCGGCACCGAGCTGGGCCTGGGCACGCACGAGGTCAAGGTGAAGCAGACCCTGAAGGGCACCTCCTCCAAGGAGACCAGCTCGAAGTTCACCGTCGTCCCGGCCGCTCCGCAGATCACCGAGCCGAAGACCGGCACCACCAGTGACAACGCCAAGCCCGTCGTCACCGGTACCGGTATCGCCAAGGCCCTGGTCACGGTGACCGTCGACGACAAGAAGGTCGGCGAGGCCACCGTGGCCGCCGACGGCAAGTGGTCGCTGCCGCTGACCACGGACCTCGCGGTGGGCGAGCGCGTGATCGGCGCGCGGCAGACCGTGGAGAAGGTGGACTCCGACGTCACCAGCGTCCGCTACACCGTGAAGGGCGCGGCCCAGCCGCAGCCGGGCAACAACAAGCCGGGCGGTGGCAACGGCGGTGGCGGCCTGGCCGACACGGGTGTCGACTTCGTGTGGCAGCTGATCGTCGGTGGCCTCGTCGCCCTCGTCGCGGGTGGCGCGCTGATGGTGAAGTTCCGCCGTCGCAAGGCCTGACCGCCTGATCGGTCGATGATCGAACGCCGGTGAGTGGCACAGGGCGCCACTCACCGGCGTTTCGCTGTCCGGGGCCGTTTCGCGGCGGGAGCCGAGTAGTAGGGCGTCCAACTACTTAGGGCGCGCTCAGTGGGTGGTGCGCCGCCGCGTTTGCGAGGATGCGAGCTGATCTCCGCCGCCGGTGCGACGACCGCCACTTCCCAGTGGTTACTGATGAGTAATATGGCGTAGTCTCCCGGCACGGTAGAAACCGGACAGGAAGGCCGTGGGCATGGGCGCCTTGCACATCGTGTTGGGCCTGATCTGCGTCGCCGCGACGCTGGTCTGGGTCACGATGCTGACGCAGACCGTCATCCGCATGGTGCGCACGATCCGGCTGGGGCAACCCGATCCGACCCGCAACGGGCCGGTGGGCCCGCGGCTGAAGAACATGCTCAAGGAGATCCTCGGGCACACGAGGATGCTCAAGTGGGGCACGGTCGGCGCCGCGCACTGGTTCGTGATGGTGGGCTTCGGTTCGCTGGTGCTGACGCTGGTCGAGGCGCACGGCGAGGTCTTCGACCCGGCGTTCGAGCTGCCGATCATCGGGCACTGGACCGTCTGGGGCATGTTCGTCGAGCTGATCGGCCTGACGACCGTCCTCGGCATCCTGGTGCTGATCGTCATCCGGCAGCGCAACCACCCGCGCCGGGCCGACCGCCAGTCCCGCTTCGCCGGCTCCAACTTCCGCCAGGCGTACTTCGTCGAGGCGGTCATCCTCGGCGTCGGCCTGTGCATCTTCGGCATCCGCGCCTTCAAGTCCGCCAACGGCCTGCTGCCGTACCCGGTGTGGGCGGCGCCGATCTCGCACGGCCTCGGCGCGCTGCTGCCCGCGAGCCTGGTCGCCGTGTCGATCGTGGCCGCGCTGAAGGTGCTCATCTCGGCCACCTGGGCGATCGTGATCGCGCGCAACATGACCATGGGTGTGGCCTGGCACCGGTTCAGCGCGTTCTTCAACATCTACTTCAAGCGCGAGGCCGACGGCGGCGTCGCGCTCGGCGCGCTCAAGCCGATGATGAGCGGCGGCAAGCCGCTGGACTTCGAGGAGGCCGACCCGGAGAAGGACGTCTTCGGCGCCGGCAAGATCGAGGACTTCGGCTGGAAGGGCTGGCTGGACTTCACCACCTGCACGGAGTGCGGCCGGTGCCAGTCCCAGTGCCCCGCGTGGAACACCGGCAAGCCCCTGTCGCCGAAGCTGGTGATCACCAGCCTCCGCGAGCACGCCTACGCCAAGGCCCCGTACCTGCTCGCCGGCGGCCGCAAGGACATGGGCGGCGACGAGGTCGGCATCACCGGCGACGACGCCGAGGCCCGCCTCGCCAAGATCGACGTGCTCGCCCTGGCCGAGTCCGAGCGTCCGCTGATCGGCGGCCCGGACGAGCTGGGTGTCATCGACCCCGAGGTGCTGTGGTCCTGCACCAGCTGCGGCGCCTGCGTCGAGCAGTGCCCGGTGGACATCGAGCACGTCGACCACATCGTCGACATGCGCCGCTACCAGGTGCTCATCGAGTCGAACTTCCCCAGCGAGCTCGGCGGGATGTTCAAGAACCTGGAGAACAAGGGCAACCCGTGGGGCCAGAACGCCAAGGACCGGCTGGCCTGGACCGAGGCGCTGGACTTCGAGGTGCCGGTCTTCGACGGCGAACTGGCTCCCGAGACGGAGTACCTGTTCTGGGTCGGCTGCGCGGGCGCCTTCGAGGACCGCGCCAAGAAGACCACCCAGGCCGTCGCCGAGCTGCTGCACATGGCCGACGTCAAGTACGTGGTGCTCGGCTCGGAGGAGACCTGCACCGGTGACCCGGCCCGCCGCGCGGGCAACGAGTTCCTGTTCCAGATGCTCGCGCAGCAGAACGTCGAGGTGCTGAACTCGGTCTTCGAGGGCCGTGAGGCCAAGCAGCGCAAGGTCGTCGTGACCTGTGCCCACTGCTTCAACACCCTGGCCAACGAGTACCCGCAGCTCGGCGGGCAGTTCGAGGTCGTGCACCACACGCAGCTGCTGAACAAGCTCGTCCGCGAGCGCCGCCTCGTGCCGGTCGCCCCGGTCGCCGAGGACGTCACCTACCACGACCCCTGCTACCTGGGGCGCCACAACAAGGTCTACTCGCCGCCGCGCGACCTCATCGGTTCCACCGGTGCCACGCTGCGCGAGATGCCCCGCCACGCCGACCGCTCCATGTGCTGCGGCGCGGGTGGCGCGCGGATGTGGATGGAGGAGCGGATCGGCAAGCGCATCAACGTCGACCGCGTCGACGAGGCGCTGGGCACCGCGCCCACCAAGGTGGCGACGGGCTGCCCGTTCTGCCGCGTGATGCTCACCGACGGCCTCACCCAGCGGCAGAACGAGGGCAAGGCCGACGAGAGCATCCAGGTCGTCGACGTCGCCCAGATGCTGCTGGAGTCCGTCCGCCGCGGTCAGCCCGCCGAGCAGGACATCCCGACGGACGAGGAGCCGACCGGCACCCCGCTGGCGGAGCAGGACAAGGCCTGACCCGGCAGCGGGTCCACCCCTGGCGAAAAGAAGGGCGGCGGCTCCCCGGGTTCGGGGAGCCGCCGCCCTTCGACGTCGAGGATCAGTTCGTGGTGCGGGTGAAACCGGCGTCCAGGCTGATCATGCCCGCGCCGGGGGCGAGCTGGATCTTCTCGGACTTGACCGTGCCGGACTTGCCGGTGAAGTCGGAGTCGGTGGTGGCGTCCGGGCCTGCCTCGGACTTGGTCGCCGCGGTGCCGTCCGGACCGGTGGTCTGCACGGTGTAGCGGCCGGAGGGCAGGTCCTCGAAGGAGTACTCGCCCTTCTCGTCCACCTTGGCGGTGCGCTGCGCGAACTTGCCGTAGTGGTCGGTGGCACCGGTCAGGGTGAATCCGCGCGAGGCGGTGTACGCCTTCTCGGTGTCCTGGCGGATGCCGTCGCCGTTCTCGTCCACCCACGCGAGGCCGGAGATGCTGCCGCCGCGGATGCCGAAGCGGACGAACTCCGTCTGGCTGCTGCGCACCTCGACCTTGCGCTCGGCGTCGGTGGTGGAGACGAAACCGGACTGGCTGCCGTCGAGCTTGTAGGTGCCGGGGCGCAGGTCGGTGAAGCGGAACTTCCCGTTGGCGTCGGCCACCGCGTCGGCCACCACGTCGCCGTTGGCGTTGTAGAGGCGGACCTCGGCCTTGTCGGCACCGGCCTCGCCGCCGGAGGTGCTGCGGTCGATCAGGCCGTTGCCGTTGCGGTCGAAGAAGACCGTGCCGTCGATCGCGCCGAGGGTGCCGGAGATCGCGCCCGCGGACGGGACGAAGCTCATCAGGACGGCCGCCGAGATCCCGGCGCCGAGGACGGTGGAAGCGGACCGGCTGATGCCCCTGGCCATGACGTGGTTCCCCTCGCGGAAAGTGGTGCTCGGTGCCGGTGCTGCGAGCGTCGGCGCTAGGGAGACGCCCCGTCCGGTACGCGGGTTGCCCGGGATCTTACTTTCACTCTGAAGATCTAAAACGGGTGGGCCGGGGCTTCACCGGAACAGCTCAGTCCGAGTGTCTTATGTGGACTGTGGCGCCACTCCTATGGAGTAGCGGCCACCGCGTGGCACGCTGGCCCCATGTCCTTCGACACCGCCGCCCAGCGCGCCATCGTCCCGCCGTTCCACGTGATGGAGGTCCTCTCCGCGGCGGCCCGGCGGCAGCGGGAGTTCGGCGACGTCATCTCCCTCGCCGCGGGACAGCCCGCGACCCCCGCGCCCGAGCCGGTGCGGGCGGCCGCGGCGGAGGCGCTGGAGCGGCAGACGCTCGGCTACACCGAACAGCTCGGCATCCCCGAGCTGCGCGCGGCCATCGCAGGCCACTACGGCCGCCGCTACGACCTGGACGTGGCGCCGGAGGACGTGGTGATCACGACCGGTTCGTCGGGGGCGTTCCTGCTCGCCTTCCTCGCCGCGTTCGAGGCGGGGGACCGGGTCGCGCTGGCCCGCCCCGGGTACCCGGCCTACCGCAACATCCTATCCGCGCTCGGCTGCGAGGTCGTCGACCTGCCGTGCGACGCGAGCACGCGCTTCCAGCCGACCGTGGAGATGTTGGAGGCGCTGGACGAGCCGGTGCGCGGGCTGATCGTCGCGAGCCCGGCCAACCCCACCGGCACCGTGCTCGACCCGGCCGAGCTGGCCGCGATCACCGAGTGGTGCCAGGCCAACGGGGTGCGCCTGATCAGCGACGAGATCTACCACGGCATCAGCTACGAGCGCCCGCTCGGCTGCGCGTGGCAGACCTCCCGCGACGCGATCATCGTCAACTCGTTCAGCAAGTACTTCTCGATGACCGGCTGGCGCCTCGGCTGGATGGTGCTGCCCAGGCCGCTGCTGCGCGCGGTGGACTGCCTCACCGGGAACTTCACCCTCTGCCCGCCCGCGCTCGCGCAGTACGCGGGTGTCGCGGCCTTCACGGAGGAGGGCTACGCCGAGGCCGACGGGCACGTCGCCCGCTACCGCCGCAACCGCGACGAACTCCTCACGGGACTGGCGAAGCTCGGCATCGACCGCGTCGCGCCCGCGGACGGCGCGTTCTACGCCTACGCCGACGTCTCGCACCTGACGCAGGACTCGATGTCCTTCTGCGAGCGGCTGCTCGCCGACACCGGAGTGGCGGTCGTCCCCGGAGTGGACTTCGATCCGGTGGACGGCAACCGCTTCATCCGGATGTCCTTCGCGGGCTCGCTGGAGGACGTGCACGAGGCGGTGCACCGGATCGGGAGCTGGCTGGGCTGACGGGAACTTCACCTCCCGTGCGACCGTTCAGTCAGCAAGACGCCCAGGGGAGGACATCATGCTCGCCATCATCGGAACGCTGCTGATCATCTGGTTGGCGCTGACCATCATCGGCTTCATCTTCAAGGGCCTGTTCTGGCTGGCGGTGATCGGCGTCATCGCGTTCCTGGCGACCGCGGCCTACGGCGCCGTCAAGAAGAAGACGCCGAAGTACTAGAGCAGCCCCAGTTCGCGCAGCCGTGGGCGGATCGCCGTCGCACCCGCCCACAGCTCCGCGTCCAGCCCCGCCCGCAGTGCGCCGTCGATGTTGACCTGCCGGTCGTCCAGGAACAGGCAGTCGGCGGCGGACGCGCCGAGCTGGTCGAGCAGCGCCGCCCAGATCTCCGCGTCCGGTTTGGCGACGCCCAGCTCCCCGGAGAACACGAGGTGCCGGAACCGTCGCGCCCACGTCTGTTCCCGCACGGCGGCGGCGAAGGAGGCGGGCGCGTTGGACAGCAGCGCCAGCGGCACCCCCGCCTCGGCCAGCTCGTCCAGCAGCACCAACGAGCCCGGGTCGAGTTCGAGCCAGCCGGAGATGTCGGCCTCGGTCAGTGCGGCCGAGGTCTTCTCGTCCACCTCGACGCCCAGCTCCGCGCCGACCGCGCGCCAGTAGTCCAGGTCGGGCTGGCCCCGGTCGTAGGCGTCGCGCACCTTCCAGTACGCGGGTTCGAACTCCTCCGGCGGCACCCCGTAGACCTCGGCGTGCTTCGGCAGCATGGCCGAGCGCCTGCTCAGGACCTCGCCGTAGTCGAAGACGACCCAGCTTCGCCCCACTCTGTCCCCCTTATCCGGGTCAGCACCTCGTCGATCTCCGCCTTGCCCACGTCCCGGTGGGTGACGAAGCGGACCAGCCCGGCCATCGGCCCGGCGAGCACGTTCAGCGCGGTCAGCCGCTCCAGCGCGGCGGGCACGGTCATGCCGGGCGCCTCGGCCAGCACGATGTTGGTCTCGGGGGTCCGCACGCGCCACCCCAGCTCGACGAGCCCGTCCGCGAGCGCCCTGGCGGTGTCGTGGTCAGCGGCCAGGTCCTCGATCCGCTCCAGCGCGACCAGGCCCGCCGCCGCGACCACACCGCCCTGGCGCACCCCGCCGCCGAGCATCTTCCTGATGCGCCGCGCCTCCGCGACGAACTCCTCGGTGCCCGCGACGACCGAGCCCATCGGCGCGCCGAGGCCCTTGCTCAGGCAGGACTGCACGGTGTCGACGCCCGCGGTCAGCTCGGCAGGGGAGACCCCGAGGGCGACCGCGGCGTTCCACACCCGGGCGCCGTCGAGGTGGACGGTGAGCCGCAGCTCCTTGGCGACGCCGACCAGCCGCGCGTGCTCCGCGGTCGGCAGCACCGTGCCGCCTCCGGCGTTGTAGGTGTTCTCCAGGCACAGCAGCGACGTGCGCATCGAGTAGTACGGGCCCGTGTTGAGGGTGGTCGCGCGCACGGCCTCCGGCGTCAGCTCGGGCAGCGCCTGCGGCATGCCCCCGGCCAGCCACGCGGGGGTGCCCAGCTCGTTGTTGATCACGTGCGCGTCCCGCAGGGCGAGGAAGGAGTCACCGCGGCCGACGTGCGCCATCAGAGCGATGGTGTTGCCCATGCAGCCGGTGGGCACCCACAGCGCGGCGGGCATGCCGAGCAGGTCGGCCGCGCGCTCCTCCAGGCGCCGCATGGTCGGGTCGACGTCGAGCACGTCGTCGCCGACCTCGGCGGTGGCCATGGCGGAGCGCATCCGCTCGTCGGGGCGGGTGACGGTGTCCGAGCGCAGGTCGACGGGGATCACGACCCGATCAGATCATCCGCACGGGCCGGTGGCCAGGAGGAAACCGAGTGCGGCACGATGCAACCCTTGGAGCGGCTGCGTCCGTCCCACCAGTGCAAGACACGACGAGCGGAGAGTCCCGCGTGGACCAGCGCGAAGAACAGGAGTTCGCGGAGTACTTCGTCGCGCGGCGCGATGCTGTGAGACGGACGGCGTACCTGCTCTGCGGCGACTGGCACCGTGCGGACGATCTGGCCCAGACGGCGTTCGTCGCGCTGCACCGACGGTGGCGGAAGGTCAGGGACAAGGGGGCCCTGGACGCCTACGTGCGGCGCACGCTGGTCCGGGCCTCGATCGACGAGTCCCGCAGGCCGTGGCGACGTGAGCGGACCGTGGAGGAGTTCCCCGACACGCCGGTCACCGACACCGAGGTCGGGGAGTCGGTCGCGACGCGGGAGACGCTGCTCGCGGGTCTGGCGAAGGTACCGCCGAGGCAGCGTGCGGTGCTCGTGCTGAGGTTTCTCGAGGGCTTGGACGTCGCGGCCACGGCGGCGGCGTTGAAGTGCACCGAGGGAACTGTGAAGAGCCAGACGGCGCGCGGGTTGGAGGCCCTGCGCGCCTCGCTGGGAGACGCGCTGGACGACCTGCGTTCGGCGTCGTGAACACCGGTACCGAACCGGGGTGCGGCGACCTTCGCCGGTCGAGGAGGTGGATTTAGGTGGACGAGCACAAGCTCGCGGACCTGTTCCGCGATGCGGTGCGGGAAGCGCCACCGGCATCGTTCGACGAACAGGACGTCCTGGGGGCCTCGAAGCTGGCGACGGCGCGCCATCGGATGCGCGTCGCGACCGGCTCGGCCTTCGGTGTCGTCGTGCTCGCGGGGGTCGCCGTCTTCGGCGCGAACGCGCTGAACCTCGGCTCGGACCAGGGCGACGTGACGGCGGCCCAAAATTCTTCCGAATACGGTGCAACCGAGGGCGGCGCTCCCCTCGTCCCCCTCACAGGACTGCAACCCATGCCGAGCGGGGTCGTCCCGCCGGGCAAGACCACCCAGCTACCGCCACGAAGCATTCCCGAGCCGACGTCCAAGCAGGGGGACAGCGGCACGGGAAGCGCTGGTCCTCGGACCAGCAGCACCCCGACCGGGTGCGGACCGGCGGACCGGGAGCTCGCGGTCGCCCTCGCCCACGAGCTCCCGGCCGCTGCCGGTCTCACGCCGACCCCGGCGGACCGGTTCTGCGCGGCCGGTTCCAAGGCCATGTCGGTGGTGGTCAGGGACGGCGAGGTTTCCGGACTGGTTTCGGTGATCCTCGGGCCGCCGGACGCGAAGATCGACTCGGACGGCATCGGCAACCGGAACCTGCCGGCGGGCGCCAAGGCGGCGTCGGCCTACGCCCCCAGCGGGCGACCGCTCACCGTGGTGAGCGAACCGGACCACGGCTCGACCAGCGCGCCCTTCGGCGGCCGGGTCGAGGAACTGGCGAAGAAGATCGCGGAGAAGTACTAGACCACCGGGTCCCCTCCCCGGATCGTGGCCGGCAGAGCACGTTTCTGCCGGCCACGGTCGCGTTCGCGCCCCGGCAGAAAAGTGGTACTCTTGTACCAGATTGTCGAGGTGATGGCGATGGCGTGGGTCGTTCTGATCGTGTCCGGCGTGCTGGAGGCGGGCTGGGCGGTCGCGCTCAAGCTCTCCGACGGGTTCTCCCGGCTGTGGCCGACGGTGACCTTCGCGGTGCTGGCCACCGCCAGCTTCGGCGGGCTGGCCTGGGCGATGAAGCAGCTGCCCGCCGGGCCCGCCTACGCGGTCTGGACCGGTATCGGCGCCGCCATCACCGCGGTGATCGGCATGGTCTGGCTGGGTGACGGGGTGTCGGTGCTCAAGATCGTCTCGATCATGTTGATCATCGGCGGCGTGGTCGGGCTGCAGCTCGCCGGTGGTGCGCACTGAGCTTGCGCGGACTGGCACCATCCTTGGTCATGCCGGAGCCCACCGAAGCGCCCTCCGCCCCGTCCCAGGAGCGGACCGGCCAGGCCAGTACGCCCAAGGGGGAGCGCCGCCGCCAGGCCCTCGTCGAGGCCGCCAGCGAACTGCTCGTCGAGAGCGGCTTCGCCGGTATCCGGCACCGGGCCGTCGCCGAGCGCGCCGGGCTGCCGCTGGCCTCCACCACCTACTACTTCTCCTCGATCGAGGAGCTGGTGGAGCGGGCGGTGGAGTACCACGGCCGCACCGAGCTGGCCTGGGGCCGGGAGCGACTGGCCGCGTGCGGGGACGAGCGGCTGGACCGCGACGAGCTGTGCGAGCTGGTGCTGGACCTGCTGCTCGGGCACAACTCCCGCGACGGCGGCCTGGACGTGGTGCTCCTGCGCTACGAGCGGCTCGTCGGCTCCGGGCGGCGTCCCTACCTCGCGCCGCTCATGCGCGAGATGGGTGACGAGCTGCACGCGCTGCTGGTGGAGATCCTGGCGCAGGCGGGTGCTCCGCTGTCGGCCGCCGAGGTGACCCGCCTGATCGCGCTGATCGACGGCACCGTGGTCAACGCCCTCATCGAGTCCGATCCCGATCCCCGGGGCGCCGCGCGGCGAGTGCTGCGCGCGGAACTGCCCTGAGCGTGCAACCTTCCCCGCGCCGCTCGCGTGAGTAGGGCCGGTAGCGCGAAGGGAGCACCATCATGCGGTCCGAGGACGAGGCCCGGTTTCGCGACATGGCCAGGAGGCAGGCGGCGCCGATGCGCCGTTTCGCCTATCTGCTGTGCGGGGACTGGCACCTCGCCGAGGACCTGGTCCAGAACGCACTCACCAAGCTCTACTCGGCGTGGTGGCGCATCCGCGGTGCGGACACGCTCGACCACTACGTCCGCAAGACCGTGGTGCGGTGCTGGCTGGACGAGGTCCGCCGCCCTTGGCGAAGGGCGGAGGACAGGACCGGCGTCGTACCGGACGTCGCCGACCACGATGGCGATCCCGCTGCCGTAGGCCAGCGCGCGCAGACACGGGACCTCGTCCTGCGCGCGCTGGCCGAGGTCCCGTCACGGCAGCGGGCCGTGCTCGTCCTGCGCTACTTCGAGGACCTCTCGGTGGCCGACACGGCGGCCGCGCTGGGGTGCTCGCAAGGCACGGTGAAGAGCCAGTCGGCTCGCGGATTGGACAAGATGCGGGCGGTGATCGCACGGTCCGGGCCGGACTTCTCCGCCCTGACCGGCGGGAGGACGGAGTCATGATCGAGAAGGAACTGCGGGACGGTCTGCGGGGCGCCGTCGCCGACGAACCGCCACTGGGCTTCGACCCGGACGAGGCGGTGACCAGGATCGGGGTCAGGGTCCGGCGGCGGCGGGCCACGGCCGCCGTCGCCGCGGCGGTGGTCGCCGTCATCGGCGGCGCGGTCGCGGTGCAGCAGAGCGTCGGGCTGAGCCGTGGCGGGACCGTGGAGATCGCGAACGAGCCGAAGCCCACGACGGCGAGCCCGGCGCCGAGCACCGAGAAGAAGATCGACTTCCAGTGGCCGGTCCCCGGGCTGCGACGGCCGGAGCGGCTGACCCAGGCCGAGGCCGAGGCACGCGGGGAGGCACTCGGGCGGGCCGCGCTGGACAAGTTCCTGAGGCAGCGGGTCAAGGGAGTGCGCAACGTCAAGGCGATGCGGTTCGACGCCACCGCGGCGGGGGAGAACGATCCCGGGCCCAACGTGCTGGAGGGCGGGGTGGAGTTCCGCGACCAGGTCGGGGGCACCGCGGTCTTCGTCAGCGTCTACTCGGCGCGGTACGACTTCCCCAGCCCGGACAAGGAGTGCGCCGAGGACCCGGCGCGGACCACGCGCACCCTGGTCTGCCGGGTCGACAAGCTCGCGGACGGCACGGCACTCGTGTTCAGCGAGGAGCGGACGACCGCCGGCCAGAAGGACGTGCTCGCCAGCGCGACGCACTACCGCCTGGACGGGGTGGTCGTGCGCTTCACCGCCTACACCTACGACCCCACCGGCAACGGCAGGCCGGACCAGCCTCGGCGGGAGCGGCCCGCCCTGACCGAGGCGCAGCTGACCGCGCTGGCCACCGACCGCGCGTTCACCATGTGAGCCCGTCGCCACGGCTGGCGAGCGCACCAGCCGTGGCGACGGCGGCTCAGCCGACGCAGCCCGCGCCGAGCAGCGCCTTCAGCTCGCCCATGAACGCACCGGAGGTGCTGATCCGGAAACCGTCGTCGACCGCGAGGGTGAAGGCGCGGCGGTTGTTCTGGATCTTCAGGTGCACCGGGGTCTCGCCGGGGTGGGCCTTGAGCGTGTGCTTGAGGTCCTCCACCAGTGTCGGGTTCACCTTCGAGGCCATCAGCTTGATCACCAGCGGTGGGTCCTGGGTCAGGTCCATCTCGGCGATGTCCAGGGTCACCAGGCCCGAGCCGAAGATCGACATCTTGTCCTCGCGCCAGTTCACCCTGCCCTTGACCGCGACCGCGGCGTCCTCGACCAGCTCGTCGGAGAGCACGCTGTAGGACTTGGGGAAGAACAGCACCTCGACCGAGGCGTCCAGGTCCTCGACGGTGCAGATCGCCCAGGGCTCGCCCTTCTTGTTCACCCTGCGCTCCATCGCCGAGATCATCCCGGCGATGGCGATCTCGCCCTCCTTCGGCGGGTCGGCGATGATCTCCGCGATCGACCTGGGCGCGTTCTGCCGCAGCGCGCGCTCGGCCCCGTCCAGCGGGTGCGCCGAGACGTAGAGGCCCAGCATCTCCCGCTCGTAGCCGAGCAGCTGCTTGCGCGGCCACTCCTCGGTGGAGATCTTCAGGTGCGCCAGCGGGGAGGCGTCCTCGTTCGGCTCGTCGTCGTCCCCGCCCGCGCCGAACAGGTCGAACTGGCCCATCGCCTCCTGGCGCTTGAGCGGGACGACCGCGTCGACCGCCTCCTCGTGCACCTGGAACAGGCCGAGCCGGGTGGTGTCGAAGGAGTCGAAACCGCCCGCCTTGATCAGCGACTCGATCACGCGCTTGTTGCAGCAGACCAGTTCCGACTTGTCCAGGAAGTCGGTGAAGGAGGTGTAGGCCCCCTTCTGCTCCCTGGTCTTGATGATCGAGTCGACCACGTTGGCGCCGACGTTGCGGATCGCGCCGAGGCCGAAGCGGATGTCCTGGCCGACCGCGGAGAAGCGCAGCGCGGACTCGTTGACGTCCGGCGGCAGCACCTTGATGCCGAGCCTGCGGCACTCCGAGAGGTAGACCGCGGACTTGTCCTTGTTGTCGCCGACCGAGGTGAGCAGCGCGGCCATGTACTCGGCGCGGTAGTTCGCCTTCAGGTAGGCGGTCCAGTACGAGATGAGGCCGTAGGCGGCCGCGTGCGACTTGTTGAACGCGTAGCCGGCGAACGGGAGGATCGTGTCCCACAGTGCCTTGATGGGTTCGGGGGAGAACCCGTTGTCGCGCATGCCCTGTTCGAAGCCCTCGAACTCCTTTTCGAG
Organism: Allokutzneria albata; assembly: GCF_900103775.1. Taxonomy (GTDB): domain Bacteria; phylum Actinomycetota; class Actinomycetes; order Mycobacteriales; family Pseudonocardiaceae; genus Allokutzneria; species Allokutzneria albata. The sequence continues at coordinate 5,966,382 of NZ_LT629701.1, read as the reverse complement.
GACTTCCTGCTTCTTCTTGCCCATCGCCTTGCGGAGCACGTCCGCTCGACCCATCGAGTAGCCCGCGACCTTCTGGGCGATGAACATGATCTGCTCTTGGTAGACGATCAGGCCGTAGGTCTCGGAGAGGATGTCCTTGAGCGGCTCCTCCAGTTCCGGGTGGATCGGCTTGACCTTCTGCCGCCCGTTCTTGCGGTCGGCGTAGTCGTTGTGCGCGTTCATGCCCATCGGACCCGGGCGGTACAGCGCGCCGACCGCGACGATGTCCTCGAACGCCGTGGGCTGCATGCGCCGCAGCAGGTCCCGCATGGGGCCACCGTCGAGCTGGAACACGCCGAGGGTGTCGCCGCGGCCCAGCAGCTCGTAGGTGGCCTTGTCGTCCAGCTCCAGCGTGTCGAGGTTGATGTCCTCGCCGCGGTTGGCCTTGATGTTCTCGATCGCGTCGCCGATGACGGTCAGGTTGCGCAGGCCGAGGAAGTCCATCTTCAGCAGGCCGATGGCCTCGCAGGAGGGGTAGTCCCAGCCGGTGATGATCGAGCCGTCGTCGCGCTGCCACAGCGGGATGGAGTCCATCAGCGGCTGCGAGGACATGATCACCGCACAGGCGTGCACACCGGCGTTGCGGATCAGGCCCTCCAGGCCGCGCGCGGTCTCGAAGATCTTGGAGACCTCGCTGTCGTTCTCGATCAGCGTGCGGACCTCGGCGGCCTCGTTGTAGCGCTCGTGCTTCGGGTCGACGATGCCGGACAGGGGGATGTCCTTGGCCATGATCGGCGGCGGCAGCGCCTTGGAGATCTTGTCGGCGATCGCGTAGCCCGGCTGTCCGTAGTGGACACGAGCCGAGTCCTTGATCGCCGCCTTGGTCTTGATGGTGCCGAAGGTGATGACCTGCGCGACCCGGTCGTGGCCCCACTTCTCGGTCGCGTAGCGCACCATCTCGCCGCGCCTGCGGTCGTCGAAGTCGATGTCGATATCGGGCATCGACGCGCGCTCCGGGTTGAGGAACCGCTCGAACAGCAGGCCGTGCGGGATCGGGTCCAGGTTGGTGATCCCCAGCGCGTAGGCGACCAGCGCGCCCGCCGCGGAACCACGGCCGGGGCCGACCCGGATGCCCACCTCCTTCGCGTACTTCACCAGGTCACCGACGACCAGGAAGTAGGCGGGGAAGCCCTTCTGGTTGATCACGTCCATCTCGAACTCGGCGCGCTCGACGTAGCCGTCCGGGATGCCGTCCGGGAAGCGCCAGTGCAGGCCGCGCATGACCTCCTTGTGCAGCCAGCTCTCCTGCGTCTCGCCCTCCGGGACCGGGAACATCGGGATGCGGTCGTGGTAGGCCCAGATCTCGTCGTAGGGCTCGACCATCTCCGCGACCAGCAACGTGTTGTCCGTGGCCCCCTCGACCTCGGAATCCCAGATCTGCCGCATCTCCGCCGCGGACTTCAGGTAATAACCATCACCATCGAACTTGAACCGGTTCGGATCGTTCAGCGTCTTCCCCGACTGCACGCACAACAACGCCGAATGCGTATCCGCCTGATCCCTGGTCACATAATGCGAATCATTCGTCGCCAACGGCTTGATACCCAGATCCTTACCGATCTTCAACAGACCCTCGCGCACCCGGCGCTCGATGTCCAGACCGTGATCCATCAACTCCAGGAAAAAGTTCTCCGCCCCGAAGATATCCCGGTAATCCGCCGCCGCCTGAACCGCTTCCCTCTCATGCCCCAACCGAAGGCGCGTCTGCACCTCACCCGACGGACACCCCGTCGTGGCGACGATCCCCTCCGAGTACTGCGCGATGATGTCCCGATCCATCCGCGGCTTGCGGTAATACCCCTCGATACTCGCCAAACTCGACAGCTTGAACAGGTTCCGCAACCCCGTCGCGTTCCGCGCCACCATCGTCATGTGCGTGTACGCACCACCACCAGCAAGATCATCACCACGCTGGTGCGGCTCACCCCAGAACACCGGCTTCTTGTGACCCCGACTCGTCGGCGCGACATACGCCTCGATCCCGATGATCGGCTTGATCCCGAACTTCTTCGCCTGCTGGTAGAACTGATCCGCCCCGTACATGTTCCCGTGGTCGGTCATCCCCACCGCCGGCATCTCCAACCGCTGCGCCTCGGCGAACAACGGAGCGATCTTCGCCGCACCGTCGAGCATCGAGTACTCGGTGTGCACGTGCAGGTGAACGAACGAACCAGCCCCAGCCGACACCGGCGAACCTCCCAGACCTAGCGACCGACCCAATCTAGTTCGTTGCTGCGCGTGAGCACACGGACCCTGCGCTGGCGCGTCCGTGTCACGTGGGACCCCTTACGGCCAAAGGGAAACCGGGCCTTGCTCCAGCGGGCCCGTGATGGCGGGGCCGAGTGGGTCACCGACCAGGACGAGCGAGTTCTCCGCGCGTGCGGCCAGGTCGAGCGCGATGGCGGTAGACCTGTGGAAGGCGCTCTGGAAGATGTGCCGCACGTCCACGAGTTGGGCCCGCGGCGTTCGGAGGTCAGCCTTCGTGCGTTCGGCGGCGGTGTCCCTGTAGGTGGACAACGTCGGCGGGGTCCCCGCCGCCAGTTCCTCGGCGACGACCTTGCTGCGCGCGGCTCACGCTCCATGTGTGCTTGCGGCGATCGCGGGTGACGAGCTCGCAGCGCTGCGCATTGCTTGCGAAATCCGGAGATACACGGCCGAGGGATAATTTGCCACGGTGGCAAATGACGTTTTTCCGCTTCGTGATTGTCTTGCACCGCGTGATCGATCCGAGTGCCGTCCAACGGCCCACCAGAGTCGGCGTCTACGTCGACGCCTTCAACGTCTACTACGGCGCGCGGGCCCATTGCGGGAAGGGAACGGTGGGCTGGCGCTGGCTGGACATCGGCGGCCTGGGGATGAGCCTCATCAACGACCGTCTGTGGCCCAACCCGACCATCGACCGCATCGTCTACTGCACCGCTCTGCGCGCAGCCGCAGGCCCCGGCAGATCGTCTCGCCCGGCGCTGATCAGCTTCCGGGCTGGCTTCCCGCGCGCGAGGTGGTCAAGCCCGACGGGCAGGTCATGCTGTTGGCGACCGTCTCGACGTTCGAGGGGAAGGGATCGGACGTCAACGTGGCGAGCCATCTGCTGATCGATGTGCTCACGGGGACAGATCGGCGCCGCGATGGTCTTCTCCAACGACAGCGATCTGAGCTTCCCCTTGGCGCAGGCCCGTCACCTGGTTCCCGTCGCGACGATCACTCCGAGCACCACGGCGATCGCGACCGACCTACGCGGTGCGGCCGACGACGGGGTGGGAGGGCATTGGTGGCGAAGGCTGCGGGCTGATGATTTCCGCGCGCACCAGGTGCCCGATTCGGTTGCCGGTGCGCTGTGCTGTGAGCACACCGCCCGGTTCTCGCGGCTTCGCGGGGATCGGGTCTTTTTGTTCTCGACCTCACGCCGCAGCGGCTGAGCTGGGCGTTAGATCGTCGAATAGGCTCAGCGGCGTGAGCTCGAAGCCCCGCATCCCGAACGTGTTGGCCGGTCGGTACGCCTCCGCGACCCTGGCCCGGATCTGGTCCCCGGAACACAAGGTGGTGCTGGAGCGCAAGCTCTGGCTGGCCGTGCTGCGCGCGCAGGCGGACCTCGGCGTGGACGTGCCCGCCAGCGCGCTCGCGGACTACGAGCGGGCGGTGGAGCAGGTCGACCTCGCCTCGATCGCCGAACGCGAGCGGGTCACCCGGCACGACGTGAAGGCCAGGATCGAGGAGTTCAACGCGCTGGCCGGGCACGAGCACGTGCACAAGGGCATGACCTCCCGCGACCTGACCGAGAACGTGGAGCAGCTGCAGGTGCGGCTGAGCCTGGAGCACGTCCGGGACCGGGGCGTCGCACTGCTGGAGCGGCTGGCGAAGCTCGCGGCGGAGAACTCCGAGCTGGTCATCGCGGGGCGCTCGCACAACGTGGCGGCGCAGGCGACGACGCTGGGCAAGCGGTTCGCGACGGCGGCGGACGAGGTGCTGGTGGCGTTCGGGCGGGTGGAGAACCTGCTGGAGCGCTACCCGTTGCGCGGGGTGAAGGGGCCGGTGGGCACCGCGCAGGACATGCTGGACCTGCTGGGCGGGGACTCGGCGAAGCTGCTCGAACTGGAGCGCAGGGTGGCCGAGCACCTGGGCTTCGACGCGGTCTTCACCAGCGTCGGGCAGGTCTACCCGCGTTCGCTGGACTTCGAGGTGGTGACCGCGCTGGTGCAGCTCGCCGCGGGGCCGTCCTCGCTGGCGAAGACGATCCGGCTGATGGCGGGCCACGAGCTGGTCACCGAGGGCTTCCAGCCCGGCCAGGTCGGGTCGAGCGCCATGCCGCACAAGATGAACACCCGTTCCTGCGAGCGGGTCAACGGGCTCGCGGTGGTGCTGCGCGGGTACGCCTCCATGGTCGGCGAGCTGGCCGGGGACCAGTGGAACGAGGGTGACGTGTCCTGCTCGGTGGTGCGCCGCGTCGCGCTGCCGGACGCGTTCTTCGCCTTCGACGGTCTGGTCGAGACCTTCCTGACGGTGCTGGACGAGTTCGGCGCGTTCCCCGCCGTGATCGGCCGTGAGCTGGACCGGTACCTGCCGTTCCTGGCCACCACGAAGATGCTGATGGCCGCGGTCCGCGCGGGTGTCGGCAGGGAGACCGGGCACGAGCTGATCAAGGAGCACGCGGTGGCGTCCGCGCTGGCGATGCGGGAGCAGGGGACCGAGCGCAACGAGCTGCTCGACCGGCTCGGAGCCGACGAGCGGTTCCCGCTGGGCCGAGCGGACCTCGACCGGTTGCTCGCCGACCGGCTGCCCTTCACCGGCGCGGCCGCGGCGCAGGTCGGTGCCGTCGTCGAGCGCGTCCAGGAGATCCTGAAGCGCTACCCGAACGCGGCCGGGTACACACCGGAACCGATTCTGTAGCGCCCGAGCTCAGTCGCTGCTCCGAACGGGTGTCAATCCGTTGTCCACCAAATGATCGAGCAGGATTGGTTCGCGTACGTGAACCTTATTCGGTTAAATCAGGACCCTGGAAGCAGTGGGGTACCGCACGACTGAGCGGCACGACAATGTGTGCAGAGGTCAAGTTCTGCTGACATGTCGTCGAGGGGGTTGTCCGCGTGGTCGCTCGCTTGGAAGGCAAAGCGCGCAACCGCGCCGCTCTGCTCGACGCCGCCAGGGACGTGATCGTCGAGGAGGGCCACCGCGGCGCCTCGCTCGGCATGATCGCCGGTCGGGCCGGGCTGACCACCGGAGCGATCTACTCGATCTTCGGCAGCAAGCGGGACCTGCTGGTCGCCGTGGTGGAGGACATCCACTGGCGGGTGATCGCCGAGCTGCGGCAGCTCGGCGACCCCCGGCTGGGCCTGGAGCAGGTCATCGGGGTCTACGTGCACGGGCGACTGCGCGCGGCCGGCACCAAGGAGGCCGCCCAGCTGCTGGCCTTCGAGATGGAGCTGGCCGGGCAGGCGCAGAGCGATCCGGTGGTCAGCACCCGGTTGCGCGAGATCGCCCAGCGGTCCGACCAGCAGTTCGCCGAGGCGCTGGTGGGCAGGGCGGACCAGAACGGCGCGGTGATCGGCCCGGAGCGGGCCCGTCAGCTCGCGCTCGGCATCGGTGCGCTGGTGCAGGGCTTCGAGCAGCGGCGCCTGCGCGGCGAGGACGTGCCGGACGGCTTGGTCGTCGACCTGTCGGTGGCGCTGGCCCGGCAGTGACCGGGTGACCGGTCAGGCGCCGAGCCGCTCCAGCAGCGAGCCGGTGCGGTCCGGCAGCGTTCCCGTGTCCGGCGCCTCCGTGTAGACCACCGGCTCACCGGACAGCTCGCTCCTGCGGCCGTCGGCGTACTCAGCCTGCACGCGCAGGTGGTAGGCGCTGTTCGGGGCCGCGCGGTCGGGGCTGAACTTCGTGCCGACCAGGATCTCGACGAACTGCTCGTCGGTGGCCTTGACGGTGCGGACGGGCTTCGGTGCCTCGCCGTCCTTGACGGTCAGGACGTGGTACTTCGCCGCGCCCTCGACCGGAGACCAGCCGAGCTTTCCGCTGCTCGGCAGGTGGTAGTAGTCGAAGACCACGAACGGCGAGGCCGCCGGTGGGGGTGTCGAGGGTCCGGCAAGCGCAGCCGGACCGGTCGCGAGCAGGGCGAAGCCGCAGAGCAGGACCGCGAGGCAGCGGAACAGCCGGCCTGACGACATCTCGACACTCCTCCGGAGTTCAGAATGGTCGTAGTGACGTTACTAGTCAGAGCGGAAACCTCCGCCATCGATGCGAAGCTTCGATCGGCGGAAGTTCTGCCTTGCGCACGGTCACTGTCTGTGCCACCTGCAGGCGCCGGGCGTCACTTCGCGATGTACACCAGCCGCTGCTTGTCGCTGTAGTCCTTGAAGGCGGCGGCGCGCGCCGAGGTGGTGCAGTGGGCGACGAGCTCGTTCCGCGCGATCTGCCCGCCCCACACCCTGGCGACGGCGTTGTTGTGGAAGTCCATCTCGTGGCTGGCCGGGGGCGCGGGGTTCTCCTCGTGGGCGTCGCCCCAGCGCTTCGCGTAGGCGCTGCCGTGGTCGGCGCTGAGCAGGGACTGCCACATGCAGTGCCGGGCGGCGTCGCGCTGGGTCCCGTCGTAGTTCTGCCCGGAGAAAGCGGAGGTCGACTCGTCACTGGCGGTCTTCGCCACCGCGAGCGCGGCCAGGCACCTGACGGGGTTCTCCGCGCAGATCTTGCGCTCGCTCTCGTTGAGCTGGTTCATGGCCTGCGACGGCCCGGCGGTCGCGGGCGCTGTGAGGCCGAACACGGCGGCGGTGGTCATGGCGAGGACGACGAGGGGGCGACGCACGGCGATTTTCCTCCTCCGGCAGGGGATTCGCCGTCAAGTCTGCGGCCGGGCCGGGTGATCACCAAGCCTTTCGGGATCTGCCTGAGCGATGGGCGTCTAGGGTTGCCCCCGTGCCAACGCTTGCCGAGTATCCGCAGATCGCCGCCGGTAAGGTCCGCCAGCTCCACGCGGTGGACGACGAGCATCTGCTCCTGGTCGCCTCGGACCGCATCTCCGCGTACGACCACGTGCTGGAGTCCGCCATCCCGGACAAGGGGCGCGTGCTCACGGCGATGAGCGTCTTCTGGTTCGAGCTGCTGTCCGACCTGGTGCCGAACCACCTCGTCGCCCACGACGACCCGCGCATCCCGGACGAGGTCCGCGGCCGCGCGCTGCTGGTGCGGCGCCTGACGATGGAGCCGGTGGAGTGCGTGGCGCGCGGGTACCTCACCGGCTCCGGGCTCGCCGACTACAAGCGCACCGGAGCGGTGTGCGGGGTGGCGCTGCCCGCGGGGCTGGTCGAGTCCTCCCGGCTGGCCGAGCCGATCTTCACCCCGGCGACCAAGGCCGAGATCGGCGCGCACGACGAGAACGTCTCCTTCGAGGCCGTGGTGAAGGAGGTCGGGCAGGAGAAGGCGGAGCGGCTGCGCGAGCTGACGCTGCGGGTCTACCGGCGCGCGGCCGGGCACGCGGAGTCGCGCGGCGTGATCCTGGCCGACACGAAGTTCGAGTTCGGCACGGACGACACCGGTGCGCTGGTGCTCGGCGACGAGGTGCTGACGCCGGACTCCTCGCGGTTCTGGCCCGCCGACTCCTACGAGCCGGGCCGGGTGCAGCAGTCCTTCGACAAGCAGTTCGTGCGCGACTGGCTGACCTCGCCCGCGTCCGGGTGGGACCGCGCGAGCGACACCCCGCCACCCGCGCTGCCCGCCGACATCGTCGAGGCGACCCGCGAGCGCTACCTGCGGGCCTACGAGATGATCACGGGCCGCTCGATGGCGGACTGGCCGTCCCCCGCCTGAGAGTTCGCGGGATCGGACGTCCGCCGTCATCGGCGGTAAAGCCGCTGGTCACCTGGGTCCCGCTGAATGGATGAGTGGCTACCAGGCTCCTGGTCTCGCTCTCCGGCATGGACGGCCGCTCGTTGGAGCACTGCGCGTCCGTCGCCGAGGAGCTGGACCGGCTCCGCGTCCCGCTGTCCCTGCTGACCACCCCGTTGCCCGCCACCGAACAGTCCACAGTGGACTGGATTCGGTTCCGGCGCAGTGCGGGGGATGCCGTGGTGCTCAACGGTTTCGCTCGCGGTCCGGTGCTCGTGCCGCAGCAGCGGAGGATGCGGCGCAAGCCTTCGCTGCCCGCGCACGAGGCCGGGCTGCGGCTGATCGCCTCGGTGGCGTCCTTCGAGGCGCGCGGGCTCGTGACCGACTGCTTCGCCGTGCTCGACGCGACGGTGTCGCTCGGCACGATGACCGCGTTGCGGCGGCACGGTTTCACCGTGTGCGCGGATGCCAGTGGAGTGCACGACCTGAAGACGGGCGCGCACTGGCGCGGGCGGGTGCGGCGCCTCGGGCAGCGCGCCGTGATCCCTCGCCGCGCCGAGCTGGTCCGGATAGCCGTCGACGCGGCCGACCTCGCCAGCCACACCTGCAGGTGGGCGTTGCTCGACGCCGTGGACGACGCGCTGCGGGACGGTGCGATCCCCGGCACCTACGCGGCGGTCAGAGTTCCGTCGCCTCTGCGGGCTTCAGCGCACGGAACTCGGTTTTCTCCGCGCTGAGCCGGTCGAACCACCCGTAGTACAGCTCCGGCCGCGCCAGCAGCGCCTCGTGGATCGGCACGGCCACGCGGGGCCCGACCGCGTTCATGAAGTCGACCGTCTCGGCGAGCTTCAACCACGGCGCCTCGGTCGGCATGCCGAGCACGTCGATGTCCTGGTCGGGCACGAACAACGCGTCGCCCGGGTGGTAGAAGGCGCCGTCGCCGATGACGTAGCCGAGGTTCGGGATGCCGGGCAGCTCCCCGTAGATGGTGGCGTGGTCCCCGCCGACCACGTCGACCCGGACTCCGCCGAGCGTGATCGTCTCGCCGGGCGTGACGACCTTCGGCGTGACGCCGAGACCGGTGAGGGCGGCGGCCGAACCCTGGTCGACCACCAGCTCGGCGCGCGGGTTGGCGGCGAGCAGCCCCGGCAGCCGGTCCAGGTCCAGGTGGTCGGCGTGCTGGTGCGTCACCAGGATCGCGTCCAGCTCGGTCAGCGCGTCGAAGCCGGACGAGAAGGCGCCGGGGTCCAGCAGCAACCGCGTCGAACCGGTCTCCAGCAGGACGCACGCGTGGCGGTGGTGGGTGATCCGCATGTACCCGAGTCTAGGACCGCAAGACCAAAGGCGTGAGCTGAATGATGCGCCGATTACGTCGGATGTCAGAGTGACGCCGAATTAGCGGACAACCAGTATCAAAAGCACCCTGCTGAAGTAATTCCCTGCGAGGTGCTTATGCACGCATTCGGCAAACTATTAGTCGCGGCCACTTTGGCGCTTCCGGTGTTCGTCCTGCCCGGGTCGTCCCCTGTGCGGTCCGCTCCGGTCGAACAGGGCGCCCAACAGGTCGGGACCGAGGAGGCGGTGCGCGCCGAGGTCAGCGCGTCCAACCCGGTCGCGGTGATCGACCGCGCGGCGTCCTGGTACGTGAAGACGCACGTCACCGACCTGCGGCTGGCCCCGACCGACGAGCTGGTGATCGCCGATCCGAAGGGGTCGGAGAGCTACCGCTACTCCGGGAACCCGGCCGAGGAGCGGGCTGCGGGCGACTCGCCCGCGACGCCGACCGGCACCGGATTCTGGGCGCTGTCGGTCACCGGCGACTCCGCGGTGGTCACCCTGCGCGCCAAGGACGGCGGGGCGCCTTCCCCGCTCAGCTCGGCGCGCATTGACAAGATCACCCGCGGATTCACCGACGCCGAGTTCGCCGCGCGCGCGGACGCGGAGACCCGCAGTATCTGCGGGACCAATGATTACAAGGACGCGGTCTGCTACAAGAGCAGCAATCCGACTGAATTCTCCAAGAGCGCCGCTGTGGCGAAACTGCTCCGCAACGGTTCCTCGCTGTGCACGGGCTGGCGGGTCGGCGCGAACAACCGGATGCTGACCAACAACCACTGCTTCTCCACCAACCCGCAGCAGATCGAGGTCTGGTTCAACTACCAGTGCGACACCTGCGGTGGCACCGCGAGCAGCACGGTGACCAAGGTTCTCGCGTCCCAGGTGCTCTCCACCGACTACGGCCTGGACTACACGCTGTTCTCGGTGACCGACTTCGCCAAGGTGCAGCCGTTCGGCACGTTGGAGCTGGACCCGCGCGTGCCCGCCGTCGGCGAGAAGATGTACGTGGTCGGCCACCCCGCCGGGAAGCTCAAGAAGGTCTCGCTCTCCGACGACCAGTCGGCGTCCAAGGACTGCCAGGTGTTCTCGGTGAAGGTGGACGGGCGCGTGAAGGAGTCCGACATCGGCTACAAGTGCGACACCGAGGGCGGCTCGTCCGGGTCGCCGGTGCTCTCCGGCACGTCGCACAAGGTGATCTCGCTGCACCACTACGGCGGCTGCCCCAACCAGGGCGTCCGCATCGACCTGGTGCACGAGAAGATCAAGAACCAGCTGTGAGCGCGCGGCGGGCCGTCCCGGGTGGGCGGCCCGCCACTCGCCCGTCAGGTCAGCCGCAGCAGGTCGGCCTCCTCCTCGTGGGTGAGCCCGGCGCGGCGCTCCCGCTCCAGACCGAGCCGCAGCTCGTTCTCCAGCGCCGCCCTGGTGGCGTCGCCGAGCGAGCGGTGCCGCAACCCCGCGTCGGCGGCGGGCTTCGGGTCGTGGGAGAGCATGCCGTGGAAGCCGGGCACCCACATCGGCAGCGACCGCGGCCCCGCCCAGGGCTTCACCTCCGCCGCGAGCAGCTTGTCCTCCGCGACCCCGACCAGCTCGATGTCCTGCCCGGCCACCTGGGCGACCTCGGCGATCAGCTCGGGGAACGGCGTGATCGGGCCGATCGCGTCGAAGGTGCCGCCCAGCCGCTGCTCCGCGGCGTCGACCAGCCAGGTCGCCAGGTCGAGGACGTCGACGTACTGCGCGGGCTGGTCCGGCACGTCCGGGACCACCGCCCGGCCGCCCTGGTAGAACCGCGCCGGCCAGTAGCCGAACCGGTCCGACCAGTCCTCGTGCCCGGTGATCAGGCCCGGCCGGGGGATGAACGCCCGGTCGCCGAGCTCCTCGCGGACCCGGTTCTCGCTGGCCACCTTGATCCGTCCGTAGGCGGCCGGGTCGTCGGCGGGGGTGCGCGCCTCGGTCGCCTCCACCAGCGGCTCGACGGTCGGGGACGAGGTGTCCTGGCCGACCGGCCCGTGGTCGGCGTAGACGCTGATCGAGGAGACGAACGTCCAGTGGCCCGCGTTCGCGGCCAGTGCCTGGAGCGCCTCGTTGACCCAGGTCAGGGACATCGTGGCGACGTCGATGACGGAGTCGAAGCGCTCGCCGGCCAAGGGGGCGAACCCCTCCGGGTCGTTTCGGTCGACGCGTATCAGCCGGGCTCCCGCCGGGACGTCACCGGAGGCGCCGCGCGCCGCGCAGAGGACGTCGTGCCCGCGCCGGACCAGCTCGGTCGCGACGGCCTTGGACAGGAACTTCGTTCCACCTAGTACGAGTACCCGCATATGTCCAGCCTGACCTGCCGAACAGGGCCGGACCATCCTGCTCGCGGAGGGCGAACGACCGGCGATCAGGTGAAATCGATCTGCGGCGTAGCTCACGTTCGTCCGCCCTGTCACCGGATAAGGTCAGAACCCGCTGGTCAGGTAGGCTGCGGCTGCCCGCCGAGCCACAAACCTGGGAGTGCGACCAGTGGCCCGTGTCGTCGTTGACGTCATGCCCAAGCAGGAAATCCTCGACCCACAAGGACAGGCGGTGGCCAACGCGCTGCCGCGCCTCGGCTTCGACGGGGTCACCTCCGTCCGCCAGGGCAAGCGCTTCGAGCTGGAGGTCGACGACTCCGTCGACGACGCCGCGCTCGCCAAGATCGCCGAGACCTTACTGGCCAACACGGTGATCGAGGACTGGACCGTCCGCAGGGTCGAATCATGAGCCCACGGATCGGGGTGATCACCTTCCCCGGCACCCTCGACGACGTCGACGCGGCCCGCGCCGCGCGCTACGCCGAGGCCGAGGCCGTGCCGCTCTGGCACGCCGACCACGACCTGCGCGGGGTGGACGCCGTCATCGTCCCCGGCGGCTTCTCCTACGGCGACTACCTCCGCTGCGGGGCGATCGCGAAGTTCGCCCCGGTGATGACCGAGGTGATCGACGCGGCCAAGCGCGGCATGCCGGTGCTGGGGATCTGCAACGGTTTCCAGATCCTCTGCGAGGCGGGGCTGTTGCCCGGGGCGCTGCTGCGCAACGCCGGGCTGCACTTCGTCTGCCGGGACCAGTGGCTGCGGGTGGAGAACGCGGGCACCGCGTGGACCACCCGCTACGAGCCGGACGCGGAGATCCTGGTGCCGCTCAAGTCCGGTGAGGGCCGCTACGTCGCTGATCAGTCCACTGTGGACGAACTCGAGGCCGAGGGCCGGGTGGTGTTCCGCTACGTGGGGAACAACCCCAACGGCTCGCGCAACGACATCGCGGGCGTCACCGACGCCCGCGGCCGGGTGGTCGGGCTGATGCCGCACCCGGAGCACGCGATCGACGCGCTGACCGGGCCGACCGACGACGGCCTCGGCATGTTCCTGTCCGTTCTCGACGCGGTGGTGAAGGCGTGACGACAACCGAACACCTCGCCGACACCGTCGAGCACGCTGCGGCGACCCCGGACACCCCCCAGCCCTTCCGGGAGCTGGGCCTCAAGGACGACGAGTACGCCAGGATCCGGGAGATCCTCGGCCGCCGCCCCACCGACGCCGAGCTGGCGATGTACTCGGTGATGTGGAGCGAGCACTGCTCGTACAAGTCCTCGAAGGTGCACCTGAAGTACTTCGGCGAGACCACCACCGACGAGATGCGCGAGCACATGCTCGCCGGGATCGGGGAGAACGCGGGCGTCGTCGACATCGGCGACGGCTGGGCGGTCACCTTCAAGGTGGAGAGCCACAACCACCCGTCCTACGTGGAGCCCTACCAGGGCGCCGCGACGGGGGTCGGCGGCATCGTGCGCGACATCCTCGCGATGGGCGCCCGCCCGCTGGCCGTGATGGACCCGCTGCGGTTCGGCCCGGCCGACGCGCCGGACACCCGCAGGGTGCTGCCCGGCATCGTCGCGGGTGTCGGCGGCTACGGGAACTGCCTCGGCCTGCCGAACATCGGCGGTGAGGTCGTCTTCGACGCGACCTACGCGGGCAACCCGCTGGTCAACGCGCTCTGCGTGGGCGCGATGCGCGTCGAGGACCTGCACCTCGCGCACGCCTCCGGTACCGGCAACAAGATCATCCTGTTCGGTGCGCGCACCGGGCTGGACGGGATCGGCGGCGTGTCCGTGCTCGCCTCGGAGACCTTCTCCGGCGACGAGAGCGCGGGCAAGCGCAAGAAGCTGCCCAGCGTCCAGGTCGGCGACCCGTTCACCGAGAAGGTGCTCATCGAGTGCTGCCTCGAACTGTTCCGCGAGGGCATCGTCGTCGGCATCCAGGACCTGGGTGGCGCCGGACTGTCCTGCGCGACGGCGGAGCTGGCCTCGGCGGGTGACGGCGGCATGCACGTCGACCTCGACCTGGTCCCGCTGCGCGCCGAGGGGATGACCCCGGCCGAGGTCCTCTCCAGCGAGTCGCAGGAGCGGATGTGCGCGGTCGTCGAACCGTCCAATGTGGACGCTTTCATGAAGGTCTGCGCGAAGTGGGACGTGATCGCCACCGTCATCGGTGAGGTCACCGACGGCGACCGGCTGGTGATCGACTGGCACGGCCAGACCGTGGTCGACGTCCCGCCGCGCACCGTGGCGCACGAGGGCCCGGTCTACCACCGGCCGATCGAGCGCCCGGCCGACCAGGACGCGCTGATCGCGAACACCCCGGACGCGCTCGCCCGACCGTCCACTCCGGACGAACTGCGCGAGACGATCCTGACGATGATCGCCTCGCCGAACCTGTGCTCCCGCGGCTGGGTCACCGAGCAGTACGACCGCTACGTCCGCGGCAACACGGTGCTCGCGCAGCCCAACGACACCGGTGTGCTGCGCATCGACGAGGAGACCGGGCGCGGCATCGCGCTCGCGACCGACTGCAACGGCCGCTACTGCAAGCTCGACCCGTACGTGGGCGCGAAGCTGGCGCTGGCCGAGGCCTACCGCAACGTGGCCGTCTCCGGTGCCGCCCCGCTCGCGGTCACCAACTGCCTGAACTTCGGCTCGCCCGAGGACCCGGCGGTGATGTGGCAGTTCGAGCAGGCGGTCCGCGGTCTCGCCGACGGGTGCGTGGAGCTGGGCCTGCCGGTCACCGGCGGCAACGTCAGCTTCTACAACCAGACCGGCAGCACGGCGATCCTGCCGACGCCGGTGGTCGGCGTGCTCGGCGTCATCGACGACGTCCGCAGGCGGCTGCCCTCGGGCATCGGCAACGAGGCGGGGGAGACCCTGCTGCTGCTCGGCGAGACCCGCGACGAGTTCGGCGGCAGCGAGTGGGCGCACGTGGTGCACGGCCACCTCGGCGGTCAGCCGCCCGAGGTGGACCTGGCCAGGGAGAAGCTGCTCGGCGAGATCCTGGCGGCGGGCTCCCGCGACGGCATGCTCTCCGCGGCGCACGACCTGTCCGAGGGCGGCTTGGCGCAGGCGCTGGTGGAGTCGTGCCTGCACGGCGAGACCGGCGCTCGCGTCGTCCTGCCGGAGGGCTCCGACCCGTTCGTGATGCTGTTCTCCGAGTCGGCCGGCCGCGTGCTCGTGGCCGTGCCGCGCAGCGAGGAACTGCGGTTCACCGACATGTGCACCGTTCGCGGCCTGCCGTGGACGAAGATCGGCGTGGTCGACCCGGACGCCGCTGCCCTGGACATCCAGGACGTGGCGACCATCGGCCTCGACGAACTGCGGACGGCCTGGGAAGGCACCCTGCCCGCGCTGTTCGACTAGTCCGACGCAGCAGTCGACGGGGCCGTCTCCGCGTTCGGAGGCGGCCCCGTCCTCATGGGAGATGGTTGTGTGACAAGGGTTCTGGGGTTGATGTGCAGTGCGACGTTCAGCGTGCCGGAGGTGCGCGGGCGTCTGGTCGAGCCAGCCGTCGAGCGCGGGTGGACGGTAGCGATCACGTTGACCCCCAACGCTTTCACCTGGTTCGAGGCGGCGGGGGAGGTCGAACCGCTGCGCGAGCTGACGGGATTGCCCGTGCGGGGTGCGTCGCGGTTGCCGACCGAACCGCGCCCGCACCCCGTCGTGGACTGCTACCTCTGGGCACCCGCCTCCGCCAACAGCATCGCCAAGCTGGCGTTGGGGCTCGGCGACAACCAGGCGCTCACCACCGTCTCCGAGGCGATCGGATCGCCCACGCCGGTCGTGGTGCTCCCGCAGGTCAGCGAGGCCCACACGCGCCACCCCGCGTGGGACGGGCACATCGCGGCCCTGCGAGCCGGCGGCGTCGAGCTGGTGCCGGACATGGCCTGGGACCTTGCGCTGGAGCGGGCCGAGCGCGTCACGCGATGACGAGCTTGCCGTCCTTGATCTGCCAGCCCTCCGGCAGCTGCACGCGCTCCAGCTCCCCGAAGCCGAGGCCCTCGTGCTTGAGCTGAGGCGGAGGCTGGAAGCGCAGATCGGCCCACTGCTCGACCAGTGAGTGGTGGATGCTGAGCTCCCGCTCGAACGCGGCGTCCAGCAGCGACAGCCCCTTGTGGAACTTCACGTAGTGCATGTCCGCCCGGCCCTTGAAGGTGGCGTTCGTCAGCAGGACCTCCTCGCTGAACTCGGCTCCCTGCCACCTCGTGATGCCCATGAAGGTGGCGTAGCGCGCGACCAGCTTCCCGACGCGCAGGTTGCTCAGCTCCAGGTATTCGAGCTGGGCACCGGTCAGGTCCAGGTCGTAGGTCGGTCCTTCGGTGCCCCGCCCCGGCAGGAGGTCGTAGATCAGTCGTTGGGCGGTCTCCCGGACCTGGCGTTCACGGTCGGCCTCCGGGGTCCGTGCCTCGGGCGTGTACCGATGCGGGTCGTCACCGCGTTCGTCGAAGGCGTCGTGCTCGAACGGGCGGCGGAGGTACGAGCACAGGATGTCGAGCACGGTTTGCGTGTAATCCGGCCGACTTTTTGCCAGGCCCGCAAGCGCGTGGAGGGCTCCGACCCGCACTTGGTCGGCCTCGTTGCCCAGCATCTCGACCGCTCTGGCGAAGCGCTCGTCCGACACCCGCTCCCGGTCGTGGTCGTTGCGGTCCTCCTCCGCACGGCGCTTGCGGTCGTTGAGCCAGAGCGCGTAGAGCGCGACAACGGCACCCCCGGCCAGGCCCCCTGTCTTGATCGCCTCGGTCATCCCCGCACGCGGGTCCGCGATCAGCAACCAGCCTCCGACCAGGCACAACAGCCCGAGAGCCGCGAACACCGTTCCGGTGAGCAGCAGCCCCTGCCGGTGCCGCAGCCACCCGAGCAGCACCAGCGCGACCGCCGCCAGGGAGATCACCGATCCGGCGATGAGAATCACCCATTTGTCCACCGGAAGATTGTCCGGATGACCGCTCGGCGGACAACAGCGCACGCTCACCTTTTGCATCGCTTCGATGCCGGTAAGTGACGGTCAGGCTGTCCTCTCCTCGCCACGGCGGCAAAAACGGGGAGGGGCATCGGTGGATCGTCCTACCTGGGTGTGCGGAGACATCGACCTCACGAAACCGAGTACTGCCCGCGTTTACGACTACTACCTCGGGGGTTCCCACAACTTCGCGGTGGACCGGCGGCAGGCTCGGCAGGCGATCGCGCTCTGGCCGGAGCTGCCCAAGATCATGCAGGCGAACCGCGCCTTCCTCCGCAGGGCCGTGCGCTTCTGCGTCGCCCGCGGCGTGCGCCAGTTCCTCGACGTCGGCTCGGGCATCCCGACCGTGGGCAACGTGCACGAGATCGCCCAGCGCGCCGACCCCGACTGCCGCGTGGTCTACGTCGACATCGACCCGATCGCCGTCGCGCACTCCAGGGCGCTGCTCGCCGAGTCCAGGGCACCCCGCACCGCGACGCTGCAGGCGGACCTGCGCAAGCCGGAGCAGATCCTCGACGACCCCGGCGTCCGGGAACTGCTGGACTTCGACGAGCCGGTGGCGCTGCTCATGGTCTCGGCGCTGCACTTCGTCTCGCCCAACGACAACCCGGCGGCGCTGCTGGAGCAGTACGCCGAGGTGCTCGTCCCGGGCAGCCCGCTGGTGATCTCGCACGGCACCGCGGACGGCCGCCCGGAGCGCGCCACCGCGCACGAGGAGCTCTACCACCGCACGGGAACGCCGATCTGGATGCGCCCGGCCGACGAGATCGCCGGGTTCTTCGCCGGGTTCGACATGGTCGACCCCGGCCTGGTCTACCTGAGCCAGTGGCGGCCGGAGTCGCCGGACGAGGAGTGGGAGCGACCGGAACGGCTCAGCGGGTACGCGGGCCTCGGGATCAGGAACTGAGTGGAGCGCCGGCAGATGACAGCGGTCACGGTTCGCAGCGCGGCGCCAGGTCAGATCGACCTGACGCGGCCGAGCTGTGCCCGGCTCTACGACTACTACCTCGGGGGCTCGCACAACTTCGCCATCGACCGCGAGTACGGCAGGCGGGCGATCGCCCAGTGGCCGCAGCTGCCCGCGATGGTGCGCGCCAACCGGGACTTCCTCCGCAGGGCCGTGCGCTACGCCGTGCGCAACGGGATCCGCCAGTTCCTCGACATCGGCTCGGGCATCCCGACCGCGGGCAACGTGCACGAGGTGGCCCGGCGCGCCGATCCCGGTGCCCGCGTGGTCTACGTGGACATCGACCCGGTCGCCGTCGCGCACTCGCGGGCGATGCTCGCCGGCTGTTCCGGAGTGACCGTCCTGCAGGCGGATCTCCGTGACACGCAAGCGGTTCTGCGGGACAGCGAGGTGCGCCGGGTGATCGACTTCAGCCGCCCGGTCGCGTTGCTGACGCTCGGGGTGCTGCACCAGATCCCCGACGCGGACGACCCGAGGGGCGTGCTGGGCGAGTACCACGACGCGCTCTGCTCCGGCAGCCTCCTGGTGATCTCCCACGGAGCCGACGACATCGAGCCGGACCGGGCCCACGCGCACCAGCGGCTCTACGCCGGGTTCGGGACGCCGCTGTGGTTCCGCGGCCGGTCTCAGGTCTTGGATCTGTTCGGTGACTTCGAGGTGCTGGAACCAGGGGTGGTCCCGCTGCCGGAGTGGCGACCAGACTCCTTCGAGGTCGACGCCCACGACCTGCACCGGATGAGCGTGTACGGGGGGATGGGCCGCAAGAGCTGAACTACCGGAACCGGACGCGAGAACCACGGAGGGATGGAACAGCGGTGGCACTGCCGAGTTGGGCGCCTGCGGAGATCGACCTGTCGAAGCCGAGTGCCGCGCGCGTCTACGACTACTACCTCGGCGGGTCGCACAACTTCGAGGTCGACCGCAACCAGGCCGACGAGGCGATCCGCCAGTGGCCCGACCTGCCCAAGATTATGCAGGAGAACCGGGGCGTGCTGCGCCGCGCCGTCCGCTACTGCGTGTCCAACGGCATCCGCCAGTTCCTCGACATCGGCTCCGGCATCCCCACGGTCGGCAACGTGCACGAGGTGGCCCAGCGCGCCGATCCCCGCTGCCGCACCGCCTACGTGGACGTGGACTCGATCGCGGTCGCGCACTCGCGGGCCATGCTCGCCGACAACCGGCTGACCACCGTGGTGCAGGCGGACATGCGCTACCCGGACCAGATCCTGCACGACCCGGACGTCCGCAGGCTCATCGATTTCGACGAACCGGTCGCGGTGCTGATGCTCGCGGTCCTGCACTTCGTCTCGGACGAGGACGACCCCCAGGACATCACGCGCTACTACCGCGACGCACTGGTGCCGGGGAGCATGCTGGCGATCTCGCACGCCACGTTCGAGGGGCAGCCCGAACGGGCCCTCGCGCACTCGGAGTTGTACCGCAGGACCGGCACCCCCATGTGGTGGCGCTCCAAAGCGGAGATCTTGGGGATGTTCGGCGACTTCGAGCTCGTCGAACCGGGACTGGTCTGGTTCGGGCAGTGGCGGCCGGACCCCGAGGACGAGGTGGACACCGATCCGCAGCGGGCTACCGGCTACGCCGGAGTGGGAGTCAAGCGTTGAGCGACGTCGGGGAGGAGGTATGTCGGTGATGCGGCCAACCTGGGCGCCGTCGGAGGTCGACCTGAGCAGGCCGAGCCAGGCTCGGATGTACGACTACTTCCTCGGCGGCGAGCACAACTTCGCGATCGACCGCGAGGTCGCCCGGCGAGCCATCGACCTGCTCCCGGACCTGCCGATGATCATGCGGGCGAACCGGGCGTTCCTGCGCAGGGCGGTGCGCTTCTGCGTCGCCCAGGGCATCACCCAGTTCATCGACCTCGGCTCCGGCATCCCGACGGTGGCCAACGTGCACGAGGTGGCGCAGGAGCAGAACCCGGACTGCCGCGTCGTCTACGTCGACTTCGACCCGGTCGCGGTGACGCACAGCGAGGCGATGCTGGTCGGCAACGGCAGGGCCGCGGCGATCCAGGCGGACATCCGCAACCCGAGGGCCGTGCTGGTCTCGCCGGAGGTGCGCTCGCTGATCGACCTGGACCAGCCGGTGGCCCTGCTGATGCTGGCGGTCCTGCACTTCATGCCGGACGAGGAGCAGCCGTACAAGGTGGTCCAGCAGTACCGCGACGCCGTGGCGCCCGGCAGCTACCTGGCGATCTCGCACGCCTCCTTCACCACCAGCGACGACACCGCCCAGGACCGGATCGAGCTGATGGAACGCGCCGGACTCGACCTCGTTTCCCGCACTTCCGAGGAGATCTCCGAGTTCTTCTCGGGTTTCTCGCTCGTGGAACCTGGTTTGGCCAGATTGCCGCTGTGGCGTCCGGACTCGGTACGGGATCTCGCATACGAACCGGAGCGTTTTGCGGGCCTCGTCGGTGTGGGGTATAAGGTCTAGACCACAATCGCTGTGGATATGAAACGAATGCATACCTTGTGGCCTGCCTCGGGTTGACCGGGGCGGGTTAGGCTTCGAACCCCGAGTAACGAGGGGTGTGCGGTGGACCGTCACGGTTGGGCATCGGGTCAGTATCGCCTGACGCGTCCCCCTGTCGACCGCACTACCGAGTGTCTGCAGTTCCCCAAGGCGCACTTAGGAATACCTAGAGTCAGCAACGTGCGGGAAGTAGCCCGGAAGGCTGACCCTGGCTGCCGGATTGTCCGTGCTGATGGCCACGCCGTAACCTTCGCCCACGGCACGGCGGGGCGTACCGGTCGTGACCGCGCGAGGACCGCGACGAGCGGACGCGTCACGGTGTTGCATTTCGTTCCCCTTTCCGGGGACCCCGTGGGTTCCATTCGCACTCACCACGGGCAGGTGGTCCCTGGAAGTGTTCCGATCCGGCGGGGGAGTGCCGGGGAACACACCGCGGAAGAAGGACAAGGCGTGTCGGATCTGTACCGGTTGGACGGGCATCGGCCCAGGTCCCGAGAGTGCGATGAGATCGACTACCGTCATCGCGGCATCGAACTTGTTGAACAGGGTGTCGTCTTTGTGCGGCGAACCCGGCCAGACTCCCAAGGGGAGGTCGGAAAAACGCCCGGGAGATCCGGTTCGTACGCAATGGTCGGGCGAAGAATATGAGTGGTTCCAACAACGAGTCATTTCCACTCGGGAGGCTGCTGGTGACCCCGGCCGCCGAGTCCGAGCAGCCCGCCTGCGCGCGCTTCGCCCGCACCTGGGTCCGGTCCATCGCGGGCACCAGCTACGTCTCGCTGAGCCTCGCCGAGACCGAGCAGCTGCTGCTGCTCTACACCGAGCGGCTGGTGCAGGCGCTGTTCGCCGAACCCTTCCGCTCGACGCCCGCGCGCGAGGTCGGTTTCCACCTCGTCAACGCACACTTCACCGGGATCGAGACCCTGAGCCGGAGCGTCGCCCTGCTGGGCGATGAGCTGCTGAGCGAGCTCGGCCTGGAGGGCGACGAACGGCTCCAGGTCCGCGTCGCCGCCCTCCAGGGCGCGCTCTCCGCAGGCTACGCCCAGGCGCTGCGCGAGCGGACCCTGGACGAGCAGGAGGCCATCCGGCAGGCCGTGCTGGACGCCCGGGACGCCGCCGAACAGGCGCGCAGGGCCAGCGAGGCCCGCTTCCGCGCGGTCTTCGCCGAGGCCGCGATCGGCATCGCGATCGGCGACGTGCGCGGCCGGATCGTCGAGGCCAACGCCTCGCTGCAGCGGATGCTCGGCTACGGGCTCGACGAGCTGCGCAAGCGCCGCGCCCGCGACTTCATGCTCTCCGACGACGCCGCCGAGGTGTGGCGGCTCTACAACGAGCTGGTGCGCGGGCACCGCGAGCACTTCCGGGTGGACAAGCGCTTCGTCCGCGGCGACGGTGCGGAGATCTGGACCAACCTGACCGTCTCGCTGATCCGCGACGAGCAGGGCGCGCCGAACTACGTCGTGGTGATGGTCGAGGACGTCACCGACCGGCACCTGCTGCAGACCCGGCTGCGGCACCAGGCGCTGCACGATCCACTGACCGGTCTGTCCAATCGTTCACTGTTCATGGACCAGCTGGCCAGGGTCTTCGAGAGCGCGGAGCAGGACACCAGGGTCGGCCTCTGCTACCTGGACCTCGACGGGTTCAAGGTGATCAACGACAGCCTCGGCCACGACGTCGGCGACCAGCTGCTGGTCGCGGTGGCGCAGCGGCTGGACACCTACGTCTCCGGGCGGGGCCGGATGGTGGCCAGGATGGGCGGCGACGAGTTCGTCATCCTGATCGAGAACACCCGCTCCACCCAGGACGTCATCACCGTCGCCGACCAGGTGCTGCACGGGCTGACCAAGCCGATCAAGGTCGGCAAGCACGAGCTGACCGTCTCGGCCAGCATCGGCCTGGTCGAGCGCGAGGTGGTCGGCACCACCCCGGCCGACGTCATGCGCGACGCCGACATCACGCTGTACTGGGCCAAGGCCGACGGGCGCTCCCGCTGGGCGCAGTTCGACGCCGAGCGCAACGCCCGCGAGGTCGCCAGGTTCACCCTCTCCGCCACCATGCCCTCGGCGCTGGAGCGCGGCGAGTTCTACGTGGACTACCAGCCGCTCGTGCGCCTCGCCGACACCAGGGTGGCCGGGGTCGAGGCGCTGGTCCGCTGGCAGCACCCGGAGTTCGGCAGGCTCGCCCCGGACCGCTTCATCGAGCTGGCCGAGGAGACCGGGATGATCGTCCCGCTCGGCCTGTGGGTGCTGGAGCAGGCGTGCACGCAGGCCAAGGACTGGGAGGAGCGCTTCGGCGCCGACGCCCCGTTCGTCAGCGTCAACCTCGCCGTGCGGCAGCTGCGCGACCCGCGCCTGGTCTCCGACGTCTCGCGCATCCTGGCCAAGGTGGGGCTGCGCCCGCACCGGCTCCAGCTGGAGCTGACCGAGAGCGCGATCATGGGCAACGCCGACGAGCCGCTGGACGCGCTGCGGGCGCTCTACGACATGGGAGTGCGGATCGCCATCGACGACTTCGGCACCGGCTACTCCAACCTCGCCTACCTGCGGAACCTGCCCGTGCACGAGCTGAAGATCGCGGGTTCGTTCGTGGAGGGGCTGCGGGCCCACTCCGGCCACGACGGCGGCGATGTCGACCAGCAGATCGTGGCGACGCTGGTGTCGCTGGCGCACACGCTGGGCCTGACCGTGACGGCGGAGAACGTCGAGACCGCGCCCCAGGCGCAGCGGTTGCGGGCGATCGGCTGCGACTCCGGCCAGGGGTGGTTCTTCGCCCGCCCCGGCCCGGCGACCCAGATCGACGAGCTGATCTCCGCCCACGCGTAGCGAGAACGAATCCTTTTCGGATCAGAGGTTCTACCGGCGCAGGTCGATGACGACCTTGACGTCGTCCTCGGCACGGGTCAGCGCGTCGGTCCACGAGGAGAGCGGGACGCGGCGGGTGATCAGCCGCTCCAGCCACCCGGGATCGGCCGCCGACAGCGCCTTCGCGGCCTCGCGGTAGTGCGCCATCCCGGCGTTGACGCTGCCGACGACGACGGTGTTGTGCAGGACCATGGCGTCGTTGATCGCCGCGCCGGGCACGGAGATCTCCTCCTCGCTGCCGGAGATCCCGGTCAGCACCACGATCCCGTTCCGCGCGGTGCGGCCGAGGACGTCGAACACCAGGTCGGCGGCGCCGGTGCACTCGATCACCACGTCCGGTCGCACGGGGACGGCGTCGAGGTCGTGGTGGTAGGTGGCGCCCAGATCGCGCACCAGTCCGGGTTTGCGCCCGGCCCGCACCCTGTCCAGCACGTGCACGTCCAAGCCCCGCTGCGTGCCGATCAGGGCCGCCAGCAGGCCGAGCGGGCCCGCCCCGGTCACCAGCACGGTGCGGGGCGCGGCCTCGACGCGGGCGCCGATGCGGTCCACCTGGCCCCACGCCTTGGCCACGACCGAGGCGGGCTCGGTGAGCACCCCCAGCTCACCGAGCCCCGAGTCGACCCGGACGGCGAACTCCGGCGGCACGGTCCACCGCTGCGCGCCGTACCCGTCGAGCTCGGTGATGCCGCGTTCGGTGTACTCCCCGTTGGCGCAGAAGTCCCATTGCCCGTCGGCGCACGGCTCACACGGTCGCGGGTCCGGGCGGCGGACCACCCCGACGACGTGATCTCCGATGGCGAAGCCGCTTTCCGGCGGTGCTTCGAGGACCCGGCCGAGCGATTCGTGGAACAGGACCATGCGGTCCTGGCCCGGCGGGACGCGGCCGAAGCCGTCGTGCACGATCTCGGAGTCCGTGGCGCACACGCCGACGAGCAGCCCCGCCACGAGCAGTTCGCCTTGCGCGGCAACGGGATCGGGAAGTTCGCTGATCTCGGCCAGTTCGGGCTTGCCGGGTACCACCGTCGCCGCTCTCACACCGATCAGGGTTGCAGCAGCAGGCCGTTCTTGCCAGTGCGGGCGGCTTCGAAGCGCTGGTTGACGTCGGTCCAGTTGATGACGTTCCAGAGTGCGTTGAAGTAGTCGGCTTTCACGTTGC
Source organism: Allokutzneria albata (assembly GCF_900103775.1). Lineage (GTDB taxonomy): Bacteria > Actinomycetota > Actinomycetes > Mycobacteriales > Pseudonocardiaceae > Allokutzneria > Allokutzneria albata. The sequence continues at coordinate 5,942,418 of NZ_LT629701.1, read as the reverse complement.
GGTACTGCAGGTAGTAGGCGTGTTCCCAGGCGTCGAAGGCCAGCAGTGGGGTGGTGGCGATGGAGAGGTTGGAGTGGTGGTCTTTGAGCTGTTGGGTGATCAGTCGCTGGCCGACCGGTTCCCAGGCGAGGATTCCCCATCCGGAGCCTTGGATGGTGGAGGCGGCGGCGTTGAGCTGGGTGCGTAGGCCGTCGAAGGATCCGAAGAACTCATCCACGGCTGCGGCGAGTTCGCCGACGGGTTTGTCGCCGCCGTGGGGGGAGAGGTTTTTCCACCAGACCTGGTGCAGGGCGTGTCCGGCGAGGTGGAAGGCGAGGGTGGTTTCCAGGCCGACGATGGAGCTGAAGTCTTGTTTGTCGCGGGCTTCGTCGATCTTTTCCAGGGTTTGGTTGGCGCCGGTGACGTAGGCCTGGTGGTGTTTGGAGTGGTGCAGTTCGTTGATCTCGCCGATGATCGCCGGTTCCAGAGCGGAGTAGTCGTAGTCCAGATCCGGCAGGGTGTAGAGCGCCATGCTGTTCTCCTCGTCCGCGAGTGCTGACGGGGAGATCATCGAACCTCCAGCTGACTTGAGGTCAAGCGTGACGGGTGCCACCAGACCAGTGCGGTGACGAGCGCGGCGGCCACGAGCGCCGCGCCGACGGTGAACCCGAGGTGGTAGCCGCTCAACAGCGCTTCCCGCGTGGGCTGCTCCGCCGCGGCGGTGCGCGTGGCCGCGAGGACCGCGAGCACGGACAGGCCGAGCGCGCCACCGACCTGTGCGGTCGTGTTGACCAGACCCGAGGTGAGCCCGGAGTCCTCCGGTGTGGCGTCCGACATCGCCAGCACCATCAACGCGGGCATCGCGGTGCCGAAGCCGATGCCCAGGGCAAGCATCGCCGGGAGCACGTCGAGCACGAAGCCCGCGTCGATCGGCGCGCGACTCAGCAGCACCATTCCCGCGAGGAGCAGCCCGAGGCCCGCGACCAGCACGCGGCGCGCGCCGAAGCGGGTGTTCAACCGCGCGGACAGGCCGAGCGAGACCGCTCCGATCGCCACCGCCACCGGCAGCATCGACAGACCTGCCTGCAGCGAGTCGTAGCCCAGAACCCGTTGCAGGTAAAGCACAACCAGGAACTGGAAGCCGAACATCGCCGCGATCAGCAGGACCTGCACCACGTTCGCGCCCGCCACGCTGCGCGAAGTGAGGATTCGCAGCGGCAGCAACGGGTTCGGCGTGCGGGCCTGGCGGACGACGAAGGCGATGAGCAGTGCGACGGACACCGCGCCGAAGCCCAGCGTGTGCGTGGAACCCCAGCCGTGGCTCTCCACCTCGACGATCGTGTAGACGCCGAGCATCAGCGCCGCGGTGACCAGGACCGCGCTGCCGCTGTCCGCGCCCTTGCCGCTACCGCTCTCGTCATCGAGGAACCGCACCGCGGCGAGGAAGGTGGCGACACCGATCGGCAGGTTGATCAGGAAGATCCAGTGCCAGCTGGCCGACTGCGTGAGCACGCCGCCCGCGAGCGAGCCGATCGATCCGCCCGAGGCCTGGACGAAGCTGTACACGCCCAGCGCCTTGGCCCGGTCCCGCGCCGCGGGGAACAACGTGACGATCATGCCGAGGATCACCGCCGAGCTGACCGCGCCGCCGACGCCCTGCACGAACCGGGCGACCAGCAGCACCTCCGGGCTCCACGCGAGGCCGCACAGCAGGGACGCGACGGTGAACACGGCCAGCCCGGCCAGGAACACCCGCTTGCGGCCGAGCAGGTCGCCGAGGCGCCCGGCGAGCAGCAGCAGCCCGCCGAACGGGATCAGGTAGGCGTTGATCACCCAGGCCAGGCCGGAGGCGGTGAAGCCGAGGTCGCCGGCGATCGCCGGCAGCGCCACGTTCACCACCGTCTGGTCCAGGATGATCATCAGCGTGCCCGCGCACAGGGCGGCGAGCGAGAGCCATCGACGTTCCATGGCCTTGACCTCCATAGGTGCATGACTTGTTACTGGGGCCATGCTCTGTGACTATGGAGCCCCGCGGAAGGAGGCACTTTCATGTCCCAGAGGAACACCGGTGTGACCCGGGAGGAGTTCGTCGAGGAGGCGTGCCCGATCGTCGAGGTCCTCGACCACGTCGCCGGGAAGTGGGCCATTGGGATCATCGTCGCGGCCGCGCGCGGACCGGTGCGCTTCACCGAGCTGGAGCGCACCGTCAACGGGATCAGCAGGCGAATGCTCACGCTGACCCTGCGCAAGCTGGAGCGCGACGGCCTGCTGCACCGCACGGTCTACCCGACCGTTCCGCCCAAGGTCGAGTACAGCCTCACCGACATCGCACGGGAGCTGCACGAGTCGCTCAGCTCGCTGGTCGACTGGGCGGAACGGCACCGCGGCACCATCGCCGCCGCCCGCAGGTCCTACGACGGAGCGGCCGCGTCCTAGTCCGCGCTCACGCCCGTCGCGATTTCCGGCCGGTCGAAGCGGTCCTGGCCCGCGCCGTCGCGGCGATCGTCTCGCCGAGGAAGTTCGCGACGACCTGACGGTCCCGCTCGCTCAACGGCTCCCAGGCTTTCGCCAGTTCGCGGGCCAGTGGCAGGAAGAACTCGGCGGCGAGCGCCCTGGCCCGGGGGAGCATCCGCAGCTCGACCTTGCGGCGGTCGGTGTCGCTGCGGTCGCGGCTGAGGTGGCCCGCCTGCTCCAGCCGGTCCAGCACCGACGTGGTGGCCGATGCGCTCAGGTCCAGGGTTCTGGCGAGTGCGCCCGGTGTCATCGGGGTGCCCGTCCGCGCGGCCTCCGCGATCACCGCCAGTGCCGTCATGTCGGTGGGGTGCAGCGTGTGCGCCGCGCTGAAGATGTCCACGAATCTGTTCGACTCGACGGTCAGCGAGCGCACCAGGCTGATCAGGGTCTCGTCGTCCACTCGACTTGCCTCGGTCACGCCCGCCATCCTACTCTTTCGTTCATCGAAACATTCGTTGATCGAAAGAGTTGGCCATGAGAGCCCTCGCCGGGGCACTGCTCGTCGTCTGGCTCGCCGTGGGCGGCCTCACCGGCGCCTACGCGGGCAAGCTCGTCGAGGTGTCCGAGAACGACAGCAGCGCCTTCCTGCCGAACTCGGCCGAGGCGACCGTGGTCGCCGAACTCCAGAAGAAGTTCCAGAGCGACAACGCCATTCCGGCGATCGTGGTGGCCGAGCGGACCGGAGGGCTCACCGAAGCCGACCGGTCGTTCGTGGTCGAGCGCACGCGTGCCTACAAGGCGTCACCCGTGATTCCCTCGGCACCGCCGGACATCGCGGCCGCGCAGGTCGTCGTCCTGCTGGACGTGACCGACGATCCGGGCGACGCGGTCGAGCGCCTGCGCGACGGTTTGCGCGAGCCGCCGCAGGGGTTGACGGTGCTGGTCACCGGCCCCGCCGGGCAGATCGCGGACCTGTCGGCGGCGTTCGGGGGCATCGACGGGCTGCTGTTGCTCGTGGCGGCCGGCGTCGTCGCCCTCATCCTGGTCGTGGTCTACCGGAGCCCGCTGTTGCCGCTGCTCGTGCTGCTGTCGGCGGTGTTCGCGCTGGGGCTGGCGAGCTTCGTCGTTCACCTGTTGGCCTCCAACGACATCCTGACGTTGAACGGCCAGAGCCAGGGCATCCTCTTCATCCTCGTGGTCGGGGCCGCGACCGACTACGCGCTCCTGCTGGTGTCGCGGTTCCGGGAGGAGCTGCGCGACACCGAGGACAAGTTCGCCGCGATCCGCACAGCGCTGCGGCAGACGATCGAGCCGATCGCCGCGTCCGCGGGCACGGTCGTCCTGGGCGTGCTGTGCCTGCTGTTCAGCGACCTCGACTCGAACCGGGGACTCGGCCCGGTGGCCGCGGTCGGCATCGGCGCCGCGCTGCTGGCCGCGACGACCTTCCTGCCCGCGGCACTGGCGTTGTGCGGGCGGGGTGCTTTCTGGCCGTTCGCGCCGCGGTTCGGCTCAACGCACTCCGGGACCGGCGGTCTGTGGGGACGAGTCGCGGAACTGGTGCGGCGCAGGCCCCGTGCGATCTGGGTCTCCACCGCGGTGCTGCTGCTCGTCGGCGTCGCGTTCATCCCGCAGCTCAAGGTTTCCGGCACGGCGCAGTCGGACTTCTTCCTCACCCGGGTCGACTCGGTCGCTGGTCAGGAGGTCCTCTCGCGGCACTTCCCCGGCGGCGCCGACTCACCGACGGTCGTCATCGCCAACGAGGCGCGGACAGCGGCGGTGATCGCGAAGTCCACAGTGGACGGTGTCGCGGCGGTGCGCCCGACCGGGACGGCGGAGGGTCTGGTCCGCGTGGAGGTCACGCTCGACGACGCTCCGGACTCCGACGCGGCCGTGGCGACCGTCGAGCGCATCCGGGCGGCGGTGCACGGCATCGACGGTGCGGACGCGAAGGTCGGCGGGCAGACGGCGACCTTGCTGGACACGCGGTCGACCTCCGAGCGCGACCGGCTGGTGATCATCCCGATCGTGCTGGTGGTGGTCTTCCTGGTGCTCGTCGCGCTGCTGAGGTCGTTGCTGGCGCCGTTGCTGCTGATCGCCACGGTGGTGCTGTCCTTCGCCGCCACGATGGGGGTGTCGGCGCTGGTCTTCAACCACGTGCTCGGCTTCCCCGGTGCCGATCCGGTCGTGCCCCTGTTCGGGTTCGTGTTCCTGGTGGCACTGGGCATCGACTACAACATCTTCCTGATGACCCGGGTCCGCGAGGAGACCGCGCGGCTGGGCACGGTCGAGGGCACGCTGCGCGGGTTGAGCGTGACCGGGGGCGTGATCACCTCGGCGGGCGTGGTGCTCGCGGCGACGTTCGCGGCGCTCGCGGTGCTGCCGATCCTGTTCCTGGCCCAGATCGCGTTCATCGTGGCGTTCGGCGTCCTGCTGGACACGCTGATCGTGCGGTCGCTTCTGGTCCCCGCCCTGGCGGTGGACATCGGCGGGCGCATCTGGTGGCCGTCGAAGTTGCGGTAGGTCGTGCCGTCCTGGGCGCCGGTGCGCCGCCGGCGCCCAGGACGGACGCGCCGGTCAGAACAGCGGGGCGGCCACCTCCCGCTGTTGGGCGTTCCAGCCGGACAGCCGAACGTGGGGGACCTTCCCGCCCAGATCGGAAATCCGGTACTCGGCGGTGATGGTGGTCTGCTCACCCGGCCACAGCGTGACGTAGTTGTCGGTCCACGTCGCGGGCGTGACCTGCTCGCCACCGGCGCCCTTGCGCAGGCTCGCGCGCTGGAAGAACGCCACCGTCTTGGAGTCGTTGCGCAGGGTCACCTCGGTGACGACCTTGTCGCCCCGCACCCGCGAGCGGGCGTCCTTGGTGGACAGTTCGGCGGCCGGGAGGTCCTGCAGCCCCTTCATGTCGCCGTACTCGACGGTGGGGGAGTGCCACCAGGTGACCTTGCTGTGGTCCACCTTGTCGTCCTTTGTGGACAGTGCGTAGACGTTGCGGTCCAACGCCTTGCCGCTCGCGTCCTTCATCACCAGGCGGACGAAGTACGCGCCGTTGACCGAAGCGGGCTTGGCCGCGGTCATCGCCCGCACCGAGGCGTTGGCCCTGGCGGTGACCTGCTTGGTCTCCGAGGACAGCACGGTGCCCGCGAGGTCGAGCGCGGTCGCCTCCACGGTCAGCCCGGCGACCTCGTTGAGGCCGGTGTTCACCACGGCGATCGAGCGGTCGTCGTAGGAGTACTGCGCGTGCAGCGGGCGCAGCCCCGTCTTGGCGCCGAAGTACGAGCCGTTGGTGCCCAGCTCGTAGTCGTAGAGGTGCCAGTACAGCGTCGGCCACGCGTTGTTCAACATCCAGTAGATGACGCCGGTCGACGGCTTCTCCGCCGCGGAGAAGTCCCGCCCGTACGCCTCGAACTGCGCGCGGTTGGCCTCGTAGTTGGACAGCTGGGCCTTCCACAGGAAGTCCTCGCGGTCCTTGATCGGCCCGTAGCGGTTGGTGATCGCCCTGACCAGGTCGCCGAGGTTGGAGAAGACCTGCTTCTTCGCCAGGTGGTAGTGCGCCTGGTCCGGCTTGCGCCAGAGGTCGTCGATCTCGGCCTCGGTGAGGAACTTCTTCAGGCTGTCCAGCTCGGGGACCATCGGGCCGGGCCCGGTCTCGGAGGCGAAACCGTAGTTGCCACCGTTCTTCTTCTCGTACCAGTAGTTCGGCGGGATCCACCAGTACGGCCCGTCCATCTTCATCCCGGCCTCGCCCAGGATCGGCGGCGGCTGCTGGGAGGACGGCCTGCGCGCGGCCGACGGCATCACCGGCACCCGGAAGTCGACCTTGTGGAAGGCGTCCAGGTACAGCTTTTCGATGGCGGCGGTGGCGTAGTTGTCGCTGCCGATGAAGAAGGCCAGGATGCTCGGGCTGTTGACGAAGCGGCGCGCCTCGGCGGTGGCGGACTCGGCCGCGACGCGGTTGTCCTCCTCCGTCCACGGGTGGGTGGGGTTCTTCTTCGCCCACGCCTCCCACTTCGTGCAGCACTCCCAGCCCGGCATGAGCATGATGCCCATGCTGTCGGCCAGTTCCAGCAGTTCGTGGTCCTCTTCCTTGCCCTCGAGGCGGATCGTGTTCAGGCCGAGGTCCTTGACGTAGCGCAGCTGGTCGGCGAGCCGTCCTGGCTGCGTGCGCAGGAACAGGTCCGAGGCCCAGCCGCCGCCGCGGACGCCGAAGTCCTTGCCGTTCACGGTGAACTTGCGGTAGCCCTCCGGCGTCAGGAACGAGCCGACGTCGCGGATGCCGAACTTCCGGCTCGCGCTGTCGGAACCGGCCACGTGCAAGTTCAGCGTGTACCTGGGCTGCTCGCCGAACTGGGCGGGCCACCACACGCGCGGGTTGTCGATCCGCACCGGGGCGAACTCGACGGTCTTGGTCTCCTTGGGCGCCAACGTGATCCGCTGTTCGAAGCGGGCGCGCTCGATATCGCCGCCGACCGTGGTGATGATCGAGCGGTCGGTGTTGTTGCGCACCTCCGCCTTCACCGTCACGTCGGCCCTGCGCATGTCGGGCAGCTGGAGCTTAGGCAGCGCGCGAGGGTCGAGCAGGGACACCGGGCCGGTGGAGGTGAGGTTGACGTCCCGCCAGATGCCCATGTTGTTGTCGGGCGCGAGCGGGCTCCAGTCCAGGAAGCTCACCGTGAGGTCGCGGAACGGGTCGGCCGGCATCGCCTTGATCGCCAGCGCGTTGCGGCCGGGCCGCAGCAGCGCGGTGACGTCGAACTCCTGCATCGGGTAGGCGCCGACGACCTTGTCCGTCCCGGCCAGCTTGGTGCCGTTGAACCACACCTCACCGCGCGAGATCACGCCGCCGTTGAGCCGCAGGAACGTGTGCCTGCCCGGTACCGGCGCGGCGACCAGGTCGCGCCGGTACCACCACGGCACCTGGAAGTCCTTGGCGTCGACCTGCTGCAGGTTGGTGGAGTGGTTGACGTCCGGGTACTTGCGGTTGGCGATGAGCCCGGCCATCACGGTGGAGCGAGCGGGCACCCGCAGCCAGTCCCGCTCGGGGAAACCGGGAACGGAGATGCGGTCACCCTCGACGGTCAGTCCCGCGGAGGAGCGCATGCGCCAGTCCGGCACGGTGGCCGTCTGACCGAGAGCGGTTGGCGCGCTGAAGCCGACCGCCCGCTCGTCCTGCTGCGCGATCGCGGCGGGGACGGGCGCGAGCAGGGCGAGGCCGAGCGCGGCGGCGAGCCATGGGGCCTTGCGTCGGAACATGAGCGGCACTTTTCCCGCGTGAACCGATTTCGACAAGAGTCCTAACGAAGTAAATCTCCCACGCCCCTCCTCCGTCCGTACGAACCCAACGCCGCGTTCGGTGCGTTGGTGGCCCTGGACGACGCACGCGATTTCACCGCGATTTCAGCGGCCGTCCTTAGCGTCCTCGCCGTGACGAGACACGAGGGGTCGATGATGGTCAGGCAAACCGGGAAACGCCGGATGGCACTGGTGCTCGCCGCCACCGCCGTGCTGGGCGTGCCCGGAATCGCGCAGGCGGGGCAGGCCGACACGCAGGAACTGCTGAACCGCTATCTCACGCACGCCGGTCCGGGAGCCGCCGTGCTCGCGGGGAACACCTCGACTTCATGGAGCGTGCACAGCGGCACCGCCGTGGTGAACACCAACCAGCCCATCCGGCGGACCGACCGGTTCCGGATCGCCAGCCAAACCAAGACGTTCACCGCCGCCGTGGTGCTCCAGCTGGTCGACGAGGGCAAGGTGGCCCTGGACACCGCGATCGAGCGCTACCTGCCCGGTGTGGTCACCGGCAACGGCCACGACGGCAACCGTGTCACCGTGCGGCACCTCCTGCAGCACACCAGCGGGATCCCGGAGAACCAGTCCGGCCCCAAGCCCAAGCCCAACCCGGACGGTACGTACTCGCTGCGGGAGCTGGTCCGCGACGGGCTGAGCCGGCCTGCGGTCGCACCGCCGGGCACCCGTTTCGAGTACTCCAACACCAACTTCCAGATCGCGGGCATGCTGATCGAGAAGATCAGCGGCCAGTCGGCGGGGGACGCCATTACCGACCGGATCATCCGGCGACTCGGACTGACCGACACCAGAGTCCCGAAAGCCGGAGACCGCCAGCTCGGCACGCCCTACGTGCACGGCTACGCCGGTCGCCGCGTTGGCCCGTTGTTCTTCTGGACCGACAACACCACCTCGCTGGAGCCGTCCCTGCTCAGCACCGCGGGCGATGTGGTGTCGACTCAGACCGACATGACCGCGTTCGCCCGCGCTCTCGCCGACGGCAAGGTCGTCTCCTCCTCCGCCCTCGCCGAGATGCGCAAGACCGTCCCGGTGCCCGGCGCCAAGGCGGGTGACTCCGACAGCTACGGTCTCGGCCTGCAACACCTCACCCTGTCCTGCGGTGGGCACGCGTGGGGGCACGCCGGCGACACCAACGGCTACAGCTCGCTGACCATGGCCACCGAGGATGGCCGGTACGCCTCGCTGGTCACCAACACGATCGTCATGAACACCACCGCTCCGACGCGGTTCGCCGTCATCGACTCCGCGTTGTGCGGGTGACCCTTCAGCTCACGCCCGCCGGCTCGTCGATGACGTAACGACCAGTTCGGAGGCCGCGCCACCCGCACGAACCCAATGCCGTGTTCGGTGCGCTGGGCGCGCTGAACGGGTCGTTCGGGGCGCTTCGAGTACCCGAACGACCCGTTCAGCTCATAACGCGCAGCTGGGGTTAGCGGACCTCGACCTTCGGGACGTTGTGGCCGGAGACCTGGACGTGTGGGGGCTTGCCGCCCAGGTCGGACAGGCGGTAGTCGGCGGTGACCGTGGTCGACTCGCCCGGCCAGAGCGTCACGTAGTTGTCCGACCACGTCGTCGGGTGCACTTCCGGCCCGCCCGCACCCGCGCGCAGCGACACCCGCACGAAGAACGCGACCTTGTCACCGTTGTTGGTGATGGTGACCTTGGTGCTCCCGGCGGTCGTCTGGGCCGTCGCGGTCACCGAGCCCTGGGGCAGGTTGTTGAGCCCCTTCAGATCGGCGTACTCCGTCTGCGGCGTGTGGTACCAGGTCGAACCCGCGTAGTTCAGCTTGTCGGCCTTGGTGGACAGCCAGTAGACGTTGCGGTCCACGACCTTGCCCGACGCGTCCTTGAGCAGCAGCCGCACGAAGTACGTGCTGGACAGGCCGCCCGGCTGGGGCAGCGCGCCCGCGCGCACGGACGCGTTCGCCTTCGCCGTCACCGGCTGCGAGATGTCGGCCTTCTGCGTGCCGTCGAGGTTGAACACGGTGGCCTGCACGCTCAGCCCGGAGACATCGCGCAGTCCCGTGTTCACGACGGCGAGCGAGTTGTCGTCGTAGGAGTACTGGACGTGCAGCGGCCGCATCGCGGTCTTCGCACCGAAGTACGAGCCGCCCGTCGCCAGGTTGTGGTCGATCAGGTTCCAGTACAGCGTCGGCCACGCGCTGTTGAGCATCCAGTAGATGACGCCGGTCGACGGCTTGTCCGCGTCGGACCAGTTGCGGCCGAACGCCTCCAGCTGCGCGCGGTTGACCTCGTAGTTGGCCAGTTGTGCCTTGCGCACGAGGTCTTCGGTGCTCGTGGGCTTGCCGTAGCGGCCGTCGAGCGCGGTTCCCCAGAAGGACAGCTTGCTGAAGGTGTCCGACGGCGCGAGGTGGTAGTGCTTGGCGTTGTAGTCCCGCAACGCGTCGATCTCGTTGGGCGGCAGGAACTTCCGGAGGCTGTCCAGCTCGGGGATGGTCGGGCCGGGGCCGATCTCGGACGCGAAGCCGGACGCGCCGCCCTTCTGCTTGTTGTACCAGTAGTTCGGCGGGACCCACCAGTACGGGCCCTCCATCTTCATGCCGGGACTGCCCAGCTGCGGCGAGGCGAGCGCCTTGGCGGAGGAGATGACCGGCAGGTTCCACTCCGCCCGCCTGAGCGCGTCCAGGTAGATCTTCTCCTGCGCGGCGGGCGGCGCGAAGTCGCTACCGATCAGGAAGCCGATCATGCTGGGGTGGTTGCGGATGCGGCGCGCCTCGCTCTCCGCCGACTCACCGGCGACGCGGTTGTCCTCGGCGGTGAAGGTGTCGTAGGACTCCCACTTCGAGCAGCACTCCCAGCCGGTGAGCAGCATGATGCCCATCCGGTCGGCCATGTCGTAGAACTCGTCGTTCTCCGGCTTGCCCTCAAGGCGGATGGTGTTCATCCCCATCGCCTTGGTCAGCTTCAGCTGGTCCTCGATCTTGCGCAGGTCCGTGCGCAGGAACAGGTCCGACGCCCAGCCGCCACCGCGCACCAGGAACGGCTGTCCGTTGACGAAGAACTGCCGTCCGCCCTGCAGGAGCTTCGAGTCGATCTCGCGAATGCCGAAGGTGGTCTTCGCGGCGTCGGAGGGAGATCCGCCGACAGTGGCGGAGACCGAGGCCTCGTACAGGGGCTGCTCGCCCATTTGGAACGGCCACCACACGCGCGGTTTGTCCAGCTTCAGCGTGAAGGTCGCTGTCCTGGTCTCCTTGGCTCCCAAGGAGAGCTGCTGCCGGAAGGACTGGCCGTCCACAGTGCCGGAGACCTCGGCGCTCTGCGGCCTGTCGGTGTTGTTGCGCGCGTCGACCTTCACCGTGACGGTGGCGCTGGTGAGGCTCGGGAGCGGCAGGTCGCTGTCAACGCGGAGGTTGCGCAGGGCCACCGCGCCGGAGCCGGCCAGCGTGACATCGCGGAACATGCCCTGGTTGCGGTCGGGCGGGAACTGAGCCCAGTCGATGAAGTGGATCGTCAGGTCCCGCTTGGGGTCGACGGAGTCCGCCCGCAGCGCGATCGCGTTGTCGCCCTTGCGGATCAGGTTCGTCACGTCGAACTCGCGGATCGGATAGGCGCCGATGACCTTGTCGGTCCCCGCGAGCTTGGTGCCGTTGAGCCAGACCTCGCCGCGGGAGAGGATGCCGCCGTTGAGCTTGAGGAAGGTGTGCCCACCCGGAACCGGGTCGGCGGTGAACCCCTTGCGGTACCACCACGGCACCGCGAAGTCGGCGGAGTTGACCTGCTTCATGTTCGTCGAGTGGTTCAGGTCCGGGTACTTCCGGTTGGCGATGAGCCCGGCCATGACGGTGGAGCGGGCCGGGACCTTCAGCCAGTTCACGTCGTTGAACCCGGGACGGGAGATCGCGTCACCGCCGCCGGTCACCGATCGCGAGGTCTGCATCCGCCAGTCGGGGATCGTGCGCACCTCGCCTGCCTGGCCCGGTGCGGCCGTCGTGGTGTCTTCCTGGGCAACCGCGCTGGTCGCGGGCACCAGGGGGATGACCAGGCTCAGGCCGACCACGGCCGCGAGCCAGCGGGAACGTCGGGACATCGGGACTCCTGGCAACCATGGCGGCGGTGGACAGGGGCTTATCCGGTAACACCCTTGCCGGTTTCGGGGCGCTTTGACAAGACGTCTTACGAATGAGCCGCCTGCGGGAAAGCCCTTCCCAAAGTCGGCCGGGTTGGGGAAACTGCCGGTCGGACCAAACCGCCGCCCCGTGTTTGGGACCAGGAGACTCATGCTCTCTCGCAGGACGTTCCTCTCCGGTGGTTTGGCTGCGACGGTCGGCTACCACCTGCTCCCCGCCCCCGCGGCGGCTTCCCCCGCGGCGGCCGAGTCACCGCTCTGGCGCGAGTTCGTCCGGACGCCGTACACGCATCCGCAGATCCCCAACATCTCGTTCGCGGGCTATCGCTACGGCGCCGAACCGCCGCGCGGGGCCGTGCGCGCCAACGTGCTCAGCTACGGCGCGAAGCGCGACGGCTCCGCCGACTCCGCCCCCGCGATCAACCGGGCGATCGCCGACGTCGGTCAGCGCGGCGGTGGCGTGGTCAACCTGCCCGCGGGCACCTACCGCATCGACGACATCGTGCAGATCGGCTACGACAACGTGGTGCTGCGCGGTGCGGGCAGCGGCAAGACGATTCTCCACGGCACGCGCTCGCTCGAGCAGATCATCGGCATCAACCGCAGCCGCTACGGCTCGGAGAACTCCGCGTGGAGCTGGTCCGGCGGCATCGTCTGGGTGTGCCACCGCGACCGCTACCGGGACTTGACGGATGCCGTCAAGGCGAAGAAGTGGCCGATGGAGGGGTGGACCGGCAACGAGGGCGACAAGACCTCGATGATCACTACCGTCTCCGCGGCGGCGAAACGCGGGGACTTCGACCTGACCGTCGCCGACGGCAGCCGCCTCAGCCCGGGGCAGCGCGTCCTGCTCCAGATCGACGACGACGCCGACTACGGGCTGCTCAAGCACATGTGCGGCGACATCGCGGGAACCGCGAGCTACACCTGGTCCAACAAGGACAAGCTGCTGTCCTACCGCCCGTTCCAGTGGCCGGTGCGGATCGAATCGGTGCAGGACAACAGGGTTCGCCTCCAGCAGCCGCTTCCGCTCGACGCCCGACTTGCCTGGAAGCCGCGCCTGACCACGCTCACCCCGCCCGTCGTCGGCGCCGGGGTCGAGGGCCTGACCATCAGGTTCGTGAAGACGCAGCGCCCGGCGCACCTGCAGGACAAGGGGTACAACGGCCTGGTGTTCCAGTGCGCGTGGGACTGCTGGGCCGACGATGTGTCCGTTGTGGACAGTGACAACGGCTTCCTCTTCGTGGCTTCCAAGAACGTCACCCTGCGCAGGACGCGGGTTGACGGGCGCGGTCAACACCACTCGTACGCGTGCCGCGAGCAGGCGCACGACAACCTCGTCGAGGACTTCGGCATCGGCAAGTTCACCGAACCCGCACCGCCCGGCGCCGGTCACCACGGCATCAACGTGGAGGGACTGTCGTGCGGCAACGTGTGGTCGCGCGGGCGGATGGAGGCGGGCACCTTCGACACCCACCGCGGCCTGCCGTTCCACAACGTGCGCACCGAGGTGGAGATCTTCAACGACGGCAACCACGGCGGCAGCGCGAACGCGGGGCCCTTGTACGGAGCCAGGTTCACCCACTGGAACGTCAAGGTCACCAACGAGCGCGCGGGCTGCGTGAAGATCGACCACGTCGCCCCGTGCAGCGCCACGGTCGGCATCTCCACGGTCCGCGAGTTCGGCCAGGTCGACAAGCCCGACTTCACCGGCCCCCTCAACTCCCGCATCGACTCCTACGGAAGCCACACCCTCCCCACGAACCTCCACCGAGCCCAACGCGCACTCCGCCTTCGCCGGGGTTAGCGGCGGTTAGCCTTGGCGGATGTCGTTGAGGAAGGCTGTCGATCCGCACGAGCTGCGTGACGCGGTCGCGGCCGTCGTGCCCTGGCTGGACGGCGGACCGCGGCCCGACCGCAAGACCCTCGCCGCCGCGGTGCGGCTGAGCCTGCGCACGTTGGAGCTCGCCGCACCCGGCCACAGCGTCGAGGTCCGCGTGCCGCCGTTCGCCGCCGTGCAGTGCGTCGCCGGGCCACGGCACACCCGCGGCACGCCGCCGAACGTCGTCGAGACCGATCCGCTGACCTGGCTCGGGCTCGTCCTGGGCCGTGTTGCGTGGGCCGACGCCCTGGAGGACGGGCGCATCGACGCTTCCGGGACCCGAGCCGACGTTTCGCAGTGGTTGCCGCTCGTCTCACTGAAACACTGATGCGCAAACCGTTGTCCTCTCGGCGCCGCTCGGCGAGAGTGGGCGGGTGACGGAACAGGAGAGCGTGCGAAGCGAACAGGGCGAGCGGCCGTCGTTCCGGCGGCTCGCCGTCGCCTGCGGTGTCGGAACCTCCTTGGAGTACTACGACTTCTTCGTCTACGGCACAGCGTCGGCGCTGGTGTTCGGCACCCTGTTCTTCCGGGCGCAGGACCCGCTCGTCGCGACGATCCTGGCGTTCTCCACCTTCGCCGTCGGCTTCCTCGTGCGCCCGCTCGGCGCCATCGTGTTCGGCCACTTCGGCGACCGCCTCGGGCGACGGCGGATGCTCGTGCTCAGCCTCGGCCTCATGGGCGTGACCACCGCGCTCATGGGCCTGTTGCCGACCTACGCGGCGATCGGCGTCGCGGCCCCGCTGATCCTGGTCCTGCTGCGCGTCGTGCACGGCTTCTCGGTGGGCGGTGAAGCGGGCGGCGCCGCGCTGATGGCCGTCGAGCACGCCCCGCCGGGCAAGCGCGGGCTCTACGGCAGCCTCGTCACGATCGGCTCCCCGATGGGCGCCTTCCTGGCCAACGGCTCCTTCGCGCTGGTGATGCTGCTGCCTCCGGAGGACGTGCTCTCCTGGGGGTGGCGGATCCCGTTCCTCGCGGGCGTGCTCGTCGTGCTCGTCGGCGTCTTCGCCCGCCGCAAGCTGCACGAGACCCCGGTGTTCCAGGACCTGACGGAGAAGAAGGCCACCGAGCGGTTGCCGCTGATGACCGTGCTGCGCAAGGAGGGCAAGCAGGTCCTGCTCACCGCGGGCGTGAACCTGGGCTTCAACGCCTTCGTCTTCATCCTGTTCGTCTTCCTGCTCACCTACGGCAAGGAAGCGCTGAAGCTGCCGAGCTGGGTCATGCTCGTCGCCACCCTGGTCGGCTGCGTGGTCTCGGTGGCCTGCATCGTCGGGTTCTGCGCGCTCACCGACCGCATCGGCAGGCGCCCGGTGATGCTGTCCGGGGCGATCTTCTGCGTGCTGTACCCGTTCCCGCTGTTCTGGATGGTGGACACGGGGAACCACGCGCTGATCATCCTCGCGGTGACCCTCGGCTTCGCCGGTTCCTCGGCGATCTTCGGCCCGATGCTGAGCTACTTCTCCGAGCTGTTCGGCGCCGCGCACCGCTACACCGGGGTCGGCATCGGCTACCAGCTCGGCGCGGTGCTCGGCGGCGGCTTCTCCCCGTTGATCGCCACCGCGCTGCTGAAGGCCGGGGGCGGGTCGATGGCGGTGGCCGCCTACGTCGGGGCGGCGTCGTTGATCAGCGTCGGCTGCCTGCTCGCCCTGCCGGAGACCGTGCGTCGCGCGTGACCGGAATGAGTTAAACCTCGATACACCCGAAATTGCCCACCCATTCGCGGAGTCGCCGACATTCGCGCGGGCACGCATGATGATCTGTATGTCCCGACGCTTGCTGATCGTGCTCGCCGCGCTTGTCCCGCTCTTCGGTCTCGCGACGCCCGCGTTCGCGGCGGCCGACGATCCCAAGGAGTTCTGCGCGGCGGAGTTCACCGACGAGGACCAGCAGAACGCGCGCTTCACCGGCAAGGTGTGCCTGCTGCTCACCACCGCGAAGCTCAAGGTGGCGGTGAAGGGCACGTGCAGCTGGAACTACAGCTTCTACTGGGGAAAACCGCTGAACTGCCGCACCGTGGACGGCAAGTACAAGATCACTTCACCGCTCGGGGCCGCGACGGAGGCGTCGCTGAACGGCCGGGAGAGCGGTATCGGCAAGGACCAGGTCGACGCGCTCGGTGAGGATTTTCCCTGCCTGGCGGGGAAGTACAAGCTCGACGTCTCCTACAAAGCGGAGATGATGGGCCTTTCCTTCCAGTGGTCGCGGTCGGTGGCGAAACAGCATCAGGTGGAAATCGAAGCCCAGTGCTGAGGTGACTCCGGTGGAGTGGTCGTCCGGTGCCTCCGGCCACTCCACCGGTCTTTTCCGGTGAGCAGCCACGCGACTCCCGCGGCGAGCAGCCCGCCGACCGCGTTGTTGAGCATGTCCTGCGTCTCGCACGCGCCGAGCCCGGACAGCCCCTGGTAGAGCTCGATGCCCACGGCGAGGCCGATGCAGGCGAGGGCGACCGGCAGGAACCGCCGCACGGCGAGCACCCCGAAGAAGGCGAACGGCATCAGCATCACGAAGTTCAGCCGGGCCCACGAGCCGGTGAGCGAGAAGTCGTTGTGCCTGCACATGGCCCACGCCTCGCCGAGCGTGTCCGCGCTGTACCGGTTGCCGCTGCGCACCAGGGTCGCGGCGAGCACCCCGCCCAGCGAGGCCAGCGAGAGCGCGCTGGCGATCCTGCGCCAGCCCAGCAGCCAGCCGAGCGCGAACCCGACGGCACCGAGCACCAGGCAGCCGACGAGCGCGGCCAGAGCCACCTTGGGGTTGCCGAAGATGCGCTCGAACAGGTCGAGGTCGCGGTTCAGGTGCCGCATGCGCCACCCCCTTTCGTTAACTCGGACGTGTGATGCCGCCCGGCGTTGCCCACGGGCGGTTCGCAGGTCCGGGGTGGCGCGGTCCACAAAGACCGGGGGCCTCGATGGCTCGGAGCGGGGTCCGCGACACTTACACTTCAGGGGCAGTTCGATCCCGTCACGAGGGAGTTCTCGGTGCTCACCGACCCGACCCCATCGGATTCGGCCACACCCGACGCGCACCAGTACGACGATCCCGAGCGGGACATCCCGCGCGAGGAATGCGGTGTCTTCGGCGTCTGGGCCCCCGGTGAAGAGGTGGCGAAGCTCACCTTCTACGGCCTCTACGCACTCCAGCACCGCGGCCAGGAGGCGGCGGGCATCTCCGTCGGCGACGGCGCCAAGGTGGTCGTCTTCAAGGAGTTGGGCCTGGTCAGCCAGGTCTTCGACGAGCAGGTGCTGTCCTCGCTGCGCGGTCACGTCGCGGTCGGGCACACCCGCTACTCCACGACCGGCTCCACCACGTGGGAGAACGCCCAGCCCACGTTCCGCACCACCGCGACCGGCAGCGGCCTCGCGCTCGGCCACAACGGCAACCTGGTGAACACCGCCGAACTGCTCCTGCGGTGCAAGGAGCTGGGCGTCAAGGCCACCGCGGGCGCCAGCAGCGACTCCGACCTGATGTGCGGACTGCTCGCGGCCGCCGCCGCGGACACCGGCATCGAACAGGCCGCGCTCGAACTGCTGCCCACCCTGCGCGGCGCGTTCTCCCTGGTCTTCTCCGACGAGTCCACCCTGTACGCGGCCCGCGACCCGCAGGGCGTGCGCCCGCTGTGCCTCGGCCGCCTGGAGCGCGGCTGGGTGGTGGCCAGCGAGACCGCGGCGCTGGACATCGTCGGCGCGTCCTTCGTCCGCGAGGTCGAGCCGGGCGAGCTGCTGGCGATCGACGCCGACGGCCTGCGCTCGACCCGCTTCGCCAACCCCGAGCCCAAGGGCTGCATCTTCGAGTACGTCTACCTGGCCCGCCCGGACACCGCGATCTCCGGCCGCTCGGTGCACGCGACCCGGGTGGCGATCGGCCGCAAGCTGGCCGAGGAGCACCCGGTCGAGGCGGACCTGGTCATCCCGGTCCCGGAGTCCGGCACCCCGGCCGCGATCGGCTACGCGCAGGCCTCCGGCATCCCGTACGGCTCCGGCCTGGTGAAGAACGCCTACGTCGGGCGCACCTTCATCCAGCCCTCGCAGACCATCCGCCAGCTCGGCATCCGGCTCAAGCTCAACCCGCTGCGCGAGGTGATCCGCGGCAAGCGCCTGGTCGTCGTGGACGACTCGATCGTGCGCGGCAACACCCAGCGCGCGCTGGTCCGGATGCTGCGCGAGGCGGGTGCGGTCGAGGTGCACGTGCGGATCGCCTCGCCGCCGGTCAAGTGGCCCTGCTTCTACGGCATCGACTTCGCCTCGCCCGCGGAGCTGGTGGCCAACGGGCTGGACCTGGACGGCGTGCGGCGCTCGATCGGCTCCGACTCGCTCGGCTACGTCTCGCTGGAGGCGCTGGTTGCGGCGACCGAGCAGCCGAGGACGCGGCTGTGCTCCGCCTGCTTCGACGGCGAGTACCCGATCCCGCTGCCGGACGACATGAAGATCGGCAAACACCTGCTCGAAGGCATCGAGAAGGGCGTCGCCGGACCGGCGGCCCCGGTCTCCCCCAGCGGCTACGGTGCCCAGGACGCACTGCAGCGCCCCTGAACATCCACTTCGGACGGAGCTCGGAAGACGTGATCGCCCACACGGACAGCCAGAAGGCCACCTACGCCGCGGCCGGGGTGGACATCGAGGCAGGTGACGAGGCAGTCGAGCAGCTCAAGCCCTGGGCGGAGAAGGCGACCCGGCCCGAGGTGCTGGACGGCATCGGCGGCTTCGCCGGTCTGTTCAAGCTGAAGCTGGACCGCTGGAAGGAGCCGGTGCTGGCGTCCTCGACGGACGGCGTCGGCACCAAGCTCGCGGTGGCGCAGGCGATGGACATCCACGACACCGTCGGCATCGACCTGGTGGCGATGGTCGTGGACGACCTGGTGGTCTGCGGCGCCGAACCGTTGTTCCTGCAGGACTACATCGCGGTCGGCAAGGTGGTCCCGGAGCGGATCGCCCAGCTCGTCAAGGGCATCGCGGACGGCTGCGTGCAGGCAGGCTGCGCGCTGATGGGCGGGGAGACCGCCGAGCACCCCGGCCTGATGGCGCCCGACCACTACGACATGTCCGCGACCGGCGTCGGTGTCGTCGAGGCCGACGCGGTGCTCGGCCCGGACAAGGTCAAGCCCGGCGACGTGGTGATCGCGATGGGTGCCTCCGGCCTGCACTCCAACGGCTACTCGCTGGCCAGGCACGTGCTGCTGGAGATCGCCAGGATGCCGCTGACCGGGCACGTCGAGGAGCTGGGCCGCACGCTCGGCGAGGAGCTGCTCGAACCGACCCGGATCTACGCCAAGGACTGCCTCGCGCTGGCGGCTGAGACCGACGTCCGCACGTTCGCGCACGTCACCGGCGGTGGCCTGGCGGGCAACCTGGCCAGGGTCGTCCCGCAGGGCCTGGCCGCCGAGCTGGACCGCGGCACCTGGACCCCCGCGCCGCTCTACGCCCTGATCGCCCAGCGCGGCCGGGTGGAGCGCGAGGAGATGGAGCGCACCTTCAACATGGGCGTCGGCATGGTCGCGGTGGTCGCGGCCGAGGACACCGACCGCGCGCTCGCCGTGCTGACCGCGCGGCACGTCCCCGCCTGGGTCATCGGCGAGGTCGGCAAGACCACCGACTCCGACGCCCCCCGCGCACTCCTGCGCGGCGACCACCCCCGCTTCTGACCCGCCGTCGTTCATGGCCTGAATGAGTCATTCGGTGCGTTCAAGTACCTCAATGACTCATTCAGGCCGTAACGCCGGGGTGGTCAGGAGGGGCAGGTGGTCGGGTTCGGCGGCGCTCAAAACGGGGACCTGCTTGGCGGCCTCGCTGAGCCCGTTGTCCTCGGGGCCGCCCGCGCCCAGCACCGGTGGGATCTTCACCCCGGCCAGCGACGCACGCGGGTTGGCGACGGGCAGTTCCCACCCGGTGCACTGCGACGATCGCCAGATGCCCGCCATCGGGACGTCCGGTGACGCGGTCACGGCGCAGCTCCTTCTCGTGCTCGGCGTACCCGGGCAGGCCGTCCAGCCATTCGACCGCGGTGTCCGCGACCGAACCCGAAGGCTTGGATGTCGCCGACGGTGTAGCTCATCGTGGTGCCGGGAATCGGAGCCTGGTCGACCGTGCCGGCCGTGAACAGCGTGCGAACACGCCGCGTAGGACAGGGCGAGGCCGTTGAGCGCCTGGTCGCCGAGCGCGGCGCGGCACCGGTGCACGGCCTCCCGGTTGCTCGCGACCTGCTTGTCGGACTCCTCCTTGTTCCTGGGCGCACCGAAGGTGAGGGCGTACCGGTCTTAGCACTGCGTGGGCAGCAGCTTGGCGTACGAGGTGCCGCGCGGGTGGAAACCGACGGGAACGGAGATCACCGACCCCGTCCGGCTTACCCCAGTCCGCGGACTCGCCGCGACCACCGCCCGCACGATGCGAGACACAGTCGACTCCTGATCGAAAAGAGAGCGCTTTTACGCGGCCGAAGTTATTGAGTCAAGTTCGCTTCGTCGTATCCCGAAAGGCATATTCGGTGCCCCTAAAGGGTGACAATCACCGGTATGGAAAGTGGGGAATGCGCGGGCGGGCGAGCCGTGAGCGACGATGCGGCCTGTGACCGGCCTCGCTGTTGCGGGTCGTCGGCAACCAACGGGTGCGCCGCCCCGTAGTAGCAGGTGACTGGAGGGAGTGCCCAGTGGCCGCTGATCGCGACAGCGAGTTCGCCGAGTACATGGAGAGCCGGGCGAACGTCATGCGTCGCACGGCCTATCTGCTGTGCGGTGACTGGCACCGGGCCGAGGATCTTGTTCAGATCGCGCTGACCAAGATCTACGTTGCGTGGCCGAAGCTGAACCGCAACGGCTCGGTGGACGCGTACTCGCGGCAGGTGCTGGTGCGCAGCGCCATCGACGAGTCACGACGGGCGTTCCGCAGGCGGGAGACCCCCGTGGACGCGCTGCCCGACGTGCCGGCCGACTCCCGGCGGCTGGACGAGGCGATGGACGTGCGCAAGGCGCTGGCGGCGCTGCCGGCCGGACAGCGCGCGGCCGTCGTGCTGCGCTACTGGGAGGACCTCTCCGTCGAGGAGACCGCGCGCGCGATGCGGTGCACACAGGGAACGGTCAAGAGCCAGGCGGCGAAGGGACTCGCCGCGCTGCGCAAGCTGCTGTCCCACACCGAGGTCTTCGACAACCCTGCCGGCAAGACCGTTTTCGAGGAGCAGCGATGAACCGCGAGTTCCGCGACGAGGACATCCGCACCCTGCTGGGCGGAGCGCTCGATGCCGAGCCGCCGATGAGCATCGACCGCGGCGCGGTGATCAAGGCGGGCAAGCGGTCGCTGCGCAGGCGCAGGCTGGCCACGGGTCTCGGGGTCACCGCCGGAGTGGCCGCGATCGCTCTCGGCGCCACCGCGCTCGCCGGGCCGAACGCGCTGCTCGGCGGCCCCGACCTGGGACCGGCCGACTCGGGGCCGAAGATCAGTGGGACCGCCCCGGCCACCACCGTGACCAGCCGTCCGCCTGTCACCGAAACCACCCGGACCGCGCCGTACACCACCCAGGTCGCGCGGGTGCCGCTGAACCCCGAAGACCCGCAGGCGACGCGGTTGCGCGGCATCTACGAGTCGGTGTTCACCTCCACCAGGCCGCTGCCGCACTGGGCGGACCTGGTCCCGGCCAAGCCGAAGTTCGACGTGGTCGACGGTGGACTGCGGCTGATCGCCGAGCTGAAGGACTCCCTGGGCGTCGGTGAGTTCCGGATCGAGGTCGCCAAGCTCGCGGGGCCGGGCACCGAGCGACCCTGCGGCGCGTCGGCGTCCCCTGGCAAGCCCGCCGCCGTGAGCTGCGAGCCGCAGGACTTCGGTGAGATGCCCGGCTACGGGCGGGTGCGCGGGGTCTACAGCGTCGTCACGGACGGCCCCTTCGTCGCCCACGTCATGACCCTGACCCGGCCCGACGGCGTCGAGATCACCGCGACCAGCACCAACCAGCACGTGCACCGGATCAACGGTGTCACCCGCGGGGTGCCGACGCTGACCAAGGCGAACCTGCGCGACGTCGTGATGCGGCCCGAGTACCCGGCCTGGTGACTACGCGCGCCACCGGTAGCGGCGTTCCGGCCGCCCGGTGGTGCCGTAGCGCAGGCCCACCTCGGCGCGGCCGGAGCTGACGAAGTGTTCGAGGTAGCGCCGAGCGCTCACCCTGGACAGCTCCGTGGCCTCGGCGCACTCCGACGCGGACAGGTCTCCGGGGCACTCGCGCAGCACCCGCTCGACCAGCCCGGCGGTCTCCCGCGTGAGCCCCTTGGGCATCGTGGGGCCCGCTGCCGGCCGCCCGCCGAACATCTGGTCCACTGTGGACTGATCCATTGTGGACTGTTGCTGGCGCACAACGGAAAGGTGCTCCAGCTGGGCGCGCAGAGCGGCATAGGTGAACGGTTTGATCAGGTAGTGCAGCACTCCGCCGCGCATGGCCGAGCGGACCGTGTCCACGTCGCGCGCCGCGCTCACCACGATGACGTCGGTGTCCCCGCCGAGCGCGCGCACCTCGCGCAGCACCTCCAGCCCGTCCCGGTCCGGCAGGTAGATGTCCAGCAGCACCAGGTCCGGCCGCAGCGACTCGACCTTGCGCACGGCGTCCTCCCCGGTGTGCGCGACGCCGACCACCTCGAAGCCGGGGGTGCGGCCGACGTAGCCGCTGTGCACCTTGGCCACCATGAAGTCGTCGTCGACGACGAGCACCCTGATCACCGCGAACCTCCAGCAGCCGAGAGCCCCAGTCGCGCCGAGAAGACGGCACCGCCATCGTTGCGCACCGAGACCTCGCCGCCCCGCCGGACGCAGATCTGCCGGGTCAGCGCCAGGCCGATGCCCCGCTGGCGGTAGGTCTGGTCGCCGAGTTCGGCGACCTTCGTGGTGAACCCGTTCCGGAAGACCTCCTCGGCGATCTCCGGGGCGACGCCGGGCCCGGAATCGCGCACCCGCACCAGCACCTCCGCGTCGGTCTGCCGCAGGTCGACCTCCACCCAGCCGCCGCCGGTGCCGGGCAGCGCGTCCAGCGCGTTGTCGACCAGGTTGCCCACCACGGTCACCAGGTCCGCGGACAGCGCGTCGTCGAGTTCGCCGATCCCGCTGTCCTCGCTCAGCCGCAGCCCGACCCCGTGCTCGGCGGCCAGACTGGCCTTGGCGATCAGCAGCGCGGCGAGCGCCGGATCGGCCACCTTCGCCACGACCTCCGCCGACCACGCCTCGTGCGTCCGGCTCGCCCGCGTCACGTAGCGCACGACCTCGTCGTACTCGCCCAGCTCGATCAGCCCGGAGATCGTGTGCAGCTGGTTGGTGAACTCGTGGGCCTGCGCCCGGAGCGTGTCCGTGGTCTGCCGGTGCACGTCCAGTTCGTGGCGCAGCGCGGCCAGCTCGGTGCGGTCCCGCATGGTGATCACCGCGCCGATCGGCTGCCCGTGCACGGAGACCGGCATCCGGTTCATGGTGAGCACCCTGCCCCTGCGCAGCGCGATCTCGTCCTGCCCGGCCGTCCGTCCGGCGAGCACGTCGCGCAGCCGCTCGTTCAGCTCCAACGAGTCCACCGGCCGCCCCACGCAGTCCGCCGACAGGTTCAGCAGCCGCAGCGCCTGGTCGTTGACCAGGGTGATCCGGTTCTGCTGGTCGAGGCCGAGCACGCCCTCCCGCACCCCGCGCAGCATGGCCTCGCGGTGCTCGACCAGCCCGGTGATCTCCCTCGGTTCCAGGCCCAGGGTCTGCCGTTTGATCCACCAGGACACCACCAGCGAGCCGCCGAGCCCGATCACGGCGGCGATGCCCAGGTAGACCAGCAGGTCGCCGGGGGAGGAGGTGATCGTCTCCCAGGTGCTCGGCTGCGCCCGGCCGACCGCGACGAGGCCGAGCACGCGTCCGGCGTCGCTGATCACCGGGACGTGCGCGACCAGCGCGGCACCGACGACGCCGACCCAGGCCCGCCCGGCGAGCGCCGTTGAGCCCTCCGCGGACAGCTTTTCGCCGATCTGCGCGGGGTCCGGCGAGGTCAGCACGGTCCCCGCGGCATCGGTGATGATCACGAAGTCGGCCCCGGACAGCGCGCGGGCGCTCTCCGCGAACGGCGGCAGCAGCCAGGAGCGGCGCAGCTCGTCCGCCGCGCCCGAACGCACCCCGGCGGTCGCGGCGACGTCCTCGGCGACCGAGAGCAGCCTGCCGCCCTCGGTGTCGCGGAACGTGGCGTGCGACTGCGCGATGGTGACCGCGGCGACCGCCCCGAGCAGGGCGAGCACGATCAGCAGCTGCAGTCCGAACAGCTGCCGGGCGAGCGACCCACGCAAACGCACCGGGCCACGGTATCCCGTCCACTGTGGATCGGGCTGGATTCTTCTTGCCTGGGAACGGTTTCCTGCTTAGCGTTGACCACGCCTGTGGGGATGGGCGCTTTCGTGCGAATGCTGGCACCGCGCGGCACTGCCGCCATCTGCCTTTCGGCATATATTCCCAGGAACAGGTGTGAGATGGCGTCTGGTGAAAGCGCTACCGACATGCGGACTCCCGCTTTCCGGTTCTGGAGCCGGATGTCGCCGTGGACGCGCGATGTCGCGCTCGCGGTGCTGGCGGCCGGGATCACGATCGGTCTGCCCGCGCTCGACTACCTCGTCCTCGGCGTGAACGACCCGCCGAGCGGCATCGCGCAGCGGGGGTGGCCGTGGCTGCTGCTCGTGCTCGCCGCCTCCGCGCCGCTCGCCCTGAGCAGGCGGTTCCCGCTCTCCTCGATCATCGCCACCGCCCTGCTCACGCTGCTCTCGGTGATCATCGGGCACAACCTGTCGCCGTGGCCGGTGATGATCGCCGCCTACGTGGTCGCCTACCACTGCGAACGCCGCCGGCTCCCGGTGCTGGTCGTCGGCGCGCCGGTGTGGATGCTGACCGTCGTTGTCTTCACCAGCGGTGCCCCACGGCCCTCCGACGTGTTCTACGCCATCGGGTTCGCGCTGATGCCGATCTCTATCGGATACGCGCTGCGGGTGCAGCGCGACTACGCGATCCAGTTGCAGCGGGTGCACGTAGCGGAGCAGCAACGGGCGCGGGCGGAGGAACGGGCGCGGATCGCGCGGGACGTGCACGACGTCGCGGGGCACCACCTCAGCGCGATCCGGTTGCGGGCCATGGGAGGGCGCAGGGAGGCCGATGGGGCGGACGCGCTGCGCACGGTCGCGGAGCTGTCGGCCGAGGCGCTCAGCGAGATCCGCGGTCTCATCGAGGTGCTGCGCGATGACGAGCCGCGACTGAGCGAACTCCCCGCGTTGGCGACGCGGCTGAGCTGCCCCTCCTTGACGGTTACCGTCAAGGTCGACGAGCTGCCCGGCCTGCCGGACCGGCTGCAGGGCTGCGCGTACCGGATCGTCCAGGAGGCGCTGACCAACGTGATCCGGCACTCCGGGGCGAGCACCGCGGCGGTCCACGTCCGGATGGCCGGCGCGGATGTGGTGATCACCGTGGCGGACGACGGCGCCGGTGCCGATACGGTGCGGGAAGGGAACGGGCTGCGCGGCATGCGGGAACGCGCCGAGCAGCTCGGCGGCTCCGTGGTCGCGGGGCCGCGCGGTCCACGCGGGTGGCTGGTCAACGCCACCCTGCCGGTGAATCGAGGACTGGGATGATTCGCGTGCTGGTCGCCGACGACCAGGCCGCCGCCCGCACGGGGCTGCGGCTGCTGCTCGACGGCGAACCGGACATCGAGGTGGTCGGCGAGGCCGCGGACGGCCACGACGTGGTCGCGCTGACCGAGCGCCGCCGCCCCGACGTGGTCTTCACCGACCTGCGGATGCCGAGGATGGACGGGCTCACCGCGATCAGCCAGGTGTGTGCGCTCAGCCCCGCGCCCGCGGTGATCGCGCTGACCACGTTCGACACCGACGAGTACCTGTTCGGCGCCCTGCAGGCCGGGGCGGTCGGCTTCGTGCTCAAGGACAGTGAGCCCGCGTTGTTCGTCAACGCCGTCCGCGCCGCCCACCAGGGGCAGGGCCTGATCGATCCGCAGGTCACGCGGCGGGTGGTGCGCCGGTTCGCCCAGACGTCGCCGCGCCCGGCGACCGCCGAGCTGGCCGAGCTGACGCCGAGGGAGGTCGACGTGCTGCGCAGCCTCGCCCGCGGGCTGAGCAACGCCGAGATCGCCGAGGACCTGTTCATCAGCGCGGGCACGGTGAAGGTGCACATCGCCAGGGTGCTGGCCAAGCTCGGGGTGGCCACCAGGGTCCAGGCGGTGATCTACGCGCACCGGCACGGGCTCGTGACCTGGGACTGACGTGAACTGATTTCGTCTTCAATGTCCGCCGCTCGACCGATTGTCCGGTTTTCCGGGGGTAACTACTGTTCGCCAGACCCGGCGCGCGGAGGGACCCATGAGGAACCTGAAAACCGTGGTGCTCGTGGTGCTCGGGACGCTGGTCGCCGTGATGGTCGCGCTCCACCTCTCCGACCTGCCGCCGCGTGAGTCCTGGCGGGTGTCCAAGCTGCTGCAGCTCGGGCTCGCCCTCGTCGCGGTCGCCGGTTTCGCGATCACCGCCGTGCGCGCGTCCGGTGTCGACCGGTACTGGCGGGTGAGCATGGCGGTCGCCGCTGCGATCCGGCTGACCTTCTGCGTCTGGTACGTCTCCAACGACCTCAGCGGCGGCACCCTGAAGCCCGTCTTCACGCTCGCGCCTGCCCCCTTCGCCGCGAGCACCCTGTTCACCCTGGGCGCGGTGCTGGCCCTGATCCGTTACGGCGGTTCGCCGTCCTGCCACGTCACGCCGCGGGACTGGCGGGTGTTCTGGCTGGACGCGTTGATCATCACGAGCTCGGCGGTCATGCTCACCTGGGTCACCGTGCTGCAGCCCGCCTTCGACGCGAGCCGGCCCGTGGTCAGCCCGCTCATCCTGCTCACCAGGCCGATCGAGTTCATCGTGCTCGTGGTGATCCTGATCGCCCTCTCCTGCAAGCGGCAGGAGGCGCGGCGGACCGCGATGTTGTTGATGTGCTTGGGTTTCTTCGCCCAGGTCAGTGGTTCCTGGGCGGTCGGCTACCTGATCCCCAAGGGGGTCCCGCTCGAGACGACGCGCTTCCTGGCCGACATCGGCTTCGTGACGGCCGAGGCGCTGTACGCGATCACGCCCTGGATCGCGGTGCGCGGCGGGAACAGCTCCGCGCCGCGCCGGCCCGGTCTCGCCGACCACATGCTCTTCATCGCGCCGTACCTGCCGGTGCTCGTCACCCTGATGTTCATCGGCGTGGCCACCGCTGTCGGCGTCGGCATGAGTCCGGAGGAGATCTACATCGCGCTGGGGGTCGTCGCGGTGATCCTGCTCCGGCAGTTCATGACGATGGTCGACAACGAGCGCCTGCTCCGCCGCCTGTGGGACCACCAGCGAACACTCCGCCATCAGGCCTACCACGACCCGTTGACCGGGTTGGCGAACCGCGCGGCGTTCCGCGAGGAGCTGGATCGGTTGTTGGCCCATCCCGGCACCGAACCGGCGGTGCTGTTCGTCGACCTCGACGACTTCAAGCGCGTCAACGACCAGTACGGCCACGCCGTCGGAGACCGGGTGCTGTGCGGGATCGCGGCGCGGCTGCGCGAAGCGGTGCGGGAGCCCGACCTTGCCGCGCGGCTCGGCGGGGACGAGTTCGGGGTGCTGCTGGCCGAGCCGGGGCAGCGGTGCGACGAAGTCGGCGCGAAACTGCTCGCCGAGCTGTCCAAGCCCTACCGCGTCGACGGCGTCGAGCACACGGTGCGCGCCAGCATCGGGCTGGCCAGCGCCGCCGACGTGCGGCACGCCGAGGACCGCGCCGACCACCTGCTCCGCCTCGCCGACAGCGCGATGTACCTGGCGAAGAACCGCGGGAAGGGGAGTATGGCCGTCCACACCGCGACGTAGACGCGACCGAGGAGAGAGGATTCGTCAACCTGCCTTGACATGTCGGCCGGTCGGCTGATTGTTCGACCGGCGGGGTGATTACTACTGTTCCCACGACCCGACGCGCGGAGGGCTCGTGAAAAACCTGAAGACCTTCGCGCTCGTGCTGATCGCGTCGTTGATCGTGCTGATGGTCGCGCTGCGGCTGTCCGGTCTGCCCGCCGCGGTCGGCTGGCGGTTCGACAAGGTGCTGGAGATCTGCGCCAACCTCGCCGCCTTCGCCGGGTTCCTCGTCACCGCCCGCCGGGCGCCGGGGACCGACCGGCGCTGGCGGGTGCTGCTGGCTCTGGCCGCCGCGCTCCGGCTGGTGTTCTGCGTCGTCTACTTCTGGGTCGACCTGACCGGTGGCGACATGCGAGCCGCGCTCAACACCGCCCCGCCGATCTTCACCGTGAGCACCCTGCTCACGCTGGCCGCGGTGCTGGTGCTGGCCCGCCGCAAGGGTCCGACACCGCGCCGCTCCAGCTCGCGGGACCGGCTGCTGTTCTGGTTGGACGGTCTGATCGTCACCAGCTCCGCCGTCGTTCTCACCTGGGTCACCGCCGTGCACCCCGTCCTGCTGGACGACCAGCGCGTGCTGAACCCGCTGGTCCTGCTCAGCAGGCCGATCGAGTTCGTCGTGCTGCTGGTGATCCTGATGGCGCTCTCCCGCAAGCGGCAGGAGGAGCGCCAGATCGCGATGTTGTTGGTGTGCATGGGTTTCTTCGCGCAGATCTGCGGATCGTGGGGCGTGGGCTACCTGATCCCCAAGGGCGTTCCGTTCGACACGGCGCGCTTCATGGCCGACATCGCGTTCGTGTGCGCGGGGGTGCTCTACGCGCTCACCCCGTGGGTTCCCGTGCGCAGCCACGACAGCGGGCCGCGGCGCAAGGCCGGCCTGGCCGACCACATGCACTTCGTCGCGCCGTACCTGCCCGTGCTCGCGACGCTGATGTTCATCGGCCTGTCCACGGCGGTCGGCGGCGAGCTCAGCGCGGGGGAGACCTACGTGGAGCTGGGTGTCGTCGCGATCGTGCTGATCCGGCAGTTCGTGACGATGGTCGACAACGAGCGCCTGGTCCGCCGCCTCTGGGACCACCAGCGAAAGCTGCGCTACCAGGCTTATCACGACGCGCTGACCGGGCTGCCGAACCGGATCGCGTTCCGCGAGCAGCTCGAACAGCTGCTGGCCCATCCCGGCACCGGACCGGCGGTGCTCTTCGTCGACCTCGACGACTTCAAGCTGATCAACGACCGGTACGGCCACGCGGCGGGAGATCGGGTGCTGGCCGGGATCGCGGCACGGCTGCGCGCGGTGGTGCGCTCGCCGGACATGGTCGCCCGGCTCGGCGGGGACGAGTTCGGCGTGCTGCTGGTCGAGCCGGGGGAGCGGTGCCACGACATCGGTGAGCGGCTGCTGGACGAGCTGTCCAAGCCCTACCACGTCGACGGCGTCGAGCACCGGGTGCACGCGAGCATCGGGCTGGCCAGCGCCGCCGACGCGCGGGACGTCGAGGACGCGGCGGACCAGTTGCTCCGGCTCGCCGACAGCGCGATGTACCTGGCGAAGAACCGGGGGAAGGGCACGCTAGCCGTCCACATGGCGACGTAGCGGGATGGTCGCGTTCATGGCCGAGGTCATCCCGGCGAGACGGACGCGGTGGCCGCTCGGCGGCAGCGCGGTGAGCACCGTCCGCGCGTGCGCCGCGTACTGCTCGGCCATCCGGATCGCGGTCCCGCACGCGCCGCTGCGCCGGACGATCTCCACCAGCTCGGGTAAGCGGTCCGGGGTGGACCGGGTGGTGAGCAACCGTTCGATCCTCGCTCGGTCGCGGGGGCAGGCGCTGTCGTGGGCGATCAGCACCGGCAGGGAGAGCCTGCGCACCTGCACGTCGCCGCGGCCGTCCCGGGTCACCGCCTCGACGTTGCGCTCGTAGGTCCGGATGTCCTCGCGGATCTGGTAGGCGAGGCCGAGCGCGTCGCCGAACTCGGCGAGGGCGTTGGTCTGCTCCGGGCTCGCCCCGCTGAGCACCGCGCCGACCCGGCAGGCCGCCGCGAGCGGGGCCGCGGTCTTCAGCCTGGCCATCCTGAGGTAGCCGTCCAGTCCACTGTGGAGGGTCGAAGCCAGCTCCAGCTCGGTGCCCCGGCAGGAGTCGATCCCGGTGCTGGCCTGGATGCGCATCGCCTCGGTGACCCGCTCCGGCGGCACCCCGCGGTCGACGCACTCGCTGAGCGCGCGGAACCACTCGAACAGCAGCGCGTTGGCGGCGACGATGGCGTCCGCGGGCCCGCCGGAGCGGTGGATGATCTCCTCGTGCACCAGTCCGCCGACGTGCGAGCACTCGAAGCCGACCGCGGCGGGCAGGATGCGGACCGGGTCACCGCCGACGGCCATCGCCGATTCCAGCACCAGCATCGGCCGCAGCAGCCTGCCCGGCGGCTGCGTCGCGCCCTGGGGCCAGCGGCGCCCGCATTCCCGTACCACCATGTCGGCGAGGTCGGCATCGGGGCGAGGCACAGCGCCAACGTGGTGTGCCGCGGCTGCCGGGTCAATCCTCACCACGGCCCTTTCACCCGAAGCGGTGGGTGAGCTGTCCGGGTCCGTGAACACAACGACCACAACGATCGCTGCGCACGCAAGCGCGACGTCTCGGGCGGATGGCCGCACGATGACGTACCTCGGAACTCAACGGAGAGGCGGGGATCACAGTGCGGGTCCGCAACTGGCTGGCCGCGGCGGGGGCGGTGGCGGCCGCGCTGCTGGTGCCGCCGCTGGTCACCTCCGGGCTGGACGCCGACGCTGGGGCCCAGCTGCGCGGCGTCCGGGTGCTGGTGCCCAACGCGCCCGGCGGTGGCTACGACACCACCGCGCGCACGGCGGCCAAGGCGATGGAGGACGCGGGGCTGATCCGCAACGCCGAGGTCTTCAACCTCCCCGGGGCGGGCGGGACCGTGGGGCTGGGCCGGATCGTCAACGAGCGCGGCAACGGCAAGCTGGTGATGTCGATGGGCCTCGGCGTCGTCGGCAGCGTCTACACCAACAAGTCCCGATCGTCCCTCCAGGACACCACTCCCATCGCGAAGCTCACCGAGGAGCCGGACATCGTGGTGGTGGGCAAGGATTCCCCGTACCAGAACATCGGGCAGCTCATCGCGGACTGGAAGGCCGATCCCGGTGCCGTCCCGGTCGGCGGCGGCTCGTCGCCAGGAGGCCCCGACCACCTCGCGCCCATGCTCATGGCGAAGGCGGTCGGACTTGCCCCGAGGACCGTGACCTACGTGCAGTTCGACGGTGGCGGAGAACTGCTCGCCGCGGTCCTCGGGCGCAAGATCTCCTTCGGGGTGTCCGGGGTCGGTGAGTACGCCGACCAGATCAAGGCGGGGTCGCTGCGCGTGCTCGCGGTGACCGGGCCGAACCGGATCCCCGGGGTGGACGCGCCCACGCTGACCGAGGCCGGGATCGACGTGAAGTTCACCAACTGGCGCGGGATCGTCGCCCCGCCGGGGATCTCGGAGAAGGAGAGGGTCGCGCTGGTCGAGCTGTTCCGCCAGCTGCACGACACGCGGCAGTGGCGGGACGCGGTGGCGCGCAACGGTTGGACCGACGCTTACGCCCCCGCCGAGAAGTTCGGCGAGTTCCTCACCGCCGAGAACGCCCGTGTCGCCACCGTGCTCAAGGAACTGGGGCTGGCATGACCGAGAAGCTGAGGCAGCACTCAGAGCTGTGGGT
This sequence comes from Allokutzneria albata, assembly GCF_900103775.1. Classification (GTDB taxonomy): domain Bacteria; phylum Actinomycetota; class Actinomycetes; order Mycobacteriales; family Pseudonocardiaceae; genus Allokutzneria; species Allokutzneria albata. Next base: position 5,911,106 of record NZ_LT629701.1, on the reverse strand, counting down.
GTGCGTCTTCCTGTTGCTGCTGGGCGGTCTGGTGCTGGTCGACGCGATCAGCATCCCCACCGACTTCACCCAGCGCGGGCCGGTCGGGCCGAAGGCGGCTCCGGTCCTGGTCGGCGGGCTGCTGGTGCTCGTCGCGGTGCTGCTGGCGCGGGACGTGCTGCGCGGGGGCAAGGGCGAGGCCGAGGCGGGTGAGGACGTCGACCTGGACGCCCCGGCCGACTGGCGCACGGTCCTGCTGCTGGCCGCGGCGTTCCTGGCCAACATCGTGCTGATCAACCTCGTCGGTTTCCCGTTGTCCGGCACGGTGCTGTTCTGGGGCTCGGCCTACGCGCTCGGCAGCCGCAACCACGTGCGCGATCCCCTTGTGGCGGCAGGGCTTTCGATCGTCACCTACCTGGTCTTCAACAACCTGCTGGGAGTGCACCTGCCCGGTGGCCCGCTGATGGGGGTGCTCTGAGTTGGACACGGTGACCCAGCTGCTCAACGGTTTCGGGACCGCGCTGACCCCGATCAACCTGCTGTACGCGGTGATCGGCGTGCTGCTCGGCACCGCGATCGGCGTCCTGCCGGGGATCGGGCCCGCGATGGCGGTGGCGCTGCTGCTGCCGGTGACCTACGGCCTCGACCCGACCGGCTCGTTCATCATGTTCGCCGGGATCTACTACGGCGGCATGTTCGGCGGCTCCACCACGTCGATCCTGTTGAACACCCCGGGCGAGACCGCGGCGGTGGTCACCGCGATCGAGGGAAATCCCATGGCGCGCAGGGGAAGGGGCGCACAGGCCCTGGCCACGGCCGCCATCGGGCACTTCGTCGGCGGGCTCATCGGCACCATCCTGCTCGTGCTGCTGGCGCCGTTCGTCGCCTCGGTCGCGGTGGACATCGGCGCCCCGGACTACTTCGCGATCATGCTGCTGGCGTTCATCGCGGTGACCTCGGTGCTCGGCGGGTCCCGGGTCCGCGGCTTCGCGTCGCTGCTGATCGGGCTGGCGATCGGGCTCGTCGGGCTGGACGAGATGACCGGCCAGCAGCGGCTGACCTTCGGGTCGCTCCAGCTCGCCGACGGCATCGACGTCGTGGTGGTCGCGGTCGGCCTGTTCGCGATCGGCGAGTCCCTGTGGGTGGCCGCCCACCTGCGCCGGAAGATGGCCGAGCCGATCCCGGTCGGTCGTCCCTGGCTCGGCCGCGAGGACCTGCGGCGGTCCTGGAAGCCGTGGTTGCGCGGGCCGCTGATCGGCTTCCCGTTCGGCGCGATTCCCGCCGGTGGAGCCGAGATCCCGACGTTCCTGTCCTACGTGACCGAACGCAAGCTGTCCAAGCACAAGGACGAATGGGGCAAGGGCGCGATCGAGGGCGTCGCCGGTCCGGAGGCCACCGCGAGCGCGTCGGCCGCGGGCACGATGGTCTCGATGCTCACCCTCGGCCTGCCGACCACGGCCGTCGCCGCGGTCATGCTCGTCGCGTTCCAGCAGTTCGGCATCCAGCCGGGACCGCTGCTGTTCCAACGGGAATCCGCCCTGGTGTGGGCGCTGATCGCGAGCATGTTCATCGGCACCGTGCTGCTGCTCGTGCTCAACCTGCCGCTCGCGCCGGTCTGGGCGAAGCTGCTGCGGCTGCCCCGGCCCTACCTCTACGCGGGCATCCTGTTCTTCGCCGGCGTCGGCGCGTACGCGGTCGGCGGCGAGGTGCTGGACCTGGTGATCCTGTTCGTCATCGGGCTGCTCGGGTTCATGATGCGGCGGTTCGGGCTCCCGGTGCTGCCCGCCGTGCTCGGGGTGATCCTCGGCCCCAACGCCGAACAGCAGATGCGGCGGGCGCTGCAGATCAGCGACGGCCACCTCTCCGGCCTGGTCAACACCACCTTCTCGGTGGTCGTCTACGGGATCATCGCGGTGATCCTGTGCTGGCCGCTGCTGCGCAGGCTGCGCACGTGACGGCGGTCACTTCCCGAACCGGGCAACCCCTGACGCGTCCCGCCTCGTAACGGAGGGGCGAGACCGTTTGGAGGCCCAGTGATCGATCGCGACGCCGAGTTCGTCGAGTTCGTCCAAGCCCGTGGCGCCGCTCTGCGGCGGACCGCGTTCCTGCTGTGCGGTGACTGGCATCGCGCGGAGGACCTGGTGCAGGCAGCTCTGATCAAGCTGTTCAAGTCGTGGCACAAGATCCACAAGAACGGATCGGTGGATGCCTACGCGCGCCAGGTGCTTGTGCGGACCACGATCGACGAGTCGCGACGGTTCTGGCGTCGGCGGGAGCGCGCGTCCGCCGAACTGCCGGAGGTGGCCGTTCCCGCGGTGAGCAGTGAGGAGGCCCTCGATCTGCGGAGGGCCCTCGCCCAGCTGCCAGCCAGGCAGCGGGCCGTCGTCGTGCTGCGGTTCTGGGAGGACCAGTCCGTCGAGGAGGTCGCGAACCTGCTCGGCTGCACCCAGGGAACCGTCAAGAGCCAGGCGTCCAAGGGCCTGGCCGCATTGCGCAGAGTGCTTGCCGATCAGCGGGACTACGCGGTTCTGGAGGTACAGCGGTGAGCCACGAGGAGCTGACCGACATGGACGAGTTCGCCGAGGCCCGGGCACTCCTGGGTCGCGCGCTCGGAGAGGAACCCACGATGAACTTCCACCCCACGTCCGTTCTCGCTGCCGCCAAGCGCAGCGTCGCCCGCGGCCGCGCGTGGGCCGCGGGCGGTATCGCGGCGGGCGTCGTCGTCATCGGCATCGGCGGGGCCGCGCTGGCATCGCCGTTCAGCGCGTCCGAGGTCCCGCCCGCGGGCGGCGTGCCGACGACCAGCGCACCGCCGACGTCGACCATCACGGTCAGCCCGACCGGGACGAGTCGTCCCACGATCCCGGTCACCCCGAGCGCGACCACGCGCCCGACCAGCCCGGTCACGTCCACCCAGACGACGACGAGCCCCGGCAGGCCCGAGCCGACCACGTCGCGCCCGGTGCCCACCACGTCGCTCCCCACGACGTCGCGCCCCGCCACGGACACCCCACCCCCCACGCGCTGACCCACGGCGTTACGCACCGAATGAGTCATTGAGGGCGAATGCCACGCGTCGTCGGCGTGGTCCGAGACGCCGGAGCACACCACGTGCTCCGGCGTTTCGCCGTTTCGGCCGGGGGAGGTGCACACTGGCCGTGCAGGTTCGATCGACGTCCGGGAGAGGTTCGTGGCCGAGGTTTCCGCGAAGAACCCCACGCTGGAGACCGTGGCAGCGGTCGCGGGGGTGTCCAAGTCGACCGTGTCGCGGGTGATCAACAACCTCCCGCACGTGCGCCAGGACATCAGGGAAGCCGTCGAGCGGGCCATCGCGCAGACCGGCTACGTGCCCAACCAGGCGGCCCGCTCGCTGGTCACCCGTCGCACGGGCGCCGTCGCGCTGGTGGTCCAGGAGCCGGACACCACGGTCTTCACCGATCCCTACCTGTCCGCGCTGATCCACGCGATCGCCGACGAGCTGGACCGGACCGACGTCCAACTGGTGGTGATCATGGCGCGGTCGCAGCGCGAGCAGGCGCGGCTGGACCGGTTCCTCCGCGCCGGGCACGTGGACGGGGTGCTGCTGACCTCGACGCACGGCGCGGGCATGCTCGGCGGTCTCACCGTGCCGGTGGTCTACGGCGGCAGGCCGCTGCGCGTCGCCGAGGACACGATGTGGGTGGACGCGGACAACGTCGGCGGGGCACGACTGGCCGTCGAGCACCTGCGGGAGCGCGGCCGCGAGCGCATCGCGATGATCGCGGGCCCGCAGGACATGGCCGTCTCCATCGACCGGCAGAGCGGCTACCGCGACGCGCTCGACCCCAACAGCCGCCCGGTGATCGCCTATGGCGACTTCAGCGTGCGCAGCGGGGAGCAGGCCATGCGCCAGCTGCTGGCGTGGGAGCCGGAGCTGGACGCGGTGTTCGTCTCCTCCGACCTGATGGCGCTCGGAGCCCTGGAAGCCTTGCGCGCCAATGGCCGCCGCGTTCCCGAGGACGTGGCCGTTGTCGGCTTCGACGATGTCGAGCAGGCAGGGCTGGCCGATCCGCCGCTGACCACGGTCCGCCAGCCCATCGACGAGCAGGGCCGCCGGATGGTCGGGATGCTGCTCGACGCGATCGCGGGCAACCCCGGTGAGCGGGCCGTCACGCTGCCGACGAGCGTGATCGCGCGACAGTCCTCCTGATCTGGGAGCGCTCCCATCTGGTAACGGATGGGAAACCTGTTCTTGACCCTGCACCAACGCTCTGGTCACACTCAGGAACACCTGGGAGCGCTCCCAGGATTTCCCAGAGCGAGGTGCACTGTGCGACAGCGACCCACCCTCCTGGCGGCCATCGCGGTGCTCGGCGCCACGGTCGCCTGCGGCGGCCCCGCGGACGGCCGGATCGAACTCACCATCGGGACGTTCACCGAGTTCGGCTACGAGCAGCTGCTCACCGAGTACGAGGCGGCCCACCCGAACATCAAGATCGTGCACAACAAGACCGGCCAGGGCGGGCCGTACCACCAGGCCCTGTTCACCAAGCTCGGCGCGGGTTCCGGGCTGGCCGACGTTCAGGCGGTGGAGGAGGGCTACCTGGCCGACGTGCTCGCCAGGCCCGCGCTGTTCCACAACCTGGAGCAGATCGGCCCCGCGACCGCCGACCGGTGGCTGGACTGGAAGTACCAGCAGGCGAAGGCCAAGGACGGCAGCCTGATCGGCTACGGGACCGATATCGGCCCGCTCGCGATGTGCTACCGCAAGGACCTCTTCGCCGCGGCCGGGCTGCCCTCCGAACCGGAGGCGGTGAAACCGTTGTTCGCCAGCTGGCAGAGCTTCTTCGCCGCCGGGGACCGGTTCGTGGCGAAGTCGGGCGGGAAGGCGTGGTTCGACTCGGCCGCGCAGATCTTCAACGCCATGCACAACCAGCTCGACACCGGTTACTTCGACCGGCAGGACCGGCTCACCGTCGAGCAGAACACCGCGATCAGGCAGAACTGGGACCAGGTCACCGCTGCGGCCGCGCGCGGCCAGTCGGCGAAGCTCGTGGCGTTCAGCAACGAGTGGAACTCCGGCTTCAAGTCCGGTGCCTTCGCCACCAAGACCTGCCCGGCCTGGATGCTCGGTGTGATCAAGGAGCAGGCCGGACCCGACAACGCGGGCAAGTGGGCGGTCACCGACGCCTTCCCCGGTGGCGGCGGCAACTGGGGCGGCTCCTTCCTCACCGTGCCGAAGCAGAGCAAGCACCCGAAGGAGGCCGCCGAGCTGGCCGCGTGGCTCACCGCACCGGAGCAGCAGGTGAAGGCGTTCCTCAAGGCGGGCACTTTCCCCAGTCAGGTCAAGGCTTTGACCGCGCAGGAGCTGCTGGGCTGGACCGACGCCTACTTCGGCGGGGTGCGCAGCGGCGAGCTGTTCGCGACGCAGGCGCGCAAGGTCGGCAAGGCCCAGTACAAGGGGCCCGGCGACGGCAAGATCCAGGAGAACGCCTCCACCCCGGCGTTGCAGACGGTGGAGCAGGGTGCGTCGGCGCAGGAGGGCTGGCAGCGCTTCGTCGACAGCGCGAAGAAGCTCGCCAAGTGAGCCGCCTGTCGCGGTGGGACGTCAAGTACTCGCCGTACCTCTACATCGCGCCGTTCTTCGTCGTCTTCGGACTCGTCGGCCTGTTTCCCTTGCTGTACACGGCTTACGTGTCCATGTTCGACTGGGACCTGCTCGGTGGGGACCCGGCGTTCGTCGGCGTGGACAACTACCTCGCGCTGTTCTCCGACGGCCAGTTCTGGACGACGCTGACCAACACGCTGAGCATCTTCGTGCTCTCCAGCGGACCGCAGATCGTGATCGCGGTGCTGCTGGCGGCACTGCTCAACTCCAAGCTGCGCGCGCCGACCGCGTGGCGGGTCGGGGTGCTCCTGCCCTACGTGGCGAGCCTCGTCGCGCTGGGCATCATCTTCGCCAACCTGTTCGGCCCCAACTACGGGCTGGTGAACAGCCTGCTCGAACTCGTCGGCCTGGACCGCGTCGACTGGCAGGCCGACCGCTTCGCCAGCCACGTGGCGATCGCGGTGATGGTGAACTGGCGGTGGACCGGCTACAACGCGCTGATCGTGCTCGCCGCCATGCAGGCCATTCCCAGGGAGATCCACGAAGCGGCCACAGTGGACGGTGCGGGACCGGTGCGGCGCTTCGTCAGCGTGACGCTGCCGTTGCTGCGACCGACACTGGTCTTCGTGGTGATCACGTCGACCATCGGCGGGTTGCAGATCTTCACCGAGCCGAAGCTCTTCGACGCGATGCCCGGCTCCAACAACGGCGGATCGTCCAACCAGTTCCAGACGATCACCCTCTACATGTACCAGTCGGCGTTCGAGGGCGGTCACCTCGGCTACGCGTCGGCCATCGCCTGGGTGCTGTTCCTGGTGGTCATCGCGATCGCGACGGTGAACTTCCTGATCACCCGCAGGCTCGCGGCCGGATCCGGGGTGCGCTGATGCGGCGCCGCGTGTGGGTCTACGGCATGCTGACCGCCTTCGTGCTGGGCTCGGCCTTCCCGTTCTACTGGTCGTTCCTGGTCGCCAGCCGGGACAGCTCGATGCTCACCGAGACGGCTCCCTCGCTGCTGCCTGGCGGGAACTTCCTCGCCAACGCGCAGCGGGTGTTCGACACCGTGCCGTTCTGGAAAGCCCTGGGCAACAGCGTGATCGTCGCGGGAACGGTCACGCTGACCACGGTGCTGTTCTCCAGCCTCGCCGGGTTCGCCTTCGCCAAGCTGCGCTTCCGCGGCCGCGACCCGTTGTTCGTGTTCGTCGTCGCCACCCTCGCGGTCCCGACGCAGCTCGGGGTGATCCCGCTGTACCTGGCGATGGCGGAGTTCGGCTGGGCCAACGGGTTGCAGGCGGTCATCGTGCCGAACCTGGTGACCGCGCTCGGCGTGTTCTGGATGCGTCAGTACACAGTGGACGCTCTGCCGTTCGAGCTGGTCGAGGCGGCGCGGATGGACGGGTGCAGCATGATCCGCGTCTTCTGGCACGTGTGCCTGCCGGCGGTCCGCCCTGCAGCGGCCTTCCTCGGCATGTTCACGTTCATGACCTCGTGGAACGACTTCCTCTGGCCGCTGATCGTGCTCAACGCGGAGAACCCGACCGTGCAGGTGGCGCTGGAGAAGCTGCAGAGCGGCTACTACGTCGACTACTCGCTGGTGCTCGCGGGCACGACGCTCGCCACCGTCCCGATCCTGATCGTTTTCGTCGTGCTCGGCAGGCAGATCGTCGCCGGGATCATGCAGGGTGCAGTGAAGGGGTGAACCGTGTCCGTACTGTCCTTCCCCCCGGGGTTCCACTGGGGAGCGGCGACGGCGTCCTTCCAGGTCGAGGGTTCGACCACGGCGGACGGCCGGACCGACTCGATCTGGGACGCGTTGTGCCGGGTGCCGGGGGCGGTGGTCAACGGCGACAGCGGCGAGCCCGGCGCCGACCACTACCGCCGCTACCGCTCCGACGTCGAGCTGATGAAGTCCCTGGGGCTCAACGCCTACCGCTTCTCCACGGCCTGGCCGCGGGTCCGCCCGGACGGTGGCGCGGAGAACCCGAAGGGCCTCGACTTCTACGAGCGCCTGGTGGACTGCCTGCTGGACAACGGGATCACGCCGTGGATCACGCTGTACCACTGGGACCTGCCGCAGGCGCTCGAAGCCGAGGGCGGATGGGCTGATCGGGACACCGCGTTCCGGTTCGCCGACTACGCCGCGTCGGTGCTGGACCGCCTCGGCGACCGCGTGCACCACTGGATCACGTTGAACGAGCCGTGGTGCTCGGCGTTCCTCGGCTACGCCGTGGGCAGGCACGCGCCGGGACGCACGTCGCCGCGCGCCGCCCTCGCCGCGGTCCACCACCTGATGCTCGCGCACGGCCTCGCCGTGGACGTGATCCGCGGTTCGGCGGCGCAGGCCCAGGCGGGAATCACCCTCAACCTGTTCCCGGTGGTCGCGGTGCAGCCGCAGGACGCCGAGGTCGCCCGCCGCGTCGACGGCCTGCAGAACCGGATCTTCCTCGACCCCGTGCTGCACGGGCGGTACCCGGAGGACGTGCTCGCCGACCTCGCGCCGCACGGCTTCACCGACTACGTGCTCGACGGTGACGTCGCCACGATCAGCCGCACGGTGGACTTCCTCGGCGTGAACTACTACCGCGACCTCCAGGTGATCGACTCCGGCGTGCCCGTCACCGGGCCGACCGAATGGATCGGCGCGGAGACGGCGCGCTTTCCCGCGCGTGGGCGGCCGCTCACCGATATGGGATGGGAGGTGGTGCCGGAGGGGCTGACCGATCTTTTGCTGAGCCTGCACCGGCAGCGGCCGGATCTTCCGGTCTACATCACGGAGAACGGCGCAGCATACGCGGACGAAGTGGTCGATGGCCAGGTTCACGATTCGGATAGGGTCGAATTCTTGGCCGCGCATTTGCGGGCGGTGCACGCGGCGATCAGCGAGGGAGCGGACGTGCGCGGCTATTTTTGCTGGTCGCTGCTGGACAACTTCGAGTGGGCCGAGGGATACGCGAAGCGCTTCGGAATCGTTCACGTCGATTATGCGACACAACGGAGAACTCCGAAGGACAGTGCGCACTGGTATGCGCGAGTTATCGCCGATCACGGCCTGGGATAGCGAAAAGGTTCGATGTGGTCTTTCCTCGGGCTCAAGCGGGCAGAGACCATGAGTGGCATGAAAAGGATGATCGCCACTGCGCTCGCGGCGGTCGGAATGGCGCTGGGGGCTGTTCCGGCCGCGGCGAACGCCGACGCCTTTTACGTCGACCCCACCTCGAATCCGGCGAAGTGGGTCGAGGCCAACGGCGGTGATCCGCGAGCCGTGCAGATCAAGAGCGCCATCGCCGACAAGCCGATGGCGAAGTGGTTCGGCAACTGGAACGCCGACATCCGCGCGGACGTCTCCGCCTACGTCCGCGCCGCGCTCGCGGCGAAGCGGCTGCCCGTGCTGGTGGCCTACAACATCCCCGGCCGTGACTGCGGCAGCCATTCGGGTGGTGGCGCGGGCAGCCCCGCGGCGTACCGCACGTGGAGCTCCGCTTTCGCCTCCGCGATCGGCACCCTCCCCGCGGTCGTGGTGATCGAGCCCGACGCGGTGGCCCAGCTCGACTGCCTCGCCGATCCGCAGAAGCAGGTGCGGCTCGACCTGCTCAAGCACATCGCCTCGGAGCTGAAGACCAAGGCGCCCAACGCTTTCACCTACCTCGACGGCGGCAACTCCTCGTGGATCCCGGCGCCGGAGATGGCCAGGCGCCTCATCTCCGCCGGTATCGGCGACACGCGGGGCTTCGCGGTCAACGTCTCCAACTACCGCACCACCGCTGAGTCCGCCCGCTACGGTGGTGACGTCGTCGCACACCTCGGTCAGAAGAAGAGCTTCGTGATCGACGTGAGCCGCAACGGCAACGGTTCCAACGGCCAGTGGTGCAACCCCGCGGGCCGCAAGCTCGGCGAGGCTCCCCGGCTCGGCGCCGCGCCCGCGGAGATGCTGCTGTGGGTCAAGGTCCCCGGCGACTCCGACGGCGAATGCGGTATCGCGCCCACCACCCCCGCCGGCAGGTTCACCCCGGAGATCGCCATGCGGTTGATCACCGGTAGCTGACTTTCCACCACCCTGCACTGGAATCAGCGAAGGCGGTCACATGATCACATTGGTAGTCGCGGCCGTGCTGGGCGGCGTCCTCGTCCCGGACGCCGCCCCGGCGCAGTTCTACGTCGACCCGAACTCCACCCCGGCGACGTGGGTTCGCGAGCACCCGGACGACCCCCGCCGGGACCGGATCAACACCGAGATCGCCACCAAGCCGACGGCGAAGTGGATCGGCGGCAAGAACGTCGGTTCGGTCGCCGCCCACGTGGGCACGGCCGCGGCGGCCAACCGGCTGCCGGTCATGGTGGCCTACAACATCCCCGGCCGTGACTGCGGCAGCCACTCCGGCGGTGGTGCCGCCACACCCGCCGAGTACCGGGCGTGGAGTTCGCAGTTCGCGGCGGGCATCGGCGACCGCCCCGCCGTCGTGGTCGTCGAACCGGACGCGGTGGCGCAGCTGGACTGCCTCACCGCACCGCAGAAGCAGACCCGGATCGAGCTGCTGAAGTACTTCACCGAACAGCTGAAAGCCAAGGCTCCCAAGGCATCTGTCTACCTCGACGCCGGTCACGCCAACTGGATCGCGGCGCCGAAGATGGCGAGCCGGTTGAACGAGGTGGGCATCGCCAACGTCCGCGGGTTCGCGCTCAACGTGTCGAACTACTACCCGACGACCAGGTCGGTGACCTACGGCGACACCCTCCGCGCGGAGCTGACGAAGCTGGGGCACACCAAGACCTTCGTTGTCGACGTGAGCCGCAACGGCAACGGCTCCAACGGCCAGTGGTGCAACCCCGCGGGCCGCAAGATCGGTGAGCCGCCGCGCACGGGTGGCGGCGCGGACATGCTCCTGTGGGTGAAGGTCCCCGGCAACTCCGACGGCAAGTGCGGCATCGCGCCCACCGTCCCCGCTGGCACCTTCTCCCCGGACCTCGCCCTCCGCCTCATCAACGGCACCTGACCTGCCCGGCGTGCTCATAGCGGGACTCTCCTCCCGCTATGAGCACGGACAGGAGAAACTAGGAGTGCGTGGGGAAGCCGAGGTTCACGCCGTGGTGCTTCGGCCAACGTTGGGTGATCGCCTTCGCACGGGTGTAGAAGCGCACGCCGTCGGCCCCGTGCACGTGCGTGTCACCGAACAGCGAGTCCTTCCACCCGCCGAACGAGTAGTACGCCATCGGTACCGGGATCGGCACGTTCACGCCGATCATCCCCACGTGCACCCGTCGTTGGTACTCGCGCGCCGCGAGGCCGTCGCCGGTGAAGATCGCCGTGCCGTTGCCGTAGGGGTTGGCGTTCACCAGCTGCACCGCGGCGTCCAGCGTGGGTACGCGCACCACACACAGCACCGGCCCGAAGATCTCGTCCTGGTAGATCGACATCTCCGGCGTCACGTAGTCGAAAAGCGTTGGTGCCAGCCAGAAACCGCCTTCGTGCCCGGCCGGGGCGCAGTCCCGTCCGTCGACGACGAGCGCGGCACCGGACGCGACTCCGGCGTCCACATAGGACTTGACGCGGTCGCGGTGCACATCGGTCACGAGCGGCCCCATCTGCGAGGCCGGGTCGGTGCCGGGGCCGGTCACCAGGGACGCCATCCGCGAGGTGATCGCCGGGATCAGCGAGTCCGCGACATCACCGACCGCGACCACGACGGAGATCGCCATGCACCGCTCGCCCGCCGAGCCGAAGCCCGCCGAGACAGCGGCGTCGGCCGCACCGTCGATGTCCGCGTCGGGCAGCACCACCATGTGGTTCTTCGCGCCGCCCAACGCCTGGATCCGCTTGCCCGCGGCGGTTCCCCGTGCGTACACGTGCCGCGCGATCGGCGTGGAGCCGACGAAGGACGCGGCCGCGACATCAGGGTGGTCGAGCAGAGCGTTGACCGCGAGAGCATCGCCCTGCAGCACGTTCAGCACGCCATCGGGCAGACCCGCCTCCTGGAACAGCTCGGCGAGGCGGACGGCGGTGGACGGATCGCGCTCGGAGGGCTTGAGGACGAAGGCGTTCCCGCACGCGATGGCCAACGGGAACATCCACATCGGCACCATCGCGGGGAAGTTGAACGGAGTGATGCCCGCGACGACGCCGAGCGGCTGGCGCACGGAGTAGGCGTCGACGCCGCGCGAGACCTGCTCGGAGTGCTCACCCTTGAGCAGGTGCGGGATACCGCAGGCGAACTCCACCACTTCGAGGCCGCGCTGCACCTCGCCGGCGGCATCGGAGAGCACCTTGCCGTGCTCGGCGGTGATGATCTCGGCCAGCTCGTCGCGGTGGGCCTGGACCAGCTGGCGGAACTCGAACATCACCCTCGCGCGGGTGGACAGCGAGGACTCGGCCCAGTCCTGCGCGGCCTTCACCGCGGACGCCACCGCACTGTCCACATCGGACTGCTCGGCGAGGACGACCTCGCGCGCGACCTCTCCGCTCGCCGGTTGGAACACGCTGGCCCGCCGCGTGGAGGAGCCCGTGGTGCGCGCTCCGTCGATCCAGTGCGGGACTAAGCCGGTCACACTTCCTCCTAGTGGGACGGTGGGGCACATGTGGTGGAACGGGTGACCAGCTTGGGGTGCAGGAGCTTGCGGACCGGGTCGGTCCTGCCCTCGCGCACCCGCTGGAGCAGCGCTTCGGCGGCGAGCCGCCCCATCTCGCTGCGCGGCTGGTCGATCGTGGTCAGGGAGACGTGGCGCATCGACGCGAGCGAGGTGTTGTCGTAGCCGATGACCGAGACGTCCTGCGGCACCCGCAGCCCCGCCTCCTCCAGCGCTGAGATCGCGCCGACCGCGTTGTAGTCGTTGGCGGCGACGACGGCCGTGGGCGGGGGAACGGTGTTCCGCGCCGCCAGCATCTCCTTGATCGCCTTGGCTCCCGCGGCGTCGGTGTACTCGCTGCGGATCACCTCCGGCTCCAGCCCGTGCTCGCGCATCGCGACCTGGTAGCCGCGTCGCCGGAGCGCGGACTGCGAGCCGCCTCCACCGTCTAGGTGCGCGATTCGCCTGTGCCCCAGAGAGACCAGGTGATCGACAGCAATCCGCGAACCGGCCTCGCCGTCATCGTTCACCGTGTCCACAGTGGACAACCGGGACGACCGGGACACCAGTACGACCGGGGCTTCCTCGGCGGCCGACTCGATCGCGGAGGACGGCACGACCGGGCCGAGCAGGGCGAGTCCGGCGGGCCGGAAGGACAGCAGGCTGTTCAGCGCGCGCCGCTCGCGGGCCGGGCTGCGCCCACCGGAGTTGATGATCAGTTCGAAGCCCTCGGCCCGCGCCGCCGAGTCGAGGCCCTCCGCGACCTCGGCGAAGAACGGGTTGTGCAGGTCGGAGAGCATCACGCCGAGCACGGTGGACGTGCGACTGGCCAGGGCCCGGGCCATCACGTGCGGTGAGTAGCCCAGCTTCTCCGCCGCGTCGAGCACGGCCGCGCGGCGCTGCGCGCTGACCTTCGGCGAACCCCGCATGACCAGCGAAACCAGTGCTCGTGACACGTTCGCGACGCGCGCGACGTCCTCCATCGTCGGACGGGCCACAGCGTCCTCCTTGACCGGTCCTGCGATAACGACCAGGGTTGTGAGCCTTGACACTGTCGTGCGGAACGCTACAGCATTAGAGCGCTCCAACCAATAGAGCGCTCTAATAGCGCGAGTCCCCTGACCTGGACGGAGAGCGAATGCGCATCGGAGTTGCGGGTGTCGGGCGGATCGGCACCATGCACGCCGCCAACCTCGCCTCACTTGGCCGGATCGACGAGGTCGTGCTCTTCGACCCGGTCCCTGGGCGTGCCGAGCAGGCCGCCGCCGCGCTCGGTGGCGCCGTGCGGCACGTGGACGACCTCGACTCGCTGCTGTCCGCCTCGGACGGGGTCCTGCTGGCGACGCCGACGGACACGCACCCGGACATGCTGCGCAGGGCGTTGGCCGCCCGGGTGCCCACCCTGTGCGAGAAGCCGATCGCCAGTGACATCGACGAGATGCGCGCGCTGGTCAACGACGTGGAGGCCTCCGGGGTCGAGGTCCTGGTCGGCTTCCAGCGGCGGTTCGACCCCGCGACGGTCGAGCTGCACCGCCGCATCCGTGCCGGCGACGTGGGCACGATCTACCTCGTCCGGGCGATCGGGCACGACGCCAACCCGCCGGACTTCGGCTACCTCCCGGCTTCGGGCGGCATCTTCCGCGACCTGCTGATCCACGACCTGGACGCCGTGCCGTGGCTGGTCGGCGAGCCGGTGGTGGAGGTCTACGCGGCCGGGTCGGTGCTCGTGCACGACGCCTTCGCACAGGCCGACGACGTGGACAACGCCGTGGTGACGCTGCGCTTCGCGGGCGGGGCGCACGCCACGCTCGCCGGTGGGCGGCACAACCCGCTCGGCTACGACCACCGCATCGAGGTGCTGGGCAGCAAGGACTCCTTGACGGTGGGCGTCAACCCCCGCACCCCGCTGACCTCGCTGGAGAACGACGGCCCCAAGACCGGCCCCGGCGCCTACCCCGGCTTCATCGAGCGCTTCCACGACGCCTACCTCAACGAGATGGCGGTGTTCGTCGACGTGGTCTCCGGCGAGGCCGAGAACCCGTCTCCCGCACGGGAGAGCCTGACCAGCCTGGAGCTGGCACTCGCCTGTGACACCTCGCGCCGTACCGGAAACCCGGTGCGCGTCACCCAGACGGCGGAGGCCGCCCGATGAGCCCGAAGATCGCCGCGGCCCCGATCTCCTGGGGCGTCTGCGAGGTGCCCGGCTGGGGCCACGTGCTGGACGCGAAGACGGTGCTCGGCGAGATGGCGAGCCTCGGCGTCCAGGCCACCGAGCTGGGCCCGCCCGAATACCTCCCGACCGACCCCGCCGAGCTGCGCGAGCTGCTGGGCGGTCACGGCCTCAGCATGATCGGCGGGTTCCTCGCGGTACCACTGCACACCGGAGCGCAGTCCACCGTGGACGAGGCGGAGCGGACGGCGAAGCTGCTCGCCGAGACCGGTGCCGAGGTGCTGGTCCTCGCCGCGGCGACCGGCCTCGACGGCTACGACGACCGCCCCCGGCTCTCCGACGAGGAGTGGGCGACGCTCGTCGGCACCGCCGCGAAGATCCGCGACATCGCTGCCGCACAGGGGCTTCGCACCGTGCTGCACCCGCACGTCGGCACGCACGTGGAGAACGCCGAGGAGGTCGACCGCTTCCTGGCCGACTCCGACCTGGAGCTGTGCCTGGACACCGGGCACCTGCTCATCGGCGGCACCGACCCGGTCGAGCTGGCGCGCAGGTACGCCGACCGCATCGGGCACATGCACCTCAAGGACGTCCGGGCCGATCTCGCGGACCGGGTGCGCGCAGGCGAACTCGGTTACGCCAAGGCGGTCGGCCAGGGCATGTACGTCCCGCTCGGGGACGGGGACGTGGACATCGCCGGCATCGTCGCGTTCCTGCGCGGCGCCGGTTACGACGGTTGGTGGGTCCTGGAACAGGACACCGCGTTGCAGGTGGGGGACGCCGAAGCGGCGGGGCGGCCGGTGCGCGACACCGAGCGGAGCCTGCAGTACCTGGGGAAGCAGTTCGACTGAGATCGCTTTCTAGGAGAAGACAATGACGTCTCACCGATCCCGCCTCGGCGCGTTGGTCGGACTCACCGCCGCCGGCCTGGTGCTCGCGGCGTGCAGCGGCCCGACGGGCGGCTCAGGCAACACCAACGGCGGGGCAACGGGTCCCGCTCCTGCGGGTGGCCCGCTGAAGGTCGCCGTCGTCTCGCACGGCACGCCGGGCGACGCGTTCTGGAACGTCGTCAAGAACGGGGCCGAGGCCGCGGGCAAGGAACTGGGCGTGGAGGTCCAGTACCAGGCCAACGGCGATCCGGCCGCGCAGTCGAAGTCCATCGACAACGCGGTGGCGCAGAAGGTCGGTGGCCTCGTCGTGTCGATGGCCAACCCGGACGCGCTGCGCGACTCGATCACCAAGGCCGTCCAGGCGGGCATCCCGGTGGTCACGATCAACTCCGGTGAGCAGCGCAGCACCGAGTTCGGCGCGCTCATGCACGTCGGCCAGAACGAGGGCATCGCGGGTGAGCAGGCGGGCAAGAAGCTCAAGGACGCGGGCAAGCGCAAGCTGCTCTGCGTGATCCACGAGGCGGGCAACGTCGGCCTGAGCCAGCGCTGCGACGGCGCGGAGCGTGGCTTCGGCACCACGCAGAAGCTCCAGGTGGACATCAGCAACCCGACCGACGCGCAGGCCAGGCTCAAGGGCGCGCTCCAGTCGGACCCGTCGATCGACGCCGTGCTCACGCTGAACCCGCAGGTCGCGGGCAACGCGGTGAACGCGGCGAAGGAGTCGGGGGCCAAGGCGCAGGTGGCCACCTTCGACCTCAACTCCGATGTGGTCGCCGCGATCAAGAACGGGGACGTGCTCTTCGCCGTCGACCAGCAGCAGTACCTCCAGGGGTACCTGCCGGTGGTGTTCCTCAAGCTCTACAAGGACAACGCCAACACCGTCGGTGGTGGCCACCCGGTGCTGACCGGCCCCGGGTTCGTCGAGAAGTCCAATGTGGACGCTGTCGGCCGCAACGCCGACCGCGGCACCCGCTGATCGTCTCCGGCGGGCCTCCCCTTCAGGCCCGCCGGATCTCACCGAAGGAGTTGGGATGGCGTTGGCGGTGCAGGGAACCGACGAGCGCGTCGCTCGCGTTCGCCTGGCGGATCGCCTGGTCAGCAGACCGGAGCTCGGGTCGGTGCTCGGCGCGCTGGCCGTGTTCGTGTTCTTCTCGGTGCTCACCGACCAGTTCCTCAGCCCGATGGGCGTGGCGAACTGGCTGGACGACTCCTCGACGCTGGGCATCATGGCGGTCGCGGTCGCCCTGCTGATGATCGGCGGCGAGTTCGACCTGTCGGCGGGCGTGATGACCGCGTCGACCGCGCTGGTGACGGCGATCCTGGCCACCCAGCTCGGCTGGAACACCTGGCTGGCGCTGCTGGCATCGCTGGTCTTCGCGCTCGGGGTCGGGGCGCTCAACGGCTGGCTGGTGATGCGGACCGGCCTGCCGAGTTTCATCGTCACCCTCGGTACCTTCCTCGCCCTGCAAGGGCTCAACCTCGGTGTCACCCGGCTCGTGACCGGGACGGTGCAGGTCTCCGGCATGCGCAACGCCGACGGCTACGAGTCCGCCGGATACCTGTTCGCGTCCACTGTGGACATCGGAGGCACGTCCTTCCCGATCTCCATCGTGTGGTGGGTGCTGGCCGCGGCGGTCGGCAGCTGGGTGCTCATGCGCACCCGGTTCGGCAACTGGATCTTCGCGGTCGGCGGGGCCGCCCCGAGCGCCCGCGCGGTCGGCGTTCCGGTGGTGCGCACCAAGATCCTGCTGTTCATGACGACGGCGTTCGCCGCGTGGCTGGTCGGCTCGATCAACATCCTGCGGTTCACCACGGTGCAGGCCAACCAGGGCATCGGGCTGGAGTTCCAGTTCATCATCGCCGCGGTGATCGGCGGCTGCCTGCTCACCGGCGGCTTCGGCTCGGCGATCGGTGCCGCGATCGGCGCGCTGATCTTCGGCATGGCCCGGCAGGGCATCGTCTTCGCGCAGTGGGACAGCGACTGGTTCCAGCTGTTCCTCGGCATCATGCTGCTCGCCGCCGTCCTGGTGAACAACGCTTTCCGCCGCAGGGCGGAGCGGGTGAGGAAGTGAGATGAGTTCTCTCCTGGAGACCCGCGAGGTCGGCAAGAGCTTCGGCAGCGTGATCGCGCTGAACGGAGTGTCCACCGTGGTCAACGCGGGCGAGGTGACCTGCGTCCTCGGCGACAACGGCGCGGGCAAGTCGACGTTGATCAAGATCCTGGCCGGCGCGCACCAGCACGACACCGGCGAGTTCCTGATCGAGGGCAGGCCGGTCCGGCTGTCCAGCCCGCGCGAGGCGCTGGACCGGGGCATCGCCACGGTCTTCCAGGACCTCGCGGTGGTCCCGCTGATGAGCGTGTGGCGCAACTTCTTCCTCGGCTCCGAACCGCGCAAGGGCTGGGGACCGTTCTCCTGGCTGGACGGCAGGACCGCGCGTGCGACCACCAAGAAAGCCTTGGCGGAGATGGGGATCGACCTCCGCAACGTCGAGCAGCCGGTCGGCACGCTCTCCGGCGGCGAGCGCCAGTGCGTGGCGATCGCCCGCGCCGTCCACTTCGGAGCGAAGGTGCTCATCCTGGACGAGCCGACCGCCGCGCTCGGGGTGAAGCAGGCCGGGGTCGTGCTGCGCTACGTCGCCCAGGCCCGCGACCGGGGACTCGGAGTCGTGCTGATCACGCACAACCCGCACCACGCCTATCCGGTCGGCGACCGCTTCCTGCTGCTCAAGCGCGGCCGCAGCCTCGGCTGCTTCGACAAGGCCGACATCTCGCTGGAAGAGCTGACCAGGCAGATGGCGGGCGGCGCGGAGTTGGAAGCGCTGGAGCACGAACTGCGAGGAGTGCAGCAGTGACAACGCTCGAACTGCTCACCGTGGGACGCGTGGGTGTCGACCTCTACCCGGAACAGAGCGGGGTCTCGCTCGCCGAGGTCAGCACGTTCGCGAAGTCCCTCGGCGGGACGGCGACCAACGTCGCGGTGGCGGCGGCCAGGCTCGGCCGCCGCTCCGCCGTGTTCACCAAGGTCGGCGAGGATGATTTCGGCCCTTACGTCCGCAACGCGCTGAGCGGCTTCGGTGTGTCGCCGGAACACGTCGGCACGGAACCGGGTCTGCTCACCCCGGTGGTGTTCTGCGCGCTCAACCCGCCCGCCGATCCGCCGCTGTTGTTCTACCGCCGTCCCACCGCGCCCGATCTCCGGCTGCGCCCGGAGGACGTGCCGTGGGACGAGGTCGAGAACGTGCCGCTGTTCTGGGTCACCGGCACCGGTGTGTGCGAGGAGCCCGCGCGGGCCACTCAACGGGAGATGCTGCTGCGCCGTGGTCGCCGCGACCACACCGTGCTCGATCTGGACTACCGCCCGATGTTCTGGGAGTCCGAGGACGTCGCCCGCGCGGAGATCTCGTGGATGCTCGACCACGTCACGGTCGCGGTGGGCAACCGGACCGAGGTGGAGATCGCTGTGGGCACGGACGATCCCGACGAGGCGGCCAAACGATTGCTCGACCGCGGTGTGCGCCTGGCGATCGTGAAGAAGGGCGCCGAGGGCGTGCTGGTCGCCACCGAGCAGGGTTCGTGGACGGTGCCGCCGCACCCGGTGGAGGTGGTGTGCGGGCTCGGCGCCGGTGACGCGTTCGGCGGAGCACTCGCCCACGGATTGCTGGCAGGCTGGGACCCGGTGCGGATCGCGGAGTACGCCAACGTGGCCGGCGCGCTGGTCGCGTCGCGGCTGGCGTGCGCCGACGCCATGCCGACGTCCGCGGAGATCGAGGCTGAGCTGTCGTGATAACCCACTCGCAGTGGCGGGAACTGCTGCACACCAGGGCTTTCGAGCCCAGTGCGATCGCCGCCGCCTACGCCGCGCGTCGGCGCAGACCGCTGCTCGGGCCGAGCGGCACGCTGTTCCTGGTCGCTGCCGATCACCCGGCGCGCGGAGCTCTCGGCGCGGGTGGTGACCCCACCGCGATGGCCGATCGCCGCTCGTTGCTCGACCGCCTGCTCATCGCGCTGGACGATCCGGCGGTGGACGGTGTGCTCGGCACTCCGGACGTCATCGAGGAACTGCTGCTGTTGCACGGCCTGCACGACAAGGTCGTGATCGGCTCGATGAACCGCGGTGGCCTGGCCGGAGCCGACTGGGAGATCGACGACCGCTTCACCGCCTATTCCACGGAGTCCATTGTGGACTACCGGCTGGACGGCGGGAAGATGCTGCTGCGCTTGGTCAATTCTGATTCCGGAACGGCGCCGACGCTACACGCGTGTGCCGAGGCAGTGTCCGCGTTGGCCACCGCGGGCGTCATGGCGATGGTCGAACCGTTGCCCTACGAACGGGACGCCCAGGGGTTCCTCCGTCTTCAAGACGACGCAAGCTCGCTGGCCAGGGCGGTCACCATCGCCTCCGGTATCGGTCGGACGTCGGCGCACACGTGGCTCAAGCTCCCTGCGCCCGCCGATCCGGAGGCTGTGCTCGGCGCGACCACGTTGCCCTCGCTGGTCCTCGGCGGTCCGGATGCCGACATGTCCTTGTGGAACAACACATTGCGGCATCCGGTGGTGCGCGGCCTGGTGGTCGGCCGGACGCTGCTCTACCCGAAGGACGGCGACGTGGCCGCGGCGGTCGCCGACGCCGCGGCACTTCTCCGTTCCGCAAGAGAGGAGATCTCCGCGTGACGCTTCACCGTCCACAAGGGACGCTCGCAGCCGGTGGCGACCCGATCCTGCTGACACCGGAGGACGCGGGCTGGACCTACTGCGGCCTGCGCGTGCTGGTGCTGGAGCCGGGTGAGCCGCGCCGGATCGAGACGGGCGAGTTCGAGGCGTTCGTGCTCCCGCTCGCCGGTGGCTGCGTCGTCGAGGTCGACGGTCAGCGCTTCGAACTGGAAGGCCGGGGGTCCGTCTTCACCCGCGTCACCGATTTCGCTTACGTGCCGAGGGATGCTTCCGTCACCCTGACGTCGTCCGCCGGCGCGGAGATCGCGCTGCCGATGGCCAGGTGCACGCGGCGGCTCGAACCGCGCTACGGCCCGGCGGAGGACGTCCCGGTCGAGGTGCGCGGCGCGGGCAACGCCACCCGCCAGGTCACCAACTTCGGCACTCCGGGCGTCTGGGACCACGCGGACAAGCTCAACGCCTGCGAGCTGATCACGCCGGACGGCAACTGGTCGTCCTACCCGCCGCACAAGCACGACGACTCCGAGCCGTGCGAGGTGGTCAACGAGGAGATCTACTACTTCCGCATCGCCGCACGGGACGGGATCACACCGTCGCGCGAGGGCTTCGGCTTCCACCGCACCTACACCGGTGATATCAAGATCGCCTCCGAAGACCTGCTTGCAGGGTCGAGCATTGATGAGGACGTGACCGTGCGCGACGGCGATGTCTTCCTCATCCCGCGCGGCTACCACGGCCCGTGCGTCGCGGCGCCCGGCTACCCGATGTACTACCTCAACGTCCTCGCCGGCCCGGGGGAGGAGCGGTCCATGGCGTTCTGCGACGATCCCGCGCACACCTGGATCCGGGACACCTGGGCCACCACCCCCACCGACCCCCGATGCCCCGTCACCAGCGCGACCCCCAAACGCACCGAATGAGTCATTGAGGACTCCCAACGCGCCGAATGACTCGTTCGGTGCAAAACCCAGGAGGTAGTGGAGTGCGTACGGTTCGGCTGACCACGGCCCAGGCTCTGGTGCGGTGGCTGATCGCCCAGCGCACGGAGCTGCTGGACGGTTCGCAGGCGCCGCTGTTCCCCGGCGTGTTCGCGATCTTCGGCCACGGCAACGTGCTCGGCATCGGCAACGCCCTCGAAGAGCACCGCGACGAGATCCCGGTCTGGCGCGGGCAGAACGAGCAGGGCATGGCGCTCGCGGCGATCGGTTACGCCAAGGCCACCCACCGCCGCCAGGTCATGGTCGCGACGTCGTCCATCGGCCCGGGCGCGCTCAACATGGTCACCGCGGCGGGTGTCGCCCACGCCAACCGGCTGCCGGTGTTGCTGCTGCCGGGCGACACCTTCGCCAGCCGCGCGCCCGACCCCGTCCTCCAGCAGGTCGAGCACTTCGGCGACGGCACGCTCACCGTCAACGACGCGTTCCGCGCGGTGAGCCGCTACTTCGACCGGATCACCAAGCCGGAGCAGCTGCTCGCCGCGCTGCCGCAGGCCGCACGAGTGCTCACCGACCCCGCCGACTGCGGACCGGTGACCCTCGCGCTGCCGCAGGACGTGCAGGGCGAGGCGTTCGACTTCCCGGAGTCGCTGTTCGCGCCGGTGGTGCACCACATCACCCGCCCCCGCCCCGATTCCCGCGCGATCGAGCGCGCCGCCGGACTCCTCAAGAACGCGAAGCACCCGTTGCTCGTGGTCGGCGGCGGTGTCCGTTACTCCGGCGCGGGCGGCAAGGTGCTGGAGTTCGCCCAGACCCACGGCGTCCCGATCACCGAGACCACCGCGGGCCGGACCCTGGTCCCGCACGACCACCGACTGCACGCGGGGCCGCTCGGCGTCACCGGCTCGTCCTCGGCGAACACCCTCGCCGCCAAGGCCGACGTGGTGATCGCGGTCGGCACCCGCCTGCAGGACTTCACCACCGCGTCGTGGACGGTCTTCCACCCCGAAGCCAAGATCATCTCGATCAACGCCGCCCGCTTCGACGCGGTCAAGCACGGCTCGCTCGCCGTGGTGGCCGACGCCGCCGAAGGGTTGCGCGAGCTGAACCGCGCGCTCGGCGACTGGAAGGCCGGCGACCCGTGGACGGTCTCCGCCTCCCACGAGCGCGGCAAGTGGGACGCGCACATCGACGGCCTCCGTCAAGCCAAGGACGGCCTGCCGACCTACGCACAGGTGGTCGGCGCGGTCAACGACAACGCCCACCCGCAGGACTACGTGATGACCGCGTCGGGCGGCCTGCCCGGCGAGCTGATCGGCGGCTGGCGCGCGCTGGGCGCCGCGACGATGGACGTCGAGTACGGCTTCTCCTGCATGGGATACGAGCTCGCCGGCGCGTGGGGCGCGGCGATGGCCCGCGCGGAGACGCACCCGGACGGCGTCGTCACGACACTGCTCGGCGACGGCTCCTACCTGATGATGAACTCCGAGCTGTTCTCCGCCGCGTTCGCCGGGCACCCCCTGGTCGCGGTGGTCTGCGACAACGACGGCTTCGCGGTGATCGCCCGCCTCCAGCAGGGCCAGGGCGGCGCGGCCTACAACAACATGTTCGCCGACTGCCGGTCAGGCGTGGACAGCACGAAGCGCCGCGTGGACTTCACCGCGCACGCCGCCGCGCTGGGGTGCGGGGTGATCCAGGCCGACACCCTCGACGAGGTCGGTCCGGCGTACACGGCGGCCCGCGAACAGGCGCGCCAGGAGCGCCGCCCAGTCGTGGTCCTGGTGCGCACCCACCCGTCGTCGTGGACCGAGGCCGGAGCCTGGTGGGAGGTGGGAGTCCCCGAAACCGCCCACCGCACCGAGATCACCGAGGCCCACCGCGAGGCCCGGGAGGCCCGCACCCGCCAACTCCGCTACCTCGCGAACTGAGGTCCAGCCGCCGCGGGCACGTTCTCAGGGCCGTCCCACCGAATGCGGTGGAACGGCCCTGATGTGCGTTGTGGAGAGGGTCAGTCGCGGTACTTGTCCGCGTACCTGTCCTCGTACGGGTCCTCGTCCTCGTCGTCCTCGACGGGCTTCGCCGGAGAAGGCTTCTCGTCACCGGACCCGGACAGCTCGCGCTGCAGCGCATCGAAGTCGGCGGGAGGGGTGTTGTACTTGAGCTCCCGGGCCACCTTCGTCTGCTTGGCCTTTGCACGGCCGCGCCCCATGGCTCGACCCCCTCATACAGGGACGGGGGCGACCAGTGGTGGCCCCGCACGTCTCGACTCGTTTCCTGGCAGTCACCGTACCGTGCCCAGGCCCCTGAATGCGACGCGGCACGGCGGTCCGGGCAGTGCCTCATGACACGGTTGTGACCGCGTCGAGACCGCATGGCACGATTCCCCCGTGCCCCGTCCGTTCGTCGCCTATCTCCGGGTGTACGAGCCGTTGTCCTCTTTGGAGGGCGCGTTTCGTTCGCAGGTCGAGCACGCGTTGCGCAACGGAGGTGGTCTCACCAGGTCCCAGGCGGCCGATCGCGAGCGTGAACTGTGGCTTAGGACACAGTTGGCCGCGCCGGCCCGCCTTCTGCCCGGCGACAACGCCGAGGGCGAGGGCGCGCTCCGCAGGCTCGACGTGATCACGCTGCCCGCCGCCGAGGCGCCCGGCCGCGACGCGGTCGACGCCGACGAGTCCCCGCTGGTCTGCCCGCTCGACCTGCGCCCGCGCGCCGCCGCCGGAGTGATGGGCTTCCTGGCCAACTCGGTCGGCCCGCTGGTCGACGAGGCCCTGCCGATGCCGGTCGAGGTGGTCAAGGCCAGGGCGTCCGCGGCGCTGAGCAACCTGCCCCGCCGGGCCGCTCACGTCGTCTCCTCCACCTGGACCGTGCCGCTGCCGTGGTTCGCGCTGGTCGACCCGGGCGCGCGCAAGGTGGTCCTGAAGGAGCGCGGTGACGCCGAGCGCAGCGTGCACTGGCTGATCTCCATGACCGACGCGCGCCGCCGCGCCGAGGAGGCGCACGCCGTGGTCGTGGCGACGCTCGGGGAGGAGGGGCCCGCTCGCATCCTCCGGGACACCTCGCGCTGGCTGGCGCACTTCGACGTGAACTCGGTGATCGAGCTGGACTACGGCGGCCTGGTCCAGCTGCTGGAGGACTCGGAGCTGACCGAGGACACCTCGGCCGAGGACGTCCAGGTCGCGCTGAGCGCACTGGAGACCGGCAACGCCGAACTCGCTGCCGAGCGGTACGCGAAGCTCCGCGAGTTCTGGAGCGACCTGGCCTCGCGCGAGCAGCACAACTAACGCGCCCGCATCTCCCGAGCCGTCCGGCTGAACGCCAGCCCGGTGCCGACCGCGATCATCGGCAGCGCCGCGATCACGAACGCCCACCGCACGTCGATCGCGATCAGCACGCCCATCAGCGCGATCGAGACGGAGTCCAGCGTCATCCTCGGCAGGTCGACGATGCTGTTCACCCGGCCGAGCAGCTCGCGCGGCGCGGTGCTCTGGATGAAGGCGGGCAGCGCCACGTCGCTGGAATAGGCGACGCCGACCCCGAGCAGCGCGAGCACCACGGCCACGCCCCAGACGCTGGGCAGGAAACCGACGAGCGCGAACGCCAGGCCCTCGCACAGCGCCATGCCGATGATCAACAGACCCCACCGCTTCGGCAGCCCGGTGACCGAGGCGCCGAAGGCACCGACGAGCTGGCCGAGCCCCCACGACGCCGACAGCACGCCGAGCGCGATCGGGCTGCCGGACAGTTCCTTGGCGAGGACGGGCAACCCGACGACGAAGACCCCGGCGTAGGCCAGCGTGGCCGCGGTGACCAGCAGCAGGACGATCCGCATCTCGACGCTGTCGCGGGCGTAGCGCAGCCCGACGCCGATCTCCCGCCACAGCGGTGCCTCGGGTCGGTCCGCGGGCGTCCCCTTCGGCGCCCGGCTCAGCGTCGTCGCCGCGAACAGGAAGGTCGCCGCGTTCACCAGCATCGCCGTGGTGGTGTTGCCCACCGCGACCAGCACGCCGCCCGCCATCGGTCCGACCAGGCGTCCGACCTGCTCGCTCATCCCGAGCAGCGCGTTGGCCTTCGGCAGCTGGTCGTCGGAGACCAGCGACGGCAGGATGCTCGTGCTGGCGGGCCAGAAGAACGCCTCGGCGACACCCGACAGCACTCCGATGACGAAGAAGTGCCAGATCGCGATCGTCCCGGTGGCGTTGAGCAGCGCCAGCGCGAGCACGCAGCCGCCGCGCACCAGGTGGGAGAGCAGCATGACCGCACGCGGCGAGAGCCGGTCCGTGACCGCGCCGCCGACCAGCAGCAGCGCACCGCGCGGCACCGCGATCGACACCATGACGGCGGCCAGGGTCGTGGTCGAGGACCCGGTGGTGGACAGCACCAGCCACGCGAAGACCACGTCGTAGCTGTAGTCCCCGAGCATGGAGACCGACTCGCCCGCCCAGACACGGCGGAAGGTCCCCGGAAGATCGCGCATGAGCGAACTGTCGCCTCGACCACCCGCGCGGGCAACCGATATTCGAGTTCAGAGCTTGCGCAGCAACACCAGGCTCAGCACCGCGGCCGCGCCGCCCACCGCGAACGCGATCGGCCAGGACACCTCGGCGGCCAGCCAGCCCGCGATGCCCGGCGCGATCGCCGCCGACAGGTAGTTGGCCGTGTTCTGGAAGCCCAGCGCCGTGCCGCTGCGGCCCTCCGGAGCCATTTCCCCGGCCGCGGTGAACGCCAGCCCGTTCCAGCTCAGCGACAGCGCGGTGGCCGCCACCGCCACCACCGCGAGCACCGGAACGGCCACGTGTCCCCAGTCCAGCAGGGCCACCAGGCCCAGTGACACGGCGATCAGCAACGAGACGGTGCGCAGCGGCCCGAGCCTGCTCCGCACCCGGTCCGACCACGCCCCGTTGACCAGCCGTCCACCCGCGCCGAGCAGCTGCGCGACGGCGAGCAGGGTCGAGGCGACGGTCAGGCTGACGCCGCGGTGCTCGTGGAACAGCTCGACCAGCAGGGCGGCGGTGGTGAACTGCGGGATCACCAGGCACGCGCTGGCCACGCTGAGCCGCCACAGCCTGGGGGAGCGCAGCACCTCCCCGGCCCCGCTGTCCTTCGGCGCCCGCACGGCGCCCTCCGGCTCACGGACCCAGATCAGGACGGCGATCGCGGCGACCAGGCTGATCGCGGCCAGCACCAGGAAGGCCAGCGGAACGCCGCCGGTGTGCGCGGCCAGGGGCAGCACCAGCGCGGAGAACGCCGCGCCCGCCGGGGTGGCGCACTGCCGCACCCCCATCGCGATGCCCCGCTGGTCCGCGGGGAACCAGATCATCACGGCCCGCCCGCTCGCCGCGTTCGCGCTCGCCCCGAACGCCCCGGCGCCGAGCAGCGCCAGCGCGGCGACCAGCACGTCGTCGGTCGCCGCCGCCCCGGCGAGGCACAGGGCCGCCGCGACGAGGCCGATGGCCATCACCGGGCGCTCGCCGAAGCGGTCCGCGCTGGCGCCCCAGAGCACCAGCGTCAGCATCGTGCCGAGGTTGACCGCACCCACCAGGAGGCCCGCCTCCGGCAGGCTCAGCGCGAAGTGCTCGCGCAGTTGCGGGATGAGCACGGGAAGGCCGAGGAAGTAGGAGGCGTTCGCCCCCTGGCCTAGGGCTCCCGCCGCGAGCACCACCCAGCGATACCGTTCGGGGCGCGTGATCATCAGGGCAGCGTAGGTCTCGTATCCACATTGCGGGAGTACTTTCCCGAATAATGGAAAGACAGGCCAGATAATAGCGACTTCATGTGGAAGATTTTCCATGTCCAGACATGGGGCACTTCCAGAACTTTCGATCACCGCCGAAGTGCAAATTTCAGGAAAACCGCAGGTCATTGACCGTTTCTTGAGGTTCAAGCTCGCAGTGGCGATGGTCACATTCACGCGAAGGTACGGCCCTACTAGCAAGTATTCCGCTCCTTGATCGCGCGTCATCTTGGTCACACTGTTTGGTTGCCAATTTTCCAACCGTGCTGTGGTTCAGTCGTTCCTGTCCGGCGCACCCCCAGGCGCCACAGCTGAAAGGAAGACGATGACCTCGCTGCTTTCCCGCCTCGCCGTCGGTGGCGTCCTGATCGCCGCCCTGGGTGGAGCCGTCGCCCCCGTCGCGACCGCCGCGCCCGCCCCGGCCGTGAACTGCAACGAGGGCAACTCGCTCAAGGACGTCTTCCACTCGGCCGACCACGACGGCATCAGCGTCGTCTTCAACTTCCACTGCAAGGTCGAGGGCACGGTCCGCGAGATCGCTTTCCTCAACCCGGGTGAGAAGCCCTTCAACATGGAGGGTGAGATCAAGGAAGTCGCGCTGAAGAACGGCAAGAAGGTCAAGGTCGACCAGTCCGCCAAGGCGTGGATCCGCGTCGTCACCGACGGCTACAACTGGACCAAGGACGCCTACAAGGGCGAGAACATCCTCTCCGGTGAGGGCGCCGTGAAGCAGATCGTGCACGGCGACAACTTCGAGGGCCAGTCCAACTGGTTCATCGGCCTGGACAAGAAGCGCGGCTTCACCAAGACCGTCAAGGGCAAGACCATCACCGTGACCGTCAAGGTCTGAGACCGGTCACCGCCGGTGTCACCGGATCCCCAGCGGGTACTCACACGGAGTGACCGCTACGAAAGGAAAGTGATGACTTCGCGAGTCCCCACCCGTGGTCTGCGCAAGGCGATCGCCGCCGGCGCGGTGACGGCAGGGTTGCTGGGCGTGTTCGCGCCCGCCGCCTCCGCCGCCCCGGTGCAGGAGTGCGAACCGTTCACCTTCTCCGGAGTGCAGGTTCGTGACACCGGCGACACGACCGCTGTCGACCTGACCTACTCCCGCCCCGTCGAGGACGTGACGGTGCGCGAGCTGACCGAACCGCCCGTGCAAGACGGTTCGGGTGACCCGGTCCCGGTCAAGGGATCGACCTGGTTCGAGGTCCGGATGCTGTGCGGCTACGACTGGTACGGCAACCCGTACACCGGTCCGCGTCGTATCGAGGGCAAGGGCGTTGTCCGCGAGATCGTCCTCAACGGCGACTTCGAGGGCACCCTTTCCTGGGTCATCGGGACGGACAAGGGCTTGTTCCCGAGGTCCGTGCACCACACCGGGTCCACACTGACGATCGAGTTCCCCAAGGACTAGCGGGAACCGCACCGAGCCAGAAGGGGCTCTCACCGGCAGGGGGTGAGGGCCCCTTCGCCTGTCTCAGGCGACCTCAGAAGACGTTGGGGAGCAGGCGGACCGAGCCGACCCGGCGGCCACCGCCGCGCACCGGCTCCTCGGCCAGCTCCTCCAGCGCGGGAGTCGAGACGCCCAGCGCCCGCAGCGCGCCGACGATCACCGGCATCCGCGCCCGCTGCGCCCCGTCGGCGATCTTGAGAGCCACCGCCCGCCCGTCCGGAAGGGCGGCCGCGTGCACGCCTTCGGCCCCCGCCTTGCACAGCAGGCCGGGCACCGCGTTCATCAGCAGCGTGTCCTCGCGCCCCGTTCCCGCCACGAGGTGCGGGTGAGCGCGCATGGCGTCGGCGACCCGGCGCAGATCGGAGCCAGGCTCCGCCCGCGCGAGCTTGCCGAAGGCCCTGGCGAGCCCGTAGAGCGAGACCGAGAACAGCGGCGCCCCGCACCCGTCGACCGCGGTGTGCGCGATCGGCTCCTCGGCCAGCTCGGCGAGGGTGTCCCTGATCGTCACCTGGAGCGGGTGCGAGGGATCGGTGTAGGACGTCGTCGGCCAGCCCCGCTGGACGCAGGTCGCGAGCATGCCCGCGTGCTTGCCGGAGCAGTTCATGCTGATCCGGTTCGCCGTGCCGCCGGAGGCCAGCAGCTCGTTCCTGCTGCCTTCGTGCACCGGGTAGTCCGGCGGGCACAGCAGGTCGTCCGGGCTGAGGCCGTGCTTGGCCAGCAGTGCCGTCGCCCGGTCGACGTGCTCCGGTTCGCCGTTGTGGGAGGCGCAGATCAGCGCCAGGTCCGCGTCGTCCGGCACGTCGAGGCCGCACCGGAGCATGCCCAGTGCCTGCACCGGCTTGTTCGACGAGCGCGGCATGATCGGCCTGCGGGTGTCCCCGTGGACCGTGACCACCTCGCCCGCCGGGCCGAGCACGATCACCGAGCCGTGGTGCACGCACTCGCGCACACCGGAGCGGACCACCTCGACCAGTTCGCCGGCGATGGCTAGTCCTCCTCGGGTTCGTCGGTCCCGTCCTGCGTGCGCAGCCTGCTGGCGGCAAGCAGATCGTCGACCGACGCCCTGCCCTCCCGGTAGCGCCGGGCGATCTCCTCGTTGAGCTTGTCCATCACGGCCTGCACCTCGCGCCGCCGCCCGGACACCGAGGCCTCCTCGGCCCGGTAGGCCCGCAGCGCGTGCGCGATCTGCTCCTCGGTCAGCGAGGTGACGTTGGACAGGTCCACGTCGGAGACCAGGGTCTCCACGTGCCTGCGGTGCGCCTCCGCGCGCGAGGGCTCCGGCATCTGGGCGCGCCCGAGACTGCCGGTGGACCGGACCGCGTTCTCCGACAGGATGCCGACGAGCTGCTCGACCACGGAGGTCGGTCCACCCTCGGACCGCCTGCGTTGCTCGGCGAGCACGATGTCGATCCTGGCGTGCAGCAGCCTGCGCACGTAGGAGAGGTCCGTCTCCTCCTGGGCAGCTTCGTCCCGCAGCTCCCGCACCTCGCTGAGGGGGCGCTGCTCGACACCCTCGGTGTAGTCCGGGGCCAGCACGCGGTCAATCCTCCGGCGCCCGCCTGGACGTACCTCGATCACGTGCCCATCCTGCGGGACATTCCGGTCAGCCGCCAACACCCGCTCTACTCCCAACAGGTACAGATTCCGATAATCACCTGGTTTGATGCACCCCGAGCAACGCCCGGGCCTCCTCGACGGCCAGTGGCGGCCGCTGCGCGATCCGGGACAACGCCGCCGCTCGCGCCGCGAGTTGGGCGTTGTCCCGCACTCGCTCACCCCTGGCGTAGGAGAGAGTGTCCTCCATGCCGACGCGCAGATGACCGCCCGCGGACAGTGAGGCCAACATCACCGGGAGCGAGGTCCGCCCGATGCCCGTCGCGGAGAAGCTCGCGCCGGTCGGCAGCAGCCGCAGCGCGGAGGTCAGCATCTCCGTCGTGCCCGGCATGCCGCCGGGAACGCCCATCACGAGGTCCACGTGCACGTGACCGCCCGCGGGGGCCCCGTGCTCGTCCAGCAGCCGGTTCAGCGAGGCGAGCTGGCCGATGTCGAAGATCTCGTACTCCGGCACGATCCGCCGTTCCTGCATCCGCCTGTGCAGCTCGACGATGAACTCCCACCGGTTCATGAACACCGCGTCGCCGAAGTTCACCGTGCCCATGGTGCAGGAGGCCGAGTCCGGCATGGCGTCGAGCACGGCCAGCCGGTCCTCCTCCGGGTCGGTCACCGCGCCGCCCGTCGACAGCTGGACGATCAGGTTCGTCTCGCTGCGCAGCGCGGCGACGGTCTCCTTGAGCAGGCCCTGGTCCAGGGTCGGCTGGGCCTCGGCGTCCCGGATGTGCACGTGGATCATGCTCGCGCCGACGCGTTCGCAGTCCTGGCCCGTGCGGACCAGTTCCTCCAGCGTGACCGGCAGGTTCGGGACCTCGGCCTTGCTGTGTTCCGCCCCGGTGGGGGCGACCGTGATCAGGGTGCCTGACGACGACGCTGTCATGGTGGCGATCCTGCCAGGCGCCTGCCGTCCGGAGATAGCCCCGAAG
The DNA here is from genome assembly GCF_900103775.1 of Allokutzneria albata. Lineage (GTDB taxonomy): Bacteria > Actinomycetota > Actinomycetes > Mycobacteriales > Pseudonocardiaceae > Allokutzneria > Allokutzneria albata. The sequence continues at coordinate 5,880,591 of NZ_LT629701.1, read as the reverse complement.
CCGGTGGTCAGCCGCGCAGCCTGCGCAACGCGGCCCGTCCTGGCTGCTCACCGGTGTCCGGCGGCACCGAGTCGGGATCGATCGCGGCGCTGACCACGTCCTCGCCCTCACCCGCCGTGAGCTCGGTTTCGACCGGCACCGAACGCTTGAGCAGCGCCAGCGCGATCGGGCCCAGCTCGTGGTGCAGCACCGCCGTGCCGACCCGCCCGACGACCTTGCCGTTGGCGCTGACCGGAGCCCCGGGCTGCGGCAGCACCTCCTGCGAGCCGTCCAGGTGCAGCAGCACCATCCGCCGCGGCGGCTTGCCCAGGTTGTGCACCCTGGCCACCGTCTCCTGACCCCGGTAGCACCCCTTGTCCAGGTGCACGGCGCGGCCGATCCACGAGACCTCGTGCGGGATCGTGCGCTCGTCGGTGTCCACGCCGAGCCGGGGGCGCAGCGACTCCACCCGCAGCGCCTCGTAGGTCCAGCTGCCCGTCGGCCGGGCTCCCGCGTCGGTCAGCCGCGTCCACCACGTGTCGAGGTCCGCCCGGGGCACCAGCAGGTCGACCGAGTCCGGGGCGCTCATCCGCCTGGCGAACCCGCCGCCGGGGAGGGCGAGCACGCCGTCCGGCACGGGCACCCCCGCGGCGCCCAGCACCTCGCCGGTGTTCGGGCCGACCACGGTGAGCAGTCCGAACTCCCCGGTGGCGTCCGTGGGCTCGACCTTCGACCAGAACACCATCTTGGTGAGGTAGGCCAGCAGCGGCTCGACCCGCTCCCGCTCGGTGTCCAGCCAGACGGTGCCGTCCAGCTCGGCGACCACCGCGTGGTCCTCGACCCGGCCCTGCGCGTCCAGGATCAGCAGCTCGCTCCCGGATCCGTCGGTCAGCGCGGTCATGTGCTGGCTGGTCAGCGAGTGCAGCCAGGTCAGCCGGTCCGGCCCGGAGACCGCGATGACGCCCCGGTGCGAGCGGTCGATCACCGCGGCCGAGCGCGACGCCGTCCGTTGCTCGGCGAGCGGATCGCCGAAGTGCCACGGCACCCCGGAGTCCGCCGAGTCCTCCGGCGGGGCGATCGCGCCTGGCTGGCCTAGCGTCACGGCAACTCCTGATCTCCGACTGAGCAGTCCGCGCACACCCCGGAGAGCGCGAGGTGGCTGGCATCCAGGTGGAAACCCCGCGCGGCGTGCAGTTGTTCCCCGAGCGCCGCGAGCGCCTCGCACGGCACCTCGTCCAACGCGCCGCAGCGGTGGCAGACGAGGTGGACGTGCTCGTGGGCGTCCACCGAGTAGGTCGGCGCGCCGTGCCCGAGGTGCGTGTGCCGCACCAGCCCGAGCTGTTCCAGCAGGTCCAGTGTGCGGTAGACGGTGGTGATGTTGACCGTCGGCGTGCGCTGCTGGATGCGCTGGCAGATCTGTTCCGGGGTCGCGTGCTCCAGCTCGGTGACCGCGTCGAGCACCAGCTGGCGCTGCGGTGTCATCCGCAGCCCGCGCTCGCGCAGGGTCCGGCGGAGCATCTCCGGCGCGCTGTCCACGAGCCCAATCGTAGGCTGAGGCGCATGCGCGTAGTGGCAAAGCTCGACGGGACCCTCGTCGACCCCGAAGCACCACTCCTCCGACCGGACGACTACAGCGTCCAGCGCGGCGACGGCGTGTTCGAAACGATCTTCGTGGTGAACCGCAGGACCCGTGAGTTCGGCCCGCACCTCGCCCGGCTCGCCCGGTCGGCCGCACTGCTCGGCATGCCCCCGGTCGACGTGCCCGCGTGGGAGCGGGTCAGCCAGGTCGTCATCGACGCGTGGCCGTGGGACACCCACCCCGAGATGGGTCTGAAGCTGATCTACACCCGCGGCCCCGAGTACGGCGACGGCACGCCGACCGGCTTCGCCATGGGCATCCCGATCCCGGACAGCACGATCCGCTACCGCCGCGAGGGCGTCGCCGCGCTCACCCTGGACCGCGGCTACAGCACCGACCTCACCGAGCGCGCGCCGTGGCTGTTGCTGGGCGCGAAGACGCTGAGCTACGCGGTGAACATGGCCGCGACCCGCTACGCGCAGAGCCAGGGCGCCCAGGAAGTGATCTTCACCGCGTCCGACGGCACCGTGCTGGAGGGGCCGACGTCCACGGTGGTCGTCGCCAAGGACCGCACCCTGACCACCACCCCGCCGCCGCTGGGCATCCTGGAGGGCACCACCCAGGCCGCTCTGTTCCGCGCGGCCGAGGCGGCGGGCTGGAAGACCGAGGTCGAGCCGATGACCGTCGAGGACCTCGCCACCGCCGACGGCCTCTGGTGCGTCTCCAGCGTCCGGCTGATCACCCGCGTGCACACCCTCAACGGCACCCCCCTGCCGGACTTCACGCCCCTGCACCAGGAGATCTCCGGCCTCTACGAGGCCGTCTACGCCTGAACTCCCCGCGCTCGTGTGGGCTGATCCGGACCGATCAGCCCACACCGCGGTCGCCTAGCGAAGACCGGCGACGACCAGCTTGCCGAGGGCGGCGTGCCCAGCCCTGTTCAGGTGCAGCACGCCTTCCTTGCCTTCCTGCGTGGGCAGCAGGGAGTCGAAGCCGCGGTAGTAGGGAACTCGGGCCTCGCACTGCGAGTGCCCGGCGAACTCCTTGCCCACCGCGACCGAGTCGGCCTCGTAGGGGCTGACGAACAGGGCGTCGATGCCGTTGGCCTTCGCCTTCTTGACCGTCTCGCGCAGGGTCGCGTCCAAGGCGCTGGCGACCTTGTTGCCTTCGACGCGCTCATCGCCGGTGAACACGACGGGAGCGCAGACCGGGTCCAGCGCGTGGAGCGAGAGCGCGTTGTGGCCGCGCGTGAGCTGACGCCCGTACGCGACGGTGACGATCTTGGCCCGGGGACTCCTGGCCTTGATCTCGCCGAAGAGCGCGAGCAGGTTCTTGCTCATGGCGGGCATCTGGTCGATGACCGTCCTGCCCGCCTTGGAGCAGTCGCCCGCGATGCACTGCGCGCCGAATTCGGCGTAGCTGACGTCGTTGGCACCCAGGGTCAGCAGCACCAGGTCGGTGTCCTGCTTGAGCGCGTTCAGCTGTGCCGGCTCGTTCTTGAACTCGGTGCGGACGTCGTTGATGGACGCCCCGCTGCACGCGACGTTGTGCAGATTCACCTTTCGGCTGCCGGTCCGCAGTTTCGCCGCGACGACCTCGGAGTAGGAGTTGGCGCTGCGCCAGCAGACGCCCGCGGTCCGATCGCGGTAATCCCCTGCTCCGGTGCCGGAGGCGGTCGAGTCACCCAACGTCACCATGTTCAGCGACGTGGCGGGGGCGGCCGAGGCCATCACGGCAAGACCGCACACCAGGAATGTGGCCAGCACGATGGCGATCGGGAGGAGACGCTGTCTCAAGTCTTTCTCCGCTGAGTAAAGGACGTTCGGAAGGCACGCCGCAGCGGCCGATCTTGAGCCGTGCGGTGATCGGCCTGAGGAATTGTTGATCTTTTATCGCTTCGCCGAGAAGGGTACGGGAATCAAGGTCGGCAAACTGATTTTCTTCGAAAACGGCGGAAGAGCGTGGTTGCGAAAGCGTCACATCGTGTGCATCGGCTCACTTTTCCGGAATGCAATCGATTGCCCATCGGCGAGGAGAGCCACGGGCAGGAACAAGGGAAGCCCCCTCGTCGGCGACGAGGGGGCAGGGGCCCGAGGGGCCTCAGCCGACGACGCGGGTGAGGCGGGCGGAGGTGTGCGGCTGCATGGGCTGGCCCGCCATCGCGCGCTCCTCGACGTAGGCCAGGTCGCCCTCGACGATGCCGTAGAGCCGGTTCGCCGCGTTGACCTCCTTGGCCGTCGCGGTGCGCATCACGATGTCGGTGCCGAACTCCCACGCGGTCTGGCTCATCGGCTTGCCGTAGTAGATCTCGACGATGCCCGAGGAGTGGGTGAGCAGCACCTCGATCGTCTCGTCGGCCTGCGGGCGCCAGAACCCGGTCTCCCGCGCCGCCGGGCGGATGACCTCACCGGCCTCGTTCAGCAGCCAGGACCGCGCCTCGTAGTAGACGAACGGCCGCCCGTCGTGGGCGAAGGTCACCTGCTGGCCGAAGCGGTACGGGCCGTCGATCGTCGGGTAGACGACCTCGCCCTCGCCCCGCCACACGCCGATCAGCGGCAGCAGGTCCAGGCAGTCGTCGTGCAGGTTGGCACCCAGGCGCAGGTTCGCGGTGTCGCCCCCGATGGGCATGTCCTCGAACTGCGGCAGGTTGCGGTCGCGGGTGGTCTCGGCGCGCTCGGCGGCGGCCCGCAGTGCGGCGTCACCGCTCCCGGGAACGACGCCCGGGGTCGGCTCTGGGGGAGTCTGGGTCATGTCCTGCGATTCACTCGTCAGCGCTGGTCAGCGTAGAGCCGGTAGACGACGTAGCCGGCGAACCACAGTGTCAGCAGCGCGGCCAGTCCGATCAGCCCGGTAAAGAACCATTCCACCGGCTGAGGATAACGCCGGGGGTGGGGCACTCGCGCCGCCCCACCCCCACTCAGTGACGAGGATCAAGCGATGGGGATCAGCAGCCCCACTGACCGCTGATGGAGATCGCGCGGTAGAGCGCGTTCCACGTCAGCGGGCCGATGATGCCGCTGTCCCTGATGCCGACGTTGCGCTGGAACGCGCGCACGATGGCCTGCCACGCCTCGTCGTAGTGCCCGTCGTGGTAGCCGGGGAGGGCGACCTCCAGCCGGGTGAGCGCGTCGTGCAGGCGGTCCATCATCTCCGGGTCGTGCGCGCCGGGCTGGATGCCGCGCTCCGGCAGCGGCACAGCGCTGGTCTGCCTGGCGGGCAGTGGGCCGACGAGCGCCTGCCAGGTCGGCTGGTCCACGACGCCGTCGTCGACGATCCCGTTGCGGCGCTGGAAGTCCTTCACCGCCGCGAGCGTGTTCTCCGCGTACAGCCCCGTTCCGCGCAGTCCGTAGCCCTGGAAACGCAGTGCCCGCTGTAAACCCAGCACCTCGATGCCGCGCTGTCCCGGCTCCACCCTCGACAGCGTCGCGGCGAACTCGCGCGAGTCGCCCTGGGCCACCTCACAAGCCATCGCCGTGCCCGCGCCGGTCACCGCTGCCACACCGCTGAGCCCCGCCGCGAGCACCGCGACGACGATCGCCCGAACACCGAACTTCCGCATGGGTTCCTCCCCTTGTCGTTCCTGTGCCTGTGACACGCCTGGGGGGGAGGGATGTGGTTGCCACGAAAAGAAAAGAGTTCGACCCCGTCCCGGTGCGACGGAACGGGGCCGAACTTCTCAGGGGTGGCTAGGCGACCGCGACCTCGAGGGTGTGCAGTCCTGGACCGTCGGCGCTCACCGACACCTCGCCGTTGCCCGAGCGGTGCAGCGCGCGCACCGTCCACGAGCCGGGGGCGGCGAAGAACCGGAAGTCGCCGCCCTCGGAGGAGACGACCTCGGCGGTGAACTCGCCCGCGGAGTCGAGCAGGCGCACGAACGCACCGCCGACCGGGGCGCCGGCGGAGAGCACGCGCCCGGAGAGCACGACCTCCTTGCCGGCATCGATGTTCGCGGGCAAGGTCGCCGTCTGGGCGGGGGCTCCGCAGCTGCTCATGTCCTCGCTCCTTACTTCTTGCCCGCGCCGAGCTCGATCGGCACGCCGACCAGCGAGCCGTACTCGGTCCACGAACCGTCGTAGTTCTTCACGTCGGAGTACCCGAGCAGTTCCCGCAGCACGAACCACGTGTGCGAGGACCGCTCGCCGATGCGGCAGTAGGCGATGGTCGGCTTGGACTCGTCCAGGCCCTCCGCCTTGTACAGCTCGCGGAGCTCCTCGTCCTTCTTGAAGGTGCCGTCCTCGTTGGCCGCCTTGCTCCACGGCACGTTCAGCGCGCCGGGGATGTGGCCGGGCCGCTGCGCCTGCTCCTGCGGCAGGTGCGCGGGGGCGGCCAGCTTGCCGGAGAACTCGTCGGGGGAGCGCACGTCGACGTAGTTCTTCTTGCCGATGGAGTCCTCGACCTCGCGGCGGAACGCGCGGATGGAGGTGTCCGGCTCGGACGCGCTGTAGGTCGTCTCGGCCCGCCGCACCTCCTGCTTGTCCAGCGGACGGCCGTCCAGCTCCCACTTCTTGCGGCCGCCGTCGAGCAGCTTCACGTCGGCGTGGCCGTAGAGCTTGAAGTACCAGTAGGCGTATGCGGCGAACCAGTTGTTGTTGCCGCCGTAGAGGATCACCGTGTTGTCGTTGGAGATTCCCTTGGCGGACAACAGCTTCTCGAAGCCCTCGCGGTCGACGAAGTCGCGGCGCACCGGGTCCTGGAGGTCCTGCTTCCAGTCGATCTTGATCGCGCCGGGGATGTGCCCGGTGTCGTAGGCGGCGGTGTCCTCGTCGACCTCGACGAACACCACCCCTTCGGCGTCGAGGTTCTGCTCGGCCCATTCGGCCGAGACCAGGACGTTCTCACGGCTCATCGAGCGCTCCTCGTGACAGTTCCGTCTACTTGGGACAGTTGGGGAAGGTGTTCAGGCGGCGCGGAAACGGCGCAGCAGCAGGTACATCTCGCAGCCGAGGCACAGTCCGAACGCGGCGTTCAGCAGTGCGGCGATGAGTGCGACCGCGGTGGCGACGAGACCGAGGGTGGTCAGGCCGGAGGCGTAGCCGATCGTGCCGACCAGGGTGAAGGTGAACCCGACGCCCTGGGCGAAGCGCAGCGGCGCCGGCTCCTCGCGCTCGGTCGTCGGCTTCAGCCGCGGCTGCACGGCCGCGCGGTAGAGCTGGCCGTAGGGGTTGAGGCGCAGGCTGACGAACGTGCACATCGCGAAGATCACCGTCTGCGCGGCCAGCAGCTGCCACACCCCGGTGACCATCGCCAGCACCAGCACCAGGCTGGTCATCCACGCCGAGAAGCGGGGACCTCGGGGATCGACCGGTGGGTCTACGGACACGACTTGCCTCCTGACTCGACTGCGAAAAGAGTCCGTCAGAGGCGGCTTTTCCGGCGCGCTCGGCGCGGCCGTCAGCAACCGCCCGTCAGAGGCGACACAGGCTGCTGCGCACGCGGCAGTGGTCCACCACGCGTCGCTTGGTCAGCCATACGTACATGTCGGCGAGGCTACTCCGTTCGCCCGCGCTCCGGGAAGGGCGTCCAACCAGTGGGACTCGATGGGGCTAAGGCAGGTGCGCGCGCAGCGCGCTGACCAGCGCGTCCCGCTTCGGCAGCCCGCTGACCCGCAGCAGTTCCCGCCCGTCGGGAGCAAGGGCGAGCGTCGTCGGGGTGCGCAGCACGCCCAGCTCCCCGGCCACCTCGGGGTGCGCGGTCAGGTCGAACTCGACGTGCCGGACCCCCTCGGTGCGCCCGGCGAGGTCAGTCAGCAGCACGCGCGCGTGGCGGCACGGCGCGCAGAAGGTGGTGGAGAACTGGAGCAGGGTGACCGGGGAGCCGGTGTCCGGCGCCGAGTCCAACGCCGTGCGCACCGGCGCGGGCAGTGCGACCTCCACGGGCTGCGCCTTCTCCCTGACCCGTCCGTCGACCACGCGGTAGAGCAGGCCGATCGCGGCCGTCACGACGACCGCGACCAGCACAACGACCGAACCCGTCATCGTCACCGCCGAAGTGCTAGGAGGTCACTGCCCCATGCGCCCGGTGAGGGTGCGCAGGTGCACGTCCTTGGCAAGAGCCTCCATCACCAGCTGGTTCAGTTCAACCCGCACCGCGGTCGGCACCACGGTGAACGGCAGCCCGCCGAGGTTGACCCGGTGGGTGAAGGCGGCCATCGCGGCGCGCTCGATCGCGGGCGGCAGCGTGACCTCGCCACCGGACTTGGCGTTGCCGAGCTTGAAGGTGTTGGGCTTGATCTCGATCTGGCCGTCCACGATCTGGATCACGCCGAGCGCGGTGAGCTCGGTCTTGACGCCGGCGATGGTGGTGCTGCCGGTCAGCCGGACCATTGCCTTGCGCTTCTGCTCGTCCTGCACGGTCCCGGCGAGCGGCGGCTTGGGCTCCTCCTGCTCCTTCACCCGGTTCACGTCGTTCTGGAGCTTGTTCAGCTCCTCCTGGGTGGGGTTCTCGATCTTCAGGTCGGGGATGCCGATCAGCTTGCCGACGTCGCTCGCGGTGACCTTGACCGCGCCGAGCACCTCGTCCACCCGCATGTCCTGGGTGTTTCCGGAAATCAGGTCGGACAGGGAGGCGCGCGCGTGCCGCAGCCGGACCTCGCCCTCGACCTTGATCTTGGCGTCCTTGGTCAGCGGGACGCCGACCGCGCGGATCTCCACGTTGGGGTAGTCACCGGTGAGCGCCTGGTAGATGAACGGGAACCCGTTGATCCGCACGTGCGGATCCTCGGTGACGTTGAGCTGGGTCCGCATCCGCTGGGACAACTGGTACTCGGCGGTCGCGGCGATGGCGTAGTCGGCGACCACGAACAGGCCCAGTACGACGACCAGGCTGATGACCAGCTTCTTCACGTGGGTTCTCCGTCCAATCCTTGCCTCGGTCCGCCGCGGGAGGGCCGCGGTACCGATGGGGGGACGTGACGCACCCCGACGGAGTTGCCTCGGGTGCGCTCGTCCAGCCACCGAGCGATGCGGTCGACCAGCTGTGGCGTCAGCGCGCTCTCAGCGTGCCTCATGCCCGGTTCGAGCCAGAGGTCGGCCTCCCCGCCGGTGGCCCGGTGCAGCGCCTCGGCGTGCTCCCGGGGAAAGTACTGGTCCGCCGCACCGTGCACGATCAGCAGTTTCTCCGGAGGGACCCGGCTGGCCACCTCCACCGGCGAAGCCGGGATCTCCGCCCACGGCCTGCCGAGCCGGACCCCGAGCAGCCGCGCGGCGATCCGGCCCTGCGGCTGCTCCAGCATCCAGTGCACCCGGCGCATGGCGGCCGTCTCGCGGACCCACCACCGCGCGGGGCAGCTGACCGTGACCACTGCGTCCGGGGTGCCGATGAGCGCGGCGTGGCGCAGCACGACGGACGCGCCGAGGGAGATCCCCAGCGTCGCGACCCGCTCGAAGCGCTGCCTCGCGTAGCGGACCGCGGCGTCCACGTCGTACATCTCGGCGTCGCCGACCGTGGAGAAGCCGCCGGAACGACCGTGCCCGCGCAGGTCGAAACCGAGCACGGAATGCCTCAGCGCGAGCCTGCGCAGCAGTCGCGCGACGTTGGGCTGGCCGATGTGGTGTGTTACGCCGTGTGCCACGACGACGACGAGACCGGACGGCCGGGCTGAATCGTGCAAGCGTGCGTGCAGGCGAACGTTGTCCGAGGTCATCAGTGTGACGAGGGTTTCGCGGCCTGGTTCTGTGCGCGGCACACCCGGTATCCTCCCCGACATCCATCGGCAACGGCGCCGACCCGACTCCTGCGGCCCGCGACCGGTCCGCCTGAGAGGAGCGCCCATGTCGAACGTCGACCTGCTGCTGCTGACCACCGACCGCGATCCCGAGTCGGTGCTCCCCGCGCTCGCGCTGCTCCCGCACCAGGTCCGCCCGCTCGCCCCGGACGTCTCCGCGCTGCTGGAGGCCGGTCCGCACGAGGCGGTCATCGTGGACGCCCGCACCGACCTGGTCGGCGCCCGCAGCCTCTGCCGTCTGCTCGCGGGCAGCGGCATCGACGTTCCGGTGATCGCCGTGGTGACCGAGGCCAACCTGGTCGCGCTCAACGCCGACTGGGGCATCGACGAGATCCTGCTGCCGAACTCCGGTCCCGCCGAGGTCGACGCCCGCCTGCGGCTGGTCCGCGGACGCCGGGCCGCCGCGCACCGGGGCGGCGACGGCGCGCTGCAGGTCGGCGAACTGGTCATCGACGAGGCCACCTACTCCGCCAAGCTGCGCGGTCGCGCGCTCGAACTGACCTACAAGGAGTTCGAGCTGCTGAAGTACCTCGCCCAGCACGCGGGCCGGGTCTTCACGCGCGCACAGCTGCTCCAGGAGGTCTGGGGCTACGACTTCTTCGGCGGCACCCGCACGGTGGACGTGCACGTGCGCCGCCTGCGCGCCAAGCTCGGCCTCGAACACGAGACGATGATCGGCACCGTCCGCAACGTCGGCTACAAGTTCGTCCGCCCGGCGAGCCGGTCCGCCTCTCCGCAGCGCGCCTCGCTCCCGGCCACCCCCACGCCTCGGATCCCCACTTCGCTGTGAGCCCCGAGGGGTTAACGTCGGTTCCGTGGAACTGATCTGGCAGGAACGGCTCTCCGCCCAGCAGGCCGACCAGGTGCGCGCGCTCGTCGCCGCCGCGGCCGAGGTCGACGGCAGGGCACCCATCGGAGAGCACGTGTTGCTGAACCTCGACGGCGGGGACCACCTGGTCGCCGCCGAGCGGGACGGCGGTCCGGTCATCGGCTACGCCTTCCTCGACCGCACCCCGGACAACGACGGCAACTCGGTCGCCGAACTCGCCGTGCACCCGGAGCACCGCCGCCGCGGCATCGGTTCCGCACTGGTCGACGGCGTCCTGGCGAAGGTGCCGGACCGCGCCGGGCTGCGGATCTGGGCGCACGGGGAAACCCCCGCCGCCAAGCACCTCGCGGAGAAGTTCGGGCTCCGCCGCGCCCGCGAGCTGTGGCGGATGCGCCGCTCGCTCGCCGAACCCCTGCCGACCCGCGCCGCGCCGGAAGGCGTTGTGCTGCGGACGTTCCGGCCCGGCGAGGACGAGGCCGCCATGGTCGCGGTCAACAACCGCGCGTTCTCCTGGCACCCCGAGCAGGGCGGCTGGACGGAGGCCGACGTCCGCGCCCGCGAGGCCGAGGAGTGGTTCGACGCCAACGGTTTCTTCCTCGCGGACAAGGGTGGCCAGGTCATCGGCTTCCACTGGACGAAGGTGCACCCGGCCTCGTCGAGCACCGGCGGCGAGCCCATCGGCGAGGTCTACGTCGTGGGCATCGACCCGGACGCGCAGGGTGGCGGTCTCGGCTCCGTGCTGACCCTCGCCGGGCTGCACCACCTGCGTTCGCTCGGCCTGCCCGCGGTGATGCTCTACGTCGAGGCGGACAACACCGCCGCGATCCGGGTCTACGAGAAGCTCGGCTTCGACAGGTGGGACGCGGACGTGCAGTTCGCCGGGGCCTGACGCCGGCGCCGAAGGGGGCCCGCTCGATCGAGCGGGCCCGCTTTCGCTTGTGTCGCGGGTTGGCCGGGTGCCACGCAGACTGGAGCCGTGGGCACAGCGGATGACGGAGCCGTCACGGCACGCATACACCCTGGTCACGCGGGGGACACGGAACGGCACCAATGGGGTGGGGATGGTCACTCCGAGTGCCTTGTTCACCCGTCGTTCACCTGTTCACCGGGGGCCGTCAACCCTGGCTGCCTACCGTCTGCGGCCGTACGGCGGAAACCTCGCCGGCACACCCTTTCCCCAGCTGGAGGAGTTCAGGTGAAGATCAAGCAGAGCGGTGCCGCGATCGGTCTGGTGGCCGTGGGCGCCCTGCTGCTGTCCGCCTGTGGCAGCGACAACAACACCGGTGCCCAGGGCACGTCCAGCGCACTGGCGAACCTGAGCGTCGAGTGCGGCGGCAAGGCCAACATCTCGGCCGAGGGGTCCTCGGCGCAGAAGAACGCCATGGACATCTTCGCCAAGGACTTCCAGGCGAAGTGCCAGGGACAGCGGATCGCCTACACCAAGTCCGGCTCCGGCAAGGGCATCAGCCAGTTCACCGCGAAGCAGATCGACTTCGGCGGCACCGACTCCCCGCTGAGCAAGGAGAAGGGCGAGGTCGACAAGGCCGCGCAGCGCTGCGAGGGCAACCCGGCGTGGAACCTGCCGCTGGTGTTCGGCCCGGTCGCGCTGGCCTACAACCTGCCGAACGTGAACACCGTCGCGCTCACCGGCGAGCTGACCGCCAAGATCTTCAGCGGCCAGATCACCAAGTGGAACGACCCGGCGATCGCCGCGGCGAACCCGGGTGCGGCCCTGCCGGACAAGAAGATCGTGGTGATCTACCGCTCCGACGAGTCCGGCACCACCGAGAACTTCCAGACCTACCTCAAGACCGTGGCCCCGCAGGCGTGGACCAAGGGCGGCGGCAAGAAGTTCACCGGCGGCGTCGGTGAGGGCAAGGAGTCCTCCGACGGCGTCTCCAGCGCCACCAAGAGCACCGACGGTGCCATCACCTACGTCGAGTGGTCCTTCGCCAAGAACGCCAAGCTGGGCATCGCCAAGATCGACACCGGCGCCGGTGCGGTCGAGCTGACCTCGGCCAGCGCCGCCAAGGCCATCGACGGCGCGCAGATCAAGGGCACCGGCAACGACCTGGTGCTGGACCTGAACTCGATCTACGGCACCAAGGCGGCGGGCGCCTACCCGCTGCTGCTGGCGACCTACGAGGTGGTCTGCTCCAAGGGCTACGACGCCGAGACCGCCAAGGCCGTCAAGGCGTTCCTGACGGTGGCCGCCAACGCCTCGGCGAGCGAGCTGGAGGCCGCGGGCTACGTCGCGCTGCCCGAGACCTTCAAGAAGAAGCTGACAACGGCCGTCTCGGCGATCGCCTGACGGATTCCCTCTCGATCGGGTGGTTGGCCGGGACGCGACACGCGTTCCGGCCTTCGCACTTGACCGGACTACCCGGAGGCTGTCATCTCCAGCGCTGAGAAGTCGACCGTGGTCAGGCCAGGCGACCGGATCTTCCGGGCCCTGACCTCCGGTGCCGGCGTGTTCATCGTGGTCCTGATCGCCGCGATCGGGATCTTCCTGCTGCTGCGGGCGGTTCCCTCGCTGCAGCGGGACAACGTCAACTTCCTGCTGAGCCGCGACTGGATCACCAACGACCCCGCGAACCTGCGCTTCGGCATCATCGACCTGCTGTGGGTCACCGTCGCGACCTCCGTGGTGGCACTGGTGCTGGCCACGCCGGTCGCGCTGGGCATCGCGCTGTTCCTCACCCAGTACGCGCCGCGCAGGCTGGCCCGCTCGCTCGCCTACGTCGTGGACCTGCTCGCCGCCGTGCCGTCGATCATCTTCGGCCTGTGGGGAATCCAGGTGCTCGCGCCGCGGCTGCTGCCGTTCGCGGAGTGGCTCAACGAGAACCTGGGCTGGATCCCGATCTTCGCGCTGGGCAACGTGTCCACGGCGGGCGGTGGCAACATCTTCATCTCCGGCGTCGTGCTCGCCGTGATGATCCTGCCGATCATCACCGCGGTCAGCAGGGAGATCTTCGAGCGCACGCCCACCGCGCACATCGAGGGCGCGCTCGCGCTCGGCGCGACCAAGTGGGAGGTCGTGCGCACCACTGTGCTGCCCTTCGGCAAGGCGGGCTTCATCAGCGCGGCCATGCTCGGCCTCGGCCGCGCGCTCGGCGAGACGATCGCGCTGACCACCATCCTCAGCGCCACCGACGCCAAGCCGAACTACACGATCTTCGACGGTGGCGCGACCTTCGCCTCGCGGATCGCGCTGGGCTCGGCGGAGTTCAACGACAACCTCACCGTCGGCGCCTACATCGCGGCCGGACTGGTGCTGTTCCTGATCACCTTCGCGGTCAACGCGCTCGCGCGGACCGTGGTGGCCGGGAAGAAGGAGTACGCATGAGCGTGACGACCTCCGTCGACCTCGACAAGCCCGCCAGCCCGCCCGCGTTCCGGCCGATCGGCGCGGCGCGCAAGAGCAAGAACCTCATCGCGACGGTCCTGGTCTACCTGTCCTTCGCGATCGCCGTCGTCCCGCTGGTGTGGGTGCTCTACACGGTGCTGGAGAAGGGGCTCGGCCCGATCCTCAGCGCGGACTGGTGGGGCAAGTCGCTCAACGGCCTGACCGCGACGCAGTTCGGCGGCGGCGCGTACCACGCGATCTACGGCACCCTGGTGCAGGGCGTCGTCTGCGCGCTGATCTCGGTGCCGATCGGCGTGCTCGTGGCGATCTACCTGGTGGAGTACGGCGCGCGCTCGAAGCTGGCCAGGACGACGACGTTCATGGTGGACATCCTCACCGGTGTCCCGTCCATCGTGGCCGGTCTGTTCATCTACGCCCTGTGGATCACCACGTTCGGCTTCACCCGCAGCGCGTTCGCGGTCTCGCTCTCCCTCGTCCTGCTGATGGTCCCGGTGGTCATCAGGACAACGGAGGAGATGCTGCGGATCGTGCCGATGGAGCTGCGCGAGGCCTCCTACGCGCTCGGCGTGCCGAAGTGGAAGACGATCGTCAAGATCGTCATCCCGACCGCGCTGTCCGGCATCGTCACCGGCGTCATGCTCGGCCTGGCCAGGGTCATGGGCGAGACCGCGCCGCTGCTGATCCTGGTCGGCTACGCGCCGTTCATCAACTACAACATCTTCTCCGGCGAGATGGCCTCGCTGCCGTTGTTGATGAACACCGAGCGCGCCACCGGCACCGAGGCGGGCGACATGCGCGTGTGGGGCGCGGCGCTGACCCTTGTTGTGATCATCATGCTGTTCAACCTCATCGCCGCGATCGTCTCGCGGCTCTCGGCGATCAAGACGAAGTGAGCGGGCGGTAAACCAGCGATGGCCAAGCGCATCGACGTCAAGGACCTCAACATCTACTACGGCAAGTTCCAGGCCGTCGACGGGGTCACCTTGTCCGTGCCGCCGCGCAGCGTCACGGCGTTCATCGGACCGTCCGGCTGCGGCAAGTCGACCGTGCTGCGGTCGCTCAACCGCATGCACGAGGTGACCCCCGGCGCGAGCTGCGACGGGCAGGTGCTGCTCGACGGCGAGGACATCTACGCGTCCACAGTGGACCCCGTGTCCGTCCGCCGCACGATCGGCATGGTCTTCCAGCGTCCCAACCCCTTTCCCACCATGTCCATCAAGGACAACGTGGTCGCCGGGCTGCGGCTGGCCGGGGTGAAGAACAAGAAGGAGCTCAACGAGGTCGCCGAGCGCTCGCTGCGCGGCGCGAACCTGTGGGCCGAGGTCAAGGACCGCCTCGACAAGCCCGGCGGTGGCCTCTCCGGTGGTCAGCAGCAGCGGCTGTGCATCGCGCGCGCGATCGCGGTGCAGCCGGACGTGCTGCTGATGGACGAGCCGTGCTCCGCGCTCGACCCCATCTCCACCCTGGCGATCGAGGACCTGATCACCGAGCTGAAGCAGCAGTACACGATCGTCATCGTCACCCACAACATGCAGCAGGCGGCGCGGGTCAGCGACCAGACCGCGTTCTTCAACCTCGCGGGCGTCGGCCAGCCCGGCCGTCTCGTCGAGGTCGACGCCACGGAGAAGATCTTCTCCAATCCCTCGCAGAAGGCGACCGAGGACTACATCTCCGGCCGTTTCGGCTGAGCACAGGGGGAAATGATCGGCCGGGCGCATACGCGTCCGGCCGATTTTCCGTCTTACGGGCGATGCTTTGCCTACGTGGCAAGGAAAACCGCTGCCAAAGCAGGTGATGTGATCGCGCTTCCTCGTCCCGACCGGCTCCTCGCCACCCAGGTGCTCCTGCGGGATCTTCGCGGCGTCGACAGCGACCTCGAACTGGTGCCACCTCGTGGACCACATTGGTCGAGGAGGCTGAATCTCGTTGTGGTGCAACGCGTTGCGCGGCGCAGGGGCGGCTCTGGGGCGAAATAGTGCGTGTCTGGGAGGTCGTGCTCGTCGGCGAGATCGTGTCACCGGACTCGCGCCGCACCGGCACCGTGACCAAACGCCACGAGTACGCCGACGCGGGCATCCCGCACTACTGGATCGTCGACCTCGAACAGCCGATCTCCCTGGTTTCCTGCGCGTTGACCGAGGAATTCGGTCACGTCGACCCACAGGAGACGGCCGGGGTGTTCACCGCGACGGAGCCGTTCCCGGCCGAGGTCGACCTGGAACGGCTCCGCAAGCAGAAGGCGCGACGACCTAGTCGTCGCCGGGCATCTTGCCGGTGACGATGAAGACCACCCGGCGGGCCAGGGCGACCGCGTGGTCGGCGAAGCGCTCGTAGAAGCGGCCGAGCAGGGTGATGTCGACCGCGGGCGCGACGCCGTGCGGCCACTCGGGGCTCATCATCACGGCGAACAGGTGGCGGTGCAGCTCGTCCATCTCGTCGTCGTCCTGCTCCAGCTCCATGGCCAGTTCCAGGTCGCGGGTGCGGATGACGCGCTCGGCCTTCTTGCCCAGCTCGACGCCGACGCGGCCCATCTCGGAGAAGTCCTCGCGGACCTGCTCGGGCAGCACGGGCTGCGGGTGCCTGCGCCGGGTCGTCTTCGCCACGTGCAGCGCGAGCTTGCCCATGCGCTCCAGGTCCTCGGCCGCGTGGATGGCGGAGACCACGACGCGCAGGTCGGTCGCGACCGGGGACTGGAGGGCGAGCAGGGCGAACGCCTGCTCCTCCGCGGCCTTGCGGGCCTCACCGATGCGCGTGTCCTCGTCGATCACCTGCTCGGCGAGCGACAGGTCCGCGTTCAGCAGTGCGGCGGTGGCCCGCCGCATGGCTTCGCTGACCGCCCCGCACATGTCACCGAGGTGGTTGGCGAAGTGGTCCAGCTGCTCTTGGTAGGCCTCACGCATGCGGACAAGACTACGTCGGTTAGGACTCCGGGACCGCATACCTCGGTGAACCGAGCGTTAATGAAGCACAAACTCCGCGTGCGCCGGGACTATTTGCAGATGTCGTCGGCAGCGTTCACTGTGGACAGATCCTTGGGCAGCGGGGGCGGTGTCGGCGGGCTCGACGACTGGCCCTGGCCGCCGCCGGAGGACGCCTTCCACTCGAACTCCGGCCCGAGCAACAGCCGAACCGACCCGCCCATGTTGGGCACTTCCTCCAGCAGGGCTCCGGGAACGACGTTCTGCAGGACCTTCGCGTGCAGTGCGCGCTCGGCGGAGTAGCGGATCACGGTGCGCTGCACCTGCTCGCCCGCCCCGCTGACGTTGACGACCTGGAAGCCCGCCCTGCGCAGGGACTCCGCCGTGGTCTCGGCCAGTCGCGGCTTGGAGCTGCCGTTGAGCACCTGGACCGGGACCTCCTTCGCCGTGGGCGGTGGACCGACCGGGCCGCCCGCCTGCGGATCGGGGGTGCCGTTGCTCGCGGGCTTCTCGCCGGGCAGCGGGGTCTTGTGGATGATCGCGGTGAACAGCGCCTTGGTGGCCTCGACGCGCAGGTCCTCGCGGAAGCTGTTGTTCTCCAGCTTGGTCGTGGTCGTGGGCACCGTGGTGAAGGTGACCCGCCCCGGTTCGAGCCCGTGCAGCGACTCGCCCAGCGTCAGCAGCTGGCTCACGCCGATGTTCTCGCCGTAGGTCGCCTTGGCGAACGCGCTCGCGAAGTCGCTCAGCCTGCTCGGGCTGGTCAGCACCTGACTGGACATCGCCTTGCGCAGCAACGAGGACAGGAACGCCTGCTGCCGCTTGATCCGGCCGTAGTCGCCGGTCGTGTCGCCCTCGACCTTGCGGGCCCGGACGTAGCTCAGCGCGGCGTCGCCGTTGATGGTCTGCCTGCCGGCGTCGGGGATCACCACGCCGATCTCGGCGTCCTTCATCGGCTTGCTGACGCAGATCTCCACGCCCTTCACCGCGTCGACCATCGCCTTGAAGCCCTGGAAGTCGATCGCGACGAAGTGGTTGATGTGCAAGCCCGACAGGTTCTGCACGAGCTTGGTCAGGCACTTCGGCCCGCCGATCGCGTAGGCCGCGTTCAGCTTCTGCTTCGAACCGGGGACCTTCCTGCTGGTCGTCTTGCCGGTCTTGGGGTCCCAGGCGTCGCAGTCGGGGATCTGGGTGTTGAGGTCGCGCGGGAAGGACACCATCACGACGCGTTTCCGGTCCGCGGGCACGTGCGCGATCATCACGGTGTCCGAGCGCGCGCCCTCGGAGGTCACCTCGTTGCCGACGCCGTCCTCGGCCTTGGAGTTCGCCCGGGTGTCGGAGCCGACCATCAGGAAGTTCGCGGCGCCGTACTGCTTGTCCTTGTGCAGGATGGACGACGAGTTCTCGTCGAGCGCGTCGACCTCGCGCGCGCTGAGCTGGCCGTCGACCCAGACCTTCGTGACCCAGCCGGTGCCGACCACGGCGAACACGACCACAGCAACCGCGACCGCGAGCCCGCGCAGCGCCAACCGCGCCTTGGGGTGCAGCCGTTGCGGCGGGCGGACCGGAGGCTCGCCGTCGTCCCCGTCATCCCCGTCGGCGACGTCCTCGACGACGTCCTCTTCCGGAGCGTCGTCTTCGGGCTCGTGCTCGGGGACCTGGGGGATGACGGTCGTGAGGGCCTCGTCACCAGAAGCGCCAACCGCCCCGCTGCCGACGCCGGTTCCGTTGCGACTGTCCCGCTCTGCGTGATCCGGAGCTGCGTGGTGCATCATGGCGTGCAGCTGCCGGATCGGCACTTTTGGGCTTCGTATCGCCCTGTCGTCGGCGTCGAGTTTGGACTTGAGCTGTGCGCTGAACTCCGGCCCCAGCTCCGCGCTCTCCTCCAGCCGGATCAGCCGGGTGAGCTTGCTCCGCCGCTGTTTCTCGGCCTGCTCGATCTCGGCCATCTCGTCGTGCACGGCGGAGAACCGGGCGAGCGTGGCGTCGATCTTGCGACGGCGCTCGTCCAGCTCGAAGTCCGACTCGGCGGAGGTCTGCTGCGAAGGTGCGGGCGGCGCGGGCGGTGCCGGTGCCTGCTGCTGCGCGGGCGGCGGGACCGGGCCACCGGGCAGGCGCTGGGGCCCGCTGTTGTGGTCGCGCGGGAACCGCTGCTGCGTCGAGGGTTGCTCCAGCGGAGGCCGCTGCGGCTGCCGCGCAGGGCCGGGCGCGGGCGCGCCAGGGGGCATCGGCGGGTTGGCCTGCGGGAACCGCCTGCCCTGCTGGGGCTCCGCAGTACGGCGCAGGTGCGGTGCCTCCTGGGGCATGCCGGGGGGCGGTAGGGGCTGCTGCTGCGGCGGATCGGGCAGCGCGCGGCGCCCGGTCGGCTGCTCCGCGGGCGGACGGCCGACCGGCGGTTCCTGCAGCGCCCGGCGTCCGGTCGCCTGCGGCGGCTCCGGCGGCGCGAGCCTGCGGGCCGACGGTTGCTCCAGCGGGGGCCGGTTCGGCGGCGGGGGCTGGGGTGGTCGCTGCGGCGGCGCGAGCCGCGGATCGAACGGCGGCTCCGGAACGCGCTGCGGACCTGAAGGCTGTTCGCGTGCACGCCTGCGGCCACCCGAGGGCGGCTCGGCGGGCGGGTGCGGTGGCGCCGCGGGGTCGGCGGGCCACTGTCCGGAGTGCGGCGCTCCCTGGGGTACCGGCGGAGGGGAGGCCGGCAACGGGGGCTGCTGCGGCGGCGCTGGGGGCCGTTGCGGCGGTGCTGAGAATTGCTGCTGCGGCGCCTGGGGCTGCTGCAGGAACTGCTCGAACGGATCCTGGGGCGGGAGCTGCTTGCCGCCGTGCTTGGCGAGCAGGTCCGAGACCGAGGTGCCGCCTTCTTCGTCGAGCGAGCGGCGGCGACGGCCGGTGGGCTGTTCCAGCGGCCGGTACTCGTTCTGGGATTTGTGGCCGGAGCCCCGGGAGCCGAAGCCGCGGCGCGAGTCCTCGGACACCCGGCCTCCTTTCCCTTGGTCGTAGTCGCCCGTCCCCCGTCAAAGACGCAAAGCTAACCCGTCCGGGTTGCTTCGCCGTGTGCCCAGTGTCACACCCCGTCACGCTCCGTCGGACGAAGATCGTTCCAGGGGCCCGCCCGATAGTACGGATCACGGCCCGGACTCACGAAGGTAACCGAACGAACAGTGATCGCGAAGGGGGTGGATCGTCGTTACCGCGTTGCTCCGGACGGGTGGCGGTTAGTAGTACCCGACAACGCGCGGCTCGGCCACTGCCCTGCGCCCGGCGGCAGCCCCGGCCAGCCGAACGCGCCCACCTTCGCGGTAGGCAACGGCGTTGCGGCCGGACTGCTTCGCCACGTACAGCAGGCTGTCCGCGCGCAGCAGCTGGGCCTGCGGGTCGACCGAGAGCGGCGCTCCGCCCTGCTCCGGGGCGGGTTCGTGGGCGAGGCCGATGCTGACGGTCACCCGCAGCCCGGCGGCGAGCTGCTGCCAGGAGAACCGTTCGGCGCGAGCCCGCGCCGCTTCGCAGACCGCGACCGCGGTCTGGGCGTCGATGTCCGGCAGCACCAGGACGAACTCCTCGCCGCCGTAGCGCGCGCAGAACCCGCCCTCCGGCAGGCCGTCCTGCAACAGCTCGACGACGCGCTGCAGCACCCGATCGCCGATCAGGTGCCCGTAGGTGTCGTTGACCTGCTTGAACCAGTCGAGGTCGACCAGTGCGACGGCCAGTCCGCCGGTGTTGGTGCGCTCCTGCTCGGTGAGCAGGTCCACCAGGCGCTGGTCCAGGTAACGACGGTTGTACGACGCGGTGAGGCTGTCCCGGAGGCTTTGTTCGCGTGCTTCGGCGTGTTCCCGGCGCAACCTGTCGACTTCGTTGCGCAGTTGTTCCGGAACGTGCGGTGGCTCGATTTGCTCGGAAGAGAGCAGGTCAAGCGCGGAACGCAGGTGGTGATATGCCTGCCGCCACTGCCCGCGCGAGGCGAACAAGGCCGCGATGGATTCGTGCAGCTGGACCAGTCCGGCGTTCGGCTGCTGCGAACTCGAATTGTGCGGCGCGCCGGTCGCGGGGGAGGACCGGTGCGGTGGGTGCGCCGGCGGTGCGGGCACACCACGGACGGCGCCGTCGCGCGCCGGATCCGACTCGGCAACGCCGGGCCGCAATACGGTCACCGCACTCACCTCCCTACGACGGTGGTGTCGTCGCCCGCGCCGGAGCCCTTGAGGCACCGCGCCCGGCCCGTCCGCTAATTCGCTCGACTGGCTGATAGAGGGTTGCTCCGAACTGGTGACTCTGAGTGATCCAGCTCCCAGAGGGTTGTGTACCCGCCGGTACCCGTGAACGGCGCCCGCCAACGGCGTCGCCACCCTTGTGGACCAGCGAAAATCCTCGGTCGGTCCAGAGTGCCTTCCCCGTGGGAACGGAGTGCGTTCAGTTCGGGCACGGGGCGAACCCATACGCCATTCCATTCAGGACGACTACGTGCTGGGAGCCGATTTGGTTGCCCACAGTGGTGTTGTCGCGCCGGGTCGAGACCGAAACTGCGACGACGTACACATTCCCCCTGGGCGGAATCGCGTTTCCGCCCGGCGACCATTTCGGGTCCGCCCGCAACGTCGGCCAGACCGGTTCGGTCAACACGGTGAGCCCGTTGAGTTGGCATATGCCTGAATGGAAGTCGGGATGCTGCGTTTTCCGGTACAGCTCCTGCTGCGCAGCGCTGCCCTTGGCCGCCGCGGCGTTGCCGTCCTCGACGTAGCGGACCACCAGTGCCCGCTCGGCGTCGCCGACCCCCGGGAGCATCGCCTCGCCGGTGATCGTGCTCTGGCAGCCCGCGGTGGCCAGCAGCAGGAGCGCGGCGGCGGCGCGGAGCGCGTTCATGAGGACCTGCCTGGTAGCTGTCGCGGACACGGACCTGCCGGACGGGCCCTAGCCCCCGGAGTGCATCAGGTCGGCACCGAGCGGGACCGTGGCGTCCTCGGGGTCGTTGAGCCAGCCCTCGGGCAGCGCGACCTTGCCCGGAGAGCCCTGGCGCCCGCGCGGGCCCTCGGCGTCCTCCGGGAACGGGGCGGAGTGGTCGAGCCGGGCGATCAGGTCCTCCAGTTCGGCGACCGTGCTGACCAGGCTGAACTGGCGGCGCAGGTCGGAGCCGATCGGGAAGCCCTTGAGGTACCAGGACATGTGCTTGCGCAGGTCCCGCACGCCGGTGTCGGCGCCGAGGTGGTCGACCAGCAGCAGCGCGTGCCGGTGCAGGATCTCGCCGACCTTGCCCAACGACGGGCCTGCCGGGATCGGCTCACCGCGGAAGGCCGCCTGCAGTTCGGCGAACAGCCACGGCCTGCCGAGGCAGCCGCGTCCGACGACCACGCCGTCGCAGCCGGTCTCGGCCATCATCCGCAGCGCGTCCTGCGCGGAGAAGATGTCGCCGTTGCCCAGCACCGGAACGGTCCGCACCGCTTCCTTCAGCCGCGCGATCGCCGTCCAGTCGGCCTCGCCGGAGTACCGCTGGGCCGCGGTGCGGGCGTGCAGCGCGACCGCCTTCGCGCCCTCGGCCTCGGCGATCCGACCGGCGTCGAGGTAGGTGATGTGCTCGTCGTTGATGCCGATGCGGAACTTCACCGTCACGGGCACGTTCGCGGGCTCGGCCGCCTTCACCGCCGCGGCGACGATCTCGCCGAACAGCCGCCGCTTGTACGGCAACGCGGCACCGCCGCCGTTCCTGGTGACCTTCGGGACGGGGCAGCCGAAGTTCATGTCGACGTGGTCGGCGAGGCCCTCGCCGACCACGATCCTGGTGGCCTCGGCCACGTTGGCCGGGTCGACGCCGTAGAGCTGCATGGAGCGCGGGTGCTCGCCCTCGCCGAAGGCGATCATGCGCATGGTCTTCGGGTCGCGCTCGACGATGGCCCGCGCGGTGATCATCTCGCAGACGTAGAGCGAGGTGGGGCTGCCGAACTCGCGGCAGAGCTGCCGGAACGCCACGTTCGTTATGCCCGCCATGGGGGCGAGCACGACGGCGGGATCGACCAGGTACTGGCCGATCTTCAGGGAGGGCGCTGCGGATGTCACCAGGTCAGGGTAACCGCCGTGCTCCGGACGGCGGATGGCTCTTGCCATGCCTGCGCTGGCACGCTTGAGAGGTCCCAGGTCGTCTGTTCCTGACTCGGTGGCTGAAGCGGGGGACAGCTGGCCGTGGAGGTGCAGGCGTTCCTTCTTCTGCACGACGGAGGAGGGCGTGTGTCGCACACGACGGGCGTTTCTTCTCGTCCACCGAGGGAGAACGCCCATGTCAACATCTGTCCACGTGCTGCTGAGCGCGCCGGTGTCGATCGCGCTGATGGCGCTCTCGCTCCGCTACGGGCCGTCCGCGCTGGTGTTCCTGATCGCGGGGATCGTGGCGGTGCTCGCTCCGGGGAAACGAGGCGAACGCGCTCTGGCCGTCCTCCGGCTCCTGGGCCCGCCGCAACGCCGTAAGCGGACTTGATCAGCGGGCGACGCCGCAGGCCACCGAGGTCTCGTGGGCGAGCAGCCTGGTCAGCTCGCGGACGAAGAAGTACGGCAGGTCCGGCCAGCCGTGGAACTCGATGCCCAGGTTGCCGTAGGCCCAGTCGCTGTCCCACTCCGTGATCGGCTGCGTGAGGTAGCAGTCCGGGCAGCTCACCGGGCCCGCGTTGCCGCCGGACTGCCACTCGGCCAGCGCGTCGGTGGCGTCATCCTCGTCCGGCTCGAAGGTGTAGCGGCAGACCGGGCAGAACAGGAAGTGGCCCGCGGTGGAGGAGAAGGCGGTGCGGCCGGTGACGATCCGCACACCGCGCAGCATGTCCGGGCTCGGGCCGAGCAGTCGCTTGACGTTGGACCCGGGGCGGTAGGCCCAGAGCGGGTCGCCCTCGAAGATCTCGAACTGCTCCCCGATGATCACTTGGCGCATCAGCAGCCAGCTCCGAACCTCGTCAGCGAGCTTCGGAGCGTCCTCGGCAGACACCTCGCGATCGACGACCGCCGCGTACATCTCCACGGGGCGGACGATAGTGAAGGCGTTTCTCCGGGCTTCGCGCCACCCTGCGTCGGCAGGGTCCCGCGCCGATTTGCTAAGCAGTCCACAGTAGACAGTGGGAATGCCGGTGCCTCACTCGATGGTTGTGATCGGGCAGGAACCCGATCCCGGAGGTGAGCGGTGCGTGATCGCACCTGGTTGGTGGCCTGCGCCGCAGCGCTGTGGGGCACCGACGGACTGCTGCGGAAACCGCTCGCCGACGCGTTGCCCCCGGCAACGGTCGTGTTCTGGGAGCACCTGATCGTCGTGCTGCTCCTGCTGCCGTGGTTGCCCGCGGCGCTGCGGGCGTTCGCGGCGAGCACGGCCAGGCAGAAGGCCGCGCTCGTGGCGATCGGCATCGGCGCCTCGGCCGTGGCCACGGCGATGTTCACCGCGGCGTTCAAGCTCGGTGATCCGGTGACGCCGCTCGTCCTGCAGAAGCTCCAGCCGGTGTTCGCGGTGCTGGCGGCGTTCTTCTTCCTCGGCGAACGGGTGCGGTGGACCTACGCGGCCTTCGCGGTCCCCGCGCTGCTCGGCGCCTGGCTGCTGAGCTTCCCCGATCCGGCGCAGTTCCGGGTTTCCGCGCTGTCGTCCGCGCTGCTCGCGCTGGGTGCGGCGGCGTTGTGGGCGGGCGGGACGGTGCTCGGCAGGCTGGTCAGCACGGAGATGTCGCCCATGCACGTGACCACGCTGCGGTTCGCGATCGGGCTGCCCGCCTCGGCGGTCGTGGTCGGTGTGCAGGGCGCCCCCGTCCTCGTCGGCGTGGACAACGCGTTCGGATTGGTGTTGCTGGCCGTCATCCCGGGGCTGCTCGCGCTGCGGCTGTACTACCTCGGGCTCCAGACGACCCCCGCCTCCCGGGCAACGCTGGCGGAGCTGGCCTTCCCGGCCACGGCGGCGCTGATCGGGGTGGGGCTGCTCGGCACTTCGCTGACGGCGACGCAGTGGATCGGCTTCGCGGTGATCGTCGGCGCGGTGACCTTGCTGAGCTGGCACGAGCGTGTTCGCAAGGCTCCCGCTGTTCAGACGCCGACATCCCGGGCGAGCAGGTCCTGAGCCGTCTCGCCGCGCACGAGCAGTCGTGGAGCCCCGTCGCGCACGGCGACCACGGGTGGGCGGCCGACCATGTTGTAGTTCGAGGCGAGCGAGTGGTGGTAGGCGCCGGTGCACGGCACGGCCAGCAGGTCTCCGGCGTGGATGTCGCCTGGCAGCGGCACGTTCTCGGCGATGACGTCGCCCGCCTCGCAGTGCCTTCCGACCACGGTCACCGGCGTGTCCGGCACCTGGCTGCCGCGTCCGACCAGGCGCACCGCGTACTTCGCGCCGTAGAGCGCCGGGCGCGCGTTGTCGCTCATGCCGCCGTCGACCGCGACGAACGTTCGGTGCGTCCCGTGCTTCACGGTGACGACGCGGTAGATCGTGATCCCGGCGCGTGCGACGAGTGAACGACCTGGCTCGACAGTCAGCCGCGGTGCGGGCAGCCCGCGCCGCGCGCACTCGTAGTTCACCGCGCCGCGAACCCGGTCAGCGAAGCCGGAGAGGTCGAACTCCGCTTCACCCGCGAGGTAGGGGACCACGTGTCCGCCGCCGAGGTTCAACTGCGGCAACACGGTTCCGTGCTCGCGGCGGACACGGTCGAGCAGATCGACCATCCGGCGCGCCGCCAGCTCGAAGTCGGCGACGCGGCCGATCTGGGAGCCGATGTGGCAGTGCAGGCCGACCAGGCGCAGGCCCGGCTCAGCGAGGGCGCGCCGCACCGCCTCCTCGGCGCCCCCGCTGGCCAGGGAGAACCCGAACTTCTGGTCCTCGACCCCGGTGGCGATCGCGGCGTGCGTGCGTCCGTCGACGCCGGGCGTGACCCGGATCAGCACCGGCTGCGCGGCCGCGAGCGCCCCGAGCTGGCCGATCTCGTCGAGCGAGTCGACGACCACGCGGCCGACACCCGCCTGCATCGCGGCCTTGAGGTCGTCCGGGGACTTCGCGTTGCCGTGCAGGATGACCCGCTCCGCGGGAAAGCCCGCCGCCATGGCCACCGCCAGCTCGCCGGCTGAGCAGACGTCCAGCGCCAGGCCTTCCTCGGCGATCCAGCCGACCACGCCGCGGGTCAGGAACGCCTTGCCCGCGTAGGCGATCTCCACGTCGGGCAGGGCCCGGCGGTAGGCGCGGCAGTTCGCCCGGACCTGTGCCTCGTCGACCACGTAGGTCGGGGTGCCGAAGCGCCCGGCCAGCTCGGCGAGCGCGACCCCGCCGACGGAGAGGTCACCGGTCGGGGGGATGCGAGTGGTGGCCGGCCAGATCGCCGGGGTGGGCAGCCGGTCGATCGAGGTGCGCAAGGAAGGGATCAGCTCTGTCAGGGTCACCGTGGGCTCCGCTCCGTGGAGGGGTTCTCCGCTCCACGACACTCCTGCCCGGCGCGGTCGGCGAGGCCCCATACGCGGTCCTGACGGTGGGTGCCGGGATGTTGACGTTTTCGGAGCGCCACATCGTTATCCGAGATCGTCCTGCGCGTGCCCAGAGTGTCTACTGTGGATATATCGGGTGGTCCTAGCAGGCATATCGGGTGAATCTGAAAGATCATCGGGGCCGCTTCATGCCATGAGCGCGACCACCCGGCACTGAAGTGTGATGCAGGTCATAAAGATGGACGTCAACGGGCCACCCGGGTGGGGCGTCAAGGTGAGTGCGTTCATGGCTTTGTGGGAAGGGACACGATGGTGGGGGACAAGGGTCGTTCGCGGCGTCGGTGGGCGCTGGTCGCGCTGGGGTGCGCGGCGCTCGTCATGATGCCGGTGGTCAGCGCGTGCACCGGTGGGGGGAATGAGGGTCCGGGCCGCGCGACCGAGGTGGGAGAGGCGCCCAAGGCCCCGGCGAAGGTCGCGCTCTCGCCCACGGACGGCGCCAAGGACGTGCCGCCCGGCCAGGAGGTCAGGGTCGCCGTCACCGACGGCACGCTGACCGAGGTCAAGCTGACCAACAACGAGGGCAAGGCGGTCGCGGGCAAGCTCTCCGACGACAAGAAGACCTGGGAGCCCGCGGAGGACCTGGGCTTCAGCAAGACCTACAGCTGGGCGGGCAGCGCTGTCGGCACGGACGGCAAGCCGGTGGCGCTGGCGGGCTCGTTCAGCACCGCCAAGCAGGGCCGCATGATCAACATCTCGCCGAACGTGGTCGACGGGCAGGCTTACGGCATCGCCATGCCGATCGGGCTGGTCTTCGGCCAGGACGTGAAGGACAAGGCGTCGGTGGAGCGGGCCCTCAAGGTCACCACCGAGCCCGCCACCGAGGGCTCCTGGGCGTGGACCCACAACGACCAGGTCTACTGGCGTCCCGCCGAGTACTGGAAGCCCAACACCAAGGTCACCCTGAACGCCAGGCTCTACGGCGTCTCCTTCGGCGGCAACTCCTTCGGCAAGGAGAGCATCACCAGGAACTTCACCATCGGCCGTGCGCGCATCACCGTCGCCGACAACCGCACCCACCACGTGATCGTCACCGAGAACGGCCAGCAGGTCGCCGACTACCCGGCCAGCCTGGGCAAGGAGCACGACCGCAAGCTCGTCACCCGCAACGGCAAGTACTGGGCGATGGAGAAGCACCGCCTCAAGCTGATGACCAACCCGGCCTACGACTACGAGAACTACCCGGCACCGTGGGCGGTCCGGATGTCGTGGAACGGCGAGTTCATCCACGCCAACGACAGCACCCGGGGCTCGCACGGCAAGGCCAACGTCTCGCACGGCTGCATCAACCTGACCTCCGCGCGGGCCAAGGAGTTCCACGACGCCACCCTCATCGGCGACCCCATCGAGGTAACCGGCGCCAAGATCGACATCCCGACCAACGGCAGCGACATCTGGGGTGCGCCGTACAGCAACTGGAAGGCCCTCTCCGCGCTCGCCAAGGGCTGATCCCGCCAGTGGGGGCGGCCCGACGAGGCCGCCCCTCACCTGCGGTGATCGAGATCGTTGCCGCCACGATGCCCGGTTCGGACCCGTCGCGCCCCGTAGTCGGCTAGCCTTGTCGGCGGGCCGCTAGCTCAATTGGCAGAGCAGCGGACTTTTAATCCGCGGGTTGTGGGTTCGAGTCCCACGCGGCCCACCAAGCGCGGTCCATCGCGCACCGCTCCGGGCGAGCCCCGTCATCGACGGTTGATCGCCAAGGACAGACAGGCCGAAGGCCCCCTGATCGCTCAGGGGGCCTTCGGCCTGTTCGTGCTAGCAACCCTTCGGCGTCGCGCGCTCGTTGCGAACCAGCGCCGCATAACCAAGGCGGAGGTGCTGCTTGGGGCGCGCGCACTCTCGCCAGGGTCTCCCCGGCCCGAGAGGCGAGGACAAGGTATCCCACTCGACTACGGCGCCGTAGCCAGGCGAACAATTTCCGTAGAACCGGATGCCGTCCTTTTCGTAAAAATCGCACAGTCCAGGAGAGTCCGCGTGCGCGGCGGAGACGCCTAGCGTGAAAGCGCTGGTCAGCGCGAAGATCACGCTCCCGGATCGCGCGATGATCCGTGACATCTGCCGGTCTCCCTCCGTGATGTTCCCAGGGTTCCTGGTGGGCGCAAACTGCTGGCGTTTCCTGGGTGTTGTAAGAGGATTCAACCCTGGGGAAACGTGAACATTTGTGAGGAATTCACGTCACTGGCAGTGCTCGATCAACGGACGCCAGGCATCGGCGCCGGTTCGCTTCCAGAAACGGGCACACCAGGGGGAGCCGTGGAAGATGGTCTGCGGTGCGAAAGTGACGTATCCAGAGGCCGCGTCTTCCGGGCTGTTGCCGAGGGGGCCGTTCGCTCCCCAGAAAGCGAAGTGCCCGTACTGGTCTTGCCAGGGGTCGAGCCTGGCGGACATTCCCCTCGCACTGCAGTTCTGATCCAGAACCACCCAGACGCCGATCGTCACGCCGTTTGACTCGAACCAGCTGTTCTGGCTGCTGCCGTCCAGGCAGCTCTGGAGTGCCGTGGCGGTGGCGGCCGGGGTCAGCGACGTGGCGGTGATGATCGCCAGGGCGGTGGCGGCGAGCCGGGACCTGAGCTCCATTACTTCTCCCACTGTCCTCCTGGAAGCGGATGGCCCCAGGTCGAGGTGTGAGGTCACCACGGAGTTATGGGCGAGACGAATATTTTGAGTCCAGCCGAAAGGTCATCACTCCATCGGATGAAGTTGAATTTTTTCTCGCTTTTGGCAGGTGCTCGACTCTTCGGCTGGTTACGTCAATGCGCTTATCGGAATTCTGTTATGGTGCTGCAGTAATCGTTTGTTCGCGGCTCGTGGACGGGAGTCATGTCCACGAGGATCGCGCATCTCGAACTCGGACCGAGGAAGTTGTCATGCGCAAGGTTTCCAGGGTTTTCGCCGCGGTCGTTCTGGCTGTGGGAGTGGCAGTTCTGTCTTCCGTTTCGGCGTCGGCCGAAGCGAAGATGCACCGGGGTGAAAGCGGGTGCTTCACCTATTCGTACAAGCAGGGCGGGGTTCAGATGAACACCACCGTGTACTACCACAACAAGTGCAAGGGCAGCGCCACGATCACGATCGTTCCGCAGAAGAGCGGGCTGATCTGCTCTCCGGAGAAGATTCGGGTCAAGGGTGGCGACTACGGCGACTACACCATGTGGTGCGACTCCGTTCGGCGGGTTGAGGGCACCTGGAGCTAGTGCAGGCTGAGGTCCGGCCGGTCGTGGCGGTCGGCCGGACCTCCGGGAGGCTGTGGTGCGCGATGCCTGGGTGCGAGCCGTCGTCGGGCGCGGTGGGAACGCAGAGAAAGCGGCTGCCTCGGCACGAGAACTGCTTGCGCGGTATGGCGAAGCGCACCGCAGCTACCACACGGAGCAGCACGTCGTGGCGATGCTCTCCGATGTGGAATTGCTGGCCGAGGACATCGTGCTCGACTCCTTCGACCGTGATGTGCTGACCCTCGCCATTTGCGCGCACGATGTCGTTTACAACGGCAAGCCGGGTGAGGACGAGCGGGCGAGTGCTGCGTGGGCTCGACGCCGTCTCACGGACGCCGGTGTTTCTGAAGACGTTGTTGACCGTGTTGAGGCGCTCGTTCTCGCCACGATCACGCACGAGGCCGACGGCCAGGATGCGCTCGCCGATGTGCTGCTCGACGTGGACTTGGCGATTCTTGGTGCGCCTGAGGAGAAGTACGACGCCTACGTGTGGGCGGTGCGCGCTGAGTACTCGCACGTTGCGGACGACCACTGGCGCACGGGTCGTGCTGCTGTTCTGCGGAGCCTGGTTGAGCGGGACGTTCTCTATCGGACCACTGACGCGCGGCGGCGGTGGGATTCCGCTGCGCGCAACAACATTCGCCGCGAGTTGGGGTCTCTTTAAGTCGTCTGCACAGCGCTGAGGCGTCGGGCGAACTCGGCGGCGCGGTCGATGTCGGCGACCTGCGTGTAGACCGCCGCGCTCCTCTCGTAAAAGTCGCGCAAGGCTCGGAGAGATGCGTCCGGTGCGACGAAGCCGCCGGATCTCTTGCGACCACGTGGTGACGCGGACGACCTGGCGATGGGGATGGGCCGGATCGAGTCGGAGTGCGAGCGGATGGGCTCGCTCGTCGACGAACTGCTGCCGGCTCGGCTGGACCAGGCAGACCGCTCGATCGGGAGCCGTCGAGTTGACCGAACTGGCCGTCGATGCCGTTGCGGATGCCCTCACCGCGGACAACGGCGGTGCCGGTCTCGGATGGTCCATTGTGGACGCCGTGGTGGCCGCGCACGGGGGCTCGGTGTCCGTCCGGTCGGAGCCGGGAGAGGGCGCCGCGTTCCGGGTCGCCCTACCGCTCAGCTCCGGCCCCAAGTCGTGATCTCGCCGCCCGGCGAGCACACCACGCGCAGCTCACCGGGCCCCGTTGCCGACCACGCCTCGTGCCCCGGGTCCGGCTCGACGGTGAGGTGGTAGCCGTTGTCGAAGCCCAGGTGCAGCTCGCCGTTCTTGAAGATGATCTCCCAGGTCAGCTTCGTCCCGACCAGGGCGAGCGCCTCGGCGACCTTCTGCCGGTCGGGCCGCAGCCGGACCGGGCCGTCCGGGGTGGACAGCTCGGCCTCGGCCTCGATCGCGATCAGCGCGCCCCCGGAGAGCACGAGGGTGAGCGCGTTGTCGACGCGGATCTGCGTGATCTCCATGCCGCGGTACGGCAGTGCCCAGCGATCGCCGAGCCGGATCAGCTTGCCCATGCGCACAGCGTGCCCGACGAGCACCCGACTCGCTCAGCGCAGCGCCGCGAGCACGTACTCCACCATCTCCTGGGGATTCAGGAGGACGATGTCCAGCGTAGAGTCGTTGAACCCGATGCGGAACGCCCACTCCGGTGTCGACTGCTTGCCGAGCGGGGCCGGCGAGAACCGCGTGACCGCGGCCAGCGGTACCTCCCACAGCGAGATCATGAACGAGTCCTCTGCGGGCTCGGTGACATCGCCGAGGCGGTTGTTGTCGATGACGACACCGATGCGTCGATTGGTGATGACCAGCCAGGAATCGCCCGCACCGGAGGCGAGGTGATCGGCGATCCTGACGGCGTGCGCGTCGGGCGAGGAGGCATACGCCCAGACCGAGAACGACGGATCGTGCACCCACTCGTCGCCGAGGAACCGCCCCTCGCTCACCACGGAGGTCGGCAGCGGCCTCCACTCCTGTTGCGGCCGCATCGAGTGCACTTCGCCGAACGGCACGTGGGGTGCGCGGTGCGTGTCGGCGACCGTCGAGCCGACGTGGCCGAAGCAGCTGAAGGTAGCCACTCCCGCTTCGCCCGGGTTCAGCCAGGTTTTCGCGGTCAGGGCCGCTGTTTCCTGGCCGACCCCCTTGCCGAAGTCGTACGGAATACGGTCACCGATGATCACTGGTCAGCATGCTTTCGGTCAGTCCGAGAACCGTGTTGAACTCCAGGCCGGATCCGTCGTGGAACTCGATGCGGACATACGGCCGGTTGGTGTTCGGATTCGGTGTTCCCCGGAACACGGTGGTGACTCTGGCGATGTCGGACGGGGGCAGCTCGATGTGGCATTCCATGGGAGCGATCTCGATCGCCTTCCCCGGCTGGTACTTCAACAGGCCCGTGTCGGTGGTGAAGGACTTCGCGGCATCGACGAAGAGCTTGCCGAAGCCGACCGCGACGTTCAGCAACGGTGCTTTCTCCTCCAGGAACGAGGGCACTTCGGCGAGCCACCCGATCCGCGCCGGGGTGAACACCCACCAGCCCTTCCGATCGGGCAGCTGCCGCACGATCTCCACCGCGCGGCAGTCCGAGTCCGCACCGACCACGTACATGTCCGGTACGACAACACGATTGGGATCGGCGCTGTGCTCGTCGCCGTTGTTGTCGCCGTCGCCGCCGAATGCGAGCGCCGCTCCGAAGACGAGTGCGCCGACAGCACCCACCTTCGCCTTCTCGCGGATGGTCGGCGGCGGCTCACCTCGTGAGTCCAGACCGGGGACGTCGAAGACTCGGTACTGCGTTTGGATGCAGCGCAGAATGCGTTCGCCCGGACGACACCAGTGCTCGCGAATCGCCAGTGCGCCGCCGAGTCGTTCGGTCACGCAGTTCCTCCAGGATGGTCGAGCCCGAACCCGCGGACTTGGTCGGCGCGGCGCTCCTCTGTGGACTTCTTCGGGTCGATGACCTTGTCGTAAGCGATCTCGGCGCCCTTCTCGATGGCGAAGTCGGAGCCCACCGCGATGCCCGCGCTGGTCGCGGCCCGGCGACCATTGCTCGTGCCGCCGACGATCGAGGTCAGGATGGTCTCGCTGATGTTCGCCGCCAGCGCCGATGCTCCGGTTGTGCCCTTGATGAAGCGGTTCTCCGTGGTGGAGGCGAGAGATCCCTCGACCGTTTTCCCCATGTCATCGAGCTTGGTGAACTCGGCCCTGCTGAAGATCCGCCCTGCTGGGGATGCACGGTCGACGAGGCCGACGACCTGGCTCTCGAAGAACCCGCCAGTGCGGCGTTGGTTCATGTCTTCCAGCACCTTGCGGAGCCCACGCGCCCCGCGCGCGCTCACCAGCAAGTCCTCCATCTTCTTGACGAGCGGACCGAGCTTCCGCTGCATCGCGTTGACCTTGCTGCCGACCTTGGCCACTGAGTTCAGGACGCGGGCGACGGTGGCGCTCATCGCGACACCGGTGCTGACGCCTGCGGTCACCCACGCGGCGGCGAGTGCGGCGAGCCACTGCACGAGCAGGCCGATGACCAGCTCGGTCACCACCGCGATGACGAACTCCACCAGCATGTCGAACAGGTCGGCGATGGTCTCCAGGACGTCCTTGAGCTCGCGGACGTCGTCGGCGAGGCCCTCGACGGCGGTGGCGAAGGAGGCCATCTGCGCGCGGAACGCGGTGGCGGCCGCGCCGACCCACACGGCCTCGGTCGCGGCGGACCTGCGCCGTTCGGCCTCGGCGACCTGGTCGAGCCAGGTGGCGACCTTGCCCCAGCCCTCGCCGGTGGCGCGCATCTGCTCGGGGTCCCCGACGGCCCACTCCACGATCTCGATGAACGGGCTCATCACCAGTGACACCAGGAACCCGAGGCCGTTGTCGGCGAGCGCCTTGCCCGGGCTGGCGATGGTCTGCAACAGCTCGGCGCGGCCGGAGACGGTGGCGACCGCCAGTTCGGGCGGGGAGGTCGCGTCGGCGAGGTCCTGGGCGGCGCCGACCCAGGAGCTGCCCCGGCCGGCCATCTGCTCGAACCAGTTCTTCTGCGACCCGCCGGAGTTCAGCTCGGCGAAGCTGCCCGGCCCCGTCACGCCTGCACGTCCTTGCCCAGCGCGGAGAACCCTTGGGAGAGCCCGGATTCGGTGCCGTTGTAGATCGCGTGGGTCGCGTGCAGCCCGTCGGAGGTCTGCCGGAGGTAGGCACCGGCGCCCTTGGCCAGCTCCCGGCACAGGTCCAGCATCAGCTCGTAGCCCGCTGTCGCGCCCTGCGACCTGGCCAGCGGGCCGAAGCACTGGTCGTCCACTTTGGCCTGGAGCAGCAGGCGTTCCAGCTGGTCGAACTTGCCCGCGAGGCTGTCGCAGCCGTCGGCGTAACCCAGCAGCGCGTCCGGCCGGACCTGGTAGCCGCCGCTCACTCGGCGGTCCCGTTCATCGCCTGCTTCGCCTCGGCCAGGTGCTCGCCGAGGATCGGCTCCAGCTCGGTGTCCATCTGCTGCGCGGCGTTGGCCGTGGCGAGCCGGATGGTCTTGAGGATGTCCTGCTGCAACGCGGTGTGCGAGCGCTTCATCGCGTCCGGGCTGAGCCGCAGGTCGAGCACGGCGCCTGCGGGGCTGACGGTCACCGTGATCGCACCGTCGCCGCTGCGGGCCGATCCCCGCAGCTCGCGCAGCTTGTCCCGGGCCTTGCTGATCTGCTGCACGCGTTCCTCGAAGGACCGCAGCATCTGCTCGACGCGTTCCTGGTGGCTCCCCATGTCCCCTCCCCGATTTGCTACTGCAAGGACGTTAGCGGGATCGGGGAGGCGACATGCGCGGTTCGGCGGCAAATGCCCAATCAGGTACGCCGGGCGGGGAGCTGCTTCACGGCGGTGGCGATGAAGTCGAGGTCGCCGATGATCTCCTCGGCCCGATCGCGGTCGGTGTACATGGCGTAGTGCCGCGCGGCGATCGCGTCCGGGTCGGCCTCGCCCGCGCCCTTCTCGACGCGGACGCAGACGGTGAGCGTGCCGGCGTGGATGCCGCTCGGCGCCAGCTCGGCGTTGAGGGTGTGCACGTAGTTGCGCAGCCCGGACATGGCGATGCCGAGATTGGCCAGCATCGGGACCGGCTGGGCGGCGGAGGCGCCCGTGCTGAACAGCAGCGTTCCCTCGCCGCGCGCCTGCATCCCCGGCAGCACCTGGCGCACGGCGGTGATCGCGCCGAGGACGTAGACGTCGAGCTGCTGCCGGACGGAGGCCACGGTCAGCTCGGTGGGGAACTGCAGCTCGTCGATGTCGACCACGTTCGGGCCGAACACGAGGACGTCGACCTCGCCGATCTCCGCGAGCGCGGCGGCGAGGCGCGCGTGGTCGGCGATGTCGGCGGGATGGGCCCGCGCGTCGATGCCCTCGGCGCGCAGCTCGGTGACGTAGCCGGCCAGCTTCTCCTCGTTCCTGGCGATCAGGCCGACCCGGAAGCCCTTGCTGCCGAACAGCCTCGCCGTGGAGAGCCCGACGCCCGGTCCGACCCCGACGACCGCGACGGTCTTGGTCACGTGTTCCTCCAATAGTTACTAGTTGTGCGTAAACGCATCATGAGTAAGCATTGGATCGCCGCACAAGAAGGCACATGAATGTGCGTGACGAACACGGGGGTGCGTGATGACCGAGCTGGGCGCGGCGTGGACGGTTCTCGCCGATCGGGGCGACGCCGACGAGGAGACCTGCCGCAAGGTCCTCCAAGTGCTCTCGCGGATCGGCGACAAGTGGACGCTGCTGGTGATCGGCACCCTCCGGGACGGCACGATGCGCTTCGGCGAGCTGCACCGGCAGGTCACCGGGATCTCGCAGCGGATGCTGACGCTGACCCTCCGGCAGCTCGAACGCGACGGGCTGATCAGCCGGACCGTGCACCCGTCGGTGCCGCCCAAGGTCGAGTACACGCTCACCGAGCTGGGGCGGACGCTGCTGGGCACCGCGCTCCAGCTGGCGACGTGGGCGGCGGACCACATCGACGAGATCGAGGCGAACCGCCACGACTACGACGCCGGGCTCACCCGAGCAGACGGCTGACCCGCCGCACGACCTCACTCGCCCCGTCCTCGGCCCGCACCAGTTCGCCCAGCGCCCGGGCGCGCTCGGCGTGCCGGGGAGCTTCCGTGATCAACGCGGCCAGGCGCTCCGCGGTCAGCTCGCCGAACGGGACCCAGCCGGGGCTCGCGCCGATGGTTTCCAGGCGCTTCGCCCAGAACGGCTGGTCGGTGATCGCCGGAACGCCGATGGCCGGCACCCCCGCGCGCAGCCCCGCAGCGGTCGTGCCCGCGCCGCAGTGGTGGATCACGGCGGCCATGCGCGGGAACAACCACTCGTGCGGGGCCTCGCCGATGGTCAGCACGTCATCGCCGTTGAGTTCCAGGCGAGCCCATCCGCTCTGCACCACGGCGCGCACTCCCGCGAGCTTCACGGCATGCGCCACCAGGTCGTTCAGCCGGGCCGGATCGGAGAACTCCCGGCTGCCGAAGCCGATGTAGACCGGCGGCGGACCCGCGGCGAGGAAGTCCGCCAACGCAGCGGGCGGTTCCCAGTCGGGCCTGCTCGCGGGCCACCAGAAGCCGACGCCGTTCTCGTCCTCGGTCCAGTCGCTGAGCGGGGGCACCACCACCGAGCTGAAGCCGTTGATCACGCGGAGTTCACGCCGCATGACGGACGTGGTGAGCGCGCCGAGCTGCTTCGCACCCATCACGTACTCGCCTGTGAGCAGCGAGATCCGACCGACGGCGCGGTTTCCCCACGCGCCGAGCTGGAACGGGACCAGCATGTCCGGCGCGAAGTCCGCGGTCGGCACCCACGGCTGCAAGGGCGTCGCGAGCAGGGGAACACGCAGCTCCCGCGCGACGTGATAGGCCGTGAAGACCGCCATGCTGTTGGACAGCAGCAGATCCGCACCCTCGGCGCCCGCGGCGAGGATGCCCTCGTTCAGCTCAGCCAGGTGCGAGCGGAACGCCTTGATCATTCGCAGCGTGCCCAGAGGCCCACCGCCGCCCTCCTGCCACCGCTGGCCCTCCGGGGTGGCACCGATGCCGCGCGGGTCGCCGGGGATGCTCCGGAACTCCAGCCCGGCTTCGCGGACGAAGCCGCCGAACTCGTCGTAGCTCGCGATCGCGACCTCGTACCCGGCTTCGCGCAGGCGCACGCCGAGCCCGGTGAAGGGAGCGACGTCCCCGCGCGAGCCGGGTGCGTAGACAAGTATCGGCATAGACCGAAACTACCGGCGGAATGTTCGGCCTCCGCTGAAGACCGCAGACCTGACGCGTTTTCGCGACCTAGCTTCGGATTTCCCGGACGAGGGAGGCGACGTGAGGTCCAGAGTGGTCGCGGCGGCAGTCGCGCTGAGCACGGCGATAGGCCCACAGGCGGATGCCGCGCCCGTGGTGGAGATCCCGCCCGGGGTGACGACGGGATTCGCGGTCTTCGACCGGCACACCGGCCAGATGACCGTGCAGCACCAGGCCACGATGCAGTTCCGGTCGGCCTCCATCGTGAAGATCCTGATAGCGCTGGACTACTTGAACGGCAGGGGAGTCGGCTCGCCCGTGCCCGACATCGACCTCGCGCTGCTGGAGCCGATGCTGCGGTCCAGTGATGACACCGCCGCGTCGATCCTCTGGGAGCGCAACGGTTTCAACGCGATCGTGCACCGGATGGCCGCGCTGATCGGCCTCACCGAGACGCAGCCGCCCGCGGACCCGAACTGGTGGGGCCGCACCGCGGTCAGCGCCGCCGACGTCGTCAAGATCTACCGGTACCTGCTGGAGCGGGCACCGCACTCGTTCCGCGATTTCGTCCTCGACAACCTCCGCAAGGCAACGCAGTGCGCGACCGATGAGCGCGACCAGTACTTCGGCATCCCCCGCGCGCTGCCGCGCCCCTGGGCGGTCAAACAGGGCTGGTCGGGCTATCCGGACCCGCCACGCGACGAGAAGTGCGTCGTCACCGGAGAAGGCGCCGAGGTGAACGAGATCGACCTGCGCAGCCCTGCCCTGCACACGTCCGGCCTTGTGGGCGAAGGGGATCGCGAGATCGTCGTCGTGCTGACCCTGCACCCGGAAGGCACGACGTGGGCAACGGCAGCCGGTCGCATCACCGCGCTGACGAAGTCCGTCCTCGCGGCTAGCGCCCGGCGGGCTGCTCGGTGATCTGACGCGCGGTCACGGTTCCGTCGGCGGCCCGTTCTCCTTGCACCGCAACGGTGTCTCCGGGAGCGAGGTCGCGGGCGGAGCCGCGCTGCGTGATCATCACCGAGGTCTGCCCGGCGAGCACGACCTTGATCTCCTGGCCGTCGCGGGCCTTGAGGTAGACCGTGTCGCCCTCGATGCGGTCGATCGTGCCCGCGGTGCCGCCGCGCCCGGGCTGCTGTTGCTGCTGCGGTTGTTGCTGTGCCTGCGCCGGACGCGCGGAGGAGCGACCGCCGAGGGCCGAGTGCATGGCGACGCCGCCGAGGAAGGACACGACGGCGAGCGCCGCGGCGGCCAGGGTGAGCGTCAGCCTGCTCGTGCCCCGACCGGCCGCCGCGAGCCGCTCGGTCAGGTCGTCGGTGTCGAGTTCGCTGGTCAGCAGCTTCTCGGGGTCGGTGGACATGCCAGCCTCACTCATGCCGAAGGGCTTCGATCGGGCGCAGCCGGGCCGCCCGGCTCGCCGGGTAACTGCCGAAGAACAGTCCGATGAGGACGGACACGCCGAAGGCCAGCAGCACCGAGGACGGCAGCACCTCCGGCTGGATCCCGGAGAAGCTGAACCGGCTGCCCAGCCAGCCGACGAGGACCCCGATCGCGCCGCCCACCATGCTCAGCAGCGTCGCCTCGGCGAGGAACTGCCCGGAGATCGCGCCGCGCGGGGCGCCGATGGCCTTGCGGATGCCGATCTCCCGGATCCGCTCGGTGACCGTGACCAGCATGATGTTGGTGATGCCGATCCCGCCCACCAGCAGGGAGATCCCCGCGACGGCGGCGAGCAGCGTGGTGAACACGTCCACCGCCTGCGTGCGCGTGCTGAGCAGCTGCTGCTGGTTCTGCACGCGGAAGTCGGAGGCGGCCGAGCCGGTGATGCCGTGCCGCTGGTTGAGCACGGCGGTGATCTGGTTCTGCGCGGCCGTGATCACGTCGGCGGACTGCGCCTGCACGACCACCTGGCTGAGGCTGCCGGTCCCGGTCAGCGCGTACTGCAGCGTGGTCAGCGGCGCCACCACCGTGTCGTCGGCGTTCTGCAGGCCGCTGGATCCCTTCTGCGCCAACACTCCCACCACGGTGAACGGGATGTTGTTCAACTGGATCTGCTTGCCGAGCGGATCGTCCCCGGCGAACAGCTCCTGGGCGACGGTCTGCCCGATCACCACGACCTTGCGCGCCTCGGTCACGTCGCTGTCGGAGAACGACGCTCCCGAGCCGACCGCACTGTTGGTGGCGTCGAAGTAGCTGGGGCGCGTGCCGATGACCTGCCCCACGCTGTGGCTGACACCGCGGTAGGTCGCGGTCGCCTGTGCGGCGACGACGGGCGAGACGCTTCGGATGTCCGGCGCGATCCGCTTGTCCGCCAGAGCCTCCGCGTCCGCGACGGTCAGCGGCCTCGGTGCGGTGGCGGCTCCGCCGCGCATCGGGGAGACGGTGAGCAGGTTCGTGCCCAGCCCGGCGATGCTGTTCTCGATCGCCTTGGACGCCCCGTTGCCCACCGCGGTCAGCAAGATCACCGCGGCGACGCCGATGCTGATCCCGAGCGTGGTCAGCACCGACCGCATCTTGTTCGCCAGCAAGCCTTTCACGGCGAACCGCAGCACCTCCAGCACGCTCATAGCGGTGCCTGCCGGTGGTCGGAGACGATCTCGCCGTCGACGAGCCGGACGACGCGGCGGGCGTGCGCGGCGACGTCGTTCTCGTGCGTGATCATCACGATCGTCCTGCCGAGCGCGTTGAGCCTGCCGAGGACGCCTAGGAGATCGCTGCTGCTCTTGCTGTCCAGGTTGCCGGTCGGCTCGTCGGCGAGCACAAGTGCGGGCGCGTTGACCAGTGCCCTCGCCACCGCGACCCGTTGCTGCTGGCCGCCGGACAGCTCGTTGGGCATGTGGTGTGCGCGCTCGCTGAGCCCGACGAGCTGCAACGCCGCCTCCGCCCGCTCCCGCCGCTGTTTGCGGCCGAGCCCCGCGTAGGTCATCGGTAGCTCCACGTTGCCCAGCGCGGAAACGCGCGGGATGAGGTTGAACGACTGGAAGACGAAGCCGAGCTTCCTGTTGCGCAGCAAGGACAACTGGGTCTCGTTGAAGCTGCCGACGTCGATGCCGTCGAGCCTGTAGCGACCGCCGCTGGGCACGTCGAGGCAGCCGAGGATGTTCAGCATCGTCGACTTGCCCGAGCCGGACGCGCCCATGATCGCCACGTAGTCGCCGCGGTGCACGGTCAGGTCCACGCCGCGCAGCGCGTGCACGGCGGTGTCACCGCTGCCGTAGGTCTTGCGCAGGCCCGTGATCTCGATGACCGGAGCCGTCATCGGTTGCCACCCGGACCGCCGCCGCCTCCGACGAAGCCGCCACCGCCGCCACCGCCACCGCCGAACGTCACGCGTCCGCCGGGGAGTTGTTGTTGCTGCTGGGTGCTGTTCGCCGTCGCCGTGGGGATCACGACCAGCTCGCCCTCGGTCAGCCCAGACGTGATCTGCGTGGACTGCTCGCCCTTCACCCCGACCTGGACCGTGCGCAGGGTCTGCTGGCCGTTGCTCCACACCGTCACGCGGTGCGTGCCACCGGTGGACTGGACCGCGAAGCTCGGCACGGTCAGCGCGTTGTCGACCTTGGCCACCACCACCTGCACGCTGGCGGACTGTCCCGGCTTGAGCCCATCCGGCACCTGGTCCAGGTTCAGCGTCACGCCGTACTGAACGACGTTTCCGCTGGTCGTGGGCGTGAGGTCGATCTGGTTGACCTTCGCCGGGAACTGCTTGTCCGGCAAGGCGTTGATCGTCACCGTGGCGTCCTGACCGGCCTTCAACCGGGAGATGTCGATCTCCGCGATGTTCGCCTTCACCTGGAAGTTGACCAGGTCGGACAGCACGATGAAGCCGCTCGTCGTGTTCGACGCGGCGTTGCCGGACGAGGAGGAAGAAGAGGAAGAGGAGCCGCCGGAGGAACCGCCGCCGGAGGAACCGGACGTGGCGGGGTTCCCGACCGAACCGGAGATCGAGACCACCGTGCCCTCCGCGGGCGCCTTGAGCACCGCGGCGGCCAGGTTGGCCTTCGCCTCGGTCAGCGCCGCCTTGGCCTGTGTGACCTGGCTCTTGCGCTGGGCGAGCGTGGCCGCGTCGTCGGACTTCACCGCGGCGAGCGAGGCCTCCGCGGCGTCCAGGCTCGCGTCGGCCTGGTCGACCTTGCTCTGCAACGCGGTCGTGTCCAGCCTGGCAAGCTCCTGACCTGCGCTGACCTTGTCGCCGACCTTGACCGAGATCTTCTTGACGGTCCCGTTCGTGCCGAAGTTCACCCCGACCGTGGACGCGCTCTGCACGGTCCCGGCCGCGGAGACGGTCGCGCTGACCGAACCCGTGGTGACCGGCACCGTGCGCGGCGCCGCTCCCTGGGCCGCCTGGCCGGGGAACAGCAAGCGGACCGTGAAGAAGCCCGCGACCAGCACGATCACGATCAACCCGGTGTTGATCAGTACGGCACGTCTCATGCGCCGCAGCCTCTGTGCGTTAGCTGGGTATTACCTGTATGCGCGATAACGGACCTGTCACAGCCACCCGAGTTCCCACGCGCGCTGAGCGGCCTCGTACCGGGTCTCGGCGTCGAGCTTGGTCATCGCCGTGGACAGGTAGTTGCGCACGGTGCCCTGGGTCAGGTGCAGCCGCTGCGCGATCACCTGCACGGTCGCGCCCGCCCGGCTCTCCCGCAGCACGTCCAGCTCGCGCGGGGTCAGCGGGCACGGCCCGGCCAGCAGGGCCTGCGTCGCCAGGTCCGGGTCGATGCAGCGCTGGCCCGCGTTGACCTTGCGCACCACGTCCGCGAGCGACTGGGCCTGCGCGGTCTTCGGCACGAACGCGAGCACGCCCGCGTTGAGCGCGCGGTGCAGCACACCCGGCCGCGCGTGCCTGGTGACGATCGCGATCCGCGTCTTCGGCAGCTCGTTGCGCAGCGCCTCGGCGAGTTCGAGCCCGTCCATGCCCGGCATCTCCAGGTCGACCATGGCCACGTCCGGCAGCAGCTCCTTGGCGGCCTTGAGCGCGGACGGGCCGTCGGCGACCTCGGCCACCACGTCGATGTCCGGCTCCAGCGCGAGCAGCGCCGCCACCGCGCCCCGGATCAGGTGCTCGTCGTCGGCCAGCAGCAACCTGATCACGGCTTCTCCTCGGGGATCTCCGCGCTCACCCGGAACGTCCCGCCCGGTTCGGCGCCCGCGGTGAACCGGCCGCCCACCGCGTGCACCCGCGCGGCGAGCCCGGTCAGTCCGGTGCCGGTGCCGTCCTGAGCGCTGTCGGCGACACCGTCGTTGACCACGGTCACCCGCGGTCCGTCGAAGGTGATCTCACACCGTGTCGCCGCCGCGTGCCGGAGCACGTTCGTGACCGCCTCGCGCAGCACGGCTCCGAACAGGGGCTGCTGCGCCGAAGGCAAGGAACCCGTTATCCCGCAAGTGATTCCGGCCGCTTCGAGCAGCGAGCGGATACCGCCCAGCTCCGTGGACAGGTCGACCCGCCGATAGCCGCGGACCACGTCCCGGACCTCGCTGAGCGCGTCGTGCGCGGTCTGCCGCACCTCGGCCATGGTGGCGCGGGCCCGTTCGTCGTCGGGCAGCCGCACCGCCAGCTCGGCCTTCATCGCGATGACTTCGAGGCTGTGCCCGAGCACGTCGTGCAGGTCGGCGGCGAACCGCAGTCGTTCGTTGGCGACGGCCAGCTCCGACTCGGTCGCGCGCGCGGCGTTGACCTGCTCCGTGACGTCCCACAGCCACGCCTGCGTCACCGTCACCCCGGTGATCATGACCACGACGATCGCGGCGGTCAGCCAGTAGTAGTTCGGCTGGACAACCGTGATCAAGGACGTCAGCCCCGCCATGATCGCCGACTGCACCCAGCGCAGCGGGGACGGCAGCACGGCGGCGGCCGCACTGGCCGCGGCTGCCGGACTGAACGCCGCCCACGCGGAGACGCCGATGTTGACGATGCTCACCATGGCGGCGCACGAGGCCAACGACAGGCCGAGCGTGATCAGCAGCTGGGGATCGCTCGGCCGGACGCAGCCGTACTCGCTCATGCCGCGCAGCGTCAGGCGTCCGACCAGCACCATGAACACGAGTTGCATCGCGACCAGGGGAACGCGCCACCAGTCCACATCGGCGAACGCCACCACGAACAGCGGCAGTCCGGCGAAGACCTGCACGCTCAGCAGCAGCGACCACTTGGTGTAGGCCCGGACGGCGCGAAGCCGCTTCTCCAGGGACGGTTCCGGTGACGGCACGGGGCAACGCTACTGCCGATGACATTTGTCAGTACGGCCGCAACGCGCGGTGCCGCCCGGAGTGATGACCGCGCGCACTACTGGCCAGGACCGCCGCGGAGCAGGCTTTGTCCCGTGAACGACTACGCGATCGACGCCGTCGGGCTCCGCTGCGCCTACGGCTCGTTCGAGGCGGTGCGGGGCATCGACCTGCAAGTCCGTCCGGGCGAGCTGTAC
This sequence comes from Allokutzneria albata, assembly GCF_900103775.1. Lineage (GTDB taxonomy): Bacteria > Actinomycetota > Actinomycetes > Mycobacteriales > Pseudonocardiaceae > Allokutzneria > Allokutzneria albata. The sequence continues at coordinate 5,837,864 of NZ_LT629701.1, read as the reverse complement.
GCCCTGCTCGGCACGAACGGCGCGGGAAAGACGACAGCGGTGGAAACCCTTGAGGGGCACCGGCGCGCGTCCGCCGGCACGGTGCGGGTGCTCGGCCTCGACCCCTTCGCCGACCGCGCGCTGCTGCGGCCGCGAACGGGGATCATGTTGCAGGAGAGCGGTTTCGCCGGTGACCTCACCGTCGCCGAGACGCTCCAGCTGTGGGGGAAGGTCACCACAGCCCGCCGGGGGCGGCTGGACGTGCTCGACCTGCTCGATCTCGGCCACCGCGCCCAGGTCGCGGTGAAGCAGCTCTCCGGAGGTGAGCGCAGGCGGCTGGACCTGGCGCTCGCCGTGCTCAACAAGCCGGAGGTGCTGTTCCTGGACGAGCCCACCACCGGACTGGACCCGGAGTCGCGCAAGCGCACGTGGGAGGTCGTGCGCGGTCTGCTCGTCGAGGGCACCACGGTGCTGCTCACCACGCACTACCTCGAAGAGGCCGAGACGCTGGCCACCCGTCTGTCCATCATGGACGAAGGCAGGATCAGCGTGCACGGGACGCTGGCCGAGGTGCTGGAGACCCATCCGGCGCGGATCGCCTTCGACCTGCCGGACGGGATCGCCGTGACGGAACTGCCCGCGCTGCCCGGGATGTCGAACTTCGCCAACCGCGCGGGCCGGATCGAGATGAACTCCAGCGACCTGCAACAGGACCTGAGCCTGCTGCTGGGCTGGGCCGGTCGGCGCGGGGTGGACCTGGGGCGCCTGCGCGCGCACCACGCCTCGCTCGAAGACGTCTTCCACCAGGTGGCCGAGCGGACGGGAGCTGCGGCATGAGGGTGCTGGCGCTCGGGGCTACCGAGCTGAAGTTGTTGTGGCGCAACAGGTCGGTCATGGTGATGGCGATCGTGTTCCCGCTCGGGCTCGGCGGTTACATGGCTTACCAGGGCACCTCGTTCGGCGGGGGCGGCTGGGGCGTCGTGGTCACGTTGCAGATCATGCTGGTGCTGCTGATGACCGTCTACATCACGATCACCACCACGCTCACCGCGCGCAGGCAGGACCTGTTCCTGAAGCGCCTGCGCAGCGGTGAGCTGACCGACTTCGGCGTGCTCGCCGGCACCGTGGGGCCGGTGCTGGCGCTGGGTTTCGCGCAGTCGCTGGTGCTCACGATCATCGCGATCTCTGCGGGCGCGCCCATCCCGAACAACCCGCTCCTGTTCGCAGTCGGTGTGCTGGTGGGACTGGCGTTGTTCGCCGCGGCGGGCATGGCGTCCACGGTGTTCACCAAGACCCCGGAGAACGCGCAGATCACCACGCTGCCGGTCTTCATGGTCGCGGCGGGGGCAGCGACCAGCTCGTTCCTGGCGGACAGCCAGACGGTGCACTGGATCTCCGTCGCCCTTCCCGGCGGCGGGATCGCGGAACTGCTGCGCACCGGCTGGCTCGGCACGACGTGGGACGGCAGGGCGGTCGGTTTCGCCGACCAGTTCCTGGCCGCCGGGCCCGCGGTCGGGGCCTCGGCGGTGTGGTCGGTGATCGCGGTCTACGCCGCGCTCAGGTGGTTCCGCTGGGAACCACGGGCCTGACCTCCTCGGCCGCGACTCGTTCCCTGCGAAGGGACCGGGTCGCGGCCACCGCGGCCGGTGCGATCAACGCGGTGGTCAGCCCGACCGCGACGAAGGACATCGACAGCGAGGTCAGCTGCGCGATCCCGCCGATCATCGGCGGCCCGAGCAGGAAACCGCTGTAGGCCAGCGCGGAGACGAACGCGATCTCGCGCTCCCCGCCGCTGCCGTCCGCCCGCCTGCCCGCCGCCCCGGCCAGGCCGAGCGCGATCGGGAACGCCGCGGCCAGACCGGCTCCGGCGAGCACGAAGCCCGGGTAGCCACCGCCCGGCAGCAACGCCGCCAGCAGCAGTCCGACCGAAGCCAGAACCGAGCCCCCTGCAAGGGTTCTCGCGGCGCCGAAGCGGTTCTGCGTCCACGCTCCCGCGAACCTCGCCACCGCCATGGCCAGCGAGAAAGCCGCGTAACCGAGCGCGGCGGCGCCCTGGCTCATCCCGTGCTCGGTGACCAGCAACAGCGCCGACCAGTCCGCACTGCCGCCTTCGGCGATCGCCGAGCACAGCGCGATGCTGGCCAGCAGCCACAGCACCGGTCGCCGCGCCACCTTCCCGTTCGCGGCCGGCTGTTCGGCGGTCGCCGCCGCGGTCGCGGGCACCGATCTGATCACCGCGAAGAGCACGAGTGCGGTGATCACCGCGACGACGCCCAGGTGTGCGGTGATCGACCAGCCCTGCCCGGCCGCCAACGCCGCGCCGCCTGCTCCGAGCATCGCGCCGACGCTGAACCCCGCGTGCAGCACCGGCATGATCGCCTTGCCGCCCGCGCGTTCCACCGCGACGCCCGCCACGTTCATCGCCACGTCCACGACGCCGACCGCCGCGCCGAGCACGAACAGCACCCCGGCCAGCGCGGCGACCGAGCCGGCGAGGCCGATCACCGGCAGTGCGGCGGCCCCGACCAGCAGCGGAACGGCGATGCCGACCCGCGCGCCGACGCGCTCGACCACACCACCGCAGAACGAGGCGGCGAGCACCATGCCGACGCTCGCCCCGAGCAGCGCGAGCCCGAGCGTGCCCGGCTCCGCGCGCAGGCTCTCGGCCAGCGCGGGCATCCGGGGTGCCCACGACCCGAAGGCGGCGCCGTTGAGCGCGAACACGACGAAGACGGCGATCCTGTTGTTGATCACGTATCCCCTCCTTTCCCTGCTCCACAGTGACTTAAGCGCTTCAGTAAGTCCAGTCGTCAGCGCCCTCTAAACTGCGATGGTGAATGTCACACGGCGTCGGCGTCCGACCCTCGACGATGTCGCCGCGGCGGTCGGCGTCTCCAGGGCCACGGTCTCCAACGCGTACAACCGGCCGGACCAGCTCTCCGCGGAACTGCGCGAGCGGGTGCTGGAGGCCGCCAAGCGCCTCGGCTACGCCGGGCCGAACCCGGTCGCGCGCAGCCTGGCCCGCAGCCAGTCCGGGGCGATCGCCTTCATGCTCGACGCGAACCTGTCGATCGCGTTCTCCGATCCGGCGCTGTCGATCACGCTGGACGCGTTCGCCACGGCCATCGCGCCGGGGGAGCACGCGCTCGTGCTGCTGCCCGGCGGCGAGGACGGCGGCCCGAGGGTGGAGCAGGTGATGCGCGCCCAGGCCGACCTGATGGTCTCGTACTCCTTGTCCGACAAGGCGTCCGGCCTGCAAGCCGTGCGCGACCGCGGCCTGCCGCTCGTGGTGATCGACGAGCCCTTCATGCCCGGGGCGGCCGTCGTCGGCATCGATGACCGCGGCGGGGCCGAGGCTGCCGCCCGGCACCTCGTGGAGCTGGGCCACCGGCGGATCGGCATCCTCGCGCAGGACTGCATGTACGGCTTCCCCGGCGGTCGGCGGAGCCGCGCCGAGGCCGAGCGCAGCCCGTTCCGGATCAACCGCGAGCGGCTGGCGGGCTACCTCGGTGTCCTCGCCGCGGCGGGCGTCGATCCCGACTCCGTGCCGATCTGGGAGTTCACCGGCATGGACCGCGAGAAGGCCGTCGCGGGCGCGCACACCGCGCTGACCGAGGAGCCCGGCCTCACGGCGCTGCTGTGCATGTCAGACGAGCTGGCGTCGGCCGCGACCACCGCGGCTCGGCACCTCGGTCTGCGCATCCCGGAGGACCTGTCGCTGGTCGGCTACGACGACACCTCGACGGCGCGCCTGTTGGAGCCGCCGCTCACGACGGTGCGCCAGGACCTGATCAGCAAGGGCCGCATCGCGGGGGAGCTGGCGCTGCGGCTGCTGTCCGGCCGCAAGGCGCCGAAGCCGACGAAGCTCCCGACCGAACTGGTGGTCAGGAGTTCGACGGCTCCGGTCAACGCAGGTAGGAAGCGCCGTTGAGGTCCACGACGGTTCCTGACGCCCAGAGCGCCTCGGGCGAGGCCAGCCACAGCACGGCCGCGGCGATCTCCTCCGGCTCGGCGGCGCGGCCGAAGGGACTCTGAGCGCGGATCTGCTCGCCGGACTCCCCGGCAAGCCGGTCCGCGACGCGGTCGGTCGCGACGAATCCCGGTGCCACGGAGGTCACCGAGATCCCATGCGGAGCAAGGGCGACAGCGAGTGACTGGCCGAGCGCGTGCAGTCCGGCCTTGCTCGCCCCGTACGCGGGATGGTCCGGCTCACCGCGGAAGGCCCCGCGCGAGCCCACATTGATGATGCGCCCGCTGCCCTGGCCGCGCATGACCTGCGCGGCGCAGTAGCTGAGGTTGGCCGCTCCCACCAGGTTCACGTCCACCACGCGCCGCCAGGCCGCCGTCCAGTCCTCATAGGACGTGGTGGCGATCGGGTGCGCGACGTTGGCCGCGGCGTTGTTCACCAAGACGTCCAGGCCGCCGAGCCCAGCTGCGGCTTCGTCGACGATTCGCTTGGCCTGCACGGGATCGGCGATGTCACCGCCGACGAGAACACCGTCTTCGAGCGTGTCCCTGGCTTGGTCTGGGCGGGTCGAGTAGTGGACGGCGACCTTGGCCCCGTCGGCCGCGAACGCCCTGGCGATGGCACGTCCGATGCCGCCGGAGGCGCCCGTGACGAGTACCCGCCTCACTTCGCGAAGACCTGCGAGTCGTCGGCGAATGCCTTGAACTCCAAGGCGTTCCCGGACGGGTCGCGGAAGAACATCGTCCACTGTTCGCCCGGCTGCCCGGCGAAGCGCAGGTAGGGCTCGATGACGAACTCCACGCCCGCGGCGCGGATGCGGTCGGCGAGCGCGTGGAAGTCCTCGATGGTCAGCAGCAGCCCGAAGTGCGGCACCGGCACCTGGTGCCCGTCGACCGGGTTGCTCGCGGTATCGCCACCGTCCGCTTCGGACAGATGGGTGACGAACTGGTGGCCGTAGAGGTTCCAGTCGATCCAGCGCTCGGCGGAGCGCCCCTCCTCCAGTCCGAGCACCCCGCCGTAGAAGGAGCGCGCCGCGGCGATGTCGGTGACCGGGACGGCGAGGTGGAACCGGGGCAGTGCGCTCATCGCACCCTCCTAATGTCGACATTCGGACAAGTTCTGCATCCGTTCTCGCAGGCTATACGCATACTTGCGGGACCGCTAGGATAGAAAAATGAAGAAGGTCGAACGTCGGGGGCTCTCCGGCGACGCCGCGGACCGCATCCGCGACGCCATCCTCGACGGCACGTTCCTGCCCGGGACCGCGCTGCGGGAGGTCGAGCTGGCCGGCACCCTCGGCGTGAGCAGGGGCGCGATCCGCGAGGCGCTGGCGATGCTGGAGCACGAGGGCCTGGTGCAGAGCGAGTGGCACCGCGGCACGCGCGTCACCGACGTGACACCCGAGGTGGCCGAGGAGGTCTACACGCTGCGCGCCACCATCGAGCGGCTGGCCAGCACCCTTGCCGCACAGCGGGCCACCCCGGAGGAGCTGGCGGAGCTGGACGAGGTCGTCGACCGCATGGCCGCCGCGGTGGAGTCGGGCGCGGACGCGGTCGACCTGCTCGCCCTGGACATCGAGTTCCACGACCGCGTCTACCGCGCCGCGCGCCACCGCAGGCTGCTAGAGGCGTGGCTGGCACTGCGCTCGTCGGTGCGGCTGTGCCAGCTCACGCGCATTCGCCTGGGCCGGGCGGGCTATCGCGGGCTCGTGGTCGACGAGCACCGCGAACTCGTCGACCTGCTCCGCGGCACCGCCGAGAAGCGCCTTGCCCGCGTGGCCGAGGAACACGTGCTGGGCGCCATGACCGCCCTCACCCGCGACCTCACCGTCCCTGCCCCCTAGACAGCGGTGGGGGACAGCTCGAGGGTTTCGCGGGCCACGAGGACACCGCCGACGAAGGCAACGGGCATGACGATGATGCCCGCCAGCGGGATCATGCAGAGCAGCGTGGTCGGCAGCCCGAGGCCGAACGCGAGCATCCGGCGCTTGCGCAGCAGGTCCCGCCGCTCCTTCAAGCCCATGCCGCGCCGGTAGAACGGCACGCCGATCAGTTCGAGCGCGAGGAACCACGAGGTCACCAGCGCGAGCAGCACCGGGACGACGAACTGCCCGAACACCGGGATGAACCCGGCGAAGAAGAGCGGGATCGTGAACATCAACGACCGCAGCAGCAGCCGGAAGGTGTCCGCGATCCCCATGCCCAGCAACGTGAAGAAGCCGAGGTCGACCGCGTCGGGAACGCCGCCGAGGTCGTCCTCGACCTTCTCCGCGACGGTCTCGTAGAACGGCCCGCCGATCGCCAGGGTGAGCCCGGAGAACAGGAAGACACCGATCGCGAGGCCGGTGGCGAACAGCACCACAGAGGTCGCGATCCGCAGGACGTTCCGCGCCCCCTCGGCCCACGTGTCGGCGAACGGCGTGACCATCGGGGCCAGCTCGTCCAGTGAGAAGAACAGGGTGACGAGGCCGCCGATCAGCAGCGCCGTGGTGAGGATCGCCGGCAACGCGCCGATCAGCAGCAGCCTCGGTTTGCCGAGAAGAATGCCCAGTCCTTGACCGAACATCCGAAGTCCCTTGAAGAAATCGCGCACCCGGCAAATCTGTCACAACCGGACGCGCCAGTGTCGGAAGTCAGTCCTTTTCACCCGCCAGCTCCGCCGCGATCCCGGCGGCGATCGTGTAGGTGTCGCCGAGCGGCTTGGTCGGGTGCGTGGCCGCCCGCCGTGCCCAGTTGTCGGCCCGCGAGCACCAGTCGTTGAACACCGGCGGGATGCCGAGGTCCACCGTCTTCGCCAACTCGGTGAACCACCGCTGCCACCGCGCCCGGTAGTATTGGCCCATCAGCCCGTGCCAGTCGCGGTTGGCGTACTCGTGGAACACGCCACAGCCCTTGATCGTCCAGATCGTGAGGATGGACCTGGCGTTCCACACCAGGATCTCCTCTTCGAGCGGTGTGGCGGCCCAGCCCTTCGCGCGCTGCTCCCACGGTCCGAGCATCCACTGCTCGTGCGTGCCGAGCACGCGGTCGGTCAGGTCGGCGTAGTGCAGGAAGCGCTCGCCCAGCCGCTCCACTTCGAGCCGGTTCTTCGCCTGGTAGGCCGTCCGGACGCGGTCGAGCACGCGGCGCGCCCTGTTCGCCAGTACTTGACGGGTGACGTCAACCAGGTCGTACCGGTAGGTCTTCAGCTGGCGCAGCATCGGGTGCACGCGCAGCAACGCCGCGAGCGCGGGCTCGAACTGCTCCGGCGGATACCGCCACGTCTTCGGCGCGAACGACGAGGCCGACGTCACCGTCAATGCGGGCTCGGCGGCGAACGGGGTCTCGTGCGGCCCCTCACCGCTGGTGTGCCCGGTCGCCTTGTACGAGTACGCCGTGTTCAGCAGCACCCGCCACGCGGTCAGCGCGTTCTGGTCGGCGGTCCCGTAGCGCCGCCGCACGTAGTCGGCGATCCAGCCCTCCAGCTCGACCGGCTCGTCCCTCCACGTCATCTCCGCGAGCAGGTCACCGACCACCGGGTTGTGGTAGGTCCCTTCCAGCACCATCGCGGTGCCGGTGAGCCGTCCCCGGTCCGGCGCCTTGCGCACCGCGGGCAGGGTGCGCCCGGGCTCGATGAGGTTGCCGAACATGCCGAGGCGGCCACCGAAGTTCTGGATCGTGCCCCAGGCCCACGGCGCGCCCCAGAACGCGTTGGTCTTGTTCCACAGTGGACCGTCGTCGGAGTCCAGGTCGAGCACGATCACGCGGTTCCTGTCGATGGACTCGATCAGTTCCTTGCGTGGATTCCCCTGCCACGCCTGCAAAAGCCACGTCGCGTTGGGAACGGCCTTGGTGAGCGCGTTCTGCACCGCGCGCCCGGCGTCGCCGATCTTGACGTCGCCGAGCACCCCGCCCTCGTGCATGAGGTCGTTGGAGTAGTGCGTCGAGGTGCCGAAGTGCTTGGCCTGCAAGCGGTAGAACTGCTCGGCGACCTGCGGCCACAGCGGGTCCGTCGCCGCGAGCCACCACGGCCGCGGGTGCCCGCCGTAGTCCTCCTGCGGGATGACCTTCGCGAAGGGGTTGCGCTGCGCGAAGACCCGGTCCGGCACGTGCCCGATGAAGGCGGGGAGCACCGGTGTGATGCCGAGCTGCCACATCCGCTCGTTGATCCGCCTGCCGAGGTCGGCGCGCTTGCGCATCAGCTCGACGCTGACCGGGCCGCTGTACGCGGACTCGCCGTCGTCGTAGCCGGTGATCTCGCCGTACCACTGCCACGGCTGGTGCGCGGGTTGTGCGATCCACTGGCGCACTTCGTACTCGGTGAGCCCGAAGTTCTGGAACAGCTCGTACCAGATGATCTCCTGGCCGACCATGGACAGGACCCGGTTGTAGCCGCTCGCGGCGAGCAGGTCGAGCTCGCGTTCCCAGTCCTCCCAGTGCCAGTACGGCATGGTGTAGCCGAAGACCGTGAAGTTGTAGGCATAGCGGTCGGTCAGCGATGTCGTCTTGGTGATGGGTCGTTTCGGTGCGGGCAACCGGCGCGGCAGGTCGAGCCGGTCGCCATTGGCCGAGAGGTGTCCACCCGCGACGTACTTGAGCCACCAGTGGAATCCTGACATCAGGGCGACCGGGCTGCTGGCGCTGAGTTCGACCGCGCCGCGTTCGCCCGCGATGTCGAATACGTCGTAGGCCCCGGCCGGCGGCTCCATGGGGCGTAAGTCGAACTGTTGCGCCCATCCGGTATTTCCGCCAAGCAAACGGGTGATCGCCGTTCTGAGCGCCGCCGTGTCGAATGTCCGCGGTGGACGCGGGGATTCCGCTGACGCCGTACCGGGTGCGGCCGCTACCAGTGCTCCGGCCAGCGCGGTCTGCAGGAAGCCGCGACGGTGGAAACGGGTCATGTGATCAGCCCCCGAAAGCCGGTTTTCCCACTAACTGTCCGGGTTTGTCCGCCCGCTGACCAGAGGCGTCATGCGAATGCAGGAGTCACACCGATGCGGAGGAGGGAAGATTGACCGTTAGCCCGGATGCGAGCACGCCGGAGTTCGGCAGCAGCAACGTGCCGTCCTCGGTGGACAGCGTGACGTAGGTCAGCCCGAGCGCGATGACCCGCCCGGTGAACGGTCCGTTCAGCGCTCCGGAGCGGACCTCGATGGTGTCGCCGACCTTGAACGGGCGCACGAAGAGCACGACCAGCCCGGCGAAAACGTTTGCCAGCGTCTGCTGCGCGGCGATGCCCACCACGACGCCGGTGATCGCGCCGCCGAGCAGCAACTGCTGCACCGGTACCGCCATCAGGCCGAGCGCGGTCAGCGCGACCAGCACGTATCCGACGACGGTGACCACGATCTTGACGATCGAACCGGCTGCCTGCAGGCCGCGCTGGTCGAACCGCCGGTCGATGTCGCCCGCCAGCAGACGGGTCAGCGCGACCCCGCCGACGAGGAACAGGACGGTCCCGGCGACGAGGAGGATCTTGGCGAGGGCGCGGTCGTCGGGGTCGAGCAGCGAGCCCGGAGCTCCGGCCAGGGCGAGGCCGGAGACCGCGGTGACCACGGCGATGCCCAGCGGGAGAACTCTCATGTCCGTCCGGGTACCCCGCTGTCCCCGCCCGGCTAACAGCCCATCGGCGGGCAGCGGCGTGGTGGTGACCGGGATTACTCTGGTGGGCAATCAACGGAATACGTGGGGAGCCGGCGATGAAGTTGCGCAGAACCCCTTTGGCCGTCGCGATGGTGACGGCGGTCGTGTTCGTTTCGGCCGCCCCGGTACAGGCCCACACCGGTGCCTCCTCTGTGGTCAGTGGATCGGCCCGGTTCGAGGTGTTGTCCCCCACGTTGATCCGGATGGAATACGCCGGAGACCGCCGTTTCGAGGAACGTCCCACATTCAACGCGATCAATCGGCAGTTCCCCCGTGCGTCCTTCAGCAAGACCCAGCAGAACGGCCTGCTCATCATCAAGACCGGCAAGCTCACCCTGCAGTACCGGCTCAATTCCGGGCCGTTCAGCCAGGACAACCTGCGCGTGGACCTGATGGCCGGGCCGATGGCGGTGACCGCGCGTCCGGCCTGGGAGCTGGTCGGCTCGTGCGACTACGACAAGCTCTGCGAGGCCGAGACGCAGCGCAACGTCAACGGTGCGATCGTCGCCGACGAGCACCCGGGCTTCACCGGCCGCGGCTACGTCGCCGGACTGACCCGGCGCAACTCGACGATCGCCTGGACGGCCAAGAAAGTCCCTGCGGGCAAGCACTCCGTTCAGGTCCGCTACGCCAACGCGGTGCCCAGCGGTGAGCCGCAGACCATGACCGTGACGGCGGGCGACGTCACCGTTCCGATCCCCCTCGCGCCCACCGGCGGCTGGGACAAGCGCGCGGTCGCACGGGTCGCTGTGGACCTTCCCGCCGGTGCGCCCGCGATGTCGGTGAAGTGCACCGAGGTGGGTCGGTGCGGAGTGGACATCGACAGCGTCGCGCTCACCCCCGTGGACGCCGAGTACCCGACGCCCGCCGATCCCGCGCACGCGGCCGCGAACCTCGGCGGCTGGCGGCGCAGCCTGGACGAGGCGGACGGTCCGCGCGCGCTCTACGAAGGCATGCTCAGCCGTGACGGCTGGTACCTGCTCAACGACACCGAGACCGGCATCATGCAGCCGAACGGTTCGGTCGCCCCACGTCCCAAGCGCACCACGGACTACCAGGACGGCTACTTCTTCGGCTACGGCCACGACTACCGGCAGGGCCTGCGCGACCTGCGCGATCTCACCGGACCGTCGGTGTTGTTGCCCCGCTGGACCTTCGGCAACTGGTACTCGCGGTACTACGCGCACTCCGACGCCGACTACCGCGACGAGATCGTGCCCGCCTTCCGCGCCAACAAGGTGCCGCTCGACGCGCTCGTGGTGGACACCGACTTCAAGGCGCCGAACAAGTGGAACGGATGGGACTGGGACCCGAAGTACTTCCCTGACCCCAAGGGTTTCTTCGACTGGGCGCACCGCGAGGGCATCAAGGTCTCGCTGAACATCCACCCGAGCATCGCGACCAGCGACCCGCGCTACGCCGAGGTCAAGGCCGAGCTGGACCGCGACTTGCGCGTCGGGCTCTGCAACCTGCCGGAGGAGTGCCGGGTCTTCGACCTCAGCAATCCCGCCGAATCGACCGCGTACTTCAACCTGCACCGCAAGTTCGAGGAGCAGGGCCTCGACGTGTGGTGGCCGGACAGTTGCTGCGACGGCAGCTTCGCGCGCGGCGAGGGCATCTCGCCGGACAGCGTGCTCAACATGCAGTACGCCAAGCGCGCGGACGACCAGGGCAAACGCGGGTTCTCCTGGAACCGCAGCGGAAGCGGGTTCGGCGGTTACGCGCTCACCCCGGCCTTCCCCGCGGGTCCCTGGGCGGAGCATCGGTACACAGTGGACACTTCGATGGACACGACGTCGACGTGGGAGCTGCTGTCCTTCGCCTCCTACTACACGATTCGGCGCGGCAACATCGGCATGCCGTACGAGTCGCACGACATCGGCGCCCACAACTACCCGGAGAACGGGAACAAGCTGCCGGAGGACATGTACGCCAGGTGGGTCCAGTTCGGCACCTTCCAGCCGTTGCTGCGCCTGCACTCCAACCACGGCGTGCGCCTCCCGTGGGACTACGCCGAGCAGGCCCGTGCGTCCGCGACGAAGTTCCTCCAGCTCCGGGAAGCCCTTGTCCCGTACACGTATTCGCTCGCTCGGCAGGCCCACGACACCGGTCTGCCGATGACGCGGGGCATGTACCTCAACTATCCGGAGCACGAGGACGCGTACCGCTTCGACCGCCAGTACCTCTACGGGGATGACGTGTTGGTCGCACCCGTGACCTCGCCCGGGACGAGCGATGTGAGGACAAAGGTCTGGTTCCCGCCGGGCACCTGGACCGACTACTTCACCGGCAAGCGCTACACCGGCCCCGCGGTGCAGGAAGTCACCACCGACTTGTCAACGATGCCGGTGTTCCTCCGCGGTGGCGGAATCCTGCCCACGCGGACGGACTACGTGGACCACTCGGGACAGCGTCCGCTGGACCAGGTGACTCTCGACGTCGCGACCGGCGGCATCGGCTCGTTCTCGCTCTACGAGGACGCCGGAGACGGACACGGTTACCGCAACGGCGAGTTCGGCCGGACGGAGATCCGCTACACGGAGCGCGAGGGCTCCGCAACGCTCACGATCTTGCCTCGCGTCGGCACTTTCCCGGGCGCGGTGCCGGACCGGACGTGGACCGTGAACTTCCGCAATGTGGCCGGTCCGCCTCAAGCCGTCTCCGTCGCGGGCACCAGCACCCCGTTCACCTACGACGCCCCCACACGAACCTTGACTGTCAAGCTCAAAGCCGCCGCGGGCGCACAAACCACCCTCACCACAACGCCGCGCTAGTTGGTGCCGGGGCGGGGCGGATCGGTCCAGCCCTCGCGGCTGCCGATCCTGGCGGCACCGAGCGCGATCACCGCCCCGACCGCGGCGCTGACCAGGTGCAGCACGTTGTCCGCCCAGTTGATGTTCAGGAAGTTGATCTGCGGCATGGAGGCCGCGAACAGGCCGAACAGGAAGACGGCACCGTAGGCGACCGCGAGCACCCAGCCGAACACCGCCGTGGCCCGCAACCCGGTCGACGAGGCCATGCCCGCCAGGCCGATCACGAAGTGCACGAGGTTGTGCAGCGGGTTCACCGTGAACCCCAGCAGGTGCACGTCGTGGTTGTGCAGGAAGAAGTCACCGAACCCGGTCACGGTGAAACCGACGAGGCCGATCAGGAAGTACGCGGCACCGACAACCAGCGCCGTGACCTGCGGCCATGGATAACGCGAGCTGTGCGGCTCCTCGGCCGCCGGTGTACTTGCCATACCCGCGGGGCTACCCAGTAATCGCCCGGCGCACGCTTCTCGACATCGCCGACGAATGCGAGCATTGTTCGGGGCATGGAACGCAGCGTTGACATCGGAGCGTTGCCAGAGACCGTGTACGCGCTGGTCAGCGACGTGGCGCGGCAGAGTCGCTTCGTGGTCGAGTCGACCGACGCGCGGTGGCTGACCACGGCGCGCGGCGTCGGCGCGCGGTTCCGGGCAGGTAATCGCAACGGGCTGTTCCGGTGGTGGACCACCGCTGAGGTGATCCGCGCCGAGCCCGGCCGCTGCTTCGCCTACCGGGTCCGCAGCTTCGGCGTGCCCGTCGCGGAGTGGCGCTACGACATCGAAGTGAGCGACCTGGGCTGTCGCGTCACCGAGAGCACCCGCGACCTCCGGAACCGCTTCTTCCGCACGGTGGTCGCCCCGGTCGGCACCGGCGTCGTCGACCGGGACAGCCGCAACGCGGTCAACATGGAGAAGACCCTGGCGCGGCTCAAGGCACTCGCAGAGGGGTCATCGTGACCGTCGGCGACACGAAGGGGATGTAGGCCAGCCCCAACGGGTTCCCGTTCGCGAGCATGGCCACCCGCGCTCGCGTCACGGCCGCGCCGATCGGTTCGCCGCGCACCAGGAACCCGCGCAGGACCTCCTCGGCGAACTGGCGGGCCATCTGCTCGAACACCGTGATCTCGGTGCCGATCACCCCGCACGCGAGGGCCTCCTCGACGAAGAAGCTCACGAAGTCGATCGCCCGCTCCGGCTCCAGATCCTTTGTCCTGCACCCGTTCAGCAGTACCAGCGGTCGGCTCCACGCCCAGCGGACCCGTCGCTCGTGGAGGTTGTCCGGGGTGATGGCCGGTCCGCCCCGCCTGCCGACCTGGAGGTACGGCACCGCGCCGCTCACGCCGCCGTGGCAGTAGAAGTAGACGATCTGCGGGTCGCCCTGGAGTCCCGCGAGCGTGCTCTCCCGATCTTCGCCGAGCCGGTAGTCCTTCCACGGCAACAGGTTCCGCAGCGCGTCGCGGTGCGCGGCCGTTGAGGCGAAGTCCTGGTAGACCCCGCCGACGAGCCGCGCTCCACCGTCGTGGGGGAGCAGTGGCGGCACCGCGGGCGCCGTCCCGAGCGACACCGGGAACCCGAGCGCGTGCCGGTATCCCCAGAAGCCGCCGGGGCACACGACGTTCGGATTCGGGCTCAGCGCTTGCCGGCACCTGCGCCGCAGGCACGGGCTCAGCGGGATCTCGTTCCGGCTCGCCCAGGCCAGGAAGTCCTGACACAGCACCAAGTCCGGCGCGTTGCTGTCCAGCGGCAGGTCGTAGAGCATCGCCGCCGGAATGACGTGCCGAGCGCCTTCCTGCAACGCGATCTGGACGAAACCCGGATCGCCGAGCGCGGCACCGACCCGGTCGGCCATGCTGTACGCGCTCTCGTTCCCCGAGCGGCCCAGCGCCCGGACCAGCACGTGGTGGAGTCGATAACCGTTGACCGCCAAAGTGATCAGGTCGTTCGTGACCTGCTCGACGCTCGGCGGCACACCGTAGCGGTAGTCGAACTCCTCGCGCCACGGCTCTTCGCTACCCCATGCGACGCGCCTCAGCGCGCCCCTGGCCATCCGGATCGCGCTCGTGAGCTGGTGGCCCGTGATCGCAGCCTCGGCGCGCAGCGCGTTCGCGCCTTCTCTGGCGAGCACGCGCAACGCGTGCGTGCCCCGACCGTCGTCGTTGAGCAGGAGACTGGCGCTGTACTGGTACGGCGTCGAGCGGCGCAGCACGTCGACCGGGTCGGCAATCCTGAAGTCCACAGTGGACTTGATCTCGCCCGGGACTGCGATGATCAACCTTGACTGGATCAGCTCCTGCTGCCAGTACATGTTGCACCGCAGGCGAAGGAGTTTCTGCTCGGGTGGCGTGCGGACGGGGAAGAACAACCTGGTCGGATGCTCCACAATGGATGGTTGGCGGAGCACGTGCGCCGAGCCGTCCTGATTCATCCGCAGCACGCCGGTGGCCGCGGCCGGATCGATTTCGAGCTCTCCGGAAAACCCGTACAGCACAACGGTCAACAGCGCGTCCGTGGGCAGGGACGCAGGCAAAGGCACAGGTGCGGCTTCGATGGAGGCTCTGACGAGCGGGCCGACATCGAGCCAGAACCAATATCCCCATCCAGGGCGCAACGTCTGGTTCGGCGGCAGCGGCAGCAGCGGAGCGGCCGCGTCGGCGAACCCCGTGCTCACCACGTTCGAGGTCGGTCTGTTCTCGCCCGGCGGCTGGGTGGGCTGCAGAATCTCCATCTGCGCGACGACATTGGCGTGCGCGAGTCGGACCGGTTCCCCGCCCTCGCCCAACCGCGCGACCACCACCTGCGCCGCAAGGAACTCCGGTCCCATCGGCTGCGGGATCTCGACGCACAGGTGGTACTCGCGGGACTCCGCGCCCCAAGCGCCGGTGTTGTACCCGAGCGGTCCGACCGCATCAGCGAGATCGACCCGCTGAGGAGAGATCTGTCGCAGGAAGCGCAACCGTGAGTTCGGGTGCAGTGACAGGTTCAGGTGGATGCCGTCTTCGACACCTTCCGTCGCGCTGTCGGGGCCCACGTAGTTGCACACGAAGCGGTCCACGTACGGCGCTGCGGCGACCGCGAACTCCTGCTTCGTGCCTGCGGTGATCAGCATCGCGCGCGGGTGCGGGCCTTCGTGCTCCGCCAGCAGCACGGCGGCCCGCCCCAGCCAGGACGCGAACTCCGCGCTGCCTTCAGGCCCCAGCTCGCCGACCGCCGCCTTCGCAGCCGCACGCGTCCGCTGGTCCGCCACGACCAGGCGCGCGCCGTCCGGCACCGTCGTGGAGCCCGCGACCACCGCGAACTCCAACCCGTCCGCGACCGCGTCGATCGCGCTCAGCACGTGCGCCTTCACCGCCGGGAACTCGGCCCGGTCCGACCGGTCGAAGACGATCACTTCCGCGGTCCTCGGCAGCGGGTGCGCCGAGACCGTCAGGATCGCGTTGGCCTCGCGGTCCGTCGCCTTGAGCGGTTTGGGGCCGCGGACTGCGACGTCGAAGCCGAGCCGATCGAGCATGATCCGCCTCCGTCAGCGGCGCGGTCCGGGGTCACCGCGCTCCGGGGTACCCATCGCCCCGAGGTCCGGCCCGTCCGGCAGGCGCTCGCCCGGCGCGACATCGCGGCGCCTGCCGTCGATGAGGTAGTCGATGGTGAAGTTCTCCGACCGCCACACCAGCAGCAGGAGCACTCCCGAGTAGCCGAAGAACCCGGCGAACAGCCCGAGCCCGTACGCGCCGGACAGGTCCGTGCCCGCGGGGAACAGCGCGAGCACCGCCCCGCCGCCGATCGCCCCGATCAGGCTGACCAGGTCGGCGAACCGCACATCGGCGGACCGGTGCCGGTTGAGGTAGTAGACGAACCACTCCATGAGGAACCCGAACGCCCGGGCGCCGAGCAGCTGGATCGTGGTGGCCGGTTCCATCCTCGTCCCTCCACCCGCGAACAAGGGTCCCCCACCGGTCGGGGACCCCCTAATCACCCATTTTCCCACGTGGACCCGCGGAACGAACCAGAAAGCCCAGCCTGGGCGGCGTTCGTCTCACCCCGCACGCGCGCGCCACCTCGTACGCACCGAATGAGTCATTGAGGTAGTTGAACGCACCGAACGGCTCATTCAGCGCGTTCAACGCACCGAACGCGGCGTTGGGTTCAAGACATCAGGCCGGATCGCCACGCCCACGACGCGATCTCCACGCGGTTGCGGGCGCCCAGTTTGGACTGCACGGAGGCCAGATGCGTCTTCACCGTGGACAACGAGAGGAACAGCTCCGCGCCGATCTCGGTGTTGGTCAGCCCCCGCGCCACCGCGCGCACCACGTCCAGCTCGCGCTCGGTCAGCGACTCCCGGGGCTGTTCCACCACGTTCTGCTGCGGCTTGTTGAAGTGCTCCAGCATCCGCACGGTGATCTGCGGCGAGATCAGCGCGTCCCCGCGCTCGGCCGCCCGGACGGCCTCCACGAGCAGCGCGGGCCCGGCGTCCTTCAACAGGAAGCCGCTCGCGCCGTTGGCCAGCGCGGTGTGCACGTACTCGTCGAGGTCGAAGGTGGTCACCACGACCACCTTGATCGGGTCGGTGACGCCGGGGCCGCACAGCTGCCGGGTGACCTCCAGACCGTCGAGGCCGGGCATCCGGATGTCCATCAGGCAGACGTCGGGGCGCAGCTCCTTCGCCTTGCTCACCGCGGAGATGCCGTCCCGGACGTCCGCGACGACCTCCATGTCGTCCTCGTTCTCCAGGATCATCCGGAAGCCGATCCGCACCATGTCCTGGTCGTCGGCGATGAGCACCCGGATCGTCATTGCTTGGCCTCCCCAACCGGCAGCTCGGCGAAGACCTCCCAACCGCCCTTCCAACCCCGGCCGGCCGAGAAGCGGCCGCCGAGCAGCTCGACGCGTTCCCGCATTCCGACCAGACCGTAGCCGCCGGAGCCACCGATCGGATCATGGGCCGAGCCCTGCCCGTCGTCGGCGACGACCACCCGGGTCCGGCCCGGCTCGCTGGTCACGTCGATCTTGATCACCGTGGCGTTCAGCGCGTGCTTGTGCGCGTTGGTCAGGGCCTCCTGCACCAGCCGCAGCACGGAGCGCGCCACCTCGGCGGGCACCTCCGCGCGCAGGTCGATGCGCAGCTCGATGGGCGGGCCGATCTCCCGCGCCTCCTCGACCACCTTGCGCACGTCGGCGGCGAGGTCGGCGGTCGCCGACTCGGCCGCGTCCACGCCGATCCGCGCGTCGGAGTCGCGCAGCGTGCCGACCAGCCGCCGCATCGCGGTCAGCGCGTCGCTGCCACTGCGCGCGATGCTGGGCAGAATCCGTTGCGCCGCTTGGGGATCCTTCTCCGCGACGATCATCGCCGCCTGCGCCTGCACGACGATCCCGGTCACGTGGTGGGCGACGACGTCGTGCAGCTCGCGGGCCAGTGCGATGCGTTCCTGCTGCTGCGCGGAGGTGACCTGGTGGGTGACCGTTCGCTGCCGGTCCTTGTCCCTGGCCCGGAAGTACAGCCCCGTGCCCACCGCGAGCGCGAAGAGCATGAAGGTGGGGAAGGCCTCGTCGAAGTTCCCCAGCTGCCAGTCGCCCACGATGTTGCGGGGCCTGGTGAGACTGGCGACGAGGCCGGACAGCCAGATCGTCACGACGGCCGCCGTGGCCCAGCGCCCTGGCGCGGAGCGGATCACCATCGCGATCAGCACCATCATCGACGCGGTCTCCGACGGCGACACCGGGCTGAACACCGAGTAGGTGTTGGTGCCGAGCAGGTAGTAGCCCAGGGACGTCCCGAAGATCATCGCCGCGCCGGTGAACGCGGCGTCGATGGGCCTGCGCGGCGAGATCACGGCGATCGCGGCCAGCAGGGTGGCGGGTGGGAGCGCGATCAGGTTCCGGTTGAGCCCTGTCGACACCAGCTCCGCGAACAGGAGGACGCCGAGCGCCACGGCGACGGGCCACTGCCTGCGCATGAGCGCCTGCCAGCTCGCTGGGGAGTTGTCCACGAGAGAGCAGGCTACGACCCGCGCCGCCGTCGGCGGGTCGGCCACGCGGCCAAGACCGGCCTCGGCCATTCGGCCGACCGATCGGGTGACGGCCCGGCCCGCTGGCCGAAGTGGCCGGCCCCGGCCGACCCGCAGTGTTGTCGCCAGTCGTTCACATCTTGGAGGAGACGGTGACAAACCCCCTTGCCGATCGCCAGCCCATTCTCGTGGGCCAGGGCCTGGTCAAGCGCTACGGGCAGACCCACGCACTGGCCGGGGTGGACATCGCCGTGAACGTCGGCGAGGTCGTCGCCATCGTCGGCCCGTCCGGTTCCGGCAAGTCCACGCTGCTGCACGTGCTGGCCGGGATCCTGCCGTCGGACGGCGGGGACGTCCTGGTGGCGGGCCGCCCCATCACCCGCCTGGGAGAGGGGGAGCGCAGCAAGCTCCGGCGCAGCGCGTTCGGCTTCGTCTTCCAGTCCGGCATGCTCGTCGCCGAGCTGACCGCCGAGGAGAACGTCGCCCTGCCGCTGCTGCTGGCGGGCGGCTCCAAGAAGCAGGCGATGAGCACCGCCCAGGACTGGCTGATCAAGCTGGGCCTCGGCGGGATGGAGCACCGGCGCCCCGGTGAGCTCTCCGGCGGTCAGGCCCAGCGGGTCGCCATCGCCAGGGCGCTGGCCCATCGGCCGCGGGTGATCTTCGCCGACGAGCCGACCGGCGCGCTGGACTCGCGCACCGGTGAGGAGACGATCACCGCACTGCTCCAGGCCGCCAGGGCCACCGGTGCCGCGGTCGTCATCGTCACCCACGACCCGAACGTCGCAGCCCGCGCCCAGCGCGTCGTCGAGATCACCGACGGCCGGATCGCCCTGCGAGCCGCCGCGTGAACCCTCTGCAGCTGGCCGTTCGCGTGCTGCGGGCCGATTCCCGCAGCCGCGCGTCCGCCTTCTTCACCATGCTCGGTGTCGCGGTCGGCGTCGCGCTCGTGGTGTGGCTGGCCGCCACGCCGGGCGCGATCCAGAACCGCGCCGACCGCGAGAGCTGGCGCACGTCCTACAGCAGCGGGAGCTCCGCGTCGGAGAACCCCGGCGAGCGTCCGCTGCTGTTCGTCAGCAACTACGACGACGTCAACGGTGAGCGCATCCACCGCTACGACGTGGCCGCGCTCAAGCCCGGTATCCCCGTCGCACCCGGCATCCCCCGGATCCCGGGTCCCGGCGAGGTCTTCCTCTCCCCGTCGCTGGCCGAGCTGGCCGCGTCCAAGCCCGCTGCCGAGCTGGCCGACCGGTTCCCCGGCAAGGTCGTGGGCTCGATCGGCGACGAGGCGCTGAGCTACCCGGGCGAGCTGGTCGCGCTCGTCGGCCACGCCCCGGACGCGATGCCGTCCGGCGCGCAGGCCCGGACCGACCTCACCCGCCCCGCCCACGGCGGCAACCCGAACGAGCTCCTGCTGCTGCTCTCCCAGGTGGGTCTGATCATCCTGGTGGTGCCGTGCCTGGTGCTGGTCGCCTCGGCGGCCCGGCTCACCGCGGCTCGGCGCGAACGCAGGCTGGCCGCGCTCCGGCTGGCCGGGGCGACGCCCCAGCAGGTCGTCTGGATGACCGTCGCCGAGACCGCTGTCGCCTCGGTGGCCGGTACGGTGCTCGGCCTGCTCATCGGCATCCCGCTGCGCTCGCTCACCGCGCAGATCCCGTGGGACGGCGGCACCTGGTTCCCCGCCGACTTCACCCCGAGCGCTCTGCTCGTGGTCGCGGTGCTGGTCCTCGCTCCGCTGCTGGTCTGCTCCGCCGCGGTGTTCGGCCTGCGCCGGGTGCTCAACCAGCCGCTCGGCGCGGCCAACCAGCACACCAAGCGCCAGCCCAGCGTCGCCCGGCTGCTGCTGATCTTCGGTGCGGGCGCGATCTTCTTCTTCGGCCTGGGCATCGCCGACGGCAAGGGCGGGACCACGACGTTCGTGCTGGTCGGACTCGCCGCGGTAGCGGTCGCCCTGGTGCTGGTCGGTCCGCTGGTGACCTCGTGGGTGGGCAGGCTGTTCACCGGGATCTGGCGCTCCCCGGCCACGCTGCTGGCCGGACGCAGGCTCCGCGACGACCCGAAGGCCGCCTTCCGCGCGTCCTCCGGCGTGGTGGTCGCGGTGTTCGCCGGCTCGCTCGCGCTGACCATGTTCCCCGGACTGGAGAACAGGATCGGCTTCAGCGACGAGAGCTGGAGGGACGGCGTGATCGTCGGCCAGACCTACGGCGCGCCGGCCAAGCAGATCGCCGCCGTGCGCGCCGACATGGCGAAGAACGGGGTCACCGCACCTGTGCTGGCGATCAGCGAGGGCAGCATCGGCGGCAAGGACCCCCGCGGCCGTTCCCGGTCGGCGATGGTGCTCAGCTGCACCGACGCCGTCAAGGTCCGTTCGATCGACGTCTCCGCCTGCCAGCAGGGCCCGGCGATCTACGTTCCGACCGGCACCCGGTTCGAGCCGGGTGAGATCGTCTTCCGCGGTTACGGCTCGGGAGCCACCGAGGCCACCGACGTCTCCCTGCCCGCGCAGGTGCCGATCCGCGAGTACCAGCCGAACAGCCGAGCCAACAACGTCGTCCTGGTCGACCCCGCGCTCGTCCCCGCGAGCAAGCTCGGGGTCAACTCGGTCGCCGTGCCCACCACGCCGCAGAGCGAGGGCATCGCGCGCACCGCGATCCTGCGGAACGTGGTCGGCGCGTCCATCTACAGCAACGGCGCCTACGACGCGCACGGCGACACCCTGCTCGGCGACCTGCGCCGGGTGACCGTGATCGGCCTGGCGATCGCCACCATCCTCGGTGGTGTGAGCGCCGGCGTGGCCGCGGCCGGGTCCGTTGTGGACCGCAGGCG
Organism: Allokutzneria albata; assembly: GCF_900103775.1. GTDB lineage: Bacteria > Actinomycetota > Actinomycetes > Mycobacteriales > Pseudonocardiaceae > Allokutzneria > Allokutzneria albata. The sequence goes on along the minus strand of NZ_LT629701.1, from coordinate 5,816,663 downwards.
CACCTTCGGCGCGTTGATCGCGGCGGGAACGCCGACGAACGTGCTGGTCAGGGCCCTGCGCCGGGAGGCGATGCTGCCCGCGCTGGTGGCCACGGTCGGCGCGAGCGTCGCCGGTGCCTTCATCGGCGCCGGGCTGCTGACCCTGGCCAAGGGCGACCTGATCCTGAGTCCGTGGCTGGTGACCCCGGCGGTGCTGGGCCTGGTCGTGGCCCTGCTCGCCGCGGCCGCCTGCGGGCCGGTCCTGCGCAAGGTGACCGCCCGCGCGTACGCCGAGGAGTAGCCCGGCGTGCGTCTCCCCTGACGGGGGGTTCGGGCCGGCATCGGGGGTCGGCCCGAGCCCCCCGTCGGGGTTTTCCCCCTCGGCCGGATGGCGAGCGCGAACTGGCCGCACAGCCGATCCGCTGACCCCTGGTGACCAGCGATTCTGTGTGTGTCAGACCGCAGAGGGGACGAGAGCGTAGGAGCAGGAGATGGTCACCGTGATCTGGATCGGAATCGCAGCGGGCTTGGTCGTCCTTCTACTGATGGCCGTGTCGGACCACATGAACGACCACGCGCAGCCCGCGGAGCCCGCCCCCACCCCCGCCGCCGAGCGGGCCCGGAGCACCGTCGACCTCCCCGCCACCCCGGCCGTGCGCACCCGCAGCACCCACCTGCCGACCGCCGCCTGAGCGGAACCAGGTGGCGGCGGTTGTCGTTCTTGTGAACGAGAAGCTCGCCGATCGCTGCCCACCGGGTGCCGCGCCTGCATATCCTTCGGACTCCCTGGCGCGACGCCACGCCATGTCCAACGAAGCGGAATCCACGGATGGCCTCGACCGAAGACCACTTACCGTCGCCCGCGGCCGGTGGCCGCAAGCGGATGAGCAGGCGCACCAAGACGGTGCTCAACATCGTCGCCGGTGTGGTCCTGCTCGGTACGGTCGCGCTGACGATCGGTGCGTGCTGGTTGTTCCGCGAGTCGGAGAACATGGCGATCACCAGGGCCACCTACGAGTCCGTCGTGGTCGGCCAACCGGAGCCCGCCGCCAAGAAGCTGCTGCCCTACGGCCAGTCCAAGATCGCCGCGAAGCTCGCCCGCAAGGCCGGACTGACCGTCAGGCAGGACCGGGCCGCCTGCAGGCACTACCTCTCCCGGGACGAGCAGGCCACGCACCCGGGCCACTTGCTCGTCTACCGGATCTGCTTCGCCGCCCAGGCCGTCGCGGCGAAGTCCCGGCTGGAGGTCGGCAACCTGTCCCCGCGTCCGGCCGACCGCGCCGAGCACTGAGCCGCGAACTCACCCCTTCGGGGGATAGCTCACACAAGAACTGCCCTGTTTTCGCGTGATGAGTCCCCGTCAACGCGCTCTTACCTCGTGTGAGGTCCGGGCGGCGAGAGGGGAACGCAGTGGAACAGGTGACGCTCAGGGCCAAGGTGCCCGCCGCCAGGGCGACCCCGGCTCAGCTCGCGCGTGTCGCGCACGTGGACTCCGTCCCGCTCTACCAGCAGGGCGTCGCCGCGGTCCTGCGCAGGGACCCGCGCACCGAGTGGGTCGGCGCCGCGACCTCGGCCGCCTCCGCGGTGAACCTCTGCCTGAGCACCAGACCGAACGTGCTGCTGCTCGACGCGGACGCCGATCCCGGGGCGCACCTGTGCCGCCTGCTCAGCGGGCTGCACCCGGACCTGGTCGTGGTGACGCTGTTCCGGCAGAGCGCGCGCAGCGGCGGCGAGGTCGAGCGGGCGCGGCGGGCGGGCGCGCGCGGGTTCCTGCCCCGCGAGATCGACCCCAACCGGCTGCCGAGCGCGCTGAGCACCGCGTTGGAGAACGGCTTCTACCTCGACCCCGGCATCAGCCCCCTGTTGAAGCACAGCGGTCACGCCAAGCACGAGGGCGACCTGCTCTCCCGCCGCGAACAGGAGGTGCTCGGCCTGATCGCCGAGGGCATGACCGCCAAGCGGATCGGCACCCGCCTCGGCGTCTCCGAGGAGACCGTGAAGACCCACATCCGCCGGATACTGCGCAAACTGGAGGCACGGGACCGCGCCCACGCGGTGGCCCGCGCCTTCCAAGCCGGGGTGCTCTCACCCCGCTGACCGCAGGGGAGACCGCGCGTGCAGTTCGGCGCCTACACGTTCGTCACCGACGAGGGCATCCACCCGGCCGAGCTGGCCACAGCGCTGGAGGACCGCGGTTTCTCCGCGTTCTTCGTGCCCGAGCACACCCACATGCCCCTCGACCACACCCCGTACCCGGGCGGCGGTCCGGTGCCGCGCCGCTACTGCCGCTCACTCGACCCGCTGGTGGTGCTCTCGACCGCGGCCGCGGTGACCGAGCGCCTGGTCCTGGGCACGGCGATCGCGCTGCTCGTCCAGCGGGACCCGATCATCCTGGCCAAGGAGGTGGCCAGCCTCGACCACCTCTCCGGAGGCCGGGTGGAGCTGGGGGTGGGCGCGGGCTGGAACCGCCCGGAGATCGCCAACCACGGCGTGGACCCGCGCAGGCGGCTGCGCGTGCTGCGCGAGCGCGTGCTGGCGATGAAGGAGATCTGGACCGCGGAGCGCGCCGAGTTCCACGGCGAGCACGTGGACTTCGGACCGATGTACTCCTGGCCCAAGCCGGTGCGGGCGCCGCATCCGCCGGTGCTGCTCGGTGGCTGGGGGCCGACGCTGGTCGAGCGGATCGTCGACTACGCGGAGGGCTGGATCGCCCCGCCGCCCTTCGGCCCGGGCAGGGTGGCCGAGCGGGTTGCGGAGCTGCGCCGCGCCGCCGAGGCGGCCGGGAAACCGAGGCCGCACGTCACGGCCTACGTGCACGGGCCCGATCAGCGGATCGTCGACGCCTACGCCGAGGCGGGTGTGGACCGGCTGCTGCTGAGCCTGTCCGACACCGGGCGCGAGGAGTGCCTGCGCCTGCTCGACGACTTCGTCAGGCGGATCGCGATCTGAGCCCGTGCACGGGAAAAGCGTGGGGAGTGCGGCTCACACCAGGTTGTTCTGGCGGGCTTCCCATTCGAGGCGCTGCATGACCCACTCCTGGGCCAGCGCGGTCGGCGAGGTCTGCCGCATCTCGGCGAGTTCACGGAGCTGCTCGTTCGCCATGAGCTGCAAGCGCAGCTGGAGCACCTGGGCGTTGCCGAAGCGGCGCCCGGAGGCGGTGGTCTCGACATCTGCTTCGGGGGCCAGAGCGGCGAGGTAGGAGTCCATTTCCGAATCCGGAACGAGCTCCTCCGGCTGCCGCGCCGGCGGGCGATGGCGTCCAGTCGATGACTTCAGTCGTCCAAGCACGCCGGGAAGGGTAACGGTTGGACAGTGCGCCGGAGTACTCCGTGACGTGTGTCACGGGTGGAAGTCGCGCAATATCCTGCACCACCCGTGGAGAGGCCCCCGCGCCAGGGGGAGGAACGCGGGGGCCGGAGGGGATCTCCACAGGCGCTGACCGGGGGGTGTCAGCGCCTCCGATTGTTGCACGTGCATGCTTCGCTCGACAGGGGAAGAATTCAACTTTTTTGGCCAAATTCTTTCTCAGCGCCCCGTCTGAACGGCGCTTATCAACCTATCAAGATCACTTCCGGTCGGGCTGGCCCGCGTGCAGCTCGGCCTTCGAGGGCTGGGTGTCGACAGTTCCCAGCGCCAGCCCCGCGCCCACGACGGCGAGCAGTGCCACCGCGAGCGCGCCCAGGAGCAGCGCGGGATTCGCCCGGTTCGTCACGAATCGCTCGCCAAGGCGTATCCGGCCTCGGTGACCGCGGCCGCGATCTCGTCGGCGCCCAGCGGACGGGTACCGGTCACGGTGACCGTGCCGGAGCTCAGCTCGACCTCTACGCCGGTCACGCCTGGGACCTCGGACAGCTCCTCGGTGACCGAGGCGACGCAGTGTCCGCACGTCATGCCGGTGACCACGTACTGCTGGGTCGTGGTGGTGGTGCTCACGCTCACGGCTGCTCCTGGGGTGTGCTCGACCTGGCGTCCCAGTCTCGCGCGGCCCGGACGGGCGCACGTGCCCGGGGGACGCGGTCACTGAATCGAAACCACGCGACGATCGTATGGTTACCCAGGGTTTTGACTGAATCACTCTGCGGGGGGCTGCGATCGGTTCTAGCGGTAGATAACCTGCGCCGGAAGCCCAAGTCGGGGAGGCGCGATGTACGGGTCACTCGAAGTCAAAAAGTTCTTGTGGGAACAGGGTGAGTCGGTCGGCAGGCAGGCGGGCGGAGTGCCCATGCCGCGCAATGGCGACCCCTCACGGATCTCGGACGAGCAGGTGCACAGGGCCAGGGTGGCGGTCGCCCGCGGCGCTTTAGGAGCAGAGGACTGCCGGACCCTGCTGGACATGCTCGGGCTCGTGCCCGGAGAGGACGGTGTACCGCCGGTTCAGCGCTGACCTGGGCTAGCGACGATCCGGATGACCTGTGAGGACGTGAGGTGGGGCGGCGGCTTGGGCCTGCGCGCCCCACCTCACTCCTTACTTCGCGGGACGCTCCCGTGTCACTCGTCCCGCATGGTGCGGCTCCCCCGAGACGCGCACCCCCCGGGCGCATCTGCTCCACCCATAGACCCGGTTGATCGTTTGCGTCTTTCGGGGCTTTTCGCAAAAGATACCGGCGCGCCGCTTTCGCGGCAATCGCAGGTAATTGTCATCGCCCGGTTGCATTTCGTGACCGCAATAGGCCAAATCGGTAGCGATTCCCCGCCGAGCGCATCGGGGCCATTACCTTCCGTGATCGCCATTCACCCGTCAGATCCGCAGGCCCCAGCCGCCGTCGCTGACGAGGGTCTGCCCGGTCATCCACGCACTGCCGTCCGACACCAGCCAGTCGATGAGGTCCGCTGTGTCCTCGGGGCGCCCCCACCGTCCCATGGGCATCCGCCTGGCAACGTGCTCCCGTAGTGCGTCGTCGGCATACCCCGTGTCCACCGGGCCCGGGTTCACGCAGTTCACCGTCACCCCCTTCGCGGCGAGCGCGCCGGCCGGGCTCGCGGTCACCTGCTGCAGCGCGCCCTTCGACGCCGCGTACGGCAGCTCGCCCGGCATCGCGCCGTAGTGCTGCCCGGAGGTGAACAGAACGATCCGTCCTCCCGGTCGGCTGTGGTCGCGCACCGCGTCGAAGCGCTGCGCGAGCAGCAACGACCCCCGCACGTTCACCGCGTAGGTCAGGTCCAGCTCCGCCGCTGTCAGCTCGCCCAGACCCTGTTCACTGCTGCGCGCGTGCGCCGCCACCACGATGTCGACCGCGCCGAAGGCTGCCACTGCCGCGTCCACCACCGCCGCGGGCGCTTCCGCCTCCGCGAAGTCCGCCGCGAGGTGCTCGATCCGCCCCGCTCCCTCGGGCAGTCGCCGCCGCAGCTCCTCGATGACGTAGATCACACCAAGTGGGTCAGCGCCCCACGGCTGCTCGGCGTCATGGGGTTCCCACGACTGGGCGAGCACATCCGCCCCCAGCCCCGCCAACCGCTCTGCCACGGCAAACGCGATCCCGGCCCGCCTGCTGACCCCGGTCACCACCGCGACCCTGCCGCGTAGAGGGAACTCCCGCATGATCCCAGTCTTCCGCCCCGGGCAAGCCCTTTTCGCAGGTCAGGACGTTTGAGGACCCCCGTTTTGTATTTGCTGGACGCTCTGCCCTATGCTTTCGGTACTCCCAACGGACAGCAGGGAGGCAAGGTCGGGTTGGTCACCGAACCGGCCTGGTCCCCATCGTCTAGCGGCCTAGGACTCCGCCCTTTCAAGGCGGCAGCGCGGGTTCGAATCCCGTTGGGGGCACTGCACTACAGTAGTAAGAAATGCCACGAGGCCCCGTGGCGCAGTTGGTTAGCGCGTCGCCCTGTCACGGCGAAGGTCGCGGGTTCGAGTCCCGTCGGGGTCGCCAAGCTCCCAGTCCGCTGGGAGCAAGGCCAGGTAGCTCAGTTGGTACGAGCGACCGCCTGAAAAGCGGTAGGTCGGCGGTTCGACCCCGCCCCTGGCCACAGTCATTGACCTGCATATACAGAAGCCCCCTGATCACTCAGGGGGCTTTTGGGTCTCAAATGGGGTCTCAGTTGCCGCCCCAGAGGTACCCACCAACCCTGCTTGGCGACGTCCCGGCGGAGCCCCGCCGTGATGCGCTGGTACCGCTTGGCCATGGAGCTGTTGGACCAGCCCATGAACTCCATCACCGCGCGTTCGGGCAACGGAGCTCCTGGCGGGTGGCGGGGCTGGCGTCGGTGAAGAACTGCCGGGTGAGGGTGAGCAGCTCGGCGGTGATCGCGTCGCCGCTGGGCCCGAAGTCGGCGTCCTCGGGCGGTAGCTTCGTTGGGCTGGCGGGCATCGGATCGTCAGGTCGCCGTGGCTTGCTGGGCGCGGGTGTGGGCGAGCCGGTCGACGATCCCGGTGCAGAGCCGCGGGTCGGAGGAGGTGCGCGTCCAGCCGGAGAACGACTCGTTGGATGCGATTGCGACGCTGTTCTTTTCCTCCCGCTCAGTCAGAACCTGGAAGAGCAGTTCAGCGCCGCGCCGGTCCAGCAACAACGACAACGGTTCACCTGATGACTACTTTCCGTGACGTGGATGTCAGGCAATGCGGCGCGGTCCAGTCCCATGGCCTGCGGAGTGCACGAAGTCGCGGCACCGTTCTCGCGGCACCGTTTCCCGATGCGGGTGAACAGACCGCAGGATGGCTCCGTCTCTATGATGCGGCGAGAAATGCTACAGGCGGAGGAGATCCCGGTGAGTGCCGACGGAAACCAGGCCAACCCATGGCATTGGTACGAGTACGAAGTCGGGCTGGCCAGTGAGATCGCTCGCGCCTGCGTTCGGTCCCTGACCTCGTTCCTGATCGGCCTGGGATGCGCCTTCGCACTGATCATGGGCATGGGCCTGCTCGCCGAAGAGGACCTGCTCGATGATCCCGGCCTCGAGAAGGCCGTCGATCACCTCAGCCGCATGAGCATGGGCGTTCTGCTGGCGTTCGTGCTGGTCGTGTGTGCCGCTGGTGCGGTGGCCAGCTTCCTGCGGGAGTCGACCACGTCCAAGGCGATCGTCAACGCGGCCGCCCGGGGCGCGTCCCGCCATGCCGTTCCTTCGCCCGACCAGGTTCGGTCCGTCACCGGCAAACCCGCGGAGGCGCTCGCCTTCTTCGGCTGGGCGAACGCGGTCCTGGCCGGCCCGCTGGGGGTGATCGGGCTGATCGTGGTGCTGGCGGAAGGAGACGATGCCGAGAGCACGCTGATCTTCTCCCTCGTCACCGGCTACGCGTTGATCATGGCCTTCGTCGGTTATGCCAGTTCCCATCTGCTCACCCCGGCTCACGAACGTCGCCATGCCCGGGTCGCCGCGCATTGGACTTCGAATGACGAAGAACAAGCCTGGAAGCCGGTGGAACAAGCGCGCCGTGACAGTGCGGGCAAGAAGACCCCGCCCAGGCCGTCGATCGCGAAGCGGTGTCTTTACGGTGCGGCCGGTCTCTGGCTCGGGGGCGTCCTCGCGCTGCAGATGTCGGTGCTGACGCGCTGCGCGGGTGGGAAATACGAGTGCAAGGAAACCACCTACTCCTCGCCGATCGAGGCCCTGATCGCCGGGGGCGTCTGGATCTTCGCGGTCCTGATCTCGGTGGGCATGCTGCTCGCGGTCATCGGCGTGCTGTTCGACTGGAGGCAGCGCCGGTCCGAACGTGCCGAGCTGCGCACGAGGTTGGCCGACCCGGGATCCGACCGCCCGGCCGAGGACCTGCTGGCTTACCACTCGCAGCGGCAGACGCATCCGCTGGCGCGGGTCGGCGCGACGTTGTCCGGGGCGGGGCTGGTGTTCAGCACGTCCTCCTACCTGGTCGGCAACGGTCTGGGACTGGGCTCGGAGGACGTCTTCGCCGCTTACCGCACAGAATCGCTCGCCGCGATGGTCGTCTCGGTGGGCATGTTCGCCGCCGCCCTGCTCGGCACCGGCATCGTCAACGTGCGCGGCCGCGAACTCCGCAACGCCCTCATGCAACGCTGGCCGTCGCCCACTTCCTGGTCGGCCGACAGCGACGGGAAGGTACAGCGCGCCAAGCGTGGCCCCGCGCTGCACGGCTCGCGCGAGGCCACGGTCGGCAAGAACAAGACCTCGGGCCAGCGATGACGCGCCCTTCCTTGGACGGCGGGCTGTCCAGGGCGGACGACGCTGACTCAGAGCCGAGCTACTGAACGCAGAACTCGTTGCCCTCCGGGTCGACAATGACCATCCATGGCACGTCGCCCTGACCCACATCGGCGAGTGTCGCGCCGAGCTCCTCCAGACGTGCGACCAACTCCGCTTAATGGGCCGCCGAGGTCGTGGCGAGGTCGATCCAGAAGCCGCCCAGCGCGGCGTCGTCACGAGCGTTCATGACCGGCGGCGGTGCGGTGTTGGACAACCGCGACCCCATCACCGCGCGCTCCGGTACGCCGAGCAACAGCAGCACTGTCGCGGCGGTGTGCCGAGCGTCGTGCAGCCGGGCCTCCCGGATGCCGGTCTCGTCTAGCAGTGCCTTCCACTCGGCGAGGTCGACCCCTGGGTCGATCGGCTTGCCGTTGGGCCGGGTGAACATCCAGTCGCCCTCGTGCCACTCGGATCCCGCGTGCTCCCGTTGCTTTGCCTGGGCCTCCTTGTGTCGCAGCAGCTCGAACAGCTCGTTCGGAAACCCGATTCCGCGGCGGCCGGCACGCGACTTCACCTCGACCTCGACCAGGCCACCGCCGTGTCGCTCCGGGCACCACCTTGCGTGGCTGGTGCAGTCCGGCGGACACGGCTTGCGCTGGTGACGCGTGCAGGTCTCCTTGCAGTGGTGGACCTTGTGGTACTTCGCCCCGCACTTGTTCGGGTTCTCGCACCCGCGCTGCCACGTCTGGCGCTGTAGCCCCTTGCCGATGCGCAGGGCTGCGCCAACGACCCTCGGGGGCGCGGAGAGCATCCGAGCATGCCTTCGCACGGGACGGCGGGCCACCGTGGTCAGCAACGATCCCGAGGCTGCTGCACGTGCGTACTTCGCCCAGCACGGCTTGCCCGCCGAGGTGTGGCCGTTGGTCGGTAGAGCCTTCGCCGAGCCTGAGCGCATGAAGCCCAACCCGGCTCCGCTGCTCGAAGTTCTCGAAGCGTTGTCGCTCCCGCCCACAGCCGCCGTGCTCGTCAGCGATTCGCTCACCGACTTGCAGGAAGCTCAGGCGGCAGGCATGCGGTGCATCGGATATGCCAACCGCCCCGAAAAGTGGGAACGCCTCTGCCGAGGCAGACGCCGTGATCGGGGACATGACGGAGCTATGCAAAGGCACTGCCCATCTGTGGACAAACCGCAGGTCAGTGCTGTTATGCCGCCCTCGCTCACCAGCAACGGTGCGCGGCGAAAGCGAAGTGTCTGTCCTTGAACTCGTTCTCGTTGTGCGTCAACGGGTTTGAGAACGAACCGTCGTGGTCAACTCGGCGACCGACGACGGGAGTCGGGTGGTAGTCGGCGACCGGGGTAGGTTGCGGCTACCACCCCGGTGGTCATTGCTTGATTGACGTTGGCCCGGCTGACGGTGTGCTGGGGTGGATATGCAACTCAGAACTGACCGCAGATGTTGGTCGATTCTGACCGCACTTGCCGATCAAGTGCATGATCAATGTTGGTGAGAAGTGAGCGAACTCGATAACATCCGGCCTGAACGGCTCAGGAGACGGCGCTCAGTTCCTGGCGCAGTTCTATAAGGAACGTGTCGGCAGCGGTGGCGCCTTCGTTGTCCTCCCCGCAGGATCCGCCAGAAGTAACCGCAGCCCGGTCAGCGTTCTGAACGGTTCAACGCGTACCCGTTTTCCAGCATCGTTCCCCCATGCTTTCGCACGTGGGCGGATCACTTGCCGGGACCGCCTCCGCAGACCTTGACCACCCGACGGTACCCCTTGCCGTCCTTGCTGAGCGCCTCCGCGCAGAAGCGAATGTCTGAGTAGTGCTTCTTGCCAGCGGTGACCGTCATGAATTTGTTGGTCGGGAGATCCTCGGTGACCTTTTCGAAGCCCTTGTTGCTGGTGAACTTCCAGTGCCCGTTGAACGTGGACGTCATCCCGGTGTTCAGCTCGTAGCCGATCCCGCGGGTCCAGTAGACAGGAAGGCACATCTGCTCCTTCCACCCGAAGGCGTACCTGGTGCAGTGCTCCTTTGACTGGCCTGCCTGGGCCGCGGGCGCGACTGCCCCAGCAGCCCACAGGTCATCGCAGTGCCGAGGAGCGAACTGAATACTCGTGTTCCCATGTTCATGGACCGGGAGGAATTTTTGCGCACTTCTAGAACTCCTTGTTCAGGTGGATGGGTGAGCCAGGAATGACGACTGCCGAAATAGTCAGCGATAACGGACCGGGCCGAAGGAACGCTCACCGGCACCGTCGCCAATTTTCATATCAGTGCACACACTGATAGTCAGCAACAAGCCTACCATTGACAATGCAACCTGGCGTTTCTGGGGCGCCCATTCGTCCAATTGCTTCGTCGCAGGGCGAAAAGCCGCGACGACGGTCAACTCTTCCTCCGCTTCGCCCGTCAAGTGGGACGAGCACCCGACCGGCATCCGTGTGAGTTCCCAAGAAGAGAGTCGTTTTCATGACTACCCCGTTGCGCTACGTTCTCGCGGCTTTGTCCGTCGGGACGGCGCTCGCCTTTCTGCACCCCGCGCCGTCGGTGAACGCGACACCGACCGCTCAGGGACCGACCGAGGTCCGCGAGGTGTTCTCCCCGGACGGGACGATCAGCCGAGTCCGGGTGCCTGGCCAGGCACGGGCGGCTGTGCCGCAGGACGCACCGCTGGGTGAGGTGCGGGCCGAGGTGGTCCCGATCCAGCGGACCGGCCCGGTCGGCGAACGCTTCGACCTGGTGTTCGTCGGCGACGGCTACACCGCTGACCAACTCGGTCTCTACCACGAGCACGTGATGGGTCGGTGGAACGAGCTGACCCAGGTCGAGCCCTTCAAGTCCTTGAAAGGCTCCTTCAACGTCTGGCAGGTCAACGTGATCTCGTCGGAGTCCGGAGTCAGCAACGACCCCACGTACGGAGTCCGCAAGAACACCGCCCTGGCCATGGGGTTCGGATACGGGAACATGGAGCGCACCCTGCTCATCAACCCCGACCGAACCCAGCAGTTCGCCGCGCTCGCCCCGGGAGCCGACCAGGTGGTGGCGCTGGCCAACAGCAGCAAGTACGGCGGATCGGGCGGTGAGATCGCGATGATCGCCGCCGGCAACTACGAGGCGGGCCAGGTCCTCGTGCACGAGCTGGGGCACTCGATCGGCGGACTCGCCGACGAGTACGACTACCCCGACGATCTCTACTCCGGCACGGAGCCCGTCGAGGCCAACGTGTCGATTCACACCGCCGAGACCATGAAACAGCAGCGGGTCAAGTGGCACGAGTTCCTTGGCAAGCCGTCGCCGGACGGTGGCGTGGTGGGAACCTATGAGGGCGCCCTGTACCACAAGCGCGGCATCTACCGGCCGACCGAGAACTCGGTCATGCGCACGCTCGGTCGTCCGTTCAACCTGATCGGCCTGGATGCGATGCGCAAAGCAATCCTGAGCAAGACCAAGCCGAGCCAGTAAAACCTTTCGCCCGGCGAAGCGGGCCAACGGGGGCATCGTCATGGGACCGGTGCCCCGTTGCCGTTCGGCGGGTTATTCCTCCCGGCCGAACCCACTCGGTCGGGGAGCGGTGCCCGCGATGTGGCGGGCCAGGTGAACTGGAGTGGTGGCGGACGGGCTTTCAGATCCCCTGGCTGCGTGACGGAGACGAGACCGGCTGACGGCCGCCTCAATCGTCGTCTCGGTCCGCCCTCGTACTAGCTGCCTCTCGTGTTGCTGATGTGCCTCTGACCAGCGACGGAGCAACACGGGTGGGCCGGGCGAACGGTCGTTGGCGAGAACTGAAGAGCGGTAGGTCGGCGGCTCGACCCCACCCCTGGCCACAACACACGACATCACATGCCCCAGTCTCTGGCTGGGGGCATGTTTGTTCTTCCCGGTTCTGGAGCGAGGGCTTGCCCGATGACCGGCTGGATGATGCGGGCAGCATGTTCAGTCGTGTCAGCGATGAGTTCTCGGAACACCAGGGCGCCCCGGTTCGCGATTTCGGCGGCTACGCCGGATCTTTTGCGGCGGAACCGGACCTCGCTGAACGAACGGAAGAGGCCCTGAGGAAGCGCTTTCGGGGCGAGCACGGCGCTGCGTGATCATCGTGGACACAGGTCCTCTCGTTGCCCCGGGCAACGCTCAGGACAACCACCACGCCCGGTGCCTGGGCCTGCTCCCGCGGCATCCCGGGCCGTTGCTCGTGCCCTCTCCGGCCTTCGCCGAGATCAGGTGCGAAGCCGGACGTTCGAGCCGAGATGACTCCAGGTCAGCGGAGGAAGTCGGGCAGCCAGTCGTCGTCGAAGTGGATCAGGACGAGGGCCTGGTCGTCGTGCAGCTTCGGGCGGGGCCAGCGCTTGCCGTCGGGGTCGGAGGCCTCGGCCTTCCGGACGGCGTCGAGCACGGCGTGCAGGCCCTCGTCGGAGGCCTGGTCGAGCAGCGCTGTCCAGTCGGCGAACAGGCCGTAGTCGTCCACCCCGCAGGAGACGCCGTCGCTGGCCATGACGACGCTCTGCACCTGGTCGCGCGGCCAGCCCGCGCGGATGGCCTGGCGGGCGGCGGCGGGATCGGCCTCGGCCACCCAGAAGCCGCCCTCGCGGTTGCGCCACGCTGCCACCTCGGCGGCGGAGGAGCGCAGCAGCTCCAAGTGCTCCTCGCCGTAGCCCCGGCCCTCGCGCAGGTGCTCGCGGTGGCTGCTGGTCGGCCTGGGCAGGTTGGCCAGCCGGGTGTCGTTGACCACGTGCACGTCGCCGATGGTGAACGCGACGACGGGGCTGTCCGCGAGGACCAGCGCGTCGACGTGGTCGTCGGTCCAGCGCACGATCGCCACGGTGCTCGACGGCGAACTGCCGGGCTTGAGGTCGTAGTCCTCGGCCATGGTGCCGATCGCCGTCTCGAGCACCTCGGCAAGGTCGGCCTCGGGGTCCTTGTTCAGCCCGCGGCGCAGGTAGTCGCCGAGGCATTCGGCGTACCAGCCACCGGAGCGGGCCCGGGGCTGCAGGGTCGTGGCGCCGTCGAGCAGGACGACGGCGTGCGGGAGAACGACGATCTGGTCCTCGTTCGCGCGCACGCCACCGTCGATGCGGACGCCCGCGCGTTCAGCCATGTCGATCAGCGGCACGCGTTCGACACTAGAGGTCCGCACCGACAAAGAAGATCTACGACGGCGTTTGCACCCGGGTGGGCGCACGCAATGCCACGGATGGCAGAAAGGCTTGCACGATGGGTCCCATCGCCAGCGCGTAGACCACGGTGCCGATGCCGACGGTGCCGCCGAGCAGCCAGCCGAGCGCCAGCACGGTGATCTCTATCCCGGTCCGCACCAGGCGGATCGACCAGCCGGTTCGCGCGGCCAGGCCGGTCATCAGGCCGTCGCGCGGGCCGGGGCCGAGGCGGGCGCCGATGTAGACAGCGCAGGCGAACCCGTTGAGCACCACGCTGGCCAGCATCGCCACCACCTGGGTGGGCAGCCCGTGCAGATCCGGCAGCACGGCCAGGGTGGCGTCCACCGAGAGCGCGATCACCACCACATTGGCGACGGTGCCGATGCCTGGCATCTGCCGGAGGGGTAACCAGGCCAGCAGCACGACCGCGCCGGTGATCGCGGTGATGGTGCCGAAGCTCAGGCCGATCCGGTTGGTCAGGCCCTCGTGCAGCACGTCCCACGGGTCGAGGCCCATGCCCGCCCGCACCATCAGGGCCATGCTCGCGCCGTAGAGGGCGAGACCGAGGAAGAGCTGGGCGAAGCGGCGGAGCGAGCGGTCGGAGAGCGGGAGCGGGCTGAGGTTCACGGAGGCCATGACGTCATCCTGTGGACTGATTGGCCTTTACTTCGAGGGCCAATCAACAACAATTGGCCACATGACCTCCAGTCTGCCCGCGGGAAGCCGGATCTCCGGCCCGCGCCTGGCCGCCTTCCTCGGTTCCTGGCGGCGCCCGGACGGCCGCGGTGCCGCGGTCGACCTCGCGGCGGCGCTGCGGGTGCTGTTCCTGGACGGGCGGCTGCCGGTGGGGACGCGCCTGCCCGCGGAACGGGAGCTGGCCGAGGCCTTGGGCGTCAGCCGCACGATGATCACGTCGGCGATGGACGCGCTGCGCGAGGCGGGCATGGTGGCCAGCAGGCGCGGCGCCGGATCGTGGATCACCGTGCCCGGCAAGGAGCCGGACCGCACCGGCTGGTCGCTGCACCCGCCCTCGGAGATCATCGACATGGCACACGCCTCACCGTTCGCGCCGCCGGAGCTGGCCGCCGCGGTCGACCGGGCGCGCCTGCGCCTGCCGGAGCTGCTCAACAGCCACGGCTACCAGTCCTTCGGCCTGCCGGAGCCGCGGGAGCTGATCGCGCGCCGCTACACCGAGCGCGGCCTGCCGACCACGCCGGACCAGGTCATGATCACCAACGGCTCGCAGCACGCGCTGACGCTGGCGCTGCGGTTGCACGTCGGTCCCGGGCAGCGGGTGCTGGTGGACAACCCGACCTATCCGACCGCCGTCGACGGCATCCGCGCGGCGCACGCGCTGCCGGTCGCGGTTGCGCTGGACCCGGACGGCTGGGACCTGGACAGCGTCGAGGCGACCTTGCGGCAGGCGGCGCCGCGGCTGGCCTACTTCGTGGTGGACTTCCAGAACCCCACCGGACTGCGCATGTCCGCGCCGGATCGAGAGCGTCTGGCGCACGCGCTGCGCCGTTCCAGGACGTTGACCCTGGTGGACGAGACCCTGGTCGAGCTGGACCTGGAGGGTGATCCGCTGGACGGGCCGCCGCCGTTGTCCGCCTTCGCCGAGGACTGGGTGATCGCGGCGGGATCGGCGAGCAAGGCGTACTGGGGCGGCCTGCGGATGGGGTGGCTGCGCGCGCCCGCCGAACTGGTGCACCGCCTCGGCGAGTCCCGGCCGTCGATGGACCTCGGCTCGCCGGTGTTCGAGCAGCTGGTGCTCGCCGAACTGCTCGCCGAGGGGGACGACGTCCTGGCTCCGCGTCGCCGGGAGTTCGCCCGGCGCAGGGAGCTTCTGGTCGACCTGCTCGCCCAGCACTGTCCAGAGTGGACGGTCAAGCGCCCGTCAGGCGGGCTGAACCTGTGGTGCGACTTGGGGAAACCGCTGAGCACGCAGCTGGCCATGGCCGTCGGCAGGCACGGTGTGCAGGCCGTCCCCGGGTCCCGGTTCGCCGCGCACGGCGGACTGGAGCAGTGGATGCGCCTGCCGTACACGCTGCCGGACGACCAGCTCACCGAGGCCGTGCTGCGCATCGGCGCCGCGTGGCGCGGACTCGCCGACCCGGCGCCCCCGGGACACGGAATCGCTTGAGCTACAACAGGATCTGGCTCACCGTGTGGATCAGCAGCCCGGCCAGCGCGCCGACGACCGTTCCGTTGATGCGGATGAACTGGAGGTCGCGGCCGACCTGCAGCTCGATCTTGCGGGAAGCCTCCTCGGCGTCCCAGCGCTGCACGGTCTCGGTGATCAGACCGCCGATCTCGTTGCGGTAGTTGACGACCACGTACATCGCCGCGCCCTCGAGCCAGCCGTCGGCCTTGGCCCGCAGCGCCGGATCGGACACCAGCCGGTCGCCGAGCTTGAGCAGCCCGTCGCGCATCCGCTGCCGCAGTTCGCTGGACGGGTCCTCGGCCGCCGCGAGGAGCATCTTCTTCGCCGCGCCCCACACGGAGCCGGTGAGCCGCTGCGCGTCCGGGTGGGCGAGCACGTGCTGCTTGACCTGTTCGGCCCGCTCCATCGTCGCCGGGTCGTTCTGCAGGTCGTCGGCGAACTCGGTGAGGAACCGGTCGATCGCCTGGCGCATCGGGTGTTCGGGGTCGGACTGCACCTTCGCGGTGAACTTCAGCAGCTCCTTGTTCACCCGCTCGGCCAGCATGCTGTCCATGAACTTCGGCGACCAGCTCGGCGCGCGGTCGCTGACCAGCTTCGACACCGCGTCGGGGTGATCGCGGACCCACTCGTGCGCGCGGTCGCAGAGCAGGTCGACCAGCCGGTGGTGGGTGCCGTCGGCGAACAGCTGGCCGAGCAGCCTGCCCAGCGGCGGGCCCCACTCGCGGTCGGTCACCTTGCGCACGACGGCCTGCTCCAGCACTGCCTGCACGTCCTCGTCGCGCAGCACCGCCACCGCGCCGCGGACGATCGCCGACGCCTCCTCGGTCACGCGGTCGGCGTGCTCCGGCTGGGACAGCCACTCGCCGAGCCGGGCGGAGAAACCGACCCGCCGCAGCTTGTCCCGCACCACGTCCTCGGACAGGAAGTTCGACTCGACGAAGGTGCCGAGGTTGCGGCCGAGGTCGTCCTTGCGGGTCGGGATGATCGCGGTGTGCGGGATCGGCAGGCCGAGCGGGCGGCGGAACAGCGCGGTCACCGCGAACCAGTCGGCCAGTGCGCCGACCATGCCCGCCTCCGCCGCGGCCCGGACGTAGCCCGCCCAGCCCTCCGCGCCCTGTGACTCCAGCCAGCGCGTGACCGCGAAGACCAGCGTGGCGCCGAGCAGGAAGCACAGCGCCACCACCTTCATCCGGCGGAGGTCGCGAAGCTTCTCGTGCTCTCGGGGAGTCAAGGCGGCCACTCCTCGATTGTTACCCGTGTTTGGCCGCCGGGGTGCCGAGGCAGCAGGATCGTGGCCGTGGCTAATCGTGCTCTCGTCTCCCGGCTCCAGCCGTTCACCTCGACGATCTTCGCCGAGATGACCGCACTCGCCCAGCGCACCGGCGCGGTCAACCTGGGCCAGGGCTTCCCGGACACCGATGGTCCGGCGGCAATGCTCGAAGCGGCCAGGGCCGCCATCGCCAACGGCGTCAACCAGTACCCGCCCGGCCCGGGCATCCCCGAGCTGCGCACCGCCGTCGCCGAGCACCGCACCCGCTACGGCACCGTCTACGACCCGGACACCGAGGTCCTGGTCACCGTGGGCGCGACCGAGGCGATCGCGTCCGCGCTGCTCGGCCTCGTCGAGCCGGGGGACGAGGTCGTGCTGGTCGAGCCGTACTACGACTCCTACGCCGCCTCGGTCGCGCTGGCGGGAGCGGAGCGCAGGGTGGTCTCCCTGGTGCCGGACGGCGACCGGTTCGCGCTGGACCTGGACGGGCTCCGGGCGGCGATGGGCCCGCGCACCAAGGCGATCCTGGTCAACACCCCGCACAACCCGACCGGAACCGTCTACACGGCCGACGAGATGGCCGAGATCGCCCGCCTGTGCCAGGAGCACGACGTGGTCGCGATCACCGACGAGGTCTACGAGCACCTGCTCTTCGACGGCAGGCAGCACACCCCGCTCGCGTCGCTGCCCGGGATGGCCGAGCGCACGCTGACGATCTCCAGCTCCGGCAAGACGTTCAGCGCCACCGGCTGGAAGATCGGCTGGATCTGCGGTCCCGCCGAACTCGTCGCGGCCGCGCGCGCCGCCAAGCAGTTCCTCACCTTCGTCGGCGGCGCCCCGTTCCAGCCCGCGGTCGCGCACGCGCTGCGCACCGAGCTGGACTGGGTGGAAGAACAGCGCCTTGCCTTGCAGGACAAGCGAAACCGGCTCTCCGCCGGGCTCGCTGAGGCCGGTTTCGGCGTGCGCGCCAGTGAAGGCACGTACTTCGTGTGCGCCGACGTGCGCCCGCTCGGCTTCGAGGACGGATACGAGCTGTGCCGCGCCCTGCCGGAGCGCATCGGCGTCGCCGCGGTCCCGGTCCAGGTCTTCACCGACAACCAGGACAACTGGCGGCACCTCGTCCGCTTCGCGTTCTGCAAGCGCGACGAGGTGCTGGACGAGGCCGTGCGCCGCCTGCACAAGCTCGCGTCCTGATCAGCAGCACAGCCAGTCGGTCGCCAGTGGTCGACGGCCGGGACCGTTGAGCACGAAGGAGATCGGCCCGGCGGGCAGATCGCGCACCGCGAACCGCCCACCCGGGCCGCCTCCGTCCTCGGCACCGCCGGCATGCCAGAGCGTGACGCTGGTGAAGCCGGAGACGAGCAGGCCCCGCGCCCACCTCCGGCACGCGGTCCCGCCCAGCTCGACCTCCAGCGTGGTGCCGGGGGCGGCGAAGACCAGCCGTCGTGGTCCTCGCCGCTGCTCGCCGGGCCACGCGGAGTCCGCCACCTGGGGCAACCGGTCGGCGCCCAGCCGCCTGCGGGCCGCCGCCGCGGCGATGGCGGTCTCCGGCGCGGGGTCGACCTCCAGCAGCAGGGAAGCCAGGTCGGCCAGCAGGTTCATCGACGCGTCCTCGCGAGCTTGCGGCGCAGCGCGTGCAGGCAGCGCAGGCGCACCGGGCCGACGCTGCTCTCCGCGATCCCCAACTCCCGCGCCAGTCGCGCGTAGCTGACCTCCGGGTGGAACGCCAGCACCCACAGCACGCGCTGGCACCGCTCCGGCAGGTCCGCGAACGCGCGCCACAGCTCCCTGCGGGCGGCCGCGTTGATCAGCTCGGCCTCCGGGCCCGCGTCCGGCCGGGGCCGCTCCAGCAGGGGCGGCTCCAACGGCGTCTCGCGGTGGCGATCGGCGAGGACCCGCATCGACTCGCGGCGGGCGGTCGTCACCAGCCAGCCGGGCAACCGCTCGGGATCGCGCAGCGTGTCCATCCGCTCCGCGAGCCGCAGCCAGGTCAGCTGCGCGACGTCCGCGGCATCGGACCTGCTCAGCCGGTGTGATCGCGCCGTGGCCCACACCAGGCGCTGGTAGCGGGCGACCAGGGCGCGCCACGCGGGCTCCTCGCCCGCCTTCGCACCCGCGAGCAGCTCCCGCGTGGTCTCTGCTGTTTCCCCTTCTCCGTCCACAACGCTCCCCTTCGCGTGGTCGTCCGGTGGTGCCGAGCTATGTGACTCGCCAGTAACCTCCGGCGGATCCGTCGCTCGCCGGATCGAGTGGCGCCGCGACGCGTCCGGATGCCGCACCCGCGCACCCAACGGCCCAAGCGCCCGCGGTTGATCACGGCTCGATCGGGCAAAACGGGCTGCCGGGCGACGCCGCGCAGTCCGGTCTGTGCCTGGATCGGCAGGGAAAAGCCAGGTCATCCCGCGCAGCCCGAAAGATCGACGATCGTCACTCTGCGTAAGAGGCGGTGGGCGGGGCGGCTCGGGGAGCGGAGTGGAACGCCAGGTGGCGGGGCTCGGTCACGCCTGCCGCCGGGGCTCACTCGTCCGGGTGGCGCCACGCACCGTCATCGCAGGCCAGCGGCCCACCCCCGAGTGGAGCACCAAGCAGCCTTTCCGGGTGGTTAATTGCGGGTAGGCTCGCCATCGGCGCCGGGTGGAATAAACATGTCAATCGCAGCGGTTCCCGAGCGTGTTACGTCTTTGGTGATCGGCGGGTGGTGGTGACGGTGTCCAGCACCGGAACGGTGCGCAGCTGGGGAGAGAGGCTGCGCGCTGTTGCCGTACGGCTGGCCGTCACGGGTGGTCTGGCTGCGACCGCCTGGCTGGCCGTGGCCACCGCCGCCAGCGCCGACGAGGCGCCGGCCCGCGTCGACGTTCTGAGCCCGTCGGTCGTCTTGGAGCAGGGCCAGCGACCGGCGGATGCCGCGACGCAGGCCGGTGCCCTCGTCGACCGGCTCGCCACGTCGAACGCCGCCCGCCTCCGGGCCGCCAAGGCCCCCGCTGTCACCGACCGCCCCGCCGCTGTCGTGCGGACCGGCGCCGGTGCCCAGCACACCGAGCTGCGCGAGCTGATCAAGGACCTGCTGCGGCTGCGGCTCACGCCGTCCGCCCCGGCGCCCGGTGAGGACCCCGACGCGGGGCTGACCCGGCCGATGCCGGAGCCCGATCCCGAATCCCCCAACCTGCTCCCGGCCGGCCCGGAACGGCCGCCGCTGGGCAACCACTCCTCCGGTGAGGTCTCGGCCGAGCGGCCCAAGCCGCTGCCGTGGCCCGAGCCCGACCCGGTGACGCTGCCCGCTCCGGACGTCCCGCCCGCGCAGCTTCCCGCCGAGGAGACCGCCGCCATCCGGCACGGCAGTCACCACCCGAGCGTCCGCCAGGCTCCCAGCCGCTCCGCCCTCTCCCTCGGCGGTGCGAACGACGCCAAGA
This sequence comes from Allokutzneria albata, assembly GCF_900103775.1. GTDB lineage: Bacteria > Actinomycetota > Actinomycetes > Mycobacteriales > Pseudonocardiaceae > Allokutzneria > Allokutzneria albata. Next base: position 5,796,595 of record NZ_LT629701.1, on the reverse strand, counting down.
AGGACGGCGTTCCCACGCTGCCGCGCGAGGACTCCAAGCCGAGCCCGGTGCAGACCGGGACCTCGCCCGCGGGCAACGGCCTCGCCGAGAGCGGCCCGAACCGCACTGCCGCGGGCCTGCCCGCGCTGCTTCCCCCGCCGCCGGTGCTGTCGGTGACCGGCGTGGTCTACGGCGACGGTGTCGTTCCGGTCGCCGGTTTCCTGAGCCGTCCGGCCACCTCCCCGGACTGACCCCGCGACCGCTGGCGCGGTTGGGGTGTGCGCAGTTCTAGTTGATCTTGCTCATGCTTCGGCGCCGACCGTCTGTGCAACGGTCGTGACGCCCTTCCCGACCGGCGCGGCGCCCGCGGGTTCGCTCCGGAAGCTTCTTGTCCAAAGCCATGCCGGAAGTCGGTTCCCCCGCCGATGAGCCCGTGGGCGCCCGCCCGGCCCCGACTCTCCGCTTCGCGCGGACACCCCGTCCTCCCGTGCCACCCGATTCCGACCGACCGCGCCCGGCCGGGTCGGGTTTACAGCCCCGGCGTCGCGTTGCCCCCGCGACGTCGGGGCTTCTTACTGCCCGGACTCAGGCCCAGCCGGGGTGAGGACGTCCCGGCCGGCGGGACTCAGGTCTTGGCGCGCTCGCGGAAGGCCCGGGCCTTTTCGCGGTTGCCGCACACGCGCATGGAGCACCACGAGCGCGAGCGGTTGCGGGAGCGGTCGTAGAAGGCCCACCGGCAGGTGCGCGCCGGGCAGATCTTGAAGCGGTCCCACTCGCCGAGGATGGTCAACCGCAGCGCCGCGGCCAGGAACACGCCGGCCGCGGTGGTCGGCGCCAGCACGGGGACGCCCCCGCGCACCTCGGCGCGCAGGTCGACGGCGACGTCCGAAGCGGCGCCCGAGGTGAGGTCGGGGGCGTGCTCCCGGCAGGCGATCGCCTCGCGCAGGGCGTCGCGCAGCGGCCGGACGTCGGCGGGTCCGCCGGGCACCCGGATGCCGTTGCTCCTCGTCCAGAGCCGCCACTCGTCGACGTCGTCGAGCACGTCCGTGTGCTTCTCCTCGTCGCGGGTATTCAGGAACGCGAGCAGGAGGTCCACGTCGTGGTCGGTGTCCGGGGCGCTCACGCAGCCCACTCTACGACCGAGAACGGTTGCGACCCGCCCGGCTGACCACCATACTTCGGACACTGGTTAGTAACCGTCATCTAGTTCACAGTGGTTATGTGTTGGAGGGGTGGCCATGGCCGAGAAGCGCGGCCTGAAGCTGGAGACCGTGGTGCTGGACTGCCCGGAGCCGTTGGCGCTCGCGGCGTTCTACAACGACCTCCTCGGGTGGAACGGGGTCAGCGGCGACGACAGGTGGGCCTCGGTGAGCGGGCCGGACGGCGCCACGGTGTCGTTCCAGCGCGATCCCGGGTTCCGCGCGCCCACGTGGCCGGAGGGGGAGCGGCCGCAGATGCTCCATCTGGACATCAGGGTCGACGACATCGACGCGGAGCACGATCGCGTGGTGGCGGTCGGCGCGAAGCCACTGGGTGAGGTGCAGGGATCGCCGACGAACGGCTTCCGGGTCTACGCCGATCCGGCGGGGCACCCGTTCTGCCTGGTTGCGTGAGCCCGAGCGGACGGGGCTGGTGCACTGGGCCGCCCGGCATGCGCTGACCCGGGCGACCCAGTCACACCGTCCACACGTCGGGGGGCACTGATGTCAGTGCGGACGGTATGCCCCAGCGCCTCACGGATGCGGCTTGAGAGCCGGACAACCCGAGTCGGCGTAGTCCTTGTTGTACTCGAAATGCCACGGTTCGTTGGCATATCGACGGCACCACCCTAGTGCTCCCGCGGTGCGCTCCAACCATGCTGCCGACGCGCGGGGCTGCACGTCCACTGCGAGTCCCACCACATGCAAAGATTTAGCGGGCGGTAACACGTACCGCTCGGCCAGTCGCCGGTCGCCGTTGTAGCGCTTCAGCGCCGCGTCGAACTCCGCCTTCTGCTGCGCCGCAGTGCGTTTCGCGTCGTGCGCGCACAGGGTGACCCCCTGGGACGCGGCCTCTTCCTTCGCCTTGGCCCACGCCAGGGCGGCGGCGGGCTTCATCCCCTTCGTGTCCTTGTCGTGGTAGCCCGGATCGACAGGGCAGGTGCCGTTGGTGGTCTTGCCCTCGTTCTCGCCGCCGGGGGCCTTCCCCCCGTCGGACGGCGGCACGTAGGTCATCGCGGGCGGGGGGTCCGGCGGCATCGCGCGCGCCGCCGCGCTGTCCGTCTCGATGCGCGTTCGCTCTGGTCCCGAGGCTGCTCCGGGGTGGACGGTCATCGTTCCGAGCGCGCTGATCATCACACCGACGAGGGCGCCTGCGGCGACCAGTCCGACGGTTTTCTGCACTTCGCGCTCCCAGGGTTCGACTGCTTCCTTGATCGGATACGGCCGGGGGTGCCTGCGCGTTGCACGGGGGTGCGAGGGCAGCATCAGGAAATTGATATCCGCGGCTATACACCCCGTGTACAGTTCGGCTCATGTCAATAGGGCACGCACTGCTGGGCTTGTTGGAGAAAAGTCCACGACACGGCTACGACCTGAAGCGTGCCTATGACGAGCGTTTCGGGCACGACCGGCCGCTGCACTACGGCCAGGTCTACTCGACGCTGTCCCGCCTGCTGCGCAACGGACTCGTGGAGGTGGACGGGACCGAGGCGGGCGGCGGACCGGAGCGCAAGCGCTACGCCATCACCGAGGCGGGCGTCACCGACATCGACGGATGGCTGGGCACGCCGGAGAAACCCGAGCCGTACCTGCAGAACACCTTGTACGCCAAGGTGGTGCTCGCGCTCATGTCCGGGCGCAGCGCCCAGGGCGTGCTGGACGCGCAGCGCGCGGAGCACCTGCGGCTGATGCGCACGCTGACCCGCCGCAAGGCCGCGGGGGACCTGGCCGACCAGCTCGTGTGCGACCACGCCCTGTTCCACCTCGAAGCCGACCTGCGCTGGCTGGAGCTGACCACGGCGCGCCTCGACGAGCTGAGGGAGGCCAGCACATGACCGAACTGCTGGTGGCGAAGGGCATCGCGAAGGCTTTCGGGCCGACGGCCGCGTTGGTGGACGCGAGCATGTCGGTGCGGGCCGGTGAGCTGGTCGCGGTGATGGGGCCGTCCGGATCGGGGAAGTCGACGCTGCTGCACTGCCTCGCGGGCATCCTGAAGCCGGACTCGGGCACGGTGAGCTATCGGGGCGCCGAGCTGTCGGCGATGTCGGACAGTGAGCGGAGTGCGTTGCGCCGCAACGACTTCGGCTTTGTCTTCCAGTTCGGCCAACTCGTTCCCGAGCTGACCTTCCTGGAGAACGTCGCGCTGCCGCTGCGCCTCGGCGGAATGCGGCGGGCCGACGCCGAGCGCTCCGCCATGGTGTGGATGGACCTGCTGGAGGTCGGTGACATCGCGGCCAAGCGGCCGGGCGAGGCATCGGGCGGCCAGGGGCAGCGGGTCGCGGTGGCGCGGGCGCTGGCCACGAAGCCGAAGGTGCTCTTCGCCGACGAGCCCACCGGGGCGCTGGACTCGCTGAACGGCGAGCGCGTCCTCCACCTGCTCTTCGGCGCCGCCCGGCAGACCGGTGCGGCGGTCGTGCTCGTCACGCACGAGCCCCGCGTCGCCGCGCATGCCGATCGCGAGATCGTCGTGCGGGACGGACGCACACAGGACGTGGAGTTGGTCGCGTGACCGAACGGCCCGGCTGGTGAGGGACACCCTCCGACGCTGGTCCGCCGACCTCGCCCTCGGGGTGCGACTCGCGGTGGCGGGAGGCCGGGGCTCCGCTGTGCGCCTGGCCTGGATCACGATCGGCATCGGGCTGGGCGTCGCGGCGCTGCTCACCGCCGCTTCCGCGGGCAGCGTCCTGGAATCCCACGAACAGCGCACGCACGCGCGCAGCATCGGCGCCGCTCCTGACGCGAGCAGGCCGATCCCCGGCGTCAGCCCGCTGTACAGCACGGTGGTCAGCACCGAGTTCGCCGGACGGCGGTTCGGCGGCGAGATGGTGTTCGCGGACGGTCCGGCGCCACCGAAGGTGCCCGGGGTGGAGGTGCTGCCGAAGCCGGGCGAGATCGTGCTGTCACCCGCGTTGCGTGATCTCCTGGACAGTCCCGAGGGAGCACCGCTGCGCCCGAGGTTTCCCCAGCGCGTCATCGGGATCATCGGTGAGGACGGCCTGAGCGGTCCCCGGGAGCTGCACCTCTACGTCGGCGTCGAGCGCGCCGAGCTGCACCGGACCACCCCGGCCTACAGCGTCGGCGCCCCCGCTGAGCGGCTGTACTTCGACCCGCTGCTCTCGTTGCTGGTGGTCATCACGTTGGTGGTGCTGCTCATCCCGGTGGTGGTCTTCGTCGCGGGGACGGCACGGCTGTCCGCGTCGGCGCGGGACCGCAGGCTCGCCGCGCTTCGGCTGATCGGCGCGGACGCCGGGCAGGTCAGGCGGATCGTGGCGGGTGAGTCCTTGGCCGGGGCGCTGGCGGGCCTCGTCGTCGGTGTCGGGTTCTTCGTGGGCGGGCGCGAGCTGGTGGACTCGATCTCGCTGTTCGGGCTGAGCATCTTCGGCGAGGACGTCAGGCCGTCGCCGCCCCTGGTGCTGCTGGTCTTCCTGGTCGTGCCGGTGATCGCGGTCGGGACGGCCTTCATCGCGCTGCGCCGCACGCTCATCGAACCGCTCGGTGTGAGCAGGGGAGTCCGCCGGGCTCCGCGCAGGCTCTGGTGGCGGCTGTTGCCGATCTTGGCAGGGGTCGCGTTGCTGGCCGGGCAGCACCGGGGCATGGCGTCGCGGTCCCGGCCGGAGCTCGTCGTCCTCGGGGTGGTGCTGGTCCTGGTGGGGATGCCGATGGTGCTGCCGTGGCTGCTCGAACGCTGCGTCGGGCGATCACGGGGCGGGCCGCTGTCCTGGCAGCTGGCGATGCGGCGGATGGAGGCGCACGGCGGCGCCTCGTGGCGGATCGTCGGCGGGTTCGCGGCGTTGCTCGCGGGCGGGATCGCGCTCCAGGCACTGCTGCTGACCAGCGACCCGATCCACCGGGAGATGTCGTGGAAGCCCAGCACCGACCGCGACCTGGCGTGGATCAACGTCGCTGACGCGGAGTCGGCACGGCAGTTGGCGGAGCGATTGCGCGGCATGCAAGGGGTTCAGCGCGCTGTCTCCCACAGCGTGGCGTACGCGCAACAGCCGGCCCACGTGGCCAGTCCCGTCGAGCTGACCGTCGCGTCGTGCCCCGCGCTGCGGGAGCTGACGCCGATCGACGCCTGCGCCGACGGCGACGTCTTCGCCTTCCCCGACTCCAACGGCGATTTCGCGGACATACCTGCGGGAACGGAGTTCGTGCTGCAGGCTGCGCGGGAGGGGACGCTGACCTGGCGGCAACCGGAGCGAGTGCGGCAGGTCGCGCGGCCCGCCGTCCGCGTGCCCTGGAGCGGATCCGGTCTGCTGGTCACCCCAGCGGCCATCGGGCCCGGGACGCCGGAGCTGCAGCACGTCGTGGCCGTCCGGCTCGGTGAGCACGATTCGCTCGCCCTGGAAGCGATTCGCAACGAGATCGGATTGACCAGGACGCTCAGCTTCTCCGCACGGGCGACGCCGGCCTCCGACTCCGAGCGGACCTACACGGCGATCCGGCGGCTGGTCACGGTGGCCTCCGTGGTGACGCTCGCGCTGGCGGCGGGCGGGCTGCTGGTGGTGGCCTTCGAGCACGTCAGGCACCGCAGGCGGCAGTTCGCGGTGCTGTCGGCGACCGGAGTGCCGTACTCGACCCTGGCGTGGTCGGTGCTGTGGCAGAACGCCGTGCCGGTCGTGCTCGGGACGGGGGCCGCACTGGTGTGCGGCCTCGGCCTGGCGGCGCTGGTGCTGAACACCACCCCGATGCCGCGGAGCTACGACTGGGAGGCCATCGGCATGACGGGGGTGGCGGCGGTGCTCGCGGTGCTGCTGGCGACGGTGATGACGCTGCCGCAGCTGCGCCGGGCGATGCGCTCGGAGGGTCTGCGCACCGAATGATGCATTTCCATGCAGATATCTCCGGCGCATTCTAGTAAAATTACCAGTGCGGGTACGCGGATCAGATGATGAAGTCGAGGATCTCCTCGAAGAAACCGTCGTCCTTGTCGCGCTTCCGCTTCTTGTCGTCGACCTCCCCGCCGTTCGCGCGCTTGTGCTCGTAGTACTTGCTCGACGCCTTGACCAGCTGCTCCAGCTCACCGGGGTCGAGGTAGAGGCCCTGGCAGCCGCGGCACTGGTCGACGTGCACGCCGTTGCGCTCGTAGTTCACCATCGCGTCATTGCATTTCGGGCAGATCATGGGTTCAGATTACGCGGATTCGAGTTCCCAGTGGTGTCCTCCAGAAGGCTCATCGAGCCAGATCCATTGACCGCCGGGATCGATGGTGAGCCGGAATTGCTCCCGGCGGGGTTCGCCGAGCGCGCGCCAGCGTTCGTAGGCCTGCTCGGTCTCGTCCCACAGCCGTCGCGGGCCGCCCTGCTCGACGTGGTGCCGCCCGCGCTCGGAGGTGTGCCGGACCCAGGAGCCGTCCGGGTGCACCAGCCAGTTCTGCCGCAGCTCGCCGACGGTCATCCCGGTCGCGGGCCGCACGCCCGGCAGCGCCAGACCGGCGAAGAACTCGAACGCGCTGCTCGGGCTGGTCACCACGTTCATCCCGAGGGCCGTCGGCGACCGGGGCCCCGAGCAGTCCCCGACATCGCGCAGCAGGTCGGTGATGTCAGGGCCCCGATGGGCGCGCAGCGGCATGAACCGGCCGTCCGCGGGCAGCACCGTGCCTTCGCCGGTGTTGTTGCGGCCCGCGGTGATGCGCACGAGGCCCGCCCCGAGCGGCCGGTGCAGCGTCGTCACGATCAGACCGCCGACCACCGTCTGGGCCAGCCAGGGCAACGGGATGCTGCTCACCGAGCAGGTGGCGAGCACCCGGTCGTACGGCGCGGTCGGGGGGTAGCCCGCCGCGCCGTCCGCGGTGGCCAGGGTCGGTCGGTAGCCCGCGCGCTCCAGGTTGGCTGCCGCCCGGCGCAGCACCAGCGGGTCGACGTCCACTGTGGACACGTTGCGCGGGCCGAGCCGGTGGCACAGCAGTGCCGCGTTGTAACCCGTCCCGGTGCCGACCTCCAGCACCTTCTCGCCGCCACGGATCCGCAGCGCCTCCAACATGATCGCCATGATCGTCGGCATGCTGGAGGAGGAGGTCGCGGTGCCGGGCGTGCGTCCCTGCCGCCGGGCGAGGGCCCACCTGCGGTCGTCGCAGTCGAGCTGGGTCACCCACACCCAGTCCGAGTAGACCAGCTCCAGCCACTCGTGGTCGGAGTCGGCGACCGCCGTCCAGCCGCCGTCCGGGTGCGGTCGGAAGAACCGGGGCAGGAACAGGTGCCTCGGTACCTGCTCGAAGGCCGCGCGCCAGTGCGGATCGGCCAATGCGCCCTGTTCGGCCAGCGTCGCGGCCATCCGGTTGCGCAGCCGTTGTGCCTTGCGCTTGCTCAACTCGCCCATGGCGCACCTCGGCGTTCACGGTAACGCCCCGTGGCCCGCCGCGCCTTCAGCCGAACAGGGCAGCTCCGGCCGCGAACCCGCCCGCCGCGGCGAGCACGCCGAGCACGACGCTGCCCGCGACGTTCAGCAGCGCCGCCCGGCCCGCGCCCCGCCGGAGCAGCTCCACGTTCTCGTAGCCGAAGGTGGAGTACGTGGTCAGCGCACCGCAGAGCCCGGTGCCGAGCAGTGCCATGCCGGGGGCCGCCACCGCCGCTCCGGTGAGCACGCCGAGCACGAACGAGCCGATCACGTTGACCGCGAAGATGCCCCGGGTGCCGAACCGCTGGGCGGCCAGGTACCGCAGGGGGGCGCCGATCCCGGCGCCGAGCGCGACGAGGAGTGCGTTCACCGGGCGAGCCTCGCTCCCAGCACCACCGCGGCGAGTGCGGCGAGCAGCGTGCCGAAGACGTAGAGCGCGGCGGTCAGCAGGTGACCGCCCGCGAGCAGGCGTTCGGTCTCCACGGCGTAGCCGGAGAAGGTGGTGAAGCCGCCGAGCACGCCGGTGCCGAGGAAGGGCCTGCGCAGTCCCTTGACGGGCAAGGCCATCAGGGCGCCGATGAGCAGGCAGCCGAGCACGTTGATGCCGAAGGTGGCCACGGGAAACCCGTCGTGAGGACCACTGACGGTGACCGCGATGCCGTACCTGGCGAGCGCACCGACGATGCCGCCGGCCGCGACCGCTAGTAGTGCCGGAGCCTGTTCTCGCACGTCAAGACGGTATACGGGCCGATGTGGGCAAGGCCACCTCCCTCCTGCAAGCACTCTGCTTGCAACAGCTAGCACCTGTGCGTACTGTCGGGTAACAGCGAGAGGAGGTGGCCGGATGGGCCGGGTCGAGAAAGCCGTCAGCGACGTCAACGAGGCCGTTGTCGGCACGGTCCGCGACATCGGTGAGTACATCCGGACGCAGCGCTCCAACGCGCAGATCTCCCTGCGGCAGCTGGCCAAGCAGGCCGGGGTGTCCAACCCCTACCTGAGCCAGATCGAGCGGGGGCTGCGCAAGCCGAGCGCGGAGATCCTGCAGCAGATCGCCAAGGGGCTGCGGATCTCGGCCGAGGCGCTTTACGTGCAGGCCGGAATCCTCGAGGAGCGGGAGAGCGGCGCCGTCGTCGACGCCGTGCTCGCCGACGCCGAACTCACCGAGCGGCAGAAGCAGGTGCTGCTCGACGTCTACCAATCCTTCCGGCGGGAGAACCGCGCCGAAACGTCCACTGTGGACGGACAAGGCGATGCGTCCCCGTCTTCCGAGACTCGCCAGAACTGAGGAGAGAACAACCATGGCTACGCTGCCGACTTCCGAGGACGTCCGCAAGGCCCGCGAGCAGGCGGGCGCCGTCGTCACCACCGTGCTGGAGCAGGCGCGCACCCCGCTGCTGGCCGCGCTCGGTGCCGGTGACCTGGCCGCCAAGGCCGTCGCCGACGCGCTCGGCAAGGCCCGCGAGGCCGCCAAGGACGGTGCCGAGGCCGCCAAGTCCGCCGCCGACGAACTGCCCAAGGACCTCAGCGGGCTGCGCGCCAAGCTGGAGCCCGCCGAGCTGCGCAAGCTCGTCGACGCCTACACCCAGGCCGCGCTGCAGCTCTACGGCTACCTCGCCGAGCGCGGCGAGGAGGCGCTGGAGACCCTGCGCAACACCCCGCAGGTGCAGAAGGCGCTGACCCAGGTCGAGGAGGGCACCAAGGTCGCCCAGGGCCGCGTCGAGGAGGTCGTCACCGACGTCCGCGAGCTGGCCGACGACGTGCTCGGCAAGGTCACCCGCCGCACCCGCTCCGCCGGTGAGAAGGCCGCGCAGGCGACCGAGCGCGCCGCCGAGGACGTGGCCGAGGCCGTGATCGACGCCGGTGCCGAGGCCGCCGCCGCGACCCGCAGCACCACCCGCAAGGCCGCCACCCGGACCGAGGCCGCCAAGACCGGCGCCGCCAAGCCCGCCGCGGCGAAGAAGACCACCAAGAACTGACACCCCGCGAAACCCGTCAGGGCCCCTGGTCGCTCCCGTGGACCAGGGGCACTGACGCGTGGGGCACCGGATCACCGGAACAGCCCGTACGCTGGAGTTGTGTTGAGGCCAGACGCAGTCATTCTGCTTCTCATCTACTGGGCGGCGATCCCGTTCGGTGTGTACGCGTTCGGCCACGCCCTGATGCAGCGTGCCGATGCCTTCACCGTGGCGGACAAGCTGACCAAGCCCGCGTGGCTGGGCATCTCCGGTGGCGCCACCGCGGCGTTGATCCTGTTCCAGTTCGGCGGACCCGGGACCTTCTTCTGGATGGCCGGGCTGGTCGCGGTGCTGGTCTACATCGTCGACGTGCGCCCCCGGCTGGTCGAGGTCCAGCGCGGCCCGCGTTGGTGACCTGGCAGGCCCACGGCTCGGGTGACCCGGTCACCGTCGTGGTGCCCGGCCTGGGGACCACACCCGGCGAGGCCAGGCTGCCCGCCTCCGGTCTGCCGGGCACCCGCGTGGTGCTGACCCTGCCCGGCCACGGCGACGCCCCCGGCGCCCCGCCCGGGTACTGGCGCTACGACCGGGTGGCCGACGACGTCGCCTCGGTCGCCGACGAGGTCGGTGCCACCGCCGCGATCGGCACCTCGCTCGGCGCGGCCGCCTTGATCAACCTCGTCGCCCGCGAGCCGGAGCGCTTCGACCGGCTCGCGCTGCTGCTGCCCGCCGCGCTGACCGAACCGCGCAGGGACCCGAACCTCCCGTTGCTCCGCCAGGCCGCCGCCGTGGCCCGTGGGGACCGCGCTGAGCTGCGCGAACTCATGCTGGAGCACCTGCCCCGGGACATCGAGCTCGGCGACTACGTCGACACCAGGATCGCAGCGCTGATGCGACTCGGCGACGCGCTCGCGGCCTTGCCCGGCCAGGCCCCGCTGAGCGATCCTGCGCAGGTCGCGGGCGTCACCGCGGACGTGCTGGTGATCGCGGCGACCGGCGACGGCCAGCACCCGCGGGAGGTCGGCGAGGCCGTGGCGAAGGCGTTCCCGCACGGGCGGCTCGAAGTGCTGCCGACGCGTGCGCCGCTGCTCACCCATCGGCCCCGGGTGCGGCAGTTGCTGACGGACTGGCTTGCCCGGCCCAGCCTTGGGTAGCCGTAGTTCATGGCCGAATACCTGAAGAGAGTCGCGTTCATGGTGGCCGACGAGGGCATCGAGCAGATCGAGCTCACCTCGCCGTGGCAGGCCGTGCTCGACGCTCCCGCCGAACCGCGCCTGCTCGGCCCGCAGCTGGGCACGGTGCGCGGCTTCAACCACCTCGACCCCGCCGACTCGTTCTCCGTCGACGTCGCGATCGAGGACGCCGCGCCCACCGACTACGCCGGGCTCGTCCTGCCCGGCGGCGTGGGGAACGCCGACAAGCTCCGGATGAACCCGCACGCCGTGCGCTTCGTGAAGGAGCTGGCCGCCGCGGGCAAGCCGATCGCGGCGATCTGCCACGCGCCGTGGCTGCTGGTCGAGGCGGACGTGGTGCGGGGCAAGACCCTGACCTCCTACCCGAGCCTGGCGACGGACATCCGCAACGCGGGCGCGCACTGGGTGGACGAGGAGGTCTTCGTCTGCCCCGGCGGCGGGTGGAACCTGATCACCAGCCGCACGCCCAAGGACCTGGACGCCTTCAACGCCGCCATCCTGAAGGTGTTTAGCCTGGGCGCATGACCTGGACCATCGCCGGATCGCTCACCGTCCTGCCCGCCGCCGAGCACCCGGAGCTGCTCGCCGAGCCGGTCGCGAAGGCCCTCAGCGCGCTGCCCGACACCGACCGCGACCGCGTCGGCGTTGCCGAGATCGACCCGGAGCTGGCCGACACGACGGCGTTCTGCGCGAAGTACGGCTCGCCGCTGGAGGCTTCGGCGAACTGCGTGGTGATCAGCGGCAAGCGCGGCGACACGGTGCGCTTCGCGGCGTGCCTGGTGCTGGCCACCACCCGTGCGGACGTGAACGGTCTGGCGCGCAAGCGGTTGGAGGCCCGCAAGGCGTCCTTCGCACCCATGGACGAGGCGGTCAGCCTGACGGGCATGGCCTACGGCGGCATCACGCCGCTGGGGTTGCCGCAGGACTGGCCGGTCCTGCTGGACTCCGCCGTCGCCGCCGCGCCTGAGCTGGTGATCGGCAGTGGTGTGCGCTCCAGCAAGCTGTTCGTCCCGGGCGATGTCCTCGCGCGCCTGGCCGCCGCCGAGGTCGTGGAGGGCCTGGGGCGGTGACCATGCCCGACTACGAGGTCGAGGCCGCGGAGTACGACTCGACCCGCGGCGGTGAGCCACGCGCACGTGCCGCGGCTGCCGCGATCGAACGACTGCTGCCGCCCGGCCCGGTGCTCGATGTCGCTGTGGGCACGGGGATCGTGGCCGCGGCGATGACCCGTCCGGTGATTGGTGTTGATCTATCTGCGGCGATGCTCGGGCACGCGGTGCGGCGGTTGCCGGGGCGGGTGGCCCGGGCGGATGCGCGCCGCCTGCCCGCCAGGTCGGACAGCGTCGCCTCGGTGACCGCGATCTGGTTGCTGCACCTGATGCCCGACTCGGAGGCCGTGGTGCGCGAGGTCGCCCGCGTGCTCCGTCCCGGCGGAGTGTTGGTGTGCACCGTGGACAAACGAGCCGCACACCGCCTGGCAGAGGGCAATCCCGCCATGCCTGGCGCGCGGGACGAGCGCGCCCGCGTGGAGGCTTTGGGCGCGCGGTACGGCCTCGCGGTGTGCGGCGAGGGCTCCTTCGTCGGCCACGGCCAGGAGCACGAGCCGGTGTTCCCGTTGCTGGCCCTGGCGAAGGGCTAGTGGAAGACCACAGTTCGGTTGCCGTGCACCAGGACGCGGTCCTCGACGTGCCAGCGCAGACCGCGCGCGAGGACGACCTTCTCGATGTCGCGGCCCTTGCGGATCATGTCCGCGCTGCTGTCGGTGTGGTCGACCCGGATGACGTCCTGCTCGATGATCGGCCCCGCGTCCAGCTCGGCGGTGACGTAGTGGCAGGTCGCGCCGACGAGCTTCACCCCGCGGGCGTACGCCTGGTGGTAGGGCCGGGCGCCGATGAACGACGGCAGGAAGCTGTGGTGGATGTTGAGCGCCTTGCCCGCCCACGCCGCGCACAGCTCCGGCGGCAGCACCTGCATGAACCGGGCCAGCACCACGGCGTCCGGGTGGTGTGAGTCGACGATCTGGCGGATCTGGTTGAACGCCGCCTCCTTGCCCTCGGGGTTCTCACCGGGGCCGGGGAAGGGCACGTGGTGGAACGGGATCCCGTGCGCCCTGGTGATCCCGGCCAGGTCCGCGTGGTTGCCGATCACCGCGCGCACGTCCACGTCCAGCTCCCCGGAGGCGACCCGGCCGAGCAGGTCGTACAGGCAGTGCCCGGCCTTGGAGACCAGGATCACCACCCGCCGCGGCACACCGGTGTCGCTGACCCGCCAGTCGGTGCGGCTGCCCAGCTCCGCCGCGACCTCGGCGAACCGCCTGCGCAGCTCCGCCAGGTCGAACGGCAGCGAGTCGGCGCGGACCTCCTGGCGGGTGAAGAACCAGTTGGTGTCGCGGTCGGTGTGGTAGGCCGCCTCCACGATCCAGCCGCCGAACTCCGCGAGGAACGTCGAGATCTTGGCGACGATCCCGGAGCGGTCGGGACAGCCGAGGGTGATGACGTAGCGGCGTTCAGGGCTGGACATGGCTGGTCAGTCTGTCAGGCCCTCACGATCGAGCGATGCACAGCCCGGTCAGATCGCGGGGAGCGCGTCGAACAGCGACCGGTCCCCGGTCCGGATCGCCGTGCTGGGCCGGTTCCAGATCGCCCGGTAGAGCGCGTCCGCCGTGCCCGCCATGGTCGCGTCCGCGTCGATCGCCGAGTCCTGCAACGGCAGCACCTCGACGGGCTTGCCCGCGCGCAGCACGAGCGTCCAGGCCCGGCCCGCGTCGGCCGCGTGGAACAGGATGCTGCCGGAGGCCTCGGTGTTCCTGAGCGCCACCAGCGGGGCCCAGCCCAGCGCCTCGTCGATGCCGTCCGCGGCGAACCCCGGGTCGAAGATCAGCCGCGAGTCCACGCCCTGGGCCAGCTCCGCGTCCACGCGGTGGATGGCGGCCTCGTGCGCCATGCGGCGGGCCCAGAAGGACGCCCGCTGGGGGAGGTCCGGCAGGAAGGTCCAGGCCGGCGCGTCCGGCCCCGCCGCCAGCAGGCGCTGACCCAGCAGTGCGGTCTGTTCCTGCCAGTGGTCCACCAGCGGCTGCCACTCGGTCGGCACCTCGGGGAACTCCGCGTGCTCGCCGGTCTCGACGATCACGCGGACCCAGCTGTGCGCCCTGGCCATGTGCGCGACCAGGTCGGTGACCGTCCACTCAGGACACGTCGGCACCGCGGCGGCAGGCCCGGCCTGCACGGCCGCGTCGAGCAGCGCGGCGGAGTGCTGGGTGATCTGGTCGACGAGGTCGGCGTGCTCCATACCGCCACCCTATTCGGGTTTCACGGGCAGGGGAGAGCTTCCACCAGCTCGTGCGCACCCGTGATCACCGCGGTGCTCGGGCGGTTCCAGACGGCGCGGTAGACCGCGTCCGCGGTCCCCGCGACCACGGCGTCGGTGTGGATCGCCGCGTCCAGCGCGGGGGTCACGTCGGGGGTCCGCCCGGGGCGCAGCGTCATCGTCCACGCGCGGCCCGCGTCGGCGGCGTGGAAGAGGATCGTGCCGCTCGCGGTCGTCCTGCCGAAGTCGCCCGGCAACAAGGTCAGCCGCTCGTCGATGCCGTCCGCGGCGAACCCCGGATCGAAGATCAGCCGGGAGTCGACGCCGAGCGCCAGGTCCGCGTCCACGCGGTGGATGGCCGTCTCGTGCGCTTGCCGCCGCGCCCACCCCCGGACGGTCCCGAGCCCCGCGGTGAACGTCCAGGTCGGCTTGTCCTGGTCCAGCTCGGCGAAGCGGTCCACCAACGTGGCGAGCCTGGCGTCCCACCACTCCAGCGACTCGTCCCACTGCTTCGGCGCGTGCGGGAACTCCGGTGGTGCGGTGATGTCCTGCGCGACAAGGATTTCCGCGACGCGCGAGTGCACGTTCGCGATGTGCCGCACCAGGTCCAGCACTGTCCAGCCGGGGCAGGACGGCACCTTCGCCTCCGGTCCCGCGGCCACCGCGGCCTCGCGCAGCGCCGCCGCCTGCTCCCGCACGTGCTTCACGAAGTCGGCGTGCTCCATGCCCCGACCCTAGGACGCCGGGGCGACGGCGGACCAGTCGACGGTGACCTCACCGAGGCGCCAGCGGCGGTGGTGGTCGCGGACCGGCCAACCGCGGTCGGCGAACAGGCGGACGGCCTCGGCCCAGCGGGCGCGGGGGCCGAAGGGGACGAAGGGCGCCGCGGTCGCCCAGCAACTGTCCAGGTCGGACAGCAGCTCGTGCACGCGCTCGCCGGGGACGTTGCGGTGGATCAGCGACTTCGGCAGCCGCTCGGCCAGCTCGGACGGTGCCTCGATGTCGCCGGGCTTGCAGGCGAAGGTCATCGTCAACGGGCCGGAGGAGTCGAGCGTGACCCAGCAGCACCGCCTGCCGATCTCGTCGCAGGTGCCCTCCACCAGCAACCCACCGGGAGCCAGGCCGGAGAGCATCGTCTGCCACGCCTGCTCCGCGTCCGCCTCGGTGTACTGGCGCAGCACGTTGAACGCGCGCACCAGGACCGGGCGCCGTCCGGCCAGCTCGAAGCCGCCCCTGCGGAACTCCAGCAGCGGCGGATCGGCGACCGCCGCACCCGCGGCGACGCGGTCCGCGTCGATCTCCAGGCCGAGCACGCGCAGGTCGGGGCGCACCACGCGCAGCCGCTGCGCCATCTCCACCGTGGTCACCGGCGACGAGCCGTAGCCGAGGTCGATCACCAGCGGGTCCGCCGCGCCCCGCAACACCTCGCCGACCTGGGGGGTCGACACCATCCACCGGTCGACGCGGCGCAGCCGGTTGGGGTTGGTGGTGCCCCGGGTCGGCAGGCCGAGCGCACGGGCCCGGCCCGCCGCGAACCGGGGTTTGCGGCGAGCCTGGTTCACTGCTGGTCGCGCAGCCAGTTCAGCGTGAAGGTGTTCTCCGCGTCGAGCAGCTTGCCGATCTGCTCCACGATCGCCTTCTCCACCTTGCCGCCGACGAAGGGCAGCGACACCCGCACCTCCAGCGCGCTGAGCAGCTCCGCGCCCGCGCCGCTCGGCCGCAGCTGCAGCGAGCAGTTGATCGACGCGGGGGCGCCGGGCACCGAGGCCACGACCGTGCCGACCGCGCCCTCACCCGCGGCGCGCCAGCGCTCGGTGCGCTCGATCACCAGGTCGCCGTTGACCAACGACCGGACGAAGGAGGGCAGCTTGTCCGCGGGAACGCCCTGCTTGAGCACGGCCTTGCTCTCGCCGTCGGCGCTCTCGTGGGAGACGAGCTCCGCCTTGGCGCCGCCGACCGCGGCGAGCCGCGCGCGCAGGTAGTCGGCGTCGGTCAGCGCCGCGAGCAGCGCGGGCGCCGGGAACGGGAACTCGTGTGAGGTCTCGGTGCTGGTGGCCACGGCGCGTCAGGCTACCGTTGGCGGTCGTGACCACACCGCCGTCCGCCACCGAACCCGTCGCGCTCGCCGACCACACAACGCTGCGCCTCGGTGGGCCCGCGGCCCGGTTCGTCAACGCCACCACCGCCGCCGAGCTGGTCGAGGTCGTCCGCGCCGCCGACGCCGCGCGGGAGCCGCTGCTGGTCCTCGGGGGCGGCTCGAACCTGGTGATCGCCGACTCCGGCTTCGACGGCGCGGTGGTCCGCATCGGCACCTCAGGAAGGCGCATCGACCGGCTCAGCGACGGCCGGGTGCAGCTGACCGTGGAGGCGGGCGAGGACTGGGACGAGGTGGTCGCGCACACCGTGGCCAACGACCTCGGCGGCCTGGAGTGCCTGTCCGGTATCCCCGGCCTGGTCGGCGCCACCCCGGTGCAGAACGTCGGCGCGTACGGCGTGGAGATCACCGACGTGCTGGTCTCGGTGGACCTGCTGGACCGGGAGAGCGGCCAGGTGCGCATGGTGCCCGCCGCCGAGCTGGGGCTGGCCTACCGGACGAGCGTGCTCAAGGGCAAGGACAACGCCGTCGTGCTGCGGGCGCGGTTCGCGCTGACCGACGGCGGGAAGTCCGCCCCGATCGCCTACGCCGAGCTGGCCCGCACCCTCGGGGTCCAGGTCGGCGACCGGGCACCGGTCCGCGATGTCCGCGACACCGTGCTGGAACTGCGGCGCGGCAAGGGAATGGTGCTCGACCCGGTCGACAACGACACGTGGAGCGCGGGTTCCTTCTTCACCAACCCGATCATCGGCGAGGGCGACGAGGTGCTCTCGGTGCTGGAGCGGGCCTCCGCGCGCGCCGGGGGCGGTCCCGTCACCATGCCCACCTACCCCGCGGGCGAGGGCAGGGTGAAGCTCTCCGCGGCCTGGCTGATCGAACGCGCCGGTTTCCACAAGGGCTACAGCGCCCGGGACGGCCGGGTCTCGTTGTCCACCAAGCACACCCTCGCGCTGACCAACCGCGGTTCGGCGAGCACCGAGGACCTGCTCGCGCTGGCCGCCGAGGTGCGCGACGGCGTGGACGCGGCGTTCGGCGTCCGGCTGCACCCCGAGCCGGTGCTCGTCGGCTGCGCGCTTTAGCCCGTTGATCTTTGCGCTTCTGGCAAACGCCTACGCGAGTCACGGCCGTTCGGGTGACGTCGTGTGACGATTGTCTTACTGCGCGTGTTTCATGGGATGTGCGGATGCCAGCTCTGACGAGGAGGGCATCATGGCGGGCGACACCCGGGCCTGGCGAAGGGACGAGATCCGACCGGTGAAGCGGCGGGTCGAAGACGCTTTTCTCGATCTACCAGGGGTCGTCGGCGTGGACATCGCCGAGAAGCGCGTCGCGGGACTGCCGAGCGGGGTACTGGCGATCTCGGTCTCGGTCCTGGACAAGCGCCCGGCGGACCGTTTGCCGGCATGGCAACTCCTGCCCCGCGAGGTCGAGGGCGTTCCGGTGGACGTGGTGCGCGACGACGTGCTGCTGCACACGGCGCTGATGCGCGCGGACTCCGCGCCGGAACCGCCGCCGGAGGCGTACTCCACCCTGCTCGGCGGGATCAGCATCGGTCCGTGCCGCCCGATCCGGCTCGGTCCGCCGCAGGCGCCGGAGTACGGCGAGTACGTCACCGTCGGCACGCTCGGCCTGCTGGTGACCGACCTGCTCGGCAGCGGGGAGGTGCTCGGTCTGACCAGTTTCCACGTCGCCTGCGTCGACGACGGCTGGACCATCGGCGACGAGCTCACCCACCCGTCCAGGGTGGACGGAGGTCGGTGCCCGGACGACGTCTGCGGCAGCCTCGCCCGCGGCGCCTTCTCGTCCAAAGTGGACGGTGCGCTGATCAGGTTCCGGCAGGGGCGGCCCATCGAGCCCTCGATCGTCGGCATCGGGCCGGTGACCGGGCACGCGGCGGCGCGCATCGGCGCCCCGGTCCGCAAGCGCGGGCGCAGCACCGGGCTCACCGCGGGCGTCGTGGTCTCGGTGGACGCCACGGTGCAGCTCGACTACGGCGCGGGACTCGGGGTGCGCCGGATGCGCGACCAGGTGCGGATCGAGGTGGCCGCCGGGCGCTTCGGCGACCGGGGCGATTCCGGGGCGGCCGTCGTGGACCAGTCCGGTCGTGTTGTCGGCCTCCACTTCGCGGGTAACCAGGGAGGGACGGTCGGGTACGCCAATCCGATCGAGCCCGTGCTGGCTGAGCTGGTCGTCGGCGTTTGCACCGGTTGACGCGATCTTGAGTCGACTGCAGTGACGACCGTCACACCCACTTGGCGCACCCTGGGCTTCGCACCGAACGTCTTCTGCAGGGTGCACGATCGTGCCCGTGGCTAGGTGGAGGTCGATGGACGTGGGTAGACGAGGGACTCGGGGCGTTGTCGGGTTGACGGGCATGGCGCTCGCCGCAGTTCTCTCGCTGGTCGCGTGCAGTGGCGACAGCACCCCCGCGCCGGACGCGCCGCCGGTGGCGAAGGTGGCCGCGGACCCGGTCGACGGCGCCAAGGACATCAGCCCGGCCACCCCGTTCAAGGTCACCGTCGCCCAGGGCGCCCTGACCGAGGTGAACCTCGTCGACGCCGAGGGCAAGGCGGTCAAGGGCGAGCTGGCCCCGGACCGGCTGAGCTGGACCAGCACCGGGAAGCTGGCCTTCGAGAAGAGCTACACCTGGACCGGCAAGGCCACCGGCACCGACAACAAGCCGGTCGAGGCCAAGGGCGGCTTCACCACCCTCAAGCCGGGCAAGCTGATCCGGGCCACGGTGAACCCCACCGACAACGCCGTCGTCGGCATCGCCATGCCGATCAAGGTCGAGTTCGACGCGAAGATCAAGGACAAGGCCGCGGCCGAGAAGGCGCTGAGCGTGGAGACCACGCCGAAGGTCGAGGGCGCGTGGGCCTGGCTCAACGACCGCGAGGTGCACTACCGGCCGGAGAAGTACTGGCCGGCCAACACCAAGATCAAGGTGCGTGCGGACCTCTTCGCGGTGCCCTACGGCGACGGCAACTTCGGGCGCGCCGACGTGAGCACGCAGTTCAGCATCGGCCGCGCGCAGATCGTCAAGGCGCACACGCCCTCGCACAAGCTCGTCGTGCAGCGGGACGGGCAGACCGTCGCCACCTACCCGGCCAGCTACGGCAAGGACGGGAACAAGGACCTGAACACGCCCAACGGCACCTACATCGTGATGCAGAAGAACCCCGTCGAGAAGATGGACAACCCGAAGTACGGCTACACCAACGTGATGAAGAAGTGGGCCGTCCGGATCTCCAACCACGGTGAGTTCATCCACGAGAACAACGACAACGCGGCGAACATCGGCAGGGCCAACACCTCGCACGGCTGTGCCAACCTGCTGGAAGCCGACGCCAAGAGGTTCTTCGACAGCGCACTGGTCGGCGATCCCGTCGAGGTCACCGGCTCCGCGGGCACCATCGCACCGCAGTACGACGTCTACGACTGGCAGCTGACCTGGAACCAGTGGCTGTCCAAGTCGGCCCTCCGCTGATGTGACCGCGCCGATGTGAAATCGCGAACGCCTGCTCGCGGCGAGCGGGGCTGTCCGGGTTCACTGGGCTGGTGCGACTCTCGGAGCTGAGCGGTGCCGGTGGGACCAGCCTGGCCGTGACGGAGGCCGGACCACCGGACGCTCCTCCGGTGGTCCTGCTGCACGGCTGGGCGCAGTCGGCGAAGTGCTGGGCCGCCCAGCTCACCGATGAGCGCCTGACCTCGCAGTTCCGCCTGATCGCCGCCGACCTGCGCGGCCACGGCGGATCGGCGATCCCGGCCGAGGGGTACGACCGGTCGGCCACCTGGGCCGGTGATGTGGCCGCGCTGCTCGCGTACGCCGGACGGCCCGCGGTGCTCGTCGGCTGGTCCTACGGCGGCCTGGTGATCGCCGACTACCTGCGTGAGCACGGTTCGGAGGCGGTCGCGGGCATCGCGCTCGTCGGCGCCATCACCGAGCTCGGCCGTGGCCGTGAGGGTGGGCGCACGGGTGCCGTGATGCGTGCGGCTCTGCCCGCGGCCGTGTCCGACGACCCCGCGGTGGCCGTGCCCGCGTTGCGGGGGTTCGTCGAGGGCATCGCCGCGCAGCCGCTTCCCGGTGAGCTCGCGCAGCGCGCGCTCGGGACCGCGCTGAGCACGCCACCCGCCGTCCGCCTCGGGCTGTTCCGCCGGGACATCGGCAGTGCCGACGTGCTGGCCGGGCTCACCGTGCCCGCGCTCGTGATCCACGGCCTCGACGATCAGATCGTCGATCCGGCCGCCGGCCGCTACGCCGCCGACCTCATCCCGGGCGCCGCGACCAGCTGGTACCCGGAGTGCGGGCACCTGCCGTTCGTGGAGCACGCCGAGCGCTTCACCACCGAGTTGGCCGAATTCGTCGGGCGGTGCCAGGGGGCTGTGTCATGAGAGAGCGGGCCGTGATCAACCGGATCGCCGTGCTCGCGATGCACACGTCTCCGCTGGAGCAGCCGGGCACCGGGGACGCGGGCGGGATGAACGTCTACGTCGCGCAGACCAGCAGGCGCTTCGCCGCCAACGGGGTCGAGGTGGAGGTCTTCACCAGGGCCAACGCCCCCGACCTGCCGCCCGTGGTGGAGATGGTGCCCGGAGTGACCGTGCGGCACGTCCCCGCCGGACCGCCGGAGCTGGACAAGAACGACCTGCCGACCCGCATCGCCGAGTTCGCCTCGGGCGTCGTCGAGGCCGGGCAGGACGGCTTCGACGCGGTGCACTCGCACTACTGGCTGGCCGGGCAGGCCGGTATCCAGGCGAAGCGCGCGTGGCGGGCGCCGCTCGTGCACACCGCGCACACGCTGGCCAAGGTCAAGAACGCGGCGCTCGCCGCAGGGGAGCGGCCCGAGCCCCTGGCACGCGTGCTCGGCGAGGAGCACTTGGCCGCCGCCGCGGATCGTCTCGTGGTCAACACCGAGATCGAGGCGGCGGAGCTGCGCGGCCTGTACCGAGCCCGCGCCGAGCAGGTCCTGACGATCCCGCCCGGGGTGGACCTCGACTGCTTCACGCCGGGAGACCGCGCCGCTGCCCGCGTCGAGCTGGGCCTGCCCGTCGACGCGGTCGTTCCGGCCTTCGTCGGCCGCATCCAGCCCCTGAAGGCGCCCGACGTGCTGCTGCGCGCGACTGCGGAGTTGTTGGCGCGCACGCCGTCGCTGCGCGAACGCATGGTGACGCTCGTGGTCGGCGGGCCCTCCGGTACCGGGCTCGACCAGCCGGAGTTGTTGCAGCGGCTCGCCGTGGAGCTGGGCATCGCCGACGTGGTCCGGTTCCTGCCGCCGCGGTCCGGCGCCGCGCTCGCCCAGGTCTACCGAGCCGCGGACGTGGTCGCGGTGCCCAGCCACAGCGAGTCCTTCGGCCTGGTCGCACTCGAGGCGCAGGCGTGCGGAACTCCGGTCGCGGCGACGGCGGTGGGCGGGTTGCCCGTCGCGGTCGCAGACGGCGTCTCGGGCGTGCTCCTGCCCGATCACGTGACCGAGCGGTGGGCCGACGCGCTCGCCGGGATCGCGCTCGATCCGGTGCGGCGCGCGTCGATGTCCGCCGCGGCGGTGCGGCATGCGGCACGCTTCTCCTGGGAACGCACTACGGAGGGGTTGTTGGCCGCCTACGCCGACGCCGCGCGAACGGAGGTGGGGGCGTGCACCTGCACGAGCTGATCGAGTCCTTTTTGGACGAACGGGAACTCGCCTGGCAGAGCGAGGAAACCGGGAAGTACTTCGTCACGCTGCCCGGGACCAAGAAGCTGCAGACCAACTGCTGGCTGATCGTCGGCCGCGAGGCGCTGCTGGTCGAGGCGTTCGTCTGCCGCCAGCCCGACGGCAAGCACGAGGACGTCTACCGATTCCTGTTGCGCCGCAACGCGAAGCTCTACGGCGTGCACTACACCCTGGACGCCGAGGGCGATATCTACCTGGTCGGCAGGGTCGGCCTGCACGCGGTGACCGCCGAGGAGCTGGACCGGCTGCTCGGCCAGGTGCTCGAAGCGGCCGACGGCGACTTCAACAGCCTGCTGGAGATCGGGTTCGCCGACGCGATCCGGCGGGAGTGGGACTGGCGGGTCTCCCGCGGCGAGTCCCTGGCCAACCTGAAGTCCTTCAAGCACCTGGTCACCGACGCCGAGTCCTAATCGTGACCCTGGCGGACGAACGTGGCTGCCGTCACCTTCCGTCTTCGGGGCATGCCGTCAACCAACGTGACTCGACGTCTCGGCACCGCGCTCGGCGCTGTGCTTGTACTGGGGTTGTTGGCCGGATGTGGTTCTGGCGCAACCTATTCCGGCGCAGCCCAGAGTGAGCAGGACCTGGCCGCACCGCTTCCCGCCGATGGCAGCGGCGGCAAGCGCGGTGCCGGGGAGTCCGCCGGCGGTGTCGCGCCGAACGTTCCCGTCCCGCCGGACCGGAAGGTCGAACCGCTCGCGCCGAGCTCGATTTCCCCGCAGCGCCAACTGATCCGCACCGCGCGGCTGGAGCTGAAGGCGCCCGACGTCACCGAGGTGGTCGGCCGCGGCAAGGATGCGGCCGGCAGGGCGGGCGGGTTCTCCGGGGCCGAGGAGACGAGGGAGGGGCGCGCGACGCTCACCCTTCGCGTGCCCTCGGACAAGCTCGACCCGGTGCTGGAGGAGCTGGCCAAGCTGGGTGAGGTGACCGCGCGGGACGTGCGCTCCACCGACGTCACCGACCAGCTCGTGGACACGCAGAGCCGCATCGCCACGCAGAAGGCCAGCGTCGACCGGGTGCGCGCGTTGCTGGACCGCGCCAACACCGTTGGCGAGGTCGTCCAGGTCGAGGGCGAGCTGACCCGCAGGCAGGCCGAGCTCGAATCGCTGCAGAAGCGCCTGGAGTCGATGTCCAACCAGGTCGCCATGTCCACGGTGACGCTGACCGTGACCAGGACCGGCGCCCCGCCCGCCAAGCCGGACTCCGGTTTCCTCGCCGGACTGGCCAGTGGCTGGAACGCCTTGCTGGCCTTCGGTTCCGCGCTGCTGACCGGGATCGGCGCCGTGCTGCCGTTCGCCGTCGTGCTGGCGATTCCCGTGCTGGGCCTGGTGATCTGGCTCCGGCGGAGGAAGCGGGCCGCCGTCGTCCCGGCCGCGGTCGCCGCCGAGGAGTAGGGACGGTGGAGCGGCTCGGGAGAGAGGGGGAGTCGCGAGCTCGAACCGCTCCACGCGTGTCCCCGGCCGGGCGCGCAGGTGGGGGGCACCTGGGCGGTGTTCCGGGCGGGCCGCGGTTCGACGGGGGATGCGAACCGCGCGACGCCTCACCGGATCGGGGAATGCGTGGGAGCCGACCGGCGAGGTGCTGCCAACTTGGCAGACGCCACCGGGCGATCACAACCCTGCTTCGTTACTCCATTCGAGTGTAGTTAGGAGTGCGAAGTAACGGACAGATATCGGGTTCCTGCAGGTGGCGGATGCCTTGACCCTGGCTTGTGAAGCCGGTCACGATGGGCGCCGCCACCTGGGCAACCACCCGACGGAGGGACGTTCATGATCTTTCGGAGCCCGTTCCCCGATGTTGCGATCCCCGATGTGGGACTGCCGGAGCTGTTGTTCGGCGACCTCGCCGGACGCGCGGACCACCCGGCGCTCGTGGACGGCTCCTCCGGCCGCTCGCTGAGCTACGGCGAGCTGGCCGCGATAGTCGGCAAGGTCGCCGGGGCGCTCGCCGCGCGGGGGGTGCGCAAGGGCGACGTGGTCGGGATCTTCAGTCCCAACACGCCTTTCTACGCCGTCGCCTTCCACGGCGTGCTCCGCGCGGGTGCCGTCGCGACGACGGTCAACTCGCTCTACACGGCCGACGAACTGGCGTCGCAGCTGCGCGACTCCGGGGCGACCGTGCTGATCACCATCTCCGCCTTCCTCGACCGCGCCGAGGCGGCCGCGAAGGCCGAGGGCGTGCGGGTCTCGGAGATCGTCGTGCTGGACGGGGCTCCCGGGCACACCAGCCTCGCTGACCTGCTGGCCGCGGACGCCGCCCCGCCCGATGTGGTGATCGACCCGGCGACCGATCTGGCGGTGCTGCCGTACTCCTCCGGCACGACCGGGCGAGCCAAGGGCGTGATGCTCACGCACCGCAACCTGGTGGCGAACATCGTCCAGATCACCGAGCTGATCGAGGCCGGCGCGGACACCCGGGTCCTCGCGGTGCTGCCGTTCTTCCACATCTACGGCATGCAGGTGACCATGAACGCCGCGCTGCACGTCGGCGCGACCGTGGTGACCATGCCGAAGTTCGACCTGCCCGAGTTCCTGCGGGTGATCGCCGAGCACCGCACCGACCGGGTCTACATCGCCCCGCCGGTCGCGGTGGCGCTGGCCAAGCACCCGATCGTCGACTCCTACGACCTGTCACCGCTGAAGGTGCTCTTCTCCGGTGCCGCGCCGCTGGACGAGGAGCTGGCCGAGGCGGTCAAGGCGCGGCTGGGCTGCACGGTCCGCCAGGGTTACGGGATGACCGAGATGAGCCCGGTCAGCCACATGATCCCGGACGTCCGCGAGGACATCCCGATCGGCACGGTCGGCCTCATCATCCCGAACATGGAGTGCAAGCTGGTCGACCCCGGCACCGGCGAGGAGGTCGGCGTCGGCGTGCCCGGCGAGCTGTGGTGCAAGGGCCCCAACGTGATGGCGGGCTACCTGAACAACCGCGACGCCACCGACGCCACCCTCGACGCCGACGGCTACCTGCACACCGGCGACGTCGCGGTGATCGACGCCGACGGCGTGGTCTCGATCGTCGACCGGGTCAAGGAGTTGATCAAGTACAAGGGCTACCAGGTTCCGCCCGCCGAGCTGGAGGCGTTGCTGCTGACCAACCCGCTGATCGCGGACGCCGCCGTGATCGGGGTGCGCGACGACGAGGGCGAGGAGGTGCCCAAGGCGTTCGTGGTGCGCCAGCAGGGCGTCGACCTCGACGAGGCGGCGGTGATGGCCTTCGTCGCGGAACGGGTCGCGCCGTACAAGAAGGTCCGCGTCGTCGAGTTCCTCGACGCGATCCCGAAATCCGCCAGCGGCAAGATCCTGCGCAAGGACCTCCGCGCCCGCGAGTCCGCCTAGCTCTCACCCGGGTCGCGCCCGCGGCGGGCTTCCTCCCGCCCCGGGTGCGCACGCCCGCGTTCGCCTTGGCATTCGCCGCCAACGGGGTTCGGCTGGACGCGGGATTCGGGTTAGGTTCTCGTGACATGTCCACGCCAGCACCCGAGCGCCCGCACCGCGGCGGCCGACCGCGCAACGCCGCCATCGACGGCCAGGTCCTCTCGGCCGCGGTGGACCTGGTGATCGACAAGGGCATGGCCGGGTTCTCCATCGAACGCCTCGCCGCGCACACCGGGATCGCCAAGACCACGATCTACCGCAGGTGGCGCTCCGGCGACGAGGTGCTCCAGGACGCGCTCGCCTCGCTGCACCTGGTCCAGCAGGAGTTCGGGGAGGGGCCGCTGGAGCCGGTCCTGGTCGAGCGGGTCTGGCAGCTCTACCGCAGCATGATCGGCACCAGGGCGGGCAGGCTGATCGCCGAGCTGATCCCCGACGTGCACCGCCGCCCCGAGCTGTTCGAGGTCTACTGGACCCAGGTGGTCCGCCCCGGCCGCGCCGCGATGGTGGACCGGCTGCGCCGGGCGGTGGCCGACGGCGAGCTGCGGGCGGGCACCGATCCGGAGTTCCTGGTCGAGATGCTGATCGGGCCGGTCCTCTCCGGCGCGCTGTTCCTGCCCGGGGCGATGACCGAGGAGCAGGCGGCCTTCCACGTGCGCACGGTCCTCGCCGGACTCCGTCCTGACACGAAAGAGTGATCTGGCAGGCTTGACGCCATGACAGCGACCCTGGTTCTGCTCCGCCACGGTGAGAGCGTCTGGAACGCCGAGAACCTGTTCACCGGCTGGGTGGACGTGCCGTTGTCGGAGAAGGGGGTGGTCGAGGCCAAGCGCGGCGGTGAGCTGCTCCGGGAGGCCAAGCTCCTGCCCGACGTGGTGCACACCTCGCTGCTGCGGCGCGCCATCTCCACCGCCAACCTGGCCCTCGACGGCTGCGACCGGCACTGGATCGACGTGCGCCGCGACTGGCGGCTCAACGAGCGCCACTACGGCGCGCTCCAGGGCAAGGACAAGAAGCAGACCCTGGAGGCCTACGGCGAGGAGCAGTTCATGCTCTGGCGCCGCTCCTACGACACCCCGCCGCCCGCCATCGAGCTGGGCAGCACCTACTCGCAGGACGAGGACCCGCGCTACGCCGGGCTCGGCTCCGACCTGCCGCGCACCGAGTGCCTGAAGGACGTCGTCGCGCGCCTGCTGCCGTACTGGGAGAAGGCGATCGTGCCCGACCTGCGCTCCGGCAAGACCGTCCTGGTCGCCGCGCACGGCAACTCGCTGCGGGCGCTGGTGAAGCACCTCGACGGCGTCTCCGACGAGGCGATCGCGGGACTGAACATCCCGACCGGCATCCCGCTGCGCTACGACCTCGACGAGGACCTCAAGCCGGTGACGGCGGGCGGGACCTACCTCGACCCGGAGGCCGCCGCGGGCGCCATCAAGGCCGTCGCGAACCAGGGTCGATGACCATTGGGTGAACGGCTCGGGACCCGTTGCTGAACAACGCCTCGAACAGGTGTCACGGGCATCACGTATAGCCATCTGGGAGTAGTCCAACCGCCCGGAGCAGTGCTTACGATGCGCCCGTGACCGCTTCGGGCTGCATCGCCCTGCTGATCGGTGTGCTGCTGGTCGGCGCGGGGATCGGCTTTCTCTCCGGGCGCGCCGCCACCCGGCGCGCCCGGAGCCGATCCACCGAGCTGACCGTCGCCGATCTCGTGCAACGCGTTGTGCACTCCTCACACAACGGGGTGGCGGTCATCAACCGCTTCGGTGCAGTGGTCGTGCACAATCCGCGTTCGGTCGAGCTGGGCTTCGTCCGGGACAACCGCCCCGACCTGCGTGCCGAGAAGGCCGCGGAGCAGGCCATCGCCACCGGCGAGCCGGTCGAGGTCGACCTGACCCCGCTGGACCACCGCGCCGGGCGCCAGCCGCAGGCCGTGCTGGCCGAGGTCCGCCCGCTCGGGGACGGCTTCGCCGTCGTCGACGCCGCCGACCAGTCCGAGGCCGTGCGCCTCGAAGCCACCCGCCGCGACTTCGTCGCCAACGTCAGCCACGAGCTGAAGACCCCGGTCGGCGCGCTCGCGCTGCTCGCCGAGGCCGTGCTGGACGCCGTGGACGACCCGGTCGAGGTGCGCCGGTTCAGCGGCAAGATCCTCCGCGAGGCCACCCGGCTGGGCACGCTGGTCACCGAGCTGATCGAGCTCTCCCGGCTGACCGGCGCCGAGGCGCTGCCGGAGCTGGAGGTGCTGGAGGTCGACGACGTCGTCGACGAGGCGCTGGGCCGCTCCCGGCTGGCCGCCGAGTCCGCGGGCATCGAGATCACCGTGGACCAGCCGAGCGGGCTGCTGGTGGACGGCGACCGGACCCTGCTGGTCACCGCGTTGACCAACCTGATCGACAACGCGATCTCCTACTCGGGACCGGACAGCCCCGTCTCGATCAGCCGCCGCTTCGCCGACGGCACCGTGGAGATCGCGGTCACCGACCGGGGCATCGGCATCGCCCCCGAACACCAGCAGCGCGTCTTCGAGCGCTTCTACCGGGCCGATCCGGCCCGCTCCAGGGCCACCGGGGGCACCGGCCTCGGCCTGGCCATCGTCAAGCACGTCGCCGCCAACCACGGCGGCGAGGTGCGGCTGTGGAGCAAACCGGGCACCGGCTCCACGTTCACCCTCCGCATCCCGGCACACCGGGCCGCGGAGGGCGCGCCTTCTGTGACGCCGGAAGACCCGGCACCACTCGCAGTCGTCGAATCCGGAGGAATCTCGTGACCAGGGTGCTCATCGTCGAGGACGAGGAGTCCTTCGCCGACCCGCTCGCCTTCCTGCTGCGCAAGGAGGGCTTCACCACCGCGGTGGCCGCGACCGGCCAGGAGGCGCTCGACGAGTTCGACCGCAACGGCGCCGACATCGTGCTGCTGGACCTGATGCTGCCCGGGATGAGCGGGACCGACGTCTGCCGCGCGCTGCGGGTGCGCTCCTCCGTCCCCGTGATCATGGTCACGGCGCGGGACAGCGAGATCGACAAGGTGGTCGGCCTGGAGCTGGGCGCCGACGACTACGTCACCAAGCCGTACTCGGCCCGCGAGCTGATCGCGCGCATCCGGGCGGTGCTGCGCCGCGGCACCGACAACGCGCTGGACGCCGACCTCGCGCCGCAGGTGCTGGAGGCGGGCGTGGTGCGGATGGACGTGGAGCGGCACGTGGTCACGGTCTCCGGAACGGAGATCAACCTGCCGCTGAAGGAGTTCGACCTGCTGGAGTACCTGCTGCGCAACGTCGGCCGGGTGCTCACCAGGGGACAGCTGATCGACCGGGTGTGGGGCGCGGACTACGTCGGCGACACCAAGACCCTCGACGTGCACGTGAAGCGACTGCGTTCCAAGATCGAACCGGACCCCTCGCTGCCGAGGTACCTGGTCACGGTCCGTGGACTGGGCTACAAGTTCGAGTCGTAGGCTGTTGATCATGTGTCCGGGGCCGCGCGCCCCGGACGCCGGTCGCTCCTGCCCGCTTCGGGCCGATGGCCACCGCGCCCCGGACCGGCGGGTAACCTTGCCGTCGTGCGCCTAGGGGTGCTTGACGTCGGGTCCAACACCGTCCACCTGTTGGTGGTGGACGCGCATCGTGGTGCCCACCCGACGCCGATGAAGTCGGAGAAGACGGTCCTCCGGCTCGCCGAACAGATCACCGACGGTGACCGGCTCAGCGACTCCGGTGCCGAGCGGCTGGTCGACGCCGTCGCCAGGGCCAGGGAGTCCGCCGTCGCGTTCGGCTGCGCCGAGCTGATGGCCTTCGCCACCTCCGCCGTTCGCGAGGCGCGCAACGCCGCCGAAGTGCTGGAGCTGGTGCGCGAGCGCACCGGCGTCGAGCTGAAGGTGCTCTCCGGCGAGGACGAGGCCCGCTACACCTTCCTCGCGGTGCGCCGCTGGTACGGCTGGTCCGCGGGGAACACGCTGGTGCTCGACATCGGCGGCGGGTCGCTGGAGATCGCGGTCGGCATCGACGAGGACCCCGACCTCGCGTTCTCCCTGCCCTTCGGCGCGGGCAGGCTGACCAGGACCCGGTTCACCTCGGACCCGCCGACCAAGCGCGAGGTCCGGGAGCTGCGCGAGCGGCTGGACGCCGAGCTGGCGCCGGTGGCGCGGCAGCTGCGCAAGATCGGCCCACCGGACCACGCGGTGGCCACCTCGAAGACCTTTCGCACCCTGGCCAGGCTGACCGGCGCGGCCCCGTCGTCGGCGGGCCCGATGGCGCGCAGGACGCTGACCGACGCCGGGCTGCGCCAGTTGATCGCTTTCATCTCCCGCATGTCCGCCGCCGATCTGGCCGAGCTGGAGGGCGTCAGCCCCAGCCGGGCCCACCAGCTGGTCGCGGGCGCGCTAGTGGCGGAGGCCGCAATGCGAGCGTTGTCGCTACCCGAGTTGGAGATCTGTCCGTGGGCACTCCGCGAGGGCGTGATCTTGAGACGGCTGGACCAGACGGAGGAAGCAGTCCAGACTGCTCCGGCAGTGAACGGCTCGATTGATCAGCTTTCGGGTCGGCAGGATCACAGTTCTGGACGGACAGGCCGGTACGGGGCACGGTGGACTCAATGAGCAAGAACAGCGAGTCGGAGCACGACGACGGTCAGAAGACCGTCGCGGAGCTGCTCGCCCAGTACGGGGCCGACGGACCGCCGACCGCGCGGCGCAGGCGCAGGCGGGACAGCGACGAGATCAACGAGACCGCGCCGCAGACGATCATCAACCGGATCCTCACGGACTCCGGGCAGATGCGCGCGATCAGGGACGACGGCCAGCCGCAGCAGCCCCAGCAGGCGCAGCAGCGCCCGCCCGCCGGTCCCGGCCAGGGCACCGGCCGCTTCGCCGCGCCGCCACCCCCGCCGCCCGCCCCGCAGCGCTTCGAGCCCAGCCCGCAGGCAGGCGGTCCGCCGCACACCTCCGGTCGCTTCGCCGCGCCGCCGAACACCGGTGCCCACCAGGTGCCGGGCACCGGCGCGCACCCGATCCCGCCGAACACCGGCCAGCACCCGGTGCCGCAGAACACCGGCGCGCACCTGGCCCCGCCGCCCGGAGGCCCGGACGCCGACGTGACCGCGCAGTACCCGGCGATCAGCGGTGACTACCCGCCGCCGGGCACGCCCGGTGGCCAGCGCCTGGCGCCGCGGCCGAACCCGGCCGCGCAGACCTCGCAGGCCCTGCCCGTCCCGCCGCCCGGCGTGGCCGCGGGTGAGCCGGTCACCGAGCAGTTCCCGCGGATCACCGACAGGGACAGCGGCGATGCCGCGGCTACCCAGGTCGGCGCGACCCCGCCGCTCACCGGCGCGGCCCCGGCCGGGCTGGACGGCGACCACGACTGGTTCGGCAACACCGGCCAGCAGCCGTACGCGGCGCTGCGCGGCGGCCGCCCCGCCGAGCCGGACTACCCCACCAGCCAGGCCCCCGCGGTCGTCGAGGACGACGAGCACGACGCGGAGCCGGACGAGGACCGCGACGTCCACCGGGGCGCCGAGGCCGACCAGGACGACGACGCCGAGCGCGCCGAGGCCGACGCCGACGAGGACTACGACGAGTACGACGAGGACGAGCCCTCACCGACCAGGGAATGGCTGGTGATGCTCGCGCAGCTGGGCGGTGGCCTGGTCGGTGGAGCCGGGCTGTGGATCGGTTTCCAGTTCCTGTGGAGCTGGATGGCCCCGGTCGCGCTGTTCGTCGCGCTCGCGGTGATCGGCGGCATGGTGTGGCTGGTCCGCAAGATCCGCAAGGCCGACGACCTGCAGACCATCGTGCTGACCGTGCTGGTCGGCCTGGTGGTCACCATCTCGCCGGCGGCGCTGCTGCTGGTGAACCGCTGAGCCCGTGATCCCGGTCGGCCTGTCCACGGCGGCGGTCTGGCCGCAGCCCGCCGCGGCCGCGTTCGAGTTCGCCAAAGAGCTCGGCTACGACGGCGTCGAGGTGATGGTCTGGGCCGATCCGGTCAGCCAGGACGTCAGCGCCCTGCGCAGGCTCTCGGACCTGCACGGGGTGCCGATCCTCGCGGTGCACGCGCCCTGCCTGCTGATCACCCAGCGGATCTGGTCGCCCGATCCGGAGGTGCGGCTGCGCCGCGCGGTCGCGGCCGCCGCGGCACTGGACGCGCCGACGACCGTGGTGCACCCGCCGTTCCGGTGGCAGCGCAAGTACGCGGAGACCTTCCCGCAGCTGGTCGCCGAGCTGGAGCGGGTGACCGAGGTGGCGGTCGCGGTGGAGAACATGTTCCCGCTGCGCCCGCTCGGCCGGAAGCGCCAGCTGCGGCTGTCCGGCTACCGGCCGTCCTACGACCCCACCGACGTCGGCTACGCGAACTACACCCTCGACCTGTCGCACACCGCGGCCGCGCACGTCGACGCGCTCGAACTGGCCAAGCGGATGGGGTCCGGGCTCCGGCACATCCATCTCGCTGATGGCACCGGCGCGCCGACCGACGAGCACCTCGTGCCCGGACGCGGTAACCAGCCCTGCGCCCAGCTGTGCGAGGAGCTGGCGCGTAACGGTTTCGACGGTCAGGTGGTGCTGGAGGTCAGCACCCGTAAGGCCGCCAGCCGCGAGCAGCGGGCTAGTGCGCTTGCCGAGGCGTTGTTGTTCGCCAGGCTGCATCTCGGGCAGAACCCGCGCCTCGGCCCGGCTTGATCGACTTCTTCGTTGTGGAGAACTGTTCGCCACTAACGTTTTGATCTTGTCGCTGACGTACAGTTCCGCCCGTGAATCCGTTGCGCTCGTTGATCCTCGCGGCCGCGGGGAACGACGCCGTCCGGCGACTGGTGTCGACGGCCCCGGTGAGCCGCGGCGTCGTGGACCGGTTCGTCGCGGGGGAGAGCACCGCCGACGCCGTCGAGGTGACCGCGGCGCTCGCGCGGGACGGGCTGGCGGTGACGCTGGACTACCTCGGTGAGCACACCACCGACCGCGAGCTGGCCGACCGCACCGTGCGGGCGTACCTGGAGGTGCTGGACAGCCTGCACGAGGCGGGCCTGGCGGGCGCTGCCGAGGTGAGCGTGAAGCTCTCCGCGGTGGGCCAGGCCTTCGACGAGGGGCTCGCGCTGGCCAACGCCTCGCGGATCTGCGCGGCGGCCGAGCAGTGCGGCACCACGGTGACGCTGGACATGGAGGACCACACCACCACCGACTCCACCCTGGCCGTGCTCGCGGAACTGCGCCGGAGCTGGCCCTCGGTGGGTGCGGTCCTGCAGGCGTACCTGCGCCGCACGCTCGGCGACTGCCGGGACCTCGCCGGATCGCGGGTGCGGCTCTGCAAGGGCGCTTACGCCGAACCGGACTCGGTGGCCTTCACCGATCCGCACGAGGTGGACCTGAACTACGTGCGCTGCGCGAACGTCCTGCTCGAGGGCGAGGGCTATCCGATGTTCGCCACGCACGACCCCCGGCTCGTGTCGATCATCGGCGAGCGGGCGAAGTGGTACGACCGCAAACCCGGGAGCTACGAGCACCAGATGCTCTACGGAGTGCGCCCGGACGAACAACGGCGCTTGGCCGAGACAGGCGAGACGATGCGGGTTTATGTGCCCTACGGCGGGCAGTGGTACGGCTATCTGATGCGGCGGTTGGCCGAGCGCCCCGCCAACACCACCTTCTTCCTGCGCTCTCTGGTCGGTACCTCATGAGACTGCGCACTGACCCGGTGCGGGTCACCCCCTTCAGCATCGCGACGACCGTGCGCCCGATGGGAGACGGCAGCTTCACCGGCGAGCTGGCCGCGGACTGGACGATCGGCGGCAAGCCGCACGGCGGTTACCTCCTGGCACTGATGACCAGGACGGCGCTGTCCGCGGTCGATCCCGGCGGCGCCAACGGGCTCGACCCGCTCAGCGTGAGCGCTGACTTCCTGCACACCCCCGAGCTCGGCCCGGTCCTGGTGCGCACCAGCGTGGCCAAGGCGGGGCGCACGGTCACCGTCGTCCAGGCGGAGCTGCTGCAGCGCGGCCGGACCTGCGTGCACGCGATGATCACCGTGGGGCGGCTGCCCGACGCGGTTCCCGCGTGGTCGGACCTGCCCGACCTGCCCGCCGATCCTCCGGCGCGGGCGATCGACGTCGGCGCGACCGACGCGGCCAAGAGCTTCCGGATGGCCAAGGCGTGCCAGGTCATGCTGGACCCCGAGGGCGCGGGCTTCCTCTCCGGCCACACCGGCGACCCGCTGCGCCTGCGCCTGTGGGTGCGCCCGAGGGACAGCCAGCCCGACCCGCTGTTCGCCCTGGTGGCCGGGGACATCTCGATGCCGGTGACCTTCAACCTGGGCAGGCTCAGCTGGTCGCCGACGGTGCAGCTGACCGCGCTGCTGCGAGCTCGCCCCAGCGCCGGCTGGCTGCGCCTGCAGGTCGACTCGCGCGCCGTGCTCGGCCAGTGGTTCGACGAGGACGCCACGGTGATCGACTCCTCCGGCAAGCTCGTCTGCCAGGCCCGCCAACTCGCTCTGACCAGCGCGGGGTGACCCCCTAGGCTTTTCGGTCATGACGACGATCGCGGTACTGGGTGCGGGGAAGATTGGTGAGGCGTTGCTGTCGGGGCTGCTCGCCTCCGGGCACCCGTGCGCCGAGCTGATGTTCACCGAGCGCCACCCGGAGCGCTCCGCCGAGCTGACCCGCCGCTACGGCGTGCGCGCGGTCGAGGTCGCCGAGGCGGCCAAGCTGGCCGACGCGCTCGTGGTCGCGGTCAAGCCGCAGGACATCGAGCCGCTGCTGGACGAGCTCGCCGGGACGTTGGCCGCGGGCAAGCTCGTGGTCTCGCTGTGCGCGGGCCTGCCGACCTCGCTCTTCGAGGGCCGCCTTCCCGAGGGCACCCCGGTGGTCCGGGTCATGCCGAACACCCCGATGGTCGTCGGCGAGGCGATGAGCGCGATCTCCGCGGGGCGGCACGCCACCAAGGAGCACATGGCCCTGGCCGAGGGCATGCTCGGCGCGGTCGGCAAGGTGGTCCGGGTGCCCGAGGCCCAGCAGGACGCGGTCACCGCGCTCTCCGGCTCCGGCCCGGCGTACTTCTTCTTCCTGGTCGAGGCCATGATCGACGCGGGCATCCTGCTCGGCCTGCCCAGGGCGGTGGCCGCCGATCTGATCATCCAGTCGGCCATCGGCTCGGCCAAGATGCTGCGCGACTCCGGCGAGCACCCCGTCGCCCTGCGCGAGGCCGTGACCTCGCCCGCGGGCACGACGATCATGGCCGTCCGGGAGCTGGAGAAGCACGGCGTGCGCGCGGCGCTGCTCGCGGCGATCGAGGCCGCGCGGGACCGGTCGGTCGAGCTCGGCCGGGCGCACGAGGGAGGTTCCCGGTAGTCGCTTCAGCCACTCCGGCCCGGTTACCCTCACAGGGAACGCGTGCGTGTTGAGTTCCGCCGGAGGGGAAGCCGGCGGCGCGCCACGTGGCGATGAAGGACGCGGTGACACATGCCGACTGGCAGGGAGAAGAAGCACGACAGGCTCGCTCAGGTCCAGTTTCTGACGGTCGCCGAGGTGGCCGACATCATGCGGGTCTCCAAGATGACCGTGTACCGCCTGGTCCACTCGGGTGAGCTGCCCGCGGTGCGGGTGGGGCGTTCCTTCCGGGTCCCGGAGAACGAGGTGCACGCCTACTTGGAGAACGCGTACTACTCGGCTGGATAGCTGACGAGAGGGGCTTCGGCCCGCCCAGGTACTCTGGCAAGCCGCTGCGTGCCCGAGGCCGCCGGCAGGTGTGCGTGGGCGTGCGAGAAGCTCGAAATACGCAAACGTCAACAGCGAAGGAACCCGCATGGGCTCGGTCATCAAGAAGCGTCGCAAGCGCATGTCGAAGAAGAAGCACCGCAAGCTGCTTCGCAAGACCCGCCACGCGCGTCGCAAGCAGGGCAAGTAAGACCGCGCCCCTGCGGTTGTAAGCCTCGACGCCCGCGCCTGGGACTTCCGGCGCGGGCGTTCGTGCGCGCGCGTGCCCCGGCGGTGAGCCGGAGCACAAAGTGATCGGAAACGCACTCGTCCAGTACGGTGATGCGCCCGGGATCCGGCTAACGATCCGGCCAACTCCTGCGAAGCTTCCGGCGGGTAACATCCCACCCTTCCCGCCAGTGCCCAGGGAGTCGCATGGCGCCCAACGTCGTTCTCGTCACCGGGGTCAGCCGGTTCCTCGGCGGTCACCTCGCCGCCCGCCTCGCCGCGAACCCGGACATCGAACGCGTGCTCGGGGTGGACACCGTGCCCCCGCCGCGCGACCTGCTGCGCCGGATGGGCCGGGCCGAGTTCGTCCGCGCCGACATCCGCAACCCGCTGATCGCCAAGGTCATCGCCACCGCCAAGGTGGACACCGTCGTGCACGCCTCGCTCTCGGCCAACCCCGGGGCGACCGGCCGCACGGCGATGAAGGAAATGAACGTCATCGGGACGATGCAGCTGCTGGCCGCGTGCCAGAAGTCCGACCTGGTGCGCAAGTTCGTGGTCAAGTCGACCACCGCCGTCTACGGTTCGAGCCCGCGCGACCCCGCGGTGTTCACCGAGTCAATGGGCCCCAAGGACCTTCCCTCCTCCGGCTACGCCAAGGACGCCGTCGAGGTCGAGGGCTACGTGCGCGGCTTCGGCAGGCGCCGTCCCGACGTCACCATCTCCACGCTGCGGTTCGCCAACTTCATCGGCCCGCGCATCGACACGGTGCTGACCCGCTACTTCGCCCTGCCGGTGGTGCCGACGGTGCTCGGCTACGACGCCCGGGTGCAGCTGTTGCACTCCGAGGACGCCCTCGCGATCCTGGAACGCGCGACGCTGCACGACCTGCCAGGGGTGTTCAACGCGGGAGCGGACGGCTTGTTGCTGCTCTCCCAGGCCATCCGCCGCGCGGGCCGGGTGCCGCTGCCGGTGCCCAGCTTCGCGGTCCAGCCCTTCGCGCAGGTGGTGCGCGGTGCCAGGCTGGTGGACTTCTCGCCGGAGCAGATGCGGTTCCTGAACTTCGGCAGGGTGGTGGACACGGCGAAGCTGCGCGAGCAGTTCGGCTTCACCCCGAGGTGGACCACCCAGCAGGCGTTCGACGACTACGTGCGCGGCCGCGGCCTGCGGCCGGTGATCGACCCGGAACTCGTCAACGATGCCGAGCGGGGCATCCGTGGAGTACTGGCCCGGCTGGGCCGATGAGGGAGTGAGGAGGTGAAGTCGATGGCAGAAGCACGAGTGATCCCGATCCGCTCGGTGGCGCGCAAGCAACAACAGCAGCAGCCAGCGGGATCCGCGCCGGTGCGGCCGATCCCGGCGATGGACGAGGTGCCGCCCCAGGACGAGAAGCCGGACGAGCAGGAACAGGTGCGCGAGGAGTCCGCGTGGGAGCGCGGGCTGACCGACGCCCTCGCCTTCGTCCGCAAGCGGCTCACCGGTGACTACGAGGTCGACGAGTTCGGCTTCGACCGCGAGCTGACCGACAACGTGCTGTTCCCGCCGTTGCGGCCGCTGTACGAGAAGTGGTTCCGGGTGGAGACGATCGGCCTGCACAACGTGCCCGCCGAGGGCGGCGCGCTGCTGGTGGCCAACCACTCCGGCACGTTGATGCCGATGGACGCCGTGATGACGGGCCTCGCGGTCCGCGACCACCACCCGGCCGAGCGGCACCTGCGGATGCTGGCCGCCGACCTGGTCTTCAAGTTCCCCGTGCTCGGCGCGCTCGCCCGCAAGGCAGGCCACACGCTGGCGTGCGGCGCGGACGCGGAGCGCCTGCTGCGCAACGGCGAACTGGTCGGCGTCTGGCCGGAGGGCTTCAAGGGCATCGGCAAGCCGTTCCGCGACCGGTACAAGCTCCAGCGCTTCGGCAGGGGCGGGTTCGTCTCGGCGGCGCTGCGCACCGGGGTGCCGATCATCCCGTGCTCGATCGTGGGCGCCGAGGAGATCTACCCGATGATCGGCGACGTGAAGGCGCTGGCCCGGCTGTTCGGCCTGCCGTACTTCCCGGTGACGCCGTTCTTCCCGCACCTCGGGCCGCTCGGCCTGGTCCCGCTGCCCTCGAAGTGGTACATCGAGTTCGGCGAGCCGATCACCACCGACCAGTACGAGGCCGGTGCCGCCGACGACCCGATGCTGGTGTTCAACCTGACCGACCAGGTGCGGGAGACCATCCAGCAGACGCTCTACCGGCTGCTCACCCAGCGCCGCAACGTCTTCCTCGGCTGACCGCCCGGTTGAACACCGCCGTTCTCCCGACGGGAACCCGATAACGCGGTTAGCATCGCGCGGTGAACCAACCCATGCCGCCGATGCCAGCACCTCCGCCGATCCTCGTCAGCACCATGAACGACGTCCCCGGGTACCAGGTCGTCCGGGTGCTCGGTGAGGTGTTCGGCTCGACCGTGCGCAGCCGCAACGCCTTCTCCGACATCGGCGCCAGCTTCAAGGGCATGTTCGGTGGCGAGCAGGCCGGTTACACCAAACTGCTCGACGACTCGCGGTTCGAGGCGATCGGGCGGCTGAAGCAGAACGCCGCGAGCATGGGTGCCAACGCCGTGCTCGCGATGCGGTTCGAGAGCGGCGACATCATGCCCGGCAGCACCGAGATCGCGGCCTACGGCACGGCCGTGTTCATCGCACCGCTGAACCAGCAGCCCCAGCCCGGACCCGGTGGCCCCGGCCCGGGCCCCAGGTAGGAAGCGTCAGGAGCGGCCGCGGCGGCGGTAGGCCATGCCCGCCGCCAAGGCCCCGGCCACGGCGCCCGCGCCCAGGACCGAGGGGACGCCGATGCGGGCGGCCTTGCGGCCGGTGCGGAAGTCGCGGATCTCCCAGCCGCGCGCCCGCGCCACGTCGCGCAGGCCTTGGTCCGGGTTGACCGCGACCGCCGTGCCCACCACCGAGAGCATCGGCACGTCGTTGACCGAGTCCGAGTAGGCGGTGCAGCGGCGGAGGTTCAGGCCCTCCCGGGCGGCGAGCGCGCGGACCGCGTGCGCCTTGCCCGGCCCGTGCAGCAGGTCGCCGACCAGCCTGCCGGTGTAGACGCCGTCGACGCTCTCCGCGACCGTGCCGAGCGCCCCGGTCAGGCCGAGCCTGCGGGCGATGATCCGGGCCAGCTCCACCGGCGTCGCGGTGACCAGCCAGACCCGCTGGCCCGCGTCCAGGTGCATCTGCGCCAGCGCCCTGGTCCCGGACCAGATGCGGTCCGCCATCAGCTCGTCGTAGATCTCCTCGCCGAGGGTGACCAGCTCCTCCACCGAGCGGCCCGCGACGAAGGACAGCGCCTGCTCGCGGCTGCTGCGGATGCCCTCGGCGTCCTCCTTGCCGCCGATCCGGAACTTCAGCTGCTGCCAGGCGAATCCGGCCAGGTCGGAGGTGGTGAAGTACTTCCGCGCGGCGAGCCCCCTGGCGAAGTGGAAGATCGACGCGCCCATCATCATCGTGTTGTCCACGTCGAAGAAGGCCGCCGCGGTCAGGTCCGGCGGCACTGCGAGGGACGCTTCCAGCTCCGCCGCCGCAGCCTCGGCGGACGCCTCGCCCGCCGCGATCGCCCGGGACTCCCGGTCCGAGCTGCCAACACCCCTGCGCCAAAGTGGCACCTCAGCGCCTCCGGTCCTAGTTCGTCGGGCCTGCCGATGACCCGCTCCAGGGTAGCGATCGCCCAGCGCAGGGGATGCGGGGATCGGCCCGGTCAGCAGGTGTCGATGCGCACGGTCTCCACGGGCGGGGCGGCGCTCAGCTCGGCGAGCAGCCGCGCCCTCATCCGGTCCCGGGTGTCCTGGTCAGGGGTAGCGCGCGGGGCGGCGCGGCGCAGCAGCGCCACGACCTCGGCCTCGCGTTCGGTACCCACCGTCACATCCACCGCCGCCCGTCCCTCCCAGACTGGACAAACGAGGGGATACCGGATCGGTTACGCCGCGATCAAGCGACGTCAGCGCAGGCCCTTGGGCAGCAGCTCGGCGAGCTTGCGCACCGCCCGGTGCTGCAGCGCCTTGACCGCGCCCTCGTTGCGGCCCATCGCCTCGGCCGTCTCGGCGACCGACAGGCCGTGCATGAACCGCAGCACGATGCATTCGCGCTGGTCGGAGTTGAGTTGTTCGACGCAGCGCAGCACCTCGGCGTTGGTGGCGTCGCGGACGACGGACTGCTCCGGGCCGGCGTGCTCCTCGCGCGTCTCGCCCAGCTCCGCGGTCGGCACCTCGAAGCGGTACCTGCTCGACTTCACGTGGTCGAGGACGAGGTTGCGGGCGATGGTGATGAACCAGGCGCCCACGTCGCGCCCCTGGTAGCTGACCGAGCCGATGCGGCGCAGGGCGCGCAGGAACGTCTCGCTGGTCATGTCCTCGGCGAGCGCGCGGTCGCCGAGCCGGAACAGCACGTAGCGGTAGACCACGTCGACGTAGCGGTCGTAGAGCTCGCCGAATGCCTCGACGTCACCGCCCTGCGCCGCGTCGACGAGCTGCCACACGTCGGTCATGGCAGCCTCACTCGGCACTGGGCGCAGTCGTGCTCTCGTCGTCGTGGTTCTCACTGTCGGAGCCGGCCCTGAGCAGGGCCGGCCCATTGGCTGGGACATCCGCCGCTCCCTTGCTCCGCTGCGTGAGGACGGCCACGCCGCCCGGGGCGGTTCGCCGAAGCATACGTCTTACTACTCGCTAGTAGGTAGTGGTCGCTGCCACCCTGGGGGTGACGCACGCCGGGCGGATGCGTGACGTAGCACACCCATGACAGACTTCCCGTCCCGGGTAATCCGCCTTCGGGTCATCCGGAATCGCCCAGTAGGAGGTCGCGCATGTCCGCCGTCGTCAACGTCGCCGATCTGGTGCGCGCGGCCGCCCAGCGGGGCGCGGCCCACCCCGCGCTGGTCGACGCCGCCGACGGACGCACGCTGACCTGGGGGGAGCTCGACTCCGCGGTGAGCGCCGAGGCAGCGCGGCTGAGGGCGGACGGCGCCCGGCCCGGAGACCGCATCGCCGTGAAGCTGCCGACCGGGCTGCCGTTCTGCGTCGCCGTGCTCGGCGCGTTGCGCGCGGGCTGCGCGGTCGTGCCCATCGGTCCCGGTGTCTCGCAGCGGGAACTGGAGCGCGTGCTCGCCGACAGCGGCGCGCGCACGGTGATCGACTCCGAGGACGTGCCCGCGCTGGACACCTCGTTCACGCCGGGCGATTCGGTCCGGGGCGGCGAGGACCTGGCCGTGCTCGCCTACACCTCCGGCACCTCCGGCTCGCCGCGCGGCGTGATGCTGTCCCACCGCGCGCTGCTGGCCAACACCGAGCAGTGCTCCGCCCTGCGTCCTTCGCCGGTGACTGCGGCGGACCGCGTGCTGCTGGCGCTGCCGCTGTTCCACGTCTACGGCCTCGGGCCCGGCCTGTTCCAGGTCTGCGCGAGCGGGGGCACCGGTGTGCTGCTCGCCCGCTTCGACGCCGAGGCCGCGCTCGACGCGATCGAGAACCACCGCGTGACCACGCTCGTCGGCGTCCCGCCGATGTACACCGTGCTGCTGCGCCAGCCCGCCGAGGTGCTGCGCGAGCGGCTGGCCACGGTCCGGGTGTTCACCTCCGGTGCCGCGCCGCTGGACTTCGAGGTGCTGCGGAGGATGCGCGAGATCACCGGACTCGACATCTACGAGGGCTACGGCCTGACCGAGACCGGCCCCGTGCTGACCACCACCCTGGGCACCGGCCGGATCAAGCCGGGTTCGGTCGGGCGTCCGCTGCCCGGCGTCGAGGTCCGGCTGGTCGACTCCGACGGCGAGGCGCTGCCGGACGGCTTCGAGATGGGCGAGGACGCCGAGAGCACCGGCCTGGTGGCCGCGCGCGGGGCGAACCTGCTCACCGGCTACTGGCCGGACGGCGCCGACGGCCCCGACGCCGACGGGTGGTTCCGCACCGGCGACGTCGGCTACTTCGACTCCGACGGCGACCTGCACCTGGTGGACCGCGCGGGTGACCTGATCATCGTGAACGGCTTCAACGTCTACCCGCACGAGGTCGAGTCCGTGCTCGCCGAGCTGCCCGGCGTGCGCGAGTCCGCCGCCGTCGGCGTCCCCGACGAGAACACCGGCGAGGCCGTCAAGATCGTGGTCATCCGCGCCGACGGCAGCGATCTGAGCGAGGAGAAGGTCCTCGCCCACTGCGCCGAGCGGCTGGCCAAGTTCAAGGTGCCGACCAGGGTCGAGTTCGTCGACGCGCTCCCGCACACCGCCACCGGCAAGCTCGCCCGCCGCAAGCTCCGCGACGCCTGATCACCTCGCCCGCGTCTCTCTCCGACGCCACCGCACCGAATGACTCATTGCGTTCAAGTACCTCAATGACTCATTCGGTGCGTTGGGGGACCTCGTTCAGGGCGCGGGGGTGAGGATGCGCGGGTTCACGAATAGTTGGACTTCCTAGTATCGGTGGCCCCACAATCGGACGGTCAGAGTTCTGAGTACCGCGTGGAGGACCGCCGCGATGAGCGCGCCCGTGATCGAACGCCAGCTGCCGACCGAGGAAGCCGTCGAGCTGCTCGCACTCACCCGTGAGCTGGCCCAGCGCGAACTCGCGCCGAGGGCGGCGGAGGCCGAGGCGACGGGGGAGTTCCCGCGCGAGGTCTTCCGCACGCTGGGCCGGTCGGGGCTGCTCGGGCTGCCGTACCCGGAGCGCTACGACGGGGCGGAGCAGCCGTACGAGGTCTACCTCCAGGTGGTCGAGGAGCTGTCCCGCGCGTGGCTGGCGGTGGGCCTCGGGGTCAGCGTGCACACCCTGTCCTGCCACGCGCTGGCGAACTTCGGCACCGACGAGCAGCGCGAGCGGTGGCTGCCGTCGATGCTGGGCGGGGAGAAGCTGGGCGCCTACTGCCTTTCCGAACCGCACGCCGGATCGGACGCGGCGGCCCTGCGCACGAGCGCGAAGGCGGACCAGCACGGGGTCTACACCGTGCACGGCACCAAGGCGTGGATCACGCACGCGGGCGCCGCCGACTTCTACACGGTGCTGGCGCGCACCGGTGACGACGGTCCGAAGGGGATCACGGCGTTCCTGGTGGACGCGGACACCCCCGGGATCTCGGTGGCGCGGCCGGAACGCAAGATGGGGATGAAGTCCTCACTCACCGCGCAGGTGGTCTTCGAGGGCGCGGAGCTGCCCGCGGACCGGCGCATCGGCACGGAGGGGCAGGGGCTGAAGATCGCGCTGGAGGCACTGGACGCGGGGCGGCTGGGCATCTCCGCGTGCGCCGTGGGTGTCGCGCAGGCGGCGCTGGACGTGGCGGTCGGCTACGCCAGGGAGCGGACCGCGTTCGGCAGGGCGATCGGGGAGTTCCAGGGCGTCTCGTTCATGCTCGCCGACGCGGCCGCGGGTATCGAGGCGGCGCGGCAGCTCTACCTGGCCGCGGCCCGCCGCAAGGACGCCGGGCTGCCGTACTCCACCCAGGCCGCGATGGCCAAGCTGATCTCCACCGACATGTGCATGAGGGTGACCACGGACATGGTCCAGGTGCTCGGCGGCGCCGGGTACGTCGAGGACTACCCGGTGGAGCGCTACATGCGCGAGGCCAAGGTGCTGCAGATCGTCGAGGGCACCAACCAGATCCAGCGGATGGTGATCGGGCGCTCGCTCCTCAAGGGATGATGGGCGGCATGTCCCACGAAGTGACGCTGATGAGCCGGGCCGGCTGCCACCCGTGCGAGATCGCCAAGGGGGAGCTGGCCCGGATCTGCGGTGAGCTGGGCGTGCCGTGGTCCGAGGTGGACGTGGACAGCGACCGGGAGCTGCGCGCCGAGTACGGCGACCGGGTCCCGGTGATCCTGGTCGACGGCCGGGAGCACGGGTACTGGAGGGTGGAGGAGGCGCGCCTGCGGGCTGCGCTAGCCTGAGCCGGAGCGGAAAACCACGTTTCGGCCCCGGAAATACCTGTTCGGGTGATGGTCAGCCGACGCCGCTCCGAATGCCCTCCGCCGCCGCGAGTGGTCCGCGACCTGCGTTTGACCGGGTATTGTGCGGCTGGTTACGTCGGTCGGCCACGACTTTGTGCCTGCGTTCACAAGCGGCTACCGTGTGGACGTCGCCGTTGCGGCTGGAGAGCGGAAGACCCCACCTTCGCGGACGTCAGCTGCCGGGCGACCCATTTTCGAAAAGCAGGCGAGGGAGAGCAGCGTGGCGGCGCAGCGGGACCAGGGGCACAACGGGGACCAGCCGCCCGCCGCCGTTCCCGACGTCTCCGCCCGCGATGTGCCCGCCGCCCGCGAGCGCGCCAGGGCCATCCCCGAGGCCGCCGTCGCCCGCCTCGCCGTCTACCTGCGCGTTCTCTCCGGCATGGCGGAGGACGGGGTCGGCACCATCTCCAGCGAGGAGCTGGCCGCCGCGGCCGGGGTGAACTCGGCGAAGCTGCGCAAGGACCTCTCCTACGTCGGCTCCTACGGCACCCGCGGCGTCGGCTACGACGTCGACGTGCTGATCAGTGAGATCGAGCGCATTCTCGGCCTGACCCGCAAGCACAGCGTCGCGGTGGTCGGTATCGGAAACCTCGGCCACGCGCTGGCGAACTACGGCGGATTCCCGAGCAGGGGCTTCCCGGTCGCCGCGCTTTTCGACGTCGATTCCGACCTGATCGGCGTTCCCGTCGGCGGTATTCCGGTCGAGCACATCGACGACATCGAGGCGATCTGCCGCGATCGCGAGGTCACCATCGGCGTGATCGCGACGCCGCCCGCGGTGGCTCAGGATGTTTGTGATCGTTTGGTCTCCGGCGGCGTGCAATGCATCCTGAACTTCGCACCCGTGGTTCTCGGGGTCCCCGACCACGTCGAGGTGCGCAAGGTGGACCTGGCGGTGGAGATGCAGATCCTCTCCTTCCACGTCGCCCGCCGCGCCGACGAGGCGCAGGCCGAGGTGACCGTGGACGGCACCCGGCCCGGCGTCGACGAGGCGGTGGTCGGCCGATGACCCTGCTCGCCGTCGGGCTCTCGCACCGCACCGCGCCCGTTCGCGTCCTGGAGCGCGCCGCGGTGTCCGGGGACGAGGCCGGGAAGCTGCTCGACGAGCTGCTGCGCTGCCCGAACGTCTCCGAGGCCGTGCTGCTCGCCACCTGCAACCGCGTCGAGGTCTACGCCGTCGTCGAGGCCTTCCACGGCGGCCTCGCCGACGTCTCCGGCGTGCTCGCGCGCCAGGCGGGCACCGATGTCGGTCAGCTGTCGGCGCACCTGTACGTGCACTACGCCGCCCGCGCCGTCGAGCACCTGTTCCGGGTCGCCTCCGGGCTGGACTCGATGGTGGTCGGCGAGGCCCAGATCCTCGGCCAGCTGCGCTCCGCCTACGGCGAGGCCGACCGCGCCGGGACCGTGGGCAAGGTGCTGCACGAGCTGGTCCAGCAGGCACTGCGGGTCGGCAAGCGGGTGCACAGCGAGACCGGCATCGACCACGCGGGCGCCTCGCTGGTCACCGAGGCCCTCGCCGACGCCGCCGCCGTGCTGGGCACGCTGTCCGGTCGCCGCGCGCTGATCGTCGGCTCCGGGGCGATGGGCGGCCTCGCCGCCGCGCACCTGCGCCGGGCGGGCGTCGCCGAGATCGTCGT
The DNA here is from genome assembly GCF_900103775.1 of Allokutzneria albata. GTDB lineage: Bacteria > Actinomycetota > Actinomycetes > Mycobacteriales > Pseudonocardiaceae > Allokutzneria > Allokutzneria albata. Next base: position 5,751,960 of record NZ_LT629701.1, on the reverse strand, counting down.
GGCCAACCGCACCCCGGCCAACGGGCAGCGGCTGGCCGACAACATCGCCGCCGAGGGCGTGCCCGCGCGCGCCACCGGCCTCACCGAGCTGGATGTCGAGCTGGCGACGGCGGACGTGGTGTTCGCCTGCACCGGCGCCACCGAGGTGGTCATCGACGCGGGCATGCTGGCGGGCGCCAGCCGCGACATCGTGCTCTGCGACCTCGGCCTGCCCCGCGACATCGACCCGGCCGCCGCCGAGGTGCCCGGTGTGCGCGTGGTGGACCTGGAGAGCCTGCAGGTCCGGCTCAGCGACGCGGAGGCGGGCGCGGACACCCGGCTCGCCACCGAACTCGTCGCGGAGGAGGTGCGCGCCTACCTGGCCGCGCAGCGCTCCGCGGCGGTGACCCCGACCGTGACCGCGCTGCGCAGGCGGGCCGCCGAGGTGGTCGACGCCGAGCTGCTGCGGCTGTCCTCGCGGCTGCCGGAACTGGCGCCCGAGGTGCGCGACGAGCTGTCGCAGACCGTGCGCCGGGTGGTCGACAAGCTGCTGCACACCCCGACCGTGCGGGTGAAGCAGCTGGCCTCCGCGCCGGGCGGCGCCGACTACGCGGACGCGCTGCGCGAGCTGTTCGCGCTCGACCCGCAGGCGGCCGCCGCGGTCGGCGCCATGGACCCCTTTATCCACAGTGTCCAATTCGGACAGTCCGAACAGGACGGTGATATCCGGTGAAGCCGAGACTGCGGATCGGGACGCGCGGCAGTGCGCTCGCTCTGGCGCAGACCGGCCTGATCGCCGCGGCGCTGGAGCGCGCGGGCGCAGAGATCGAGACGGTCGTCGTGAGCACCCCGGGGGACCGGTCGAGCGCTCCGATCGCCGAGATCGGGATCGGGGTCTTCACCTCGGCCCTGCGCGACGCGCTCGCGGCGAACGAGATCGACGTGGCCGTGCACTCCTACAAGGACCTGCCGACCGCGCCGGACCCCCGGCTCGTGCTGGCCGCGGTTCCTCAGCGCGAGGACCCGCGCGACGCGCTGTGCGCCAGGGACGAGCTGACCCTCGGCGAGCTCCCCCCGGGCTCGACCGTCGGAACGGGATCGCCGCGGCGGGCCGCCCAGCTGGAGGCGCTCGGCCTCGGGCTGACCGTGGTCCCGTTGCGCGGCAACGTGGACACCCGCCTCGGCAAGGTCACCTCCGGTGAGCTGGACGCCGTGGTGCTGGCCAGGGCCGGGCTCGCCCGGCTGGGCAGGCTGGACGCGATCAGCGAGACGCTGGACCCGCTGCAGATGCTGCCCGCACCCGCACAGGGTGCGCTGGCGGTGGAGTGCCGGATCGACGACGTCGACGTGGAACACCTGATCCGGTCCACAGTGGACGACGAGGCCAGTCGCGCCGCGGTTACCGCGGAGCGCGCGATGCTCGCCAGGTTGGAGGCGGGCTGCAGCGCTCCTGTCGGCGCACTGGCCGATGTGGTTGAGGACCTCGACGACGAGGGGCGCACGGTGCTGCGCCTGTCGTTGCGGGGTGTCGCGGCGACTCCGCACGGAGACCTGCTGCGCGCCTCCGCCATCGGAAACACGACAGCTGCTGAGCAGCTCGGCCGCGCGGTGGCCGAGGAACTGCTCGACCTCGGGGCCGCGGTGCTCAGCGGCCCCGGGGAGTGAATGGGAATGGGGATTGCCTGATGACCCGCGCTCGCAAGACCCCAGGACGGGTTGCCTTCGTCGGTTCCGGACCTGGTGATCTCGGTCTGCTGACCGTCCGGGCCCAGGAGCTGCTGACCAGGGCCGAACTCGTGGTCACCGACCCGGACGTGCCGGTGGAGGTCGCCGCCCTGGTGCCGCAGACGGCCGAGGTCCGCCCCGCGGTCGGCGATCCCGCCGACGTGGCCAAGGACCTGGTGACCGAAGCCCGCAACGGCCGCTCGGTGGTCCGCCTGGTCGCCGGTGACCCGCTGACCGCGGACGCCGTGGTCGAGGAGGCCACCGCCGTCGCCAAGTCCACCGTCGCCTTCGACGTGGTGCCCGGGGTGCCCGCGGGGACCGCGGTGCCCGCCTACGCCGGTGTGGCGCTGGGTTCGGCGCACACCGAGGCCGACGTCCGCGGCAGCGTGGACTGGTCCGCATTGGCGGGCGCGCCCGGCACCCTGGTGCTGCACGCCGCGGCCAGCCACCTGGCGGAGACGGCGTCCTCGCTGGTGGAGCAGGGCCTCGCACCGCAGACCCCGGTCTCGGTGACGACCGAGGGCACCTCCTGCGCCCAGAAGACCGTCGACACCGCGCTGGCCTCGCTGGCCAGCGACGCCGCTGAGCTGAACGGCCCGCTGGTGGTGACCGTCGGCGGTGCCGTGGCGAACCGGGCGAAGCTGTCCTGGTGGGAGTCGCGGGCGCTCTACGGCTGGCGCGTGCTGGTGCCCAGGACCAAGGAGCAGGCGGGCGCGATGAGCGAGCGCCTGCGGTCGCACGGCGCCATCCCGGTCGAGGTGCCGACGATCTCGGTGGAGCCGCCGCGCAGCCCCGCGCAGATGGAGCGCGCGGTCAAGGGCCTGGTCGACGGCCGCTACCAGTGGGTCGTGTTCACCTCCACCAACGCGGTGCGCGCGGTGTGGGAGAAGTTCGCCGAGTTCGGCCTGGACGCCCGTGCGTTCTCCGGCGTGAAGATCGCCTGCATCGGCGAGGCCACGGCGGCGAAGGTGCGCTCCTTCGGCATCATCCCCGAGCTGGTGCCCTCCGGTGAGCAGTCCAGCGAGGGCCTGCTCGCCGAGTTCCCGCCGCACGACGACATCCTGGACCCGGTGGACCGCGTGCTGCTGCCGCGGGCGGACATCGCCACCGAGACCCTGGCGGCCGGTATGCGCGAGCGCGGCTGGGAGATCGACGACGTCACCGCCTACCGCACCGTCCGCGCGGCCCCGCCGCCCGCGGAGACCCGCGAGATGATCAAGACCGGTGGCTTCGACGCGGTGTGCTTCACCTCGTCCTCCACCGTCCGCAACCTGGTGGGCATCGCCGGCAAGCCGCACGCCCGCACCCTGGTGGCGTGCATCGGCCCGCAGACGGCCGAGACCGCCAAGGAGTTCGGCCTGCGCGTGGACGTGCAGCCGGAGCTCGCCCAGGTGCCCGCGCTGGTCGACGCGCTCGCCGAGCACGCCAACCGGCTCCGCGCGGAGGGTGCGCTGCCGCCCCCGCGCAAGACCAAGCGCGCCCGCCGCTGACCGGTCCTCCCGTAGTGCCATCGCGGCCCCAGGTGCGTCTTGCGCCTGGGGCCGTTTCGGTTTCCCGAGAAGGGAAGTACTGCCGTGTTCCCCACCCACCGCCCGCGTCGACTGCGCCGCAACCCGGCGATCCGCAGGCTGGTCGCCGAGACCTCCGTCGAGCCCCGTCAGCTCGTGCTGCCGATGTTCGTCAAGGAAGGCGCCCGCGAGCCGGTCGCGATCCGCTCGATGCCCGGCGTCTTCCAGCACACCCGTGACTCGCTGCGCAAGGCGGCCGTCGAGGCCGTCGAGGCGGGCGTGGGCGGTCTGATGCTCTTCGGCGTTCCGCAGAAGCGCGACGCCACCGGCTCCGGCGGGATCGACCCGGACGGAATCCTCAACGTGGCGCTGCGCGACGTCCGGGCCGAGGTCGGCGACGCCACCGTGCTCATGTCCGACTGCTGCCTGGACGAGTTCACCGACCACGGCCACTGCGGCGTGCTGGCCCCGGACGGCTCGGTGGACAACGACGCCACGCTGAGCATCTACGGCGAGATGGCCGTCGCCCAGGCCGAAGCGGGCGCCCACCTCATCGGCCCGAGCGGGATGATGGACGGCCAGGTCGGCATCATCCGCGAGGCGCTGGACCGCGCGGGCCTGCTGGACACCGGCATCCTGGCCTACTCGGCCAAGTACTCCTCGGCGTTCTACGGCCCGTTCCGCGAGGCGGTGGAGTCGCAGCTCAAGGGCGACCGCAAGACCTACCAGCAGGACGGGGCCAACGTCCGGGAGGCGCTGCGCGAGGTGCAGCTCGACCTGGCCGAGGGCGCCGACCTGGTGATGGTGAAGCCCGCGCTGGCCTACCTCGACGTGATCCGCGCGATCTCCGAGATCTCCGACGTTCCCGTTGCGGCGTACCAGATCTCCGGCGAGTACGCGATGATCGAGGCGGCCGCGGCCAACGGCTGGATCGACCGCAGGCCGGCCGTGCTGGAGACGCTGACCTCGATCCGGCGCGCGGGCGCGGACGTCATCCTGACCTACTGGGCAGTGGAAGCGGCGCAGTGGCTGAACCAGGGGTGACCCCCGCCCCGGCCCCGCAGCCGCTGCACCTGGCCAGGGTGCTCTGGATCGCCAGCACGGTGGTCAGCCTGGCCCGCTCGACGACCAAGCTCGCCGACCGCAACGCGATCATGGACCAGCTGCAGGCGATGCGCCCGGAGCTGACCTTCGACCAGGTCGACGCGGCCGCCTCCGCCTCGGTGTTCTTCGGGCTGGCGATGTCGCTGGGGGTCGTCGCGGTCTACGCGTGGCTGGCCGCGCGGATGCTGGCGGGCTACCCGTGGGCGCGCATGCTGCTGGTCGCCTTCGGCGCGATCAGCGTGTTCCTCGGAGTGCTGGGCCTCACCGGGATCGCGGGTGGTGCCGCGGCGACGGCCGGGCTGAAGGTGACGACGCTGGACGTGATCTTCGGGCTGGCGGTCCTCGGCCTGGACGCCACCGCGCTCGCGCTGATGTTCCAGCGGGAGTCGCGGGCGTACTTCGCGCGGATGGCCCCCTTGCGCATGCCGCGGCGGCCGTCGCTCTGAGTTACCCGGTCGGGCGATTTCGGTAACGGTCCGCGGCTCGGAGCGGATGTCGGGAGTGTGACCAGCGCACCCGACCCGCTGCCGCGGGCCCCGGAGATCGACGAGAGCCTGCCCGCGCCGGTGCGCCCGCGCGAGGTGCTGATCTCGTTCTGGGCGTGGGTCGCGGTCGCCGCGCTGGAGGTCGTGCTGATCCCGCTGGTGCTCGCCGATCGCAGGTTGCTGACCGACGAGGCCCTGGACGAGGAGCGGGCCGGTGCGGTGCTGCGCGGGGACACCCTGCCGCTGGATTCGGGCATGGTCCGCTTCGGCGCCGGGATCGTCATCGGCGTGGTGTGCGTGGTGGTGCTCGCGCTGGCCGCCGCCTACGTGTGGTTCGCGCTGAGGATGCTGGCCGGGCGCGGGTGGGCGCGCGCGGTGCTGATCGGCCTCACCGTGATCTCCGCGGTGTCGTCGTTCTGGGCGGACACCGACTGGTACGGCATGAGCATGGTCGGGCTGTCCGTCTTCGCGACGCTGCTGATGGTCATGCCCACCGCGAACACCTATTTCAGCCAGTGCCGATCCCGTGGACACGCCTGATCTCCGCGTTTACCGTGCTCGCGTGACCGTGCCCCGGCAGCGCCCGAAAACCGTGGAGGCCGCGTTCTGGCTCAGCGTGGTCAGTGCGGTCATCGTGTTCGTGACGCTGGGCGTCGTCCTCTCCGCGCTGCACGTGGTCAACTCGCTGATCGACGCCAGCCATGAATCGGTTGCCGCGGGCGGGTGGAGCGAGGTCATCGGCAACGCGCTGGGCGGTTCGGTTCTGCTGTCCGTCGTTGTTTCCGTGCTCGGCGGTGTCCTGGTGCTGACGGTCGTGAGCCTGATGCGGATGGGGCGGAACTGGGCTCGCGTCGTGGTCACGGTGCTGAACGTCGCCGGTCTCGGGTGGTTGGTCACGAGCGGGCGCGGCTTCGACCTCGGTTCGCCGAGTGCCTTCGGGCTGATGACGATCGGCGTCAGCGTCGCGAGCCTCGTGCTGCTGTACGTGCCCGCGTCCAACCGTTACTTCGCATCTCGCCGAATCTGAGCCGTTACTTGTTTCGTGAATTCACGATCTCGTGGACTCTTCTGAACTCCTGGCCCTAACTTTCACGAATGACTGAGCCTCAGCAGGTGTGGCGCCCGAAGACCGTCGAGTTCGCGTACTGGTTGAGCCTGGTCAGCGCGCTCAGCGCGTTCGCGTCGCTCATCTACCTCTTCGGCCTGCGCGAGGAGATGACCGCGGGCCTGCGCGAGGCCGTTCAGCGGACCAACTTCCTCCAGTCGGAGAACCAAGAGGCGTTCGTGCGCTCGGCGGTCAGCAACACGCTGATCTTCGCCACGGTGATCGTCACCGTCATCGGCTGCGCGATGATCACCTTCGCGGTGATGATGCGGCGCGGGCGGAACTGGGCGCGGATCGTGGTCACCGTGGTGGCGGTGCTCGGGCTCGGCGGGATGACGACTAGCGTCAATGGCGTGGTGCTCAGCTCGCCGGGGCCACTGGCCCTGCTGACGTTCGCCGTGAACATCGCGGTGATCGTGCTGCTGTACGTGCCCGCGTCCAACCGCTACTTCGCGAGGCCCAAACCATGAACAAAGACTCGGCAGCGTCGGCGAAGTCCGTGCGCACCGCCGTCGCCGTGTGGCTGGCGCTGGCGACGTTCTGCACGCTGGACGTGCTGATCACCTGGCTTGAGCACGCGAGACTCCGGCAGGCGGTGGTCGACCAAGGCCTCGCCACTCCGGACAACGTCGATGCGGTCCTGGACAGAGCGTTGTGGCAGAAGACCGTCTTCCAGCTGGTCTTCGCAGTCGCCTACATTCTGCTGGCCCTGTTGCTGCGCAGAGGCCATGCCTGGACCAGGGTTGCGCTTATCACCGTCTCGGTCTTCCAGGTGTTCATGCTGTTCACATGGGGCGGCCTCGGTCCCGTGTTGATCCTGATTCTCGTGCTGGCGACCGGTGGGCTGATGCTGACGTGGCGGCAGGCGACGACGGACTGGCTGGCCTCGGTCCGCGACGAGCGCTGATGCGGCCCGGCTTCGACGAGCCCGCCCCCGTGCTCTACGCCGAGCGCGGGGCGAGCTGGTGGCCGGTGCTCTGGGGACCGGCGTTCTGCCTGGTCGGCTACGTCGTGGAGCTGGTCCGCCCCGGCGGGATGGGCCTGGGCACGTGGGTGATCGTCGCGCTCGCCTTCACCGTGGCGGCCGCCGTGTGGGTGCGCGCCCGGCGGGCGATCGGTGCGGTCTCGCTGACCCCGTTCGTGCTGCGCCAGGGGCGGGAGGACCTGCCGGTGGAGCGGATCGCGGCGGTCACCGACGTGGGCGCGCAGGTCGGGGCCAAGGTGCTCGGCGGAGGGTGGAGCGTGCCGAAGGGCACGACGGCGCTGCCGATCCGGCTCGACGACGGGGCGGTGGTGCTCGCGTGGGCGCGCGACGCGCAAGCCCTGCGGGACGCCCTGATCCGGCTCCTGGAACGGCCGTCGTGAGAGGCTAGGCGGCATGGTCGAACACCGGGAACCGCGCCTGCACCAGCCCAAGCGGTGGTGGATCGTCGGTGCGGAGGTCGTGCTCGCGGTCGTGTTCGTCCTCATCGCGGTCTGGGCGTGGCGACGCGGGATCGTGCCGATGGAGTACCCCAGGCAGAACGGCGCGCCGTTCCAGTTGGAGCGCCACCAGGGGCAGTGGTGGCTGCTGTCGGTCGCGCTCTGCACCGCGTCCGGGCTGCTGCTGATGGACGCGGTCCGGCAGGCGTTGCTGGCCAAGCGCGGCAAGTTCGAACCGGTCGAGCTGACCGACTGAAGCCGTGGCCGACGACAGGGTGCGCGTGCTCGTCGTCGATGACGAGCCTGCGATCCGGGACCTGCTCGCCGCCAGCCTCGGCTACGCCGGGTTCCGGGTCCGCACCGCCTCCGACGGAGCCGACGCGCTGACCCTCGCCGAGTCGGACCCGCCCGATCTCGTCGTGCTGGACGTGATGCTGCCGGACATGAGCGGCTTCGAGGTGATCAGCGCGCTGCGCGGCACCGGCGGCCGGGTTCCGGTGCTGTTCCTGACCGCGCGCGACGCCGCCGAGGACAAGGTCACCGGGCTCACCCTCGGCGGCGACGACTACGTGACCAAGCCGTTCAGCCTCGAAGAGGTGATCGCCAGGGTGCACGCGGTGCTCCGCCGCAGCCGCGGTGCGAGCCCGGAACGGTCCCGGGTGCTGTGCTGCGCCGATCTGGAACTGGACGAGGACGCGTACGTGGTGCGCCGCGCGGGCGAGCCGGTGCGGTTGTCGCCGACCGAGTTCAAACTGCTGCACTTCCTGCTCGCCAACGCGGGCAAGGTGCTGTCGAAGGCCGCGATCCTGGACGCGGTGTGGCGCTACGACTTCAACGGCGAGGCCGGGGTCGTCGAGTCCTACATCTCCTACCTCCGCAGGAAGGTCGACTCGACGCAGCCACGGCTGATCCACACCGTGCGCGGGATCGGCTACGTGCTGCGCGAGCCGCCCTGGTCGCGGTGATGCGCCGGTCGTTGCGCTGGTTCCGCGGCGGGCTGGACCGCGTTCCGCTGCGGTCGCAGCTCGTGGTGGGCCTGTCCGTGCTGGTGGCGGGCGGCATGGTCGGGATGGGACTGCTGGCGGTGACCGCCGTGCAGAACAACCTCGTCGACCAGGTCGATCGCGGGCTCGCGCAGATCGACACGAGCCGCCTCGACCTCAAACCGCCGGGCCGGCCGTCGTCCGGGAGCCCGCGCGCGCAGCTGCCGGGCACCTTCCTGGTCCAGGCCGTCGACCCCACCGGGCGCGTGCTCGGCGAGCTGCGGATGGTCGACGCCCGGTTCCAGGGCAGCCCGGTCCTCGCGGACGCGCTGCCGAGTGCGGCTGGACTGCTCACTGTACCGTCCACAATGGACGGAAAGCGGTGGCGGGTTCTGGTGCGGGACACCGGGAACGGCCGCATCCTGGCGACGGCGTCCACTTTGGACGAGTTGGACGACGTCGTGGAGGCGCTGGAGATCACGCTGCTGGCGATCGGCGGCATCGTGCTCACCCTGCTCGGCGCGCTCGGTCAGGCGCTGGTCCGGGTGAGCCTGCGACCGCTCGGCGAGGTGCAGGAGACCGCCCGCCGGATCGCCGACGGTGACCTGTCCAGCAGGGTTCCGGTGCGGCCGGAGAACACCGAGGTCGGCGAGCTGGCCGCGGCGCTCAACACGATGCTGGTGCGGATCGAGGACTCCTTCCGCGCGCAGCAACGGTCCGAGGAGGCGGCACGGCGCTCCGAGGAACGGATGCGGCGGTTCGTCGCCGACGCCAGCCACGAGCTGCGCACCCCGTTGACCTCGATCCGGGGCTACGCCGAGCTGTACCGGCAGGGCGCGGCGACCGATCCCGAGCAACCGTTGCGGCGCATCGAGGACGAAGCGGAGCGCATGGGGCTGCTCGTCGACGACCTGCTCCTGCTCGCCCGCCTCGACCAGCAACGAGAGCGGCGCGACGATCTCGTCGACCTGGCCGTGCTCGCGGTCGACGCCGTGGCCGACGCGCGAGCGGTCGACCCCGGGCGGCCGGTGCGGCTGAAGCTGGGGGACGGGAGCGGGCTCACCGTGCGCGGCGACGAGGACCGGCTGCGCCAGGTGCTGGCGAACCTCGTGGGCAACGCGCTGCGGCACACGCCCGGTGACGTGCCGGTGGAGATCGGGGTGCGGGCGGACGGCGAAGACGTCGTGCTGAGCGTGACCGACAGCGGCCCCGGCCTCGCTCCGGAGGACGCTGAACGGATCTTCGAGCGCTTCTACCGGGTGGACTCGGGACGGAGCCGGAGTCGCGGCGGCGGAACGGGTCTGGGGCTGGCCATCGTGGCCGCGATCGTGGCTTCGCACGGCGGAGAGGTCGGTGTGCGGACCGCTCCCGGCGAAGGCGCGAGTTTCCTGGTTCGGTTGCGTGGGGCACGTCACGGGGGCTCGTGACGGGCCGCGCCGCGCCGGTTGCCACACTGGAGGGGTGACCGCACACTCCGGTTCCGAGACCTCCGCCGCCCTGTTCAAGCGCGCGTCCGCCGCGACCCCGGGCGGGGTGAACTCGCCGGTCCGCGCCTTCCACTCGGTGGGTGGGACACCGAGGTTCATGGTCCGCGGCGAGGGGCCGCACCTGTTCGACGCGGACGGCAACCGCTACGTGGACCTGGTCGCGTCGTGGGGTCCGATGATCCTGGGGCACGCGCACCCGGCGGTGGTCGAGGCCGTGCAGCGCGCCGCCTCCTCGGGGCTGTCCTTCGGCACGCCGACCGAGGGCGAGATCGAGCTGGCCGAGGAACTGATCGCCCGCGTCGCGCCCGTCGAGCAGGTCCGCCTGGTCAACTCCGGCACCGAGGCGACGATGAGCGCGATCCGCCTCGCCCGCGGGTTCACCGGGCGCCGCAAGGTGATCAAGTTCGCCGGGTGCTACCACGGGCACGTGGACGCGCTGCTGGCCCAGGCGGGCTCCGGCGTCGCCACGCTCGGCCTGCCGACCACGCCCGGTGTGACCGGCGCCCAGGCCGAGGACACGCTCGTGCTGGCCTACAACGACCTCGACGCGGTGCGGGCGGCCTTCGCCGCGCACGGCGCCGACATCGCCTGCGTGATCACCGAGGCCGCGCCGGGCAACATGGGCGCCGTCGCGCCGGAGCCGGGCTTCAACGCCGGGCTGCGCGAGCTGTGCCACGCCAACGGCGCGTTGCTGATCATGGACGAGGTGATGACCGGCTTCCGCGTCTCCTCGGCGGGCTGGTTCGGCGTCGAGGGCGTCGCGGGCGACCTCTACACCTTCGGCAAGGTCATGTCCGGCGGACTGCCCGCCGCGGCGTTCGGCGGCCGCGCCGACGTGATGGCCAGGCTCGCCCCCGCGGGCCCCGTCTACCAGGCGGGCACGCTGTCCGGGAACCCCGTCGCGGTGGCCGCAGGCCTGGCCACGCTGCGCGCCGCCGACGCCGAGGTCTACCAGGCGCTCGACCGCAACGCCCGCAAGCTCGGGCTGCTGTTCACCGACGCGCTCACCGCGGAGGGCGTCCCGCACCGCGTGCAGTACGCGGGCAACCTGGTCAGCGTGTTCTTCACCGAGGAGCCGGTGCGCGACTACGAGGGCGCGAAGGCCGCGGACACCTGGCGCTTCCCGCCGTTCTTCCACGCGCTGCTGGAGCGCGGGGTGTACGCGCCGCCGAGCGCCTTCGAGGCCTGGTTCGTCTCCGCCGCGCTCGATGACGACGCGTTCGACGTGATCACCGAAGCCCTGCCGCACGCGGCCGCCGCGGCAGCCGCCGCGCGCAAGCCCGAGGAGGACAAGGCGTGACCAAGACCGTCGTCCACGTGATGCGGCACGGCGAGGTCTACAACCCGCAGGGCATCCTCTACGGCCGCCTCCCCGGGTTCCGCCTCTCCGGTGCGGGCCAGCAACAGGCCAAGCTCGTCGCGGAGTTCCTCGCCGACCACGACATCGTGCACGTGGTCGCCTCGCCGCTGGAGCGCGCGCAGCAGACCGCGCGCCCGCTGGTGGAGTCGCACCACCTGGAGCTGGCCACCGACGACCGGCTGATCGAGTCGGAGAACAAGTTCGAGGGCATGCGGGTCGCCGTCGGCGACGGGGCGCTGCGCTCGCCCGCGCACTGGCCCAAGCTGTACAACCCGTTCCGCCCGTCCTGGGGCGAGCCGTACTTCAAGATCGCGCACCGGATGCTCGGCGCCGTGCAGCGCGCGCGGGCGATCGCGGCGGGGCACGAGGCCGTCGTGGTCTCCCACCAGCTGCCGATCTGGACGCTGCGGCGGTTCCTGGAAGGCAAGCGGCTCTGGCACGACCCCCGGCGGCGGCAGTGCTCGCTGGCCTCGTTGACCTCGCTGGTCTTCGAGGACGAACAGCTCGTGCGGATCGTCTACGCCGAGCCCGTCGGCAAGACCGATCCGAGGGTGACCGGGGCATGAGGCGGCTTCTCGTCGCGCTGTCGTTGCTGCTGGTCGCGGGCTGCGGCGGGGCGTCCGCCTCCGACGAGTTCAGCTTCGTCGCGCCCGGCGGGCAGACCAAGATCTTCTACGACGTGCCGGACCGCAAGCGGCTCGCGCCGATCGAGGGCGAGAGCCTGCTGGAGGAGGGCAAGACGATCAAGGTCTCGGAGTACCGGGACCAGGTCGTCGTGCTCAACATCTGGGGCGCCTGGTGCGTGGCCTGCCGGACCGAGGCCGACGACCTGGAGCGGGTGTACCGGCAGACCAAGGACTCCGGCGTGGCCTTCCTCGGCATCGACGTGAAGGACCCGTCACGCACCGCGCCCGCCGACTTCCTCCGGGACCGCAAGGTCACCTACCCGTCGATCTACGACCCGGCGGGCCGGTCGCTGCTGCCGCTGCGGAACTACCCGCGCAACATCGTGCCGTCGACGATCGTGCTGGACCGGCAGCACCGGGTCGCGGCGATCCTGCTCACCGACCTCCTCGACACCGACCTGCTCCCGGTCGTCCAGCGCATCGCCGCCGAACCCCGCTGACCCGGCTTGCGCACTGAATGACTCATTCGGTGCGTTCGGGGTCGGGCCGGGAGCGCGTGTGTGGTGGGGATGAGGGGAGCGCGTGGGGTGGACCACAGTTGTGGCTGGTCGGAGTACCCGGGCGCGATGTCCCCGATCGGAGTACCTACGCTGAACTACCGTGAGCCCCACCGACATCGCGATGTCCGGCCCGTTGTTGCTGGCTGTCGCGGTCGCACTGCTCGCGGGGACGGTCTCCTTCGCCTCGCCGTGCTGCATCCCCCTGGTGCCCGGCTACCTCGCCTACCTCGCGGGGCTCGTGGGCTCGGACGCCCCCGCGGTCGAGGCTGACGAAGCGCCGAAGACGGGCCGCTGGCGCGTGGTGCTGGCGGCGTTGCTGTTCGTCGCGGGCTTCACGGTCGTCTTCGGGCTCACCACGATCCTCGTGCTCGGCCTGTCCGACGCGGTGAACGACAACGTCGGGCTGCTGCAGCGCATCGGCGGCGTCGTGACCATCGCGATGGGCCTGGTGTTCATGGGCCTGGTCCCCGGGCTCCAGCGAGATGTGCGGATCCACCGTCAGCCGAGCGGGAAGCGCGGCCTCTGGGGGGCTCCGCTGCTGGGCGCGGTGTTCGGCCTGGGGTGGACGCCGTGCCTCAGCCCGACGCTCATCGGTGTGATCGCGTTGGCGACGAGCACCTCCGTGGGACCGACCACGCTGCGCGGTGTCGTGCTGGTGCTGGCCTACTGCATCGGCCTGGGGTTGCCGTTCGTCCTGCTGGCGCTCGGAGCGCGCTGGGCGCTGCGGAGCGCGGGCTGGCTGCGCAAGCACACCAGGGGAGTCCAGCTCACCGGCGGCGTGCTGCTCGTCGTCGTCGGCCTGATGCTGGTGACCGGCACCTGGGCCTACCTCGTGCAGTGGTTGCAGACCACGCTCATCAGCACCACGGAGTTGCCGATCTGATGGCCACCATCGCGTTCCTGCGCAACACCTGGCGCGGCCTGACGAGCATGCGGACGGCGCTGATCCTGCTGTTCCTGCTCGCGCTCGCGGCCCTTCCGGGGGCACTGCTGCCGCAGCGGCTCACCGCGGGCGACAAGGTCGCGAAGTACTTCCAGGACAACCCGGACCTGGCCCCGGCGCTGGACCGGATGGGCCTGTTCAACGTCTTCGGCAGCGTCTGGTTCTCCGCGATCTACGTGCTGCTGTTCATCTCGCTGGTCGGCTGCCTGGTCCCGCGCACCGCGGAGTACTTCAAGCAGATGCGGGCCGAGCCGGTGCTCACCCCCCGCAACCTCGCGCGGCTGCCGCACCATGCGAAGTCCACTGTGGACAGTTCGCCGGAGGACGTGGTCGCCGCGGCCCGCGCGCGGTTGCGCGGCTGGCGCACCGAGGTCCGCGTCGAGGACGACGGTGCGCACACGATCAGCGCGGAGAAGGGCTTCCTGCGCGAGGCGGGCAACCTCGTCTTCCACTTCGCGCTGATGGGCATGCTGGTCGCGATCGCCTTCGGCAAGATGTTCGGCTTCGAGGGCCAGGTGATCATCCACTCCGGGGACCGGCAGGGCTTCTGCAACTCCGGCATCTACGCCTACGACAGCTTCCGGCCGGGCCTGCGGGTCGACGGCACCGAGCTGACGCCGTTCTGCGTGCGGGTGGACGACTTCGAAGCCACGTTCCTGCACAACGGGCAGGCCGACAGCTTCCACGCCAACGTGTCCTACCAGGACGCCGACGACCTGGAGACCGGGACCTGGCGGCAGTCCGGGCTGGAGGTCAACAGCCCGCTGCGGCTCGCGGGCGGCACGGTGTACCTGCTCGGCCACGGCTACTCGCCGCGCTTCACGGTCACCTTCCCGGACGGCCAGAAGCGGACCGAGGCGACCCAGTGGCGGACGATGAACACCGTCACGCTGCTCTCCGAGGGCGCGACGAAGTTCGACCCGCCCGGCGTCACCGATCCGGAGAAGCGGCGCACCGGCCAGCTCGCGGTCACCGGCCTGTTCGCGCCGACCGCCGCCTTCGAGGGCACCCTGATGACCTCGGTCTTCCCCGACCTGCGCGATCCGGCCGTCGCGGTGGACGTCATGCGCGGTGACCTCGGCAACGAGTCCGGCAAGGGGCAGTCCATCTTCGAGATCGACAAGTCCATGGTGGACAGCGGGCGGCTGAAGAAGGTGGCAAGGAAGAACCTGCGGATCGGCGAGGAGATCGCGCTCGACGACGGCACGAAGATCCGCTTCGACGGTGTCGGGCGCTGGGTCGGCGTGCAGGTCGGCTACGACCCGGGCAGGCTCGGCGTGCTGATCGCCGGCGTGCTGGTGCTCGGTGGCCTCGGCGCCTCGCTGAGCATCAAGCGGCGGCGCGTGTGGCTGCGCGCCACCCCCGCGCCGGAAGGCGCCGAAAGCGCACGTACCGTGGTCGAGGTCGGTGGCTTGGCCCGCACCGACCAGGCCGGTTACGGCGAGGAGTTCACCACGCTCGCCGCGGATCTCCTGCGGCCCGGGAAGGAACGCTGATGGTCAACCCGAACCTCGCGACGTTCAGCGACTGGTCGTTCAACAGCGCGCTGGCCATCTACCTGGTCGTGCTGGTGCTGCACGCGGCGGAGTACGGCTTCACCCGCAACCCGGACCGCAAGCGCGAGCTCGTCGGGGCGGGCGGCCCGGAGATCGCGCCCGAGCCGGTCACCACCATCACCCACGGCCGCACGCTGCCCGAGCGCCTCGGCCGCACCGCGGTCGCGCTGACCGTGCTCGCGGCCGGGCTGCACGCCGTGTCGCTGGTGCTGCGCGGGCTCGCCACGCAGCGGGTGCCCTGGGGCAACATGTACGAGTTCGGCTCGGCGATCTGCCTGGTCGCCGTCGTCTCGTGGCTGGTGGTGCTGCGCAAGCACGACGTGCGGCACATCGGCGCCTTCGTGATGCTGCCGATGCTGCTGCTGCTGTTCGTCGCGGGGAAGCTGCTCTACGTCGAGGCCGCCCCGCTGATGCCCGCGCTGCGCTCGTACTGGATCACCATCCACGTGTCGGCCGCGATCCTCGCCAGCGGCGTCTTCCTCGTCTCCGGTGTCGCGTCGGTGCTCTACCTGATCCGGTTGCCGCACGAGGCGAACCCGGAGCGCTTCGCGACGATGGGGCCGAAGCTGCCCACCGCCGCCGCGCTGGACCGGCTGTCCTACCGGCTGACCGTCTTCGCGTTCCCGATCTTCACGTTCGGGATCATCGCGGGAGCGATCTGGGCCGAGTCGGCGTGGGGGCGCTACTGGGGCTGGGACCCCAAGGAAACCGTGTCCTTCATCGCCTGGGTGATCTACGCCGGGTACCTGCACGCGCGGGCCACCGCGGGCTGGCGGGGTTCACGTTCGGCCTTGGTCAACGTGCTCGGTTTCCTCACGATGATCTTCAACCTGTTCTTCGTGAACCTGGTGACGACGGGCCTGCACTCGTACGCGGGCGTGTGACCCCGGATCAACACGATTCGGCACAAACGACTAACGTCGGCCGCGGGGATGAGGAATTCTTGGCCCCCCAGCTTCGCGACGTTGCCCGAGGAGGGACTCCAGCGGTGACCGGACGCCACGAGGACCCCGAGTCGCGCCAGGACGCGCCCTGGACCCAGCCGCAGAACAGCGGCCAGCAGCCGGCGTGGACGCCGCCTGCCGACCCGACGACCGAAGCCGTGCCCACGGCCGACCCGACGCCGTCCGGACCGCTGCCCGTGCAGAACCCGTCGGGTCCGTCGGGTCCGCACCAGGTCTCCGGCGGCCCGTCCGGCCCGTACCCGACCGGTAACCAGTCCGGCCCGTACCCCGTGCAGGGCGGCCCCTCCGGACCGCACCACGTCGGCGGCGGGCAGTCGGGGCCGTTCCCGGTCACCGGTGGCCCGTCCGGGCCGTACCAGGTGCAGAACGGGCCGTACGCGCAGCAGCCGCCGCCCGGCTACCCGCAGCAGCAGCCCCCGCCGGGCTACCTCCAGCAGCACGGCTACCCGCACCCGCACCCGCAGCAGTCCCAGCACCAGCCGCGGCACCAGGTCCAGGACCTGTCCTCGGCGCAGCTGCTCAAGCAGACCAAGCGCCCGCCGCAGTCCGGCTGGCGCCGCGCGGTGTACGTGGCCAGCGGTCACCTGGTCAACCTGGGGGAGAGCACCACCGACCTGCACCGCCGTGAGCTCATCGCGCGGATAAACCAGCCGGTCCAGGGCTGCTACAAGATCGCGATGCTCAGCCTGAAGGGCGGCGTCGGCAAGACGACCACCACGGCCAGCCTGGGCTCCACGTTCTCGTCGCTGCGCGGCGACCGGGTCATCGCGGTGGACGCCAACCCCGACCGCGGCACCCTGGCGCAGAAGATCCCGCTGGAGACCACGGCCACGGTGCGGCACCTGCTGCGCGACGCCGGGCGCATCCGCCGCTACAGCGACGTGCGGGCCTACACCTCGCAGGGACCGAGCCGGCTGGAGGTGCTGGCCAGCGAGCAGGACCCGGCGGTGTCGGAGGCGTTCAGCGAGGACGACTACCGCCGCACGGTCGACCTGCTGGAGCTCTTCTACAACATCGTGCTGACCGACTGCGGCACCGGACTGATGCACTCGGCGATGAAGGGCGTGCTCGACCTCGCCGACTCGCTGGTGATCGTCTCCTCCGGCTCGATCGACGGCGCCCGCAGCGCGTCGGCGACGCTGGACTGGCTGGACGCGCACGGCTACCGGGACCTGGTCGCCCGCTCCGTCGCGGTGATCAACTCGGTGCGCCCGCGCTCCGGCAAGGTGGACCTGGACAAGCTGGCCGAGCACTTCGCCTCGCGCTGCCGCGCGGTCTGCATGATCCCGTTCGACCCGCACCTGGAGGAGGGCGCGGAGATCGAGCTGGACCGGCTCGCCCCGGAGACCCGCCTGGCCATGCTGGAGCTCGGCGCTGTCGTCGCCGACGACTTCCCGCACGCGGTGGCCAGGGCCCGCTCCAGCTGAACCCGGACACGAAGAAGGGGCGTCCCGCACGGACGCCCCTTCGTGCTTTTCTCGCTCAGCCCTCTTCGGGGTCCTTGCGTTCCCGGCGCTTGCGCTCGTCCAGGCGACGCAGGAACTCCGGGTCGTCGTCCGGCGCGAGGGTCACGGCGCGCGGCTTGCTCGTCTGCTCGGGGCCGAAGGCCCGCCAGAGCAGCGCGGAGATGGTCACCGCACCGATCGCCGCCAGCATGTACAGGTACAACACCGCTGCCTCCTCCCACGTCCGACACAGCAGAGGTTAGTCCCGCCGCTCCGACGCCATACCCGGGTTCTTCGCGACCAACGGCAAAAAACCCCGGTTCGCTCACCGACCACTGTAGTGATGGGTGAGCGAACCGGGGGTGAGGTCCCGGCCCGGTGAACGTCCGCCGCCGCAGGTTCACCGGGCCGAGAGGGGCGGAGCCGGGTCCAAGCCCGCCCCATGAGCGACGTGGCGCGCCACGGGACTTCGGCCACCTCGCGAACGTCTCCCGCGATCCCCCTGCCCTCGCGAGGGGGCTCACGACCACAGGAGGCGTCGCGGTCCCAAGGCTGCTGCTCGCCGCCGCTGCGGCAGTGCGCTCCGGCGACCGCGGGCGCCGCGACCACCGACGTGCACTGCTCCACTTGGCTCTGCGCCATCTCCTTCCACCGGCGAGAAGTGAATGACTGAACCCAAATATGACCCGTTGAGCGGAGGAGCACACATCCCAAGTCGCCATAGCATCCGGGTTATGGAGCTTGAGGTGCGGCACCTCAGAGTTCTGCTGACCGTCGCGGACACCGGAAGCGTGTCCAGGGCGGCGGCCACCCTGGGGCTGTCCCAACCGTCCTTGTCCGCCCAACTGCAACGCATCGAGCGCACCATGGGCATCCCGCTCTTCGAGCGGTCACCCAGCGGCGTGGAACCGACCGCGTACGGCCGCTACGTGCTGGCCAAGGCGCGCACCGTGCTGGCAGAACTGGAGGAACTGCGGTCCTGGACCGCGCAGTTGGAGGTGTGCGAGCAGCCGATGCTGCTGCGCATCGGGGCGGTGCCAGGACCCATTGCCGCCAAGCTCGCGCTGAGCCTGCGCCGGGCGTTCACCTCGCTGCGCCCGGAGAGCGAGACCGAGGTCTACAGCCACGCGGAGCAGTCCTCGCTGGCACTGCTGCGGATGATCGACTCCGACCGGCTGGACGTCGTGGTCGTCGAGCAGTTCGCCGGGCACGAGCTGCCGGTGCTGCCCTCGGTGCGGCGGATGGAACTGGTCGCGGTGGAGCCGGTCTTCGTGGCGCTCGGCGACCAGCACCCGCTGTCGGGCAAGGCCGAGATCGACCTGGCGGACCTCGCCGAGGAGTCGTGGATCATCGATCCGCTGCTCGACTCGGGGGAGTCGGCGCACCTGCGCAGGGCCTGCCAGCGCGCGGGTTTCGAGCCGAGGATCCGGCACCACGCCACCGAGACCACCGCGGCGCGCAGCTTCGTGGCCAGCGGGCAGTGCGTGAGCCTGGCCCAGGCGACCTCGCGGGAGGGGCTGGGCATCGTGGTGCGGCCGCTCGTGGGCGATCCGATCGTGCGGCGGCTGGACGTGGCGTGGTCGAGCGAGCGGTTCGCGGAGAACGGCGAACTGGTCCGGCTCGCCGCCGCCGACGCCTACCTGGGGCTGGTCGAGTACAACGACAGCTTCGCCCGTTGGTGGGAGACACACCCGGAGGCGCACCCGGCGATCGGCTGATGGGTGAAGCGGTCTTCAAGACCCCGGACCCCGCTCGCGCGAGTCGCCGACCGCCACCAACCCCCGAGGGGGTTCGTAGTGGTCGGCGACTCGCGGAAGGCGGGTTCGTGATACCTGAAGACCGGGTCACCGCCTCGGCTCAGGTGGCCTCGGTGGTCAGTTCGGCCAGCAGGGAGTTCACCTCGGACTCCCGGAACCGGCGGTGCCCGCCCGGCGTCCTGATCGAACCGATCCGGCCCGCGGTGGCCCACCTGGTCACCGTCTTCGGGTCGACCCGGAACAGCGTCGCGACCTCGCCTGGGGTCAGCAGGCGTTCGCTGGACGGCCGAACTGCCGCACGCATCGTCGTCACGGTGTCCTCCCCACTTGATCGTGATCCTCGAAACGCACCGTGCATCGCGGTACCGGGGCATCGTGGCACCCGGCGCCCCGGGTACTCGAACGTTTGTCTTCAGGTAATGGGTAGGTAAGGGACGAAACGTGCGCTTCGGGCAGGTCTGACCAACCGGGCGGTGAGCCTCTACGCTCTTGCGACCATGGACGCTGTCGACCGAAGGATCATCGCGGCGCTGCGGGACAACGGCAGGGCCACCTACGCCGACCTCGGCAGACAGGTGGGACTGTCCGCCTCCGCGGTGCACGAGCGCGTTGGCAAGCTGGAGGCGGCCGGGGTGATCACCGGCTACCACGCGATGGTCGACCCGAGCGCGGTCGGGCTCGGGGTCACCGCGCTGGTCGGCATCCAGCCGACAGACACCGGTGACGACGACGAGGTGGCCGCCGCGCTCGCCGAGCTGCCCGAGGTCGAGAGCTGTTACGCGGTCGCGGGTGACGAGGCCTTCGTGGTCAAGGTCCGGGTGGCCACCGTGGACGAGCTGGAGCGCACCCTGGGGCGGCTGCGGCGGATAGACGGGGTGGCCCGCACCAGGACCACCGTCGTGCTCTCCACGCGCTTCGAGGGCCGCCCCAACACCCCGGGCTCGGTGAGCGCCCCGCCGGTGCCGACCGTCGCCGGACCCGGCGCGTAATCTGGGGGCGTGTCCGACGCCGAGCAGCAGCACCAGCCCGCAGCCACGAAGGCCGCGCTGACCCGCGACATCGCGCTGTACACCGTCGCCAGGTTCGGCACCGTCGCGGTGGTCGCCCTCCTGCTGGTCCTGGTGAACGTGCCGCTGCTGGTGGCCCTGGTGGTCTCGCTCGTCGTGGCCCTCCCCGCGTCCTTGGTGATCTTCAAGGGCCTACGCGTGCGGGTCGCGACCGGGCTCGCCGAGGTCGGTGCGCGCCGCCGGGCCGAGCGCGAGGCCTTCCGCGCCGAGCTGCGGGGCGAACCCGGGACGTAAAGTCCAGCTCATGCATGTGGATCGGTGCTGTGAGCACACCAGGGACTGGGTCACCGAGGCGGTTCGGATCATCGACGCCGACGCCAACCGCAGCGCCGACACGCACCTGCTGCCCTACCCGCTGCCGCCGGAGTGGGGCATCGACCTCTACCTCAAGGACGAGTCGACGCACCCGACCGGCTCGCTCAAGCACCGGCTGGCCCGCTCGCTGTTCCTCTACGCCATCTGCAACGGCTGGGTGACCGAGGGGACCCCGGTGATCGAGGCGTCGTCGGGCTCGACCGCGGTGTCCGAGGCGTACTTCGCGCGGCTGCTCGGGCTGCCGTTCATCGCCGTCATGCCCCGCTCCACCAGCCAGGAGAAGATCGCCCTGATCGAGCGGCAGGGCGGGCGCTGCCACTTCGTCGACCAGGCGGGCGCGCTCTACGAGGAGTCGCACCGGCTGGCCGCCGAGCTGGGCGGGCACTTCATGGACCAGTTCACCCACGCCGAGCGGGCAACGGACTGGCGTGGCAACAACAACATCGCCGAGTCGATCTTCGAGCAGATGTCGCTCGAGCGGTTCCCGGTGCCGGAGTGGGTGGTCGTGGGCGCGGGCACCGGCGGAACGAGCGCGACGATCGGCCGCTTCGTCCGCTACCGCAGGCTGCGCAGCCGCCTCGCCGTGGTGGACCCGGAGTTCTCGGTGTTCTTCGACGCCTGGCGGGACACGCTGCCCGGCCTCGTCGGTGAGCGCGGCTCCCGGATCGAGGGCATCGGCCGCCCCCGGGTGGAGCCCTCCTTCGTCGGGCAGGTCATCGACCGCATGATCAAGGTCCCGGACGCGGCGTCGATCGCGGCGATCCGGTACGCGGAGAACCTGCTCGGCAGGCGCGTCGGCGGGTCCACCGGGACGAACCTGTGGGGCGCCTTCCAGCTGATCGCGACGATGCGCGCGGAAGGCAGGCAGGGCAGCGTGGTGACCCTGCTCTGCGACGGCGGCGAGCGCTACGCCAACACCTACTACGACGATTCCTGGCTGGAGCGCGAGAACATCGACATCACCGCGGCGACGCGGGTGCTGGAGAAGTTCCACGACTCCGGCGAGTGGACCGGCTAGCCGAGCGCCAGGCCGATCGTGGTGCCGATCGCCCACACCAGCATCGCCATGCCGGTGTCGCGCAGCACCGGGATCAGCTCCATCCCGGTCTTGCCGCGCAGCACGCGCCGCAGCGCGGGAATCGCCACGGGCAGAGCGAGGAAACCCAGCAGCGTCAACGGCTGGCGCAGCCCGAGCAGCACGGTCATCAGGAACGGCACCGCGACGACCGCCGTGTAGAGGCTGCGGGTGTCGCGGTCGCCGAGCCGCACCGCCAGCGTCAGCTTGCCCGTTTCCGCGTCAGTGGGGATGTCGCGCAGGTTGTTCGCGATCAGCACCGCGCTGGAGAACGCGCCGACCGCGACCGCCGCGCCGATCGAGACGCCGCTGATCATGTCGGCCTGCACGTAGAGGGTGCCGAGCACCGCGACGAGGCCGAAGAACACGAACACGGCCAGCTCGCCGAAGCCCGCGTAACCGTACGGGCGCTTGCCGCCGGTGTAGAACCACGCCGCGACGATGCACACCGCACCGATCGCCAGCATGGGCCACTGCTTGGTCAGCACCACCACCGTGAGCCCGAGCACCGCCGCGAGCCCGAAGCTCGCCCAGGCCGCCACCAGCACGGTCTTCGGCCGCGCCAGCCCTGAACCGACCAGCCGGAGCGGGCCGACCCGGTCCTCGTCGGTGCCCCTGACGCCGTCGGAGTAGTCGTTGGCGTAGTTCACGCCCACGATCAGCGCCAGAGACATCAGCAGGATGAGCCCGGTATGCAACCACGAGAAACCGCCGACGCCGTATGCCGCGCCGGAGCCCACCAGGACTGGGGCGATGGCGTTGGGCAGCGTGCGCGGGCGAGCACCCTCGATCCACTGGGCGAGTGAGGCCATGGGCCACATCTTCCTTCACCCCCGCCCCACCTCCGCCGCCGGGCCGCACCGCCCCCTGTCGCACCGAATGAGTCATTCAGTGCGTTGAAGTACCTGAATGAGTCATTCGGTGCGAGCGGGGCGGGGGAGGCGAGGGTCAGCAGGCGCGGACGGAGGCGACGCCGGAGACGAACGCCTTGGGGACGTACATGCCCGCGTGGATGCGGAACCACACGTTGGAGGTGCCCTGCGATCCGGTCACGCTGTCCCCGGTGACCTGGCAGTCCACCTGAGCCCGCGCGTAGTTGCCGGCCATGCCGACCTGGGTGGCGGTGGACTTCGCCGCGTTGCGCACGTTGACGGGGCCGCCGCCGGTGCTGCGGACGGTGCCGAAGGTGCCGGTGCCGGTCCACAGGTAGGTCGCGGTGACCCACGCGTTGTCGCTGAGCTTCAGACCGTCCCAGAACGTGCCGTCCGCCAGGTCGATGCCCGCCGGGTTCTGCACGACGCGGCCGAAGCCGTCCTTGCCGCCGTTGTACTTGTCCTGGTAGGCGGCCTGCGCCTCGGGCTTGCCCTGCGGGAGGTTCTTCCACATCTCGCGCTGCGCGGACGGGTTCCAGTAGTCGTCCTTGATGTTCCACGGGCCCTTGTCCCACACGGCAGCCCACGCGCAGCGGCTGGCGGTGCAGACCTTCACGCTGTAGGTGCCGGTGTTCTTGGGGGACAACGACTTCCCGGACGGCAGCGCGACGAAGTGGTCCCGCGACTTGATCACGTGACCGTTCGCGGTGGTACCGCCGACGAGCCCTTCCCTGGTGGCGTAGACCCGGTAGCTGCGCGCGGCGGCGCGCGGCTCGGCGGCGACCTGCGGGCCGGACTCGGCCGAGAGCCGGAGGCCGCGGACCTCGGGGCTGCGCCCGTCGCGGGAGTTGACCATGGCGATGCGGACCTCGACCCGCTTGGCGGCCTCGGGCAGCTCGGCGGGGGCGGTGGTCCACTCGCTCCACTCGCCCCCGGCCAGCTCGCCGCGCACGTCGACGGAGAGCTGGGCGTCGCCGGGCACCGTCGCGTCCACGGTGGCGGCGATCCGGTTGGCGGGTGTGGCCAGCTCGTGGGCGGCCAGCACGAGGCTGCCCTCGTCCCGGTCGTGCATCGCGCTGGCCGCGCGTACGGGTTCACCGGCCAGGCGCAGCGCACCGCCGGTGAAGCGGACGTTGGCGTCGTCCTCGGTGATCTGGGCGAGGTCGGGGGTCCACGTGCTCTCGCCGGGCGCGGCCAGGGAGGCCGGGCCGGTGGTGAGGAGGGTGGTGCCTAACACGGCGCAGAGGGTGGCGGACGCCACAGTACGCCGCAGTCTGGTCGGGGCCACGACTGCTCTCCGTTCCCGGGACGCGTGGGAGCGAGCGAACTCGCAGCAGGGGGACACGCGTCCCGCACGGCGTCAGGGAAGCTGCGGCCTTAGTTGCTTGTCAACAACACGCAAAGCAATCGAGGGAGTTAATAACCGATGTGCGTAACGTGAAATAACGGCGTCATCTCTCACGATTGATCAACATCTCGGCCAGCGAACGCCGGTCGACCTTGCCCGGCCCGCGCAGCGGCAGCGCCGCCACGATGTCGATCCGCTTGGGCGCGCAGGGGCCGCCGAGCCGTGCGCCGACCAGGGCCCGCAGCCGCTGCGCGCTCGGCGGCGTCGCGGGGTCGGCCGGCACCACCGCGGCGGCGACGAGCTGGCCCCACTCCGGGTGGGGCAGCCCGACCACGCACGCCTCCAGCACGTCCGGCTCCGCGCACAGGACCCGTTCCACCAGGGCGGGAGCCACGTTCACCCCGCCGGTGATGATCATGTCGTCGGCCCGGCCGAGCACGGTGAGGCGTCCGTCCGGCTCGATCCGCCCGAGATCGTCGGTGTGGAACCACCCGTCGGCGAACGCCGCGTTCGAGGCGCCGCGATAGCCACTGGCCAGCACGGGACCGGACAGCGAGATCCGCCCGTCCTCGCCGAGCCGCACGCGCACCCCGTCCAGCGGGACACCGTCGTAGACGCAGCCGCCGCAGGTCTCGCTCATGCCGTAGGTGGTGATCGCCGCGACGCCCGCCTCCCGCGCCCGCTCGACCAGCTCCGCCGGAGCCGCCGCCCCGCCCAGCAGCAGGCCGTCGAAGGCGGCAAGCGCCTCCAGCCCGGCTCCGGCATCGGCGAGCAGCCGGACCAGCTGCGTCGGCACCAGCGACGTGTAGTGCCTGCCAGGACGGTCCAGAACGGAACGTGCGGCGTCGGCGAACGCGTCCGGACGGAAGCCGTGAGAGGTGTCGACGACACCGGGCTCCTCTCCGGCCAGCAACGACCGGACGAGCACCTGCACGCCCGCGATGTGGTGCGCGCCGAGTGCCAGCAGCCAGGCGCCGGGGCCGCCGAGGCGGGCATGCGTGGCTTCCGCTGACGCCCGCAACGCCGCGGCGGAGAGCAGGACGCCTTTGGGGTGACCGGTCGAGCCGGACGTGGCCACGACCAGCGCGATCTCCTCCTTGACGGGGCCCGTCAAGGAGGGTGGAGCCGCTTCGCCGGGCGCGGTCGGCAGCAGGGCCGGTCCCGAGCCGTCGAGCGCCGCCGCGAGCCGCTCGGCGACCTCCTCGGACGAGACCGGGACCAGCTCGCGCATCAGTAGTAGTAGGGGAAGCCGGACCAGTCGGGCGCGCGCTTCTCCAGGAAGGAGTCGCGGCCCTCGACGGCCTCGTCGGTCATGTAGGCGAGGCGCGTGGTCTCCCCGGCGAACAGCTGCTGGCCGACCAGGCCGTCGTCGATCATGTTGAACGCGTACTTCAGCATGCGCTGCGCGGTCGGCGACTTGCCGTTGATCTCTCTGGCCCACTGCAGGGCCGTGGCCTCCAGCTCGGCGTGCGGGACGACCTCGTTCACCGCGCCCATCCGGTGCATCGTCTCGGCGTCGTAGGTGCGGCCGAGGAAGAAGATCTCGCGGGCGAACTTCTGGCCGGTCTGCCGCGCCAGGTAGGCCGAGCCGTAGCCCCCGTCGAAGCTGCCGACGTCGGCATCGGTCTGCTTGAACTTCGCGTGCTCCGCGCTGGCCAGCGTGAGGTCGCACACCACGTGCAGGCTGTGCCCGCCGCCCGCGGCCCATCCGGGGACGACCGCGATGACGACCTTCGGCATGAACCGGATCAGCCGCTGGCACTCCAGGATGTGCAGCCGCCCCGCGCGCGCCGGGTCGATGGTGTCGGAGGTCTCGCCCTCGGCGTAGCGGTAGCCGTCGCGGCCGCGGATGCGCTGGTCACCGCCGGAGCAGAAGGCCCAGCCGCCGTCCTTCGCGGACGGGCCGTTGCCGGTCAGCAGCACGCAGCCGACGTCGGAGCTCATCCTGGCGTGATCGAGCGCACGGTAGAGCTCGTCGACCGTGTGCGGGCGGAACGCGTTGCGCACCTCCGGCCGGTTGAAGGCGATCCGCACCGTGCCCTGGTCCACGGCACGGTGGTAGGTGATGTCGGTGAAGTCGAAGCCCTCTACGACCCGCCACGCGCTCGGATCGAACAGCTCTGAGACCTGGTTGGACGGCACGCCTGCGAGAATAGGCGGGTCCAGGGAAGGGTGTTGAACCGGTGAACCCGTCTACAGCGCAGGCGCGCGTCGTGGTCGACGAGCTCGTCCGCAACGGTGTCCGGCACTTCGTGCTCTGCCCCGGTTCGCGCAACGCGCCGCTGTCCTTCGCGCTGCACGACGCGGCGCGGGCCGGGCGGATCACCCTGCACGTGCGGATCGACGAGCGCAGCGCGGGCTTCCTGGCGCTCGGCCTGTCCAAGGGGCTGGGCCTCCCGTCGCACCGCAGGGGCCTCGTCGCGCTCGCCTGCACCTCCGGCACCGCGGTGGCGAACCTGCACCCGGCCGTCCTGGAGGCCCACCACTCGGCGGAGCCGCTGATCGTGCTCACCGCCGACCGCCCGCAGGAGCTGATGGGCACCGGGGCGAACCAGACCACGTGGCAGCACGGCGTCTTCGCCCCTCATGTGTCCACAGTGGACTTCCCGGTTGCCGAGACCCGGCCGGGGCAGAACGCGGTGTGGCGCAGCATGATCTGCCGCGCGGTCGCCCGCGCCGACGACCACGGGCCCGTGCACGTGAACATCCCGTTCCGCGAGCCGCTGGTGCCGGACAACGCCGGCGACAGCTGGCCGGAGCCGTTGGCGGGCCGGGAAGAAGACGCGCCCTGGACCGCCCGGTACGGCGGAAGCCAGCCCGTTCCCATCGAGCCGATCGACCTCCCCGCGCGCACCCTCGTCGTCGTCGGCGCGGCGACCTGGGGCGCGGGCAACGCGATCGGCGAGATCGCGGCCGAACGCGGCTGGCCGGTGCTCGCCGAGCCGGGTGGCGCGGGCGGGGTCGCGTCCACCAAGGCGGCGCTGCTGCGGCACGGAACCCTGGTGCTGGGTCTGGACGAGCTGCGCCCGGAAGCCCTGGTCGTGGTCGGTCGACCGACCCTGACTCGGGCGGTGCAGCGGCTGCTGCGCACGACCCCGCTGGTGCACGTGATCGATGACACCGCGGACTGGACGGATCCGCAGCACCAGGCGACGTCAGTCGGCCCGCTGGCCCTGGTCGACCGCGACGCGGAGCCGGAGTGGCTGGCGAGCTGGCAGGACGCGGACGCGGCAGTCGCGACCGCCGTGGAGGAGTTCCTCGCCGCGCAGCCGTGGCCGACGGGGCTGCACGTCGCCCGCGATCTCGTCGCCGCGATGCCGCGCGACACCGTGCTGTTCCTCGGTTCCTCCAATCCCGTTCGCGACGTCGACCTGGTCGCGGCGACCGAACGGCCGGACGTGCTGGCCAACCGCGGCCTCGCCGGGATCGACGGCAGCGTCTCCACCGCGGTGGGAGTCGTGCTCGGCGCGCACGACGCGGACAGCCGGATCGGGCCGTGGGGTGCGGCGCTGCTCGGCGACCTGACCTTCTTGCACGACGCCAACGGACTGCTGATCGGGCCCGCCGAACAGCGGCCGGACCTGACGATCGTGGTGCTCAACGACGACGGTGGCGGGATCTTCTCGTTGTTGGAGCAGGGATCGGCCGAACACGCTGATTCCTTTGAGCGCGTTTTCGCTACGCCACATGGCACAGACCTCGCCTCTTTGTGCGCCGCGTACCGGGTTCCGCACGTTCGAGCACGCAGCAGGGAAGAGTTCCTGGCCGCCTGCCGACCAGGGCCGGGACTGCGCGTCGTCGAGGTCCGCACCGACCGCTCTGACCTGCGTGACCTGCACGAACGCCTGCGCGCGGCAGTGCGGCGCACTCGCTGAACCTTTCAATCCCACCAGTTGGTTGTGAAGAAGACGTGCTGGTGCGCGGCGATTTCCCGGAGCTAGGTTGCAGGCCGAGTCGGCTGCATGTGGGGAAGTCGGCCATGACGGAGAGGTTCGAATTCCGTGCTGCGTAAACACAGCCTCCGCATGGGGGCGGCGGCCGCTGCCGCGGTCGCGCTGCTCGCCTGGCCCGCGTCGGCCGGGCCGGACACGACGGGTGCCCCCGGGATCGGTGACGAGTACTACCCGGGCGACGGCAACGGCGGCTACGACGTCTCGCACTACGACATCCGGCTGCGCTACCAGCCCTCCGACGACAAGCTCTGGGGCACGACGGTCATCACCGCCAAGCCCACCCAGCGGCTGACGCAGTTCAACCTCGACTTCGCGATCGACCCGAAGTCTGTGCTGGTCAACAACCTGCCTGCGAAGTTCAGCCGCACCGGGACCGAACTCCAGGTCACCCCGGCCCAGCAGGTGCACCAGGGCCTGCTCACCACGATCGTCGTCGAGTACGAGGCCACCCCGTCGACCGTCGTGGTCAACGGCGAGAACAACTGGAAGCGCACCCCGGACGGCGCGCTGGCGGTGGACGAGCCGCACGTGTCCGCGTGGTGGTACCCGAGCAACGACCACCCGACGGACAAGGCCACCTTCGACGTCTCCGTCTCGGTGCCGGACGGCACCGCCGCGCTGTCCAACGGCAGGCTGACGAGCAGGTCCAGCCGCGCCGGGTGGACCAGGTGGAACTGGCGCAGCACCAAGCCGCAGGCCACCTACCTGACCTTCCTCGCGGTGGGCAAGTACGAGGTGGTCACCGGTACCGGGCACAAGGGCCAGCCGCTGGTCAACGCCTACGGCACCAACCTCGGTGACGCCGAGGCCGCGGCCAAGGCCAGCGTCGAGCGCACCCCCGAGGTCATCGCGTTCCTCGAGGACTACTTCGGCGAGTACCCGTTCGAGGCGCAGGGCGGCGTCGTGCCCAGCTCCGGGCTCGGGTTCGCGCTGGAGAACCAGACCCGCCCGGTGTACAGCCCGGCGTTCTTCGCGGCGGGCTCGCACGTGTCCGTCGTCGTGCACGAGCTGGCCCACCAGTGGGCCGGCGACTCGGTCTCGGTGGCCAAGTGGCGCAACATCTGGCTGAACGAGGGCTTCGCCAGCTACGCGGAGTGGCTGTGGTCGGAGGCCAAGGGCGAGGGCACCGCGCAGGAGATCTTCGACCACTACTACAAGCGCCCGGCCGAGGACCCGGCCTGGCAGGTCGTCACCGGTGACCCGACGCCCGCCAAGCTCTTCGACGGCTTCGGCGTGTACACCCGCGGCCCGATGGCGCTGCACCAGCTGCGCAACGCGGTGGGCCTGGACACCTTCAAGAAGATCCTCAAGACCTGGAACACCGACAAGAAGTACGGCACCGCCAGCATCGAGGAGTTCATCGCGCTCTCGGAGAAGATCTCCGGAAAGCCGCTCTACGACCTCTTCCAGAAGTGGCTGTTCACCAAGGGCAAGCCGCAGCTGAGCGCGGACCAGGCGGCCGCGACCGCCAAGGCGCCCGGCGTGAAGGCGGACATCGTGCCGAAGTCGGTCCCGAAGATCGAGGCCGGGCACCGCATCATGCACAGCATGAACAACAAGTAATCGTCGTCGCGTTCTCCGTCCCCGCAGCCCCCGGCTGCGGGGACGGATTCTTTTTCGGTTCAGAAGTGGACGTAGCTGTCCGGTTCGTTCTTGGAGATCGTGCGCTTGCCATATGCCTTCGGGTTGTTCCAGTTGTATTCCTCGACGGTGATCTTGCCGCCGCTGACCTTGGAGACCCAGGCGACGTGTCCGCTGTTGCGCTCCCACACCGCGACGGCGCCGACCTTGGGGGTCTTGTTCACCTTGACCCCGGCGGACTTGGCGGCGTTGTTCCAGGTGTCGGCGTTGCCGAAGAACACGCCCTTGTACTTGGCGTTCTTGAACCGCACGCCGTGCTGGTCGAGCCGGTGCGCGACGAAGGACGTGCACTGCCGCTTGTAGAACCCCCACTTGTCGGTGCCGCTCTGCCCCTTGTACGGGTAGTCGTCCCCGGCACGCACTTCGTATTCGGCGGCGATCGCGGGCGGGGCGATCGCGACCGCCGACCCCAGCGCGGTCATCGCCAGCAGGGCGGCCAGCGCCAGGTTTCTCGTTGGCTTCATGCCGCGCACGTTAAGCGCGAATCAAGTGCCTGTCCTGTCTTGTTGCCAGTTTTGGATGTGGTGGTTCATATTTCGGGCGGACCCGAAAGTGAAAGCAACTCAATTGCCTTCCAGGGCGTCACGAATGGGGACGAGCTTGGCCGCGGCCTCGGTCACCTCGGAATCCGGATCGGAATCCGCGACGAGCCCGCACCCGGCGAACAACCGCGCGGTGGCCCCGTTGACCTGCGCGCAGCGCAGCGCGATGCCCAGTTCGCCGTCCCCGTCGGCGTCGATCCAGCCGACCGGTCCCGCGTAGCGGCCCCGGTCCATCCGCTCCAGCTCGGTGATCATCTCCACCGCGGCCTTCTGCGGGGTCCCGCCCACCGCCGCGGTCGGGTGCACGGCCGCGGCCAGCCGCAGCAGCGACGGTGCGTTGGCGGTCGGGCGCAGCCGCCCGGTGACGTCGCTGGACAGGTGCAGCACGTTCGGCAGCCGCAGCACCTGGGGCGCGTCCGGCGCCTCCAGGGTCGAGCAGTGCGGCCGCAGCGTGTCCACAAGGGACTCCACCGCGTACGCGTGCTCCTCGCGGTTCTTCGCCGAGGTGAGCAGCCGGGTGGCCAGCTCGTCGGCGGTGACGCCCTCGTGCGGCCAGCTGGTGCCCGCGAGCACCCGGGAGGTGACCTCGTCGTCGAGCTTGCTGAGCAGCATCTCCGGGGTGGCCCCGAGCAGGCCCTCGACGGCGTAGACCCAGCAGCTCGGGTACCGCCCGGCCAGCCCGTGCAGCAGGAACCGGGGGTCGAACGGCTCGTCGGCGGTGGCCAGCAGGTCGTGCGCGAGCACCACCTTGCCCAGCTCGCCCGCGCGCATCCGGTCCACCGCCGCGCGCACCGCGTGCCGGTACCCGGTCACCGGCAGCTCGCCCTCGGAGTAGCGCACCGTTCCGGTGCGCCGGACCGGCTGCACCGAGCGGTTCACCGGCGAGCTGTCCTCGTCGGAGCTGATCTCGGTGACCCAGGTGGTACCGCCCCGCCTGCCGACGATCACCCTCGGCACCACGAGCACCGAGTCACCGGGGTGGTCGGCGAAGGCCATGCTCACGAAGGCCACCGCACCGGTACCGGGCAGGCCGACCTCGTCGACCACCTCGGAGCGCTCGCGGACCGCGCGCCACCACAGCTCCGCGTCGATGAACCGGTTCGGGCCCGAGGGGGTGAACCTGGCCGCCTCACCCCAGCCGACCAGGCCTTCTCCGCCGCGCACCCAGGTCAGCACGCCGTCCGGGGTGGGCAGCAGGTCCAGCAGTTCGGTGTCCGCGCCCATCGGGCGACTGTGCACGCGCAGCCTGGCTGCGATGCCCTTCTCCGGAGCGCTGGTCACCCTTCGAGCGTATGAGCCATGCGCGGGGGACGCGTCGCCGGTCTGGCATAAAGTGACCCGATGTGGCGGAGGACGCAGTCGTGAGCGCGCCGGGCGACACGCCGGGCAGCACCGCCGTCGACGCGCGCGCGGCGGACGCCGGGGACGGCGGACCGGACAGCGCGGTCGACAAGGTGCTCGACGACGCCGTCCGCGCGTCCGCGCAGGCCGAGGCCGACGAGCTGCGCAACTCCCGGTTCGCCCAGGCCCGCGCGGTGTGGGGGGCCATCCGGGCCCAGGCCCGCGACCGCCGCAGGGCGACGCTCATCACCCTCGGCGCCGCGTTCCTGGTGACCGCGTCCTGCCTGCTCCTGGTGATCGGCGCCTACACCAACGACTTCAAGATCACCGCACGGCCCGGGGTGGCCGCCGCCGAGGTGATGTCGGCCTCCTACAACCGCACGGTGGTGCGGTTCAGCACACCGGACAGCGCCGTGCGGGTGCCGCGCGACGGCGTGCTCTACCCCGGCGGGCTCCAGGTCGGCCAGGTCGTCCGGGTCGAGTACGACCAGGCGAATCCGGACCTGGTGCGGGTCGCGGGCCGCGGTGCCTGGCTGACCCTGGTGCCCGCGATCACCATCGTCCTGGTGGTGTGGGCGGTGGCCGGTGGCGTGCTCTGGTGGCTGCACCGGCGCAGGGAACCCGCGTCGGTCGCTGACGCGTCTGAACTGCGTCGTTAGCCAGGCCGGGCCATGATCTTCCGGTAGGTTCCGGCCCGGCAAAGAACTACTGGGGGCCAAGAATGCACGCTTCTTCCCGTCGAGCCGCCGCGGTCACCGCCGCCGCGCTCGTGACGACTGTCCTCGCCGGTTGTGCGTCCGCCGTGGTCGGCATCGCCGAACCGGGGGCCGCGCCGCCGACCACGACGACCACGCCTCGCGCCGTCGCGGCGAAGGACTCCAACGCGGAGAACGCCAGGGTGGTCACCTCCGAGGCCGGGGCCGCGCTGATGGCCAAGCTCCGCGCCGCCGACCTGTGCCTGGCGCTCGACCCGGAGCCGATGAAGAAGTTCGGCGAACCGGTGACCACGTACATGGGGCCGGGCCTGCCCGGCTGCAAGATCCGTTCCGGGAACCCGGGCACGGAGGTGCCGACGCACCGCTTCGAGATCTCACCCTCGGTCTACACCGTGTTCGACCGCCAGAAGGACCAGGAGGTCGAGGTCGCGGGCCACAAGATCTACCAGCCGACGAAGCCGGGGTTGGAGGGCACCTGCTCGGTGCGGCTGCCGATCGAGGACAGCGGCTTCGCCTTCACGATCAGCGGCTACAAGTCCAAGGGGGCCTGGCCGGAGGCGTGCGAGGACGCCAAGGCCTACACCGGCGCGATCGCGCGGAAGCTGCTCGCCATCCCGGCCCGCACCACACCGCCCACCGGCAAGTCGTTGCTGGGCAAGGACCCGTGTGCCGCGCAGCAGCAGTTCCTCGGCGAGTTCGCCGGCTGGTCGCCGTCCCCGGTCATCCGCAACCACCCGTACGGCTGTCGGATCGCGCTGACGAAGCCGGGTGACGCGTACAGCTACACCCTCAACGTGTTCTTCCAGTACAACGTCGAGCAGGAAGTCACCGCTGACACGCCCGCGGTGACCATCGCGGGACTCAGCGGCATCCGGTTGAACAAGCCCTTCATGGATCTGCCCGAATCCTGTGCGGTGACCCTGAACTACAGGCCGTCGGAGCCGAAGGGCACCAACACCGGCCACCTGATCAGCGTCGAACTGAACCCGACGCAGCTGAACCCGCGGCTCGGTCAGAAGGCGCCACCGCAGTCGCTGAAGCCGTGCGAGGTCGTGGACAAGATCGCCACCACCGTCGTGGGGAACTTGGGCTGAGAGGGACGCGGCAGGGGCGGCGCCGCCCCTGCCGCCACCGTTCAGGACTTGATCGTTCCGCAGGGCCTGCCGAACGACTTCAAGCTGCCGTCGGGCAGGTGCTCCCAACCCTCCGTGCAGATCTGCGCGCCGTCGGGCAGGCTGCGGCTGAGCTCCAGCGTGTAAGAGATTCCGCGGTCCCAGCTGTAGGTCTTCGTGGGGGTGTTCATGTCGATGCCGCCGCCCCAGATGTGGAAGTGGGCGTAACGGTCGAAGCTGAATTTTTCAAGGCCGACCCTGACGAAGTCGACGTGCAGACCTTTGCCCTTGATCAGGATGCACGCGACGCCGTTGCAGCCCTCCATCGATGCCTGAGCCGGGACGACCAGTGTCGACATGGCCGCCGCGACGACGGCCGCACTGACCACGACGCGGCGGACCGCGTTCTTGAAGAACACCGAAATTTCCTCTCTTATTGGTGCAACGAGGGTGGGGACCCGGTGTGAGCGCGACCGTAGAGCGGCGGGCTAAACGATCACTCAACGCTGCGGCTGGGGCTCCGCTCGCCACCAGGACAGCAGGTCAGCGGCGAACTCCGGCGCCGAGACGAGGAGGCCGCCCTCCGGCAGCGGCCGGGGGCGGCCTTCGCGGTCCAGCACCACCGCTCCCGCCTCCGCCGCCAGCGCGAGGGCTCCCGCGACGTCCCACTCCTCGTAGTCGTGCAGCACCGCGCCGACCGCGTGGCCCAGCGCCACCTGTGCGATCGCCAGCGCCGTCGAGCCGAGCACCCGCACGGCGACCCTGGCCTGCCCGGCGCGCTCGGTGAACTCGGCCATGCCCGGCCAGATCCCGCCTCGGCTCAGCTCGGTGCACACCACTCCGCCCGCGAGGTCCGCGCGCGGGGCCAGGCGCACGGGCGTGCCGTTGGCCCTGGTGCCCCGTCCGCGCGCCGCCGCGTAGATCTGCGCTCGGTAGGGATCGGCGACCACGCCGACCACGGGGCCGAACCGGTCGATGAGCGCCAGGCTGAACGAGCACCACGGGATGCCCGCGACGTAGTTGATCGTGCCGTCCACCGGGTCCACCACCCAGCGGTACTCGGTGGAGGCCGCGACCGGCAGCTTGCCCGCGCCCGACTCCTCACCGATCACCGGGACGCCGGGGAACTCCGCGGCGAGCACGCGCCGGGTGTGCCGCTCCAGTGTGCGTCCGGTGTCGGTGACCCAGTCGAAGGGCGACTCGTCGGTCTCGGGACGCACGTCCCGCCCGGCCGTGGCGGTGATCACGTCCGCGGCATCGTTGGCCAGCCGCCCCGCCACTTCGAGGGCGCGGGAGAGCAGTGCCGGTTCGAGCGCGGGCACCGGCTGGGAGGACAAGGCCGTCATGCCGTCCGAGCGTGACCGCGGTCAGTGTCCGCAGCGCGAAACCGAGGTGACGTGGTGAGGATCACCAGGCCAAGAGTGCGGTTCGGACGTCTCTGCATAAGTGGGCGTACAGGCTTCGTCCGGGCGTGCCCGGGTATCACCAACCAGGACTTCGCCTGCCGTTCGGCGACCCTTCATGCAGGCGGCGGAAGCAGGGCTGGAAGGGTGGGCACTGTGAGACCCGTGCGCGTAGCGATCGTGACCGAGAGCTTCCTCCCGCACGTCAACGGAGTCACCAACTCCGTGCTGCGGGTCCTGGAGCACCTGCGCCGGAACGGTCACGAGGCGATGGTGATCGCCCCCGGCAACGGTCCCGAGGAGTACGCGGGCTACCCCGTGGTGCGGCTGCCCGAGGTGCAGCTGCCGGTGCTGAAGGCGCAGCCGATCGGCGTGCCCAGCCGCAAGGTCGTCAAGGCGCTGCGTGAGTTCAACCCGGACGTGGTGCACCTGGCCTCGCCGTTCATCGTGGGGATGCGCGGCATGGTCGCCGCCCGCAAGCTCGGCCTCCCGACGATCGCGATCTACCAGACCGATGTGGCCGGCTTCGCCGGGACCTACGGCCTCGGCCTGGCCGAGCGCGCCGCGTGGCGGTGGACCCGCTGGCTGCACGGCATGGCCGACCGCACGCTCGCGCCGTCCAGCTGGGCCGTCGACGCCCTCGGCGAGCACGGCATCCCGCGCGTGCACCACTGGGCCCGCGGCGTCGACGTGAACCGGTTCCACCCGTCCCGCCGTGACGACGCCCTGCGCGCCCGCCTCGCCCCCAACGGGGAGCTGCTGGTCGGCTACGTGGGCAGGCTCGCGCTGGAGAAGTGCGTCGACCGGCTCCAGGCCGCGCACGACATGCCCGGCGTGCAGCTGGTCGTGGTCGGCGACGGCCCCGAGCTGGACTCCATGCGCAAGGCCATGCCCAACGCCGCGTTCCTCGGCATGCGCGAGGGCGAGGAGCTGGCGACGGCCTACGCCAGCCTGGACCTGTTCGTGCACACCGGCCCCTTCGAGACCTTCTGCCAGACCGTCCAGGAGGCGCTGGCCTCCGGTCTGCCCGTGCTCGCCCCCGACGCCGGTGGCCCCCGCGACCTGGTCCAGTCCGGCCGCACCGGCTACCTGCTGCCCGCGTGGGACGCGGCCGAGTTCGAGCAGGGCCTGCGCGAGGGCATCACCGCGCTGGCCGACCCCGGCACCCGCGCCCGCTTCGCCGAGGCCGCCCGCCGCTCCGTCCTGGCCCGCACCTGGCCGGTGATCTGCGACCAGCTCCTCGACCACTACGTCGAGATCGCCAACATCCCGCAGTCCACCACCACCGCCGCCTGACCCGCGGGGGCCGCTCCGGACCGGAGTGGCAGGCTCGGGGGATGCGGATCGTCCAGCTGGCGAACTTCTACGGGCCCCGTTCCGGCGGGCTGCGCACGGCGCTGAACCACCTGGGGCCGGGCTACGTGGCGCGGGGACACCAGGTGGTGCTCATCGTTCCCGGGCCGGAGCACTCCGTCGACGACCTGCCGGGCGGGGTCCGGCGCATCACGTTGTTCGGGCCGACGGTCCCGGGGATGGGCGGCTACCGGGTGCTGGACCCGTTCCGGGTGCGGGCGTGGCTGGACCGGTTGAAGCCGGACGCGATCGAGGTCTCCGACCGGGCCACGTTGCGCGGGCTAGGGCGCTGGGCGAGCCGCAACGGTGCGTCGAGCGTGGTGATCTCGCACGAGCGCCTCGACCGCATCCTGGAGCAGTTCCTGCTGCCGCCCCGCGCGGCGCGGTGGGCGGCGGACGTGGCCAACGGCTGGATGGCGCGCAGCTTCGCGAACGTGGTGTGCACCACGGCCTTCGCCAGGCAGGAGTTCGACCGCATCGGCACGGTGAACCTGCGCCAGGTGCCGCTCGGTGTGGACCTGGACACCTTCGACCCCGGCAACTACGACGACTCGCTGCACGCCCGGCTGCTCGGCGACGCGGACTCCCTGCTCGTCCACTGTGGACGTTTGTCCCCGGAGAAGCACGTGGAGCGCAGCGTCGAGACGGTGCGGGAGCTCCTCCGGCGCGGACAGCGGGTGCGGCTGGTGATCGCCGGTGACGGGCCGCGCAGGAAGGCGCTCGAAGAACTCGCCGACGGCCTGCCGGTGACCTTCCTCGGCTTCCTCGACTCGCGCGCGGCGGTGGCCGATCTCCTTGCCACAGCTGATATCTCGCTGGCTCCCGGTCCACACGAGACGTTCGGCCTTGCCGCCCTCGAAGCGCTCGCCTCCGGCACTCCGGTGGTGGTCTCCGGGTCCTCCGCGCTGCCGGAGATCGTGCGGCCGGGCTGCGGGGCCGTCGCCGCCGACGACAACCCGGCCGCCTTCGCCGACGCCGTCGCCTCGGTGCTGGCGCTGCCCGAGCCGGAACGCCGGGCCGCCGCCCGCGCCCGCGCGGAGTGCTTCCCGTGGGCGGCGGCGGTCGACGGGATGCTCGACGCGCTGCGCTGAGGCTCTAGGCTTCAAGGCATGGTCAGGGCCGGTTTGGACAAGAAGCCACGCGAGGTCGCCGAGATGTTCGACGGCGTGGCCCGAGGCTACGACCGCGCGAACTCCGTCATGACGGTCGGCTTCGACCGGCGCTGGCGGATCAAGACCGCGCGGGCGCTGGACCTCAAGCCGGGGGAGCGGGTGCTCGACCTGGCCGCGGGGACCGCGATCTCCACCGTCGAGTACACCGGCTCCGGCGCCTGGTGCGTCGCCGCGGACTTCTCGCTCGGGATGCTGGAGCGGGGCAAGGAGATCGGCCGGGACGTGCCGATGGTCGCGGCCGACGCGATGCGGCTGCCCTTCGCCGACAACGCCTTCGACGTGGTCACGGTCACCTTCGGGCTGCGCAACTTCGTCGACACCGAGGCCTCCCTGCGGGAGATGGCCAGGGTGGTCCGCAGCGGCGGGCGCATGGTGATCTGTGAGGTCTCTCAACCCCAGTTTCGCCCGTTCCGGTTCCTTTACCAGCGCCTCGGGCTGCCGGTGCTGCCGCTGCTGGCCCGGCCGGTCTCGTCCAACCCGGAGGCCTACCGCTACCTCGCCGAGTCCATGGGCGCCTGGCCTGGCCAGCGGGAACTCGCCGAGATCATTTCCAGGGCCGGGTGGACGGAGGTGGCCTGGCGGCCGCTGAACCTCGGCGTGGTGGCGCTGCACCGCGCTGTCAAACCCTGACCTGGG
The DNA here is from genome assembly GCF_900103775.1 of Allokutzneria albata. Classification (GTDB taxonomy): domain Bacteria; phylum Actinomycetota; class Actinomycetes; order Mycobacteriales; family Pseudonocardiaceae; genus Allokutzneria; species Allokutzneria albata. The sequence continues at coordinate 5,714,404 of NZ_LT629701.1, read as the reverse complement.
AGCGCGCCGCCGCCCGCGTCCGGTTCGCCTAGACTCGGACCTGGTTCGTGAACGCTTTCACAAGGAGACCCATGATCACGTCAAGCCGCCGTCGTCCGGGCGAGGACGCCGAGGTCATCGTGGTCGGCGCGGGTCCGGCCGGATCCACCGCCGCCACCTACCTGGCCCGGGCGGGCCTGGACGTGCTGCTGCTGGAGAAGAGCTCCTTCCCCAGGGAGAAGGTCTGCGGCGACGGCCTCACCCCGCGCGGGGTCAAGCAGCTCATCGACCTGGGCATCGACACCACCGAGAAGGCGGGCTGGCTGCACAACCGCGGCCTGCGCGTGGTCGGCGGCGGCCGGACGATCGAGCTGGACTGGCCGGAGCTGGCCACCTTCCCGCCCTACGGCGTGGTGCGCCCCCGCCAGGACTTCGACGAGATGCTCGCCCGCACCGCCCAGCACGCGGGCGCGCGGCTGCTGGAGCAGACCACCGTGCAGTCGGCCATCACCGACGAGCGGACCGGCCGGGTCATCGGCGTGAAGGCGGTCACCGGGCCGGACAAGAAGCCGGTCAGCTACCGCGCTCCACTGGTCGTGGCCTGCGACGGGGTCTCCGCCCGGCTCGCGCTCTCGGTCGGCCTCGACAAGCGCGAGGACCGCCCGATGGGCGTCGCGGTCCGCCGCTACTACGAGAGCCCGCGGACCAAGGACGACTACCTGGAGTCGCACCTGGAGCTGTGGGACCGCAGCAACCCGGCCGACCCCAAGCTGCTGCCCGGCTACGGCTGGATCTTCGGCATGGGCGACGGCACGGTGAACGTCGGGCTGGGCATCCTGTCCACGTCCAAGGCCTACGGCAAGACCGACTACCGCGCGCTGCTCAAGTCCTGGCTGGACGGCACGCCGGAGGAGTGGGGCTTCCGCGACGCCAACGCGATCGGCAAGGTCGGCGGCGCCGCGCTGCCGATGGGCTTCAACCGCACCCCGCACTACCGCGACGGCCTGCTGCTGGTCGGCGACGCGGGCGGCATGGTCAACCCGTTCAACGGGGAGGGCATCGCCTACGCCATGGAGTCCGCGCGCATCGCGTCGGAGTGCGTCGTGCACGCCCTCGCCCGCGCGGAGGGCTCGAGCCGCGAGCGCGCGCTCGGCCGCTACCCGGTCGCGATCAAGCAGGCGCTCGGCGGCTACTACCGGCTGGGCAACGTCTTCAGCAAGCTCATCGGCAACCCCCACATCATGAAGGCGGCCACCAGGTACGGCCTGCCGATGGACGGCCTGATGAAGCTCGTGCTCAAGCTGCTCGCCGGGCTCTACGACCCGAAGGACGGCGACGCGCTGGACAAGATGGTGGCCACCGCCGTTCGGCTGGCGCCCAGTGCGTGAGTACAGATTTGTGTTCTTGGAGACTAATCTCAAGTCTTCCTTAAGCTAGGATGTCCACTGTTCGGGCATCCGCTCGCTTGTTTTCCATAGTGCAATTATCACGTGGGTGTTCCCCCTGGTCGCGGCCGTATGGCCGCGTCACCAGGGGTCATTCGTGTGAATCGGATCCTGAAACGATATGAGGGCGCTCGACGATTGGCGTGGTAGTTAATTCCCACGCGACGTAGTCGAGCCTGGAGAAGGTCACTGTGCTGAGTGCCATGACGAGCACTTCCTGGACGTTGCCTGTCCGGACCGCGCTGCCCGCGATTCCCGCGCCGGTCTACGAGGTGTGCTGGGCGCGGCTCGGACTGGGCGTGATGCCGTTCCCGCTCGTGGTGCTGCGCACCTCGACGGACCCCGACGACCACAGCGCGGTCGAGGCGCGCGCCGCGCACTGGCTGCGCGAGCACGGCCTCGGTGACGAGAACCACATCGGTCCCGAGCTGACCGAGGCGCTGCGCACGATCGCCGACTTCGACATGGAGCTCGCCGTCGTCTACACCGAGCACGACGTGCAGACGCGCATCGGCGGGTTCGCTCGGGGCGGCCGGTCGCTGCGCGCGGTGCTGCGGGCGGACACGGTCGAACTGGAATGGATCGAGAACGACCTGCTGGCCTCGAGCGCGCTCGCGGTCGTGCCGGAATACGGGCCGGGAACTGCCTCCCCGGTGCGCGTGGCGGCGAACGATCTCGCCCGCGCCGGACGGCACTGGGAACGCTCCGGCGTGATCGCCGACGCGGGTCGGGCGGACACGGAACGCTTCCTGGACATTTATGCGACCGCAACCGCAGTGGGACAGGCCAGCGCATTGCGCCCGTCGAACCCGCGCAGTTGCAAACTCGTCGCGCAGTCGCCCGTGACCTGGCTGGACACGCCGGAGGGCCGCTACGCCATCACGCACTCCGACGGCTGGATGTCGCTGTCGGCAGCGTGTTCCGGAACTGTTTCCCAGCATCTCTCCGGCCTGCTCAGCGGCCCTTTCTCCTAGTCGAAGAGCGCCGATTCCGGCACTTACCCAAGTAGCGGGTAGGGGATTCGCCCGATCGGTTCTCGGTGCTTGTGTGGCGAGCCCGCCCACGGTTGCATTCCCTTCGGTATGTCGATGCGGGAACGATTCCCGTGTTCTGCGAGGTCGTCGAGCAACCGGGTCGAGCAACCGCGAGTCCGAGCCCGAGGCTGGGGTGCCAACGTGTCCATTTCCGCACTGCGTCGTGTGAGCCTGCCGCCGGTTCCGGCGCCGGTCTACGAGACCTGCTGGAACCTGCTCGGGCTCGGCGTCATGCCGTTCCCGCTGGTGGTGCTCGGACACTCGGCGGAGGACGCCGAGGAGCGCACCAGGGACTGGCTGGGCGAGCACGGCCTCGGTGGCGGTGACGTCCACGTGGGGCCCGAGCTGGCCGCAGCGCTGCGGGTGATCGCCGACTTCGACGACGAACTGGCCCTGGTCTACGCCGACGAGCCGGGGCAGACCCGCGTCGGCTGCTTCCGGCGCGGGGCGGAGGGGCTGCGCGCGGTCCTGCGCGGCGACGCCGTCGAGCTGAGCTGGATCGACCCCGAGCGGGCCGCCGAGAGCGCCATGGCCGTGATCCCGGCCCGTGCCGCGGCCCTCGTGCCGGAGCCCCGGAGCGCCGCTGACGACTCCGAGGACTCCGGTGCGGTCTCCGGCAACACCGAGTTCTTCGCGGTGTACTCCACGGCGACCGCCTTCGGCAGGGCCACCTCGGTCTCCCGCACCCCGGACCGCACCGGCAGCCGTGTCTCCGAGGTGCCCGTGACCTGGCTCGACACGCCCGCGGGCCGCTACTCGATCACCACGGCCGACGGCCAGCTGGCCCTGGCCCCTGCCGCGCCCGCCGCGCTGCTCGCCCAGCTCCGCGCCCTGTTCGCCTAGCGCGCTCTCGGCTGCTCGGCGCAGCGCTCCCGCCCCCGTCCGGCAGGCGTGGTTGTGACGTCTTACACTCCTGCGCGAGGGTCTTGTGAAGCGGTTCACAAGCGCATCACAGGTTAGGTGCGCCTAACTACAGAAGCGGTTCAGAGACCCCCTTAGAGTGCCCCTGGCAGCGGCCTGACAGGGCTGTTGACGAGCGCGGATGAGGAAAGGACGGCGGAGAGAGTGCTCCAGCCTTACATCCCCCTCGTACTCATGTTCGTCCTGGCCGCGGGCTTCGCGGTCTTCTCGGTCACGGCGGCGCCGTACATCGGTCCCCGCCGGTACAACAAGGCCAAGCTGGACGCCTACGAGTGCGGGATCGAGCCCTCGCCCCAGCCGGTCGTCGGCGGCGGTCGAATGCCCGTCGCGTACTACCTGACGGCGATGTTGTTCATCTTGTTCGACATCGAAATGGTGTTCCTCTACCCGTTCGCGGTCTCCGCGGACGCCCTGGGCATGTTCGGCCTGGTGGAGATCGCCCTGTTCATCGCGACCGTCGGGTTCGCCTACGCATACGTGTGGCGCCGCGGCGGCCTGGACTGGAGCTGAGCAATGGGTCTTGAAGAGAAGCTCCCCAACGGCGTCCTGCTGGCCAGCGTCGAGAAGCTGGTCAACTGGACCCGCAAGTCCTCGCTGTGGCCCGCCACCTTCGGCCTGGCGTGCTGCGCGATCGAGATGATGACCACCGGTGCGCCCAGGTACGACCTGGCGCGCTTCGGCATGGAGGTCTTCCGCGCCTCGCCGCGGCAGGCCGACCTGATGATCGTGGCCGGGCGGGTCAGCAACAAGATGGCCCCGGTGCTGCGGCAGATCTACGACCAGATGCCCGAGCCCCGCTGGGTGCTCGCGATGGGCGTCTGCGCCTCCTCCGGCGGCATGTTCAACAACTACGCCGTGGTGCAGGGCGTCGACCACGTTGTCCCGGTCGACATGTACCTGCCCGGCTGCCCGCCCCGGCCGGAGATGCTGATCGACGCGATCCTCAAGATCCACGCCAAGATCATGGACGAGCCGCTCGGGCCCAAGCGGGCCGCGCTGCTGGCCGAGGCAGGCCACCGCACCGAGCTGATCCCGTCCTCGGTCCGCTACGCGAAGAAGAAGTGAGCGAGATGAGTAGCGCGGACGACAAGCCCGCGGGCGGCTACGACGCCGACCAGGCTGCCGCTCAGCCCGCCGTGTTCGGTGAGCACGCAGACCGCGGCGGGGTCGTCGCCGGTCGCTCCCGCAGCGGCATGTTCGGCATCAGCGGCTCCGGCGACACCTCCGGTTTCGGCGGCCTGCGGCTGCCCGCCCACGTGCCCGCCCCGGCCGAGCGCCCTTACGGCGGCTGGTTCGACGAGTTCGTCGACGAGCTGGCCGCGGCCATGGCCGAGCGCGGCGTGCCCGCCGAGGCCGTGCAGCAGATCACCGTGGACCGCGGCGAGATCACGTTCTACGTGCGCCGCGAGAACCTGGTCGAGCTGTGCACCCTGCTCCGCGACGACGCCGCCCTGCGCTTCGAGCTGTGCAGCTCGGTGTCGGGCGTCGACTACGGCGTGGACGTGCCGCAGCGGCTGCACTCGGTCTACCACCTGACCTCGATGACCTACCGGCGCCGCATCCGCCTGGAGGTCGCGGTCGACATCGACGACGCGCACATCCCGAGCGTCGTCGGCGTCTACCCGACCGCCGACTGGCAGGAGCGGGAGGCGTGGGACATGTTCGGCATCGTCTACGACGGCCACCCCGCGCTCACCCGCATCCTCATGCCGGACGACTGGGACGGTCACCCCCAGCGCAAGGATTACCCGCTCGGCGGCATCCCGGTCGAGTACAAGGGCGCGGAGATCCCTCCGCCGGACCAGCGGAGGTCCTACTCATGACCACCGGCACCCACGACGCTTACGCGGACTCCCGCGAGACCACCGAGGGCCGGGTCTACACGGTCAGCGGCGGCGACTGGGACGACGTCCTCTCCGACGCCACGCACGACGAGCGCGTCGTCATCAACATGGGGCCGCAGCACCCCTCCACGCACGGCGTGCTCCGCCTGGTGCTGGAGCTGGAGGGCGAGATCGTCACCCAGGGCCGCGCGGTCATCGGCTACCTGCACACCGGTATCGAGAAGAACACCGAGTACCGCACCTGGACCCAGGGCGTCACCTTCGTGACGCGGATGGACTACCTGGCGCCGCTGCACAACGAGGCCGCCTACTGCATGGCGGTCGAGAAGCTGCTCGGCATCGAGGCCCCGCGCCGCGCCCAGGTGATCCGCGTGCTGCTGATGGAGCTCAACCGCATCAGCTCGCACCTGGTCTGCCTGGCCACCGGCGGTATGGAGCTGGGCGCGCTGACCGGTATGACCGCCGGTTTCCGCGAGCGCGAGGAGGTCCTGCACCTCCTGGAGTTCCTGACCGGCCTGCGGATGAACCACGCGTTCATCCGGCCCGGCGGTGTCGCCCAGGACCTGCCCCAGGGCTACGAGCAGAAGATCCGCGACTTCATCAAGGTCATGGACTCCCGCCTGCCGCAGTACGACAAGCTGCTCACCGGCCAGCCGATCTGGAAGAACCGGCTGCAGGGCATCGGGTACGTGCCGCTGGACGGCTGCCTGCAGCTCGGCCTCACCGGCCCGATCCTGCGCTCCGCGGGCCTGCCGTGGGACCTGCGCAAGGTCGAGCCGTACTGCGGCTACGAGGAGTACGAGTTCGACGTCCCGACCGAGACGGCCGGCGACTGCTACGCGCGGTACAAGATCCGGCTCGCCGAGATCCACGAGTCGCTCAAGATCGTCCGGCAGTGCCTGGACAAGCTGGAGCCCGGCCCGGTCATGGTGGAGGACGCCAAGATCGCCTGGCCCGCGCAGCTGACCATCGGCGCCGACGGCATGGGCAACTCGCTGGAGCACGTCCGCAAGATCATGGGTCAGTCGATGGAATCGCTGATCCACCACTTCAAGCTGGTGACCGAGGGCTTCGACGTGCCGCCGGGCCAGGTCTACGTGCCGATCGAGTCCCCGCGCGGCGAGCTGGGCTACCACCTCGTCTCCGACGGCGGCACCAGGCCACTGCGCGTCCACGTGCGCGAACCAAGCTTCGTGAACCTCCAGTCGATGCCCGCGATGAGCGAGGGCGGCATGGTCGCCGACGTCATCGCGGCGGTTGCCTCGATCGACCCGGTGATGGGTGGTGTGGACCGGTGACAACTACTCAGCCTGAGCAGTCCACTGTGGACATCAGCGTGTTCGGCGCGGACATCGTGGAGAAGGCGCGGCAGATCATCGCGCGCTACCCGGTCGCGCGGTCGGCGCTGCTGCCCATGCTGCACCTGGTGCAGTCGGTGGAGGGCCACGTCAGCCAGGCGGGCATCGCGTTCTGCGCCGCCCAGCTGGACCTGACCACCGCCGAGGTCAGCGCGGTCGCGACGTTCTACACCATGTACAAGCGCCGCCCGTGCGGCGAGCACCTGGTGAGCGTCTGCACCAACACCCTCTGCGCCGCGCTCGGTGGTGACGCCATCTACGCGAAGCTGCGCGAGCAGCTGGGCAGCGACGGCAAGCCGCTGGGCCACGAGGAGACCGCGGGCGAGCCCGGCACCCCCGGCTCGATCACGCTGGAGCACGCCGAGTGCCTCGCGGCCTGCGACCTCGGCCCGGTGCTCCAGGTGAACTACGAGTTCTTCGACAACCAGACCCCGGAGTCCGCCTCCGAGCTGGTCGAGAAGCTGCGCAACGGGGAGAGGCCCGCCCCCACCCGCGGTGCTCCGCTGACCGACTTCAAGCAGGCCGAGCTGCAGCTGGCCGGCTTCTTCGAGGGTCGCGACGGCGACAACGACGGTCCGTCCGCGTCGATCGAGACCGTGCGGGGCGCCAAGCTCGCCCAGGAGCGCGGCTGGACCGCGCCGTCCATGCCCGACGACGCGCCGCTGCCCGCGCTGCCGGAAAAGAAGTGAGGGCGCGATGAGCGACAACAACCACGTCCTGACACCGGTGCTGACCAAGCGCTGGCTGTCGCCGAACTCCTGGACCCGGCACACCTACGAGCAGCTGGAGGGCTACACCGCCCTGCCCAAGGCGCTCAAGGCGCACCCGGACCAGCTGATCGAACTGGTCAAGGCCTCCGGCCTGCGCGGCCGCGGCGGTGCGGGCTTCCCCACCGGCCTCAAGTGGAGCTTCATCCCGCAGGGCGACGGCAAGCCGCACTACCTGGTGATCAACGCCGACGAGGGCGAGCCGGGCACCTGCAAGGACATCCCGCTGATGATGGCGGACCCGCACTCGCTGATCGAGGGCTGCATCATCACCTCGTACGCGATCCGCGCGAACTTCTGCGCGATCTACGTGCGCGGTGAGGTCCTGCACTGCATCCGCCGCCTCAACGCCGCGGTCCAGGAGGCCTACGCCGCCGGGTACCTCGGCAAGAACATCCTCGGTTCGGGCTTCGACCTCGACCTCGTCGTGCACGCCGGCGCCGGCGCGTACATCTGCGGTGAGGAGACCGCGCTGCTGGACTCCCTCGAAGGGCGTCGCGGCCAGCCCCGGTTGAAGCCCCCCTTCCCGGCGACCGCCGGTCTCTACGCCTCGCCCACCGTGGTGAACAACGTGGAGACCATCGCGTCGGTTCCCTACATCGTCAACGGCGGTTCCGACTGGTTCCGGGCGATGGGGCGGGAGAAGTCCCCGGGGCCGAAGATCTTCTCGCTCTCCGGCCACGTGGAGAAGCCCGGCCAGTACGAGGCCCCGATGGGCATCACGCTGCGCGAGCTGCTGGACATGGCCGGCGGCATGAAGGACGGCATCCCGCTGAAGTTCTGGACCCCGGGCGGCTCGTCCACCCCGCTGTTCACCGCCGAGCACCTGGACGTCCCGCTGGACTTCGAGGGCTGCGCGCAGGCGGGCTCGATGCTGGGCACCACGGCGCTGCAGATCTTCAACGAGACCGTGTCCGTGCCGTGGGCGGTCATGAAGTGGACCGAGTTCTACAAGCACGAGTCCTGCGGCAAGTGCACCCCGTGCCGCGAGGGCACGTTCTGGCTGACGCAGATCCTGCAGCGCATGGTGCGCGGTGAGGGCTCGCCCTCGGACATCGAGACGTTGCTCGACATCTGCGACAACATCCTCGGCCGGTCCTTCTGCGCGCTCGGCGACGGTGCGACGAGTCCGATCACCAGTGCCATCAAGTACTTCAAGCACGAGTTCCTTGAGCTGTGCCAGCAGCAGAACGCTTCTGCGCAGCCCGAGCTGGCGGGAGCAAGCTCATGACCACGGCTCCTGAGAAGAACCAGGACCTGCCGCCGGTACCTGAAGGCCACGTGCGCCTGACGATCGACGGTGTCGACGTCATCGCGCCCAAGGGCGAACTGCTGATCCGCACGGCCGAGCGCCTCGGCACCGTGATCCCGCGGTTCTGCGACCACCCCCTCCTCGAACCGGCGGGTGCCTGCCGCCAGTGCCTGGTCGAGGTGGAGATGGGCGGCAGGCCCATGCCGAAGCCGCAGGCGTCCTGCACGATGACCGTCGCCGACGGCATGGTGGTCAAGACGCAGCTCACCTCGCCGGTCGCCGACAAGGCGCAGCAGGGCGTGATGGAGCTGCTGCTGATCAACCACCCGCTGGACTGCCCGATCTGCGACAAGGGCGGCGAGTGCCCGCTGCAGAACCAGGCGCTCAAGCACGGCCGCACGGACTCCCGCTTCGAGGAGAAGAAGCGGACCTTCGTCAAGCCGATCCCGATCTCCACCCAGGTGCTGCTGGACCGCGAGCGCTGCGTGCTCTGCCAGCGCTGCACCCGCTTCTCCGAGCAGATCGCCGGTGACCCGTTCATCGACCTGCTCGAGCGCGGCGCGATGCAGCAGATCGGTGTCGCCGACGACAAGCCGTTCCAGAGCTACTTCTCCGGCAACACCATCCAGATCTGCCCGGTCGGCGCGCTCACCAGCGCCGCGTACCGCTTCCGCTCCCGCCCGTTCGACCTGGTCTCCAAGCCGGGTGTGTGCGAGCACTGCGCGGGCGGCTGCGCGACCCGCGTGGACACCCGCCGCGGCAAGGTGCAGCGCCGCCTCGCCGGTGAGGACCCGGAGGTGAACGAGGAGTGGCTGTGCGACAAGGGCCGCTTCGCCTTCACCTACGCCACCCAGCCGGACCGGATCACCCGTCCGCTGGTGCGCGACGCGGAGACCGGCGAGCTGCGTGAGAGCTCCTGGACCGAGGCGCTGCGCGTCGCGGCCGAGGGGCTGGCCAAGGCCCGCGACAACGGCGGCGTCGGCGTGCTGCCCGGTGGCCGGCTGACCGTCGAGGACGCCTACGCGTACTCGAAGTTCGCCCGGGTCGCCTTGCGCACCAACGACATCGACTTCCGGTCCCGCCCGCACTCCGCGGAGGAGCTGGACTTCCTCGCGGCGCGCGTCGTGGGCACCACGCCGGACAACGGCGTGACCTACCAGGGCATCGAGCAGGCACCCGCGGTGCTCTGCGTGGCCCTGGAGCCCGAGGAGGAGGCCGGAATCCTGTTCCTGCGGCTGCGCAAGGCGGTCCGCAAGAACAAGACCAAGGTCTTCCACCTCGGCCAGTACACGACCTCCAGCGTGCGCAAGAGCTTCGGCCAGCTGCTGGCCTGCACCCCGGGTGCGGAGGCCGCCGCGGTCGACGCGCTCGGCACGCACGCCGACGGCGCCGACGTCCGCGAGGCGCTGGGCTCGGACAACGCGGTGATCCTGGTCGGCGTCCGCGCCGCCGAGGTCCCCGGCCTGTTCTCCGCGGTCACCCGGCTCGCCGAGACCACCGGCGCCAAGCTGGCCTGGATCCCGCGCCGCGCCGGTGAGCGGGGCGCGGTCGAGGTCGGCGCGGTGCCGACGCTGCTGCCGGGCGGTCGCCCGGTGACCGACGCCGCCGCGCGCGCCGAAGTCGAGCTGGCGTGGGGCCTGGAGTCCGGCGCGCTGCCCGCCACGCCCGGTCGCGACCTGGACGGCATCCTCAACGCCGCCCTGATCGGCGACCTCTCGGCGCTGGTCGTCGGCGGTGTGGACCCCGACGACCTGCCGGACCCCGCGCTCGCGGAGAAGGTGCTGGACCGGGTCGGTTTCCTGGTCTCGCTCGAACTGCGCGAGTCCGCGGTGACCGCGCGCGCCGACGTGGTGCTGCCGGTGGCCGCGGCCGTCGAGCGCGGTGGCAGCTACCTGAACTGGGAGGGCCGTCGCCGGTCCTTCGAGCCGGGCCTCGAGGTGCCGAACGTGGTGCCCGACTGCCGGGTCCTGGACACCCTCGCGGTGGAGATGGACGCGGACCTGTTCACCCAGACCCCGGCCGCCGCGGCCGGTGACCTGGCCCGCCTCGGTGAGTACCGGGGTGCCCGGCCCGCCGCGCCCAGCGTGGCGAGCAACGGCGCCTCGAAGGCGGACGGCGGCCGGATGGTGCTGGCCAGCTGGACCCGCATGCTCGACAACGGCCGGCTCCAGGACGGCGAGCCGAACCTGGCCGGTACCGCGCGGCCGGTGGTCGCCCGCCTGTCGGCGGAGTCCGCGGCCAAGCTCGGCGCCACGGACGGGACCGAGGTCACGGTGCGCACCGAGCGCGGCGCGATCACGCTGCCGCTGGCGGTCGCCGACCTGCCCGACGGCGTGGTGTGGCTGCCCGGCAACTCCGGGTCCTCCACCGTGCGCCGCACCCTCGGCGCGGGCCACGGCGCGGTCGTGACCGTGACGGTTGCTGACGGAGGGAACGCGTGAGTACTCCTGAACTCCTCGCGGACGACCCGATCTGGATCACGATCATCAAGGTCGTCGGCATCTTCGCCCTGCTCGTCCTGCTCACCCTGTTCATGATCAACTGGGAGCGCAAGGTCGTCGGGCGGATGCAGCAGCGCCCCGGCCCGAACCGGGTCGGCCCCGGCGGCTGGCTGCAGTCCCTCGCGGACGGCCTGAAGCTGGCGTTCAAGGAAGACATCCGGCCCGTGCTGGCCGACAAGTGGGTGTTCTTCCTGGCGCCGGTGATCTCCTGCGTCCCCGCCTTCCTGGCGTTCTCGGTCATCCCGCTCGGCGGCGAGGTCAGCCTCTTCGGCCACCAGACCGCGCTGCAGCTGGTCGACCTGCCGGTCGGCGTGCTGGTGGTGCTCGCCTGCTCCTCGCTCGGCGTCTACGGCATCGTGCTCGCGGGCTGGTCCTCCGGTTCGCCGTACCCGCTGCTGGGCTCGCTGCGCTCGGCGGCGCAGGTGATCTCCTACGAGATCGCGATGGGGCTGTCCATCGTCGCGGTGATCATGTACTCCGGGACGATGTCCACCGCGGGCATCGTGGACGCGCAGCACGCCAACGGCTGGTTCGCGCTGCTGCTGCCGGTCAGCTTCGTGATCTACGTGATCTCCATGGTCGGTGAGACCAACCGCGCGCCCTTCGACCTCCCCGAGGCCGAGTCGGAGCTGGTCGGTGGCTTCCACACCGAGTACTCCTCGCTGAAGTTCGCGCTGTTCTTCCTCGCCGAGTACATCAACATGGTCACCGTCTCCGCGCTGGCCACCACCCTGTTCCTCGGCGGCTGGCACGCGCCGTTCGGCCTGGCGACGCTGGTGCCGTGGATCGACGACGGCTGGCTGGGCCTGGTCTGGTTCCTGCTCAAGACGCTGACCTTCCTGTTCGGCTTCATCTGGCTGCGCGGCACGCTGCCGCGCTACCGCTACGACCAGTTCATGAAGCTGGGCTGGAAGTTCCTGGTGCCGTTCAGCCTGGTCTGGATCGTCGCCGTGGCGACCATCAAGACCATCCGCAACCAGGGCGTCACCCCGCAGCAGGTGCTGATGATCGGCGGCGGCGTGCTGGTGGTGCTGCTGGTCGTCGCCTTCCTCATCCCCGACCGCCAGGTCGACGAGGGACCGCGGATTCCCATGGCGCACAGCGGGTTCCCGGTGCCGCCGCTGGACCTGAGCGTGCCGAAGCCGCCCAAGCGCAAGGCCGCCGCCCCGGTCGCGGCCACCGTCGGTGCGGGCTCCAGCGGTGAGATCACCGGCAAGCAGCACTCCCCGAACGTTCCCGACGCGACCCCCGCGGGCAGCGACTCCGAGTCGGCCAAGGGTAAGGACAAGGAGGCCAGCGATGGGGATGTTTGATCCCGTCAAGGGCTTCGGCGTGACCTTCGGAACCATGTTCAAGAAGGTCGTCACCGAGGAGTACCCCGAGGTCAAGAAGGTCACCGCGCCGCGCTACCACGGTCGGCACCAGCTCAACCGGCACCCGGACGGGCTGGAGAAGTGCGTCGGCTGCGAGCTGTGCGCGTGGGCCTGCCCGGCGGACGCGATCTTCGTCGAGGGCGGCGACAACACCGAGGACGAGCGCTACTCGCCCGGTGAGCGCTACGGCAAGGACTACCAGATCAACTACCTCCGGTGCATCGGCTGCGGCCTGTGCATCGAGGCCTGCCCGACCCGCTCGCTCACCATGACCAACGAGTACGAGCTGGCCGACGACAACAGGCAGAACCTGATCTACACCAAGGAACAGCTGATGGCGCCGCTGCTGCCCGGCATGGAGCAGCCGCCGCACCCGATGCGCCTCGGTGAGAACGAGACCGACTACTACGTCAACGGCCCGGCACTGGCCCGCCAGCAGCCGGCCACCGACGGCGGCGAGGGGGCCAAGGCGTGAACACCGCGCTTCTGCTCGCCCAGACCGGCGGCGAGGTCACCACGGGTGAGGCGATCGCGTTCTGGGTCCTCGGCCCGCTCGCCCTCGCCGGCGCGCTCGGCATGCTGTTCTCCCGCAACGCGGTGCACTCCGCGCTGTGGCTGGTGCTGACCATGCTCGGCCTGGGCGTGCTCTACATGGTCCAGCAGGCCCCGTTCCTCGGGTTCGTGCAGATCATCGTCTACACCGGCGCGATCATGATGCTGTTCCTGTTCGTGCTGATGATGGTCGGCAGGGACGCCTCGGACTCGGTGGTCGAGGTGCTGCGCGGTCAGCGCTTCGCCGCGGCCCTGTTCGGCATCGGCTTCGGCGTGCTGATGGTCACCGCGCTGGCCAGGGCGCTCACCGACGTGCCCGCCCGCGGTCTGGCCGAGGCGAACACCACGGGCGGCGGCAACGTCGGCAACATCGGGCGCGCGGTCTTCACCGACTACGTGTTCCCGTTCGAGCTGACCTCGGCGCTGCTGATCACCGCGGCTCTCGGCGCCATGGTGCTGGCCTTCGTCGACCGCAGGCACACCGAGCGCAAGACCCAGCGCGAGATGGTCGAGATGCGCCTGCGCGGCGAGCACGACCGCGTCTCGCCGCTGCCCGGCCCCGGCGTCTTCGCCACCGCCAACTCGGTCGCGACGCCCGCGCTGCTGCCGGACGGCTCGGTCGCCCCGGAGTCGGTCTCCGAGCTCATCGAGGCCACCTCCCGCAAGACCCTGGAGGCCGACGTGGCCGAGGTCGCCGGCACCGTCCCCGGCCCCGACGCGCACGCACTCACCGGTAAGGAGGGCGACAAGTGACCCCCACCTACTACCTGCTGCTGTCGGCGCTGCTGTTCACCATCGGCGCGGTCGGCGTGCTGGTCCGGCGCAACGCCATCGTGGTCTTCATGTGCGTGGAGCTGATGCTCAACGCGGTGAACCTGACGCTGGTCACCTTCGCCAGGATCAACGGCGGCCTGGACGGCCAGGTGATGGCGTTCTTCGTGATGGTCGTCGCCGCCGCTGAGGTCGTGGTCGGTCTCGCGATCATCATGTCCATCTTCCGGACGCGCCGCTCGGCCTCGGTCGACGACGCGAACCTGCTGAAGTACTGAGGGGCCAGAGGTGACGAGTACGTATCTCGCCGAGCCCGCGAAGGTGCTGGCCGCCCAGGGCATCGCGCAGTACGCGTGGCTGCTGGTGGCCCTGCCCCTGCTCGGCGCGGCGATCCTGCTGATCGGCGGGCGCCGCACCGACCGATGGGGCCACCTGCTCGGCAGCGCGATGGTGATCGCGGCGTTCGGCTACGGCCTCGCGCTGTTCTTCTCCGTTCTCGGGCTCGACCCCGAGCAGCGGGTCCGCGAGGTGAGCCTGTTCTCGTGGATCCCGGTCGAGGCGCTCAAGGTCGACTTCGGCCTCCGGCTCGACCCGCTGTCGGTCACGTTCGTGCTGCTGATCACCGGTGTGGGTTCGCTGATCCACATCTACTCGATCGGCTACATGAGCCACGACGAGAACCGGCGGAAGTTCTTCGCCTACCTGAACCTGTTCGTCGGCGCCATGCTGATCCTGGTGCTGGGCAACAGCTTCGTGACGCTGTACCTGGGCTGGGAGGGCGTCGGTCTCGCCTCGTACCTGCTGATCTCCTTCTGGCAGTACAAGCCGTCCGCGGCCGAGGCGGCCAAGAAGGCGTTCCTGATGAACCGGGTCGGTGACGTCGGCCTGGCCATCGCGATCTTCCTGATGTTCGCCAACCTGGGCACCACCCAGTACACCGAGGTCTTCGAGCGGGCCGGGGAGCTCTCCGGCGGCGTGGTCCTGGCGATCGCGCTGATGCTGCTGCTCGGTGCCTGCGGCAAGTCCGGCCAGTTCCCGCTGCAGGCGTGGCTCCCGGACGCGATGGAGGGCCCGACCCCGGTCTCCGCCCTCATCCACGCCGCCACCATGGTCACCGCGGGCGTCTACCTGATCGCCCGGGCCAACCCGATCTACGACCTCACCCCGGACGGCCGCCTGGTCGTCACGATCATCGGCGCGATCACGCTGCTGATCGGGTGCGTGATCGGCTGCGCCTACGACGACTTCAAGAAGGTGCTGGCGTACTCCACGGTCAGCCAGATCGGCTACATGATCCTGGCCGTCGGCCTCGGCCCGTTCGGCTACGCGCTGGGCATCATGCACCTGCTCACCCACGGCTTCTTCAAGGCCGGGCTGTTCCTCGGCGCCGGTTCGGTGATGCACGGGATGAACGACGAGGGCAACATCCGGCGGATGGGCGGCCTCGCCAGGAAGATGCCGATCACCTTCGTCACCTGGGGCCTGGGCTACCTTGCGCTGATCGGCTTCCCGTTCCTGTCCGGCTTCTACTCCAAGGACGCCATCATCGAGGCGGCCTTCGGCCAGGAGGGCTGGCGCGGCTGGGTCTTCGGCGGTGCGGCTGTGTTCGGTGCCGCGCTGACGGCCTTCTACATGACCCGCCTGATGCTGCTGGTCTTCTTCGGCGAGAAGCGCTGGGAGAACCTGAAGTCCGCGGACGGCAGGGACTACCACCCGCACGAGTCGCCGAAGTCGATGACCGTCCCGATGATCATCCTGGCCTTCGGCTCGGTGTTCGCGGGCTTCCTGCTCAGCAACGGCGGCCTGCTGTCCGACTGGCTGGCCCCGTCGCTGGGTGAGCTGCAGACCGCCGAGCACGGCGTGCTGCCGCACTCGGTGGTGCCGGTCCTGACGGTGGCGCTGTCCGCGCTCGGCGCGCTCGTCGCCTGGCTGATCTTCGGCCGCAAGTCGGTCCGCGTCCCGGTCGAGCGGCCCGCCGCGTCCTGGCCGGTGCGGGCGGCCCGCGCCGACCTGTACACCAACGCGCTGAACGACTGGCTCGTCGTCAAGCCGAGCCTGCTGCTCACCAGGGCCTTCCTGGTGGTGGACAACAAGGGCGTCGACGGGATCGTCACCGGCACCGCCACGGTGCTCGGCGGCGGCTCCGGCGTGCTGCGCCGGACCCAGACCGGGTTCGTGCGCTCCTACGCCCTGAGCATGCTTGGAGGTTCGGTCCTCGTGATCGCGGCCATGCTGGTGGTGAGGTTCGCGTGAGCAGCGCACTCCTCCTGCCCGCACTCCTTCTGCTGCCCCTGGTCGGCGGTGTCGCGGTTGCGCTGCTGCGCAACAACGACCGGCTGGCCCGGCTGACCGCGCTCGGCTTCTCCCTCGCGGAGCTGGTCCTCGCGGTGTTCGCCTGGATCGCCTTCGACGCGAACGGCGCCCGGCTGCAGCTGACCACCTCGGTGGAGTGGATCCCGCAGTTCGGGGTCAGCTTCGCGCTCGGCGTGGACGGCATCGCCCTGGTGATGATCGCGCTGATCGCCTTCCTGGTGCCGATCGTGATCGGCGCGTCCTGGGAGGAGAAGCTGCCGGAGGGCCGCACCCTCGGCGGGTTCCTCTCGCTGGTCCTGGTGATGGAGACCTTCATGGTCGGCGTCTTCGCCGCCACGGACGTCTTCCTGTTCTACGTCTTCTTCGAGGCGATGCTCATCCCGGCGTACTTCCTGATCGGCCGCTTCGGCGGGCCGCGCAGGACCTACGCGGCGATGAAGTTCTTCCTGTACTCGCTGCTCGGCGGTCTGATCATGCTCGCGTCGGTCATCGGCGTGTACGTGGCCAGCGCCGACGTGCTCGGCAAGGGCACGTTCGAGTGGGCGAAGCTCGCCGAGGTCACCAGGGACCTCTCGCCGACCGCGCAGTTCTGGCTGTTCCTCGGCTTTTTCGTGGCCTTCGCCATCAAGGCGCCGCTGGTCCCGCTGCACACCTGGCTGCCCGACTCGGCCGCGGAGGCCCCGGTCGGCGTCGGTGTGCTGCTCGTCGGCGTGCTGGACAAGGTCGGCACCTTCGGCTTCCTGCGCTACGGCCTCTCGCTGTTCCCCGAGGCCAGCAAGCAGCTCGCGCCGCTGGTCCTGGTGCTCGCCGTGATCGGCATCCTCTACGGCGCCTTCCTGGCCTTCGGCCAGAGCGACATGAAGCGGTTCGTGGCCTTCACCTCGATCGCCCACTTCGGCTTCATCGCGCTGGGCATCTACGCGTTCAGCAGCCAGTCGATCTCCGGCTCGGTGCTGTACATGGTCAACCACGGCATCTCCACCGGCATGCTCTTCCTGGTCGTCGGCATGGTGATGGCGCGCGGTGGCTCCCGCGAGTTCGCCGACTACGGCGGCATGGCCAAGCTGACCCCGGTGCTGGGCGGGCTGTTCCTGGTGGCCGGTCTGTCCTCGCTGGCGCTGCCCGGGACGAACTCCTTCGTGAGCGAGTTCCTGGTGCTGGTCGGGTCCTTCCCGAACGAGCCGGTGTTCACCGTCCTGGCCTCGGTCGGCATGGTGCTCGCCGCGCTGTACGTGCTGCGGGCCTACCAGCAGGTCATGCAGGGCCCGGTGCGCGGGACCGCGCTGGTCGGCCTGGCAGGCGGCCCGGGTTCGGCGACCGACCCGGAGTCGGAAACCTTCAAGTCCAAGATCGCCGACCTCTCCCGCCGCGAGCTGATCGTGCTGGCCCCCCTGGTGGCACTGATCATCGGCCTCGGCGTCTACCCGAAGCCGGTCCTGGACGTGATCACCCCGTCCGTCACGGCGACGATGACCGAGGCCGGCGTGACCGACCCGGTTGTCGCGCAGGAAGGCAACAAGTGACGTGAACGTCCCGATGCTCCTCGCCCAGGTCGAGCAGGTCCAGGTGCCCGACCTGGACTTCCCGGCGATCGCGCCGGTCCTGATCGTGCTCGGCGCCGCCTGCGTTTCCGTGCTGTTCGAGGCGTTCCTGCCGCGGTCGGCGCGCTGGGCCGCCCAGTTCGGGCTCAGCGTGCTCACCCTCGCCGGTGCGGGCGCCGCGCTGCTGGTCTACCTCGGTGACGCCCCGGCGACCGGGGTCACCACGCTGGCCGGCTCCCTGGCCGTGGACAAGCCCGCCCTGTTCCTCTGGGCGACGCTGCTGATCCTCGGCCTCGGCTCGGTGTTCCTGATGGCCGACCGCAGGGTCGAGCCCGGTGGCGCCTTCGCCGCCGACGCCGCGATCCGGCCCGGCACCATCCAGGACCGCGCGCAGGCCACCGCGGTCATGCAGACCGAGGTCTTCCCGCTGGCGCTGTTCTCGCTCGGCGGCATGATGGTCTTCACGGCGTCCAACGACCTGCTGACCATGTTCATCGCCCTCGAGGTGCTGAGCCTGCCGCTGTACCTGATGTGCGGCCTCGCCCGCCGTCGCCGCCTCATCTCGCAGGAGGCGGCGGTCAAGTACTTCCTGCTCGGCGCCTTCGCCTCGGCGTTCTTCCTCTACGGGCTGGCGCTGCTCTACGGCTACGCGGGGTCGATCAAGCTCTCCGCGATCGCCCAGGCGGCAGGTGGTTCCGACCGCTCCGACACGCTGCTGTTCGCCGGTATCGGCCTGCTCGTGGTGGGCCTGCTGTTCAAGGCGGCGGTCGGTCCGTTCCACACCTGGTCCCCGGACGTCTACCAGGGCGCCCCGACCCCGGTCACCGCGTTCATGGGCGCGTGCACCAAGGTCGCGGCCTTCGGCGGCATCCTGCGGGTGTTCTCGGTGGCCTTCGAGACGACCAGCTGGGAGTGGCGCGGCGTGCTCTGGGGCGTCGCCATCGTCTCCATGCTGATCGGCGCGGTCCTGGGCCTGACCCAGACCGACATCAAGCGGATGGTCGCTTACTCCTCGGTGGCGCACGCGGGCTTCCTGCTGATCGGGTCGATCGCGCTCACCGAAGAGGGCCGTGCTGCCACGCTGTTCTACCTGCTCACCTACGGCTTCACCACGCTGTCGGTGTTCGCGGTGATCAGCCTGGTCCGCGACGCGAACGGGGAGGCGACGCAGATCAGCTCCTGGGCCGGTCTCGCCAAGCGCTCCCCGGTGGTGGCCGGCATCTTCACGGTGCTGCTGCTCGCCCTCGCCGGTATCCCGTTCACCAGCGGCTTCGTCGGCAAGTTCGTGGTGTTCTCGGCCGCGCTCGCCGACGGCATGGCCCCGCTGGTGGTGATCGCGCTGCTGGCCAGTGCCGTCGCCGCGTTCTTCTACCTGCGGATCATCGTGCTGATGTACATGCGCGAGCCGGAGGAGGACGGCCCGACGGTGAGCCTGCCGGGCGTGCCCACCACCATCACCATCGCTCTCGGTGTCGCCGTGACCGTCCTGCTCGGGGTGTTCCCCTCGGCCGTGCTGGACTGGTCGGTCGTGGGGGCGTTCGTCTCCTAGCCGAATCCCTGGAGGAGCCCGCGGACGCCCGTTCGTCCGCGGGCTTTTTCACGCCAATTCCCTGCTTGTTTCGCCCGTGTTGGGGAAGTCATACCGCGTTATGTGCCCGTGGGTGCCACGGGTCGAGCCCCGCTACGTAGGCTTCGGTTGTGACCACGAGTGAGCACGCCCGCCTCGGCCGGGACCGGGACGCCAGTTCGGTGCTGACCGACCCCGGGCTCGCCGCGTCAGTACAGGTCGGTCTGGAGCGGGTGGAACGGCTGCTGCACACAGTCGTGCAGAGCGACTTCGAGTTCGTCACCGAGGCGTCGCTGCACCTCGTCGAGGCGGGGGGCAAGCGCATCCGTCCGCTGTTCACCCTGCTCGCGGCCAACTTCGGCGACGCCGACCAGGACGACGTGGTGACCGCGGCGGCCGTGGTGGAGCTGATCCACCTCGCGACGCTGTACCACGACGACGTGATGGACGAGGCGACGATGCGCCGCGGGGCCGTCAGCGCCAACGCCCGCTGGGACAACGCGGTCGCGATCCTCACCGGTGACTTCCTGTTCGCGCACGCCTCCAAGCTGGTCGCCGGCCTCGGCACGGAGGCCGCGGAGATCATCGCGGTGACGTTCGGTGAGCTCGTCACCGGCCAGATGCGCGAGACGGTCGGCCCGAAGCCGGGGCAGGACCTGGTCGAGCACTACCTGAAGGTGATCGCCGAGAAGACCGGCTCGCTGATCGCCACCGCCGGCCGCTACGGGGCGATGTTCTCCGGCGCCGACGAGAAGACGATCGTGGCGCTGCAGCGCTACGGCGAGATCATCGGCACCGCGTTCCAGATCTCCGACGACATCATCGACATCGCCTCGCCCTCGTCCGCGTCCGGCAAGACCCCGGGAACCGACCTGCGCGAGGGCGTCAAGACGCTGCCGATGCTCTACGCGCTGGAGGAGCAGGGTCCGCGCGGTGAGCGCCTGCGGGAGCTGCTGGCCGCCCCGATCACCGAGGACCACCTGGTGACCGAGGCCCTGGAGCTGCTGCGCGAGTCCGAAGGGCTCGAACGCGCCAGGAAGACCCTCTTCGGCTACGCCGACGAGGCCAGGGCCGAGCTGGCCTACCTGCCCGCGTGTCCGGCCAAGACGGCGCTGGAGGGGCTGGCCGACTACGTGGTGGACCGCAGCAAGTAGCTACTTGGTCTGGGCGGTCTCCTCGGGGACCTCGATGACGACCGCCTCGGGTACCACTGTGCTCTCGTAGCGGGCGATCCTGCGCCTGCTCCGGTGCGCCGCGAGCGCGCCGTCCACGGTGAACAGCGCCAGTGCCGCCCAGACCAGCCCGAAGCCGAGCCAGCGCTCCGGCGGCATCGGCTCGTGCAGGACGAACAGGCCCCACGCGAACTGCAGGATCGGCGCGAGGTACTGCAGGGCGCCGAGGGTGACCAGCCGCAGCCGCTGCGCCGACGCGCCGAACATCAGCAACGGCACGATCGTCACCGGACCCGCGGAGATCAGCAGCACCGCGTGCCAGAACCCGTGCTGGCCGAACGTCCCCGTGCCCGCGACGCCCAGCCAGATCAGGTAACCGGCGGCGATCGGGCCCAGCACGACGCTCTCCGCGGTCAGGCTCGTCGCCGAGTCCATCGGCACCGTCTTCTTGATCAGGCCGTAGACCCCGAAGGACGTGGCGAGCACCAGCGCGATCACCGGCACCGACGCGGACTTCATGGTCAGCACGACCACGGCGACGGCGGCGACGACCACCGCGGTCCACTGGGCGGGGCGCAACCGCTCGTTCAGGACCGCTACCCCGAGCACCACGCTCACCAGCGGGTTGATGAAGTAACCGAGCGCTGTCTCGGTCACCTGACCGGATGTCACTCCGTAGATGTATGTTCCCCAGTTGATCGCAATCAGCACCGCCGCCGCGGACACCAGCCACCAGGAGCGCGCCGACAGGCCGCGCAGCTGCGCCCAGCGGCCGAACAGCAGCAGCCCGCCGAGGAGGAAGACCATGGTCCAGGCGATGCGATGAGCCAGGATCTCCACCGAGCCCGCAGGTCCGAGCAGGGGCCAGAAGATCGGGAAGAGGCCCCACAGCGTGTAGGCGCCCACGCCGAACGCGAGTCCGGAGGCGGTCCCGGAGGGCCTTGGGGAGGGTGGAACGGCCATCGAGTCCGCTGAGGTGGTCATCGATGGCACCCGAATGAGTTTACGCTGGGCGCGATGAGCGAGACAGACGCGTTCATCACACGGTGAGGAGGTCCCAGGCGGTGTCGTCCCTGTTCGGGCAGGTGTGGCTGTACAGCCTGCTCGCGTTCCTGGTCGGAGCCGGAGTCACCTGGCTGCTGTTCGTCCGGCCCGCCCACCGCAGACTCGCCGAGCTGGAGGACAAGCTCGTCCGCGTCGAACTGGCGAGAGCCAAGAACGCCGCGTCCTCTCTGCGCCCGCCGGTGTACAACGCGCCGCCGCCGCCGCTGCCGCAGCGGCCGGAGCCGGTCGAGCAACAGCTGGTCGACCCCGTCTTCGCCGACCCGGTGCCGACCCAGGTCGTCGAGCCCGCGCCGCCCGTGCAGCCGGAGGAGGTCCGCGCCGAGGCCGCCGACGCCGACGCCGAGCCGGTGCAGCCGGAGCCCGCGCACGACGAGACGGCCCGCATCGACATGCCGACCGCCAAGGTCGACCGTCGCGAGCCCACGCCGACGCTGTCCGACATCCCGCCCGCGCCCACCGAGTACCTGGAGCAGCTCCAGCGCCAGCGCGAGGCCGAGCAGGCAGAGGCCGCCGCGAATGCCGAGCAGGAGCAGGAGCCGCTGTTCTTCGAGGCCACCACGCCGCCCATGGGCATCAGCCAGGCCGCCATCCAGCAGGAGCTGCGCGCGGCCGGTGCCGCCGACGAGCACGCCGAGCGGCCCCGGCCCAGCGCGGCCCCGCGCTCCACCCAGCCGACCGCTCCGCCCGAGGTCGACCCGATGGAGATGGAGCTGGCCGACCACACGCCGACCGCTCTGATCCCCAGGGTGGAGTGGCGTGGTGGCTACCCCGACTCCGCCAAGCCCGCCGGGGACGCCGCCGACGACGTCGACGTGGACGACCCGAACGCGGGTGCTGCCCAGAGCCCCGCCGCCGACTGCGAGCCGGAGCGCGCCGAGGTGGACGAGTTCGCGCAGCGCGAGCAGGCCGCACTCCCGGCCGCCCACCAGCAGGCCCCGGAGCCCGAGCCTCCACAGCGCCAGGTCGCCCTCAGCCGGGGCTCCGCCGCGGGACGCATCGTCGAGCCGGAAGCGGCGCCCCAGCCGACCGACGCGCAGCCGACCGCCGTGCAGCCGGAAGTCGCCCCGGAGCCGGCCACTCCGGCGCAGCCGACCGTGGCCCAGCAGGAAGCTCAGCCCCACGAGGACCCGCGGTCCCAGGAGCCCAGTACCGAGGCGCAGCCGCAGCCCACGCAGGCTCTGCCCGCCGAGCCGGACCGCGCCGAGGCCCTGCGCGCGGAGGCGAACCGGCGTGAGGCCGAACTCCGCAAGCTCCAGGAGCAGCAGCCCGCCCAGCCGGACCGCACCCGTTCGCTGTTCGAACCCGTTGTGGACCCCGACAGCGCCCCGGCCTCTCCGAACGGCAACCACCCCGGGAACTGACGCCACAACGACAAGGGCCCCGCTCACGCCGAGCGGGGCCCTTGTCGTCGTCCGAGCGCGGTCAGTCCGCGATGACCGTCCAGGTGTCCTTGCCGCGCAGCAGCGCGTCCAGGTCGGCAGGCTTGGCCTCCTTGGCCGAGGCGACCTGCTCGCGGGCCAGGTCGTCGTAGGTCGGCCGCTGCACCTGCCGGAACACACCGGTCACCGTGTGCTCCAGGTCCTGACCACCCAGGCGGGACAGCGCGAACGCGTAGGACGGGTCCTCCAGCGTCGCGTCGTGCACCACGAGCGCGTCCTCGCCGACCTCGGCGACCTTGCGCACCGCGAACGCGCCGGTCTTCGCGTCCCGGACCACGCCGTACTCGCCGTCGGCGCCGAACCGGATCGGCTCGCCGTGGGCCAGCGGGATGATCCGCCGCTCCCGCTCGCCCGGCTCCTTGAGCACGTCGAACGCGCCGTCGTTGAAGATCGGGCAGTTCTGGTAGATCTCCACCACCGCGGTGCCCCGGTGCTGGGCAGCCGCGCGCAGCACCTCGGTGACGCCCTTGCGGTCGGAGTCCATCGCCCGCGCCACGAAGGTGGCCTCGGCGCCGATGGCCAGCGAGATCGGGTTGAACGGGTGGTCGAGCGAGCCCATCGGGGTGGACTTGGTGACCTTGCCGACCTCCGAGGTCGGCGAGTACTGGCCCTTGGTGAGCCCGTAGATCCGGTTGTTGAACAACAGGACCTTCAGGTTCACGTTGCGGCGCAGCATGTGGATCAGGTGGTTGCCGCCGATGGACAGCGCGTCGCCGTCACCGGTGACCACCCACACCGACAGGTCCGGCCGCGCGGTCGCGAGACCGGTCGCGATCGCCGGGGCACGCCCGTGGATGGAGTGCACGCCGTAGGTGTTCATGTAGTACGGGAACCGCGAGGAACAGCCGATGCCGGAGACGAAGACGACGTTCTCCCGCTTCAGGCCCAGTTCGGGCATGAAGCTCTGCACCGCGTTGAGGATGATGTAGTCCCCGCAGCCGGGGCACCAGCGGACCTCCTGGTCGGACTTGTAGTCCTTGGCGGTCTGCTTCTCGTCGGTGGTCGGAACGCCCTCCAGGCCACCGATCGTGGGAAGACCCAGCTCGATCGTCATGCCTGAACCCCCTGCACGATCTCGATGAACACGTCCTGCAGCTCTTCGGCCTTGTACGGCAGCCCGGAGACCTTGGTGTGGCTGATGACGTCCACCAGGTACTTGGCCCGCAGCAGCAACGCGAGCTGGCCGAGGTTCATCTCCGGCACGACGACCTTGCGGTAGCCGCGCAGGACCTCGCCGAGGTTGCCGGGGAACGGGTTGAGGTGCCGCAGGTGCGCGTGCGCGATCTTCATGCCCTGCCTGCGGACCCGGCGGCACGCGGCGCCGATCGGACCATAGGTGGAGCCCCAGCCCAGCACGAGCACGTCGGCCGCGCCGCTCGGGTCCTCGACCTCGATGTCCGGGACCGCGACGCCGTCGATCTTGGCCTGGCGCAGCCGGACCATCTTGTCGTGGTTGTCCGGGTCGTAGGAGATGTTGCCCTTGCCGTCGGCCTTCTCCAGACCGCCGATCCGGTGCTCCAACCCGGGGGTGCCCGGCACCGCCCACGCGCGCGCCAGCGTCTCCGGATCGCGCACGTACGGCCAGAACTCGCCGGAGCCGTCCGGTGCGTTGGGCTCGGCGGCGAACTCCACCCGCAGGTCGGGCAGGTCCGCCGTGGTCGGGATCAGCCACGGCTCGGAACCGTTGGCGATGTAGCCGTCGGAGAGCAGCATCACCGGCGTGCGGTAGGTCAGCGCGATCTTCGCCGCCTCCAGCGTCGCCGCGAAGCAGTCCGCCGGGGTGGACGGCGCGATCACCGGCAGCGGCGCCTCGCCGTTGCGGCCGAACATCGCCTGCAGCAGGTCGGCCTGCTCGGTCTTGGTCGGCAGACCGGTGGAGGGGCCACCGCGCTGCACGGCGACGACCAGCAGCGGCAGCTCCGTCATCACCGCCAGGCCGATGGTCTCCGACTTCAGCGCGACACCGGGGCCCGAGGTGGTGGTGACGCCGAGCGCCCCGCCGTAGGAGGCCCCGAGCGCGGCGCCGATGGCGGCGATCTCGTCCTCCGCCTGGAAGGTCGTCACGCCGAAGTTCTTGTGCTTGGACAGCTCGTGCAGGATGTCCGAGGCCGGGGTGATCGGGTAGGTGCCCAGGAACACCGGCAGCTCGGAGCGCTGCCCCGCGGCCACGATCCCGTACGCCAGCGCGGTGTTGCCGGTGATCTGGCGGTAGGTGCCCGGGTTCAGCTTGGCGGGGGCGACCTCGTAGGTGACCGCGAAGGCCTCGGTGGTCTCGCCGTAGTTCCACCCGGTGCGGAAGGCCAGCACGTTGGCCTCGGCGATGTCGGGCTTCTTGGCGAACTTCTCCCGCAGGAAGCGCTCGGTGCCCTCGGTCGGCCGGTGGTACATCCAGGACAGCAGGCCGAGCGCGAACATGTTCTTGGCCCGCTCGGCGTCCTTCTTGGACAGGCCGGTCGGCTCCAGCGCGCTGCGGGTCAGGGTCGCCATCGCGACCTTGTGCACCTGGAACTCCTCCAGCGAGCCGTCCTCGAGCGGGTCGGAGCCGTAGCCGACCTTGGACAGGGCGCGCTTGGAGAACTCGTCGGTGTTGACGATCAGGATGCCGCCGGGCGGCAGGTCGGCGATGTTCGCCTTGAGCGCCGCGGGGTTCATCGCCACCAGCACGTCGGGCCGGTCGCCGGGGGTGAGGATGTCGTAGTCGGCGAAGTGCAGCTGGAAGCTGGACACGCCGGGCAGGGTCCCCGCTGGCGCCCGGATCTCCGCCGGGAAGTTGGGCAGCGTCGCGAGGTCGTTGCCGAACGCGGCCGCCTCCGAGGTGAACCGGTCACCGGTCAGCTGCATGCCGTCGCCGGAGTCACCTGCGAACCGGATGACGACGCGGTCGAGCTTGCGGATCTCGGTTTCGCGTCCCGGGGTGCTGACGCTCATAGGGTGGCGGTCCCTCTCTCACAGGGTTCGCGGAGCCTGCGGCCCGCACTGGATTCAGGGACCCCGTCCCGGTCGATGGACACGCGCAACGGACCCTGCTGCCCCCGAGGGTAGTCCTGCCTTACTTGGGCGTTGTAAGCCCGGTTACCGCCCGGTGACACTGTGGTCAACGGTAAGTTCCAGCACTTTCCTGAATCGATTGAGGAAACCCAGATCACACTCGAGGTTCCCGAGGAGTAGGAAGCCTCAGCTCCGCGAGATCCGCCCCTTGAGCGCGGCCAGCCGCGCGGCGAACGCCGGGCTGTCCATCGACGCGATCTGCGGCACGAGCTCGGTCTCCACAGCGTCGGCGTGTTCGCCGAGACTCGCCGTGGTCCGCATCGACGATTTCGTTGTCACGGCGAGGTCCCTGGGCGCGGACGCGGCCTGTTCCGCCAGCGCCGCGGCAGCGGCGACGGCGTCCTCGGCGCGGCTCCAGACCAGCCCGTGCCGCACGGCCGCGTCGGCGTCCAGGATCTCGCCGAACAGCACCATCGCCTTCGCCGTCTGAGGTCCGGCGAGGCGCTGGAGCATCCACGTC
Source organism: Allokutzneria albata (assembly GCF_900103775.1). Taxonomy (GTDB): domain Bacteria; phylum Actinomycetota; class Actinomycetes; order Mycobacteriales; family Pseudonocardiaceae; genus Allokutzneria; species Allokutzneria albata. Next base: position 5,688,002 of record NZ_LT629701.1, on the reverse strand, counting down.
ATCCCGCCGCCGGGGTGGATGCCCAGGTTCAGGAACCGCGCGTCGAAGCGCGCCTTCGGTCCCGCGATCCGGACGTCGCAGGCGAGCGCCAGGTTCAGCCCGGCGCCGACCGCGGCCCCGTTCACCGCGGCGACCGTCGGCAGCGAGCAGTTCGCGACCGACAGGAAGCCGCGGTAGATCCGCCGCAGCCCCTCCTCTCGGGACTCGCCGAGCTGCGTCAGGTCTGCCCCGGCGCAGAACGCGGGCGGGGCCCCGGTCACCACGAGCGCCCCGACCCCTGGATCCGCCTCGCACGCGGCAACGGTGTCGGCGAGCGCCTGCGACAGGTCCAGGGTGAGCGCGTTGCGCCGCTCCGGATCGCTGACCGTCACCACCGCGACGGCTCCCCGTCGCTCCAAGATCACCTCGCCGCTCATGGGCGCGATTATCGCTCCAGAGCCGCGCGCACCACGCGAACGGCTTCCTCCGGGTCGATCCCGAAGGCCCGGACCTTCGCCGCGTAGTCCTGGGCCGCGCGCTGGATCGCCGCCTGGCTGTGCCCGCCGACCGCGCTGACGAACGTGCCGTTGCGCCCGCGCGTCTCGATCAGGCCAGCCTCTTCGAGTTCGCGGTAGGCGCGCGCCACGGTGTTGACCGCCAGCCCCAGTTCCGCTGCGAGCTTGCGCACCGTGGGGAGCCGGGTGCCCACGGCCACCGTGCGGTCGGTGATCTGCCGGGCGAGCTGCGCGCGGAGCTGTTCGAAGGGCGGAACCGAGGACGTCGCGTCGATGCTGATGTCGACCACCGTTCAGCCTCCCGTCTTGGGCGTCGCCGGGCGCTCCAGCAACGTGGACAGCACCACCGTGGAAACCGTCCGGTCGATGAAGTCCACCGCGCGCAGGCGCTCCAGCGCGGTTTCCATGTGGTGGATGCTCGCCGCGCGCAGGTGCACGATCGCGTCCGCCGAGCCCGAGACCGTGTAGGCGGCCTTCACCTCCGCCAGCGGCTCCAGCCCCGCGCGCAGCGTCCCCGGCCTGATGTTGCCGTGGCAGTGCACCTCGACGAACGCCTCCGTCCCCCATCCGAGTGCTTCCGGGTCCACCACCGCGGTGAACCCCCGCAACACCCCCGCGTCCAGCAGCTTGTCCACCCGCCGCTTCACCGCGGGAGCCGACAGTCCGACGGTCGAGCCGATCTCGGCGTAGCTCGATCGAGCGTCTGCCACGAGGCACGAAATGATTCGATGGTCAATCGAGTCCATACGCAACATTCTGCCGTTTACTCGGCATGAAGCGGCGTTGATCGATGGTCTGTTCGCCACTTAGATTTCGAATCATGTCGTCCGCCGTTGAGGTCCGCCCCGAGTCCGGGGCCAGCGCGCTCGCCGCCGCCCGCACGCCCACCACCCGGCGCTACCTCATGTGCGCCCCCAAGTTCTTCACCGTCGAGTACGCGATCAACCCGTGGATGGACCCCAGCGAACCGGTGAGCACGGAGCGTGCGCTGGAGCAGTGGGCGGAGCTGAAGCGGACCTACGAGAGCCTCGGCCACGTCGTCGAGGAGATCGAGCCGCAGCCCGGCCTGCCCGACATGGTCTTCGCCGCCAACTCCGGAACCGTCGTGCACGGCCGCGTCCTCGGCGCCCGCTTCCGCGCTCCCGAGCGCGCGGGTGAGGCCGAGTTCTACCGTCGCTGGTTCCTCGAGCACGGCTTCCGCGACGTGGTCATGCCGACCAACATCAACGAGGCCGAGGGCGACTTCGCGTGGAGCGGGCGCGTCCTGCTCGCGGGCACCGGCTTCCGCACCGACCCCGGCGCGCACGCGGAGGCGCAGGAGGTGCTCGGCGTCCCCGTCGTGTCGCTGAAGCTCGTCGACCCGCGCTACTACCACCTCGACACCGCGCTCACCGTCCTCGACGACGACCGCGACAACCCGCTCGTCACGTACTACCCGGCCGCCTTCTCGCCCGGTTCGCAGCGCGTGCTCGAGTTGTTGTTCCCCGACGCCGTCCTCGCCACCGAGGCCGACGCCGCGTGCCTCGGCCTCAACGGTGTCTCCGACGGCTACAACGTCGTACTGCCCGTCGAGGCCACCGTGCTCGGCACCGCGCTCGAAGCCCGCGGGTTCCGCGCGCACTACGTCGACATCTCCGAACTCCGCAAGTCCGGCGGCGGCCCCAAGTGCTGCACCATGGAAATCCGCGCCTGATCCGACGACAAGCGACCCCCGGCGAGTTCATCGCCGGGGGTCTTTTTCGCTCATTCAGGCATACGGCTTCATCTCCGTGTGAAGCCCTTGTTCCCACGGGCGGCTCCGTGGTTGTTTTCCGGATGAGGGTTTGACAATTGCTGTCGAATGTGATTTCTGCGCGCGTCGCGGATTAAATGCGGAGGCTTTGGTGAAGATGAGAGTGCTGTCTGCTGCGCTCGTCCTGTGTGCTGCGGCGGTCGGGCTGACCGGCACCGCGCACGCTGCCGAGGCCGATCGGGTTGCCGCTGCGCGGACTGCCACCGCGCTGATCGACCCCGCCGACTGCGACCTGCGCCCCGATTTCTTGATGATCTTCATCAAGGACGCGCCCGAGCGGTGCTTCGCCAACGCGGGCACCTTGGTGGTGAACATCTACGACGTGATGATGGTCGAATCCGGTAACAACAGCGTGCGAATCACCTACAAGACCCTCCAGGGGCGAGAGTCCTCGATCAGCTTGGACGTGTTCGGCCGGGAGGCCTTCTGGCCGCCGGTCGCCGTGACGAAGATCGAGATCTTCTGACTCCGCGCCGGTGCGGAATTTCCTCCACCTGCGATTGTGCGCATTCGAGTTCGGAGGATTGTGTGAAGACGAGGACATTGTCTGCTGCGCTCGTGCTGTGTGCGGCCGCGATCGGGCTGACCGGTACCGCGCACGCGACCCAGGCTGACCGGGCCGCCGCTGCGAGGATCGACCTCGTCAACTGCCTCGATGGCAACGACTTCTTGGAGATCACCGTCACGCAGAAGCGCACGTTCTGCTTTGCCAACGCGGGTGTCGTGGACGTGTCGATCCCCGACGTGTAGTTGGTCGATACCAACAACAACCGCGTTCGGGTCACCCACACGACCAAGGCGGGTCAGCGGGGCGAGGCTGACTTGTCGACGTTCACCGCTTACGGCTTTCCGGATCTCATCACCGTGACCAGGATCCAGATCTTCTGATTCCACGGGGCGTGACGGCCTGCTGTCGGCTCGACCACGCGAAGCCCCGCCGAGCTGGTCGGCGGGGCTTCACGGATCTCTGATCAGCGGGTGACGTCGTAGACCAGCTTCTGGACGCCGTTGCCGTAGGACTCGCTCTCGACCAGCTTGAGGCTCTGCTTGTCCTTGTCGGTCTCGCTGAACAGCCGCTTGCCCGCGCCCAGCAGGACCGGGAAGACGAGCAGGTGGTAGCGGTCGATCAGGCCGGCGTCGGAAAGATCGCGGTTCAGCGCGGCGCTGCCGTGCACGATGATCGGCCCGCCTTCGGTCCGCTTGAGCGCGGCGACGTCGTCGAGGGACCGCAGGATCGTGGTCTCGCCCCAGTTGGCGACCAGGTCCTCCTCCTTCAGCGTCGTCGACACGACGTACTTCGGCATCGCGTTGTAGCCGGGGAACTCCTCGGTCATGTCCGGCCACACCGGGGAGAACGCCTGGTAGCTGACGCGGCCCAGCAGCATCGCGGTGGCCTGCTCCTGCTCGCGGCTCTTGAGCTCGTAGGCGGTCGGGTCGAACTCGATGCCCTGGAAGGTCCAGCCCGAGTTGCGGTAGCCGGGCTCCCCGCCGGGGCCTTCCACGACGCCGTCGAGCGAGATGAACGCGGTGGAGATCAGGGTGCGCATGGGGTGCTCCTTGCTTTGTCGGACCTGCTGTCACCAGAGCGTCGAACGGGCACCCGACGGAATCGACACCTCGCGCCGAGAAATTTCCGCGCGCCTGCCATCCGGGAAGATGACAAGATCAGCCAACTGGTTGATCAACATTCGCCAGGTGCGACGGTGACTCCTTCTCGAACGCCGTCCACAGCAGGTTCAGCGGGTGGTCCGCAGTGTGCTTCGCGCGCTCGCCCTTGCGCGCGAACACGCCGGTGAACTGCTGCAACCGGGGTCGCGACTCGTCGTCGAGTTCGAGAACGCGCAACGGCACCGACTCGCCGAACTGCCCGTCCAGCGCCGCCTGGCCGACGCCCTGGGTGACCACCATGCAGCCTCGCGCCAGCCGCGAGCGCAGCAGCGTCGTGCCGTAGTGGATCTCCTCGATCTCCGCGGCCACTGTGAGCTGGGCCCGGTACTCCGGCCCGTACCACCGGCGCAGGAAGTCGTTCACCATGCCCGCGGACGGCAGGATCATCGGCAGCTTCCGCAGCCGCTTCGCGTCCACCACCCGGCCGGGCAGCTCCTCCTCGGAGAGGTTGGTCAGCACCACCGGCCTGCTCTGCCGCCACCACGGCAGCACCTCGAACCGGTCCAGCTCACCGCTGTCCGCCGGATCGACGATCGTGGTGCCGCACACCAGGTCCACTTCGCCGGTGTCGAGCTTGCCCCACAGGTCCTTCGAGCGGATGTGCACGATGCGCAGCTCGATCTCCCGGGCCCGGAACTCCTCGGCCACGTGCCCCCACGCCTGCCCCAGGTACTCCAGGGTGAACCGGGTCGTCCCGACCGTCAGCGTCCTGCCGAGCTGGTGCCGCCAGCTCTGGATCGCGTCCAGCCCGCCCTCCAGCGCCTTCCTGGTCAGCTCCACCGCGCTCCTGCCGACCGGGGTGAACAGGAAGTCCTGCCCGCGCCCGCGCTTCTCCACCAGCGCCGTCCCGCACAGCGCGTGGAAGTTCCGGTTGAGCGTGTCGAGCTGCTTCTGCACGCTCGACTGGTCCCGCCCCAGTGTGCGGGCCGCGCGCAGTGCGGAGCCCTTCTCGTGCACGACCAGCAGGGTGCGCAGCTGGTCGAAGGTGACGTCCAGCAGAGCCGCTGGGCAGTCCAGCAGCCGGTCCAGTGCCCGGTCCTCCAACGGATCCGGTCCGGGGGCGGCGCTCACGTCGAGTCCTTTTCCGTCTGGCCAACTGGTGCGGAGTCCAGTTGAGCTGAACTTGATTCCATTTCAATCCGAACTGATCGGTAAGTCTATTCTATCCGACTGGACAATAGCGGTTCCTGATGGTTTGAATACTGCCCGTCATGCGGTCGCCGGGCAAATTCCTTGGTACTCGCCCGGCTCCGGAAAAGCCATATACCCGCTAGGAGTTTTCTGTGTCGTTCCCCGGGCCGGAGTCGTCGGCGCCCACCGCGGTGCGGGTGTCGTTCGTGCTGGTCGCGGCGTCGGTGGTGGCCACCGTCGTCTCGCTGGTGCTGACCTTCGCGCACGCGGACGAGCTGGCGCGCGTCGTCGGGGACGCCACCGGTGCCGGTTTCGACGAGGGCCTGCGCTCCTCCGCCGTGTTCCACGGAATCTGCTGTTCCGCGCTGATGCTGCTCGGCGTGCAGGCCACCAGGGGCAGGAACTGGGCCAGGGTGCTGCTGACCGCGCTCGCGGTGTTCACCGTGCTCGCCGGGTTCGTCAGCGGCGACGCCCGCTACCCGGCGATGATCATTTTCGCGGTGATGGTCGCCCAGGTGCTGCAGGTCGGCACCGTGATCGCGCTGTGGCTGCCCACCAGCAACGAGTTCTTCCAGCGGGTCGGCACCGCCCGCGCGGTCCCGTCCATGGACGCGTACGTGCTGCGGTTGCGCTGACCGAGAGCCTCGCGGCGCAGGGGGGAACCCGCGCCGCGACAGGGGGTGAGGGGAACGGCCTCGAATTCTCGGGGCCGTTCTTTCCTCATTCGGACCGCAATGCGCCGAAACGTCGAACGGGGGTCCCCCAGGTACCGGGGACCCCCTAAGACCTCATTATCCCAACCTGGCCCGCCCCAACGCGAGCCGCCGAGGCCCCAATCCATGATCAGGGCGGATATCGCTTCACGTGCCGCCTTGTTCTCCTACCGGCCGCCCGCCGGTGCGCAGGAGCTCAGGGCTGTGCGGGGAACTCGTACTCCAGCACGTAGCTGCCCGCGTCCATCGTCATCTCCGTCAGCTCCACCGGCTCACCGTTGCCGGTGAACGCGGTCCTCGCCACCACCATCAGCGGAGTGCCCGGCTCCAGCTGCAACGCGGTGACCTCGTCGCCCTGCGGCATGCGCGCCCTGATCTCCTCCCGGAAGACCATCGCGGGCTTGCCCAGCTCCCGCAGGCGCGCGTACACGCCACCCGGCCCAGGGTTGATCTTGGTGAGCGGTGTGCCCACCGCCAGCCGCGCCGGGAAGTACGACACGCACAGCATCACCGGACGCCCGTCCACCAGGTTGCGCCGTCTGCGCACCCAGACCCGGCTCTGCGACGGCATGCCGAGCACCCTGGCGACGTGCTCGGGCGTGTCCTGCTCGGTCACGTCCACGCTGTCGATGGTCAGGCTCAGCGAGCTCGGATCGGTCTTCCACCTCGGCGCGCACGTGTCCTGCGCGTCCCCGCGGACCCGCTGCGGCGGCAGCCTGCGGATCAGGCGGTCGTCCCTGACGTAGACCCCGGAACCCCTCCGGGACCACGCCAGGCCCTCGTTCTTGAGCACGTCCAGCGCGGCGCGCACGGTCATCCGCGCCGCGCCGTAGCGCTCCATCAGGTCGTTCTCTCCCGGGAGACGGGAACCAGGCGGATACTTGCCAGCCAGAATGGCTGTGCGCAGCTCGTCTGCTATTCCTCGGAACTTCACCCGGTACGCAGAGCCCGGATCGGCCACTGGGACTGCCTTCCTGTCGAATTGCCCGCTCAGTAATGAACCCTCTGCCCCACCGACCGAGAGTACTCTCTATCCGTAGTCAATTGACTACTGTCCGAGGTTCCGGCTGGCCTGCCCTGAGCAGGTGCCTAAAAGCTCCTCGTCCTACTCTCGGTCGATGTGAGAACCCTCCTGAGCCTCGACTGGGGCGTCAGCTACGAGCTGACCGTGCTCGACCTCGGGCTCGCCTGCTGCGGTGTCGAGGTGATGGCGGCGTTGCACGGCCTGGACGAGGACGCGCTGACGCGGCTCGGCGTCACCCCCGTGGTCACCGACGAGCGAGCCCACGTGCTCGTCGTCTCCGGCACCGTCACCGACGTGATGCTGCCCGCGGTGCTGGAGACCTACCGGGCGATGCCGGAGCCGAAGTACGTGCTCTCCGTCGGCGCGTGCTCCAACACCGGCGGTCCGTACTGGGACTCCTACGCGGTCACCAAGGGCATCGACCAACTGCTTCCCGTGCACGTGGCGGTGCCGGGCTGTCCGCCGCGGCCGGAGGCGCTGCTCGAAGGGCTGGCCGCACTGCACCGCCTGATCACCTCGCAGGTGCCCGCATGAACCTCGCCGAGGCGCTGGCGTCCGAAGTGGACGGTGTGACCACCAGGCTGGAGTTCGGCAGGCAGCGCGCGATCGTGCCGCTGGAGAGCTGGCGCGACGCGGCACTCGCGGCGAAGGACGCACTGGGCTGCCGCATGTTCGACTGGCTCGGCGTCGAGGACGCGGGCAGGCCCGGTGCGGTGGGGGAGCGGCACGCGGTCACGCTGCACGTCGTCCACCCCCGTGAGCGCGCCGGACTTCTCCTGCGGACGGAACTGCCCGCAGGAGCGGCACTGCCCAGCGTCGCGTCGGTGTGGGCCGGTGCGGCGTGGCACGAGCGGGAGGCCGCCGAGATGTTCGGCATCGCGCTGGCCGGCCACCCCGACCCGCGCCGCCTCCTGCTGCCGGACTCCTTCGCGGGACACCCGCTGCGCAAGGACTTCGTGCTCGCGGCCAGAGTGGTGCGGCCGTGGCCGGGCGGCCTGGAACCGGGCGAGGCCGACACCAGCGCGCCGAGCCGACGCCGCCTCGCCCCGCCCGGAGTACCCGGCCCCGACTGGGGACCGCGCCGAGAGGAGCCACAGCAGTGACCGACCTGCCACCCCGCACCCGCGGTGTGATCGCGCTGCTGGAGCAGAACTGCACGGTGTGCATGATCTGCGCACGCGAGTGCCCCGACTGGTGCCTGCACATCACCTCGCACACCGAGACGGTCCAGGAGCCGGGGTCCAAGAGGCCTCGGCAGCGCAACGTGCTCGATCGCTTCGCCATCGACTACGGGCAGTGCCTGTACTGCGGGATCTGCGTCGAGGTCTGCCCCTTCGACGCGCTGCACTGGGCGCCGGACTTCGACTACCCGGGCACCGGCACGCCGGACGGTTCCGGAGCCGTCGCCGAGCTCGTCCACGAGCGTCCCGCGCTGGGCGAGTGGGTGGCGGCAGTGCCCCCGCCACCGCCGCTGGACCCGGCGGCCGAACCCGCCCCCGAGGCCGCTCAGCGCGGCGGCCGCCCGGGCCGCTGACGGAACTTCCGCTTCCGTGCCGACGTTGTCCTACTGGAAAGCGAAGAACCGGGCAGACCCTCGGAACAGCGCATCATCCGGAGGTTGAGCGACGTGCACAAGCACTACAACGGGGTGAGGACCGCCCTGCTCCTCGGCGGGCTCAGCGCGCTGATCATCCTCGTCGGCTCGCTCTTCGGCGGCGGCTGGCTGGTGGTCGCGCTGGTGGTGGCGCTCGGCATGAACGCCTACGCCTACTTCAACTCCGACAAGCTGGCGCTGCGCGCCATGCACGCGCGCCCGGTGTCCCAGGCCGAGCAGCCCGCGATGTACCGGATCGTCCGCGAGCTGGCCACCTCGGCGAGGCAGCCGATGCCGCGGCTCTACATCAGCCCCACCGAGGCGCCCAACGCCTTCGCCACCGGCCGAAGCCCCCGGCACGCGGCTGTGTGCTGCACCACGGGAATCCTGGAGCTGCTCGACGAGCGCGAGCTGCGCGCGGTGCTCGGGCACGAGCTGGCGCACGTCTACAACCGCGACATCCTGATCTCGTCCGTCGCCGGGGCACTGGCCGGCGTCGTGACCTTCCTCGCCAACATCGCGATGTTCGCCGGGCTGTTCGGCGGCGGGGACGACGAGGACCGGCCCAACCCGCTGGCGCTGCTGCTGATCGCGGTGCTCGGGCCGATCGCGGCGAGCATCGTCCAGCTCGCGGTCAGCCGGTCGCGGGAGTACCAGGCCGACGAGTCCGGCGCGCACCTCACCGGCGACCCGCTCGCGCTCGCATCGGCGCTGCGCAAGCTGGAGCTGGGCACCCAGCTGGCGCCGCTCGCGCCCGAACCGCGGCTGGTCTCCCAGTCGCACCTGATGATCGCCAACCCGTTCCGGCCCGGCGACGGCATGTCGCGGCTGTTCTCCACGCACCCGCCGATCGCCGACCGGGTGCGCAGGCTGGAGGAGATGGCGGGCAGGCAGCAGCCGCCCGGCTGGTGACTCAGCCGGTCGCGCCCGCCGCCCGCGCGACCTCCATCACGTACTCGCCGTAGCCTGACTTCGCCAGCTTCTCGCCGAGCGCGAAGCACTGCTGGGCGTCGATGAAGCCCATCCGCAGCGCGATCTCCTCGAGGCAGGCGATGCGCACGCCCTGCCGCGTCTCCAGGACCTGGACGAACTGCCCCGCCTGCAGCAGCGAGTCGTGCGTTCCCGTGTCCAGCCACGCGAAGCCGCGGCTCAGGTCGACCAGCCGGGCGTTGCCCTGTCGCACGTAGGTCTGGTTGACGTCGGTGATCTCCAGCTCGCCGCGCTTGGACGGCTTGAGCCCCTTGGCGATCTCCACGACCTGGTTGTCGTAGAAGTACAGGCCGGTGATCGCCCGGTTGGACTTCGGGTGCTCCGGCTTCTCCTCGATCGACAGCAGCCTGCCGTCCGCGTCGACCTCGCCGACGCCGTAGCGCTGCGGGTCCTTGACCCGGTAACCGAACAGCACGCAGCCGTCCAGGTCCGCCACCAGCTGCTGGAGCTGGGCGGAGAACCCCTGGCCGTAGAAGATGTTGTCGCCGAGCACCAGCGCGACCGGGTCCTCGCCGACGAAGTCCGCGCCGATCACGAACGCCTCGGCCAGCCCGTTCGGCGAGGGCTGCTCGGCGTAGCGCAGGTCGAGGCCGAACTGCGCGCCGTCCCCGAGCAGCCTGCGGAACATCGGCAGGTCGGTGGGTGTGGAGATGATCAGGATCTCCCGGATGCCCGCCAGCATCAGCGTGGACAGCGGGTAGTAGATCATCGGCTTGTCGTAGACCGGGAGCAGCTGCTTGGACACCGCCTGCGTGATCGGGTGCAGACGGGTGCCACTGCCCCCGGCCAGGATGATCCCCTTCACTACCGGTAGTTCGTGAACTGGAGGGCGATGCCGAAGTCCTTGTTCTTCAGCAGCGCGATGACCTCCTGCAGGTGGTCCTTCTTCTTGCCGGTGACCCGCAGCTGGTCGCCCTGGATCTGCGCCTGGACGCCCTTGGGGCCCTCGTCGCGGATGGTCTTGGCGATCTTCTTCGCCTTGTCCGCCTCGATCCCCTGGATGATCTTGCCGGTGACCTTGTAGATCTTGCCGGAGATCGCGGGCTCGCCGACCTCGAACGCCTTCAGCGAGATGCCGCGCTTGATCAGCTTCTCCTTGAAGACGTCGATCGCGGCCAGGCACCGCTCCTCGGTCTCGGACTGGATCGTCACCGCCTCCTCGCCGGCCCAGGTGATCTCCGAGCCGGTGCCCCGGAAGTCGAACCGGGTGGACAGCTCCTTGGCCGCCTGGTTCAGCGCGTTGTCCACCTCCTGGTGCTCGACCTTGCTCACCACGTCGAACGAGGGGTCTGCCACGTCGAAGTCCTTCCTGTTCAGAGGGCTGGACGCGCCCGCCGGAGCGGGCGCCTGCGCCCCAAGACGCTACCGGGTGGCCCCCCTCCCAATCCGCTCGCGCCCGCTATGTAAGCTCTCTCCTGCGAGCGGGGCGGGTTGCCCGAGCGGCCAATGGGAGCGGACTGTAAATCCGTCGCGAAAGCTACAGAGGTTCGAATCCTCTACCCGCCACTCGCGCGAGAGCCGACCATGCTCACGGACAACGTGAGCCTGGTCGGCTCGTCACATTTCTGGGGGTGCAACCCCCAGACCCCGCCCGGGAGGCTTCGCCCCCGGACCCCCGGCCGGCGTAGGAGCCTTGTTCGGGTTCGCTTCGGGTGGTTGCGCTGGGTGGGGCCGCTCGGGGCGGTCGCGTCGTGGCTAGAAGCGGAAGACGGGGCCGGTTTCGGCGTTGAGCGTGCACGGGTTGCCGAAGTGGCGGTTGAACTCCACCGGGACGCCGCGCCAGGTGCCCATGGCCTTCGCGTCCACGGGGTTGTACTCCATGGTGCAGGTCTTGTCCTTGACGCCGGGGAGCTTGGCGAAGTTGCCCTGGGCCTGTTGCAGGTCCGCGCAGGCGGCCACGGCATCGGGGTGGGTGCCGCCGTGGGGCTGGCAGGTCAGCGTCGTCCGGCGGACCTGGTCGCCGTGCACCAGCATCAGCTCCAGGGTGGTGTCCTTATCGGCCGCGGTGGCGGGCGCGGACAGGACGGTGGCCGCCGCGACGGCCGCCACGGTGGCGGTGAACAACGCGCGCGGGGTTGTCATGACTCCTCCTGGGACCTCCGGAACGGGGTGTCCGGTTGGTCCCGGTGTACCTCCGGCGCGCCCGCGCGGCCGGGCGGACCAGCGGGTAACACCCGCGTCAGTGACCGGGGCTCCCTGTGGCTGAGATCATCACGTGATCACTCTGTGTCGGGGGAGTAGGCAACTCGACCGGGTAAACGTTACCCCAGCAGAGGTATAGTCGCAGGTAAAAGGGGCCCTGATGGTTGGCGAGGGTCCCTTTACGCGTCCATGGTCACCCGGCGGCTTTCGCCTGTTGGGGTGAAGTTGACCTCCAGACGCTCTAGTCAAGATGCCCGTGGTCGGTCACGATCGGCAGGCACCGTGGGTTGCCGTTCGCGGCAACGCGATGAGGAGGCTGGATGTCCGATCGTCGCCGCCCGATTGACCCGGAATCCTCGCCGGACGCGCCGCGACCGCTGGGGCTGTCCGGTGATCCGGCAGCGCGCGGGCGGACCTTCGCCAGGTTCTCCTGGCTCGTCCTGCTCGTGGGTGTTCTTGCGACGGCGGGGGTCGGTACCTGGCTGCGCGCGGACTTCGGCCCGGAGCTGCTGTGGATCGGCCCGTTGCTGGTGCTCGGCTTCCTGCTGGCCGAGCAGCTCACCATCGACGTCGACGTCCGCACCGTCGGCTGGACCATTTCCTTCACCGAGATCCCCCTGGTGCTCGGCCTGCTCACCGCGCCGTTCGAGGTCGTGCTCGGCGCGCACCTGCTCGCGGGCCTCGGTGCCCAGCTCAGCCGCAGGGGCGGCGACCACGTCGTCTACAACGCCGGCGTGATGTGCCTGGAGATCGCGGTCCCGTTCAGCATCGCCCACCTGGTCAGCACGGCTGTGACCAGCGGACCGTACTGGCTCGGCGCGGTCGCGGGCACCGTGGCCTCTCCCATGGTCAGCGTGGCCTTCGCGCTCGCCGCGGTCCACGTCCTCGGCGGTGAGCTGCGCGTCGGCGGCGCGGTGCGGCTCGGTCTGCGCACCCTGGTCGTCGGCCTGCTCAACACCTCGGTCGGACTGGTCGGTTACGAGGTCAGCACGCGCGGTCCTTGGGGCTGGGTGCTGCTGGTGCTCGTCTCGGCCGCGCTCGTCCTGCTCTACCGCGCTTACTCCGGTCTCCTGCGGGAGCAGCGCGACCTGGAAGCCCTCAGTGACGTCAGCCTCACCGTGGCGCGGTCCGGTCAGCAGGCCGCGAGCAGGCCGACCGGAGAGCCGGAGGACACCCAGACGGAGAGCGCCAGCGATGAGTGGCAGCAGATCGCCGAGCGCATCCGCGAGCAGCTCAACGCCGCGCGCGTGGTGCTGCACCTGCGGCCGGACGCGCCGGCCGGAGTGCGCTCGCTCGTCGCGGGGGAGCCGTTGCCCGAGGACGCTCCGCAGAACGACTCGCTCGGCCTGCGCGACGACCCGATGCTCCAGCTGCCCGGCGCGCACGTTCGCTACTTCCGCACCGTCGACGCCCCGGACGACGTCCGTGAGGCGCTCGCCCGCCGTGGCGCGCACGAAGCGCTCGTCGTGCCGTTGCGCGGAGCCAACCAGCTCCTCGGCGCTGTTGAGGCGCACGACCGGCTCAGCCGCTGGCGTGGCTTCGGCCGGGCGGACGTGCGTCTGCTCAGGACGCTCGCGAGCCACCTCGCCACGGCGATGGACAACCGCCGCCTGCTGGCGAGGCTGCGGCACGACGCCTATCACGACCCGCTGACCGGGCTGCTAAACCGGCCAGGCTTCCGCGAGGCCGCGGCGGAACCACTGCGGACCCATCCGAAGTCCGTGGTGCTGCGCATCGACCTCGACGTGCTCTCGACCGTCAGTGACGCACTGGGGCACGCATGGGGAGACCGCATGGTCGTCGCCGCGGGCAGGCGGCTCCGCGAGGCGTTCGGCCCCGACGTCCCGCTCGCCCGGCTCGAAGGCGGGGCGTTCGCGGCGTTGCTGATCGACTGCGACGCCGAGGAAGCGCACCGGCTCTCCGCGCGGCTGCGCGCCCAGGTCGCCGCGCCCTACCCGGTCGACCGGCTGACCGTCGAGGCCAGCGCCGTCGTCGGCTACGTGCTGAGCGCCGAGGAGGACGGCGAGCCCGAACTCGACGTCGACACCCTCATCCAGCGCGCCGACGTCGCGGTGCGGCAGGCGAAGGCGGGCGACGACGCCGTGCGCGCCTACGTGCCCGCCATGGGCCAGATGTTCAAGCGCCGCTTCGAACTCGTCACCCAGTTCCGGCACGCGCTCGACAGCGGTCAGGTCACCGTGCACTACCAGCCCAAGGTCGCGCTGCCGAGCCGCGAGGTGGTGGGCGTCGAGGCCCTCGTCCGCTGGCGGCACCCGGAGTACGGCCCGCTCGACCCCGACGAGTTCGTGCCCGCGGTGGAGGCGACCGGCCTGGTCGACGCGCTCACCGGCTTCGTCATGGAGTGCTCGCTGGTCCGCGTGCGGCAGTGGCTGGACCGGGGGCTGAGGCTGTCCGCGGCGGTCAACCTGTCCGTGCGCAACCTGGCCGACGAGACCTTCCCCGATCGCGTCGCGGACGCGCTGCGCCGTCACGACGTGCCGCCGAGGCTGCTCACCTTCGAACTCACCGAGTCCGGCGTGATGGCCGACCCGGAGCGCTCGCTGCCGGTGCTGCGCAGGCTGCACGCGCTGGGCGTGGTGCTCGCCGTCGACGACTTCGGCACCGGGTACTCCTCGCTGGCCTACCTCCGGCAGCTCCCGGTGGACGAGGTGAAGATCGACAAGAGCTTCGTGCTCGGCATGGGCACCGACCTCGGCGACATGGCCGTGGTGCGTTCCATCGTCGAGCTGGGGCACTCACTCGGCCTGACCGTGGTCGCCGAGGGCGTCGAGGACGACGCGGCGCGGGAGCAGCTGGTCGGTATGGGCTGTGACATCGCCCAGGGCTACCTGATCTCCCGGCCGCTGGCCGAGGACCGCTTCGAGGCCTGGTTGCGGGCCCGCACCATCCGCGCGCGGGGCAGGCACGATGAGATGGTCCTCACCTTGGTCCGGTGATCGGCCCCCCCGATTTTGTCGGCGCGCCAAGGGTGTGTAAGGTTCCTCTTGCTTCGCCAGACAGGCCCCAATAGCTCAGTCGGCAGAGCGTCTCCATGGTAAGGAGAAGGTCAACGGTTCGATTCCGTTTTGGGGCTCGATGAGGACAGCCGCGATGCTCAGTTCAGCTGGCAGCGCGGCTTACTCACGTAAAAGGTACGGCGCGAGTCGTACGAAGCGGTGTAGCTCAGGTGGTAGAGCAAGCGGCTCATAATCGCTGTGTCGCCGGTTCAAGTCCGGCCACCGCTACTTCGAGTGGCCGAGTCGTGTCCGCGGAAAGCGCGGACCTGACTCGAATCCGCATCACACTGGGGGCCTGGCCCCCAGACCCCAGCCGGGGGCGGGGCCCCCGGACCCCCCACTTATCCTTGGTGGGACTTGGAGAACGACCCTGCTGCTTGTGGGGATGTACTGATGGAGAGAGAGGCGCGCCGTGGCCGCGACTGATGTTCGCCCTAAGATCACGTTGGCGTGCGAGGAGTGCAAGCACCGCAACTACATCACCCGCAAGAACCGGCGGAACGACCCCGACCGCCTCGAGATCAAGAAGTTCTGCCCGAACTGCGGGACGCACCGGGCCCACAAGGAGACCCGCTGACCCAGCGGCCGCCTTCCCGCGGCCTGGTTCACAGCCTCGACCAACTGCCCCGCCGGTGTGCGGGGCAGTTGTCGTTCACCGGGTAATCTGCCCCTCCGTGGCGCTAAACAAGTCTTTCGTCGGTCGTTCGTACCGGCTGCCGTGGATCTACGAGGTCGGCAGGCAGAACATCATCGAGTTCGCGTACGCCGTCAGCGACGTGAACCCCGTGTACCGGGACCCCGAGGCCGCCAAGGCGATCGGGCACCCCGACTCCGTTGCATCACCGACGTTCCTGAGCGTCCTCGCGACCCGGTCGCACCACGTTGTCACCGACGATCCCGACCTGGGCCTGGACTACAGCCGGATGGTGCACGGGGCCCAGCGCTTCGTCCTGCACCGGCCGGTGCGGCCGGGGGACCGGCTCACCAGCACGGCCCACGTCGACGACATCACCAGCAGGGCGGGCAACGACTACCTCGTGCTCCGGTCGGAGTTCGCGACCGAGGAGGGCGAGAAGGTCGGCACCGTGATCGCCACCCTGATCGTCCGCGGCGACGGCATCGGCCTCGGTGAAGGGAAGGACGCATGAGCACCACCACGACCGGTCTGCGCCGGGCCGCCGACGTCAGCAAGGGCGACCAGCTGCCGCCGCTGACGCTGAAGGTCACCCGCAGGGACCTGATCCGGTACTCCGGCATCTCCAGCGACTGCAACTTCATCCACTACAGCGACAAGCGCGCCAAGGAGGCCGGGCTGCCCGGCGTCATCGCGCACGGCCTGCTCACCATGGGCATGGTCGCCAAGATCGTCACCGACTGGGTCGGCGACCCGGCAGCGGTCATCGACTACCAGGCCCGGTTCGGCCGCCCGGTGGTCGTGCCCGACGACGAGGCGGGCACCACGATCGAGGTCACCGCCAAGGTCGGCCTGGTCAACGAGGACAACACCGCGCGGGTGGACATCTACGCCAAGTGCGAGGGCCAGTTGATCTTCGGTCGCTGCTACGCCGTCGTCCGCCTGGCCTGATCCGCCCGCAGACACGCGAAAGGCCGTTCCGGTCCCCGAGCGGGGCGGAACGGCCTTTCGGCGTTCTGAGCGGCTTTCGGCGCGCCTACTCGGCCTCGCGGAGCAGCTCCGCCATCCGCGTCACGCCGGTCACCAGGTCCTCGTCGCCGAGCGCGTAGGAGAGCCGGAAGTAGCCGGGGGTACCGAACGCCTCACCGGGCACGACCGCGACCTCGGCGTGCTCGAGCACGAGCGCGGCCAGCTCGACGCTGGTGTTCGCGCGCACACCCCGGATCTCCTTGCCCAGCAAGCCCTTCACCGAGGGGTAGACGTAGAACGCGCCCTGCGGGGTGGGGCAGTTCACACCCGGGATCTCCGAGAGCATCTTCACGATGGTCTGCCTGCGCCGGTCGAAGGCCGCGCGCATGTCCGCGACCGCGTCCAGCGAGCCCGAGACCGCGGCGAGCGCCGCCCGCTGGGCCACGTTGCAGACGTTGGAGGTCAGGTGCGACTGGTAGTTCGACGCCGCCTTGATCACGTCGTCCGGCCCGATCAGCCAGCCCACCCGCCAGCCGGTCATCGCGTAGGTCTTGGCGACGCCGTTGACCACGATGCAGGTGTCGGCCAGCTCGGGCACCACGACCGGCATGGACACGGCCTCGGCACCGTCGTAGGTCAGGTGCTCGTAGATCTCGTCGGTGATCACCCAGATGCCGTGCTCGACCGCCCAGCGGCCGATCGCCTCGACCTGCTCGCGGGAGTAGACCGCGCCGGTCGGGTTCGACGGGGAGCAGAACAGCAGCACCTTGGTCCTGGGCGTGCGCGCGGCCTCCAGCTGCTCGACGGTCACCAGGTAGCCGGTGGTCTCGTCGGACTGGACCTCCACCGGGACGCCGCCCGCGAGGCCGATCGCCTCCGGGTAGGTGGTCCAGTACGGCGCGGGCAGCAGCACCTCGTCGCCCGGGTCGACGATCGTGGCGAAGGCCTGGTAGACGGCCTGCTTGCCGCCGTTGGTGATCAGGACCTGGCTGGGCTTGACCTGGTAGCCGGTGTCCCTGGCGGTCTTCGCCGCGACGGCCTCGCGCAGCTCGGGCAGGCCGGCCGCCGGGGTGTAGCGGTGGTTGCGCGCCTCGGCGCAGGCGGCGGCCGCGGCCTCGACGATCGGGGCCGGCGTCGGGAAATCGGGCTCACCGGCGCCGAAGCCGATCACGGGGCGGCCTGCGGCCTTGAGCGCCTTGGCCTTGGCGTCCACGGCGAGGGTGGCCGACTCGGCGATCCCGCCCACTCGGGCGGACACGCGGCGTCGGGCGGCGGGGGAGACGGAGTCGCTGGTGACGGTAGGTGCGTCGGAGGCAGCCATGGGGGAATCGTGGCACGCCGCGGGGAGCGGTTTTCACGCCGCCCACCTCCTGGGAGGGCAACCGGTTGGAGTCCCGGGGCCGGTGTGCCCTAGACTCGTCGTGCTGAAGCGTTGTCGACACCTGCTCGCGAGCCACGCGGGACGGTGCAGTACGCTTCGTGAACGTGGTCGAGATCTACCGGGCGACCACGAAGGGGCGTAGCTCAATTGGCAGAGCAGCGGTCTCCAAAACCGCAGGTTGCAGGTTCAAGTCCTGTCGCCCCTGCGTCGACGCAGTCGGTCAGCAAAGCGAGGAGTTCGCGTGAGTGAGCGCAGCGAGCAGGAACGGCCGGAAGGGTCTGACGACACTTCCCGTCCGGTTACCGCTGCGGCGCGGCGTGAGCGCCGCGGTTCCGCGCGTCCGGCCTCGCGTCGTGCGGCCAAGCGGGCCGAGGGTGCCTCCACCAGTGGGGGCGACGCCAAGAACCGGCCGACGCCCTCCCGTGACCGCCAGGAGCAGAAGAAGGGCAACCCCTTCAAGCGCTTCGGCCGGTTCCTCCGCGAGGTCGTCGCAGAACTCCGCAAGGTCATCTGGCCGACGCGCAAGCAGCTGGTGACCTACACCGCCGTGGTACTGGTCTTCGTCGCCTTCATGGTGGGACTGGTCGCCGGCCTGGATGTGGCCTTCGGCAAGGGCGTGCTCTGGCTGTTCGGCTAGGGCCGGGTTCTCCGGTCGCCGGACGCGTGGCGCGCTCAGGTGGCGCACCGCGGGGACTGCGGGGAACCTGCACAGGGAACCCAGTGCGGGCGAGGCGTGTACGAGACCATGTCGTCGCCCCGGCCCGGAACCCGGGCCGGCCGGTCGGACCCCCTTCGGTCGGACCCGCGACGTACGAGAGGAAGCGAGACCGACTGTGACCTCCACCGACGGCGGCCAGGAGCTGGCCGACCTGTCCGACGAGCAGGTGCACGCCGCGAGCAGCGAGGGTGACTCCGAGCACGTCGAACCGGTTGGCGACGACTCCGAAGGCGACTCCGTCGGCGACGCGGGCACTGCGGACACCGACGGTTCGGCTGCGGACGCGGACATCGACGAGCCCATCGCGGACCCCGTCGCCGAGCTGCGCGAGGCTCTGCGGCACGCGCCCGGTGACTGGTACGTCGTGCACTCCTACGCCGGCTACGAGAACAAGGTCAAGGCGAACCTCGAGACCCGGATCGGGACCCTCGACATGGAGGACTTCATCTTCCAGGTCGAGGTGCCGACCGAAGAGGTCACCGAGATCAAGAACGGCCAGCGCAAGCAGGTGCAGCGCAAGGTGCTGCCCGGTTACATCCTGGTCCGGATGGAGCTCAACGACGCCTCGTGGAGCGCGGTGCGCAACACCCCCGGCGTCACCGGGTTCGTCGGCGCGACCTCCAAGCCCTCCCCGCTGACCCTGGACGAGGTCTTCAAGTTCCTCGCCCCGCAGGTGGAGAAGGACAAGGCCGCCGCGGAGCCGGGCAAGAAGGCCGCGGCCAGCGTGGCCAAGCCCACCATCGAGGTGGACTTCGAGGTCGGCGAGTCCGTCACCGTCATGGACGGCCCGTTCGCGACGCTGCCCGCCACCATCAGCGAGGTCAGCCCGGACGCGCAGAAGCTCAAGGTCCTGGTGTCGATCTTCGGCCGGGAGACCCCGGTCGAACTCTCCTTCACCCAGGTCTCCAAGATCTGACCCGGGGTTTCCCGGGCGGCAACACCGCAAGCGTGGGAGAGCCGGCGCGGCTCGTACCACTACTGCTCCGACAGAACGAGGACAGAACATGAAGCGCAGCAAGGCCTACCGCGAGGCAGCGGCCAAGATCGACCGGGAGCGGCTGTACTCGCCGCTGCAGGCCGTGTCGCTGGCCAAGGAGACCGCCTCCACCAAGCAGGACGCCACCGTCGAGGTCGCCATGCGCCTCGGTGTCGACCCGCGCAAGGCCGACCAGATGGTCCGCGGCACCGTCAACCTGCCGCACGGCACCGGTAAGACCGCCCGCGTCATCGTCTTCGCGGTCGGCGACAAGGCCGCCGAGGCCGAGGCCGCCGGTGCCGACGCCGTCGGTTCGGACGACCTGATCGCCCGCATCCAGGGCGGCTGGCTGGACTTCGACGCCGCCATCGCCACCCCGGACCAGATGGCCAAGGTCGGCCGCATCGCCCGTGTCCTCGGCCCGCGTGGCCTGATGCCGAACCCCAAGACCGGCACCGTCACCCCGGACGTGACCAAGGCCGTCACCGAGATCAAGGGCGGAAAGATCAACTTCCGCGTCGACAAGCAGGCCAACCTGCACCTGGTGATCGGCAAGTCCTCCTTCGACACCGACAAGCTGGTGGAGAACTACGCCGCCGCGCTCGACGAGATCCTGCGGGCCAAGCCGTCCGCTGCGAAGGGCCGCTACATCAAGAAGGTCACCTTCAGCACCACCATGGGCCCCGGCATCCCGGTCGACCCGAACCGCACCCGCGCGCTGCTCTCGGACGAGGTGTCCGCCTGACGTCCGCGCACTGACGCCGAAAAGGCGGTCATCCCCTCGGGGGGTGACCGCCTTTTCGCCGTCGTGGCACCGGCTGGTTCAGCCGGTGATGCAGTCCGCTGGCTCGGACTCGTGGTCGGCGATGATCCAGCCGCCGTCCGAGAGCCGCTGCAGGATGAACAGACCGAGGCGCTTGCCGCCGTTGACGTTCATCTCGCACGAGCTAATCGACGACTTCGACCCACTTGTCATGATCTTCTTGGGTGGAATGCTGGTGTCGTTGTAGGCGACCTTGTTGGTGACCTGAGTGTTGAGCTGCTGGATCGCCTGGTCACAGGTTTCCGCGCCCATGTTCCTGGCGAAGGTCGCCGCCGCCTCCGGAGTGAAGGAGACGCAGGCCTCTCTGGCGTTGTTGCTGGCCACGGCCTGGTAGACCACGAGCACCGTGGAATCCGGCTCGGAGTCCAGCCTCGGCTTGTGGCCCTGACCGCCCCCACCGCCGCCGCCGCCCGAGTTCCCCCCGCTGCCACCGAAGAAGTACCACCACAGCCCCGCGAGCACGAGCAGGAATATGGCGTAGTTGAGCAGCTTGAGCCCTACGTACTTGCCCGCCTTGATCGCGGTGCTCTTGACCTTCGCATTGATCTGCGCGGGCTTCTGGCTCGGTTGCGACACGGTCACCTCCTGTTGCCGTCCATCGTGCCCGCAGCGGGGCACCGGCCGGTAGCCGACTCCAGGGGAGACCCCGATTTGGGTGCGTGTGGGGGCTTGACGTACGCTGGCCGTGTTCCACCGAAGACCGCTGGTTTTCTCTCCTGCCTCCTGGCGGGCGAGGACTAAGGCCCGGGAGGGCGCCCGCGCAGGAGGACGAGGCGACTTACGACGTGCTTGTGCGTGTCGGATCTGCTAGCCCCGTGCCCTTGCGCCGGGGCTTCTTTCGTTTCTCCCAGCCTGCTCCGGCGTGGACCCCCCGGTCCGCGCTCTTCGCTGTGGATTGAGACGAAGAAGCAGAGAGGAGGCGACCATGGCAAAGCCTGGAAAGGTTGAGGCCGTCGCCGAGATCGCGGACAGGTTCCGTGGCAGCTCGGCTGCGGTCGTCACCGAGTACCGAGGGCTTTCCATGGCGCAGCTCACCGAGCTGCGGCGCGCCCTCGGCGACGGCGTGGCGTACACCGTCGCGAAGAACACCCTGGTCAAGCGCGCCGCCTCGGAGGCGGGCTTCGACGGGCTCGAGGACCTTCTTGTCGGCCCCACCGCCATCGCCTTCGTCAAGGGTGAGCCGGTGGACGCCGCGAAGGCGCTTCGTACCTTCGCGAAGGAGAACAAGGCCCTCGTCATCAAGGGCGGCTACATGGATGGCCGTCCCTTGTCCGTCGACGAGGTCAACCAGATCGCGGACCTCGACTCCCGTGAGGTCCTGCTCGCCAAGCTGGCGGGCGCGATGAAGGGCAACCTCACCAAGGCCGCCGGGCTGTTCGCCGCCCCGGCCTCGCAGGTGGCCCGCCTGGCAGCCGCCCTGCAGGACAAGCGCGCCGCTGCCGGCGACGCCCCTGCCGAGAGCTGACCGACCCCCACATTCCGCGCCCGCGCGTAGCAACACCAACGGCGCACGTAAGGAAAGGAAACCGCCACCATGGCGAAGCTCAGCACCGACGAGCTGCTGGACGTTTTCGGTGAGATGACCCTGCTCGAGCTCTCCGAGTTCGTGAAGGCGTTCGAGGACAAGTTCGAGGTCACCGCCGCCGCGCCGGTCGCCGTTGCCGCCGTCGCCCCGGGCGCCGCTGCCGGTGGCGAGGCCGCCGAGGAGCAGACCGAGTTCAACGTCATCCTCGACTCCGCGGGTGACAAGAAGATCCAGGTCATCAAGGTCGTCCGCGAGGTCGTCACCGGCCTGGGCCTCAAGGAGGCCAAGGAGCTGGTCGAGGGCGCGCCGAAGCCCATCCTCGAGGGCGTCAACAAGGAGGCCGCCGAGGCCGCCAAGGAGAAGCTGGTCGCCGCCGGCGCCGCCGTCTCCATCAAGTGATCACCGCGGCCCCGAGCCGCATGTGAGAGCTGCCACAGTGGGGCAGGTCCTGTTCGCAGGGCCTGCCCCACTGTCATGCCCGGCTCGTTATCCAGCCGTGACCAGTCGGCGAACTGGGCAGTAACTTCTGCGGGACAGGCTCGTTGTCCGAGTGTGACGCCGATCGCCTCGGCGTCTGCTTTCATGTTTCCCCTCACCGGGGAGGCGGTGGCGAGCAGGAGGTGCGATGGGCGTCGAGGTGGTCGTCGAAGGCCTGTCCAAGTCCTTCGGGAAACAGACCATCTGGCAGGACGTCACGCTGAACCTCCCGCCGGGGGAGATCAGCGTTCTGCTGGGGCCGTCGGGCACCGGGAAGTCGGTGTTCCTGAAGTCCTTGGTCGGCCTGCTCCGGCCCGAGCGCGGCAAGGTCGTCATCAACGGCATCGACATCTGCCGCTGTTCCGAGCACAAGCTCTACGAGACCCGCAAGCTCTTCGGCGTGCTGTTCCAGGACGGCGCGCTGTTCGGCTCGATGAACCTCTTCGACAACATCGCCTTCCCGC
This sequence comes from Allokutzneria albata, assembly GCF_900103775.1. Lineage (GTDB taxonomy): Bacteria > Actinomycetota > Actinomycetes > Mycobacteriales > Pseudonocardiaceae > Allokutzneria > Allokutzneria albata. The sequence goes on along the minus strand of NZ_LT629701.1, from coordinate 5,665,470 downwards.
TGCGCGAGCACACCCGCAAGACCGAGGCCGAGGTCCGGCGGATCGTGCTGGAGAAGATGGAGATGGTCGGCCTCATCGGGGCCGAGAAGAAGCTGCCCGGCGAGATCTCCGGCGGTATGCGCAAGCGCGCGGGACTGGCCCGCGCCCTGGTGCTGGACCCGGAGATCATCCTGTTCGACGAGCCGGACTCCGGGCTCGACCCGGTCCGCGTCGCCTATCTCAACCAGCTGATCGTCGACCTGAACGCGCAGATCGACGCGACGTTCCTGATCGTCACCCACGACATCGGCACCGCGCGCACCGTTCCGGACAACATCGGCATGCTGTTCCGCCGCGAGCTGGTCATGTTCGGGCCGCGCGAGGTGCTGCTGACCTCGACGGAGCCGGTCGTCGAGCAGTTCCTCAACGGCCGCAGGCAGGGCCCGATCGGGATGAGCGAGGAGAAGGACGCCGCGCAGGCGGCCGCCGAACTCGCCGAGCTGCGGGCCAACGGCGGGACGGATGTGCTGGGCGGCCCGAAGGGCGGCGGGGGGACGGGCATCGTGCCGCAGATCCAGCCGTCGCCGGGGCTACCGGTGCGACTGGCCGCGGACCGCAGGAAGCAGCGGGTGATGGGCATCCTGCACACGTTGCCGCCCGCGGCCCGCGAGGCGATCATCGCCAGCCTGACGGACGAAGAACGCGCCCGGTTCGGCCTCTACGCCACCACGGCGCAGGCGCAGCAGGCCATCACCCAGCCGATACCGCTGCCCACCTCCTTCGACTCGCGGCCGACACCGTACCCGCGCAACGCTCCTCAGGACATCGGCTGGGAGCGGGGTGAACGGACATGACCCAGGCGAACCCGTCCTTCCCCGGGGCAGGCGCGCTGCGGGAGACCGGCCGGATGTTCGCGCTGGGCCTGGACACCAGCAGGGCCGTGTTCAAGCGGCCGTTCCAGGTGCGCGAGTTCATCCAGCAGTGCTGGTTCATCGCCAGCGTCACGATCCTGCCCACCGCGTTGGTGGCCATCCCGTTCGGAGCCGTGATCGCGCTCCAGCTCGGATCGCTGACCAGGCAGCTCGGCGCGCAGTCGTTCACCGGAGCGGCCAGCGTGCTCGCGGTGATCCAGCAGGCCAGCCCGATCGTGACCGCGCTGTTGATCGCGGGCGCGGGCGGCTCGGCGATCTGCGCGGACCTGGGCTCGCGCAAGATCCGCGACGAGATCGACGCCATGGAGGTCCTCGGCGTCTCGCCGATCCAGCGCCTGGTGGTGCCGAGGGTGCTCGCCGCGATGCTGGTGGCGTTGCTGCTCAACGGCATGGTCAGCGTGGTGGGCGTGCTCGGCGGCTACTTCTTCAACGTGATCCTGCAGGACGGCACACCCGGCGCGTACCTGGCGAGCTTCTCCGCGCTCGCCCAGCTGCCGGACCTGTGGATCAGCGAGATCAAGGCCGTGGTGTTCGGCTTCATCGCGGGTATCGTCGCCGCCTACCGCGGCCTCAACCCGAAGGGCGGGCCCAAGGGCGTCGGCGACGCGGTGAACCAGGCCGTAGTGATCACGTTCCTGCTGCTGTTCTTCGTGAACTTCGTGCTGACCACGCTGTACCTGCAGCTCGTTCCGGCGAAGGGGATGTGACGTGACCATCTCCGATCGCGCGAGGAGGGCCGCCAACCGTCCGCTGGCCATGCTCGACCAGCTCGGCGACCAGATGTGGTTCTACCTGCGCGCGCTGGCGTGGGTGCCGCGCGCGCTGCGCCGCTACACCAGGGAGACGCTGCGGTTGCTGGCCGAGGTCAGCTTCGGCAGCGGGGCGCTCGCGGTCATCGGCGGCACCATCGGCGTGATGATCGGCCTGACCCTGTTCACCGGCACGGTCGTCGGGCTCCAGGGCTACGCGGCGCTGAACCAGATCGGCACCTCGGCCTTCGCCGGCTTCATCTCGGCGTACTTCAACACCCGGGAGATCGCGCCGCTCGTCGCGGGTCTCGCGCTGTCCGCGACGGTCGGCTCCGGTTTCACCGCGCAGCTCGGCGCGATGCGGATCTCCGAGGAGATCGACGCGCTGGAGGTCATGGGCATCCCGAGCCTGCCCTACCTGGTCACCACGCGGATCATCTCCGGCTTCGTCGCGGTGATCCCGCTCTACGTGATCGGTCTGCTCACCTCGTACGTGGCGGCGCGGACCGTCACAGTGAACTTCTACGGGCAGTCCGCGGGCACGTACGACCACTACTTCAACCTCTTCCTGCCACCGGAAGACGTGCTGTGGTCCTTCCTGAAGGTCCTGGTCTTCAGCGTGGTGATCATCATGACCCACTGCTACTACGGCTACCGCGCCTCCGGCGGTCCCGCCGGCGTCGGCGTCGCGGTCGGCCGGGCGGTGCGGACGGCGATCGTGACCACCGCGCTGCTCGACTTCTTCCTGAGCCTGGCGATCTGGGGCACGACCACGACGGTGAGGATCGTCGGATGAGGGCGTCTGCGGGCAAGGTCCGCCAGCGGCTGCTCGGAGTGGCCCTGCTGGCGATCATCGCGCTGTTCCTGACGCTGACCGTCTCGATCTACCGCAACGCGTTCAGCTCGGACGTGCTCGTGTCGCTGCGCACGGACCGGGCGGGCAACCAGTTGCTCACCGAGTCCGACGTCAAGGTGCACGGCGTGCTCGTCGGCGAGGTGCGCCGCGTGATCAGCCGGGGTGACGGCGCGGAGCTGGAGTTGGCCCTGCACCGCGACAAGGTCGACATCATTCCGCGTGGCGTCACCGCGCGCCTGCTGCCGAAGACCCTGTTCGGGGAGCGCTACGTCGCACTGGTGCCGCCTCAGCGGTCGAACGGCGACCACCTCGCGGCAGGGGATGTGATCGCGCAGGACACCTCGAGTTCGGCGGTGGAGCTGGAGCGGGTCCTGTCCAACCTCATGCCCGTGTTGCAGGCCGTGCAGCCGCAGAAGCTCGCGAGCACCCTCGGATCGCTCTCAACTGCCTTGCAGGGCAGGGGAAAGGCGCTCGGCGAGTCCCTTGTGGAGCTGAACGACCTCGTGCGGCAGCTGAACCCGGCGCTGCCGGACCTCAAGGCGGACATCAGCAAGCTCGCCGACGTGAGCACCGTCTACGACAAGGCGGCGCCGGATCTCTTGCAGGCACTGGCAGATCTCACTGTCACCAGCAAGACGTTGGTGGAGCAGCGCGACAACCTGCAGACGCTCTACGGCACGGTCAACGCGGCTTCTGCGGATCTCGGCGGTTTCCTCTCGGCCAACCGCAACAACATCATCGGTGTCGCGAAGTCCAGCAGGCCGTTGCTGGAGCTGCTGGGCAAGTACGCGCCGGAGTACCCCTGCCTGCTCAAGAGCCTCGCCGAGCTGCAGCCGCGGCTGAGCAAGGCGTTCGGCCAGGGCACGAACGAGCCCGGCCTGCACATCACCCTGGAGATCACCGCCAACCGCGGGAAGTACGTGCCGAACCAGGACGAGCCGGAGTACGCCGACAAGCGCGGACCGCGCTGCTACGACATCCAGCCGCGACCGGAGCCGTTCCCGCAGTACCCGCCGGAGGGGCCGGTGAAGGACGGTTCGAAGCCGCCGCCCGCCGCGCGCAACGCCAGTGACGGGCTGCTGCCCACCGGCGAGATCGACGAGAACGGCAACGTCATCCCGGCGTCGGCGACCACCGCGGCGCGCGGGCAGGAGCTGGGGCTGGCGAACTCCCCGGCGGAGCAGCGCTACATCTCCGCGCTGCTCGCCCCGTCGATGGGGCGCTCGCCGCAGCAGGTGCCAGGGTGGAGCAGCATCCTGCTCGGGCCGATGTTCCGGGGGACGGAGGTGACGCTGAAGTGAGAGGTCTCGCCGGACCGCTGACGAAGCTGGTCATCTTCGCCACGGTCACCGTTCTCGCGACCGGGTTGCTCGCCATCACGATCGCCAACGTGGACCTGCGCGGTGCCACGGAGTACAGCGCGAGGTTCACCGACGCCACCTCGGTCAACGAGGGCGACGACGTGCGCATCGCGGGCGTCCGGGTCGGTGAGGTCCGCGGGATCAGCGTCGTGGACCGCAGGCTCGCCGAAGTGCGCTTCACCGTGACCACCGGCCGGAAGCTGCCGGAGTCGGTCACCGCGACGATCAAGTACCGCAACCTGGTCGGGCAGCGCTACATCGCGTTGGAGCGCGGAGCGGGCGGAGCCGGAGAACTCGCTGCGGGCACGACGATCCCGGTGGAGCGCACGCGTCCCGCGCTGGACCTCACCACCTTGTTCAACGGCTTCAAGCCGCTGTTCCAGGCGCTCAACCCGGCCGACGTGAACAAGCTGTCCTACGAGATCATCCAGGTGCTCCAAGGCGAGGGCGGTACCGTGCAGAGCCTGTTGGCGCACACGGCATCGCTGACGTCGACGATCGCCAGCAAGGACAAGGTGATCGGCGAGGTCATCGGCAACCTCAACACCGTGCTCGGCACCGTGAACCAGCGCGACGCGCAGCTGTCCGGACTGGTGATCTCCTTGCAGCAGCTGGTTTCCGGGCTCGCCAAGGACCGGGAGCCGATCGGCAACGCGGTCAGCGCGCTCGCCGATCTCACCAGCACCACGGCGGGGCTGCTGACCGACGCGCGGGCGCCGCTGCGCAACGACATCGCCGAGCTGGGCAAGGTGTCCAAGAACCTCGCCGACAGCAACGACATCGTCGAGGGCGTGCTGCAGCGGATGCCGAACAAGCTGGAGACGATCTCGCGCACCGCGACCTACGGCTCGTGGTTCAACTTCTTCCTGTGCGGCGCCTCCGGTGAGGTCGCGCTGCCCGTGGTGGGCAAGCTCGCCGTGCCGGTCCTGCCGCCGACCCAGCCGAGGTGCCGCCCGTGAAGCCGTTCCGCGAGCGCAACCCCGTCACCGTCGGCGCCTCCGGGCTGCTGGTGCTGCTGCTCGGCCTGCTGGCCGCGTTCTTCGCCGAGGACCTGCCGATCGTCGGCGGCGGTACCTCCTACCGCGCGCACTTCTCCGAGGCCGGGGGGCTGCGCGACGGTGACGAGGTGCGGGTGGCCGGGGTGAAGGTCGGCAAGGTCACCGGCGTCGAGCTGGAGGACGACCACGTGCTGGTGTCCTTCCGGGTCAGCGACACCTGGGTCGGCGACCGCACCTCGGCCGCCATCAAGATCAAGACGTTGCTGGGGCAGAAGTTCCTCTCGCTCGACCCGCAGGGCGAACAGGAACTGCGGCCGAGCCAGGTGATCCCGCGCGAGCGCACGATCGCCCCCTACGACGTCACCGAGGCGTTCACCGGGCTGGCCACCACGCTGACCGAGATCGACACCGATCAGCTCGCCAAGAGCTTCCGGGTCATCTCCGACACCTTCCGCGACACCCCGGGCGAGGTCAGGGGCGCGCTGGACGGGCTGTCCGCGCTGTCCAGGACGATCTCCACCCGGGACCAGCAGCTGGCCGCCCTGCTGCGCAACACCAACCAGCTCAGCAAGACCGTCTCCGATCGCAACGCCGAGTTCGAGAAGCTGCTCGGCGACGGCAACAAGCTGCTCGAGGAGATCCGCAAGCGGCGCGACGCGATCAGGAACCTGCTGACCGGGACGCGCACGCTGTCCAAGGAGCTGCAGGGCCTGGTGGTGGACAACAAGGCACAGCTGCGGCCCGCGCTGGAGCAGCTGGAGCGGGTCACCACCATGCTCGACCGCAACCAGGAGAGCCTCAGCAAGAGCATCCAGCTGATGGCGCCGTTCGTCCGCGTCTTCGCCAACACCCTCGGCAACGGCCGCTGGTTCGACACCTACATCTGCGGTCTGCTCCCGCCGTCGATCGGCCCGATCAACCCGGAGGGGTGCCGCCCATGAGCACTTCCGCACGGAGTCACGATCTCGCCAGGCTGATCGCCTTCCTCTGCGTCGTGGCGCTGGTCATCACCGCCGGGGTCTGGTTCGTCTTCCTCCGCGCGCCGGGCAAACGCGTGACCGCGTACTTCTCCGCCGGAGTCGGGATCTACGCGGGCGGCGACGTCCGCGTGCTCGGCGTCCGCGTGGGTCAGGTCGAGAAGGTCGAGCCGCAGGGCCGCGTGGTGAAGGTCGACTTCCGGGTCGGCGACGACGTGGACATCCCGGCAACCGCCCAGGCGCTCGTGGTGAACCCGGCCGTGGTCAGCGACCGCTACGTGCAGCTCGCGCCCGCCTACACCGGAGGCGACAAGCTGGCCGACGGCGCGGTGATCCCGCGCGAGCGCACCGCGACGCCCGTCGAGCTGGACGAGGTCTACGCCAGCCTGGACAAGCTCACCACGGCGTTGGGACCCAAGGGCGCCAACGCGGACGGGGCGCTGTCGGACCTGCTGGACACCGCGGCCAAGAACCTCGACGGCAACGGGAAGAAGCTCGGCGACACCATCAGAAACCTCGGTGCGGCAACGGAAACGCTCTCCGGCTCGCGCCAGGACCTGTTCGGCACCGTGGACGGGCTGCAGAAGTTCACCTCGATGCTGGCCCGCAACGACGGGCAGGTGCGGCGGTTCACCGACCAGGTCGCCGACGTGGGCAGGTTCCTCGCCGAGGAGCGGCAGAACCTCGGCGCGTCGCTGAAGGAACTGGCGCTGGCGCTGACCGCGGTGGACGGCTTCATCAAGGACAACCGGGACAAGATCAAGTCCAATGTGGACAAACTGAGCGGGATCACCAAGGTGCTCGTCGACCAGCGGGCCGCGCTCGCCGAGGTGCTCGACGTCGGCCCGCTGGCCCTCGGCAACCTGCAGAACTCCTACAACGGAGCGTCGGGAACGCTGGACACGCGGGCCCACCTCAACGAGCTGACCGAGCCGCCGGTCGTGCTGATCTGCAAGCTGGTCCGGCAGACGACGCCCAAGCAGCTCCCGCAGGTGCTCGCCGACACCTGCGACAAGCTCGCCCCCGTGGTCAACGGCGTGGTGAAGCTGCCGAGCGTCGCCGAGGTGATCCAGGCACTCCAACAGGGCCGCGCGCCGACGCTGCCCGTGCCGTTGCTGTCCCCGTCCGCCCGCGGCGGCACCCCGGCGGTTCCCGTGTCGCCGCCCGCCGGAGGTGGCCGATGAAGCGCCGGATCGCGCTCGTCACCGCCGCACTGCTGAGCCTCGGCGGGTGCGGGTTCGGCGGGCTCTACGACATGCCGCTCCCCGGTGGCGCCGACCTCGGCGACCGCCCGTACCAGGTGAAGGTGCAGTTCCGGGACGTGCTCGACCTGGTCCCGCAGGCCGCGGTGAAGGTCAACGACGTTCCGGTCGGCCGAGTGGAGGGCGTCGAGCTCGCCCCGGACGGCTGGACCGCGCTGGTCACGGTGTCGGTCAACGGCGATGTCGTGCTGCCCGCGAACGCCGACGCCCGCCTGCGCCAGTCCAGCCTGCTGGGGGAGAAGTTCGTCGAGCTCGCCGCGCCGCCCAAGGGCCGCGAGACCGGCAGGCTGGTCAACGGCGCGCAGATCCCGATCGAGCGCACCAACCGCAACCCCGAGGTCGAAGAGGTCTTCGGCGCGCTGTCGATGCTGCTCAACGGCGGCGGCGTGGCGAAGCTCCAGGACATCACCAAGGAGCTCAACGCCGCGATGTCCGGCAACGAGTCGCAGTTACGCTCGCTGCTGTCCAACGTGAACGTGCTGGTGAAGGACCTCGACGGGCACCGCAACGAGATCACCAGGGCGCTGGACGGCGTGAACCGGCTGTCCTCGACGCTGGCCGGGCAGCGCGGCAACATCGAGACCGCGCTGAAGGACCTGTCGCCGGGCATCAGGGTCCTGGCCGACCAGCGCGAACAGCTGGTGGGGATGCTCAAGGGGCTGGACAAGCTCTCCGGGGTCGCCACCGACGTGGTCAAGCGCAGCAAGGACGACCTGATCGCCGACCTGAAGGCGCTGACGCCGACGTTGAAGAAGCTGGCCGAGGCGGGCACGAACCTGCCGAAGTCCTTCGAGCTGCTGCTGACCTTCCCGTTCCCGGACGCCGCGGTGGCCGGGGTGAAGGGCGACTACACCAACCTCTACGCCAAGCTCGACCTGGACCTCGGCAACATCCTGGACAACCTGGGCCGGTCGCGGCAGCCGCTGATCCAGCTGCCGATCCCCGGGCTCGACGGCGGCAGGCAGCAGGCCGATCCCAACCCGCTGCCCAGGCTCCCGCTGCAGCTGCCGACGCCGGCCCAGCAGCAGCCCGGCACCGGCGGAATCCTCGGCGGCCTGCTCGGTGGACTCCTCGGGGGTGGGCGCTAGATGTTGACCCGCAGGGCAAGGTTGCAGCTCATCGGCTTCGTGCTCATCGCGCTGGTGGGCGTCAGCTACGCGGGCGCCCGGTACGCCGGACTGGACCGCCTCTTCGGCCCCCGCGGCTACGTGGTGACGATGGAACTGGCCGACGCGGGGGGCATCTTCACCAACGCCGAGGTCACCTACCGAGGCGTCGCGGTCGGGCGCGTCGGACCGCTGCGGCTGACCGCGGACGGCGTCGAGGTGCAGCTGGACATCGACTCGTCCTCCGCGCCGATCCCCACGGACGTCGAGGCCGTCGTGACCAACCGGTCGGCTGTCGGCGAGCAGTACGTGGACCTGCGCCCGAAGTCCGACGAGGGACCGTTCCTCGCCGAGGGCTCGGTGATCCGCCGCGAGCAGAGCAAGACCCCGCTGCCCGTGCAGTCGCTGCTGAGCAACCTCGACAGTCTCGCGTCGTCCGTGCCGACCGAGTCGCTGCGCACCGTGGTCGACCAGCTCGGCACCGCCTTCGACGGGCGCGGGCAGGACCTCCAGCGCCTCATCGACACCGCGCGCTCGTTCACTGGTGATGCCGTGCGGCACCTGCCGCAGACGTTGCAGCTGCTCCGCGACGGCCGCACGGTGCTGGACACGCAGGCCGCCAAGGGCTCCGCGATCACCGACTTCAGCCGCGACCTGCGACTGATCGCCGACCAGCTCAAGACCTCCGACCCGGACCTGCGCAACCTGATCACCTCGGCGCCGGGAGCTGCGCAGCAGGCCGGCGGCCTGATCAGGGAGTCGGGTCAGAGCCTGTCGGAGACCATCGCGAACCTGCTCACCACGGCGAACGTGGCACTGCCGCGCAAGGACGGCATCGAGCAGCTGCTGGTGACCTACCCGATGGTGGTCGGCGGCACGTTCACCGTCGTGCCGAACGACGGCACCGCGCACTTCGGACTGGCGCTGAACTTCTTCGACCCACCCGCGTGCGTGAAGGGCTACGAGAAGACCAAGCGCCGAACCGGCGGGGAAACCTCGGCCGCCCCGCTCAACACCCAGGCGTACTGCGCCGAGGGGGCGGGCAGCCCGATCGCCGTGCGCGGTGCGCAGAACGCGCCCTACGGCGGCAAGCCGGTGACCCCGCCGCCCGCGCCCGGGACCGGTACCGGCGGTGTGCCGTCGACGCAGGTCGTCCAGCAGCCCGGCAGCCTTCTCGACCTGCTCAAGCCGGTCGGGCTCAACGGCCCGTCCAGTCTCGGCCAGCTGTTCGGCCTGCCCGGCTGAGGCCGCATCATCCGCCTACCCTGGAGCGATATGGACGACAAGCAGCCGCGACGCGTGGTGCTGTGGACCACCGCCGGCCTCGCCGCCGCGGCGGTGCTGGCCGCCGCCTGGTTCGGCGTGGGCTGGCTGCGGCTCTCCGGTGACGACTCGGTGGAGTTCGCCAAGCAGCGCGAAGAGGTCTCCACCGCGGGCCAGCAGGCGATCGTCAACTTCAATACCCTCGACTACCGCAACTTCGACGCGATGATCGCGCGCTGGCAGGAGGCGTCCACCGGCCCGCTCCAGGAGGGCGTCGTCGCGGACAAGGACCGGGCGCGCAAGGAGCTGGAGCAGCTCAAGCAGGTCACCACCGCCAAGGTGCTCGACGCGGCGGTGACCTCGCTGGACACCCGCGCGGGCAAGGCGACGATCATGAGCGTGGTCGAGCGCATGGTCAGCCTCGCCGACCAGCCCGCCGTACCGCTGCGGTTCCGCTTCCTCGCCGAGCTGACGAAGACCGACACCGGCTGGAAGCTCAACGCGCTCGCCCCGATCAAGGTGCAGGCCGGAGGTGCCTCATGACCCCGCCCCGCCGCTCCCGTCCCACGCCCGCCCCGCGCCGACGGCACGTCGCGGGCACCAGGAAGCGCCCCGACCCGGCCCCCGCGCGTCCCGAGCCCGTCGCCGAGGAGCCCGTTGCCGAGGAAACGGAGGTCGTCGCGCCTCCGGTGATCGACTCCGCACCTCGGCCCCGCGCGAAGCACGCCGAACCCGAGCCGGAGCCCACGGCAGAGCCCGACGCGTCGCCTGACCCGGAGCCCGAGTCCGAGGCTGAGGCTGAGTCCGAGGCGCCCGCCGAGGAGCGCCCCTGGTGGCAGCTGCCCGCGCTGCTCACCGCCGTCGCCGTCGTCTTCGCCGCGCTCGCCGTCTGGTTCGCCGCCCAGGCGGCCACCGAGCGCGCCGAGAGCGGCGTGGACAACCGGGCACTGGTCGACACGGGCGTCACCACCGAGGTCGCCGGTCAGATCACCACGGCCGTCCAGTCGGTGTTCTCGCTGGACTACGCGGACATGGGCAAGGCCGAGCGGGTCGCCAAGGACGTGCTCACCGGCAAGGCGGTCGAGCAGTACGACACCCTCTTCGCCGAGGTCCGCAAGCTCGCGCCGGAGCAGAAGATCGTGCTCACCACCACGACCCGGCAGGTCGGCGTGAAGTCGATCGAGGGCGACCGCGCCCTGGTCCTGGTCTTCGCCGACCAGCACGTCGAGCGCACCGCCGACGGCCGTCGCGAGGACGTGCCGGTCCAGGTCACCCTCACCACCGAGCGGGCCGACGGCCGCTGGCGGATCAGCGACATCGTCCTCCGCTGAGGGCCCGAAGTACTTGCTCTGCTGGGCGGCGGTGTCGGCCCACCAGCGCACGAGCACGCCGTAGAACCCGCAGACGACGAAGCTCCCCGCGGCGAGCACGGACACCACCAAGTGCCAGAGGTCGCGAGCGGTGAACAGGGAAACGACGAGCCCGAACACGCCGCACAGGCCCGCGCCGACGAGGGTGTACGCGTACTTCCTCATCTCGGAGTCCTGGCGGGCTGGCACCCGGCGGTCCGGCGGCGCTTCTTCGGCATCGGCGGAGGCTATCGAGCGTGATGCGGCCGCCCGCGCCCGCCGTTGAGCGGCGAAAAACGTGACTTGGGCCATTTGTAAAGACCCCTGGATGGCGATGCCGATGTGGTGTTCGCCATACTCTGTCCCGATGCTCCTGGCCAGGGGGCGAGGGCCTGCTCATCCCGCGTTTTCGCCGGTGATCGCGCCTCCCCCCGGTTACAGCTGGTGAGAGCGCTTTGCGCCAGGGGAGTGATCAACGCGTGGCACCTTGACGGATGGTCGCGTTGAGGTCACTCTGTCCGTGAGCAGTGGGCGGTTCTTCTGGCCGGTCCCACTCGACAGTCGCCGTTCGCGTGGCTAGACTGCCCCTTTGCGCTGCCCTCTTTCTCCGTGCCCTACCCCGGGGCTTAGGATCTCAGGGCACTACCGCACCTCTTGACAACTGTGCTAGATCGGCTGCTCGCGCAGCTCAAGCTAGCAACAGTCCCTGGAAGGACGCATCTTGGCAGTCTCCCGCGCGACCAAGGCCACTGCGACCAACTCCACGTCGGGGATCCCTGGAGCGCCCAAGAGGGTCTCGTTCGCGAAGATTCGTGAGCCACTGGAGGTTCCCGACCTCCTGGCTCTGCAAACCCAGTCTTTCGAGTGGCTCATCGGCGCCGACGCCTGGTTCCAGCGACGTGTCGACGCCGGCGACGAGAACCCCGTCGGCGGTCTTGAGGAGGTCCTCAACGAGATCTCCCCCATCGAGGACTTCTCCGGCTCGATGTCGCTGTCCTTCTCCGACCCGCGCTTTGACGAGGTCAAGGCTTCCGTGGAGGAGTGCAAGGACAAGGACATGACCTACGCGGCGCCGTTGTTCGTCACCGCGGAGTTCACCAACCACACCACTGGCGAGATCAAGAGCCAGACGGTGTTCATGGGTGACTTCCCGCGGATGACCGACAAGGGCACCTTCGTCATCAACGGCACCGAGCGGGTCGTGGTCTCCCAGCTCGTGCGCTCCCCGGGCGTCTACTTCGATCACGCGATCGACAAGACGACGGAGAAGGACGTCTACAGCGTCAAGATCATCCCCAGCCGGGGCGCCTGGCTGGAGTTCGACGTCGACAAGCGCGACACCGTCGGCGTGCGCATCGACCGCAAGCGCCGTCAGCCGGTCACCGTGCTGCTCAAGGCGCTCGGCTGGACCACCGAGGCCATCCGCGAGCGGTTCGGCTTCAGCGAGACGCTGATGCAGACGCTGGAGAAGGACCACACCGCGGGCCAGGACGAGGCCCTGCTGGACATCTACCGCAAGCTCCGTCCGGGCGAGCCGCCGACCAAGGAGAGCGCGCAGACCCTCCTGGAGAACCTGTTCTTCAAGGAGAAGCGCTACGACCTGGCCAAGGTGGGCCGCTACAAGGTCAACAAGAAGATCGGCACCAACGCGCCGTTCACCACCGGCGTGCTGACCGAGGACGACATCGTCACCACCATCGAGTACCTGGTCCGCCTGCACGCGGGCGAGGTCAAGATGACGGTCGGCGAGGGCGAGGACGCCGTCGAGGTGCCGGTCGAGGTCGACGACATCGACCACTTCGGCAACCGTCGCCTGCGCACCGTCGGCGAGCTCATCCAGAACCAGATCCGCGTGGGTCTGTCCAGGATGGAGCGCGTGGTCCGGGAGCGGATGACCACCCAGGACGTCGAGGCGATCACGCCGCAGACCCTGATCAACATCCGTCCGGTCGTCGCGGCGATCAAGGAGTTCTTCGGGACCTCCCAGCTGTCGCAGTTCATGGACCAGACCAACCCGCTCGCGGGCCTGACCCACAAGCGCCGCCTGTCCGCGCTGGGTCCGGGTGGTCTCTCCCGTGAGCGCGCCGGCTTCGAGGTGCGCGACGTCCACTCCTCGCACTACGGCCGGATGTGCCCGATCGAGACGCCGGAAGGCCCGAACATCGGTCTGATCGGCTCGCTCGCGTCCTTCGGCCGGGTCAACCCGTTCGGTTTCATCGAGACCCCGTACCGCAAGGTCATCAACGGTCAGGTCACCGACCAGATCGACTACCTGACCGCGGACGAGGAGGACCGGCACGTCATCGCGCAGGCGAACGCCGTGCTCGACGCCGAGGGCAACTTCTCCGAGGAGCGCGTCCTCATCCGCCGCAAGGGCGGCGAGGTCGACCTCGTCTCCCCGCAGGTCGTCGACTACATGGACGTCTCGCCGCGGCAGATGGTCTCCGTCGCCACCGCGATGATCCCGTTCCTCGAGCACGACGACGCCAACCGCGCGCTGATGGGCGCGAACATGCAGCGCCAGGCGGTGCCGCTGCTGCGCAGCGAGTCCCCGCTGGTCGGCACCGGCATGGAGCTGCGCGCCGCGGTCGACGCCGGCGACGTCGTCGTCGCGGAGAAGGCCGGTGTGGTCGAGGAGCTGTGCGCCGACTACGCCACCGTGATGGCCGACGACGGCACCCGGCAGACCTACCGGCTGCACAAGTTCCGCCGTTCCAACCAGGGCACCTGCATCAACCAGAAGCCCATCGTGAACGAGGGTGACCGGGTCGAGGTCGGCCAGGTCATCGCGGACGGCCCGTGCACCCAGAACGGCGAGATGGCGCTGGGCAAGAACCTGCTCGTCGCGATCATGCCGTGGGAAGGCCACAACTACGAGGACGCGATCATCCTGTCGCAGCGCCTCGTGCAGGACGACGTGCTCACCTCGATCCACATCGAGGAGCACGAGATCGACGCGCGCGACACCAAGCTCGGTGCCGAGGAGATCACCCGGGACATCCCGAACGTCTCCGAGGACGTGCTCGCCGACCTCGACGAGCGCGGCATCATCCGGATCGGCGCCGAGGTGCGCGACGGCGACATCCTCGTCGGCAAGGTCACGCCCAAGGGCGAGACCGAGCTGACCCCCGAGGAGCGCCTGCTGCGCGCCATCTTCGGCGAGAAGGCCCGCGAGGTGCGCGACACCTCGCTGAAGGTCCCGCACGGCGAGACCGGCAAGGTCATCGGCATCCGGGTGTTCAGCCGTGAGGACGACGACGAGCTGCCCCCCGGCGTCAACGAGCTGGTCCGGGTCTACGTGGCGCAGAAGCGCAAGATCCAGGACGGCGACAAGCTCGCCGGACGGCACGGCAACAAGGGCGTCATCGGCAAGATCCTCCCCGTCGAGGACATGCCGTTCCTCGCCGACGGCACCCCCGTCGACGTGGTGCTCAACACCCACGGTGTGCCGCGTCGTATGAACATCGGCCAGATCCTGGAGATCCACCTCGGGTGGATCGCCCAGCAGGGCTGGAGCATCAACGGCGATCCGGACTGGGCCAAGCGCATGCCCGAGGAGCTGCTCCAGGTCGAGCCCGGCACGAACACCGCCACCCCGGTGTTCGACGGTGCCCGCGAGGAGGAGATCACCGGCCTGCTGTCCTCGACCCGCCCCAACCGGGACGGCGAGCGGATGGTCGGCGGCGACGGCAAGGCGCAGCTGTTCGACGGCCGCAGCGGCGAGCCGTACCCGTACCCGACCTCGGTCGGCTACATGTACATCCTCAAGCTGCTGCACCTGGTCGACGACAAGATCCACGCCCGGTCGACCGGTCCGTACTCCATGATCACCCAGCAGCCGCTCGGCGGTAAGGCCCAGTTCGGTGGCCAGCGCTTCGGTGAGATGGAGTGCTGGGCGATGCAGGCCTACGGAGCGGCGTACACCCTCCAGGAGCTGCTGACCATCAAGTCCGACGACGTGATCGGCCGCGTGAAGGTCTACGAGGCCATCGTCAAGGGCGACAACATCCCCGAGCCGGGTATCCCGGAGTCGTTCAAGGTGCTCCTCAAGGAGCTCCAGTCGCTGTGCCTGAACGTCGAGGTGCTCTCCAGCGACGGTGCCGCCATCGAGATGCGCGACACCGATGACGAGGACCTCGAGCGCGCAGCCGCGAACCTCGGAATCAACCTGTCCAGGGTCGAGTCGCCGTCCGTCGACGACGTCATGAACTGACCTCGCTGCCGGGAGCGGGGAAGGGCACCCCGCCCGCCCGCTCCCGGCCTAGCCACCCGCCCCTAATCCCGAATGTAAAAGGGGAGAAGAGCCGACGTGCTTGACGTCAACTTCTTCGACGAGCTCCGCATCGGCCTCGCGACGGCCGACGACATCCGTCAGTGGTCCTACGGCGAGGTCAAGAAGCCCGAGACCATCAACTACCGCACCCTCAAGCCCGAGAAGGACGGACTCTTCTGCGAGAAGATCTTCGGTCCGACCCGGGACTGGGAGTGCTACTGCGGCAAGTACAAGCGAGTCCGCTTCAAGGGCATCATCTGTGAGCGCTGCGGCGTCGAGGTGACCCGCGCCAAGGTGCGCCGCGAGCGGATGGGCCACATCGAGCTCGCCGCTCCGGTGACCCACATCTGGTACTTCAAGGGCGTCCCGAGCCGGTTGGGCTACCTGCTCGACCTGGCGCCGAAGGACCTCGAGAAGATCATCTACTTCGCCGCCTACGTGATCACCACGGTGAACACGGAGATGCGCCACAACGACCAGGCCACGCTCGAGAACGAGATGCAGGTCGAGCGCAAGCGGGTCGAGGACAAGCGCGACGCCGACATCGAGGCCCGCGCCCAGAAGCTGGAGACCGACCTCGCCGAGCTGGAGGCGGAGGGCGCCAAGAGCGATGTCCGCCGCAAGGTCAAGGAGGGCGGCGAGCGCGAGATGCGCCAGCTCCGCGACCGGGCGCAGCGCGAGATCGACCGGCTCGACGAGATCTGGGACACCTTCATCAAGCTGGCTCCGCAGCAGCTGATCGCCGACGAGGCGCTCTACCGCGAGCTGGTCGACCGCTACGGCGAGTACTTCACCGGCGCCATGGGCGCGGAGTCGATCCAGAAGCTGCTGGCCAACTTCGACGTCGACGCCGAGGGCGAGAACCTGCGCGAGACCATCCGCTCGGGCAAGGGGCAGAAGAAGCTCCGCGCGCTCAAGCGGCTCAAGGTCGTCGCGGCGTTCCAGGCCACCCGCAACAACCCGCAGGGCATGGTGCTGGACTGCGTTCCGGTCATCCCGCCGGACCTGCGTCCGATGGTGCAGCTCGACGGTGGCCGCTTCGCCACCTCCGACCTGAACGACCTGTACCGCCGCGTGATCAACCGCAACAACCGCCTCAAGCGACTGATCGACCTCGGCGCCCCCGAGATCATCGTCAACAACGAGAAGCGGATGCTGCAGGAGGCCGTCGACGCGCTGTTCGACAACGGCCGCCGTGGTCGCCCGGTCACCGGTCCGGGCAACCGCCCGCTGAAGTCGCTGTCCGACCTCCTCAAGGGCAAGCAGGGCCGGTTCCGCCAGAACCTGCTCGGCAAGCGCGTCGACTACTCCGGCCGTTCGGTCATCGTGGTCGGCCCGCAGCTGAAGCTGCACCAGTGCGGTCTGCCCAAGCAGATGGCGCTGGAGCTGTTCAAGCCCTTCGTGATGAAGCGGCTGGTCGACCTCAACCACGCGCAGAACATCAAGTCCGCCAAGCGGATGGTGGAGCGGTCCCGCCCCGCCGTGTGGGACGTGCTGGAAGAGGTCATCACCGAGCACCCGGTGCTGCTCAACCGTGCTCCGACGCTGCACCGCCTGGGCATCCAGGCGTTCGAGCCGCAGCTGGTCGAGGGCAAGGCGATCCAGCTGCACCCGCTGGTGTGCGAGGCGTTCAACGCCGACTTCGACGGTGACCAGATGGCGGTGCACCTGCCGCTGTCGGCCGAGGCGCAGGCCGAGGCCCGCATCCTGATGCTGTCCAGCAACAACATCCTCTCGCCCGCCTCCGGGCGGCCGCTGGCGATGCCGCGACTGGACATGGTCACCGGTCTCTACCACCTGACCAAGGGGGTGGAGAACGCCAAGGGCGAGGGTCGCGCGTTCACCTCACCGGCCGAGGCCATCATGGCCTTCGACCGCGGTGTGATCGACCTCCAGGCGCAGATCAAGGTCCGGCTCACCGAGCAGGTGCCGCCGCGCGGCGTCCAGCCGGAGGGCTGGGAGCCCGGTCAGCCGTGGCTGGCCGAGACCACCCTGGGCCGGGTGCTGTTCAACGAGCTGCTGCCCTCGGACTACCCGTTCATCAACGAGGTGCTGCCCAAGAAGCGGCAGTCGGAGATCGTCAACGACCTCGCCGAGCGGTACCCGATGGTGACGGTCGCCCAGACGCTGGACCGGCTCAAGGACGCCGGTTTCTACTGGGCCACCCGCTCCGGTGTGACCATCGCGATCGCCGACGTCATCGTGCCGGAGGCCAAGCAGGGCATCCTGGACGAGCACGAGGACAAGGCCGCCCAGGTCGAGAAGCGCTACCAGCGCGGTCTGCTCTCGCACGCCGAGCGCAACAACGAGCTGGTCAAGATCTGGACCAACGCGACCAACGAGGTCGCGGCGATCATGGAAGACGCCTTCCCGGACAACAACCCGATCAAGGTGATCGTCAAGTCCGGCGCGGCGGGCAACATGACCCAGGTCCGCTCGCTGGCCGGTATGCGTGGTCTGGTGACGAACCCGAAGGGTGAGTACATCCCTCGGCCGATCAAGAACAGCTTCCGCGAGGGGCTGTCCGTGGTCGAGTACTTCATCGCCACCCACGGTGCCCGCAAGGGTCTCGCCGACACCGCGCTCCGCACCGCCGACTCGGGTTACCTGACCCGTCGTCTGGTGGACGTCTCGCAGGACGTCATCGTGCGCGAGATCGACTGCGGTACCGAGCGGGGCATCGTGATGCCGCTGACCGAGCCCGGTCCGGACGGCACCCCGATCAAGCACCGGTACGTGCAGACCAGCGTCTACGCCCGTGCCGCCGCCGAGGACATCACCGACGCCGAGGGCAACCTGCTCATCGGCAAGGGCGGCGACCTCGGTGACCCGGCCATCGACGCGCTGTTCGCCGGTGGCGTGCAGAAGGTCAAGGTCCGCAGCGTCCTGACCTGCGAGTCCAAGGTCGGTGTCTGCGCGACCTGCTACGGCCGCTCGATGGCCACCGGCCAGCTGGTGGACGTCGGCGAGGCCGTCGGCATCGTGGCCGCGCAGTCCATCGGTGAGCCCGGCACGCAGCTGACGATGCGTACCTTCCACCAGGGCGGTGTGGCCGGTGACGACATCACCACCGGTCTGCCCCGTGTCACCGAGCTCTTCGAGGCCCGCGTCCCGAAGGGCAAGGCGCCCATCGCCGACACCGACGGTCGCGTGACCATCGAGGAAGGCGACCGCTTCCGGAAGATCACCATCACTCCGGACGACGGTTCCGAGGAGATCGTCTACGAGAAGCTGTCCCGCAGGCAGTGGCTCGCCACGATCAAGGCGGACGGCTCCGAGCGCCCGCTGCAGGACGGCGACCACGTCACCGTCGGCCAGCAGCTGCTCGAGGGCGCCGTGGACCCGCACGAGGTGCTGCGCGTCATGGGCCCGCGCGAGGCCCAGCTGCACCTGGTCCGCGAGGTCCAGAAGGTGTACCGGACGCAGAGCGTGTCCATTCACGACAAGCACATCGAGGTCATCGTCCGGCAGATGCTGCGCCGGGTGACGATCATCGACTCGGGTGCCGCGGAGTTCCTGCCCGGTGCGCTGATCGAGCGCGCCGACTTCGAGGCGGAGAACCGCCGCGTCGTGGCCGAGGGCCGCGAGGCCGCCTCCGGCCGCCCGGTGCTGATGGGCATCACCAAGGCGTCGCTGGCCACCGAGTCGTGGCTGTCGGCGGCCTCCTTCCAGGAGACCACGCGAGTCCTCACCGACGCCGCCATCAACGGCAAGAGCGACAAGCTGATCGGCCTGAAGGAGAACGTGATCATCGGTAAGTTGATCCCGGCCGGTACGGGCATCAACCGCTACCGCAACATCCAGGTCCAGCCGACGGAGGAAGCGCGGGCCGCGGCCTACGCCATCCCGTCCTACGACGACGGCTACTACACGCCGGACGTCTTCGGCACCGGTACCGGTGCGGCTGTTCCGCTGGACGACTACGACTTCGGCCGCGACTTCCGCTGAAGCAGTAGGTAGTACGCAAGAAGCCCCCGGCACCTCGAGTGCCGGGGGCTTCTTCCGTTCCGCAGGGGTTCAGTCCTGCGGGTCGGACTTCGGGAGTGGCCTGACGAGCGCGAATCCGCCTACAAGGAAGATGACAGTGAGGAGCAGGCCGCCCAGGACCGCGACGCTGATGCCGAGGAACGTGCCGACGTTGTACAGCAGTTCCTCGAAGAACCCGGGCTCGGCCACGGTCCCGGGATCAACCGCGCCTTCTGGGTCTTCCTCCAGGAGTGTCGGCGTCGTCAGGTCGTAAATGAAAGCCGCGATCGATGAAATCGGTATGAACAAGCCGAGTCCTATGAGGACGATGCCGAAGCAGCCCTCCGCGAATCGGCCTTCTTGATGGCTCATGATGTGGTGCGGTTCCCCCTGGCTTGGAGACTAGATGTCGAGGTCCTTCTTGGTCTCCTCGACCGGACGGCTGTCTCCCTGTTTGTCGTACTCGTGACCGAGCTGAATGCTCTTGCCGTGTGAAGACACCTTTCCGATGATCTTCCCCGGATCGATGAACTCCAACTTCTCGTCCTTCTTTCCAGATTCTTCCCACAGCTTGGTCTTGTCCAGGCCCACGAGTTTCATGGCCTGGTCTTTGGCGGCCGTTTCGACCGCCGCGTGGAAGTCGGGCGCTCTCTTGCCGCCCTTTCCGGTTCCTTCGTTGAGGAATTTCGTTGTCCAGTCCGAGTCCGCGAGCCGCTGCCTTGTCCTCTTCATGAAGTTCTGGTTCAGCTCGATGAATCGCCAGGTCTTCGTGACGACCGCGGACGTCTGCGCTGTCTTCTGCCCGACTTTCGCCGTGGTCAGGGCGCTGGCCGCGGCTGTCGACGCGCCGAGCGTGGCTGGAGCGGTCGCCAACGCGGCGACCCAGGTGATGACCAGCCATTCCACGACGTCGGTCAGCAGGCCCTTGAGGAAATCCTCGACAACCTTCATGACCATGCTGCTGGTCTGCAGTGCCATAGCGATGTCGCCGGACTGTCCTGCAACTCCTCGGACACCGTTCTCGAATTGGCGAAGCCGGGCGCGGGCGGTTTCGGCGGCGATGCCTTCCCAGCCCTTCAGCTCCTCGCTGAGTGCTGCCGAGAATTCTTTGTTGAGTGCGAGCAACTCCTTGCTCAGCTCGTTGAAATTCTTCGCGGACGCACTCAGTGCGTCAGGGTTGCCGCTCACCAGGTCGATCGCCGCCTTGATCGGGGTGATCACGTTGACGAGAAAGGAGACGCCTTGGTTGATAAGCCAGCCCAACGGGTCCACGCGAAGGTTGAGCGCCATGCCCGTGCACGAGGTGATGAGTGAACTCGCGTCGCTGATGATGGTTCCGATATCAGCGAGTGGCGTTCCATCCTTGCCGTAGCTGTTGCCGTTCTTGATGAGCTTCGCGGCCGCGCCGATCGGCCCTGGCGCGTTCGTGGCCGCAGCCTCCCCGAACTTGGCCCAGCCGGGGAACGCGTTGTCGTACAGGGCCCCGGAGTTGCCCTTCCAGTCGTTCTCCGGCATCTCACTGCTCCTTCGGGCCGGCAGAGTCCTGGAGTTCCTTGCCGAGTTTGTCGAGACCGGTACGGGTGGCGACATCGGCTTCCCGGTACGCGGCGCCAGAGCGGCTGAGCTTGTCCCCGGCCCGTTCGACCCCCGTCGCGGCCTGCTTCAGGCAGGACCGGAACTGGGACAGCAGCCCCTCGTAATCCGCGTGCATCGAGATCCCGAGGAGACCCCAGGAGATCGAAGGCACGTTGGCGTCGGTGACCTTCTTCTCGACGCTGTCGACCTTCGCGCGCAGCGCACCGATCCGCTTGCCCGCGCGGTCCAGGGCGTCCGGGTCGACCCGGAACCCGCCGCTCACAGGTCGTCCTCGTTGTAGAGGCCGCGCAGGTACTCCGATCTCGGCGGCGCGGAGCCCGGGAGGTCGGCGGTGAGCTGATCCACCGGCACACCAAGCATTTCCGACTGCGTCTGGAGCACTTGGTCGAGCACGTTCATGTCGTCGCCGACGAACTCCTGGACCACCGCGGCCTGCTGGCGCGCGGCCGCGGCGACGGCGGTGCGCAGCGTCGCCATCACGGTTGCGCTCAACGCCTGCGGGCTCTGCTGCAGCGCGCGGTCGGTGAACTCGATGTTCTTCACCGAACCGCCTGGGCCCGCGGTCACCGTCACGTCGCGGCCGGGGGAGTGGGCGGTCGCCTCCAGATCGGCGATCCGCTCCCGCATCCCGTCGTAGTCCGCGAGCCGGCTCTCCGCTCGTCTGGTGTTCTCCTGGAAGCGCTCGAACTGCTCGACCAGGCGGTCGAACTCCTCGGTCACGTCGTCCCCTTCCCCCGTCGCTCTCCGCGTCGAGTCTCTCGCTCCGCGTGCGCGGGGGAGGCGGGATTCGGCGAACCGGTCGGGTGGACCGCGACGTCGCGCTCGTCACACTCCGGAGTTGGAGCACCCCCGCCCGCGGGGCCCGGACCTGGCGCGATAGCCTGGGACAAGCGGCGTCGGTGCCGGCTCAGCACGCCTGACCGGTCGCGTCGTGTGGATAACAGGCCCCCGTTTTGACCCGGGCGAGCAGGCGAAGGTATCTTTGCTGCTCGTGCCCGACTAGCGTCGGGCCGCTCCGTCTGCCTCTGGGCAGGTGCTGTGCACCGGACCCGAGGCGAGAGCACGGAACTCCTTCTCATCTCTGATGGGCGCTCCATGGATTTTCGTGGTCGCCAGGAGGACCCAGAAGCGGGCGACACGCCCGACCTCGGGGTACGGAGGAACCCAAGTACACAGTGCCTGCGGCGCCCGGCTGGGTGCCCGAAGACGCGAACGCTACAGAAAGACGGTCCATGCCCACGATCCAGCAGCTGGTCCGCAAGGGCCGCCAGGACAAGGTCACCAAGACCAAGACCGCGGCGCTCAAGGCGTGTCCGCAGCGGCGCGGTGTGTGCACCCGCGTTTACACCACCACGCCGAAGAAGCCGAACTCCGCGCTCCGCAAGGTCGCTCGCGTGAAGCTGACCAGCGGCATCGAGGTCACCGCATACATCCCCGGTGAGGGCCACAACCTCCAGGAGCACTCGATGGTGCTCGTGCGCGGCGGCCGTGTGAAGGACCTCCCGGGCGTGCGTTACAAGATCATCCGTGGGTCACTGGACACCCAGGGCGTCAAGAACCGCAAGCAGGCCCGCAGCCGCTACGGCGCCAAGAAGGAGAAGAGCTAATGCCTCGCAAGGGCCCGGCCCCGAAGCGGCCGCTCATCGCCGACCCCGTGTACCAGTCGCCGCTGGTCACCCAGCTCATCAACAAGGTGCTGGTCGACGGCAAGCGGTCCATCGCGGAGCGCATCGTCTACGGCGCCCTCGAGGGCTGCCGCGAGAAGAACCAGGCCGACCCGGTCGTCACGCTCAAGCGCGCGCTGGACAACGTGAAGCCGACCATCGAGGTCAAGAGCCGTCGCGTCGGTGGCGCCACCTACCAGGTCCCGGTCGAGGTCAAGGCCGGTCGCTCCACCACGCTAGCGCTGCGCTGGCTGGTCAGCTTCTCCCGCGCCCGTCGTGAGAAGACCATGATCGACCGCCTCGCCAACGAGCTGCTCGACGCGAGCAACGGTCTCGGCGCGAGCGTCAAGCGCCGCGAGGACACGCACAAGATGGCCGAGTCCAACAAGGCCTTCGCGCACTACCGCTGGTGAGCCTGCGGGCGCCGGGCTGAGGAGGTGCCTGCTCGCGGGTCGAGCGAATCACCGCGCGGCCTGCCGGCAGGACCCCAGCAGCTACCGATCACCGCCCGCCCCACCGCGCCTTTTGCAAATACGAAACGAGGACGAGACCCGTGGCACTCGACGTGCTGACTGACCTGGCCAAGGTCCGCAACATCGGGATCATGGCCCACATCGACGCGGGCAAGACCACCACGACCGAGCGGATCCTGTTCTACACCGGGATCAACTACAAGATCGGCGAGGTGCACGACGGCGCCGCGACGATGGACTGGATGGAGGAGGAGCAGAAGCGCGGCATCACGATCACGTCCGCCGCGACCACCTGCTTCTGGAACGACCACCAGATCAACATCATCGACACGCCCGGCCACGTGGACTTCACCGTCGAGGTGGAGCGCTCGCTGCGCGTCCTCGACGGCGCCGTCGCGGTCTTCGACGGCAAGGAAGGCGTCGAGCCCCAGTCCGAGCAGGTCTGGCGCCAGGCCGACAAGTACGACGTGCCGCGCATCTGCTTCGTCAACAAGATGGACAAGCTCGGTGCGGACTTCTACTTCACCGTGCAGACGATCATCGACCGCCTCGGCGCGCGTCCGGTCGTCATCCAGCTCCCGATCGGGTCCGAGTCCGACTTCGTCGGCGTCGTCGACCTGGTCGAGATGCGCGCGCTGACCTGGCGCGGCGAGGTCCAGAAGGGCGAGGACTACACGGTCGAGGAGATCCCGGCCGACCTGGCCGAGAAGGCCGCCGAGTACCGCGAGAAGCTGGTCGAGGCCGTCGCCGAGACCGACGACGAGCTCATGGAGCTCTACCTCGGTGGCGAGGAGCTGACCGTCGAGCAGATCAAGGCGGGTATCCGCAAGATCGTCGTCGAGCGCTCCGGCTTCCCCGTGCTGTGCGGTTCCGCGTTCAAGAACAAGGGCGTCCAGCCGATGCTGGACGGCGTCGTCGACTACCTGCCCAGCCCGCTGGAGGTTCCGGCGGTCGAGGGCACGCTGACCGACGGTGAGACCCCGGCGACCCGCAAGGCCAGCGCCGACGAGCCGTTCTCCGCGCTCGCGTTCAAGATCGCCGCGCACCCGTTCTTCGGCAAGCTGACCTACATCCGGGTCTACTCGGGTCAGGTCGCCTCCGGCACCCAGGTGATCAACTCCACCAAGGGCCGCAAGGAGCGCATCGGCAAGCTCTTCCAGATGCACTCCAACAAGGAGAACCCGGTCGAGAGCGCCGCTGCGGGCCACATCTACGCCGCGATCGGCCTCAAGGACACCACGACCGGCGACACGCTCTGCGACCCGAACTCGCCGATCATCCTCGAGTCGATGACCTTCCCGGACCCCGTGATCCGGGTGGCCATCGAGCCGAAGACCAAGGCGGACCAGGAGAAGCTCTCCATCGCGATCCAGAAGCTGGCCGAGGAGGACCCCACCTTCCAGGTCAAGCTGGACGAGGAGACCGGTCAGACCATCATCGCCGGTATGGGCGAGCTGCACCTCGAGGTGCTGGTCAACCGGATGAAGAGCGACTACAAGGTCGAGGCCAACATCGGTAAGCCGCAGGTGGCCTACCGTGAGTCCATCCGCCGCGCGGTGGAGAAGGTCGAGTACACGCACAAGAAGCAGACCGGTGGTTCCGGTCAGTTCGCGCGTGTGATCATCTCGCTGGCACCGTTGGAGTCCAGCGAGGGCGCGACCTACGAGTTCGAGAACAAGGTGACCGGCGGTCGCATCCCGCGGGAGTACATCCCGTCGGTCGACGCCGGTGCTCAGGACGCCATGCAGTACGGCGTGCTCGCCGGCTACCCGCTGGTGGGTCTGAAGGTCAGCCTGCTGGACGGCGCCTACCACGAGGTCGACTCCTCGGAAATGGCGTTCAAGATCGCCGGATCGATGGCCCTCAAGGAGGCCGCGCGCAAGGCCGATCCGGTAATCCTGGAGCCGATGATGGCCGTTGAGGTCACCACGCCCGAGGACTACATGGGCGACGTCATCGGTGACCTTAACTCTCGCCGTGGGCAGATCCAGTCCATGGACGAGCGCAGTGGCTCCCGCGTCGTGAAGGCGTTGGTTCCGCTGTCGGAGATGTTCGGCTACGTCGGTGACCTGCGGTCCAAGACCCAGGGACGTGCGAACTACTCGATGCAGTTCGACTCCTACGCCGAGGTTCCCGTGAACGTGGCGAAGGAGATCATCGCGAAGGCGACGGGCGAGTAAGTCCAGAGCAACGCACATTCGGTGGGCGCGGGAGCTCCGGCTCCCGCGGCACACCGGCCCTGACAGGGACGCCGTTCGATCGGCGAACACTCAAGAACTAAGTCCAGGAGGACAATCCAGTGGCGAAGGCGAAGTTCGAGCGGACCAAGCCGCACGTCAACATCGGGACCATCGGTCACATCGACCACGGAAAGACCACGCTGACCGCGGCGATTTCCAAGGTTCTGCACGACGCGTACCCGGACCTGAACCCCTTCACGCCGTTCGACGAGATCGACAAGGCGCCGGAGGAGAAGGCCCGCGGCATCACCATCTCGATCGCCCACATCGAGTACCAGACCGACGCGCGCCACTACGCGCACGTCGACTGCCCCGGTCACGCCGACTACATCAAGAACATGATCACCGGTGCCGCGCAGATGGACGGCGCGATCCTGGTGGTCGCGGCGACCGACGGCCCGATGCCGCAGACCCGCGAGCACGTGCTGCTGGCCCGTCAGGTCGGTGTGCCCTACATCGTCGTCGCGCTGAACAAGGCCGACATGGTCGATGACGAGGAGATCCTGGAGCTCGTCGAGCTCGAGGTGCGCGAGCTGCTGTCCTCGCAGGAGTACCCGGGCGACGACCTGCCGGTCGTGCGCGTCTCCGCGCTCAAGGCCCTCGAGGGCGACAAGGAGTGGGGTGCCAAGCTCCTCGACCTGATGAAGGCCGTGGACGAGAACATCCCCGAGCCGGTCCGCGACATCGACAAGACCTTCCTCATGCCCGTCGAGGACGTGTTCACGATCACCGGTCGTGGCACCGTCGTCACCGGTCGCATCGAGCGTGGCGTCATCAACGTCAACGAGGAGGTGGAGATCATCGGCATCAAGGAGAAGTCGATGAAGACCACCGTCACCGGCGTCGAGATGTTCCGCAAGCTGCTCGACCAGGGCCAGGCCGGCGACAACGTGGGTCTGCTCGTGCGTGGTATCAAGCGCGAAGAGGTCGAGCGCGGCATGGTGCTGTGCAAGCCGGGCAGCGTCACCCCGCACACCGAGTTCGAGGGCCGTGCCTACATCCTGTCCAAGGACGAGGGTGGCCGTCACACGCCGTTCTTCAACAACTACCGTCCGCAGTTCTACTTCCGCACCACGGACGTGACCGGCGTTGTGACCCTGCCCGAGGGCACCGAGATGGTCATGCCGGGCGACAACACCGACATGACGGTTCAGCTGATCCAGCCGATCGCCATGGAGGAGGGCCTCAAGTTCGCCATCCGCGAGGGTGGTCGGACCGTCGGCGCCGGCCAGGTCACCAAGGTCATCAAGTAGTACCCGGTGGGGGAGGTCCTCAGTGACCTCCCCCACGGCGTTCGTCAGAACGCCTGCCCCGATTTGGAAGCCCACGTCCGCGTGTGGCATCCTGTTTGGGTTGCTCGGCGAGGCGGTCGGGGACATCTGCGATCCGGCCGCCTCCGCACGAGCGCCTAGCGCCCTGGTTCTCCTGCGATCACCGAGGAGCTGGAGGCGCTAAGGCCGAAGGGCCACCCCCACAGACGTCGTCAGTGGGGCCGATCTATGCTTCGGAGCGCGACACGCCCGAACGCGTGGACCGGGCACCGTGACACCTGAACAGGGGCGCAGCCGCGGCCTGAATGCCTCCCGGGCGACAAGAGTCCAGGGCAGATGGGCAACGAGGAACCCGCAGCAGCGGTACGAGAAGACGAGGAACGGCAAGCCACCATGGCGGGACAAAAGATCCGCATTCGGCTCAAGGCCTACGACCACGAGGCGATCGACGCGTCCGCGCGCAAGATCGTCGAGACCGTGACGCGCACCGGCGCTCGGGTTGTCGGGCCGGTGCCGCTGCCCACTGAGAAGAACGTCTACTGCGTCATCCGATCGCCGCACAAGTACAAGGACTCGCGCGAGCACTTCGAGATGCGTACGCACAAGCGTCTGATCGACATCCTCGACCCCACGCCGAAGACGGTTGACGCGCTCATGCGCATCGACCTGCCGGCCAGCGTCGACGTCAACATTCAGTGAGCTAGGCGCGGCGGAGAGTAACGAGACCCATGTCTGACAAGCAGGTTAAGGGGATCCTGGGCACCAAGCTCGGTATGACCCAGGTCTTCGACGAGAACAACCGGGTTGTCCCGGTGACCGTCGTGAAGGCCGGGCCGTGCGTGGTTACCCAGGTCCGCACCGATGAGAAAGACGGCTACAAGGCCGTGCAGCTCGCCTTCGGCGCCATTGACCCCCGCAAGGTCAACAAGCCCCGTGGCGGCCACTTCACCAAGGCGGGCGTGACCCCGCGCCGCCACCTCGTGGAGCTGCGCACGTCCGACGCCGACACCTACGAGGTCGGCCAGGAGCTGACCGCCGAGGTCTTCGAGACCGGCGCGGTCGTCGACGTGGTCGGCACCAGCAAGGGCAAGGGCTTCGCGGGCGTCATGAAGCGGCACGGCTTCTCGGGCCTCGGCGCGAGCCACGGTGCCGAGAAGGTGCACCGCTCGCCCGGCTCGATCGGTGGCTGTGCCACCCCGGGTCGTGTGTTCAAGGGCGTTCGCATGGCGGGCCGGATGGGCCACGTGCGGGTGACCACCCAGAACGTGACCGTGCACAAGGTCGACTCCGACGCCGGGCTGCTGCTCATCAAGGGCGCCGTTCCCGGTCCCAAGGGCGGCCTGGTGTTCGTCAAGAGCGCCGCGAAGGGTGGTGCGTGATGAGCAAGACCCTCGACGTCCGTACCCCGGACGGCAAGACCGACGGCACCGTCGAGCTCCCCGCTGAGATCTTCGACGTGCAGGCCAACATCGCGCTGATGCACCAGGTCGTCGTCGCGCAGCAGGCCGCGGCCCGCCAGGGCACCCACGCCACCAAGACCCGGGGCGCCGTCTCCGGTGGTGGCAAGAAGCCGTACCGGCAGAAGGGCACCGGCCGCGCCCGTCAGGGCTCGACCCGCGCGCCGCACTTCTCCGGCGGTGGTATCTCGCACGGCCCGCAGCCGCGCGACTACGACCAGCGGACCCCGAAGAAGATGAAGGCCGCCGCGCTCCGCGGTGCCCTCTCCGACCGGGCCCGCAACGACAAGGTGCACGTGTTCACCGGCCTCGTCGCAGGTGACGCCCCCTCCACGAAGGACGCCAAGAAGGTCCTGGCCCTGGCCAGCGACTCGAAGAAGGTCCTGGTGGTCGTGGGTCGCGGCGACGACAACGCCTGGCTGAGCCTGCGCAACCTGCCCAACGTGCACGCCATCGCGCCCGACCAGCTCAACACCTACGACGTGCTGGTCAACGACGACGTGGTGTTCACCAAGGACGCGTTCGACGTCTTCGTCGCCGGCCCGGTCAAGGGCAAGTCGGCAACGGCCGTCGCGCGCTCCGGCGAGCTGGAGGAGGTCGCGAAGTGATCCCCGACCCGCGCGACATCCTCGTCGCACCGGTGATCTCCGAGAAGTCCTACGGGCTGCTCGAGGAGAACAAGTACACGTTCTTGGTGCGTCCGGACGCCAACAAGACCGAGATCAAGATCGCGGTCGAGAAGGTCTTCGGCGTCAAGGTCGTCAGCGTCAACACGTTGAACCGCCAGGGAAAGCGCAAGCGGACCCGCACCGGCTTCGGCAAGCGCAAGGACACCAAGCGCGCCATCGTGACGCTGTCCGCCGAGAGCAAGCCGATCGAGATCTTCGGCGGCCCGGCCGCCTGATGAACGAGGACTGCTGACGAGATGGGCATTCGCAAGTACAAGCCGACGACGCCTGGCCGTCGTGGCTCCAGCGTGTCCGACTTCGCCGAGATCACTCGGTCGACGCCGGAGAAGTCGCTGATTCGTCCCCTGCACGGTCGTGGCGGGCGCAACGCGTCCGGAAAGATCACGACCCGGCACAAGGGTGGTGGCCACAAGCGCGCCTACCGTCTGATCGACTTCCGTCGGTTCGACAAGGACGGCGTGCCTGCCAAGGTCGCGCACATCGAGTACGACCCCAACCGCACGGCGCGCATCGCCCTGCTGCACTACGTCGACGGCGAGAAGCGCTACATCGTGGCGCCGAACAAGCTTCGCCAGGGCGACATGGTGGAGAACGGCCCCAAGGCCGACATCAAGCCGGGCAACAACCTGCCGCTGCGCAACATCCCGGTCGGCACCGTGGTGCACGCCATCGAGCTCCGCCCCGGTGGCGGCGCCAAGATGGCCCGTTCGGCGGGTGCCAGCGTCCAGCTGGTCGCCAAGGACGGCCCGTACGCGCAGCTCCGGCTGCCCTCGGGCGAGATCCGCAACGTCGACGTGCGCTGCCGCGCCACCGTTGGCGAGGTCGGCAACGCCGAGCACGCCAACATCAACTGGGGTAAGGCCGGCCGCATGCGGTGGAAGGGCAAGCGCCCGACCGTCCGTGGTGTCGCCATGAACCCCGTCGACCACCCGCACGGTGGTGGTGAGGGTAAGACCTCCGGTGGTCGCCACCCGGTCAACCCCGCCGGTAAGCCCGAGGGGCGCACCCGTCGGAGCAAGCCAAGCGACAAGCTCATCGTCCGGCGTCGTCGCACCGGTAAGAAGCGCTGAGCAGGGAGGGAGTGAAGGATGCCACGCAGCCTGAAGAAGGGCCCCTTCGTTGACGACCACCTGCTCAAGAAGGTGGACGTGCTCAACGAGTCGGGCAAGAAGACGGTGATCAAGACCTGGTCCCGTCGTTCGACGATCATCCCGGACATGCTGGGTCACACCATCGCGGTGCACGACGGCCGCAAGCACGTCCCGGTGTTCGTCACCGAGGCCATGGTCGGGCACAAGCTGGGCGAGTTCGCCCCGACCCGTACCTTCAAGGGCCACATCAAGGACGACCGCAAGTCGCGTCGCCGCTAGGCCAGTGACCGAACGCAGAGCAAGGGGTAGCAGCAATGGGTAACGATGCCGCTAGCGCGGAGGAATTCCCGCGCGCCGTGGCGCGGGCCCGCTACGTCCACATGTCGCCGATGAAGGTGCGGCGCGTGGTCGAGCTGATCAGGGGCCGCAACGCCCAGGAGGCCCTGGCAGTGCTCCAGTTCGCGCCGCAGGCCGCCAGCGGTCCGGTGTCGAAGGTGCTTGCCAGTGCCATGGCCAACGCCGAGAACAACCTCGACCTCGACCCTGACACCCTCTGGGTGAGCACGGTGTACGTGGACGAGGGCCCGACGGCCAAGCGGATCCGTCCGCGGGCCCAGGGCCGTGCGTACCGAATTCGGAAGCGCACCAGCCACATCACCGTCGAGGTCGAGTCGCGCCCGAAGGCCGCCAAGGCCGCGTCGGGCCGCAAGACCAGCGCGAAGGGGAGTGCCCGGTAGTGGGTCAGAAAATCAACCCGCACGGCT
Source organism: Allokutzneria albata (assembly GCF_900103775.1). GTDB lineage: Bacteria > Actinomycetota > Actinomycetes > Mycobacteriales > Pseudonocardiaceae > Allokutzneria > Allokutzneria albata. Next base: position 5,635,154 of record NZ_LT629701.1, on the reverse strand, counting down.
TCCGGCTGGGGATCACCACTGACTGGAAGTCCCGCTGGTATGCCGACAAGCAGTACGCGGAGTACGTGGCGGAGGACGTCAAGATCCGTCGCCTGCTCTCGAAGGGCATGGAGCGTGCCGGTATCGCCAAGGTGGAGATCGAGCGCACCCGTGACCGGGTCCGCGTCGACATCCACACCGCCCGGCCGGGCATCGTCATCGGCCGTCGCGGCGCGGAGGCCGACCGCATCCGCAGCGAGCTGGAGAAGCTGACCAAGAAGCAGGTCCAGCTGAACATCCTCGAGGTCAAGAACCCCGAGGCCGACGCCCAGCTCGTCGCCCAGGTCGTCGCGGAGCAGCTGTCCAACCGCGTGTCCTTCCGCCGCGCGATGCGCAAGGGCATCCAGTCCTCCATGCGCTCCCCGCAGGTGAAGGGCATCCGGGTGCAGTGCTCGGGCCGTCTCGGCGGCGCCGAGATGTCCCGCTCGGAGTTCTACCGCGAGGGTCGCGTCCCGCTGCACACGCTGCGCGCGGACGTGGACTACGGCCTGTTCGAGGCCCGCACCACCTTCGGTCGTATCGGCGTGAAGGTGTGGATCTACAAGGGTGACGTGGTCGGCGGCCGTCGGCCGAGCGAGACCGTTGCCCCCGAGTCCCGCGCACCGCGTCGTGAGCGTCCGGCCCGTCGCCGTTCCGGTGCCTCCGGCACCACGCCGACGAGCACCGAGGCCGGGCGTGCCGCGGCCGAGGCTCCGGCCGAGGCCAAGGCGTCCGCCGCGACCGAGTCGACCGCGCCGGTGAACAACGGCAGCGCGGCCGAGAAGAGTGAGGGCTGAGACGTGCTCATCCCACGCAAGGTCAAGCACCGCAAGCAGCACCACCCGAGTCGCTCGGGCGCTGCCAAGGGTGGCACCAAGGTGGTCTTCGGCGAGTTCGGCATCCAGGCGCTGGAGCCGGCCTACGTCACCAACCGGCAGATCGAGTCCGCGCGTATCGCCATCACCCGGCACATCCGCCGTGGTGGCAAGGTGTGGATCAACATCTTCCCGGACCGCCCGCTCACCAAGAAGCCTGCCGAGACCCGCATGGGTTCCGGTAAGGGTTCGCCCGAGTACTGGGTGGCCAACGTCAAGCCCGGTCGGGTCATGTTCGAGATGAACTACCCGAACGAGGCCACGGCTCGCGAGGCCCTGCGCCGCGCGATCCACAAGCTCCCGATGAAGTGCCGCATCGTCACGCGAGAGGGTGGTGAGTTCTGATGGCAGCGGCGACCACCGCTTCCGAGCTGCGTGAGCTCACCGACGAGGAGCTCGTCCTGCGTCTGAGGGAAGCCAAGGAGGAGCTGTTCAACCTCCGCTTCCAGATGGCGACCGGACAGCTCGACAACAACCGTCGGCTTCGCGCCATCCGCCACGACATCGCCCGGATCTACACCGTCATGCGCGAGCGCGAGCTCGGCCTGTCGGTCTCCCCGGACGGGACCTCTCAGGATGAGGGTGCGGCATGAGCGACGAGAAGAGCACCGTGCGTAACAACCGTAAGGTCCGCGAGGGCTACGTCGTCTCGGACAAGATGGACAAGACCATCGTTGTCTCGCTTGAGGACCGCAAGAAGCACCCGCTGTACGGCAAGGTCATGCGCTCCACCACCAAGGTGAAGGCGCACGATGAGCAGAACTCCGCCGGTGTCGGCGACCGCGTCCTGCTCATGGAGACCCGGCCGCTGTCGGCGACCAAGCGCTGGCGGCTCATGGAGATCCTCGAGAAGGCCAAGTAGGTTCCCCCAGGCCCCGCACCCGGATCAGGGTGCGGGGCACTGGTCGGACATCAGACCGCGTGCATCAGGTCGGAAATCTGGTGTGCCACACAGGGTCAGGGAGTAAAGAGAAGTGATCCAGCAGGAGTCGCGACTGCGCGTCGCCGACAACACGGGTGCGAAGGAAATCCTCTGCATCCGCGTTCTCGGTGGCTCCGGTCGCCGCTACGCCGGCATCGGCGACGTCATCGTCGCCACCGTCAAGGACGCGATGCCCGGCGCAGGCGTGAAGAAGGGCGACGTGGTCAAGGCCGTCGTCGTCCGCACCCTCAAGGAGCGTCGTCGTCCGGATGGTTCCTACATCCGCTTCGACGAGAACGCCGCCGTTCTGATCAAGAACGACACCGAGCCCCGCGGTACCCGCATCTTCGGGCCGGTCGGCCGTGAGCTTCGGGACAAGAAGTTCATGAAGATCATCTCGCTCGCGCCGGAGGTGCTCTGACCATGAAGGTGAAGAAGGGCGACACGGTCGTCGTCATCGCCGGCAAGGACAAGGGCGCCAAGGGCAAGGTCATCCAGGCCTACCCGGACCGCAACCGCGTCCTGGTCGAGGGTGTCAACCGGATCAAGAAGCACACCAAGGTCTCGCAGACCCAGCGTGGCGCCTCCTCCGGCGGCATCGTCACCCAGGAAGCCCCGATCCACGTGAGCAACGTGATGGTCGTCGACTCGGACGGCAAGCCGACCCGCGTCGGCATCCGCACGACCGACGAGGGTCGCCGCGTCCGCGTGTCGCGCCGGAACGGTAAGGACATCTGAGCATGACCACCACCGAGAAGACTCTGCCGCGACTGAAGTCCCGGTACCGCGAGGAGATCGTCGCCAAGCTCAAGAGCGACTTCTCCTACAGCAACCCGATGCAGGTCCCCGGCATCGTGAAGATCGTCGTCAACATGGGCGTCGGCGACGCCGCCCGCGACGGCAAGCTGATCGAGGGCGCGGTCCGCGACCTGTCCACGATCACCGGTCAGCGTCCCGAGGTCCGCAAGGCCCGCAAGTCCATCGCGCAGTTCAAGCTCCGCGAGGGCATGCCGATCGGTGCGCGCGCTACCCTGCGTGGCGACCGCATGTGGGAGTTCCTGGACCGGCTGCTGACCATCGCGCTGCCGCGTATCCGTGACTTCCGCGGTCTGTCGCCGAAGCAGTTCGACGGCAACGGCAACTACACCTTTGGTCTGAACGAGCAGTCGATGTTCCACGAGATCGACCCCGACTCGATCGACCGCCAGCGTGGCATGGACATCACCGTCGTCACGACTGCCCAGACCGACGAGGAGGGCCGGGCGCTGCTGAAGCACCTGGGCTTCCCGTTCAAGGAGAGCTGACGATGGCCAAGAAGGCTCTGATCAACAAGGCGGCGCGCAAGCCGAAGTTCAAGGTCCGCGCCTACACCCGCTGCAACCGCTGCGGCCGTCCGCACTCGGTGTTCCGCAAGTTCGGCCTGTGCCGGATCTGCCTGCGGCAGATGGCGCACCGCGGCGAGCTGCCTGGTGTGAGCAAGTCCAGCTGGTAAGTCCGGCTCCTCGCTCACGCCTCACTGATTCCCACTTCGCCACAGGCCCGACCGGGAACCGGGGCGAGAAAGGTTGACAAGGTCACCATGACGATGACCGACCCGATCGCAGACATGCTCACTCGTCTGCGCAACGCGAACTCGGCCTATCACGACGAGGTCGTGATGCCGCACTCCAAGCTCAAGGCCAGCATCGCTGAGATCCTGCAGCGTGAGGGCTACATCGCCGGCTTCCGCGATGAGCAGGGTGAGAAGTGCAAGAACCTGATCGTCACGCTGAAGTACGGCCCGAACCGTGAGCGCAGCATCGCTGGTGTGCGCCGGGTCTCCAAGCCGGGTCTTCGCGTCTACGCCAAGTCCACCAACCTGCCCAAGGTTCTCGGTGGCCTCGGCGTCGCGATCATTTCCACGTCGTCCGGTCTGCTGACCGACCGACAGGCCACCAAGCAGGCTGTGGGCGGGGAAGTCCTCGCCTACGTCTGGTAGCGGAAGGGGGATTACGGCATGTCACGCATCGGTAAGTTGCCGGTCTCCGTTCCGGCTGGCGTCGACGTCACGATCGACGGTCAGCTCGTGACGGTGAAGGGGCCCAAGGGCACCCTCAACCACACGGTCGCCGAGCCCATCACCGTCAAGCGCGCCGAGGACGGCACGCTCGAGGTGGCGCGGCCCGACGACGAGCGGAAGAGCCGCTCGCTGCACGGCCTGTCCCGGACCCTGGTCAACAACATGATCATCGGTGTGACCCAGGGCTACGAGAAGAAGCTCGAGATCCACGGCGTCGGTTACCGCGTCGCGGCCAAGGGCTCGGACCTGGAGTTCTCGCTCGGCTTCAGCCACCCGGTGAAGGTGGCGCCGCCCGCGGGGATCACCTTCGCGGTGGAGAGCCCCACGAAGTTCTCCGTCCAGGGCATCGACAAGCAGCAGGTTGGTGAGGTCGCCGCCAACATCCGCAAGATCCGCAAGCCGGAGCCGTACAAGGGCAAGGGTGTGCGGTACGCGGGCGAGAACGTTCGCCGCAAGGTCGGAAAGACGGGTAAGTGAGCATGAGCGAGACTGCTACGAAGCGCAAGCGGGTGGGCAAGGACGTCTCCACGGTGCGTCGCATTGCCCGTGCACGCCGGCACTTCCGGCTCCGCAAGAAGATCAGCGGCACCGCCGAGCGTCCGCGCCTGGTGGTCACCCGCTCCTCGCGGCACATGGTCGCGCAGGTGATCGACGACCTGGCCGGTCGCACGGTGGTCTCGGCCTCCACGCTGGAGGCCGACGTCCGCGCGCTGGACGGCGACAAGAAGGCTCGCGCGGCCAAGGTCGGCGCGCTCGTCGCCGCCAGGGCCAAGGACGCGGGCATCGCACAGGTCGTGTTCGACCGGGGTGGTCACAACTACCACGGCCGGATCGCCGCGCTGGCCGACGCGGCCCGCGAGGGTGGGCTGGAGTTCTGATCATGCGGAACAACGAGATCTGGGTTCGTCACAACGGAAGGAACGCCTGATGCCGGGACGTACACGGCAATTCGGCGGCGGTGGCCCCGGCGGCAACGCCGGTGGTGGCAACGAGCGCGGCGAGCGTCGCGACCGTAGGGACCGCCGCGACAGCGGCCGCGGCGGGGCGGCCCAGGAGAAGACCCCTCACATCGAGCGCGTCGTCTCGATCAACCGCGTCGCCAAGGTCGTCAAGGGTGGTCGTCGCTTCAGCTTCACCGCCCTGGTGATCGTCGGTGACGGCGACGGCATGGTCGGTGTCGGCTACGGCAAGGCCAAGGAGGTGCCGGCCGCCATCGCCAAGGGCGTTGAGGAGGCCAAGAAGCACTTCTTCAAGGTGCCTCGCATCGCCGGCACCATCCCGCACCCCGTGCAGGGTGAGGACGCCGCGGGCGTCGTCCTGCTGCGCCCCGCCAGCCCCGGTACCGGTGTCATCGCCGGTGGCCCGGTGCGCGCGGTGCTGGAGTGCGCCGGTGTGCACGACGTGCTGAGCAAGTCGCTGGGTAGCGACAACCCCATCAACATCGTGCACGCCACCGTTGCCGCTCTGAAGATGCTGCAGCGCCCCGAAGAGGTCGCCGCGCGTCGTGGCCTGCCGCTGGAGGATGTCGCTCCCGCAGGCATGCTGCGCGCCCGTGCCGGACAGGGGGTGTGATCGTCATGGCCAACCTGAAGGTCACCCAGCTGCGTAGCACGATTGGCACGAAGCGCAACCACCGCGAGTCCCTGCGGACTCTCGGCCTGCGCAAGATCCGCCAGTCAGTTGTCCGCGAGGACACGCCGCAGGTTCGTGGTCTGATCCACACCGTGCGGCACCTGGTGGCGGTCGAGGAGGTCGACTGACCATGACCATCAAGATTCACCACCTGCGTCCGGCCCCGGGCGCCAAGACCGCGAAGACCCGTGTCGGTCGCGGTGAGGGCTCCAAGGGCAAGACCGCGGGCCGTGGTACCAAGGGCACCAAGGCGCGCAAGAACGTGCCTGCCGCCTTCGAGGGTGGGCAGATGCCGATCCACATGCGGCTGCCCAAGCTGAAGGGGTTCAAGAACCCGTTCCGCGTGGAGTACCAGGTCGTCAACCTGTCCGCGCTGGCCAAGCTGTTCCCGCAGGGCGGCGCGGTCGGTATCGCCGAGCTGGTCCAGGCCGGTGCTGTTCGCAAGAACAGCCTGGTCAAGGTCCTCGGTGACGGCGACCTGGGTGGCGTGAAGCTCGACGTGACGGCGAACAAGTTCTCCGGCAGCGCCGTCGAGAAGATCACTGCCGCCGGTGGGACCACCACCACTGTGTGACACCTGATTTCGGGGCCGGGAAGCGAGTCGCCTCCCGGCCCCGAAGTCTGTCCGGGCTACGCCGTTCGCTCCCGGCTGAACGGCTGTTTTGTCCACCGTGGCAAGGACTCCGGACGGGGGCACCGGCCCCTCGGCGGCTGCTGTTACAGTCGTCAGCACGCTTCGGCCACGCGCGCGAAGCGTGTGAAGCCTGCAATTGATCCCGCCGGCAGGACGTGCCGGCCCCAGCCAGTAGTCGGCGGTCACGCCGGCCACGCCGAGGAGGTCTCGGGTGCTCAGCGCCTTCCGCTCGGCTCTTACGACGCCCGACCTGCGTCGCAAGATCCTTTTCACTCTCGGAATCGTTGCGCTGTACCGGCTGGGTGCCACCCTGCCGTCTCCGGGCGTGTCCTACGTGAATGTCCAGGAGTGCATCCGCCAGCAGGAGTCCGGCGGTCAGAGCTTCTACCAGCTGATCAACCTCTTCAGCGGTGGCGCGCTGCTGAAGCTGTCGATCTTCGCGCTGGGCATCATGCCCTACATCACCGCGAGCATCATCGTGCAGTTGCTCACCGTGGTGATCCCGCGCTTCGAGCAGCTGAAGAAGGAAGGGCAGTCGGGGCAGAACAAGCTGACCCAGTACACCCGCTACCTGACCATCGCGCTGGGCATCCTGCAGTCCACCGGCATCGTGGCGCTCGCCGTCCAGCGGCAGCTGTTCCAGAACTGCGACCGGGACGTCATCCCGGACCAGAGCGTGTTCAACCTCGTCGTCATCGTCATCACGATGACCGCGGGCACCGCCGTCATCATGTGGCTGGGTGAGCTGATCACCGAGCGCGGTGTCGGCAACGGCATGTCGCTGCTGATCTTCACCTCGATCGCGGCCCGGATCATCCCCGAGGGCGGCATGATCCTGCAGCGGCCCGACGGCGCCATCGTCTTCCCGGTCGTCTGCGTGTTCGCCCTGGCGATCATCGTCAGCGTGGTGTTCGTCGAGCAGGGCCAGCGCCGCATCCCGGTGCAGTACGCCAAGCGCATGATCGGCCGCCGTATGTACGGCGGCACCTCGACCTACCTGCCGCTGAAGGTCAACCAGGCCGGTGTCATCCCGCTGATCTTCGCGTCCTCGCTGCTGTACCTGCCGGACCTGATCTCGAAGCTGGCCGCGGGCTCCACCACCGAGCCCAGCTGGTGGCAGCAGTTCATCGCGACGCACATCGTGCAGCAGTCCAGCCCGGTGCACATCGCGATCTACTTCCTGCTGATCATCTTCTTCACGTACTTCTACGTGGCGATCACGTTCAACCCGGACGAGCGCGCCGACGAGATGAAGAAGTTCGGCGGCTTCATCCCCGGTATCCGCCCAGGGCGCCCGACCGCCGAGTACCTGCGCTTCGTGCTCGGCCGGATCACGCTGCCCGGCTCGCTCTACCTCGGCATCGTCGCCGTGTTGCCCAACTTCTTCCTGACGGTCACGCAGGAGGGCAACAACCAGAACTTCCCGTTCGGCGGCACGGCCGTGCTGATCATGGTGGGCGTCGGTCTCGACACCGTGAAGCAGATCGAGAGCCAGCTCATGCAGCGCAACTACGAAGGGTTCCTCCGGTAGTGAGACTCGTCCTCGTCGGCCCGCCCGGAGCGGGCAAGGGCACGCAGGCCACGGTGCTGAGCCAGAAGCTCGGCGTGCCCCACATTTCCACCGGTGACCTGTTCAGGGCGAACATCGGCCAGCTCACCCCGCTCGGCCAGGAGGCCAAGCGCTACCTGGACACCGGGGAGCTGGTGCCGGACTCGGTGACCAACGCGATGGTCGAGGACCGGCTGGCGCAGCCGGACGCGGCGGGCGGCTTCCTGCTCGACGGGTTCCCGCGCAACACCGTGCAGGCCGACGTGCTCGGCGGGCTGCTCGCGGCGAAGGGCACCAAGCTGGACGCGGTGCTGCAGTTCGACATCGCCGAGGACATCGTGGTGGAGCGGCTGCTGGCCAGGGGCCGGGCCGACGACACCGAGGAGATCATCCGCAGGCGGCAGCAGATCTACCGCTCGGAGACCGCTCCGCTGCTGGACTACTACCGCGACATCCTGATCACCATCGACGCCGTGGGCTCGGTCGAGGACATCTCCGAGCGCGCCCTCAAGGCCCTGCGCGCGGACGCGTGAGCCGATGCTGAAGCGCGGACGCGGTATCGAGCTGAAGACCCGCGGTGAGCTGGAGGCCATGCGCGCCGCGGGAATCGTGGTGGCCAGGGCGCTGGCCGCGGTCAGCGCGGCCGCCAGGGCCGGGGTCAGCACGCTGGAACTCGACGAGCTGGCCGAGCAGACGATCCGGGACGCGGGCGCGGTGCCCTCCTTCAAGGGCTACCACGGCTTCCCCGGCAGCATCTGCGCCTCGGTGAACGAGCAGGTCGTGCACGGCATCCCGAGCCGCGCCCAGGTGCTGGCCGAGGGCGACCTGCTCTCGGTGGACTGCGGCGCGATCCTTGAGGGCTGGCACGGCGACTCCGCGGTCACCCTGGCCATCGGCGCCATCACCCAGGCCGAGCAGGAGCTCTCCGACGCCACCAGGGCCTCGATGTGGGCCGGGATCGAGCAGGTCCGCGCAGACAACCGGCTGACCGACATCTCCTTCGCGATCGAGAGCTCGGTGATCGCCTCCGAGGAGAGGGACGGCCGCACCTACGGCATCGTCGACGGCTACGGCGGGCACGGCATCGGCTCGCAGATGCACATGGAGCCGTTCCTGCCGAACATGGGCAAGCCCGGCAAGGGCCCGCGGCTGCGGATCGGCATGGCCCTCGCGGTGGAGCCCATGCTCACCCTGGGCACCGACCGCACCGAGGAGCTCTCCGACGGCTGGACGGTGATCACCACCGACGGCACCAGGGCCGCGCACTGGGAGCACACCGTCGCCGTCACCGAGGACGGTCCCTGGGTGCTCACCGCCCCCGAGGACTAGACGATCTTCGTACCGACCGCCCCCGAGCCGATCCTTCGGCCGGGGGCGGTGGTGTTTCCCCTGCTGCGCCGAGGAGGAGTGATCGCTACCTCCACGGGGGGTGTTCCGGAATACACATCGCGGATGACGACTGTGTCCTTCACCAACTGAAACTCTGCTCGGTGTGGGCGAATCCATGCGCACCTGGTTGGGGGCCAGCCTGGTGATGATCGCGGTCTGGTCGGTAACGGGCCTGGTCACCGGTGGTTTGGGATATCCGTGGTTCGTCTGGCCGGTGAGCGTCTGGGGCGCGCTGGAGGTGCTCTCCTGGGCCGGTGAACGGCACCGCGAGCGGTCCTGAACGGGGGCCGGTTTGGCCGCTGTGCGGCGGCCGCCTACACTATTGGGACGGCGCGTCCGTCGCGCTGGCTCTTATTGCGCCTGACTCCATAGTGGCATGTGGGTTCTCACCCCTCGCTCGTGACCGGGCTCGACAGGATCCTGACGTTGCGGACGTCCGCGCCCGGCTACCGGCTCGCGCCGGACTCCGGGCATGTCAGATGATCTGTCACCGTCACGAAACGCGGAGGACATGGGCAAGAAGGACGGGGCCATTGAGGTCGAGGGCCGCGTGGTCGAGCCACTCCCCAACGCGATGTTCCGCGTTGAGCTGGAGAATGGCCACAAGGTCCTCGCGCACATCAGCGGCAAGATGCGGCAGCACTACATCCGCATCCTGCCCGAGGACCGGGTAGTCGTGGAGCTGTCGCCCTACGACCTGTCCCGCGGCCGCATCGTCTACCGCTACAAGTGACCTCCACGGTGTCCGGACGCGGTCCGGACACGCGGCCAAGCAGGAGTGCACGACCGTGAAGGTCCAGCCGAGCGTCAAGAAGATCTGCGACAAGTGCAAGGTGATCCGCCGTCACGGCCGGGTCATGGTGATCTGCGAGAACCTGCGCCACAAGCAGCGTCAGGGCTGAGATCACCCGCTCGTCGCGGTTAGACGACACAACACAAGCCTCCTCGTACCTGTTCGCGCCGCTCGCGGCGCGGGACACACCCCCGGACTTCAGGCCGGGGCCCGGAACCCAGGTTCCGGGACGGGCGGGGAGAAGACCTGAAGCGAGTACAGGAGCTAGAGAGCCGTATGGCACGTCTTTCTGGCGTCGATCTCCCCCGCGAGAAGCGGATGGAGATCGCGCTGACCTACATCTTCGGCATCGGCCGAACCCGTTCCAAGGAGATCCTGGCCGCGACGGGCGTCAGCCCGGACCTGCGCGCCAAGGACCTCGGCGACGACCAGCTGGTCAAGCTGCGGGACTACATCGAGAACAACTTCAAGGTCGAGGGTGATCTCCGCCGCGAGGTCGCGGCCGACATTCGCCGCAAGGTCGAAATCGGCTGCTACGAGGGTCTGCGGCACCGTCGCAACCTGCCCGTGCGTGGTCAGCGGACCAAGACCAACGCCCGCACCCGCAAGGGCCCGAAGAAGACGGTCGCCGGCAAGAAGAAGGCCGGTAAGAAGTAAGACCCCCGCGTAGCTAGGAGATCCGAAGCACCATGCCTCCCAAGTCCCGCCAGGGCGCCGGGGTCAAGAAGATCCGGCGTAAGGAAAAGAAGAACGTCTCCCATGGGCACGCCCACATCAAGAGCACGTTCAACAACACCATCGTCTCCATCACGGACCCGAACGGCGCCGTGATCTCCTGGGCCTCCGCCGGCCACGTCGGCTTCAAGGGCTCCAGGAAGTCCACCCCGTTCGCGGCCCAGATGGCCGCCGAGAACGCCGCCCGCAAGGCCGCAGAACACGGCATGCGCAAGGTCGACGTCTTCGTCAAGGGTCCCGGCTCCGGCCGCGAGACCGCCATCCGCTCGCTCCAGGCGGCCGGCCTCGAGGTCGGCACCATCCAGGACGTGACCCCGCAGCCGCACAACGGCTGCCGCCCGCCCAAGCGGCGTCGGGTCTGAGCGCGGGAGAGGAGTAGAAAACAATGGCTCGTTACACCGGTCCCGCGACTCGCAAGTCCCGTCGGCTCAAGGTCGACCTCATCGGGGGCGACAAGGCCTTCGAGCGCCGTCCTTACCCGCCCGGCCAGCACGGCCGCACGCGGATCAAGGAGAGCGAGTACCTGCTCCAGACGCAGGAGAAGCAGAAGGCCCGCTTCACCTACAACGTCCTGGAGCGCCAGTTCCGCCGCTACTACGAGGAAGCCGTGCGTCTCCCCGGCAAGACCGGTGAGAACCTGCTGCGCATCCTCGAGTCGCGCCTGGACAACGTGGTCTACCGCGCCGGTCTCGCTCGCACGCGGCGTCAGGCTCGTCAGCTGGTGGCGCACGGTCACTTCCTGGTCAACGGCCAGAAGGTGAACATCCCCAGCTTCCGCGTCTCGCAGTACGACATCATCGACGTGAAGCCGAAGTCCCTGCCGACGCTGCCGTTCCTGGCCGCGAAGGAAGCCCTCGGCGACCGTCCGGTCCCGGCCTGGCTGCAGGTCGTTCCGTCGAACCTGCGGGTGCTCGTGCACCAGCTCCCGGAGCGCGCACAGATCGATGTGCCGGTCCAGGAGCAGCTCATCGTCGAGCTCTACTCGAAGTGACGTGTTCCGGGGCGGTCGTCTCAGGCGATCGCCCCGGCTTCGCGTCCGACCCCGGTGGCGGCACTACAGGGTGTGCCGTCGCCCTGCCGGGTCTCCAGGTCCGCCTGGTCTCCGGTGCGTCATTTCTCTCGGTGTCATATAGCGGTCACCGGTAGGAAAGGGAACAGCCAGTGCTCATCTCTCAGCGCCCGTCGCTGGCCGAGGAGTCGGTCAACGACACGCGGTCCCACTTCGTCATCGAGCCCCTGGAGCCGGGTTTCGGCTACACGCTCGGCAACTCCCTCCGCAGGACCCTGCTGTCGTCCATCCCGGGCGCGGCGGTGACCAGCATCCGCATCGACGGCGTGCTGCACGAGTTCACCACGGTCCCCGGCGTGAAGGAGGACGTCACCGACATCATCCTCAACCTCAAGGAGCTGGTCGTCAGCTCCGAGGAGGACGAGCCGGTGACGATGTACCTGCGCAAGCAGGGTCCCGGCGAGGTCACCGCCGGCGACATCGTCCCGCCCGCGGGCGTGACGGTGCACAACCCCGACCTGCACATCGCCACCCTCAACGGGAAGGGCAAGCTGGAGATCGAGCTCGTCGTCGAGCGCGGTCGCGGCTACGTCCCGGCGATGCAGAACAAGCAGGCCGGTGCCGAGATCGGCCGGATCCCGGTCGACTCGATCTACTCGCCGGTGCTGAAGGTGACGTACAAGGTCGAGGCCACCCGTGTCGAGCAGCGCACGGACTTCGACAAGCTGATCCTGGACGTGGAGACCAAGCCCTCGATCACCCCGAGGGACGCGGTTGCCTCGGCCGGTAAGACCCTCGTCGAGCTGTTCGGGCTGGCCCGTGAGCTCAACGTGGACGCAGAGGGCATCGAGATCGGCCCGTCTCCCGCGGAGGCGGACACCATCGCCGCGTTCGCGATGCCGATCGAGGACCTCGACCTCACCGTCCGGTCCTACAACTGCCTCAAGCGCGAGGGCATCCACACCGTGGGTGAGCTCGTCTCGCGCAGCGAGGCGGACCTGCTGGACATCCGGAACTTCGGCGCCAAGTCGATCGACGAGGTCAAGCTGAAGCTGGCAGGCCTCGGGCTCGCGCTCAAGGACAGCCCGCCCGGGTTCGACCCGTCGGCCGCCGCGGCGGACTACACCTCCGAGGGTTGGTCCGCAGGGGTCGACCACGGCAACGACGATGGCCACGACTACGCCGAGACCGAGCAGCTGTAGAGCTGCGCACTGTGCGCGCCCCCAGCGGCGTCGCGCAGCTTGATCTCAAGAGGAGCAAGAGATGCCCACCCCCACCAAGGGTGCCCGGCTCGGTGGGTCGCCTGCCCACCAGCGGCTGATGCTGGCCAACCTGGCCACGTCGCTGTTCGAGCACGGCCGGATCACCACCACCGAGGCGAAGGCGCGGCGGCTGCGTCCGTACGCCGAGCGCCTGATCACCAAGGCCAAGCGCGGTGACCTGCACAACCGTCGCGAGATCATGAAGCTGATCCGCGACAAGGACATCGTGCACAAGCTGATCGCCGAGATCGGCCCGCACTTCGCCGAGCGCAACGGTGGCTACACCCGCATCACCAAGACGATGCCGCGCAAGGGCGACAACGCGGCCATGGCCGTGATCGAGCTCATCACCGAGCGCACCGTCACCGCCGAGGCGAACGCCGCTCGCGGCACCAAGTTCGCCAAGGACGAGGCGAAGAAGACCGAGGCCGCCCCGGC